>NZ_JACOPV010000012.1 GCF_016881005.1 Pseudomonas arcuscaelestis | reverse complement strand
CGGGATGGCTCGGTTCGCTCAGACGCCAAACGATCGCGATGCTTCGGAGGCGGTATCTCGTTCAATTTCGTAATTAGCACGCTCCGATTTTTTAACTGACTGTTGCACTTGCTCCTTGAGGCCGCCATGCCTCAAGAACATCAAGGCGATTGTGGAAAGCATCGATCACGCGATGACCGACGTGGTGAGAATTACTATTTTCCTGAAAAACATCTCCGACCTTGACGCTGTACACGAAGTGTACGCAGCATTCTTTCCGGACTATGTCCCGGTACTGACAACCGTCGCCGTCGCGGCACTTCCCCTGGACGCGCTGGTTCAAATCGAAGCCCTGGTGTCGCATGGCGAAGGCACTATCCCCGGAGCGCCGCAAGCAGGTGATCTGATCAAAGTGGTGCGCAACACGGACAAAGCCCCAACGAGCCACCTGTCTGCGCAAACAGTCGCTTTTTCTCACTACAACAACCTTTCAGCACAACTGCCTATCGACCCAAGCACGGGCAAACGGGTGGGCGGCGGTATCAAGGAGCAAACTCAGCAGTGCCTGAAAAACATCAAGGCTATCCTCGAAAGTATCGATGTGCCGTTTGACGACATCGTCAAAATCAATATCTTCCTCACGGACCTCGCCAATGTTGCGGCGGTAAACGAAGTCTACACAACGTTCTTCCCAGACTCAGCGATTGCCAGGGCCGTCGCTTATGTGCCGGCGCGCACCATTGCAGCCGTGTCGGGCCTGCCGCTTAACGCGCTGGTGCAAATCGAAGCAGTCGTCTCCCACGGCGACGGGACACCACCACAGTTGGTCGAAGACCGTCATGGCATTGTCATCAAAGCACACAACACCGACAACGCCCCCACCTGCGGCCTGTCCACACAAACGGTAGCCTTCTCTCACTACAACCACATCTCTGCGCAACTGCCCATCGACCCGAAAACGCAGGCGATAGTGCCTGGCGGGGTGAAAAAGCAAGCCGAGCAATGCCTGAAAAACATCAAGGCGATTATTGAGAGCATCAACCACAGCATGAGCGATGTGGTGAAGGTGAACATCTTTTTGAAAAACATCGGCGACATTGCAGCGGTGGATGATGTTTACAGCACCTATTTCGCCAACGCCGCACCTGCACGCAGAACCGTTGGGGTGGGTGCATTGCCTAATGATGCGCTGATTCAAATCGATGTCACGGTGTCGCACGCTGAAGGTACGCCGCGCAAGGCATGACCGATATCGACAGTGGGGTTAAGTTCAAGCACTAAGAAACAGGTCACCGCCTGGTTGCGGCGGTGGCCTTGTCGATCGAATGTCCATGATCATTTCTTAAAAATAGCGCGTGCGGCTCCAGTACGCACTATTGCCCGATGCTGGCGAGCGCGTGATCAGCCATCGGGCAGCTCTGGTCGTTGAGGTAGCGCGATTTTTTCAGCCAGTCTTTTTGCGGGTAATAGGCGAACACGTAGCTACCGCGTTGCAGCGTATCGATCAGTTTGCCGGCAATGGCTGGCCGAACGGCAGGACACCCTTGGCTGCGACCCAGGCGTCCGAGACCGGGAACAACCTTGGGATCGGCATACGCGGCAGCATGCATGACAATCGCCCGCGACATGCTGTTGTCGTTGAACCCCGGTTCCAGCCCTTGCAGACGCAGCGAACGGCCGTGTTTACCGCTATAGGTTTTACCGGTCTCATACAGGCCGATGGAGGATTGGTAGCTGTTCGGGACGTTGGAAAACGTGGTCGGCACATCCGCGCCACTGTTCTTGCCATGGGCCACCCACTCCTCGAACAACAGTTTCCTGGCGCGCAAGTCAAACACCCACAAGCGCTTGTCACGTGAGGCCTTGGAGTAATCGATCACCGTCAGCAACTTGTCCGCATCGCTGTGACTGGCGCACGAATAAGCGGTGAGTGCCAGGGCCAGGGTGGAAAGACTGGCGTTCGGCGCCAATTGCTGCAGCTCGGCGGCGCTAGGCAGGGCCTGCGCGAAGGCGGTATGCCAAGCGCTGAGGAGTAACAGGCCAACACTGGCCACTGAGAGCCGGATGGCTCCCCGCAATGGTTCGAACATCGACATTGATTATCCTTTTTAAAAACCTGTCTGCTGGCTCAGCTTATTTGCCAGCAAAGCCCGCTCAAAGCCCGCTACCATGCTTGATTTTTGCGGAGTTTCCGATCATTTCTTGACCAACGGTTTAAGTTCTTCGCTGTCTTCGGTGCTGATCACTGTGAATTTTCCTTCGCTGCGGGTATCCCGAGTGGACGCCCAATCGGTGATCACCAGCATGGTGCCGACGTCCATCGCCGCGTATAGATGACGGCGAAATTCCGGGTTCATGTTCAATTGCCCCAATTGTTCATAGGGCGTACTCCCGTACTCCGGGTTGCTCAGAGCAACCACCGACCAGCGTAAGGGTAGCGCGGCGTCGAGCGTCAGGGCGGTGGGTTTTTGCAGCAACGAATACACCGCCATACCACTGCGATGCCGACTGCTTTCAAGTGACAGTGCTGGCGCCGAGCCAATCAACTGACCGCCGCGATACACGTAGGCGCGCAGGTCGGCGCGACTGATCAGGATCGACAGTGGCCCCGCCGTTGGGTCTGGATCGTTCCAGAACTGTTGGTTGTTCAATACCAGCGGGCCTTGGGCTTTGCCTTCGCTGACCGTAGGCGCCAGCACGCCTGGGTGATAGACCTCCACCGGTGCACTATGGGTGTCGGAAACGATGACGGTGGTCGAACTGAAACCGGTGATTTCATACAGCTTCTTGGCAAATTCCAACGGCAGGCGCACGCAGCCGTGCGACGCGGGGTAACCCGGTAAATGGCCTGCGTGCAGGGCAATGCCGTCCCATGTCAGGCGCTCCATGTACGGCATCGGTGCGCTGTTGTAGAGACTGGATTTATGCTCGACCTTTTTCTGCAGAATGCTGAAGACCCCAGTGGGGGTTTCCCGCCCTGCCTTGCCGCTGCTCACGGTACTGACGCCGATGGCGATGCCATTGCGATAAACGTAGGCACGTTGCTCGGTGAGGCTGACTACCACAGTTACCGGCCCCACCGGCGAGACCTGCGGGTACCAGAGAAACTGACCGGGTTTGAGACTTTCGAGTTGGTTCCTGAGCTCGGCCGGGCTCGGCACCTGCAGCGGAGCGGCCTCAATCAACGCAGCGGCAAGCAAAAGACCCATTCCGAGCGGTATGTGCAACATCGAATCCATCCTCATAGCACTATGATGCGAGCTTACGCGGAACATTCGCCATCGGGCAAATACCCTAACGGTAGCGGTGCAAACCAGGCAGGCGGAGATGTTCCTTGCAATTACCCAGCTTCCAGCTTGGGGCTTCACCACGCTCCGCAAGCGCGACGGGGCCCACGGCGAACACGTATTATCACGAGCCATGGTGATGCAGTAGAAAACGCAGTGGCCAGTGCAGTTCGAAATTACCGAATAAACTCGATCCTCTGTCGCCTGAACCCCTTTGCCAGCAATTGTGGCAATACCTCACTTGCTCGCCCCTCCAGCCAAAACTCCCGCGCGCCTCGGACACCCTTGGTGTCAGGATTGATATGCACCACGGTAGCCCCCGCTCGCCAGGCAATATCAGGTATTTGTGCTGCAGGTTCGACAACGCCCGATGTACCAACCGATAGCAGTACGTCACAGTCTTTGGCAGCGGCAAACGACTGCGCAAGAGCCTGGGTAGGGAGGCTTTCTCCGAACCACACTACGCCAGGGCGAAGCTTGCCACCGCAATGACCGCAACGCGGCGGCTCCAGGTGCCGCCCCTCTATGGGCTCATCGGGCGGCGGCAAAGGTTCGACAGCGAACCTGGCGCAAGCAAAACAACGTGGCGTGCTTAAACTTCCATGCAGATGGATAACATCAATACTGCCGGCACGCTCATGCAGGTCATCTACGTTCTGTGTGATCAGTGTCAGCTTCGCAACGTTGGCGGATAGTTCCGCAATCGCCCGATGGGCCAGATTGGGTTGCGCTTTGTACACCTGCATTCGCCGCCACTCATACCAGCCCCATACGAATGACGGATCTCGTCTAAAGGCTTCACGGGTAGCAAGGGCGGCGGGGTCGAAGCGTGCCCACAATCCCGATAGCGCATCACGGAACGTCGGAATTCCACTTTCCGCGGAAACGCCAGCGCCCGTAAACACCAGGACATGCTTGGCATGTTGTAGTGCATCGACCACGCCCTGATCAATTTCCACGGCAGGCACCTCAGTGTTTTCTTTTTACCAGTGCAACATAGATAGCAGACTGTCCACTCGCCGGGTCGATATAGTTTGCCGTGGACATGTCGCAAAGATGCACGGGCTCTAACGCCAGCTCAAGTTTTGGCGCGCCTGCATACCATTCTTCGTCGTCATGCAGCGCATGTTCGAAGGCCTGAAGCATTCCCGGGCAATCCTTGAACTGAGGATTCACAGCGTAACCGCCGGCTTGATCTTGGTAGAATCGATGAAACACTAGAAAGACCACCCCCCAGCGAATGACGTGGTCATTCGATTCGGTATTGGGTATTACCTTTTGCAGGTCTCGGCGGATTTCCCATATTTTCTGGTAGGCATTTTTATTATTGTGGACGACTTTGAACTCCATAGCATGGGGGGGCTGATCGCCTGTCTGATCCTCGATCCACACATCTACTTTTTTGCGCTCGGCAGCGATCAGCCAGCGGGGCACGTTGTGTCGCTCATCCAGAGGTTCGCCCAAGCCAAACCGGGCGCGATTAACGTCCAGGAGCGCTGCAGCTTCCAGACTCAACCAATGTTCAGGGGCCGCCGTGACGGCAATGGACATCAGCATGCGTCGGCGCTCCTCCTGCTGGAGATGAGTAATCAGGAAATCAAAAAATGAAGGTACAAAGGACATAAGTGCAGTCTGCGTTAGTAGGTTTGAGCAGTGGTTCGCCAACAGCATGTTGCATGCACGTGCGACGAAATGGGTCGCGGACGAGCGCAATCCAGTGAGTCCAGGCGCAGCTGATGATAAAGTCGTTGCGGCGTCGAACGCCCTATAGCCTAGAAGTAGCAGATCGAATATCCGACAACCTAGTGATACATTCGCAACTTAATCCATCCTCGGTTTTTCAGGGTTTTAGATGACGCTTACGTTCAAAACCGTGTATCACCGCATAATTGTTAGGCAATTTCCTTATGGACCAACCACCACATTGTCATCCATGGATGCGCCGGTTGATTCAGTGCCTGACCATTTTGCCAATGTTCTCTTCTTAATTGGCGCGCCTCGAGAGCACAGCTCGCTAGATACCAATATAGTGGTGACATTCTACGTTGATTCGGAACCGATGAAGCGCAACCTGAACGAGAACGAAGTTCAGGTGCTCTATGACGCAGGCGGCCCATTGAAAGAGACCTTTGTGCAATGGGCGATGTCACTGGTTGAGTTCATGCGCCTGATGCTGTTCAGGTTAGGGATGGTCAGTGTCGATTTTGCAGACCTTTTGACCGTTATTCATTTCTCAAGCTCCAAGCGTTTTCGATTTGAGAAAATCCCCTACGATGACCACGCCACCGTTCCATACGACAAACACACGGGGGCGGGCTACCGGACGCTTTACAGTTGCGTGGCAGGACCAGTAGATCTCTCACTGGCTCACTACTCGGACCTGCAAAGCACACTTGAGCTTCATAATCCTGGCTGCATCATGATTAAAACTGCGATGACCATTGCAGAGTACGACCCGCCGATGATGATGTTGCTTGGCGAGCCTATCAATACCTGATGGTTGTCCGGATCGATGAAGCCAGGTGCGATCTGTCGCGCGCTAAACACCACTCACCTAGATAGAACGCTAATAGCAATACTTCTTATTTACTTGGATTTGACAAAAGCTTAAGCTCCGTAGGCGGCCAGCCCGGTCGTGTCACAGAGCAGCCGACCGTGCCCTTTGCCCTTCCCTACCCGACAATTCCCCGGAGCCCGTCGCTGAATTGGCAAGGTATCGACCTGCGCTGGGCGTACAACGACCTGCTACTGAGCCTGAGTCGTCAGACCCGCTGCGTGCACCGCGCTTACGACGTGCTGCATGACGCCCTGTTGCGCTTTGCCCTGGCCCAGCATTCCCAGCCTGTGACTCAACCCAATGCGTACCTCAGGCAAGTCGCGCAATCGGTGTTGATCGACCACTACAGGCGCAATGACCGCTTGCAGCCGCTGCCTGATTATGAGGAAGCCCGCGATGAGCACGTTGCGCCTTCGGCAGAACACCTGCTCGACATCCAGCAACGGCTGACCGCTCTGCATCGTATTCTCGACTGCTTGCCACCGCGCTGTCGCGAGGTTTTCTGGCTGGCGCGCATCGAGGGCTATGCTCAGAAGGAAATCGCGATAAAGCTGGAAATTTCCCTGAACATGGTCGAGCGCCATATGGCCCGCGCCTTGGTCACCTTACGCGACGCCCGCGACTTGCTGCGCGCATGAATTCGATTCGCGAACAGGCAGCGTTGTGGTTTGCGCGCATGTACAACGCCGATGCCGCGCATCCTGAACACGCCGATTTTGACAACTGGCTCGCGGCCGACCCGCGCCATGTGGCTGAATACCGTGCCCTTGCCGAACTCTGGGGCGACTTCGCCTCTACCAAACGTACCGAGGCGCTGGCCAAAGCCATGGAGCGCAGCAATGCTCAGCGTCAGCGCCGCCGCTTGCTGCAAGGTGGCATGCTGGCCGTGTTGTTGGGAGTGGGCTGCACGCTGGGCTGGCACGCCCATCGATACGGCCCGCTGGAGCTTGATTTGCACACGGGCATTGGCGAACAACAGACGCAGCATCTGCGAGACGGAACCGAAATCATCCTCGATGCCGACACTCACCTGCACCTGCGCTATGAGCCCGGCCAGCGCCAGGCAGAACTGGTGCATGGTGAGGCAATCTTCCATGTCGCCCGCCAGCCGCAACGGCCCTTCGTCATTGACAGCGGTTTGGCACGGGTGCGGGTACTGGGCACCCGTTTCGTGGTCAATCGGCTGCCCGACCGGCTGCGGGTCAGTGTCGAAGAGGGTCGAGTGCAGGTCGACAGCCTTGCCCACAGCGGCGAAAGCCTGGTGCTGGGCGACGGTGAGGTTGCTGAAGTGGGCGCCGATGGCCACCTGCAGCGTTTGCCCCACGCCGCCACCGACGCCTTCACGTTCCAATCCGGCAGATTGGTGTTCGACCAGGCCGATTTGACCGAGGTTGCCGCCAGCCTGTCACGCTACCGGCAATCGCCCGTGCGCGCTGCGCCTGGCACCAGCGCGCGCGTCAGTGCTGTAGTGCAACTCGCCAATGTCGAAGGGTTCCTCCAGTCGCTGCCGCAGGTCGTCCCGGTGCGCTTGCGCGACGACGCGGGCACCACCGTGCTGCTGCCCCGCTAGGCCCTAGGGTCGGTCGAGTGAAATACCATTTGTCGGCTTTGCAAATAATTTTCATTTCGACATCAGGGTAAGTCGCCCTTCGCGCGTTAGTGCTACAGCAACCAAACACAAGAAGGAAACTCTGCATGTTGATGCAACCGACCCTGCGCGCCCTCTCGGCCGCAGTGGCCATGACGCTGGCCACCCAGGTGCTGGCCGCGCCGATCGATCTCGACCTGCCAGCACAGCCGCTGGCTACCTCGCTTCGTCAGCTGGGCGAAGCCGCAGGGTTGACCATCGCAGTCGACAGTGCGCTGGTGCAGGGTCGTCAGGCTCCGGCGGTCAGCGGCCAACTGGAGGCGCATGACGCCCTGTCGCGACTGCTGGCCGGCAGCGGCCTGAGTTACCAACAAAGCGGAAACACATTGATCGTCAGCCAGCCGAGCGCAGATGCCCTTGAGCTTAGCGCCACCAGCATCAACAGCGTCGGCCTCGGCGCCACCACCGAGGGCACCGGTTCCTACACCAGTGGATCCACCGCTACCGCAACCAAGCTTCCCTTGTCGATCCGTGAGACGCCTCAGGCAGTCAGTGTCATGACCCGCCAGCGCATGGAAGACCAGAACCTCACCCAGCTCCTGGACGTGGTCAAACAGGCCCCGGGGCTTAACGTCAACCAGGGTGGCAACGCCGGCTCGGATTCCAGCAACATTTACTCGCGCGGCTTCCAGGTAGAGAACTATCAGATCGATGGTTTGCAACGCCTGGACAGCAACTACAAGTCCGTGGCCCAGAGCAACGACATGATCCTCTACGACCGCGTCGAAATCATTCGCGGGGCCACCGGTTTGACCAATGGCGTGGGTACCCCCGGGGCCACCGTAAACTTGATTCGCAAGCGCCCGACCGCCGATTTCAAAAGCAGCGTCTCGGTCGCGACCGGCTCGTGGAATTACCAACGTAATGAAGTCGACGTAGGCGGTCCGCTGAATGACAGCGGCACCCTGCGCGCCCGCGTGGTCGGTGCCTACCAGGACAACGAGTCCTACATCGATCGATTCAACGAGCGCAAGAAAGTGTTCTACGGCGTGGTCGAAGCCGACCTCACGCCCGACACCTTGCTGACCTTTGGTATGGACTCGCAGTCCCACGAGGCCGATGACCATGCCCGCAGCGGTCGTCCGTTATTCAACAGCGACGGCTCGCGGGCCAAATGGTCCCGTTCGGATTCGGCGGCCGCCAGTTGGGCCTACTCCGACCGCAACTTCACGACCGCTTTCGCCACCCTCGAGCAAAACCTCACCGAGCGCTGGAAAGCCAAGCTGACGCTTAACCGCGATCGCTACGAATATGATGAAGTGCTCGGCTATGCCGCTGGCGGCAACCCCAATCCAGCCACCGGGGCCGGGGTCAATCTGTGGGCCGGGCGTTGGGAAGCCAAGCCGGTGCAGACCAGCGTCGATCTGAACATCGCCGGTAGTTTCGACCTCTGGGGCCTGGAGCACGACGCCGTCGTAGGCTATACCCGCCAGCACACCGAGTACCGTACCAACGGCTATCCGCTGTGGTGGTTCGATGGCTGGAGCAACGCTATCCCCAACATCTACACCTGGAACGGTGACACCCCTGGCAAGCCGCCGTTGCCAGCCACCAGCCGCATCGACTACCAGGAAGACCAGACTGCCACCTACGGTAGCACGCGCCTGCGCCTTACCAATGATCTCTCGCTGGTTCTCGGTGCTCGCGTCAACGACTGGAAAAACACGGTCAAGACCGACTACTACGACGCTACGCCAGACACTGATGAGCGCCGCAAGGAAACCGGTGTGGTCACGCCGTTTGCCGGGGTGGTCTATGACCTGGACGAACACTGGTCGGTGTATGCCAGCTATACCAGCATCTTCAAACCGCAGAGCAACAAGGACATCAACGGTCAGTACATCGACCCGCTCGAAGGCGACGGTTACGAGGTGGGCAGCAAGGCCGCGTTCTTCGACGATCGCCTGAACCTTGGTCTGGCGTTGTATGAGATCAAGCAGGACAACCTCGCCGTCCTCATCGAGCCTAACGTTCCGGTTCCCGGCGGTGGCTTCGCCTACCGCGCCGAGTCCGGCACCAAGACCCGTGGTTTCGAACTGGAAATGAGCGGTGAATTGGCCCCGGACTGGCAAGCCAGCGCCAGCTTCAGCCGTAACATCGTGCAGGACGCCGCGGGCAGCAAGCTCAACACCAATGTTCCGCAAAACACCTTCAAGCTGTTCACCACCTACACCATGCGCGGTATCGGCAACGGCTTGACCGTGGGCGGTGGCGCGAACTGGCAGAGCGAGATCTACAGCAACAACCAGGGCCCCAACCGCGTGCGCTTCACCCAGGGTGACTACGCAGTGGTCGACCTGATGGCGCGCTACCCGATCACCCGCCAGTTGAGTGCGACCGCCAACGTCAACAACCTGTTCGACAAGGAGTACTACACCAACACCGCCGGCAGCAGCTACTACGGCACCCCGCGTAACGCCACGGTCGGTCTTAAATACGACTTCTAGTGCATCTGGGAGGTGTCCAGCTGGTTAACTGGGCACCGCAGACACGGGCGGCGCCCAGGAGGCGCTACCCAATGCCCGAAATCGAGTTGAGCCTGACGATCGGACAAACCATCGCCAGGCGCCGCTTGATACCCTCAGTGTACGGCTAAGGCCATCGGTCGCATCGGCGCTGCATCGGCGCCGCGCAGCTTCAAAGAGGCGCCCACGAAGGCAAATTGGTATACGCGATCTTTGGACAAGCCTTCCAGATTCTGCCCAGCAAGCTCATCTTGCCGTGGAGCGTCACCGGTTGCCTGCTGGCTTTTCTCGATCACCGGAACGCTTGCATGCATCATGCCCGGACTTGCCTGAACATCCCCCGCGCACTCAAAGTGTCATCAGCTTTTCCTTGGTAATCGGCAAGTTGCGAATGCGTTTCCCAGTGGCGTGGTAAACCGCGTTTGCCACCGCCGCAGCCAGGCCGGTCACGCCGATCTCACCGATCCCACGGGCACCAAATTCACTGAGGTTGTAGTCCGGATAATCCAGCAAGGTGACATCGATATCGGGCGAGTCGGCATGCACCGGCACCACGTATTCCGCATAGTTATTGTTCACCGGCAAGCCGCTGCGCGGATCATTTTCACCTGCCTCGAACAGCGCCATGCCCAGGCCCATGATGATCGCGCCCTCGACCTGATTGCGCGCCGCCAACGGGTTGACCACTTTGCCAACATCAATGGCGCTGACCACGCGCGCTACACGCAGGCGCGAGATACCCGGATCCCAGCGTACCTCGACAAAGTGCACACCGAACGAGCGATAGGAGAATTCACCATCCTTTGCGCCGCTCTGGAAACTGCCTTCGGCGCGGCCCAAGCGCTGATGGACCAGCACATCGGCAAAGTCGACCCGCTGGCTACCGTTGACCAGTTGGCCGTTCTCTACCTTCAGGTCATCGGCCTTGGCGCCGGCGAGCAACCCACCGTCCATGACCGCGTACTGCCGCAAGGTTGCCAATGCCGCCCGGGTTGCACCGGCGATGGCCGGCAGGATGCTGGCTGTGGCCCACGAGCCGCCCGCCAAAGCCCCTGGTGGAAACGTCGAACTGCCCAGCTCAACGCCAATACGCTCGAACGGCAGCCCTGTCAGCTGTGCAACCGTCTGCGCGACCACTGTGTAAGTGCCGGTGCCGATATCCTGCTGCCCGCACTGGGCCAGCACAGTGCCATCCGAACGAATGATCACGCGGGCATCGGTGGGTACCTGAAAAGCCTCCCAATTACAGGCGCCCATGCCATAGCCAATCAGCTCATCGCCGTCGCGCATGGAGCCAACATCGGCGTTGCGTGCATGCCAGCCAAATCGCTTTGCGGCGGTATCGATCGCCTCGGGAAGATGGTTGCTCGACCATGGCAGATCCAGGCTCTCATCGCGGCTGGCCAAGTTGAGTGTGCGAAACGCCAGCGGATCGGCACCGCGCAACAGCGCCAGCTCGTCGATTGCCGACTCCAGGGCAAACAGGCCCGGCGCAGCGCCAGGTGCACGCATGGATGTCGGGGTGCCTCGATTGAGTGGACTGCTTTTGTGACTGACCAATACGTTTGCACAGGCATACAAACTGCGGGTGACGCTACCGCAGGTTTCGACATACGCATCGGTGGGCGAAGTGCTGTTCACCGATTCATGCCGAATCGACACCAGCCTGCCGTCTTTATCGGTGGCAAGGCGAATGCGCTGCGAAGTTTCCGGGCGATGCCCGCTGGTGGTGAACATCTGCGCCCTGGGCAGCACCAATTGCACCGGGCGCTGCACCACCTTGGCGGCGCCGCAGGCGGCAATGGCGTGCGGCCAAGGCCACAATTTGCTGCCAAAACCAGAACCGATGAAGGGCGCATGCACTTCGACGCGATCGGGTGGCAGGTCAAAGACATTGGCCAGCACGTTGCGGTGATTGACCACCCCTTGGGTGCCCTCATAGACATACAGCTTGCCGTCGCGCCAATAGGCCGTGGTGGCATGCATCTCCATCGGATTGTGAACTTCCACCGGCGTGGTGTACGTCTGATCCAACCGCGTGGTTGCCGTTTGCCAAGCCGCATCCGCATCGCCTCGGCGGTGCCCGCCCCCACCTTCACGCACGCCGTTCTGACGCAGTGCCTCGCTGAGGTTGCTGATGGCCGGCTTTTGCGCGTACTCGACCTTGACCTCGAACGAGGCTGCGCGAGCCTGCTCGAAGGTTTGCGCAACGACCAACGCCACAAATTGCCCCGGATAAGAGACCACATCGTCTTCAAAGGGCAAGCGACGCTCATCAACCTTGGCAGCACTGAGAATGTCCTTGAAACTCATGGCCACATCCGGGGTGCGGTGCAACTTCGGAAAGTTACCGTGGTGCAACACGGCAACCACCCCCGGCATCGCCCGTGCCTGCGTATCATCGATGGCGACGATCCGGCCATTGGCAATGGTGCTGAACACGCCATAGGCATAGGTCATGTCTGCAAGCGCATGATCGGCCGCGTAGCGCGCGGCGCCCGTCACCTTCAAACCGCCGTCGATACGCTTGTGGGGGGTGCCAATTATGGACTGACTCATCAGCGTGTGCTCCTGGCGGCAAGATCGCGCAGATTGCGCGTCACCACCTGCTGGCCCAACGGAATCTTGAACGCGTTGTGTTGGTAAGCCTGGGCGCCTTACATGGCAAGCTCTCCTACCTGAGTGAAGAGTTCGAGGCCGGCTTGCTTGCCGACCAGGGCACGCTCGGCTTCGGGGGCACGCCAAGGCTTGGTGCCCACCCCGCCAAGGGCAATTCGCGCCTGGGTAATGCGCTGACCGTCCATCACCACAATGACTGCACTCGAAGCCAGGGCGAATTGGTAGGAATCCCGGTCGCGCAGTTTCAGGTAGGCAGAGCGGCTATTGGCCAGGGGCGCATCCAGGGTCACATAGGTGATTAGTTCATGGGGCTGGAGTGCGTGCTCTTCCCAGGGTGTCTGCCCCGGCAGCTTGTGGAAGTCGGCAAAGGCTATCTCGCGTATCCCGTTCGGGCCTTGCAGCGTTACCTGCGCCCCAATGGCGGCAATGGCCACGCACATGTCCGAAGGATGACAGGCGATGCACTGCTCGCTGGTACCCAGCACGGCATGAACGCTGCGGTTGTGGCCATCAATGGCCGCACAGCCGGCGCCAGGCTTGCGCTTGTTGCACGGTGAAACACCGTCGCGAAAGTAGTTGCAGCGCACCCGTTGCATGAGATTGCCGGCGGTCGTGGCCTTGTTGCGCAATTGCGTAGAAGCACCCGCCAAAATCGCCTCGGACAGCACCGCATACTGCTCGCGGATCAACGCATGATTGGCCAACTCGGTGTTGCTGACGAGCGCGCCGATGCGCAGGCGTCCATCGGCAAGGGGTTCAATTTGCTTGAGCGCGAGGTGATTGATGTCCACCAGTCGGTCAGGTTGCATGACATCCAGCTTCACCAGATCCAACAACGTGGTGCCCCCGGCCAAATAGCATGGCTGGCCTGGCGCGACGTGACTGCTGATGGCCTGTGCAGGCGATTGCGCGCGGGTGTAGTCGAAAGTACGCATCAGGCTACCCCTCCCATCTTGCCACGTGCCGACTGAATGGCAGCAAGAATGTTCTTGTAGGCACCGCACCGGCAGATATTGCCGCTCATGGCTTCCTTGACGCTGGCATCATCCGCGCCGATGGCAGGATCATTGAGCAGCGCCACGGCACTCATGATCTGACCGCTGGTGCAGTAGCCGCACTGGTACGCGTCGTGGTCCCAGAAGGCCTGCTGAACCGGGTGCAACGCGTCACCCTGGGCCAGGCCCTCAATGGTTGTGATGCTATCGCCGTCGTGCTGCAGGGCAATTGAAAGGCAGGAATTTATCGCCACGCCGTTGACCAACAAGGTACAGGCGCCACACTGGCCATGGTCACAACCCTTCTTGGTGCCGGTGAGCTGCAGGCGGTCACGCACGACATCGAGCAGTATGGCGTTGGCCGGAACATTGAGCGTGTGCAACTGACCGTTGACGTTGAGCTCAAGGCGTTGCTCACCCGCTTTGGGGGCGCCTGCCTCCTCGATCACCTCTGGCGCTGACGGAGCAGCACCCATGCCCTCCGGTATCCAGGTCGCCACGGTAGCGGCGGCGATTCCCGAAACGCCGAACTTGAGGAAATGACGCCGTGAAGGCTCGAGGTCGGGTCGCCCGCTGTCTGTTGAAGGTTCGTGTTCGTCTGCACCCTTACTCTGCGTCATCAGGATTCACCTTTATTATCCGAACAGGCACCAGGCGCCCCAGCATTCGCACATGCGGTGTAAGCGCTGCGTTACTGAGCGTAGTGCACTTGTCTGCATCACTGCGATGGCCACTGACTGTGCGATTCGCACCGGGGCACTTGAGTTCAATCCATCTGGCGGATTGGCAATGATCGAGTCGGATTGGCGATGACGTGGAAGGGGGTGTCTGGCCGCTGGTCCTTCAGCGGCTGGGCACAACGTCAAAACACCGGTGTGTATTTGACGCTGAACATCACGTTGCGGGGGTCGCCATAGTAGTTGTTGTAGTCAATGGTGCTGTACGCCGGCAGGTAGTACTTCTTGTCGAACAGGTTGTTCAGGTTTGCCGCCACGCTGACTTCATCATTGATCCTGTAGGCAATGCGCGCATCCCACACTGCGTAACCTGGCAGGTCGAATTTATGGTCATACGACGTGGTACCGGTAACGGCGGTTGTACCGAGGCCGACCGACGTGCGGTTCCAGTCGCCCGGCAAGGTGTACTCACCCCACAGTTTCAGTTGGTGCTTGGGCGTCCAGGTGCTGAACACCTTGCCTTTGTAGTCGGCGTCCTCAAGGTACTTGGTGGTGTTGTAGACATACCCTGCCATCATTTGCAGGCCATTGAGCACTTCACCGCTGATCTGCGCCTCCAGCCCCTGGCTGCGTACCTTGCCCGAGGCTTTCGAGCAATACCAACCGTCACAGTCCATATCGCCGTTGCGATCGAGCATGGCGCGGTTTTCCTGATCGTAGCGAAACAGCGCAATCGAAGTATTCACCGCGCCGTCGTACAACTCGCCCTTCAAGCCCAACTCGTAGTTGCTGCCTGTGACCGGTTCGACCACCGAACCTGAGGCAGTACGTGCAGTCTGCGGCTGGAATACATCGGTGTAACTGGTGTAGACCGACCACTGATCATTGAGGTCGTACACAAGGCCTGCGTAAGGCGAAACCTTGCCGCTGGTGGAGGTAGTCGACTCGCTATAACCGGTATGGTCGAAACCTTCACCGGAATAGGTGTAGTCAAACCAGCTGGTGCGGGCCCCAAGGATCAGTTTCAGTGGCTCGGTCAGGTTGACCGACCAGCGCGTGTAGAAGCCCTTTTGCTCGACCTCGTACGCCGTGAGCTGACCGAGACCCCGACGCGCCAACTCGTAGATGTCGGGCATCGGACGGTGATGATCGACATTGGAAGAATCCGCCAATGGAGTGGGCGCACGCGCCCAGCGGTCGTCGGTTTCGATATGCGAGTAGTTGGCGCCGAGCAAGAAGGTCTGTTCAAAGCCAAAGCCGGTGAATTGGCCGTCCAGGTACAGGTCAAGGCCTTTGCTATGGGTGGTGAAGTCGGTGCTCCAGTCGATGTAGTTGTTCTTGGTCGAGCCATTGGTTGGCAAGGCATCCCACAGCGCCTGGTAGGTCGCGCCATTGTGTTCGCTCATGTATACGCCGGCAGCCTTGACCCGCCAGTTGTCATCAAGGCGATAGCTGGCGTCGAGAAACACACTGTTCTGATCGTTGTTGGCCCGGTTCCAGTCGGCGCCCACATAGGATGAACGCGGCCAATCGGGGTTACCGCCGTCGGCGAAGCGCGGTATGCCGAGCATGGCCGGTCGCGAGTGCCCTTTTTGATTGGTCATGCCGATGCCCACGGTCAGGTCCGGGCTGAAGTCGTAGTCGATAGCGCCGTACACCGTCTGGTTCCAGCCGCGAACATAGTCGACGAACGAACCGCTGTCGCTCTGGTTGACTACGGTGCGGCCGCGCAGGGTGCCGCTTTCATTCAGCGGTCCGCCAGCATCCAATTGCAGGCCATAGCGGTCCCAGGAACCGGCCTTGCCGGTGAGGCTGACAGTTGCCTTCTGCTGACCGCGCTTGCGCACCAGGTTCATTGCCCCACCCGGGCTGTCACCGCCCTGGAGCAACGCCGCCGGGCCGCGAAGAATTTCGGCGCGGTCGTAGATGCTCAAGTCTTCGGTCAGGTAGCTACCCAAGGAGTAGGTGTTGCGTGGAATCGGCACGCCGTCGTACTGGATGGTGTCGATGCTGAAGCCACGGGAATAGATGAACAATCCCGAGCCAGGCGACTTGGCTGGGGTAAGACCTGGGGTGCGGGCGATCAGATCGGCGATGGTCTCGGTGTTCTGATCGTCCATTTGCTTACGGGTCATTACCGTCACAGACTGCGGTATGTCCTTGAGCTTCTGCACGCCTTTGCCCAGGGTCACGGCACCCGAGGTATAGGAGTGACTGCCCTCGGTGGTGGCCAGCGGCTGGCGCCCGATGATGCTTGAGGTTTCCAACTCCAACGCACCATTGCTGGGTTCGGCAGGCAGCGCAATCAGGTATTGGCCGTCGGCGGTGACACTCAGGATCAGACTGCTGTTAGCGATCAGGTAACCCAGTGCCTGCGCTACGCTCAGGCGTTGATTCAGTGCCGGTGCCTGGACCGCATGGGTGGCATCGGTGTTGAACAGAATGCGCGCCCCCGTCTGCCTGGCCAGCGCGCTAATCGACTGGTCCAGTGCCTGCGCCGGTAGGTCGAAACGGTATTGCGCCTGTTCGGCATGCAGCGGTGCGGCAACAACAAGGCTGACGCTCGCCACCAGCAGCGGACGGTACAAAGGATTGAAAGTTGACGTCATGGGATCCCTATTGAAACCAGTAAGAGGTGCGTTTCATAGGGAATGGCGTTTGTCGTGCAGCGATATTGATGTGGTGCTGAAATTATTTTTCAGCGCTGCACCTCCAGCGTCACTGAACCGTCGGCTTCGCGATGCACGATGACCGGTGCGAGTTGCGCCAGGCTGTCGATAAACTGCTCGACGTTGCCTGCCGGGTATTGGCCGCTGAGCCGATGTTGCTGAGCACCCGCGCCTGTCAACCGAATCGGTGCTACACGATGACGCTGCACCTGCGCCACAACCGCATCCAAGGGCGTGGCGTCGAAATGAAACAGGTCTTGCCGCCAGGCTTGCAGTTGCGCCGGATTGCTTGTTTCGACAGCCCCCAACGCCTGGCGGCTAGCCCGCAACTGTTGCTGAGCGACCAGGTGCTGACGTGCCTGCCCATTGCTGACTTGCACCGCACCTTCCAGCACCGCTACTCGCACCCCGCGCGTATCACTGAGCACATCGAAGACGGTACCAATATCGCGGACGATGACACCGTGGCTACGCACAATGAACGGCGCCTTCTGGTGCGCGACGCTAAACAGTCCTTCACCCTCGAGCAGCTCGAACTGACGACTGCGCAAGCGGTATTCGATCCGCAAAACGCTGCCAGCATCCAGTTCGACCACGCTACCATCTTCCAGCTGCAGCACTTCTCGGGCACTGCTGGCAACTTTCACTTCCCGGTAAGCCAGGCTTGGGTCTGCCAACCAGGTCCATCCGACCAGCGCCATTATCAACGCTGTGCCTGCAGCCTTGCGCCGACGGTTAGCCTGGCGCGCGCTCTGTGCCTTGGCTTCGGCCAACAGCGCCTCGCGGCTGGGCACAAGGGCACGTAGCGCTTCGGCATAGGGTTCCAGGGGATCGGACGGGTTCTGCGCGCGTCGTTGATGCATAGGGGTCATAGCTGCGGTCGCCAGCGTTGCTCAAGGGTGCGCATGGCCTTCATGAAGTGCTGGGCAACCATATTCAATGAGATTTCCAGCTCACGGGCGATGTCTGACTGTGCCATGCCGTGGATACGATGCAACAGAAACACCTGGCGTTGACGTGCAGGCATCGACTCAACCACGGCCAGCAATGCCCGTAGCCGTTGTTCAAATTCCAGAGCCATGGCGCCGTCGACGTTATCGCAATGCTGCTCGGCCAGGCCTATCTGGCTCTGCACATAAAGCGTGCGGGTGCTTTCGGCGCGCCGCCGGTCGATGGCTCGGTTGACCGTGGCCCGGCGCAAAAACGCGATGGGCAGTTTTATCCCAGTGAGGGGCGGCTTCTCCAGAATCTGCAAGCAGACATCGTGAACAACGTCACGGGCGAAGTGCTGATTGGCAAAACGACGGCGAATATGTTCGACCAGATCGTCATAATGCAGGGCCAAGGCCCGCAGCAGATCGTTTTCGGTCGAAGCCATGACAGCGCCCATTTGATAGTGAGTCTCATTTATATCACGGTGTTTCCGATTTCAGCAATCCACGCCCTGTTTCCAGGCCCGAATGCAGGCCTCCCCTGTTGGTTGTTAAGCAACTACACTGGAGCAAGCCCTCAGGCGCCCCAGACGTAATTTGAGCGATATATTGATGTGCAGAACCGCTTCAGCAACCCTGCTTTCCCTCCTCGCCTTGAGCCTGGCGCTGGCGTCTGGTTGCTCCAGTAAAACAGCCCAGCCACGCTACCTGGCTTCGAACGCAGGCTCGGCCTGTCACGCCAAAGCCCTGCCGACGGTGGGTGAAGGCGGCCTGGCCTGGGGGTCGACGCTGCAGATAGCGCGGCAGAAATCCTTGCACAACTGCATGCGCTACGCCGGGCGCTCCGGCGGTACGCCTAACACCTGCAAAGTCGTGCTGGCCGACTGCAAATAGCGCAGCACCCCAGGCGCGAGGCACGCGCCAGAGCCTTCTTTGGGCGTCGCAATTCCTCGGGCCTACCCGTACCTATCATTCCCAGTGATAGTTATCTTCGTCCCGTTCGATTCGTCGTTAATAGTTACAAATCGCAGAATCCGCCCATTCTTAATAAATTGGCGGACACACCATGGAACAGTCACTCAAACCATTGCGTTACCCCTTGGCTCTATTGGCAGTACTGGTGATGAGTGCCTGCGGCCGTACCCCGGAAGCCGTTCAGGCACCGGCTGCGGCCAAGGTCAGCGTGGCCAAGGTATTGGAACAACCCATTAACGAGTGGGACGAATTCACCGGACGCCTGGAAGCCCCCGAAACAGTAGAAGTACGCCCGCGCGTCTCCGGTCAGATCGATCAGGTGGCGTTTACCGAAGGTGCCCAGGTCAAGAAAGGCGACTTGCTGTTCCAGATTGACCCACGGCCATTTCAGGCCGAGGTCCGCCGCCTTGAAGCGCAGTTGCAGCAAGCCCGTGCCACCGCCGCGCGCAGTGACAACGAAGCGCGCCGCGGTGAGCGCCTGCGCAGCAGCAATGCGATTTCGGCAGAGCTGGCTGAATCACGCACCAGCGCCGCCGCCGAAGCCCGTGCTGGGGTTGCAGCCATCCAGGCGCAACTGGACCTGGCCCGCCTGAACCTGAGTTTTACCCGCGTGACCGCGCCAATCAGCGGCCAGGTCAGTCGCGCGCAGTTCACCGCGGGCAACATCGTCAGCGCCGATGTGACACCACTGACTAGCGTGGTTTCCACCGACAAGGTCTATGCCTATTTCGATGCCGACGAGCGCGTGTACCTCAAGTACACCCAGTTGGCCCGTGACGGCCAGCGCGGCCAGAGCACGCCGGTGTACCTGGGCCTTTCCAACGAGCAAGGCAACCCGCACCTGGGGCAGATGAACTTCGTCGACAACCAGGTAAACCCCAAGACCGGCACCATTCGCGGTCGAGCAGTGTTCGATAACGCCGATGGGCAATTCACCCCGGGCCTGTATGCGCGCCTGAAACTGGTCGGCAGCGCGACCTACTCGGCGGTGTTGATCAATGACGAAGCCGTAGGCACCGACCTTGGCAAAAAATTCGTACTGGTCATGGACAAGGACAACAAGGCCGCCTACCGCGCCGTTGAATTGGGGCCCAAGCTTGAAGGCCTGCGCATCGTGCGCAGTGGCCTGAGCAAGGAAGACCGCATTGTGGTCAAGGGCCTGCAACGTGTGCGTCCTGGCTCAGAGGTCAATCCTCAGGACACGCCGATGGCCAGCGAGGCGACCATCGCCGCCCTCGCCCAGCAACGCCAGGCCCTGCAGGCCAGCGCCCCAGGCAAGTCTGCCGCCACTGCCACTGTGAAAATCGTCAGTGCCTCGGCACCGCGCAGTTAAGGAATCGGTTCGATGAATTTTTCCAAGTTTTTCATTACCCGGCCGATTTTCGCCGCGGTGCTGTCGCTATTGATCCTTATTGCCGGCAGCATCTCGCTGTTCCAACTGCCGATCAGCGAATACCCCGAAGTGGTTCCGCCTACCGTGGTGGTGCGCGCCAACTTCCCCGGTGCCAACCCGAAAGTGATCGGTGACACCGTTGCTGCGCCCTTGGAGCAGGCCATCACCGGGGTAGAGAACATGTTGTACATGTCCTCGCAATCCACCGCCGATGGCAAGCTGACCCTGACCATTACGTTCGCCCTGGGCACCGATCTGGACAATGCCCAGGTTCAGGTCCAGAACCGTGTCACCCGTACTCAGCCCAAGCTGCCCGAGGAAGTGACCCGTATCGGTATTACCGTCGACAAGGCATCGCCCGACCTGACCATGGTTGTGCACCTGACCTCGCCGGACAATCGCTACGACATGCTTTACCTGTCCAACTACGCCATCCTTAATATCAAGGACGAACTGGCGCGCCTGGGCGGGGTCGGTGACGTGCAACTGTTCGGCATGGGCGACTACTCCCTGCGGGTATGGCTGGACCCGAACAAGACCGCCTCACGCAACCTGACCGCCAGCGACGTGGTTGCTGCAATTCGCGAGCAGAACCGTCAGGTAGCCGCAGGCCAACTCGGTGCCCCCCCCGCACCTGGCAGCACCAGCTTCCAGCTCTCGGTCAACACTCAGGGCCGCCTGGTCCACGAAGAAGAGTTCGAGAACATCATCATCCGCTCCGGTGCCAATGGTGAAATCACTCGTCTCAAGGACATCGCTCGCGTCGAGCTGGGCTCAAGCCAGTATGCACTGCGTTCATTGCTCAACAACCAACCGGCGGTAGCCATCCCGATCTTCCAGCGTCCGGGCTCCAACGCTATTGAGATCTCCGATGAGGTGCGGTCGAAAATGGCCGAACTGAAGAAGGATTTCCCTGAGGGCATGGACTACAGCATCGTCTACGACCCTACCGTGTTCGTACGCGGCTCTATCGAAGCGGTGGTGCATACCCTGTTCGAAGCCCTGGTACTGGTGGTGCTGGTGGTGATTCTGTTCCTGCAAACCTGGCGCGCCTCGATCATTCCGCTGGTGGCAGTGCCGGTATCGTTGATCGGTACCTTTGCGGTGATGCACCTGTTCGGGTTCTCACTCAACGCCCTGTCGCTGTTCGGTCTGGTGTTGGCAATCGGCATCGTGGTCGATGACGCCATCGTTGTGGTGGAAAACGTCGAGCGTAATATCGGCCTGGGCCTCAAACCCTTGGAGGCCACGCAAAAGGCTATGGGTGAAGTGACCGGGCCAATTATCGCCACGGCGCTGGTACTGTGCGCGGTGTTCGTTCCTGCTGCGTTTATCTCGGGCCTTACCGGTCAGTTCTACAAGCAATTTGCACTGACCATTGCTATCTCTACCGTCATCTCGGCGTTCAACTCCCTGACCCTGTCGCCTGCGTTGGCGGCGGTATTGCTCAAAGAGCATCATGCGCCCAAGGACCGTTTTTCGCGGATGCTTGAGCGTTTGCTGGGCGGTTGGCTGTTCAACCCGTTCAACCGTTTCTTCGACCGTGCCAGCCACAGCTATGTCGGTGCAGTCGGCCGGGTTATCCGCAGCAGCGGCATTGCCCTGTTCGTCTACGGCGGCCTGATTGTCATGACTTGGCTGGGCTTCTCCTCTACTCCGACCGGCTTTGTACCGGCGCAGGACAAACAGTACCTGGTGGCCTTCGCGCAACTACCGGACGCGGCCAGCCTCGATCGTACCGAAGCTGTGATCAAGAAGATGAGCGAGATCGCCCTCAAGCAACCTGGCGTTGCCGACTCGGTGGCGTTCCCGGGCCTGTCGATCAACGGTTTTACCAACAGCCCGAACAGCGGCATCGTCTTCACTCCGCTCAAGCCATTTGATGAACGCAAGGACCCTAGCCAGTCGGCCGCCGCCATTGCTGCTTCGCTGAACGCGCAATTTGCCGATATCGAAGATGCCTATATCGCGATTTTCCCACCGCCACCGGTACAGGGGTTGGGCACCATTGGCGGTTTCCGCCTGCAAGTTGAAGACCGTGGCAACCTTGGATACGAAGCGCTGTACAAGGAAGTACAGAATGTTATCGCCAAGAGCCACAACGTGCCGGAGTTGGCGGGACTGTTCACCAGTTACCAGGTCAACGTACCCCAGGTCGACGCTGCCATCGACCGTGAAAAGGCCAAGACCCACGGTGTAGCCATCAGCGATATTTTCGATACGCTGCAGATCTACCTGGGTTCGCTGTATGCCAACGACTTCAACCGTTTTGGCCGCACCTATCAGGTCAACGTTCAGGCTGAGCAACAGTTCCGTCTGGAAGCCGAGCAGATCGGCCAATTGAAGGTACGTAACAACCAGGGTGAAATGATCCCGCTGGCGACCTTTATCAAGGTCAGCGATACCTCCGGGCCAGACCGCGTCATGCACTACAACGGCTTCATTACCGCCGAAATCAACGGTGGTGCAGCCCCTGGCTACAGCTCCGGTCAAGCGGAAAAGGCCATCGAAAAGCTGCTCAAGGAAGAATTGCCCAATGGCATGACCTACGAATGGACCGAGCTGACCTACCAGCAGATACTTTCTGGTAACACCGCGCTGTTCGTCTTCCCGCTCTGCGTATTGCTGGCCTTCCTGGTACTGGCGGCCCAATACGAAAGCTGGAGCCTGCCACTGGCGGTGATTCTGATTGTGCCAATGACCCTGCTGTCGGCGATTACCGGAGTGATTCTTTCCGGTGGCGACAACAACATCTTTACCCAGATCGGCTTGATTGTACTGGTGGGGCTTGCATGCAAGAACGCCATCCTGATTGTCGAGTTTGCCAAGGACAAACAGGCTGAAGGTCTCGATCCGTTGGCCGCTGTACTGGAAGCCTGCCGCCTGCGTCTGCGGCCGATTCTGATGACCTCGATCGCCTTCATCATGGGTGTAGTACCGCTGGTGTTCTCCTCCGGTGCCGGTGCGGAGATGCGCCATGCCATGGGTGTAGCGGTGTTCTCCGGAATGATCGGGGTGACCTTCTTCGGGCTGCTACTGACGCCAGTGTTCTTTGTTCTGATCCGCCGTTACGTTGAACGCAGCCAGGCTCGCAAAGCCGCCCATGCGCTGAAGCTGGAGAGCCATGCATGAACACCTTGAAACTATGGATGCCCAGCTTGCTGGTGCTGGCCCTGGCCGCCTGTGCGGTCGGCCCTGACTACAAGGCACCAGCCACTGCAACAGCGCAACTGAGCGCCGCCAATGAAGCCAATGCCAAAAGCGCATTCGACCCCAGCCGTTTTGAAAGCGTCTGGTGGAAGCAATTCGACGATCCGGTGCTCAACCAGTTGGTCAGTCAGTCGCTGCAAGGCAACCGTGAATTGCGTATAGCATTCGCTCGCCTCAAAGCCGCACGGGCAATTCGTGACGATGTCAGCAACGACGCCCTGCCAACGGTGACCAGTCGCGCCAGCAGCGACCTGGGCAAAGGGCAGATTCCAGGGCAGAGCGAGGACCGAGTCAACAGCGAACGCTACGACCTCGGCCTGGACATGGCCTGGGAACTGGATCTGTTTGGCCGTATCCAGCGCCAACTCGAAGCCAGTGAGGCGCAGCAGGACGCCGCGCAAGCCGATCTGCAACAGCTGCAAGTGAGCCTGATTGCCGAGCTGGTCGATGCCTACGGCCAACTGCGTGGTGCGCAGTTGCGCGAGAAAATCGCCCTGGCCAACCTCAAGACCCAGCAAGACTCGCGTGGCATCACTGAAACACTGCGCGATGCCGGGGTTGGCAACGACCTGGATGTGGTCCGTGCCGATGCGCGCCTGGCAGAGGTCGAGGCCAGCGTTCCGCAGTTGCAAGCGGAACAAGTACGGGCCCGCAACCGTATTGCCACCTTGCTCGGGCAACGCCCCGATGCACTGGCTATCGACTTGTCGCCAGCCCAACTGCCAGCGATTGCCAAGGCCTTGCCGGTCGGCGACCCGGGTGAACTGCTAAAACGTCGTCCGGATATCCGCAGTGCCGAACGGCAGTTGGCTGCAGCGACGGCGAACATTGGTGTGGCCACCGCCGACCTGTTCCCACGGGTCAGCCTCAGCGGGTTTCTCGGCTTTACTGCAGCACGTGGCTCGCAGTTGGGGTCTTCGGCAGCGCAAGCCTGGGCCCTGGGGCCGAGCATCACCTGGGCGGCGTTCGACCTGGGCAGCGTGCGCGCACGTCTGCGCGGCGCTAATGCCGATGCTGAAGGGGCACTGGCTAATTATGAGCAGCAGGTGCTGCTGGCACTGGAGGAATCGGAAAACGCCTTCAGCGACTACAGCAAGCGCCAACAACGCCTGCTCGCCCTGCTACGCCAGAGCGAAGCCAGTCGCAAGGCTGCCGACCTCGCCTCGATTCGTTACCGCGAAGGCACCGTGGACTACCTGGTCCTGCTTGATGCCGAACGCGAGCGCCTGAGCGCCGAAGACGCCCAGGCCCAGGGTGAAGTCGACCTGTACCGGGGCATCGTTGCCATTTACAAAGCCCTGGGTGGCGGCTGGCAGACCGAGAACGTCGCTGCGATCAACTGATTCAACCTCTCCTTTGGTTGGTTTCTGACCGGCCTTTTGCCCCGCTTGCTGCCGCTCGCGGGGCTTTTTTATGGGCGCCATGAACAGTACATGAAGCTGGGATTGCGACCGATCGCAAGCAAGGCCGCCGCCTACGGAGTTGTGCAAGGCCTGCTGACGGTGGTCTGCGATTTGACGTCAGCCGCTCACTCACCCAAGCTGACGCCTTTGCCAGTCGCGTGTTGCGGATTCACCCATGTCGAAGCAGCGTCAATACACCCTTATCAGCCTGACCCTGATTGTCATCCTCGGTCTTGGCGGATACTTTTGGCGCGATAACAGCCCGGCGCCAGCGCCGGCCCTCAAGCATTCCTATGCCAAATCCCTGGCCATGGCTCACAACGGCCAGCCGGGCGCGGCGCGGGTGCTGTACCAGCAGTTGGCGCGCACCGATCTATCAGCCATTCGCCGCGCAGGCTTGTACCAGGAACTGCCCAATTATCCTTCACCATTAGCGCTGAAACTGGCCACCCGCGACCTACAGCACGATGATCAATTGGTCCGCCGCGCCGCTATCGCCAGTATCGGCGCGATGTTGCCCGACACACAACGCAGCCTGGTGCTTGGCCCTTTGCTCGATGATGAAGAACCACGTGTGCGTTTTGCCGTTGTCGATGCGCTGTTAGGTCTTGGTCCGGATGACATTGGTCTGTACTTCGGCCCCTTGCAGCATGCGCTCGAGCAATATCAGCAAGTACTTGCGCAACAGACTGACGACCCGGCCGCTCAATTGCACCTGGCCAGGCTCTATCTGCACGAGAACAGCTTCAAGGAGGCCGCAGCAGCCTTGGAGCAAACCCTGAAACTTGATCCGGAAAATCTTGAGGCCTTGGCCGTGCAGGTGCAGTTGCTGGAACGCCAGGGTCAAACCGATGCCTCGCGCCAAGTCCTGGCAACGGCGCTGCAACAGCGACCCGACTCGGCCTTCCTGCAACATGAACTGGGTAAATGGCTGCTGCGCCACGGCCAGGACGAATACGCCTTGCTGGCGTTTGCCCGAGCCCTGGAGCTCGATCCGGACAACAATGCGTACCGCTATACCCTGGCCACCAGCCTGCATCAGCTTGAGCAAGTAGAGCCGGCGCAGAAGCAGCTCGAAGCGTTGCTGTCTCGCGATCCAGCCAATCGCAAGGCCCGGGTGCTGCTGATTGAATATTGGAAAGAGACCGGTCAAATGCAGAATGTACAGGTCCTGCTGGCCCAGCTCGAACAGCTCAACCCCGACGACCCGCTGGTGCAACAGGGTTTGTAGCCGGCGCCTGACCATTGGGCATTACGGTTGAACCCCTTCCCGCGCACTGTGGTCCAGTGATAGTGCACTGGCAGTGACCGCCTCTGGGCGCAAGCTGCGTGCTTCTATCAATGGAGACCCCACGTGGCCGATTCGTCACACGCTCGACAAGGCAATGGTACACAGCGCCAGGTACGCACGGCAGATAGCCTGGCCGAGGCGCCGGCCGTGGATCATGTGCGGATTATGACCGTCAACGCGCACAAGGGCTTCAGCCCGCTCAATCGCCATTATGTGCTGCCTGAACTGCGCGAAGCAGTACGCAGCGAAGATGCCGACCTGGTGTTTCTCCAAGAGGTGCTCGGTAGCCATCGCCATCACGGGCGACGCCACCCGAACTGGTCAGAGGTTCCGCAATACGAGTTTCTCGCCGATTCACTCTGGCCGGTGTTCGCGTATGGCCGCAATGCGGTGTACCCCGATGGCGAGCATGGCAACGCCCTGCTCTCCAAATACCCCATTGTGCGTCACGAAAATCTCGACATCAGCATTAAAGGCAGCGAGCAGCGAGGCTTGTTGCATTCGATTCTGGCCCTGCCGGAGGCGGTGGAGCTGCACGCAATCTGTGTGCACCTTGGCCTGGATGAACGCCAACGCCAGCAACAACTTCAACTCCTGTGCCGGCTGCTCGAAAGCCTGCCAGCCAAGGCCCCGGTTATCGTTGCTGGCGATTTCAACGATTGGCGTTGCCGCGCAGATGCACAACTGGCCGCCTGCGGATTGCACGAGGTATTCACCGAGGCCCACGGCAAACCGGCGCGCAGCTTTCCTGCACGCTGGCCACTGCTGTGCCTTGATCGCATCTACTTGCGCAACGCCCGTGCCCACCAACCTAAAGTCATGTCGCGCAAGCCCTGGACACATTTGTCCGATCACTTGCCCCTGGCTGTGGAGGTACGCTGGTGAACAGCCAATGGCGCAAAGACAACCAAGTGCAACTGTTGATCAATGGTGAGGCATATTTCCCCAGTGTCTTCGCCGCCATCGAACAGGCACGGGAAGAGATCCTGCTGGAAACCTTCATCATCTTCGAAGACAAGGTAGGTCGTCAGTTGCAACAACTGCTGATCGACGCTGCTCAACGCGGTGTGCGGGTAAAGATGCTGGTCGACGGCTACGGCACCGCCGACCTGAGCTACGACTACCTCAAAGCGTTGAACGATGCCGGGGTGCAATTGCAGGCATTCGATCCTCGGCCCAAGCGTCTGGGGATGCGCACCAATCTGTTTCGCCGATTACACCGTAAAATTCTGGTGATCGATGGTGAGGTCGGCTTTGTCGGCGGCATCAATTACAGTGCCGATCACCTCGACGACTTTGGACCCATGGCCAAACAGGACTATGCCGTACAGGTGCGCGGGCCGATCGTTGCCGATCTGCGCAATTCGACGCTTTCTCTGCTCGACGAATCCGCCAGGCTGCACCCACGCAGCCGCCGCTGGTGGCAACGTGCGTTGCCGCTGGCCGCCGACAGCGATCAGGCCAGCATGATCCTGTGCATTCGAGACAACCAGGACCACCCCAACGACATTGAGCGGCACTACCTGAAGGCGCTGGAGAGCGCGAAAGAACGAATCATTATTGCCAACGCCTATTTTTTTCCTGGGTATCGCTTGCTGCGCACCTTGCGCAACGCCGCGCGCCGCGGCGTTAAAGTGACCTTGGTATTGCAGGGCATGCCCGATATGCCATTGGTACGCCTGTGTTCGCGGTTGCTCTACAACTATCTACTACGTGATGGCGTGCAGATCTTCGAATATTGCGAGCGCCCCCTGCACGGCAAAGTAGCCTTGGTTGACCGCCACTGGTCGACCGTGGGCTCAAGCAATCTCGATCCCTTGAGCCTGTCGTTGAATCTGGAAGCCAATCTGGTGATCCACGACACCGCCCTCAACGAGCGCTTGCATGAGCACCTGCAAGAGCTGTGCGTTCAGCGCTGCAAGCCGGTGAACCTGCAGCGCGTGCTGCGTGGCTACTGGTGGCGTGCGCCGCTGATATTCCTCAGTTTTCACTTCATTCGTCACTTCCCGGCCATTGTCGGCTGGCTCCCTGCCCATGTTCCACGCCTGCAGCCGCTGCTGCGTGACCATCCGTCCACAGGCAAAACCATATGATCAAGTCCTCCAGCCACTGGCGTCGCGCCCGGCAGCTGCTGACACTGGCTTTTTTCATCCTCGTGCCTGCACTGCTGTACACCTTGCTGAAGAATCTGGACTGGGAGGAAGTTCGCCAGGCACTGGCGTCATACCGCTGGCAAACCCTGGCGCTGGCGGGACTGATCAGCGCCTGCAGCTTTACTCTGTTCAGTTGTTACGACCTGGTCGGGCGCCGCTATACCGGCCATGACCTCCCCGCGCGCCAGGTACTGCCATTGGCGTTTGTCTGCTATGCGTTCAATCTAAACCTCAGTGCATGGGTCGGTGCGATTGCCCTCCGGTATCGGCTTTACACACGCCTGGGACTGTCCGTGGCGACCATCACCCGAATCCTCAGTCTGGGCTTGCTGACCAATTGGCTAGGTTACTTTTTTTTGGCAGGCACATTATTCCTCTGTGGCTTTCCAGGTTTACCGGCAGGGTTCGAGATCGGCAGCAGTGGCCTGCGCTTGATCGGTCTGGTGTTGCTGCTGGCGGCGGTGGCGTACCTGGCGGCCTGCCGCTTTTCGCGCCGCCGTACCTTCCGCATTCGTAACCACCGAATTACCTTGCCAAGCTTACCCATGGCCGCGCTGCAGTTGGTAATGGGTGCCAGCAATTGGGCACTGATGGCGCTGGTGGTGTACAGCCTGCTGCCCGACAAGGTCGGTTACCCGACGATTCTGGCGGTGTTGATGATCAGCAGTATCGCCGGCGTCATCACCCATATCCCCGCAGGCCTGGGGGTACTGGAGACGGTATTCCTGACCTTGCTGCAGGCAACCTACGGCAAAGGTACCTTGCTCGCAGCCTTGATCGGTTACCGGGTGGTGTACTTTTTGCTCCCGCTGCTGATTGCCGGCCTGGTCTATCTGCTGCTTGAGCGCCTGGCCAGTCAACGAACCAGCGAGTCCAGATCAGGCAGCGCTGGCTAGGGGTCACCAGCGCCACTATCGGAGCAATTCAGCGGCCGATGTCTTCGTCCCAAAGCTCTGGCCGGGCGGCAATGAAATCCTTCATCATGCTGATACAAGCCTGGTCGTGTTGAACCTGCAAGGTTACACCACGAGCGGCCAACAGCGCCTCTTCACCCAGGAACGTCTGGTTTTCACCAACAATCACGTGCTTGATCCCGTATAACAGGATGGCGCCACTGCACATCGCGCAGGGCGACAAGGTGGTGTATAGCGTAGATTGCGCATACACCTTTGCCGGTTGTCTGCCGGCGTTTTCCAATGCATCCATCTCGCCATGCAAAATGGCGCTACCCGATTGCACCCGACGATTGTGCCCACGGCCAATGATCTTGCCCTCGTGTACCAGCACTGAACCGATCGGAATACCTCCCTCATCCAGGCCTTTTCTGGCCTCATCAATGGCAGCCTGCATGAATTCATCCGGGTGGACTGATGGGGTGCTCATGGATTATTGACTCCGATGTCAAATTCAGGGGTTGCCGAAAGGCTAGCACACACAAAGTGCGTCATGGCATCCCGGCCAACCCCAACTATGCTGTAGGGGTTTTCCTTGCGATCCGGACGAACCGGGTCGAACCTGTGAAGGGAGCCTGATGATGAGCAAGAAAATCCTGGTGGTCCTTACTAACACGGCCAAATACCCGACACTCAAGCGGGCCACCGGGCTTTGGCTGGGTGAGGCGGTGCACTTTGTCGAAAAGGTCGAAAAAGCCGGCTACAAGGTCGACTACATCAGCCCTACCGGCGGCTATGTGCCGATCGACCCACACA
This sequence comes from Pseudomonas arcuscaelestis, assembly GCF_016881005.1. GTDB lineage: Bacteria > Pseudomonadota > Gammaproteobacteria > Pseudomonadales > Pseudomonadaceae > Aquipseudomonas > Aquipseudomonas arcuscaelestis. The sequence continues at coordinate 203,598 of NZ_JACOPV010000012.1, read as the reverse complement.
GTCTGGCAATGGCTGCGGACATCGACTGGCAGTGGTACAACGACAAAACTTTTATGAACCGCCTGGGTACTACCTTGAGTCCCGGTCAGGTCAAAGCCCAGGACTATGCCGCGATCTACTACGCCGGCGGTCACGGCGTAATATGGGACTTCCCGGACAATACCGGCCTGCAGGAACTGTCGCGCCACATATTCGAAGCGGGCGGCGTGGTTTCCTCTGTTTGCCATGGTGCCGTGGGCCTGCTCAATATCAAGCTGAGCGACAACACACTGCTGGTCAAGGATCGTGAAGTGACCGGTTTCTCCAATGTCGAGGAACAGCTGGCAGAGCTGGACAAAGTGGTGCCATACCTTACCGAGAACGAATTGGGCGCCCGCGGTGGCCTTTACCGCAAGAACGATGATCCCTGGAAGACCTTTGCCATCGCCGACCAGAAAGAAGGTCGTTTGATTACCGGACAAAACCCCGCCTCCGGCGGCGCGGTAGCTGATTTGGTGGTGAAGGCGCTGGCGGCACACAAACGCGCTTGACCCAAGTCTCAAGCTGAATAGGACTACAGATGCCAACAATGGAACCTACAGGCGCGTCTTGGGCATTTCTCTATGCTGGGCATCGGTTCAGCATAGAGGCAACCCACCATGGTTCCATACTCAAACGCAGGGCGTAGCCTGATCGAGTTTCTGGTTACCCTTCTGATCGGATTGGCGCCAGTAGCTTGCGGCCTGCTGGTTCTTGCCTTGCAGGTCGACCGTAAACAAGAAGAAACCATTGCCGTCACGGCAAATGAAGCAATTTACGCGATCGATAGGGTTATCGAATCCCTGCATAACTCCAGCACGCAGGCATTAAAGCTCACCGGCAACCCTTGCGACGACATTTTGCCCGAGCTACGCAAAGAAGTAGTCAAACAGCCCAATGTCCGTTCGATGGCAATTGAAAAAGACCATCGGGTATTTTGCAGCACGCTGTATGGCTCCACCGACTACACGATTGACGAGGGTAGCGATGTCAACGAACGTCTTCGCGTGGCCGCAGGCAACCGGGCAACCCCGAATTCGGCCATTCTGCGCTATCGCAAGCAGACCAGCCCCTATGCAGTGGTTGCGGTGGCCGACTTGCGAGTCCTGCAGGCGGAGTTGCTTGGATTCCAGAACGCGGTGGTCCTGAGCCTGCAATTCGGTACTCAGTACATTTGGGCGACAGGCCACGGGGATGGCAGTCGAGTACCCAACCATGCGCAGAACAGCTTGAGGCTCACCTCGGAGCAGTTTGGCTATACCGTGCACGCCGGTTACCCCGAAGGCCACACTTGGCGGGCCATGCGCCAGGCAATGAAATCGACATTACCCTCGCTGTTGCTGGTGGGCATCATGACCTCCGCTGCCGGATACTGGGGCTTATATCGAAGAGCGAAAGGCCGTCAGCCACAAAAGCATGCCTCATAACGCAAAAAGGCCATTGAACTCATGCTCAATGGCCTTGTTGCTTGCAACCGATTACTCGGCGTTCAGCACGCCACGGCGCACCTGGTCGCGCTCGATGGACTCGAACAATGCCTTGAAGTTGCCTTCACCGAAGCCGTCATCGCCCTTGCGCTGGATGAACTCGAAAAATACCGGGCCCATCAGGGTTTCGGAGAAAATCTGCAACAGCAGACGTTTGTCGTCCGGCTGTGAAGAACCATCGAGCAGAATCCCCCGAGCCTGCAATTGGTCCACCGGCTCGCCATGACCCGGCAACCGCCCTTCGAGCATTTCGTAATAGGTTTGCGGCGGTGCAGTCATGAAGCGCATGCCAAGCTTTTTCAGCGCGTCCCAGCTCTGCAGCAGGTCGTCGGTCAGGAAGGCCACATGCTGGATGCCCTCGCCGTTGAACTGCATCAGGAACTCTTCGATCTGACCGGCACCCTTGGACGATTCTTCGTTCAACGGAATGCGGATCATGCCATCTGGTGCGGTCATGGCCTTGGAGGTCAAGCCGGTGTACTCGCCCTTGATGTCGAAGTAACGAATCTCGCGGAAGTTGAACAACTTCTCGTAGAACGCAGCCCAATAGGCCATACGGCCACGGTAAACGTTGTGGGTCAGGTGGTCGATGATCTTCAGGCCAGCGCCTACCGGATGGCGGTCGACACCTTCGATGAAGTTGAAGTCGATGTCATAGATCGAACTGCCCTCTTCAAACCGGTCGATCAGGTACAGCGGCGCACCACCGATACCCTTGATTGCAGGCAAACGAAGTTCCATCGGACCGGTTTCGATTTCCACCGGCTGAGCCCCCAATTCCAGGGCGCGGGCGTAGGCTTCGTGGGCATTGCGGACACGGAACGCCATACCGCAAACGGACGGACCGTGCTCGGCAGCGAAGTAGGACGCAATGCTTTTCGGTTCGTTGTTCAGAATAAGATTGATGTCGCCCTGGCGGTACAGGTGTACATCTTTGGAGCGGTGGCTAGCCACCTTGGTGAAGCCCATGATCTGGAAGATCGGCTCCAGCACGCCCGGTGCCGGCGATGCGAACTCAATGAATTCGAAGCCCATCAGGCCCATCGGGTTTTCAAAAATGTCGGCCATGCTCATTACCTCATCATCAAAGCGCTAAAAACGGTGATTGCTTGCTATCGATGTGGAGCGATGATGGCGGCGCGCAGGAGACGCCCCTCACACTGCGTGCGAGGTAGTCACCATAAATCAGCTTGAACCCATGACACTTCATATGGACCCATTCTCGGCGGGCTGATTCCTCGATGATGAGAAATCTTATTATTGTATGCGTAAGAAGATTCTACAGTGCGTAATCCAATTTGTCGCACTTTAACTTCAACGTCCAGACACACGAAGCGTCGACGGACGGCTATCCTCTGCACAGCTCCGTCTTTTAAGGTTAGTCGCCATGCCCTTTTCGGTAAAACATCACCCCCTACGCTTCTGGCGCCATGTGCTGCCATGGCTGGTGGGGCTGGTGCCTGTCCTTTGCGGCCTGTTAATCATGCAATGGCAATCCGAACGGGAACTGCACAACCGTAGCGAAGCCACAGCGCAACGAGTAGGCAATCAGATCGAGCGCATTCTCGCAAATTTGTCCAAAGCCGCTAGCGATCTCTTGCCATTGGCAGGGCAACCTTGCATCAATGAAAAGCTCGCCCTACGCGATCAGGTAACCCGGCGCGCCTTTGTACGCTCCACCAACCTTGAGTACCGCGGTGAATTGTATTGCAGTTCGCTGTTCGGCCCTTATAGCGAACAGGTCGACACCAGCGACTACGTAGAGGGCAAGCTCTGGCTGATGGACGGCAACTCGGTAACCCCTGGGCACCCCCTACTGGTCTACCGATTGGCTGAAGGAGAACGAGCAGCAGTTGTTACGGTCGATGGTGATCATTTGATCGGGGCGCTTTATCTGCTCGGCAATGACAACTACCTCATTCTGCAAGTCGGCCAACACTGGCTGGACCGCGCTGGAAAGGTCCAGGCCGGCATGGTTCCACAGCCTGAGGTGGCAGCCACCGAGTTTGTCTCAACGCGCTATCCCTTCTCTATTCACAGCGGATTCAGCGAGGGCAAGGTGGCTCAACAGATGCGCAGTGAGTACCTGGCCATGTTCCTGTTGCTGGTCATACTCGGCGCCATAGCCGGTGCAACCTGTTACTGGCAACTGCGCCGGGCCAGTTCGCCGCGTGCCGAATTGCAACGCGCCATTGAAGCCAATGAGTTCGTGCCTTTCTTTCAACCTGTGGTGCGCAGCGGCGATTACTGCTGGGCCGGTGTCGAGGTCCTGATGCGCTGGCAGCACCCTCATGAAGGCCTGGTGCGTCCGGACCTGTTCATTCCCTATGCAGAACACAGCGGGCAGATCGTGCCCATGACCCGCCAACTGTTCCAGCGCACGGCCCAACTGCTGGCGCCGCACGCCGAACTCATGGAGGACGGCTTTCACATTGGTATCAACATCACCGCCGACCACTGCCAGGACATGGCGCTGCTGGACGATTGCCGTCAATTCCTTGCGGCGTTTCCCAACGACCGCGTGCGCCTGACCCTGGAGCTGACAGAACGCAAGCTGGTTGCGCCAAGCGACGTCACCCATGCCTTGTTTGCCGGCCTTCATGATCTGGGCGTAATGATCGCGGTAGATGACTTTGGCACCGGTCAATCCAGCCTGGCCTATCTGCGTCAGTTCCAGGTTGACTACCTGAAGATCGACCAGAGCTTCGTGGCCATGATCGGCGGCGATGCGCTGTCGCTGCATATTCTTGACAGTATCATTGAGCTATCGAGCAAACTGGGCCTGGGAATTGTCGCCGAGGGCGTTGAGACCGAAGCGCAACGTGACTACCTGGCCCGGCACAACGTCGACTTCCAGCAAGGCTACCTGTTTGCCCGACCAATGTCGGGCCAGGCATTCATTCAGGCCTTGCAGGCGCAAGGCGTAGCGTCAGCCACTGACAACCAGCCGCTGACTTTTGATAGTTAAGCGCCTTTCTTTTTCCTACTTCAGAGGCCCTCGTGTTCAAAGGCATCGTTTCATCAGTCATGGCCAGTTGTTTGTTCGCCGTGATGTATTTCTACACATCCCTGCTGACGCCGCTTGACGGTGAGGAAGTCTTTGGTTGGCGCACATTGCTGACCCTCCCCTGCCTGACCCTGTTCCTGCTGTTGAGCAAAGACTGGCAACTGGTCACCGGACTGCTCAAGCGCATACGCGAAAAGCCGCTACTGCTGCTGGGCCAGATAGGCACGTCAGCGTTGCTAGGGGTGCAGCTGTGGCTGTTTCTCTGGGCACCGTTGCACGGGCGTAGCCTGGAAGTGTCGTTAGGGTATTTCCTCCTGCCCCTGACCATGGTCCTGACCGGTCGAGTGGTCTACGGCGAGCGCTTGTCGCGCCTGCAGAAACTGGCCGTGGCATGCGCTGCCACCGGGGTTGGTCACGAGCTTTACCAGCATGGCAGTTTCGCGTGGGAAACCATGCTGGTCGCCATTGGCTACCCGTTGTATTTCGTCTTGCGGCGCAAATGCCGTACCGACCATCTGGGAGGCCTCTGGGCGGACATGTTCCTCCTGCTGCCAGCGGCGCTGTACTTCGTCGTTCAAGGCCCGCTGAGCGCCCGGGATCTGATCGAGCACCCTGGATTGTATTGGCTGATTCCACTCCTGGGGGTGATCAGCGCGATGGCACTGATCTGCTACGTACTGGCAAGCCGAATGCTGGCGTTCAGCTTGTTCGGCCTGCTCAGTTATGTCGAGCCAGTGTTGCTGGTAGCTGTGGCGCTACTACTGGGCGAGACCATCGGTCCCGACCAGTGGCTGACTTATCTGCCGATCTGGCTGGCGGTACTGGTGCTGATCCTTGAAGGCATCAAGCATTTGCTGCGCCACCAGCGTCGTTCGGCTTGAGGCGCACCTCGCGAACCCGGCGTTCCTCAACCGCAACAACAGTCATCTGCCAGCCGTTCCATTCCAGGCGGTCGCCTACCACAGGCAAACGGTCCAGCAAACTCATCACCAGGCCCGCGAGGGTCTGGTAATCCTCGGTAGGCTTGGCTGCGAAGCCGGTGCGTGCCTGGATCTGACTGAGGTTCAAGGCGCCATTGACGACAAAGCCCTGACCGTCCTCGACAATGCCAGGCCCCTCCACCTCACTGGCATCGGGTAACTCACCGGCGATCGACTCGAGAATATCGGTCATGGTCAGGATACCGGTGAAATCACCGAATTCATTGACCACGAACGCAATGTGGGTCGACTTGCTGCGCATCTGCTCAAGAGCGTTGAGAATGCTGAAGCTTTCCAGCAGGTTCAACGGAGCACGCACCAGGCTCTCCAGATCGGGCTCGTTACCGGCCAGCAGTTCCTTGAGCAGTTCCTTCTTGTGCACAAAGCCCAGCGGTTCATCTATGCGGCCATCGCGAATCAGCGGCAGGCGCGAATAGGAGGAATGCATCAGCGCTTTGCGAATGTCCTCGGCCGGTTGTGCCAGGTCAACCGTATCGACCTCGGCCCGCACGGTCATCACGGTCTTGATCGGACGTTCGGCAAGGTTCAGCACACCACTGATCATGACCCGCTCGCGACGATCGAACAGCACTTGCTCTTCACCGTCGCCGACCAGATCGGCGATATCCTCACCCACCTCGTCCGCCTCGACGCGACGCCCGCCCAACAAACGCAGCACGGCATGGGCAGTACGCTCACGCAGTGGCTGGTGTTGCTGCAAGTTGCGCTTGCGACCGGCACGGGCCAACTGATTGAACACCTCAACCGCAATCGAGAAACCAATTGCCGCGTACAAGTAGCCTTTCGGAATGTGGAAGCCCAGGCCTTCAGCGGTAAGGCTGAAGCCGATCATCATCAAAAAGCCCAAACACAGCATGATCACGGTCGGGTGACTGTTGACGAAGCGCGTCAACGGCTTGCTGGCAACGATCATGATACCGATGGAGAAGATCACCGCGATCATCATGATCGACAAGTGTTCAACCATGCCCACGGCAGTGATCACAGCGTCCAGCGAGAACACCGCGTCCAGCACCACGATCTGCGCCACGATCGGCCAGAACGCAGAGTGGCGTGTATTGCCATTGGTTTGCGCCACATGACCTTCGAGACGTTCGTGCAACTCCATGGTGGCCTTGAACAACAGGAACACACCACCGAAGAGCATGATCAGGTCACGACCGGAGAAGCTCTTGTCGAATACCTCGAACAGCGGCGCGGTCAGGGTCACCATCCAGGAAATACTGGCCAGCAGGCCCAGGCGCATGATCAACGCCAGCGACAGGCCGATGACCCGCGCACGGTCGCGCTGATGTGGTGGCAACTTGTCGGCAAGGATGGCAATGAACACCAGGTTGTCGATACCCAGTACCAGCTCCAGCACAATAAGCGTGGCAAGGCCCAGCCAGGCCGTGGGGTCGGCTAGCCATTCCATGGGTAGGTACTCTTCGAGGTGAACACAGAAGAAACGTCACAAGGACGGGAGAATGGCCGGGTTGGCCAGGTACTGGGGGGCTCCGAAAACGAAGTCATAACAACCTAATATCAATTGGGGAGGAGATCCTACAATTCCAGCAGGGTTTTCTCACAGCGCAAAACTATTTCAAATTCTGTAAAACTTTTCCCGCGCGCAGCATCAGTGCATTCACGAGGGTAGTTTTCTTCAATACCCGCGACGGCCAGGCCAGCACACTGCATCGACCTTACTTGCGGAACACATACTCATGAGCCTGATGCTATCGATGGCCGCTTTTGCGCTGGCCTCCTCCATCTCTCCCGGACCGGTCAACATTGTCGCCCTGGGCAGTGGCGCCCGCCATGGCTTGCGCGCCAGCCTGCGGCATGTCACCGGCGCCACCCTGGGTTTCAGCCTGCTGCTATTGCTGATTGGATTGGGACTGCACGAGTTGCTGCGTCACTGGCCTGCCCTGACCCAGGTGCTGCACGCAGGTGGGGTAGTGTTTTTGCTGTACATGGCCTGGAAACTGGCCAGTGACCGTGGCGAGTTGGCTGACAGCGGTGCTGCATCGGCACCTTCGATGCTCGCCGGCGCCACCTTGCAATGGCTCAACCCCAAGGCTTGGCTGGCTTGCGTGGCGGGTATTGGGGCGTTTCTCGGCGAAGGTGAAACCGGTCTGCTCTGGCAGTTCACCGGCATCTACTTTGCAATCTGCTACGTGTCCATTGCCAGTTGGGCCTGGGCTGGAAGTGTAATCAGCCAGTACTTGGGCAATCCCGGCAGAGTACGCGTGTTCAATCGCGTGCTGGCAGTGCTGTTGCTGGCCAGTGCCGTGTATCTACTAATGAGCTGATCGATAGTGCCCCGGCGTTGCCGCCAAGTGGCGTTTGAAAGCCCGTTGCAGATGCGCCTGATCGGCAAAGCCTGCTTCCAGGGCTACTTCAGAGATGATTCCACCACGGCGCAACCGTGCCCGGGCATATTGCACGCGCTGATCGAGCAGATAGCCATGAGGCGTCAAGCCAAATTGCTGCTTGAACGCCCGAATCAAGTACGAACTGGACAGGCCGACGGCATCACCAATGTCCTGTAGCCGAAGCGGCTCGGTGCAATGTTCACGAACAAAGGCTGCAGCCGCCAGCAAGCGCGTGTTGACCTGATTTTCAGCGCTTCGTCTGGAAGGCACTTGCTCGATCAACTCACTGAAGAAAATACGCAGGGCTGCAAGCTTGCTGGTGCTGCTCAATAGTTCGTCTTCCAGCAGCGCGTGAAGCTCGCACAGGTTCTGGTAGAGCCTTGGCGAGTCACTGCTTAACACCTCAAACGGCTGGAAGCCCAGTGCCTGCAACCATGGCAGGTCTACGTACATCATGAAGTAGGACCATGGCTCGCCATCAATAGGATTGCACGCGTGTACCGCCCCGGGGTTCATCAGAACAACGGTACCTTCAGCTACCTGTTGATGGCCGCCAGCGTTCACATAGGTGCTGCGACCACGGGTAATCGCGCCGATGGAAAAACTCTGGTGGGAATGCGGCGCATAGCAGACTTTGCGTCCATCATCGACGCTGCGTGCCTCAATGAACGGCAGCGCCGGATCACGCCAGAATCGAGAATGACTGCCCATCGGCATCAACCTTCAGCGTCATGCACAACCACCAGCAACTGTGCCTGTACCTCGCCTAGCGAGCGCAGGCGGTGCGGTGTCTGGGCGTTGAAATAAAGCGCATCACCCCGTTCGAGGATGACCCGCTCGCTCATGAAATCCACTTCTACCTGGCCTTCGTGAACAAACAGGAATTCTTCTCCAAGGTGCTCCTTGAAGGTTGAATCGCTGAAATCAGACGGTGGGCTGATGATAAATGGCAGCAAGCTGCGGCTGCCAATATGGTTGGCCAGCACCGCGTAACCTGGCCCCTGGGCACTTCCTGACAACGCTTGGCGCTCGCCGCAACGAACCAGGCTGAAACGCGCCTGCCCGGGCGAATCTTCGGCAAACAGTTCTTCAACATTGACACTCAGCGCCCGCGCCAGCTTCAAGGCGGCGGCAATGGATGGGGTATTCAGGCCACGCTCAACCTTGGACAAATAGCTCTTGGTCATGCCGGACTTTTCGGCCAGCACCTCCAAGGTAATTCCCAATTTCTTTCTCAACAATTTCAATCGGATAGACATGCGCTGCAATTTTCCCAAGGCCATGGGCAAGCTTTTACTTGCTAATGACACATTGTGTCATTTATCCTTTTTTGTGTCATGCGCTTAACCGCCCCTTCACCTTCCAAGTAGCCGGGGCGGGCCAGCCTGACATTTTCTCTACACCATCGAGGATATCCCTATGGCCAAGACTTTGGCACTGCCCAAGGACCAGCTGATAAAGCAGGCCCTTACACAGATGCAAGGCTCGCTTGCCGATAATACGTGGACTGCACGGGAAAAGCTGGCCCTGACGTGTCGAATTCTCTTCGACAACGGTCATGATTCGGGCCTGGCCGGGCAAATCAGCACCCGCGGACCACAACCTGGCACCTTTTTCACCCAGCAACTGGGGCTAGGCTTCGACGAGATCACCGCGAGCAACTTGCTGCTGGTCAATGAAGACCTTGAAGTACTCGAAGGCCAGGGCATGCCCAATCCGGCCAACCGTTTTCACAGTTGGGTGTATCGGGCGCGCCCGGATGTGAACTGCATCATTCACACCCACCCCACCCATGTAGCGGCCTTGTCGATGCTCGAGGTGCCGCTGCAGGTTTCGCACATGGACCTGTGCCCGCTGTATGAAGACTGCGCGTTTCTTCAGGCCTGGCCTGGAGTGCCGGTGGGCAACGAGGAAGGTGAAATCATCAGCGCCGCGCTGGGTGATAAGCGCGCCATTGTGCTTTCGCACCACGGGCAGCTATCGACCGGGGCAAGCATCGAGGAAGCCTGTGTCATTGCCCAGTTGATCGAGCGTGCGGCCAAGCTGCAATTGCTGGCCATGTCCGCAGGTGAAGTCAAACCCATCGAGCCAGCCCTGGGCCGCGAAGCCCATGACTGGATCTCACGCCCGAAACGCCACAGCGCAGCCTTTAACTATTATGCGCGGCAGTGCCTGCGGGCTCATGCCGACTGCCTGAGCTGAATGCTTGTCCTTTTGCCTTTCTTGCGGAGCACTGTTCATGACGACTCAATTCCACGGCATCATCGGCTACACCATTACGCCCTTCACCCGCGACGGCCAGCACCTTGACCTCGCGGCCCTGGGTCTGTCCATCGATCGCTTGATCGCAGGTGGCGTGCATGCCATCGCGCCCCTGGGCAGCACCGGTGAAGGCGCCTACCTGAGTGATCGGGAGTGGGACCAGGCCACCGAATTCAGCCTGGCGCACATCGCCGGCAGAGTGCCGACCATTGTCAGCGTCTCGGACCTCACCACCGCTGGCGCCATCCGCCGTGCGCGCTTTGCCCAGACTCATGGCGCCGATGCGGTCATGGTCCTGCCAACCGCTTACTGGAAACTCAGCGAAGCCGAGATTTTCGCGCACTATCAAGCAATCGGCGCCAGCATTAACATTCCCATCATGCTCTACAACAACCCGGCTACCAGCGGCACCGACATGTCGGTGGAACTGATCCTGCGCATCGTGCGGGAAGTCGAGAATGTAACAATGGTCAAGGAAAGCACCGGCGACATTCAGCGTATGCACAAGCTGCAACTGCTCGGTGAAGGTAAGGTGCCGTTTTACAACGGCTGCAACCCAATGGCCCTGGAAGCATTCATTGCCGGTGCCAGCGGCTGGTGTACAGCGGCGGCCAACCTGATTCCCGAACTCAACCAGTCGCTGTACAAGGCGGTGGTGGCCAACGACCTGGAAACCGCCAAAGCGGTGTTCTACCGTCAATTGCCGCTGCTGGACTTCATCCTCAAGGCCGGCCTGCCCGCTACTGTCAAAGCCGGATTGGCCATCAGTGGTTTGCCAGTAGGCGAACCTCGTCGTCCGGTGTTTGCCCTTAACCAGGCCGGTCAGGATCACCTGCGCCAGCTTATGGGCAATCTGCTAACCCCTGACAGCCATGCGTAAGCGATAACCACCCGGACTTTCACCGGTCCACTTCTTGAACGCACGATGAAACGCACTGGGCTCCTGGAACCCGGTGCGTTCGGCTATTTCAGCAATGCTCATATCGGTTTCGCGCAAGCACTCGAAAGCCGTTGCCCGTCGTACTTCATCCTTGATTTGCTGGAACGAACGCCCCTCGCGTTCCAATTGCCGGCGAAAGCTGCTTGCGCTCAGCCCCTGGCGCTTGGCCATGGCCACCAAGGTTGGCCACTGCCCCTGATCGTGCTCACGCAAATAGCGGTAGACCTGAGCCACCTGGCCATTCTGGTTGCGATAGCGAATTACCAGCCATTGTGGCGCACTGCGTAAAAACGTCTTGAGCCCGGCCAGGTCCTGAATCACCGGCAAGCGCAGGTAGTCAGCGGCAAACTCGATTTCACTTACCCCTGCCCCCAACTGCAGATTGGGCCCCCAAAGCAACAAATCGTCGTCCTGAGAAGGCCTTGTATCAGTCAGCGCAGTGCGGTCGATGACCAGGCGTTGCCCACCCAACCAGCACATCAAGCTGATCACCAGAGCGAAAAAGGTTTCCTCGGCATACACCCGAGTCGTTGGATCTTCGATGTGTGACTGCACGCTTATTACTGCCCGCCCGCCCTTGATCGACAGGCTCGCACTCACATCGCGTAAAAACAGACCAAAGTACACTAGGCACTGACGCAGGGCCTTTTTCAGGTTGGGCTCCTGGATCAGGCCGCGACAGATCAGGGCGAAACTGCCCATCGGCATACCATGGCTGTCGAGGCTGAAGAATTCATCGTCCAGGGCCTGGATCAGAATCAGCCAGAGCCGGGTGAACGCTGTCGCCGAGACGCGCGCCCCAGCGACATCGAGCACTGCCGGATCGATGCCGGCCTCGCGCAGCAACGCTGACGCGCGCTGCGGTTGGTCGCGCAGGGCGTGCAACATGCTATGGACGAAGTAAACCGCGACTGTATCGTTTTCCCGCATGGCGGATTCCGCAAGGTATGGCAAAAAATACCAGTTTCAGTGAACAGTTATGGCATAGGCCCAGTGAAAGGCTTTGCCTAGACTCAATGGCAACCTGAACCTGGCGAAGTGTGCATTCTGTCAGAGCCTGCCACCGTCCCGCCATGTATTCGCATACTGGAGTCGATTATGAACACCCCGGAAATCTACGTAGTCAGCGCCGTTCGTTCGGCCATTGGCAGTTTTGGCGGTTCTCTCAAGGACCTTCCCCTGGCTGACCTGGCCAGCAGCGTAACCCGCGCGGCTATCGAGCGCGCCGGTGTGGCACCTGAGCAAATCGGCCACGTGGTAATGGGTACGGTGATTCCAACCGAGGCACGCGATGCCTATCTGGCCCGCGTTGCGGCGATGAATGCCGGCATTCCCAAGGAAACCCCAGCCTTCAACGTCAACCGCCTGTGTGGTTCGGGGCTGCAGGCCATTGTATCTGCCGCCCAAAGCCTGCTGCTCGGTGACGCCGAGGCGGTGGTGGCTGCCGGTGCCGAATCCATGAGCCGTGGCCCTTACCTGCTGCCACAAGCTCGCTGGGGTGCGCGCATGGGTGATCTGAAGGGCGTGGACTACATGCTCGGCGTTCTCCACGATCCTTTTGCCGGCTTCCATATGGGCATCACTGCCGAAAACGTTGCCGAGCGTAATGGCATCACCCGCCAGATGCAGGACGACCTGGCACTGGTCAGCCAGCAGCGCGCTGCCCGCGCCATTGCCGAAGGCCGTTTCGACAGCCAGATCGTGCCTATCGACATTCCTGGCCGTAAAGGCACCGTGCGCTTTGAAATCGACGAGCACGTGCGCGGCGAAGTCACCGCTGAACAGCTGGGCGGCATGAAAGCGGCCTTCAAGAAAGACGGCACCGTCACCGCCGGTAACGCCAGCGGCCTGAACGACGGCGCCGGCGCCCTGGTCCTGGCCACTGGCGACTTCGTCAAACGCCACGGCCTCAAGCCCCTCGCCCGCCTGGTCAGCTATGCCCACGCTGGCGTAGAACCTGAGTTGATGGGCCTTGGCCCGGTTCCGGCCACGCGCAAGGCCTTGGAAAAAGCCGGCCTGCAGATCGCCGACCTGGATGTGATCGAGTCCAACGAAGCCTTTGCTGCCCAAGCCTGCGCCGTGGCGGCAGAGCTGGGCTTTGATCCGGAGAAGGTCAACCCCAACGGTTCCGGCATTTCCCTGGGTCACCCAGTCGGTGCTACCGGCGCAATCATCGCTACCAAGGCTATCCACGAGCTGCAACGCATCGAAGGCCGCTACGCACTGGCAACCATGTGCATCGGCGGCGGCCAAGGCATCGCCGTAGTCTTCGAGCGCGTCTGAACAAGGAGCTCTGAACGTGAGTATTGAAAATATTGCGGTGATCGGCGCTGGCACCATGGGCAATGGTATTGCCCAGGTCTGTGCGGTGGCCGGTTACCAGGTCACCCTGATTGATGTTTCCGACGCTGCGCTGGAGCGCGGCCTGGCCACCTTGCGTAAAAACCTGGAGCGTCAGGTCAGCAAGCAGGTCCTGGCCGCCGACGTTGCCCAGGCAGCTGTCGCGCGGATTCGCACCAGCACCGACTACGCCCAGTTGCAGCAGGCGCAAATGGTGATCGAGGCGGCTACCGAGAACCTCGAACTGAAAGTGCGCATCCTCCAGCAGATTGCTTCGAGCGTCAGCAGTGAGTGCGTGATCGCCACTAACACGTCGTCGCTGTCGATCACCCAGCTGGGGGCGGCAGTCAGCCACCCCGAGCGCTTTATCGGTGTACATTTCTTCAATCCGGTGCCGATGATGGCCCTGGTCGAGATCATTCGCGGCCTGCAAACCAGTAACGCCACCCACGCCACGGCGATGGCCCTGACCGAGCGGGTCGGCAAGACGCCTATCAGCGCTGGCAACCGTCCAGGCTTCGTGGTCAACCGTATCCTGGTGCCGATGATCAATGAAGCGATCTTCGTGCTGCAGGAAGGCCTGGCCAGTGCCGAAGACATCGACATCGGCATGCGCCTTGGCTGCAACCAGCCAATCGGCCCGCTGGCCCTGGCTGATCTAATCGGCCTGGACACCCTGTTGGCCATTCTCGAGGCCTTCCACGAAGGCTATAGCGACAGCAAATACCGCCCTGCTCCCCTGCTCAAGGAAATGGTTGCCGCCGGCTACCTGGGGCGCAAGAGCGGTCGTGGTTTCTTCACCTACTGAGGAGCAAGTCGATGGACGCCGCTTTGCGTTGTACGAATTTCGAAGAGCGGCGTGACCGGGCTCTGGCGCTGTTCGCCGAGAAGGGTTTTGGCCAGGTAAGCATGCGCGAACTGGCCAGCCACCTGGGCTTGACGGCGGGGTCGCTGTACCACCACTTCCCCAGCAAGCAGGACCTGCTCTACGACTTGATCGAAGAGCTGTATGAGGAACTGCTTGCGGCCCTCAACAAGGGGCGTCGTACTCATCAGCAGACACTGTCTGAAATAATCGCTGCGCACTGGGCGCTGCATGCCGAGCGCCCCTTGCAGTTTCGCCTCGCTGAACGCGACCAATGCTGCCTGAGCCCGGATCAACAGGCGCGCATCGGTCAGTTGCGCCAACAGTATGAAGCGGCTCTGCTACGCATGATCGTGCCCAAGGCAACCCTGCGTGGCCAGGCGCTGGTAGCAACGGCTCATGTCATTGCCAATCTGCTCAACAGCGTACCCAGCTGGTTACAGGCTTCACAACTGCCCCAGGCCCAAGGCCTGGCACTGATGGAAAGCATGGTGTTGGGCGGGATCGAACGCACGTTGCGCGGTGAAAGCCTGACTTCGATGGTTTAAGCGACTACTCATTGGGATAGACGCTGCGCTGGCCACTTTCATGGGGGCGGTTGAGGTAAATCGCATCAATTGCCTCACGCACAGAACCTTGCGTGCCCCAGTGGCTGGACAGATGTATATAACGCTTGCGCAACAGCGCTTCCTCACTTTCACTCAACGGCAAAGCCGCCTGCTGCCCCTGTGCCTGTTGCATCAGCTTGTCGGCGATTACCTGCAATGCAGGTGGCAACGCCATGCCCTGCTCATCCAGTGCTTGGAACGGCACATCCTGATCAACACCCAGCCGGTGCATGATACGCAGGTAAACCAGTGCCAGATCACCCGCCACTTGGCGCTTGCCTTGCACAAACGCAATGACGCGCTTCTCGGCAGGTGTATCGCGTTTGGCAGGCTGCAATGCGTCCACCTGAGTACAGACCTCCACCTGTAGATTCAGCGACTGCCAGGTGTGCTGGTCGCGTTGCAGACAAGCCTGGGCCTTCTTGCAGGCCTGACTTTTTCCATTTTCCAGGTTGGCAGGCTCGGTACTGCTGACCGGCCGCGTCAGTACCACGGTCTCCAGCGCATCAGGTAAATAACCGCCGCCCACATCGGAGTGCGCGCCTGGCACCACAATATCGTTGTCTGTCTGGGTCAACGGAAAATTCTTGCGCTGTTCGTCCCGCGCCACCAGTTGCACAATCTTTCGGGCAGCAGTCGGCTTGAGCCTCATTTCAATGCCAGAGTATTGAGCATTGGCTGGGCTGAAATTACCGTCGAGAGCCGAGATGATCGCTGCGACAGAGTCGTACAAACCGATGAAGTTGATTGCCATGAATTGTGTCGACTGCCAGTCGAAATTTTCTGCCAGCAACGCCGCGGACGTCGGCCATAGTTGCGCCAACACACTGGCGGCGCCTTTGCCCAGGTCATTGGCAAAATGCCGAGCCGCTGCTGCTCCACGGCTGAAACCGAAGATGTCGAATTCGATGCGTTGAACGCTTGTCCCTGGGTTACCGGCCGACCAGCGCATTACCTGCTCAATAATCGCGGCGGGCGCCTGTTGCGCTCGGGCAATCACACCAGAGCTGTAGCGGCCGGTCATCATGCTCAGGGGCGAATCCTTCGCACCCGCCTGCGTACCGATTCCTTCGACGTACACCTTCAGGCTCGCGCTCGCCTGACCGTCCTGCACCTGCTCGGCGACCTGATCCCGATACAGTTCATATAACCTGGCAATATTGCTTTTGGCAGTGCCATAGCTGTCGTTCGGTACACTCCCGCGCCCATCGTAGCCGTATGCTGCGCAGCGTTCGCGTAGCGCAGGCGGCGCGTTTGGCAAATGGGTATCAGGCCCCATGCAGGCAGCTGCCAACTCGCTGTTGTGCAGATTATTACCGGTGCCGTCGAAAAACACGCCGACGCGAAGACACGGACCCGTGCTTTCCTTTGCCGCGAGAATAGACATGCGCTTACTCCCAGTGATGAGTTACCAGGGAGTCATCACACGCCTTCACAGGCAGAAGGAGTATCAGCTAGTCGCAGCAAATTTCGTCGGAACTGTCTGCGCGAGCCGGAGGTAAAAGCGCTGACGCCAAGCGGTGTGCGGTATTCAGGCCAGCGGCAGGCGCAAAGTAAAGGTCGCCCCCTGTCCTTCGGCGCTGCGTACCTCGATGCGGCCGCCATGAGCCAGCACAATCTGCTCGGAAATGTACAAGCCCAGACCTAAGCCGGCACAGCCCTGGTTTGAGTCAACACGCTCGAACTGCTGGAAAATCCGCTGCTGATTTTCCTCACTGATACCGATGCCCTGATCACTCACCTCGATACACGCCCACTGTTGCTGCTGGTAGGCGCGCACGGTAACGGGCTGCTTGGCGCCGTAGCGCAAGGCATTAGTCAACAGATTGGCGAGCACTTGCTCAATGCGGAACTCATCCCAGACCCCGAGCAATGGCGCATCGATCTTCAGTTCAATGGTTGATTGCGCTGCTGCGGCCTGGGCGGCGAAATTCTCGATCAAGCCACCGACCAGGCGCGTGAGGTCAAATTGGCTGGGGCGGATGGACAGTTTGCCGGTGCGGATCCTGGACACATCGAGCATATCTTCGATCAAGCGGATCAAGCTGTTGATCTGGCGCTCGTCGCGATCGACCATCGCCCGCATCTTGTCTAGGGCAAAAGCGTCGGCATTGTCCCGCGCCAAGTGCAGCTTGCGCAGTTGGGTTTCGAGAATCAGGCCGTTCAGCGGAGTGCGCAATTCGTGGGAAACAATCGACATGAAATCGTCGCGCATCCGCACGGCGTGCTCCAGCTCCGCTCGCGCCGCTTGCAGTTGCGTGAGCAATTGCTCCTGCTCTGCACGACTGCGCTCGATAGCCTCCAGTTGCTGGCCCAGGGCCTTGCGCTGACGGAACAGATCGACGAACACCGCCACCTTGCTTTTCACCGCCTGGTTATCCAGCGGCTTGTGCAGGAAGTCCACTGCGCCGCTTTCGTAGCCCTTGAAGGCATAGTTCATCTCGCGCCCGGCAGCGCTGACAAAAACAATGGGGATGTTCTTGGTTTTCTCTGTGCCGCGCATTAATTCGGCCAGCTCGAAGCCGTTCATTCCCGGCATCTGCACATCGAGAATGGCCAGGGCGAACTCGTGCTCAAGCAATAACGAAAGCGCCTGGTCGGCAGACTGGGCCTGGTAGACATCGCGGTCTTCACCCTTGACCAGCGCATCCAGTGCCAGCAGGTTTTCTGGCAGGTCATCGACAATCAGCAGTTTGGCTTGGATGTGACTTAGCATTTGGAGGGTTCCAGCTTGGCGAGCAATTGCCCGATGCCGCTCAACGGCAGTGTGTAGTCAGGTAGGTGCAAGGCCAATGCCGCTTCGGGCATTGTCGCGACATGGGCTTCGCTCGGATC
Source organism: Pseudomonas arcuscaelestis (assembly GCF_016881005.1). Lineage (GTDB taxonomy): Bacteria > Pseudomonadota > Gammaproteobacteria > Pseudomonadales > Pseudomonadaceae > Aquipseudomonas > Aquipseudomonas arcuscaelestis. Next base: position 185,881 of record NZ_JACOPV010000012.1, on the reverse strand, counting down.
CTGGACAAAGGTGTAGCCGCCCAACTGCTTGATGTATGCAAGACCACGAGCACCGTCTTCATTGGCCCCCGTCAGCAACACGCCCACCAACGTCGACCCATAGGCATCAGCAGCCGACTCGAACAAAATATCAATTGAAGGCCGGGAAAAGTGCACCCGGTCCTCCTGACTCAAGGAAAAGCTGAGGTCCTGCTCCAGCGACAAATGGTAACCGGGGCCGGCAAAGTAAATCGTGCCCGCGCTGATTGTCTGTTTATCCTGGGCTTCACGCACCTCGCGCCCCAGCCTGCGCTTGAAAACCTGCGCCAACTGGCTGTGACGGTCATCCGGCAGGTGCAGCACGCACACAATCGGGATGGAAAAATCCTTCGGCAAGGCATGGAACAGGCTTAACAAGGCACTGACACCTCCAGCCGAGGCACCGACGACAATCGCCTGAATGTCTTTCATGACTTGCGGTAGATCCGTTCTGGTTTGACAAAGGCCTGGAACTGATCAGCGTAGGAGGAAAAGTCCAGGGTTTCCTTACTGCCCAGCACCAGGAAACCGCGATGACAAAGCGACTCATGAAATAGCCCGAATGCTCGGTCCTGCAGGGTCTTGTTGAAATAGATCAGTACGTTGCGGCAGGACACCAACTGGGTTTCGGAAAACACACTGTCGGTGGCAAGGCTATGGTCGGCAAAGGTCACGTTGTCACGCAGGCTGCTGTCGACGATGGCGTTGCCATAGGCACAGGTGTAGTAATCGCTGAAATCTCGCCGCCCGCCGGCCTTGCGGTAGTTCTGGGCATACTCGCGCATATTCTGCACCGTGTAGATACCCTGCTTGGCCTTCTCCAGGGAGCTGGGGTTGATATCAGTGGCGTAGATGATGGTGCGTTCAAGCAAGCCTTCTTCACGCAACAGGATGGCCATTGAATAGACTTCCTCGCCGGTGCTGCAGCCCGCGATCCAGATTTTCAGCGAAGGCCAGGTACGCAGTAGCGGTACCACCTCCTGGCGCAGGGCCAGAAAGTGTTCCGGGTCGCGAAACATCTCACTGACCGGAATGGTGAGAAACTGCAGCAACTGCATGAACATGCCCGGGTCGTGCAATACCCGCTCCTGCAGCGCGGAGACCGTCCTGCAGTCGAACTGGCGCAACGCATGCTGGATCCGGCGCTTGATCGAAGCGCCAGAGTAATCGCGAAAGTCATAGCTGTATTTGAGGTAGATCGCCTCGATCAACAGCCGTATTTCTATGTCGGTGTTACGTTCGATGCTCAAATTCGCTCCAGTTGTGGCAGCCATACACGAATCAACGAGAACAGGCGATCCAGATCAATCGGCTTGGCCAAGTAATCATTGGCACCGGCTTGCAGGCAACGATGCTGATCATCTTTCATGGCCTTGGCCGTTACCGCGATAATCGGCAGCTTGCGCCAGCGCGGTTGCTGACGGATCAAGCGGGTCGCTTCGTAGCCATCCATCTCTGGCATCATCACATCCATCAGTACCAGATCGATATCGCTGTTTAGCTCCAGTTGCTCGATAGCCTCGCGTCCGTTGCGGGCGATTTCAACGATGGCCCCCTTATGTTCAAGCGCACTGGTCAGGGCAAAAATGTTGCGCACATCGTCGTCAACCAACAGCAACTTGCGCCCCTCGAAGACTTTGTCGCGGCTGCGTGCGGTCTTCAACATGCGTTGGCGTTCATGGGACAGCGTCGACTCGACTTTGTGCAAGAACAGTGTCACTTCATCGAGCAGGCGTTCGGGTGACCGTGCACCCTTGATGATGATCGAGCGCGAGTACTTGAGCAGATCGGCCTCTTCGTCACGCGTCAGGTTGCGCCCGGTATAGACGATCACAGGCGGGAACGAACGGATATCCTCGTCCGACATGCGCTTGAGCAGTTCATTGCCGAGCATGTCGGGCAACTTCAGATCGATGATCATGCAGTCATAGATATTCTCGCGCAGTAAATCCAGCGCTTCCTGAGCCATGCCGACAGCGGTTATTTCAATGTCATCGTCACCGATCAAGCGGGCGATGCTCTCGCGCTGCAGATCATCGTCCTCTACCAGCAGAATGTGCTTGAGCTTCTGCGTCAGTTTGTCTTCCAGGCGCGCAAATACCGCCTTTAGCTCCTCGCGGCTGGCAGGTTTGACCGCATAGCCAACAGCGCCCATGTGCATGGCGGCTTCCACGCGGTCTTCGACGGAAATGATGTGCACCGGAATATGACGGGTACTGGCCTGCTCCTTGAGTCGTTGCAACACGGTCAAGCCAGAGTGATCCGGCAGGCGCATGTCGAGCAGAATGGCGTCCGGAATGAACCCTGCGGCCAGCTCATAGCCCTCGTCGGCGGCCTGTGCAACCAGACAGCTGTACCCAAGCTCATGAGCCAGATCGAAAAGAATACGGGCGAAATTCGGCTCGTCCTCGACGACCAGAATGCAACGATTGCTGAACGGTGCCAACTCACGATCATCGGCAAAGGCTAATGTGCTGCGGGGAACCACAACAGGATCAAGTGCTGCTTGCGGCGCGGGTACAGGCTGGGCAGCCACTGCAACGGGCGGGTTGATTATCGCTGCTGGCGCCTGGATAACCCCAGGTTCATAACGCAGCGGCAGGATCAGACTGAATACGCTGCCCTTGCCCAGATCGCTGGCCACCGTAATCTGGCCGCCGAGCAATTCAGCGAGGTCGCGCGAAATAGACAAGCCAAGCCCGGTGCCGCCATATCGTCGATTGGTTGTGCCATCGGCCTGGTGGAACGCTTCGAAAATACTTTGCTGCTGATCGGCGGCGATACCGATGCCGCTGTCACGTACCGAGAACACTACCCCCATATCGGCCTGCCAGCCGACATTAAGGCTGACTTGCCCGGCGTCGGTGAATTTCACGGCATTGGACAGCAGATTCTTGAGGATCTGCTCCAGACGCTGGCGATCGGTGTACAACGTAGCGGGTACTTCAGGCTCAACGACCACGCTGAAACTCAACTGTTTGTCCTTGGCCAGCGGTTCGAACATCGCTTGCAGGCCTTCGGTCAGGCGCGTTACATGGGTGGTTTCCGGACGCACTTCAAGCTTGCCCGCCTCGACCTTGGCAATGTCGAGAATATCGTTGATCAAATTGAGTAGATCGTTGCCAGCCGAGTAGATCGACTCGGCGAACTTGACTTGATCTTCACTGAGGTTTTCCTGGGGATTCTCTGCCAACAACTTGGCCAGAATCAGCGAGCTGTTGAGCGGTGTGCGCAGCTCGTGGGACATGTTGGCAAGGAATTCCGACTTGTACTTGCTGGAGCGCTGCAACGCTTCGGCGCGAGTCTGCAATTCGGCCTGGGCCTGATTCAGCTCGCCGTTCTTGCGGTTCAGGGCATCGCGCTGTTCAGCCAGCGCATCAGTACGCTCGGCCAATTGTTCGTTGGTTTGCTCCAGTTCCGCCTGCTGAGTCTCAAGGTGCGCCTGGGATTCCTTGAGCACCCGCGACTGTTCCTCAAGCTCTTCGTTGGCGGTTTTCAGCTCTTCCTGCTGCACCTGCAGCTCTTCGTTGAGCTGCTGGGTTTCCGCCAACACCTCCTGCAGACGCTGGCGGTAGCGAGCGCTCTCGATGGAGGTGCCAAGATTGTCGGCAACCAGTTCGAACAGCTCGATATCGCGGTCAGTCAGCGTGCGCAAGAAGCCAAGTTCAACAACACCGTTGACCTGGCCATCGTTGCTGGCGGGCACCAGCACGACGCTACGTGGTAAACCTTCACCCAGGCCGGAGCTGACCTTGAAGTAGTCGTCGGGTACTTCATCAAGGCGCAACAGCTGCCCCTGGTTTACTACTTGCGCCAACAAGCCTTCATGAGAACCGACCACCTGTTCCCGGGCCTGTTGTTCACCCGACAAACCGTAACCGGCAACGCGTCGTAGGCCGCCATGCTCGTCCCGTACATACAGCGCAGCCACGACACAACCGACGTAATTGGCAAAAAAACGCAGGATATTGTTACCCAGCATCGGCAACGTCAATTGACCCAATACCTGCTCGGCCAGCTTCGTCTGGCCGGTACGCATCCATGCTTGCTGCTCCAGACGCTGGGTGGCGCGTTGTTGGGCTTGCAGGTTGCTGGTGTAGCTCGACGACAGCGCCATCAAGTCCCGCCGTCCCAAGAACGCCAGCAAGGCACTTAGCAGAATAATGAACACCAGGTACACCGAAATGGCCACCACGGTAACGGTGCTGACTTGATCACTACGCGCCGCCCGTAGTTGCTGCTCCATGTCGATGAACGAATCAAATTCCTGGCGCATCTCGTCGGTGATGCGTTTGCCACGGCCACTGCGAATCGGCTGACTGTAGTCCCCGGCATTGCGTCGCAGGTCGATCATCTCGCTGCCGAAGGCGTTCCACTCCTGTTGCAGGCCGATGAGTCGGCCCAGACGGTCTACTTGCTGCGGGTTGTCCTTGACCAGTTGCTGCAAGTCCTTGAGCGCCGACAACACTTGCGGCTTGGCCAGCTCGTAGGGGGCAAGAAACTGTTCATCCCCGGTGATCAGGAACCCGCGCATACCGGTTTCCATATCAATAGAAAGCTTTACCGTCTCGTTGGTGTTGTTGATCACCCGGTCGGAATGCTGCAGCCACTGGATGGCCGATAGCAGATAGCTGATCACCACCACAAACACTACAGCGCTGAGCAAACCGACCCCCAACGGTAGACCGATGTTACGGCTCAGCAGCTTACGAAAGCTTTGCTGATCTATCGAGGCTGGCGGAATCATCTGAAAGGGCCCGAGCAAGTGAATCAAACGAAAGAGTACGGCGGATTATCCGAGTAAATAGTCTACTTTCCACCCCAAGTCTAAACAGCTTTGTCATTTTCGACAGGGCATTTAGCCAGCATTTGAGAGTGCTCTGTAGCAATCGTTCCCTGTTTTTTGCGCAAATCGCTATTCTGCACAACAAATCGGGAACTTATCCCCGAACCCGGCATACAGAATAGAAACAAACACTTATACAGGACCTTGCTCATGCCCCCATCTCCCACACCCCTGCTGGTTGTAGAGGATGACGCAACCGTGCGCGCGTTGATCGCCGATGTGCTGGAGGCGCTGGATTACACAGTCATCGTCGCTCAGGATGGTGAAGCGGCCCTGAAAATAATTCAGGACCCGACCCAGACACTGGCGCTGATGATGACCGACATCGGCCTGCCTGGCATGAGCGGCAAGGACCTGGCAGCCAAAGCACGGGAGGCGAGGCCTCTGCTGCCCATTCTGTTCGCCAGCGGCCTAGGGGATTCCAGCCAGATACCGAGTGGTATGTACATGATCAGCAAACCCTTCGGAATCGATACGTTGCGTGACAAGGTAAAACATATCCTGGCGGCCGTGGAAACCGACGATTCGTTGTAGAATGGGTGCTTTTTCCAAGGCTACCCTCGCTCATGCTCAAGCCCACGCTCAACGTCCTGGTCATCGGCTACGTCTGGCCCGAACCGCGCTCTTCGGCTGCCGGCGGGCACATGATGCAAATCCTCGAAAGTTTTGTGCAGCGTGGCTGGCAGGTGACGTTCAGCAGCCCGGCAGCAATCGGCGAGCACAAGGCGAACCTTGTCGAGCTGGGTATCGCCGAGCAAGCCATCACGCTCAACGACAGCAGTTTCGACCACTTCGTCAGTGAACTGGCCCCGGATGTCGTGCTGTTCGATCGTTTCATGATGGAAGAGCAATTCGGCTGGCGTGTGGAAAAGCACTGCCCCAATGCCTTGCGCGTGCTGGAAACCTCAGATCTGCAAAGCCTGCGCGATGCCCGCCAGCAACTGTTGCGCCGCCGTCTGATCGAAGGGCTGGACCCCAACGACTTTCGCGAACTGTTCGCCACCTCCGGCCCCGACCTGTATCGACAGATGGCTGGCGCTGACCTGACACTGCGGGAACTGGCGGCCATCTACCGTAGCGACTTGAGCCTGATGATCTCCGATGTCGAAATCGACCTGCTCATCAATGGCTTTGGTGTTCCCGAGCATCTCTTGCACTGGTGTCCGCTTATGGTCGATGTGCCCAGCGAACCCTTCAAGCCTTATGCCGAGCGTGCCGACTTCCTCACCATTGGCAACTTCCGCCACGCCCCTAACTGGGATGCCGTACTGTGGATGAAGAATACCCTGTGGCCGATCATCCGCCGCCACCTGCCCAAGGCGCAATTGCGCATCTACGGCGCCTACACGCCGCCCAAAGCCACAGCGCTGCACAAACCTGGCGAAGGTTTTCACATCATGAACTGGGCCGAAGACGCCCTGGAAGTAATGGGCAATGCGCGTATCTGCCTGGCGCCGCTGCGCTTTGGTGCCGGCATCAAAGGTAAACTGACTGACGCCATGCTCTGCGGCACGCCCAGCGTGACCACCCCCATCGGCGCCGAAGCCATGCACGGCGCCCTGCCCTGGCCAGGTGCCGTGGCCGGCACCGGCGAAGGCCTGGCCGAAGCCGCCGTGCAACTTTACAACGACGAAGCCCGCTGGCAACAGGCACAGCAACAGGGGCTGCAACTGCTCAAGGCTCGTTATGATCGCCGCCAGCACAGCACCGCCCTGGTCGAACGTATCGAATACGCCCTGGGCGATCTGGACCAACACCGCTTGTTCAACTTTACTGGCGCCATGCTGCGTCACCACCAGCACAAAAGTACCCAGTACATGGCGCAATGGATCGAGGCGAAGAACCGTCTTGCTACAGCGGTCGACGCAGCAGATAAGTGTCCATGATCCAACCCTTGCGCGCGCGCGCCTGCTCGCGCTGCTCAAGAATCTGCTCGCGAACCTCGCGCAACGGCCCGGCAATCAGTATCTGGTCGGCCGTTCCGAGGTAGGCGCCCCAATAGATAAGCAAGTCTGGATCATCCAATGCAGCAAATGCGCATTGGCCATCGAGCATCACTACCAGGTTGTCGATCTGCGCCTGCTCAGCAAGACGCCGGCCCGGCAACACGGTCAGCGGCTCACCAATACGATTAAGGCCGATTCGATGACCTGCAGCCAGGGCCTGCACGCTACTGATCCCCGGAATGACTTGCAGTTCGATGTCGACACCACCTTGCTGCACCAGGTCTAGAATGCGCAGCGTACTGTCGTACAGTGTCGGTTCGCCCCAGAGCAGGAATGCCCCGCACTCACCCGCGGCCAACTCATTGTCGATCAACTGCGCATAGAGCGCGGCGCGCTTGTGATGCCAGTCCTGCACGGCACCGACATAGTCGCTGGCGCTGCCATCACGCTGTGGATCCTCAACTTGCACCAGGCGATAGTCCCCGTGCTGCACATAGCGCTCAAGGATGTTCTTGCGCAGTTGCAGCAGTTCGTCCTTGACCTGGCCCTTGTCGAGCACGAAAAAAACCTGCGCCCGGTTCATTGCGTCGATAGCCTCAAGGGTTATCTGACGCGGATTGCCCGGCCCGATTCCAATCAACAGCAGCGTCTTCATCACAGTGCATTCCACGGCTCGGCCAATCGCCATTGTCGACTGACCGAGGGGCAGTGGCAATGCGCTGCTTACCAGATCGAGAAGTTGTAACTGACAATGACCCGGGTTTCATCCATATCCCGAGCCCATTTCTCATAGTTGCTGCGATAGGTAGAGTTGCGCAGGCGAACACTGACATCCTTGAAGGTGCCGCTTTGCACTTGATACTTGAGTTCGCTGTCGCGCTCCCACTCCTTGCCCTCAGCCTGGCTGCCGGGCACCTTGATATGGTCACCGTTGATGTAACGGGTCAGGAAGCTCAAGCCCGGTACACCGATAGCCTTGAAGTCATAGTCATAACGCAACTGCCAGGAGCGTTCCTGGGCAGCGGCAAAGTCGTTGACCTGGGCATAGTTGACCAAGTAAGGGTTGCTGCCATCGAGATAAGGCATGGCATTTTCGCCATACATGCGCTGCCAGCCGGCGCTGATCTTGTGCCCACCCAGGCTATAGCCAAGCATGCCGCTGAAGGCGCGATGTTCGATCTCACCCGCGCGGGCATTGCCGATATCATCACTTTTGATCAGACGCAGATCGGCCGATAACGTGCCAACGCTCAATGGCTGGCTGGCGAGCACACCCAAAAAGTGCTGGCGATAGATGTTTTCCAGCTTGGCGACCTGATACTGCGCGCTTAACCGTTCGTTGAACCTGTAGTCGACACCGGCCATATCGAAATGATCGGCACTGACGTTGCAGGCATAACGCTTGTTCTTGCAGTGGACACGAATGTCCTGGCGGTCGGTTGAGTCCCGCGCGGTGTACTTATCCAGGCGCGCGACACTGAACTTGAGGTTATTGATTTCCTCGGAGGTAAGCATCGCGCCCTGGAACATGGTTGGCAGCAAGCGGCCGTCGTTGTACTTGAGCAGCGGCATGTCCGGCAGCATCGAGCCGTATTTGAGCACTGTCCTGGAATAGCGCATTTTGCCGGCGACACCGAGTTTTGCGTATTGGTCCACCGACCCGCGCGGGTCATTGCCGCTTGACGGCATCAAGCCACTGTTGCTGTCAGCCGGACTGGAGTCGAGTTTGATCCCGAGCATGCCCAGGGCATCGACACCGAAGCCCACAGGTCCCTGGGTATAACCGGACTGCACATTAAGAATAAATCCCTGCGCCCATTCTTCGCGTTTCGAGGCGCCCTGGCTGGAACTGACATGTCCATCGCGAAAGTCTCGATTGAAATAGACATTACGCGCTTCGACTTTGGCGCTGCTGTCTTCAAGAAAGCCGGCAGCCTGAGTGGAAGCGGCAGTTAACATTGCGAGCAGGCCAGCAAGGCCGCGCCCGGGTGCAAGGGGAAAGGGGGCAAACATGGAATGCAAAATCCGAAAGAATGGATGACAAAACAGCCGCAAACCTTGCGGGCACCGGCACTAGATCCGCCGCCGCAAAGCTCAAGGCCAATCGCGAATAGTCTCAAACCGCTCTAGCACGCGCCATTGGACCTTTGTCCAAGATAGCGACGGGTAATTGACTAGTTATTTGGTATTACCGCGCAGGCAAGTAAGAAAGTTCCGCGCAAGCTTCAGAATATTTCCCTTGTTTACCGGCTGCCAATGGACTACTACACTCATTATTAGTGTGATGATTCCCCACCCCAGTGCAAGCGGCCTCATTAAGACTATTTCTTGATTTTGCCCATGCCGCGCCACTGCAGACATAAAGGAGTAATGATTGTGTCCAGACTTGCAGAGTTCCGTGCAGCCGAAAAAGCGCTAAAAGAAAAGATGGCGCAATTGGAAGCACTGAAAAAGGACGCCGGCCTCAAACGCGAAATCGAGTTTGAGCGCAAACTTGTCGACCTGATGGGTAGCTACGGTAAAAACCTGCGCGACATCATTTCCATTCTAGACCCCAAAGCCGGGGCAAAAAGTGCGGTAGCCGCTCCTAGAACGCGTCGTGCGCGGGTGGTTAAAGTGTACGAAAACCCGCACACCGGCGAGCTGATCGAAACCAAAGGTGGTAACCACCGCGGCCTTAAAGCATGGAAGGAACAGTACGGCGCGCAAACCGTCGACAGCTGGTTACGTTCGTGAAAGCATTCTTCACACTTTTTTCACATCCATTGACTCAGGATGAAGACTGCTAACGGACTAGCGCCCCATACGCCCGCCTCGGCGGGCTTCTAATTCTTGCGCCCCGCCCCCTAAAGGCGGGGCGCAATTGGTTTGCGCAATCGCTTCACTTCCGTATCATGTGGCCCTGACTGTTTTGCTGGCACAAACGCTGCCAGCCTCTTCAAGCGGAGTGCCCATGAGCCTGAACCATCTCGACACCCTTGCGGGTGTTACCGCGCAACCGGATGCCGCGACCCAGAATTTCGTTTTCAACCACACCATGCTGCGCGTCAAGGACGTTGCCAAGTCCCTGGACTTCTACACACGCGTCCTGGGTTTCAGCCTGGTGGAAAAACGCGATTTCCCTGAGGCCGAGTTCAGCCTGTACTTCCTCGCCCTGGTCGACAAGGCACAGATCCCTGCCGATGCTGGCAAGCGCACAGAGTGGATGAAGTCGATCCCCGGCATCCTCGAACTGACCCATAACCACGGCAGCGAAAACGATCCTGATTTTGCCTACCACAATGGCAACACCGATCCACGTGGCTTTGGCCATATCTGCATCTCGGTGCCGGATATCCGCGCCGCCTGCGAACGTTTCGAGCAACTGGGCGTCACCTTCCAGAAACGCCTGAGCGACGGCCGCATGAAGCACCTGGCATTCATCAAGGACCCGGACGACTACTGGGTCGAGATCATCCAGCCTACCGAGTTCTGAACCACTGATCAGTGGTTAGCCGGTGCGGAGTCGATCGCGGAGCAGCTTGCTCCGCGATTGGCTGCAAAGCCGCCCTCCTTGCACTTCTTGCCTACATCCACCCCACTACCGACCGCTGCCCGTCCAAAGGCCACTGAGGCCCCGCGCCTGCTCGCGGGTGGCCAGGCAATAGTACAGCGGACACGTCACCAACAATCCTACCAGCCAGGACAGGTCCGCCCCGTCGACAAGATTGGCGTAAGGCCCCACATACAAGGAAGTGTTGGCAAACGGCAACTGCACAAGAATGCCGCACGCGTAAGCGATGATCGCGTGGGCATTGAAACGCCCATAGATGCCGCCATCAGCACTGAATATTGAGGCAATGTCGTAGCAACCACGTTTGATCAGGTAGAAATCGATCAGGTTGATCGACGCCCACGGCACGAGCACCAGCAGCAATGCCAGAATCAGGCCGATGAAGTGGGAAATGAAGTCTGCCGAGGCGCTCAAGGCAACCAGGCAGCAGCCGAGCAGAATCACACTGGCCAACACCACTCGCACGTTGATACTGGGTGTCCAGGCGCTGGCAAAGGTCTGGATCGAGGTAACGATCGAAAGCACAGCACCATAGAGGTTCAGGGCGTTATGACTGATGATGTTGAGCAAGAACAACACCATCAACACCGGCCCCAGCCAGCCGGTAGCCTGCTCCACCGCAGCCATTGCCTCAGTACCTTCCGGTACCGCCAGCACCGCTACCGCGCCAAAGCTGAATGACAGGATAGTACCCAGCGTGGCACCAAAATAAGTGGCCCAGAATGGCCGGGCAATCCCGACTTCCCGCGGCAGATAGCGCGAGTAATCGGAAACGTAAGGCGAAAAGCTGATTTGCCAGATAACCCCCAGTGACAGGGTGGCAATCCAACCGGAGAGGTTGAAGCCGCCGCGGGTGTAGAAGTCAGCAGGCAGTTCCTGGGCGAACATCATCACGAAGCCCGCCAGCAATGCACTGCCCATCACCCAGGTACCGATGCGGTTGAGGGTATGGATGAAGCGATAACCAATCACGCCAATCGCGGTGGCGCTCAAGGCGCCGAGGATGATCGCCGCCGGCATCGGCACACTTGGCGCAATGCCGTGGATCGACTTGCCGGCCAGGACGATGTTGGAAATAAAGAAGCCGACGTAGATGATCGCGGCAAAGAACACAATCAACAACGCACCGTAACGACCGAACTGGCCGCGGCTCTGGACCATTTGCGGAATGCCCATTTGCGGCCCCTGGGCCGACGCCAGGGCAATCACCACGCCCCCAAGCAAGTGCCCGAGGGCAATCGCCAGCATTCCCCAGAACAGATTCAGGTGAAACACCTGCACCACCATGGCACCGGTGACAATCGGCAAAGGTGCGATGTTGGTGCTGAACCACAAAGTGAACAGGTCTCGCGCCTTCCCATGGCGTTCGGCGGGCGGTACGTAATCGACCGTATGGTTTTCGATCAACTGGTGTTGCGAAGACGGCTGGGACATGGGCAATACGCTCGAAAGGTTCTGTTTTTATCTTTGTAGGAAACCGCCGCGGAGTGCTCAAAGCGGCCTCTCAGCTGAACACCATATTATGGTATTCCAACATTTGCACAAGGCTGAGCCGCCACTTTTAGCTGCAACTGATCTGTTTTCCGGCCAGCTAAAAACCGTCCCATATGGCATTTAGCCCAGCAAACACGGTGGTTTCACCCATTCATCGGGTGGACACTCCGTGTGAAAATTACACTTGCAATCTAGATATTACGGTATACCATCAGACACACAAGACAAGAACAGCGGCCCGACGCCGCGCTCCGAGGAACACACCATGATCGACGCAACTGTCTATAAAAACGTCCTGGGCTCCTTTCCCTCCGGCGTCACTGTCATCACCACACTGGACGACGACGGCCAAATCGTTGGTTTAACGGCAAGCGCCTTCAGTTCGCTTTCCATGGACCCGCCACTGGTGCTGTTCTGCCCCAACTACAGCTCCGATTCCTACCCGGTGCTGATCCGCAACAAGCGTTTTGCCATTCATCTGCTCTCGGGCGCCCAACAAGCCGAAGCCTATGCTTTTGCGCGCAAGGGCAAAGACAAAGCCGAAGGCATCGAATGGACCCTCAGCGCACTGGGCAACCCCCTGCTGGCAAACGCCACGGCAATCATCGAATGCGAACTGTGGCGCGAATATGAAGGCGGTGATCACGCCATCATGGTGGGCGCAGTCAAGAACCTCATCGTTCCCGAGCAGGCACCCAGCCCTCTGGTGTACTGCCGCGGCAAAATGGCAGCGCTGCCCGCATTTGCCTGACACTATTTCTACGACAGGCGCCAGGCGCAGGTCGAGAGTCATGCCGCCTGATCCGACAGGCGACCTACAACAAGATCTGAGGAATGCGTCATGAAATTTTCGTTGTTCGTACACATGGAACGTTGGGATGAACAGGTCAGCCATCGCCAGCTGTTCGAAGACCTGACCGAACTGACCCTGATGGCCGAAGACGGCGGTTTCAGTACCGTGTGGATCGGCGAACACCACGCCATGGAATACACCATCTCGCCAAGTCCGATGCCGCTGCTGTCCTACCTGGCCGCACGTACAACCACGATTCACCTGGGCGCAGGCACAATCATTGCGCCGTTCTGGCACCCCCTGCGAGTGGCCGGCGAATGCGCCCTGCTGGATGTGATCAGCAACGGGCGAATGGAAGTGGGCCTGGCCCGCGGCGCCTATCAGTTCGAGTTCGATCGCATGGCTGCCGGCATGCCGGCCTCCGAGGGTGGACAGGCACTGCGCGAGATGGTGCCAGTGGTGCGTGCCTTGTGGCAGGGTGACTATACCCACGACGGTGACATCTGGAAGTTCCCGACCTCAACCTGTGTACCCAAGCCGATCCAGAAACCCATGCCGCCGATGTGGATTGCCGCCCGCGACCCGGACTCGCACAACTTTGCGGTCAAAAACGGCTGCAATGTGATGGTCACACCGCTGATGAAGGGTGACGAAGAAGTACTGGATCTGAAAAACAAATTTCAAGCAGCACTGGCCAATAACCCCGATGTACCGCGTCCGCAGTTGATGGTGCTACGTCACACTCACGTCCACAGTGCAGACGACAGCGATGGCTGGAAAGTCGGCGCCCAGGCAATTTCCCGCTTCTACCGCACCTTCGATGCCTGGTTTGGCAACAAACAAGTGCCGGTCAACGGCTTCCTGGCGCCGAGCCCTGAAGATAAATTCAAGGAGCGCCCAGAATTCGAGCTGGAGAACATTCGCAAGAACACCATGATCGGCACACCCGAGGAAATCATTGCGCGCATTCGCTACTACCAGGAACTCGGCGTGGATGAGTTCAGTTTCTGGTGCGACAACAGCCTGCCGCATGCCGAGAAGAAAAAGTCTCTGGCGCTGTTCATCAACGAAGTAGTACCGGCTTTTCGCTGAAGCCCTACGTTCGTCGGCCCAGGTCAGGCTGGGCCGCTGCTGTGGTATACCCGAAAGAGCAGCCTAGCCTGCATCTTGAACGAGGAGCGTTTAATCACCACGAGCTAACGATACCCAGCAGCGAGGTCAGGACGATGAAAACCCTTCAATGCGTGCACCGCAATCACACCATTACCGCCAGTGTCGAAACCCACGACGGCATTCCTACGCCGTTCGCGGGCGGTTGCCTGATTACCGACCCTGAAGGCCACACCAGTCGGCGTCTACCGCTTCCGATAAAAATGGCCTATCTGGCAGACCTGGAAAATGCCCAACACGCCTCACTTGCCCATGGCAAGTGGTTGGTCGACCAGCAGTTGGACCGGCGTCAGCAGGTGTTCTGAGCACCATTTTCGGGAGCGCGATGTGTCACCCACCCATCAATGCCCCTGCAACACCAGCGGTTTGCCTGGCGATTGCGCAGCATCGCTGTCACTGTCAGGCAAGCCCAAGCCAAAATCCCCCTGCTCGTTCCAGTCTTCGCCAAACATCTCGACCGGATGCATGGTCCGGTCAGCGCCGTTGCCGCAGGCCAGGGCGCTGGCCGCGCAGTAACGATCACAGCCCCAGCAGATACGTTCGGGATGCTTAGGACTGACAGGAAAGGGCTTGGCCATGTGATTCCCCAGACAGGCTATGGGCGAGCTTCTACGTTATGACTCATCGGCGGTTTTGCCCTTGATATGGATCAAGTCTGATCAGCCATTTCGCGAAAAATTGATAATAATCATTATTATTCACGCGCAAGCTTCCTAGACTGGCTTCCTCTTTTATCAGTACCCAGGAAGTCGTCATGCGCACCCCTTTCTCGCTGTCACTCGCCTTGCTTCTGATCGCCCCCCTGGCCCAGGCCAAGGAATACCCAATCGGGGAACCACAGATGTGCCCTGGCCTGGAGGTCGGCGCGGTGTATCTGCAGCCTATCGAAATGGCCCCGGCGGGCATGATGCGCCCTACCGCCGAATCCGATGTGCACCTGGAAGCCGACATCCGTGCTACTGCCGATAACCGCCAAGGCTTTCAGGAAGGCAGTTTCGTGCCTTACCTGAACGTCTCCTTCAGTTTGAAAAAGCAAGGCAGCGACACCCCTATCAGCGGTGACTTCCATGCCATGGTCGCCAATGACGGCCCGCACTACGGCGATAACGTCAAATTGCAGGGGCCGGGCAAGTACGAACTGACCTTTACCGTATTACCACCCAGCGGCCATGCCTCGCTCGGTCGCCATACCGACAAGGAAACCGGGGTCGAGCCGTGGTTCGAGCGCTGTGAGCTGCACTACACCTTTGTTTACGCCGGCATAGGCAAGAAAGGTGGCTATTGAATGAACACCCTACCCTCAGACCACTCTGCACCCAGTAGGTTGGCCCGCGTCCACCGGCGTCTGGCCTGCTTGATTCTGGCCGGTGCGACCACTTCGCTGGCGGCGGCGCCGCTGCCTACCTATGAGCTGATATTGCGTGACGGCTACTTCACCCCTGCGGTGCTGGAGGTGCCGGCCGGACAGCGATTCAAGATTATCCTGAAAAACCAGGGTGAAGGTCCGGCCGAATTTGAAAGCACACCCCTGCGGGTAGAGAAAGTCCTGTCGCCCGGGGTGACAACTTTTGTCGTCATTCACCCATTGAGGCCCGGTCGCTACCCCTTCTTCGATGAATTCAATCCGCAACTGCCCGAGGGCGCAATCCAGGCGCAATAGCCTGGGTGCAGGGAGTCATCATGAATCAAGCACTGTTTATTGTCTGGCGCGAAAGCGTGGAGGCGCTGCTGGTGATCGGCATCCTCCAGGCCTGGGTCAGCCAGCAGGAACGCGGCCAGCGTCTGCTCAAGTTTCTCTGGGCCGGTGTCGCACTGGGCCTGTTGCTCTCGGGCATGCTGGCGCTGTTGATCCTGTTTGCCGGTGATGCCATGAGCGGCGCCGCCAGTGAGTGGTTCCAGGCCGGTCTGGCGCTGTTTGCCAGTGTGCTGATGGTACAAATGGTCGCCTGGATGCGCCGCAACGCACGCTCTCTCAACAACAATTTGCGACGCCATGCCGACCAGCAACTGGCCCGCCAGGGCGGTATCGGACTCTTGCTGCTCGCCATGTTGGCAGTGAGCCGCGAAGGCAGTGAGACGGTGGTGTTTCTCTACGGCGCCGCCGCCCGCCTGCAAGGCGCACAGTTGGGCCAGTTTGCCCTCGGCGGTATGGCCGGGCTGGTGCTGTCGGGGTTGACCGTCGTGCTGTTGCACAGCAGTCGCAGGATTATTTCCTGGCGGCGCTTCTTTGGCGTGAGCGAGGCTGTGTTGCTGTTGCTCGCTGCAGCCTTGCTGGTCAGCGCAGTCGAGCGTATCAGCGGTCAATTGCTGGCCATGGACTTACCTGAAATGGCTTACACCCTGGTTGGCGATGCGCTTTGGGACACCAGTAGGATTCTTAGCGATAGCCAGGGCTTTGGCGCATTCCTCGCAGGCTTTGCCGGCTACCGCGCAAGCCCGAGCGCCCTGACCTTGCTGGTAATGGCAGGTTATTGGTTGTCTGTGGGTTGCTGGCTGGTACAGCGCAGAACAGGCGCCAGCCCATGTCTAGCCTGAGGTTACGCAATCGCTGGTTGCAACAACTGGGTGACGGCATGCGCCGGC
The DNA here is from genome assembly GCF_016881005.1 of Pseudomonas arcuscaelestis. Classification (GTDB taxonomy): domain Bacteria; phylum Pseudomonadota; class Gammaproteobacteria; order Pseudomonadales; family Pseudomonadaceae; genus Aquipseudomonas; species Aquipseudomonas arcuscaelestis. The sequence continues at coordinate 169,478 of NZ_JACOPV010000012.1, read as the reverse complement.
ATGCCGGGGTGATTCGGGTCATGCAATGGGCGGTGGTGCTGTTTTACGCATTGTTGCTGGTACTGCCGGCGCTGCTGCCCTTGCCAGGCAGCCAGGCACGAATGCTCGACAACCTCACCCTGTTCGCCCAGTTCCTGTTCTGGGGCATCTGGTGGCCTTTCGTGCTGCTGTCGATTGTGCTCTTCGGACGCCTGTGGTGCGGTGTGCTGTGCCCGGAAGGCTCCTTGAGCGAATGGGCCAGCCAGTATGGCAAGGGCATGGGTGTGCCACGCTGGGTGCGCTGGGGCGGTTGGCCCGCCCTGGCCTTCTGCCTGACCACCGTATATGGCCAGCTCATCAGTGTTTACGATTACGCCCAGGCAGCCCTGTTGATACTCGGAGGATCGACCGTAGCCGCCGTTGTCGTCGGCTTGCTGTTTGCCCGCGGCAAGCGGGTGTGGTGCCGCTACTTGTGCCCGGTCAGTGGTGTCTTTGCCCTGCTCGCCCGCCTGGCGCCCGTACACTTTCACGTCGATGAACAACGCTGGAAAGAGAACACCGCCGCACGCCTGCCCCCGCCCAACTGTGCCCCGCTCCTGGATATTCGCCGGATGCAGGGCGCCAGCGACTGCCACGCCTGTGGCCGATGCAGCGGGCAACGCGGTGCGGTGCAACTGATTGCCCGCTCCAGCAACGAAGAAATTCTTCATTCCATCACACACACGCCGTCTCCCTGGGACAGCCGCTTGTTGCTGTTCGGCGTCATTGGCCTGGCCATGGGTGCATTCCAGTGGACCGTCAGCCCGTGGTTCATCGCTCTCAAGCAATACCTGGCACAGTGGCTGGTGGAGCACGATATTCTCTGGCCCCTGCACGACAACGCGCCTTGGTGGCTGCTGACCCATTACCCACAACTCAACGACAGCTTCAGTTGGCTCGATGGCTTCAGCATTCTTCTGTACCTGAGCGCCAGTGCGCTGATACTGGGCACGGGCCTATGGCTCTTGCTGCGCCTGGCGGCCCGACTTGTCGGCCAAGCTGAAATGTTTGGCCCCCTGAGCCTGGCACTCACGCCGCTCGGCGGCGCCGGGCTGTTTCTCGGCCTGTCGGCAACCACGGTAAAGCTGCTGCGCTATGAAGGCTTGTTGCTGGAGTGGGTGCAACCTGCCAGGGCCGCGCTGTTGATTGCGGCCATGCTCTGGAGTGCCTGGTTGGGAGGGAAGCTTCTGGCAGGCCAGAAAACCTCCCTGTTCCGACGTGGTGTAGCAGGCGCCTGTTTACTGGCAGCCATTAGCGTCGTCGGTTATGGCTGGTGGCTGCAATTCTGGGGTTGGCTCTAAGCCCTAGCCGCGCACCTCGAACTGTGCAAACAACTCGCCGAGGGTGTCCCATAACGCAGGCAATGCGGCTTGCATGGATACCTTCGGCAGGCTCATATCGAGCATCTGCGCGGTGCGTACCTGCTGAACAACGAAGTGTTCTACCCCGCGCTCTTTCAAGCGCTGGGCCAGGGTCAACAGCCGAGCCGGATCGATCAGATCCCAATGCACCGTCGTCCGGCATTCGTAATCCACGCCACTGTCCAGCAGCATATCCAGGCTGCGCCAGTTGGCCACACCACTGCCGCGCACGCGGGTTATCAATGCGCACTCTTCGGCCAAGGCCTTGACGTCGAAACCAACCCAATCGGCCCCCGACAGCGCCCGGGCAAAGGCCTGCGGCTTGATACCTGCACTGTGCAGGCCAACCCCAAAGCCCATTTGCCGCACCTGCGCCATTGCCTCCGGCAGGCTGTCCTGCAACGTTGCCTCGCCACCACTGAAGACCACCGCATCGAGCAGGCCCTGCCGGCGCTGCAAGAACGCCAATACCTGGTGCCAAGGGACTTCCTCGGCGCCACGCGGCCCAATCAGTTGAGGATTATGGCAGTAACGACAACGCCAGGCGCAACCCTGGCAGAACAAGACGCAGGACAACTTGCCCGGATAATCGAGGGTGGTCAGGGGCACCATGCCCCCGACCCGTAACGCTCGGGTCATTGACGCCCGGCCGATGCCGAGCACTCGGTAAAGTGCTGGCGTTCGCGATGCTCGGACTGTTTACCTGGATTGAAGGCCGACACCGGGCGGTGATAGCCCATCACGCGGGTCCAGACTTCGCAGCGTTGACGTTGTGCCACAGGTAGGGTTTGCAGTGCAGTCATGATGAAGCTCCTTGCGTTGAATTGATCGGATCAGTGAACAGTGCCGTCCTGCTGCGCGAGCAACAGTGCCTCGTCACACTTGGGGCAAAATTCGTGTTCGCCATCAAGGTAGCCATGCACCGGGCAGATGGAGAACGTCGGGGTAATGGTCAGGTATGGCAAGCGGAAGCGTCCCAGTGCATTGCGAACCAATTGCTTGCAGGCCTGGGCTGATGAAATACGTTCGGCCATGTACAAGTGCAGCACCGTGCCGCCGGTGTACTTGCACTGCAGCTCGTCCTGCAATTCAAGCGCCTCGAACGGATCGTCGGTATAGCCCACCGGCAGTTGCGAGGAGTTGGTGTAGTACGGCGCCTGTGGGCTGCCGGCCTGGAGAATGCCGGGAAAACGCTTGAAGTCTTCCTTGGCGAAGCGATAAGTCGTGCCTTCAGCCGGGGTCGCTTCAAGGTTGTAGAGGTGGCCACTCTCCTCCTGGAACCGCACGAGCGTGGCGCGCACGTGGTCCAGCAGATTGAGGGCAAAACGCCGACCTTGCTCGGTATGCAGGCCCATCTGGTCATCGCTGTAGTTGCGCAGCATTTCGTGCAGGCCGTTAACGCCGATGGTAGAGAAGTGGTTGCGCAACGTGCCCAGGTAACGCTTGGTATAGGGGTATAGACCTGCGTCCATGTGGTGCTGGATCACCTTGCGCTTGACCTCCAGGCTTTCCATGGCCAATTCCATCAAGGTATCGAGACGCTCCAGCAGCCCGCTGATATCCCCCTTGAACAAGTAACCCAGGCGCGCGCAATTTATCGTCACCACCCCCAACGAACCGGTCTGCTCCGCCGACCCGAACAACCCCCCACCGCGCTTGAGCAACTCGCGCACATCCAGTTGCAGGCGGCAGCACATCGAACGCACCTGGTTTGGCAGCATGTCGGAATTGAGGAAGTTCTGGAAATATGGCAAACCGTAGCGCGCAGTCATCTCGAACAAGCGCTCGGCGTTCTCGCTGTCCCAGGGAAAATCATGGGTAATGTTGTAGGTCGGAATAGGAAAGGTGAACACCCGGCCCTTGGCATCACCGGCCTGCATCACTTCGATATAGGCGCGGTTGAGCAGGTCCATTTCGGCTTGTAGCTCACCGTAGGCGAACGGCATTTCCTCACCGCCAATCACCGGAATCTGCTCGCGCAAATCTTCCGGGCAAACCCAGTCGAACGTCAGGTTGGTAAACGGTGTTTGCGTGCCCCAACGCGATGGCACGTTGAGGTTGTAGATGAACTCCTGAATGGCCTGGCGGATCTCTTCGTAGCCGAGTCGATCCTTGCGCACGTAGGGTGCCAGGTAAGTATCGAAGGAACTGAACGCCTGCGCCCCGGCCCACTCGTTCTGCAAGGTACCGAGAAAATTGACCATCTGTCCCAGGGCGCTGCTCAAGTGCTTGGGCGGACCAGCCTCGACGCGCCCGGGCACACCATTGAGGCCTTCGTGCAACAGCGTACGCAGCGACCAGCCCGCGCAATAACCGGCGAGCATATCCAGGTCGTGCACATGCAAGTCAGCTTCACGGTGTGCGCGGCCGATGGCTTCGCTGTAGACCTCATCGAGCCAGTAATTGGCCGTGACCTTGCCGGACACATTAAGTACCAGCCCGCCAAGGGAATAGCCCTGATTGGCATTGGCCTGCACCCGCCAGTCCTCGCGGTTGAGGTACTCGTTCATCGATGTTGCGACTTCGACCAGCGTCTTGCGATCACGACGCAAACGCCCGTGCTGTTCGCGATAAACGATGTACGCGCGCAACGACAGAAAATAACCGGCGTCCATCAACACCCGCTCGACCCGATCCTGTACTTGCTCGACATGCAACTGCGCAAAATTTTCAAGATGCGCCAGCACCGCCGCCAACAACCCATCAACCTCAACCTCAGCGTACTCACCGGTAGCCTTCCCGGCAGCAATCAGAGCCTGACGAATCTTATCGGCATCAAAAGCAACCAAACTGCCGTCGCGCTTATACAGCTGGTTATTCCCCACCCTGATCAGCGTGCTGTGCATCTACCCTCCAAACACTACATATAGATGTTTATAAACCAAGAAACACAATATGCAGTGGAGGTTACGTGCAAACGCACCGCGCAAAATTGACCGACGTCAAGACCAGGGGAAAGCAAAAAACCATTCCCCACGCACACAAAAAAAAAGAGCACAGTCAGTTGTGCTCTTGATCTCAATCTGCAGCGAGGGGACCCGAAGCGCAGCGCAGGGCCCCTGGTGGGGGCAGGTCCTTCACCCCGGCCAAGCGCACGCCCTCACCCGCCACTCATATTCATGAACCGCAAAATCTGCACCTCCCCATCAGGATTGAAATCATGCCGTAACGGCTTCCCACGCAACGCCTGCTGCACCGCACTCACAATCGGCTGATCATCCAACGGATAGCGCCGCAACAGCCCACGCAGATCCAACGAATCCTCCTGACCCAGGCACAACAACAACCGCCCTTCCACCGTCATCCGCACCCGATTGCAACTGGCGCAGAAATTATGACTGTTAGGCGAAATAAACCCGATACGCGTATCCGAATGCTCAACCAACCGTACATAACGCGCCGGCCCGCCACTGTTCTCGGCACTGTCGAGCAAGGCATAACGACTGGCAACCAGCCCGCGAACCTCCTCACTGGAGCAGAACGACTCACCCCGTGAACGACCCACCTCGCCCAAAGGCATCTCTTCGATAAAGGTAATATCGATACCCTGATCAATGGCGAACTGCACCAACGGCAGCACCTCATCGAAATTGCGTCCCTTCATCACCACGCAATTGAGCTTGACCCGTTCGAACCCGGCGCGACTGGCAGTCTCGATACCGCGCAGCACCTGATCAAGATCACCGTTTCGGGTAATCGCCCGAAACCGCTCGGCATCCAGACTGTCGAGACTGATGTTCATGCGTTTGACCCCGGCCTCGACCAGCGACCGCGACAAACGCTGCAACTGTGAACCATTGCTGGTCATCACCAACTCACGCAAACCCGGCAAAGCGGCAATGTGACGGCACAGATCAACGATGCCCGGACGAATCAACGGCTCCCCTCCGGTCAGGCGAATCTTGCGAACCCCCTGGCCGACAAACAGCGTTGCCAGACGCTGCAACTCCTCCAGGGTCAACACCTGCTGACGCGGCAAGAAAGTCATGTTCTTGGCCATGCAGTACACACAGCGAAAATCACAACGATCGGTCACCGACATCCGCAGATAATCGATCTGCCGCCCGAATCCATCCTGCATCACAGTGCTCATCACATTCCCCTTGTCGAACCGGTTACTGCACCAGCGGCGAATCGGCACCCTGCAACTGAATACCGCGGATATCCGCAGCACCAATCAGCGTTTGCAGGTATTGCACCACTGCTTTTTGCCAGACACCTTGCTGCAACTGAGTACGGATGGCTGTTGCTACCGCCTCATAGGGCAACTGCTGTCCTTCGATACGCTGGTCGACGCTGAGCACGTGCCAGCCATAGCGACTTTCCAACGGTTTGTCAGCCAGCCCCTGGGCCAGGGTGAACAACTGACGTTCCAGCTCAGGCACGGTCTGGCCCTTGCTGATCTGCCCCAACTCACCACCCTGAGCCTTGGACGGGCAGGCAGAGTATTTGAGTGCAAGTTCACCAAACTGCTCGGGAAACTGCGCCAGGCGTTGCTGAAGGATTTCAGCCTGAGTCAGTGCCTCGCTGCGTCCCTCGGCATCGTCCGGCGCACACTCGAGCAGAATGTGCCGCACCGCCAGCAACGGTGCGCTGTGGAAGCGCCCGCGGTTGCTTTCGTAGTAACGCTGACAGGTCGCCTCGTCACACTCGGGCACCTGCACCTCACGCTCCAACAGCAAACGCGTGGCCGCTTCTTCTTCGTTATCGCCAGGGCCAACCTGCAAGGTCAAGCCCAGCTCGGCGATCCGCTGTTGCAACAGCTCGCGGATCACCAGTGCGCGGGCGGCCATGAACACCGCTTCCTCGCGATCGGCTGCCGGGTGATACTGCAGTTCCTGGGCCATGGCCTGGGCACTGACCGGCACTTCATTGACGCTGATGATCGGCCATTCCTGCTCGCTGCTGGCGATCAGTTGGGCCGCAGACTCGGCCTCAACGACCACCGGCTCCACGCTCGGCACATGTTCCTGCACCGATGAAGAGGCGCAACCACCGCCACCACCACTACCGCCGCCACATCCACATCCGCTTGACATGACTGTCTCCTCAGATTTTCTGCCGAACGATTTGATAGCGCCGTCCCAGGTACCAGATCGGTGCGCTGACGATGTGCACCAGACGGGTGAAGGGGAACAGCACGAACAGGGTCAGGCCCAGGAACACATGCAGCTTGTACACCAGGCTGACCGGGGCAATGGCTGCCGCCGCTTCCACTGGACGCAACAGCACGGTGTTCTGTGCCCAATCAGCCAGCATCACCATGACCGAGCCGTCCATGTGGCCGGTAGAGGCAACAATGGTCAGCAGGCCAAGTACCAGCTGCGCCAGCAACACCACCAGGATCAGAATGTCCGAGGTGTTGGAGGTGGCGCGAACCCGTGGGTTGGTCAGGCGCCGGTGAATCAGCATGATCAGGCCGATCAGGCACAGCAGGCCGAAAAAGCCACCGGAGACCATTGCCAGCAGTTGCTTGTTCTCAGTGCTGATCACATGGTGATAAACCGAAGCCGGGGTCAACAGACCAACAAAGTGCCCCGCCAGTACAAACAGCACACCGACATGGAAAAGGTTGCTGGCCGCACGCATGCCACCGCTCGACAGCATCTGGCTCGAGCTGGCTTTCCAGGTGTACTGGGACAGGTCGAAACGCGCCCAACTGCCCAGCAGGCAGATAGCCAGTGCTACATAGGGATAGACCCCGAACGCCAACAGATTCCATTTAGACATTGTTCACCTCCCCGGCCGGCGCGCTGGCCTGCCCTTGTTGCTGAAAATCGACCCAATGCAGCGGTACCGCACTTTCTTCCCGCGCCTTGCCAGGGGCGCTTGGCAGCGAGCTGCAGCGCTCCTGCTGCTCGGCCTTGAGGAAGTCCACTGCCTCTTCTTCCCAGATTTTGTCCAGGGCTTCGAGCGAGTCATCACGTTGCTCGGCCGCTACTTGTTCGCGCAGATCAGCCACCGCTTGATGCGGCTCGGAACCGGCGATTTGCAGCAGCGCACGGAAGCAACTGGCATATCCGCTCTCGCGCTCTTCCAGGCGTGCAGCGAGCAGCGCCAGCAGATGGGCGATATCTGCGAGGCCCTCGCGGGCCTCCAGATCGTCGCGGGTCGAGAGGTACTCCAGGTACAGCGGAATGTAGTCCGGCAGCTCCTTGACGCCGATGGCAAAGCCGGCGTCTTCATACTGGGCGAGCATGTCGACCATGGCCTGGCCACGGTCGCGCGATTCGCCATGCACGTGCTCGAACAACAGCAGCGACAGTGAGCGACCACGACCGAACAGTGCGCCGTAGTGCTCCTGGCCATCCATCAGGTCGTTGTTACAGATCAGTTCGAGCAGCTCGAACAGCGCGCCGCGCTGGTTCGGGCTGATTTCCCGCGACTGATGTATGGCCAGTTCCAGCTCATCGCGTCCGGCCACCAGACTTTCGGTTGGATAATCGAGCAGCAACGAAATCACTTTAAGAATGCGCATACTCAGTCCTCCCACAACTGCACGGTTTTGAGGATGTCGCGGCGGTTGGCTTTCTTGGCACCGAACATGTTGGTGTCGGAGCTACCACTGCAACCACTGCCGAAGCTGAAGCCACAACCGGAACGCTCGGCAAACGCATCGCTCATTGCTTCTTCACGGTGAGCGCTAGGTACTACATAGCGGTCTTCGTAGTTGGCGATGGCCAGGTAGCGGTACATCTCCTCGACCTGGTTCACGCTCAAACCAACGTCTTTGAGCACTTGCAGGTCCTGCACACCTTCAACCTGCTCGGAACGCTTGTAGGCACGCATGGCCAGCAAACGCTTGAGGGCACGTTTCACCGGCTTCTCGTCACCGGCGGTGAGTAGGTTGGCCAGGTAGCGCAGTGGAATACGCAGGCTGTCGACATCCGGGATAATCCCGTTCATGCCCACGGTGCCAGCGGCGGCGGCGTTCTGGATTGGCGACAGTGGCGGTACGTACCACACCATCGGCAGGGTGCGGTACTCAGGGTGCAGTGGCAGGGCCAGCTTCCAGTCAACCGCCATTTTGTACACTGGCGAGCGCTGCGCAGCGTCGATCACCGACTGCGGCACGCCATCCTTCAGGGCCTGGCGAATGACTGCCGGGTCGTTGGGGTCGAGGAAAATCTCCAGCTGTTTCTCGTACAGGTCATGCTCGTTGGCTGTGCTGGCCACTTCGCTGATGCGGTCGGCGTCGTACAGCAGCACACCCAGGTAGCGAATACGGCCAACGCAGGTTTCGGCGCAAACAGTCGGCATCCCGGCTTCGATCCGTGGGTAGCAGAAAATGCACTTCTCGGATTTGCCGCTCTTCCAGTTGAAGTAGATTTTCTTGTACGGGCAGCCGCTGATGCACATCCGCCAGCCGCGGCATTTTTCCTGGTCAATCAGGACAATGCCATCTTCCTCACGCTTGTAGATCGCACCGCTCGGGCACGAAGCTGCGCACGCTGGGTTCAGGCAGTGCTCGCACAGACGCGGCAGGTACATCATGAAGGTGTTTTCGTACTCTCCGTAGATGTCTGCCTGGATCTTGTCGAAGTTCTTGTCCTTGCGGCGCTTGGCAAACTCGGTGCCGAGGATTTCTTCCCAGTTCGGGCCCCATTCGATTTTTTCCATGCGCTTGCCAGACACCACCGAGCGCGGCCGCGCAGTAGGTTGGTGATCGCCCAGCGGTGCGGTGTGCAGGTGCTGGTAGTCGAAGTCGAACGGCTCGTAGTAGTCGTCAAGACCAGGCAGGTCCGGGTTGGCGAAAATGTTCGCCAGCACGCGGAACTTGCCACCGATGCGCGGGGTGATCGAGCCATTGCTGTTGCGTACCCAGCCGCCCTTCCATTTGTCCTGGTTTTCCCACTCTTTCGGGTAGCCGATACCAGGCTTGGTCTCAACGTTGTTGAACCAGGCGTATTCCATGCCTTCACGGCTGGTCCAGACGTTTTTGCAGGTAATTGAACAGGTGTGGCAGCCGATGCATTTGTCCAGGTTCAGGACCATGCCAACTTGTGAACGAATCTTCATGACAGCACTCCTTATTCAATATCGGTTGGCAGAGGACGTGGCAGCTCATCGCCGCGCGAACCGTCGAGCCAATCGACCTTGGCCATTTTGCGCACCACGACGAATTCATCGCGGTTGCAACCGACCGTGCCGTAGTAGTTGAACCCATAGGCCTGCTGGGCATAGCCGCCGATCATATGAGTGGGCTTGAGCACCACACGGGTAACCGAGTTGTGGTGGCCGCCGCGGGTCTTGGTGGTTTCCGAACCAGGCACGTTCACGATCCGTTCCTGGGCGTGGTACATCATCACCATGCCCTCCTTGACGCGCTGACTGACCACCGCACGGGCGGTCAAGGCGCCGTTGACGTTGAAGCATTCGACCCAGTCGTTGTCTTCGATACCGGCGCGTTTGGCGTCGATCTCGGACAGCCAGATAATCGGGCCGCCGCGGCTCAGGGTAAGCATCAGCAAGTTGTCGGTGTACGTACTATGGATGCCCCACTTCTGGTGCGGAGTGATCCAGTTCAGGACGATCTCGGTTTCACCGTTGCTACGTTTGCCTTTCACACCGGCGATGGTGCGGGTGTTGACCGGCGGACGGTAGCTCATCAACTGCTCGCCGAAAGCCTGCATCCACGGGTGATCCTGATAGAACTGCTGGCGACCGGTAATGGTGCGCCATGGGATATTCTCGTGAACGTTGGTGTAGCCGGCGTTGTAGCTGACATGTTCGTCTTCAAGACCCGACCAGGTTGGGCTGGAGATGATCTTGCGTGGCTGCGCCTGAATGTCGCGGAAGCGGATGGCCTCGTGAGCCTTTGGCAATGCCAGGTGGCTGTGGTCGATACCGGTGAACTCGGACAATGCTGCCCAGGCCTTGACCGCGACATGACCGTTGGTTTCCGGCGCCAACGAAAGGATGACTTCAGCAGCATCGATCGCTGTATCGATTTTCGGCCGACCCTGGCTGATACCTTCTTCTTTCTCGCGGTAGTTCAGTTCGCCGAGGAAATCGACTTCTTCCTGGGTTTCCCAGTTGATGCCTTTACCACCGTTGCCAAGCTTGTCCAGCAGTGGGCCGAGGGAGGTGAACTGCTTGTAGATGTTCGGGTAGTTGCGCTCGACCACTTGCAGGTTCGGCGCGTTCTTGCCCGGCTCAGGTGCAACACCGGCGGTTTTCCAGTCAGTGCCACCGAACGGCTGGGCCAGCTCGCCAACACTGTCGTGCATCAGCGGTACGCTGACCACGTCCTGTTCGATGCCCAGATGCCCTTCGGCCATACGCGAGAAGGCTTTGGCGATACCTTTGTAGATCTCCCAGTCCGAACGTGATTCCCAGGCCGGATCAATGGCAGCCGACAGCGGGTGAATGAAGGGGTGCATGTCCGAGGTGTTCATGTCGTCCTTCTCGTACCAGGTAGCGGTCGGCAGAACGATGTCGGAATACACGCAAGTGGAGGACATGCGGAAGTCCAGGGTAGTCACCAGGTCGAGCTTGCCGATGGCACCATCGTCGACCCATTCAGCTTCCATCGGCTTGCAGTCGCCGACCTGGCCGATGTCTTCGTTCATCACACCGTTGCGAGTACCCAGCAGGTACTTGAGCATGTACTCGTGGCCCTTGCCGGACGAACCGAGCAGGTTGGAACGCCAGACGAACATGTTGCGCGGGAAGTTGACCGGGTTGTCCGGCTGTTCGCAGGCAAAGCGCACGCTACCGTCCTGCCAGCCCTTGACTACATAGTCCTTGGGCGTCATGCCGGCGGCGGCCGCGTCGCGAGCGATTTTCAGCGGGTTGGTATTGAACTGTGGCGAGCTAGGCAGCCAGCCGGCACGTTCGGCGCGGATGTTGTAGTCCAGCGCATGCTCTGGGAACTGGCTCTTGTCAGCCAGGGGCGAGAGCACGTCGTGCATGTTCATTTTTTCATGGCGCCACTGCGAGCTGTGGGCATAGAAGAAGCTGGTGCCGTTCATCTGCCGAGGCGGACGGCTCCAGTCCAGGCCAAAGGCCAATGGCAGCCAACCGCATTGTGGGCGCAGTTTTTCCTGGCCTACATAGTGAGCCCAGCCACCACCGGTCTGACCGACGCAACCGCAGAGCATGAGCATGTTGATCAGCCCGCGGTAGTTCATGTCCATGTGGTACCAGTGGTTCATCGCCGCACCGACGATGATCATCGAGCGTCCACGGGTCTTGTCGGCGTTGTCGGCAAATTCGCGCGCAATCTGGATAGCCTTCTCACGGCTCACGCCAGTGATCTGCTCTTGCCAGGCGGGAGTGCCCGGTACATTGGCGTCGTCGTAGTCACGCGCAACGTTGGCGCCACCCAGGCCACGGTCGATTGCCAGGTTAGCCGCCGACAGGTCGAACACGGTGGCTACCTTGACCTGGCTGCCATCGGCCAGGGTCAGGCTGCGCACCGGTACACGGCGGTACTGCACGGCATCACCGGCCACATGCTGGAAGTGCTCGTGGGATTCACCGGCGAAATACGGGAAGGCTACTTCGGCGACGTCGCCACCGATCAGGCTCAGGGTCAGGTCGATTTCGCGACCGGCGCCGCCTTCACGGGCGAGGATGTTCCACTTGCCCTGCTCGCCCCAGCGATAGCCGATCGAGCCTTGCGGTGAAACCAACTCACCGTCAGCATTCTGCGCGATGGTTTTCCACTCTGGATTGTTTTCCTGACCCAGATTGTCAGCCAGGTCCGAGGCGCGCAGGAAGCGGTCAGGCTGGTAGCCCGCGCCCGGTGCGGTGCCAAGCATCGGCTTGAGCAGCACCAGTACTGGCAAGTCGGTGTAGCGCTTGGCGTACTCGGTGAAGTAGGCGCTTGGCTTGTCGAGGTGGAACTCTTTGAAAATGACGTGGTTGAACGCTTGGGCCAGGGCCGCATCGGTACCCTGTTTCGGGTTCAGCCACAGGTCGGTGAGCTTGGCCACCTCCGAGTAGTCGGGAGTGATTGCCACAGTCTTGGTGCCCTTGTAGCGAACTTCGGTGAAGAAGTGCGCATCCGGGGTACGGGTCTGCGGAACGTTGGAGCCCCAGGCGATGATGTAGTTGGAGTTGTACCAGTCGGCCGATTCCGGCACGTCGGTCTGCTCGCCCCAGACCATCGGCGATGCTGGAGGCAGGTCGCAGTACCAGTCATAGAAACTCAGGCAGGTGCCACCGATCAGCGACAGGTAGCGGGCGCCGGCAGCGTAGCTGACCATCGACATCGCCGGGATCGGCGAGAAGCCCACTACCCGGTCAGGACCGTACTGCTTGACGGTGTAGACGTTGGCCGCAGCGATGATCTCGGTGACTTCGTCCCAGCTGGAGCGGATAAAACCACCCATGCCGCGTTTGCTCTTGTACGAATCAGCCTTGGCCTTGTTCTCGACGATGCTCGCCCAGGCCTCGACCGGTGCCATGCTCTGACGCGCTTCGCGCCACAGCTTGAGCAGAGGCTTGCGGATTTTCGGGTATTTCAGACGGTTGGCACTGTAGATGTACCAGCTGTAGCTGGCACCCCGTGGGCAGCCGCGTGGTTCGTGGTTGGGCAGATCGTTACGGGTGCGCGGGTAGTCGGTCTGCTGGGTTTCCCAGGTGATCAGGCCGTTTTTCACGTAGATCTTCCACGAGCAGGAGCCGGTGCAGTTCACCCCATGGGTGGAACGCACGATCTTGTCGTACTGCCAACGCGAACGGTAGACGTTCTCCCAGTCGCGCGACTCTTTGCGAGTTTCCCCGTGACCTTCGGAGAACTCGCCTTGCTTGCGGTTGAAGAACCGCAGTTGATCGAGCAGATGGCTCATGATGCTTTCCTCTCAGGCTTGCTGTGGGGTCTATGCCCCACCCACGCAAAGGTTGAATTCAGATCGTGTCAGCAGGGGGTTGCGGCGCCTTTACGGGCGTACCACCACCAGGTCACGACAATGCAACTCAGGTAAAAACCGACGAACATGTAGAACGCCATCGCCGGACTACCGGTCATGGCCATCGACGAGCCGAAGGTCTTGGGAATGAAGAAGGCACCGAAGGCGCCAATCGCCGAGCTGAAACCGAGCACCGCAGCCGATTCCTTGCCCGCATCTTTCAATGCCTGTTCGTGCGCCTTGGCACCTTTGCCGGCAGCGGCTTTTTCATGCTGGGTGCGGAAAATCACCGGGATCATGCGGAAGGTCGAACCGTTGCCAATGCCGGTGGTGAAGAACAGCAGCATGAACATGCCCAGGAAGCCGTAGAAATTGCCGGCAACTCCTGGTTGCGGGACGAAGTGCAGCACGCCGAAGACCATCACGATCATCAGCACGAAGTTCCACAGCGTTACCCGTGCGCCGCCAAGCTTGTCCGCCAACCAGCCGCCCAGCGGACGCACCAGGGCGCCAACCAGCGGGCCAAGGAACGCGAAAGCCAAGGCGTTGACTTCCGGGAACGAGGTTTTGATCAGCATCGGGAATGCAGCGGAGAAGCCAATGAACGAGCCAAAGGTGGCCAGGTACAACCAGCACATCAGCCAGTTGTGCTTGCGCTTGAAAATCACCGCCTGCTCGCTGAACGAGGCTTTGGCGCTGGACAGGTCATTCATGCAGAACCAGGCCAGCAGCGTCACCGCGACAATGAACGGCACCCACAGGAAGCCTGCGTTCTGCAGCCACAACTGAGTACCATCGGCGAGCACCTGCGGTTGGCCGCCGAGCACACCGAACACGCCGAAGGTAATCACCATAGGCACGGCGAACTGCATGACCGAAACACCCAGGTTCCCCAGGCCGGCGTTCAAACCCAGGGCAGTGCCCTGCTGCGACTTTGGATAGAAGAAGCTGATGTTGGACATGCTCGAGGCGAAGTTGCCGCCACCGAACCCGCACAGCAAGGCGATGATCACGAACACGTGGTAAGGGGTGCTTGGGTCCTGTACGGCAAAGCCCATCCACAGGGTTGGCACCAGCAACGAAGCGGTACTGATTGCAGTCCAGCGACGGCCACCGAAAATCGGCACCATGAACGAGTAGAACACCCGCAAGGTTGCGCCAGACAAGCCCGGCAAGGCTGCCAACCAGAACAACTGGTCAGTGGTGAAGGTAAAGCCGATAGCGTTGAGGCGCACGATCACCGTGCTCCAGACCATCCACACGGCAAAGGCCAACAGCAGCGCGGGAATGGAAATCCACAGGTTGCGGGTTGCAGTCTTTTTGCCGCTACGCCCCCAGAATGCGGGGTCCTCAGGACGCCAGTCATGTATGACCGGGCCTGAGTCAGGCTTCTTAAGAACCGACATGGTCTTCTCCTTGGGCAATGCTTGAAAACGAATTCGAAGTCGTCTGCGGCTGTTTACCGAGCAGCGGGCGTTTGCGGATTTCGCTGAAGTACATCCAGATCAGCGACACCCAGACCACGCCGTACAGCAGCATGAAAGCCGAGGAGCGCACGCCGGTCAGATCGACCAGGGCGCCAAACATGATGGGCAGAACAAAGCCACCCAGGCCGCCAGCGAGACCGACGATGCCCGAGACCGCACCCATGTTCTGTGGGTAGTCATTGGCGATGTACTTGAATACCGAGGCTTTGCCGAAGGCGAAGGCAATGCCGATGATGAACAGCAGTACGGTGAACAGCACAGGATTCAGGCCGATATGAAAATCCAGCGGGCCGTTGAGGGTCTGCACTTGCAACTGAGTCTGTGGGTAGGAAAGCAGGAACAAGCAGATCCAACTGACCCACAGCACCCACCAGGTCACGCTCTGAGCGCCCCAGCGATCCGACATCCAGCCGCCGACCGCACGCAGCACGCCACCTGGCAGTGAAAAGCAGGCAGCCAGCAGTGCTGCGCTTTGCAGGGTGAAGCCGTATTCCTCGACGTAGTACTTGGTCATCCACAGTGCCAGCGCTACATAGCCGCCGAAGACAATCGAGTAGTACTGGCAGTAGCGCCACACCGCAGGGTCTTTCAGCGACTTGAGTTGCTCAGCGAGGGTCGCGCCGTTGGCACTGCGGTGTGCTTTGTTGTCAGAAGTAAGGAACCAGAACAACAGCGCGGTAATGAACAGGATGGCGCTGAAGACTTTCGGTACCAGCTGCCAGCTACCCGCTGCAATCAACGCGGGAGCGAGAAACTTGGTCAGCGCCGAACCGGCGTTACCAGCACCGAACACGCCCATGGCGAAGCCCTGGTTTTCCTTTTCAAACCATTTGGCGACGTAAGCAATACCCACCGAGAAGGAGCCACCGGCAAGGCCAACAAACAGCCCCAGTGCCAGGAACTGCCAGTAGGCTGTAGCGTGGCTGATCAAGTACAGCGGCAATACACAGGACAACATCAGCAGGAAGAACACAATGCGACCACCAAAACGGTCGGTCAGTATCCCCAGTGGCAAGCGCACCAATGAACCTGTCAGTACGGGAGTAGCGGCCAGCAAACCAAACTGGGTCTCATTGAGCTGAAGCAGTTCCTTGATCGGCACGCCCAGCACGGCAAACATCATCCAGACCATGAAGCAGACGGTGAAGGCCAGCGTGCTCATGCCTAAAACCAGGCCTTGTCTTACACGCGGTGGGTTCATGTTGGGTCTCCCGATTAAAAGCAATGGCGGCAGACTAGAGAGGCGAACCCGGTAAAAACTTGATACGGATCAACGAACCCAAAAGCGAATCAGGTCTATGCTTTACCCATCTACCTCCAACGAGGTAGACAGTAAAAACCTCAAAACCCGTTGTTTATCAGTGTTTTGGCGTTTTTCACCGATGGATTCGGGCTGGTTCGAAGGATAGAAACTCTTTAGAGGTAGAACGCCAGGGACGGGCTGCAGAAACATCGGCAGTCATAACAACGGAGCCCTGCATGCGTGTTTTCCATCATTTTTTCGTCGGCCTGCGGACATGATCCGCTGGCTGCGTAGCTCGTTGCCCGCCCGAGCCGGTCTCGCCGTTATCCTGATCGCCGTGCTGGCGCTGGCGAGTTCCTTGAGCGCTGGTCTGATCGCCTGGTTCAGCCAGGGTGATGCGGCGGCGATCAACACCGCAGGCTCGGTGCGCATGGAAACATACCGCCTGAGCTGGAAACTGGCCTCCGGCGCCAACGCCGATGAAATCGCCCACGTCAGCCAAAGCCTGCAACAGCGCCTCAATAGCCAGACCTTGAAGGCCGTACTGGAAGACGGCAGCAACAAGGCCGTCGACGCCAGCTACCAACAACTGCTGGCGTACTGGCGCGACACCTTGAATCCGGCGCTGGAACGCGGCGATGCCATGGCATTCCAGGCCAACGCCCTACCCTTCATCGAACAACTCAACCATTTCGTCAACTTGCTGCAGCGCCAGAGCGAACATAAACAGACCTGGCAACAGATGATCCAGGGCGCGGCCCTGTTCATCACCATGATCGTCCTGCTCATTGGCCTGTACGAACTGCAGAGCAGCGTTATCAGCCCGCTGCAGGAATTGGTGGATGCGACCCAGCGCTTTCGCCGTGGCGAGTTCCAGGCTCGGGTCAATCACCAATCCGAAGATGAGTTGGGTCAACTGGCCACCAGCTTCAACGCCATGGCCGAAACCATCGAGCAGTCCCATCGCACGCTGGAATCCCAGGTCCAGCAAAAAACCTTGAACCTGCAACAAGCCAACGCCGCGCTGGAGTTGCTGTACCAGAGCAGCGCTAGCCTGGCCACGCGCCTGGCCAACGCCGAAGGTCTGGATGAACTGATCCGGCGCTTCCAGCAGCGCCTGCCCGGCCTGCGCCTGTCGCTTTGCCTGCAGGGCCAATTACAAGCGCCGGCCCAGCAATTACTCGCCCTGCATGGCGCCGACAGCCGCAGAATCTGCGCCAGCACCGACTGCGCAACGTGCCAGCGCCATGTGCAACTCAAACCGCATGTCTACAGCATCAGCAACCAGGGCAGCACCCTGGGTGAGCTCAAGGCACACTTTATCGATGGCCACGCTCCGCAGGCCTGGGAGACTCAACTTATCCAGGCCTTGGCCAACCTGATCGGCACCTCGCTGTCACTCAAACGCCAGCGCGAGCAAGACCACCGCCTGCTGTTGCTCGAAGAGCGCGCCATTATTGCCCGCGAGCTGCATGACTCGCTGGCCCAGGCCCTTTCGTACATGAAACTGCAGGTCAGCCGCATGCAAACCCTGATGCGCCGTGGCGAATCGGTAGAGACCCTGGAGAGCGTGACTGCCGAGCTGCGCGAAGGCCTGAACAATGCCTACCGCCAGTTGCGCGAGCTGCTGACCACCTTCCGCCTGCAGATCCAGGACGCAGGCTTGGTCCAGGGCCTCAAGGACACCACCCAGGAATTCAGCCGTCGCGGCGATTTCCAGGTTCACCTGAAAGTCGACAACCTGGCCTTCGAGCTGTCAGCCAGCGAGCAGATCCACATCCTGCAGATCACCCGTGAGGCGCTGTCCAATTGCCTGCGCCACGCCCACGCCCAGAACGCCTGGCTGGAGTTGCGTCAGGAGGGAGAAATCGTACGCCTGTCCATCGAAGACGACGGCCGCGGCTTCGTCGGCAGTCGTGATCCGCGTGAGCACCATGGCCTGCACATCATGGATGAACGCGCTCGCAGCCTGCACGGCCACCTGCAAATACTCTCCAGGGACCCGCAAGGTACCCTCGTCCAGATGGAGTTCCGACCGGAATTTCTCGGGCAACCCTTACAAGGAAACATCTCATGAACATGCCCGTGCGCTGCCGTATTCTCCTGGTCGATGACCACCCCATGATGCGTCGCGGCATCCGCCAGATGCTCGAACTTGAAGACGACTTCGACATCGTTGGCGAAGCCAATCATGGTGAAGAAGCGCTGGCCATGATCGAGCCGCTGCAACCGGATCTGGTCCTGCTGGACAACAACATGCCGCAGATGAACGGCATCGAGACCCTGCGCCACCTGCGCGCCCAGGCCTATACCGGCAAGGTCCTGCTGTTCACCGTCTCCGATGCCGAAGACGACATCCGTGACGCCCTGCGCCTGGACGCCGACGGCTACTTGCTCAAGGACATGGAGCCGGAACTGCTGATCCAGTACATCCGTGATGCCATGAACGGGTCCCTGGTGATCAGCCCGGGACTTACCCAAGTCATGGCCCAGGCGCTGCGTTCACCGCCACGCCAACCGGAGGTAGAACTCACCGAGCGCGAGCGCCAGGTGCTCAAGACCATCGCCAGCGGCTACAGCAACAAAGTCATTGGCCACAAACTGGGGATCACCGAAGGCACGGTCAAAGTTCATGTGAAGAATCTGCTGCACAAGCTGGGCCTGCGCTCGCGGGTCGAGGCCGCAGTATGGGCCATGGAGCACCTGCGCCAGGGCTGACTGCCCCTTTGGAGGTAGGCCGGCGGAGGCATAGGCCGCAAGTCCCCGCAGGTCTACCATACCGGCAGGAGGTACTCCATGCTGACCAACCCTTCCCTTGTACTGTTTTTGCGCCGCCACCACCTATTCAGCAACCTGCCCGAACGCGTTTTCGAACAGGTCTGTGGTTTGGCCTTGCAGCGTCGCCTGAGTTGCCACGACACCCTCATGCACCAGGGTGACCCGGCCAAACGTTTCTTTCTTCTGGTCAGTGGCCAGATCAAGCTGTATCGCATCACCGCCCAGGGCCAGGAGAATCTCGTCGAGATCATCCAGCCCGGGCAATCCTTTGCCGAAGCCCTGCTGTTCAGCCAGACCCGCTATTACCCGGTCAGCGCCACTGCGCTCAAGGACAGCGTGGTGGTCAGCATCGAAGGCAGCCACTACCGCAATGCCCTGGAAGATCAGCCACAAGTGTGCCTGGCAATCCTGGCCAGTATGAGCATCCACCTGCATCAACGGCTCAAGGACATCGACACCTTGACCCTGGCCAGCGCCAGCCAACGGGTTATCAACTTCTTGCTGCAGGAACAGGACCCGGAGGATGGCCGCGTGCTGCTGCAGGTGTCTAAACGCCTGGTTGCCTCGAAACTGGGCATCCAGCCGGAAACCTTTTCACGCATCCTCCATCGCCTGGTGGAGAACGGCCTGATTGCCATGGAGCGTCGCGACATCCGCATCTTGGCAAACGATGCGCTGGCCGACTATCAGGTCTGATCGGCCTACCACTGGAGAGCCTTCATGTCTCGCACTACCCTGCCCCTGGTGTACTCCTGCTCCGGCTGTTCCAACGTTGCGCAACTGGCCAATGACGTGGCACTGCGCCTGGACCGCGAGGGTCTGGCACAGATGTCCTGCATTGTCGGGGTGGGTGGGCAGGTGCCGGCGCTGGTCAATCTGGCCCGTTCAGGACGGCCGATTCTGGCGCTCGATGGTTGCCCACTGGAGTGCGTCGCCAGTTGCCTGCACCTGCACGGCCTGCAGGCGGACCAGCATCTGATCCTCAGCCAAATGGGCCTGCGCAAGCGTTACGGGGAGGATTGCAGCCCGGCGCAGGCCGATGAGGTGTTCGCCGAGATCCGCCAGTTGCTGGCGGATCACATGGTCTGAGCGCGAGCGGCTTAGCCTGTGGCCAAGCCCTTGCCCGCCCGCTCCAGATTGCGCCACAGCCAAACTGGCAACACGTCAGGGTCGAGGCTGTCGATCAGGTTTTTCAGGGTTAGCCCCAGCTCGGTGTCCCCTTCAATCACCAAACGCCGCCTGAAGAACAGCGTATCAGGATCTTCCTGACGGCTGGCCAGCAGCAGAAATTCACGCCAGTTGCCGCGAATGGTCACATCGGCCTTGGCTTGCGCGGCTATCTGCAAACCATAAATGGTGCGGGTCACGTACCAGCTCAAATCCAGATCGGGAATACGCAGGCACAACCAGCGCCCACGCAGCAAATCGAAATCTCCGTTCTTCAGTGGCTCGGCCAGGCAACGATTAAGCGCCTGCTGCAATGCTACGCGCTGCAGCACAAATGGCACCCGACGGATCAGTGGAAGCACCCGGTCGGCGCCACGCAGTAGCCATTCCTTTCGATTCAACACAGGCCCACCTCCTCTACTCGCAGCATTCCTGCCTGTCCATGCCAGTAACCATTGCAGCCCTCTACGTGCAGCGGCGGCATTTCACCCTGGCGCACACGATCGAAGGCTTCGACCACCTCGACCATACCCTCGGCGCGCGGGCTCAAACGCAACATGTCCGCGCCGCTGGCCGTGAGCCCGGCGTAGTCGGCCAACAGGTTAGTGACCTCGGCCGACATGGTCTGGATGCCGTTGAGGGTGAACAGTGGCTGACCCTCCTGGCTACTCAGGGCCAGGCCATCGGGATAGTTCAGGCAGCAGAACTGGCAGTCGTCCTTGGGCCGATTCTCGGCACGCGCAGTGAAGCAGCGCGCCGAATACGCCAGCGGCAAGTGCCCATAGGCAAAGACTTCGACCTCCGGCAAATCGCGTCCCAGCCCCTTGAGCTGATCGAGTATCGAGCGAATCAGTGCTGCCGAACATTCCACTGGCGGCACCCAACGAATCAGGCCGCAGGACTGCATCTGCGCCAGGGCATGACCGTTATACAGGTTGAGCGCCGGGCCGCCGACGAAGGACAATTTGCGCTCGGCCAGAAACTGCACCGCGCCCATGTCGTTGGCTTCCACCAGCAACTGGCCGTTGTCGCACAAGCGCCGCAGGCTGGAGAGTTCCGAGGCGGCCTCGACCAGGGTCAGGCTCGACAGGACAATCTGCGCCTGACTGACGCTTTGCAGTTCACGCGCCAGGCCCAACCAATGATCCAGGCCCATGGCCCGGCGTTTTGAACAGACGGTTTCACCCAGGTAGATGACATCCAGCGGTAAGCCGGCCATCTCGGAATAGAAACGTCCCAATTGCTCTTTGTCCCAGTAGTACAGGACAGGTCCCAGGCTGAGTTTCATGTCCAGTCCCTCATTGCCATGATCGATGGTAGGCACCCAGGGTGGTCTGGCTGCCTTCGGACAGACCAGCCAGCACTTTGCGCCACTGATCTTTGACTGCGAAGCGCTCGGGCGCCTGGCGATGAGAATCAAGCGCCGCACGCCACACCTGAGTGACCTGTTCGACGTAGGCGGGGCTGCGCTGGCGGCCCTCGATCTTGACCGCCTCTACCCCCATGGCCACCAACTCCGGCAGCAGATCAAGGGTATCCAGACTGGTGGGCTCTTCAAGGGCATGGAAGCGCTTGCCCCCCACCAGGAAACGGCCCTTGCACAAGGTCGGATAACCGGCAGGTTCCTGCGGGCTGTAACGATCGATGAGCACTTCGCTCAGGCGGGCGCTCAAACCATCGCTGTCCTCACTCCAGCGCACGGCCTTGGCCGGCGAGCACACCCCGCACAGGTTCGGTGACTCACCGGTGATATACGACGATAAGTGGCAACGGCCTTCGGCCATGATGCACAAACTGCCAAACGCAAAAACTTCAATGGGTACTGTGCTGTTGGCGGCGACCTGACGCACCTGCGCCAGCGACAGTACGCGCGGCAACACCGCCCGGCGGATGTTGTAGTGCTGGGCATAGAACGCCAGGGCACTGGCGTTGGTGGCCGAGCCCTGTACCGACAGGTGCAGGTTCAGGTTGGGATGGCGCTGGCTGGCATAGCCCAGAACGCCGGGGTCGGCGGCAATCAGCGCATCAACGCCATAGTCGGCGGCGCGATCCACTGCCCGTTGCCATCGTTCCCAGCCTTGGGGTTGCGGGTAGGTATTGACCGCGACATAGAGTTTGCGTTGGTGTTGGCGGATATGGGCGACGGCGGCGTCAAACTGCTTGTCGTCCATGTTCAGTCCGGCAAAGTGCCGGGCGTTGGTGTCATCGCGAAAGCCGACGTAGACAGCATCGGCGCCTTGGCGCACCGCCGCTTTGAGCGCAGGCAGATTCCCTGCCGGGCAGACCAGTTGCATGGGTACTCCTCATCAAAGAACTTGTCTCGACCCCGCCTCCGATGCGTAACGCGAGCAGGCCCGGTGCAATCGAAAATGCGCCGCCAGTCTAGCCAGACCGACGGCGCAGGCCTTGACGGCAATCAAGGCTCATTACTGCATGAGTTCAGCGAAAGACAGGAAGGTCACACTGTCGTGCTCGTGGACCAATTGCTCGCACTCCACCACCGCCAGGCCATCGGCCCAACAGGCTGCCGCGAGCATCGCCGAGCTTTGCTGCGGGTGCAGTTGGATACTCGGCTGGCCATTTTCCTGCAGCGTCAAACGGGCGCGCAGGTACTGCCGGCGCTTATTGCGCTGCAACCAGTCGAAGCCTGCCGGCATGGCCATCGGCCGCGGCGATACATCACGTACACCCTGGGCTCTGAGCAAAAACGGACGAACAACTATCAGGGCGGTGATCAATGCCGCGGCAGGGTTGCCAGGCATACCGATCCAGGGCTTGCCCGCCACTTGCCCAAAGGCCAGCGGCTTGCCCGGTTGAATCGCCAGGCGCCAGAGATCCAGCCTGCCCAAGGTCTCGATGGCGTGTTTGAGGTGGTCTTCCTCGCCAACCGAGACACCGCCGGAGCTGAGCATCAGATCGCACTCAGAGGCGGCCAGGCTCAAGGCGTGACAGCTGGCGGAAAGATCATCGGCCATTACCCCATAGTCATGGACCTCGACACCCCAGCCTTGCAAGAGCGCCGACAGGCAATAGCGATTGCTGTTGTAGATTTGCCCCGGCGCCAGGGGTTGACCGGGTTCACGCAGCTCATCGCCGCTACTGAGCAGGCACACACGCAAGGGACGATAGACGTCCACCCAACGCACCCCGGCAGCAGCCAGCAGGCCCAACTCCTGGGCACGCAGGCGTTTACCGGCCTGGAGCAGCAGGTAGCCCTTGCGCATTTCCTCGCCCGCCTTGCGCACGTGATCGCCGAGGCTTGCCGCCGGCAGCCAGACCTGATCGTCTTCGACCCGACAAAGCTCCTGCGGCACGACGGTGTCGGCGCCCGGTGGCAACGGCGCCCCGGTAAAAATGCGCACGGCCTGCCCCTCCAGCAGCGGCGTAGTAGCCGCCTGCCCCGCGGCGATGCGCCCGGCCAGCTTCAGGCAACCACCCGCAGCAGGAAGATCAACTGCGCGAAAGGCGAAGCCATCCATCGCGCTGTTGTCCCAACCTGGAAGGTCGAGCGGTGAGTGGATATCCACTGCCAGTACCCGGCCCAAAGCTTTCTCCAACAACACGCTTTGCGCTGCCGGAGGGGGCGGCACCTGTTCGAGCAAGTGAGCGATTGCCTGATCGACCGGCATCAACTTGCCGCTGTCACATACTTTATGGCTCATGGGCGGCCCCCACAGGCCTCGATTACCTGGTCAGCCTGGACCTTCAGATGCGGGGCGAAATTGCACGGCCCGGTGCGGCTGTCGAGTTGTCCAAGCAGGATCTGGTTCCAGGCGGTGCGACAGGCTCCAGGCGAACCTGGAACACAGCACACCAGCACACCGTTGCTCATTCCGGCCAGCGCCCGCGACTGCAGGCTGGACATGCCGATTTCCGCCAGCGAAACCTGACGGAACAACTCACCAAAGCCTTCCACGTGTTTATCGAGCAGTGGCTCGACCGCTTGCGGCGTGTTGTCGCGTGCGGTAAATCCGGTGCCGCCGGTGGTCAGCACAACCTGCACCTTGGGGTCGGCAATCCAGCGCGAAATCGTGGCCCGAATCTGGTAGATATCGTCCTTGACCAAGTCGCGATCAACCAACTGATGCCCGGCTGTCTGCAACAAATCGCACAGCGTCTGGCCCGAGGTGTCGTTGTCAAAGCTGCGTGTATCGCTGATGGTCAGTACCGCAATGTTCAGCGGCTGAAAGGTGTGTTGCGCCAGATGGGCCATGTGCGGACCCTCCCTTAGTGTGAATGCGCCAAAGCCTGAACCGAAACCGCCAGCGAACCTATTCCTCCAAGGAGGTACCTCTAGCGGAAGTGGCGTTCAAGGGGCCAGGCGGCTGCGCTGCCACACCCCGCCCTGCAGGCGGTAGTCCAGGCGGTCATGCAGACGATCGGCGCGGCCCTGCCAGAACTCCATGCGTTCAGGCCGCAGGCAGTAGCCGCCCCAGTGCTGCGGACGCTGCAGCGGTTGGTCGACGAAGCGGCGAATGGTTTGCGCCAGCAATTCCTCCAGCGCCGCCCGGTTGGTGAGTACCTGGCTTTGTGGCGACGCCCAGGCGCCGAGGCGACTGGCAACAGGGCGGGAGTCGAAATACTCATCGCTGAGCTGGGTTGAAAGCCGTTCGACCTGCCCCTCAATGCGCACCTGGCGCTCAAGGCCCGGCCAGAAGAAGGTCATGGCCGCCCAAGGGTTGGCATCCAGTTCCTGGCCCTTGGCGCTCTGGTAATTGCCGAAGAAGGTAAAGCCCTCCGCGCTCAAGCCCTTGAGCAACAGCACGCGGCCATGAGGCCGGCCCTGACTGTCGACAGTCGCCAGGTGCATACTGTTGGCCTCCACCGGAGCGCACTCGGTTTCCCGTGCCTGTATCAGCCATTGCTCGAACATCTGTAAAGGATCGTGCGCCGCGGCGTCTTCCTGCAGGCCTCCAAGGGTGTAGTTGCGACGCATCTGTGCCAGGGACAGGGGCAAGGGCATGACGGTGATCTCCGGTGGATGGAGTGCGCAGTCTGTTGGCTTGCCCCGCTTCCCACCTTGACCGCCATCAACGTCGCACGCTTACTTCAAGCGCAGCCGCTTGGCCAGTTTATGCAGGTTGCTCGGATCGACGTGGAGTAACCGTGCGGCGCTGGCCCAATTGTTCTCGCTCAGTTCCAGCGCCTGAATGATGGTACGGCGCTGGCAGGCATCGACCGCCTCGCTCAGCGATGGTGGCGGCATACCCGGCACATGGCCTTGCTCTGGCAGCTCGGTATCGGCTGCAGCGGGCACGCTGGTGTCGAGATCGAGCACTTCTGGCTCCAGGGTAATGATCAGGCTGCGGCTGCCACCGCGACTGAGCTGCTTGAGGGCGGCTCGGCTGATAACGTGCTCAAGCTCGCGTACGTTACCTGGCCAATGGTAGGCCAAGAGCGCCCGCTCGGCGGCCGGCGACAGGCGCAAGCCGCGCAGGCCCAGGCGGGTACGATTGAGTTCGAGAAACTGGCCGGCAAGTATCAAGACATCGTTGTCACGCTCGCGCAACGGCGGAATCGGCACCGGGTAAACCGACAGGCGATGGTAGAGATCGGCGCGGAACAGGCCATCGCGAATACTGTCCGGCAGATGCCGATTGGTGGCGGCAATGATGCGCACATTCACATGCAGCGGTTTATCGGCGCCCAGACGCTGAATCTCACCGTTCTGCAACGTGCGCAGCAGCTTGGCTTGCACACTTAGCGGCAACTCGCCGACTTCATCGAGAAACAGCGTGCCGCCATTGGCCGCATCGAAGCGCCCGGCGCGGTCACTGTTGGCACCTGAAAACGCGCCTTTAACGTGACCGAACAGCTCGCTTTCAGCCAGCGACTCTGGCAAAGCGGCGCAATTGACCTGCACCAGCGGCTTATGGCTACGCCGGGAAATACGGTGCAGGCGCCGGGCGAATAGCTCCTTGCCCACACCGGTTTCACCCAGCAGCAATACCGGCAACTCCGAGTCAGCCAGCACGTCCAGCTCATTGAGCAACTGATGCATGACTTGGCTCTGACCAAGAATCTCGCCCTCCTGCACGGGCATGCGCAGGTCGGCAGGCTCGCTTCGTGACAGGCGCAGGCTGCGGTTTTCCTGTTCCAGCCGGGTAACCCTCAATGCCGCCTCGATCTGCAGCGTGCAGCATTTGAGCTCAATGCGCGAAGCATCATCGAAGGTCCCGGCCTGAAGCGCATCCAGGGTAATCGCGCCCCAGATCTGCCCCTCCACATACAGGCTTACACCCATGCAGTCATGTACCGCCAGGGGCTCATGAAGCGCCGTGTCGAGCAACCCGTCGTAAGGGTCGGGCAAGCGGCTGTCCGGCTCGAACCAGGTTGGCTCACGCGAGGCCATGATCGCGGCCAGGCGCGGATGCTGGGCAATGACAAAGCGCCGCCCAAGCGCCTCGTGCGCCAGACCGACGGTGGCCACGGGGCGCAAGCTGTCGTCATCGAGGCGCAACAGGCCCACTGCGCCGCATTTGAAGTACTCGCGCAGTGTCTGTACCAGCCGTTGCAGGCGCACAGCATTGGGCAACTCGACAACCAGATCGGCGGTTAAGCTTTCACGTTGCATGGTGTTAATGACCTCATGTGGTTGTATATACCCTGGCTCACTAGGGTGATTTTCACCACTGAAAAAAATAAACGCCATGATTTCAATCAGTTAAAAATGGCACAGGCAATGCAATCAGCAAGGTGACCTTTGCAATCCCTACCAAGGAACCCTGATGAGCCAGATACTTCTCGAAAAAAGCCTCGGTCAACTGGCCTGCGACATCCCCGGCGCGACTCGAATTTTTCACAGCTTCAACCTGGATTTTTGTTGCGGCGGGCAGAAAACCCTGCGCGAAGCGGCCTTGGGCAAACAACTGGACCCGACGCTGATCGCCGAAGCCCTGAGTAAGTTGCAAGACAGCGGTGCCAGCGCACAAGACTGGCGCCAATTGCCGGAAGCCGAGTTGATCGCGCACATTCTCTCGCGCTACCACGACCGTCACCGTCAACAATTGCCGGAGCTGATCCGCCTGGCACGCCGTGTAGAGCAGGTACATGGCGCACGCAGCTCCTGCCCCAACGGCTTGGCCAACCATCTTCAGGACATGCAGCAGGAACTAGAAGGCCACATGCTCAAGGAAGAACAAATTCTCTTCCCCCTGCTGCAACAAGGCGTAGGTGAGCGCGCCGCACCACCCATCAGAGTGTTGCGCCTGGAGCACGACCAGCACGGTGAAGCCCTGGACATCCTGTTGACGCTGACCAACAACATCAACCCACCTGCAGACGCCTGCAACACCTGGCGCGCCTTGTACCGTGGCCTGCTGGAGTTTCGCGATGACCTGATGCAGCACATTCACCTGGAAAACAATGTGCTGTTCATCAAAGCGCTCGATTCAGTGCACTGATTCAAGCCACTGTTCAACAGTGCGGGGAGGCGCTCAGGCGCAGCGGCTGAAGCGATAAGTCGTTACCCCGCACAACAACAAACCGATCAGCGCAAGCGATCCACCGACCAGGCCAATATTGGCCAAGCTCATGTGCACGCTGACCAGGCTACCGATCAAGGCTCCGGCGCCAATCCCGATATTGTAAATGCCGGAAAACATCGCCATGGCCACGTCGGTAGCATCCGACGCCAGCAGCAACACCTTGGACTGCAACGCCAAGCTGAAGCACATGATCGACACGCCCCAGAACATGCTCAAGGTGCCGAGCAGGCCGAAGTCCCCCGACAGGGGCAGCAACAGCAGCAAGCAGGTCGCCAGAATGCCAATAGCGGCCAGCAGGAAGCCGCTGGGGAAGCGTTCACTGTAACGGCTGAACAGCACCGACCCGAACACGCCTGCGCCACCAAACAGCAATAAAAGCAACGTAGTGCATTCGCCACTAACCTGCGCCACGTTCAAGGCGAACGGCTCGATATAGCTGTAAGCGGTGAATTGCGCGGCAATCACCAGGGCCACCAACACATACACGGTCACCAGTGCCGGGCGCTTGAACAGAACCGGCACACTGCGCAGAGAGCCCGAGTTCTGGCTCGGCAACAGCGGCAGCGACTTGACCAGGCAAATCAAGGTCGCCAACGCGACCCCGGCAATCACCAGGAAAGTGATGCGCCAGCCCAAGGCCTCGCCGACTACCCGACCCAGCGGAATGCCCATCACCATCGCCAGCGTCGTGCCGGTTGCCAGCAAGCCCAGTGCCTTGGCCTGTTGCCCCGGTGGCGCGACCCGTACCGCAAGGGATGCGGTAATAGCCCAGAACACGGCATGCGCCAACGCAATGCCAATACGACTGAGCAACAGAATGGCGAAGCTCTGCGCCAACCACGACAGCAAATGGCTGACGATAAACAGTACAAAGACAATGATCAGCAGCTTGCGCCGTTCGATATTGCGCGTCAGCAACATCATCGGCAGTGACGCCAGCGCTACCACCCAGGCGTAGATCGTCAGCATCAAGCCGACCTGGGCGGTGGACATCTGAAAACTTGCACCAATGTCGCTGAGCAGCGCCACCGGCACAAACTCGGTGGTATTGAAAATAAACGCCGCCAGGGCCAGGGCTATCACACTGAGCCAGCTGCCGGCTCGCGCATCCACGGGTGTATTCATCGTTGGGGGTGTTACTCCAGATCGATTGCAGATGCCGAACGCGAAATTGCGCCCAGCCTGAAGCACCCAGGCCCATCGGGCATGAGTGGAAGCGTGTGCGCTGAGGAATTGGTTATAAGTATGCGGAGTATCGCTTGCTGGCAAGGATAGTACGCCAGGACCCGGCCTGTCACAACCGCGCTGCTGGTCTGAACGACCAGGGCAGTTTCCATGGCCGCTGCTACACTGAACGCCGTGATAGGAGGAATGAATCATGTCCGAAAAAGACATCACCACTCTGTTGACCTTGATCGATCATCGGCAAGCCACATTGGCCTCGGCCTGCAAGGAAATTGCCGACTGGATAGACCGCCAAGGTGACGTACCGGTCGCCGGCAGAATCCGCGCCAGCCTCAAGGCAGTGGAAGCTGACGAAGCACTGGTCAAAAAAACCCTGACCTCGCTGAGGGTCGACCGACCCCTTCCGCGTTTTCGCTGAACTGACGCCGTTACCGAGGCAGGCCCCATAGCTGTGCTGCCACGTGTTTTCATCATCACGAGGGCTTCTCATGCGTACTCTTCTGCTCGTTGCACTGCTGTTGTCCAGCCCGCTGGCGCTGGCCAAGACCGAGTGTTCCAAAGCTGACAAGGTCCAGTGGCAAGACCCGGACAACTTCCAGCAAGAGCTGAAAAAGCAGGGCTACGAGATCAAGAAGTTCAAGATCACCGATGGCAACTGTTACGAGATCTACGGCTGGAACAAAGACAAGCGCAAAGTCGAAATCTACTTCGATCCGGTCACTGGCAAAAAGGTGAAAGAAGAGATCGACTGAAGTGCACGACGAAACCCTGCGCCTATGGGACCCGCTGGTCAGATTCTGCCACTGGTCGCTGGTGCTGGCTTTCGTGGGCGGCTACTTCTTCACCGAAGAGGGTGACGGCTGGCACCGATGGCTGGGCTATTACGCGGTGGCCATCGTGCTGATGCGCACGATCTGGGGGTTTATCGGCACACCGGCCGCGCGCTGGCGGGACTTCTGGCCGACCCCGGCACGACTCAAATGGCACATGCATGCGCTGCTCAGCGGCGAAGACTACCATCGCCTGGGCCATTCACCGCTCGGTGCCCTGGTCATGGTGTTGATGCTGGCATTGATGCTGGGCTTGGGCGTTAGCGGCTTTCTGATGGAAGAAGTGGACTACTTCTGGGGCGAAGAACTGCCGCGCGATATCCACGAGTACATGGCCAACACCTTATTGGCGCTGGTGGGTGTGCATATCGCCGCTGCCGTGTTCGAAAGCCTGCGCATGAAGGAAAACCTGCCGCTGTCGATGATCACCGGCAGACGCCGCAAGTTGTAACCCTGCTTGCAAGTGAATGACGACCCATACAGCCAGGTGCAGCACCCGACTACGCAATACCTATACTCAGCCTACTGAAGGGACGATCCAGGGTGTCTGGGCGGGCGATGTACGAAGCGCCAGATCAACATCAAAAGCTGCACACCAGCGCCTCGCTGTTGCCGTTGCGGTGTTTCTACCTACACAAATCGTGCAGACGCCACAAATCGTCCCTTCAGCAGGCCGAATGGAGCCCTTGTGGAGTGGGGCGACGGCCCTTCGGCGCGGTCCCCGCGGGAGCAAGGGTGGAATGAGGGAACCCGGAGCGCAGCGTAGGGCCGGATGCAGGGACAAGGGGGTTTTGCCCACTTTTGCCCCGACAAAAGTGGGTCGCCGTAAAGGCGAAACCAGCCAGTAGCGCCACTGCATCAAATGGATATGCCCATCAACACACGAGCCACATTCCGGTACTCACTCGCGGTCGGCCAACTGTGTAGTGGGTGACCCATACAGCCAGGTGCTGATCCCTTGGCGTGGGCGGTTTCAAGTCACCTTTGCGCCATTACGGCGCATTCCTTTTGTCTTGGCAAAAGGAATCAAAACCGTCTGTCCCTGTATCCGGCCCTGCGCTGCGCTCCGGGTCCCTTCGCTCCGGCATTGCTCCCGTCGGGACCGCACCGAAGGGCCGTCCTGGCCCTACGGTGCTCGCAGGCCATCCATGGCCTGCACCCGACTACGCAATACCTACACTCTGCCTACTGAAGGGACGATCCAGGGTGTCTGAACTGGCGATGTACGAAAAACTAGATCAACATCAAAAGCGCCACACCAGCGCCTCGCTGTTGCCGTTGCCGTTGCCGTTGCCGTTGCCGTTGCCGTTGCTGTGCTTCTCCCTACACAAATCGTGCAGACGCCACAAATCGTCCCTTCAGCAGGCCGAATGGAACCCTTGCGTAGTGGGGCGACGGCCATGGATAGCCGGCGATAATGTGTCAACTATGTCTCCGTACACGTGTCCACCATGTGTCCAGTCCATACACCCCGACAAAAGTGGGTCGCCGTAAAGGCGAAACCAGCCAGTAGTGCCACCCCATCAAACGGATATGCCCATCGGAAACTTGAGCCACATTCCGGTACGTAGTCGCTGGCACAAAAAAGCCAGGCTACCGTCCTTGACAGCAGCCTGGCTTTCATAAGCCCCGTCGGCAGGCAATCAATGCATGTGGTCGTGACCGCCATGCATAGCTTCGGCGTTCAACGCACGAACCGGCGCCTGAATTTGGAGTGTCTGCTTCTGGCCCTTGGCATCTTCGACCACAAGCGTCAGCGGCACCTGCTCGCCTTCCTTGATCTGCTGCTTAAGCTTGATAAGCATGACGTGATAACCGTTCGGGTCCAGGCTCACAGCCTTGCCCGCCGGTAGATGGACGCTGTGCACCTGTTTCATGCCCATGACGTCGTTGTGCATGGTCATTTCGTGCACCTGAACAATTTCGGCCACTGGCGACTGCACATCCACCAGTTTGCTGTCGGTGCTGGCGGTCAACACCATGAAAGCACCGGTCGATTGCTGGTGCGCCACGGTTGCGCGAACCCAGGCGTCGGTGACGCTGGTTTCGGCCATGGCCGGCATTGCCAGGCCAATCAGGGCCAGGGCGGCCAAGGTGCGTTTGAAAGGTTGGGCTGGATAACGCATCAACATACCTCCATTACCGTGAGCAAATCTTCCGTACACTCTTTGGCGGTCAGTGAATGAGACAGTCCCAGGCGCAGTTGGCCACGGGAATCGAAGACGTAGCTGGTAGAGGTGTGCGAGATGGTGTAGGTGTCGCCACTGGGCACCTTCTCGTAGAACACACCGAATTCCTTGGCGGCGGCGGCAGTCTCTTCGAGCGTACCGGTCAGTGCCACGAAGGAAGGATCGAAAGCCTTGACGTAGGCATCGAGCACCTCTGGCGTGTCGCGCTCAGGGTCAAGGCTGATGAACACCACCTGCAGGAAACCGCCATCGCGGCCCATCATCTTCTTGATTTGCGCAGCACGCGCCAGCGTGGTGGGACACACGGCCGGACACTGGGTAAAGCCGAAGAACACCATTGGCATGGAGCCCCAGAAGCTCGACAACGTGCGCGGGTTACCTTGGGTGTCCTTGAGTTTGAACGAGCGACCAAGGATCTTGTTGCTCATGTCCTTGCCATATTTGAAGTCGAGCGCACCACCGGAGCGGGGGTCGCAACCTGCCAGAACACCAAGGCTCAGCAGGCTGATCCCGGCCATGACCTGGCGCCGGGTCAGTAAATCAGTCATGTAACCATCCTTTTGGGAGGGTGTTGTGCCTCATGGTCGAGGCCTGTCGAGATAGCGCGACATTTTGTCATGTTGGCCAGTCGGGGTTCCAGCCTCTATTGCCCCGTACGTCTGTATCCCTTTATTTTCGGGGTGCGGCCGGTTGTCGCAGAAGGTGGCAGGATCTGATTCCCTGACAGGCAGCCCCGATCTCCTTTAACATGCCGACCGTCAGGCGCAGCTCCTTCTGTGCCCAACCGATTAAGCCCATGCCATGCCTTTCGAACTTAGCGTAGATCTGACCACCCTCGCCATTCTCGCCGCCGTTGCCTTCGTTGCCGGATTCATCGATGCCATCGCCGGTGGCGGCGGTCTGCTGACCACCCCTGCCCTGCTCACCGCTGGTATGCCGCCGCATCTGGTGCTGGGCACCAACAAATTGAGCTCGACTTTCGGCTCGGCCACCGCCGGATTCACCTATTACCGCCGCAAGCTGTTTCACCCGGCGCAGTGGCGCCATGCATTGGCCGGCACCTTCGTCGGTGCATTGATCGGCGCTGTCGTTGCGCATTACCTTCCAGCCGAGTGGCTGAACAAGATGCTGCCGGTCATCGTGTTTCTCTGCGGGGTGTACCTGCTGTTCGGCGGCACGCCAAAAGCGCCGCTGGACGCCGATGTACCCGTGAAGAAGAAATGGCAGCTGCCCCAGGGGCTGACCCTGGGCTTCTATGATGGCGTTGCAGGTCCTGGCACCGGGGCGTTCTGGACCGTCAGCACGCTGCTGCTCTACCCCATCGACCTGGTGAAAGCCAGTGGCGTGGCGCGCAGCATGAACTTCGTCAGTAACGCTGCGGCCTTGTCGGTGTTCATCTTTTCCGGTCAGGTCGACTGGCTGGTGGGCTTGTCGATGGGCTCGGCGCTGATGGTCGGGGCTTTCTTCGGCGCGCGTACCGCCATCAGCGGCGGCAGCAAGTTCATTCGCCCGGTATTCATTACCGTGGTACTGGCCCTGACCGTGCGCCTAGCGTGGCAACACTGGTTCGGGCAGGCCTAAGCGGCGCGCCACATACAGATCGATCAGGTAACGGGCAATCGAGCGCCCCGCTGGCAACGGCGGTAGCGCATCGACCCGGAACCACTGCGCATCTTCAATCTCGTCCGCCTGCATGACGATCTCGCCGCCAGCATATTCGGCATGAAAGCCGAGCATCATCGAGTGCGGGAACGGCCAGCATTGGCTGCCCACGTACTCAATGTTCTGCACCTCGATGGCCACTTCTTCGCGCACCTCGCGCACCAGGCAGTCCTCGGCCGACTCGCCGGGTTCGGCAAAACCTGCCAGGGTGCTGTAGACCCCGGTGACAAATCGTGGTGAACGGGCCAGGAGAATTTCGTCGCCAAGGGTGATGAGCACGATCATGCTCGGCGAGATACGCGGATAGCTGCGCAGGTCGCAAGGCTGGCAATACATTGCCCGCTCCAGATGAACCTGGGTCATGGCTTGACCACAGCTGCCGCAAAAGCGATGTTCACGGGCCCAGGTGCCGATCTGCGCGGCATAACCGAGGATTTTATAGGTGTCGAAGTCACCCTCGAGCATGAACTGGCGCAGCCCGCGCCAACTGCAGCCGGCGACCGTCTGGGCGCTGTTGAGTTCGAGCAGGTAAACCGGTTGGCCATCGAAATGGCCGATACCGTGCTCGAACGCTACATCGAGTTCTTGACGCTTGAGCCAGTCGCGCGCAAACAGCGCACCGTTGTCATCAACCAGGAAACCCTCGCGACAGCGAGCGACTGCCCAGCCGCCTGCGAGGTTCGTATCCAGTACTGCGGTGGTCCAACGCACAGCCATGTTCCGGTTCCTTGCGCGGGCCCGCCGCTGCAATCAGTCGGCGAACTCGGGTTTCTGTTTGCTCATATGGGCAGCCATGGCTACCCGCAGATCGGCGGATTGCAACATGGCAGCGTTCCAGGTGGCAATGTACTCCAGGCCATCGTCGATGCGGTGGTCGCGCATATAGCTGAGCATTTCCTTGGTGCCGGCCACGGCAATCGGTGATTTTCCCGCAATTTCAGCGGCAATGGCAAAGACTCCTTCAAGCAGCGTCGCATGATCATCGTAGACGCGATTGACCAGGCCGATACGCATGGCTTCGTCGGCCTCGACCGTGCGGCCGGTATAGGCCAGCTCACGCATGATGCCATCGCCAATGATGCGCGGCAGACGCTGCAAGGTGCCGACGTCGGCAGCCATACCCATATCGATTTCCTTGATCGAGAACTGCGCGTCCTGGCTGCAGTAACGCATATCGCAGGCCGAAACCAGATCGATGGCGCCACCAATGCAGTAACCCTGGATCGCTGCCAACACGGGCTTGCGGCAGTTGTCCACGGCGTTGAACGAGGCCTGCATGCGCAGGATCGTGCGGCGCAGCAATCGGGCATTGCGCCCCACGTCCTTGCCCAGCTCATTGGCCACCGACGCCAGCATCATCAGGTCGATGCCAGAAGAGAAGTGCTTGCCTGCCCCGCTGATCACCACCGCACGCACCGCGTCGGTTTCATCGATCCACTTGAAAACTTCGACGATCTCACTCCAGAACGCCGCGTTCATGGCGTTGTACTTTTCCGGGCGGTTGATCTGCACGTGGGCGATGCTGTTCCTTAGCTCGACCTTGAATGCCTGAAATTCGGTCAGTTCTACTTCGAGTGCCTGGTAGTCGCTCACAATTGCATTCCTTGAGAGGGGCTGGATCAATTTGCCGACTATATCAAGGCTGGCAACGGGACCGAGGCAGCGCTTGTGCCAAAACCGGGACTTTTACCTTGATCTGGCGGCCTGTATCCGGCACTTTGCGCTCCTGTAGAATTATTAGGATACATTTTCATGTCCCGCTCTCTGGCCGGCGCCCTGGCCCACAACTTCCTTGGGCAGTCGCCCCGCTGGTACAAAGCCACCTTGTGCCTGTTCCTGATCCTTAACCCGCTGCTGCTATTTACCCTGGGGCCAGTCGTCACCGGCTGGGCGCTGGTGATCGAGTTCATCTTCACCCTGGGTATGGCGCTCAAGTGCTATCCACTGATGCCCGGCGGTTTGCTGGTGATAGAAGCGTTGATACTGGGCATGAGTACGCCCGAGGCGCTCTACAACGAGTTACTGCACAACTTTCCGGTGATCCTGCTGTTGATGTTCATGGTCGCCGGTATCTACTTCATGAAGGATCTGCTGCTGTTTCTGTTCTCGCGGATTCTGCTTGGGGTGCGCTCCAAAGCAGTCCTGGCCTTACTGTTCTGCTTTCTCTCGGCCTTCCTGTCGGCCTTCCTCGATGCGCTGACCGTTACCGCAGTGATCATCAGCGCAGCTGTCGGCTTCTACTCGGTCTATCACCGGGTGGCCTCGGGGTTCAATCCGCGGGAAGAGTCGAACCTGGACAGCGACCATGACATCGCCCAAATACAACGCGACGACCTCCAGCAGTTTCGCGCCTTCCTGCGCAGCCTGCTGATGCATGGTGCAGTTGGCACCGCCCTGGGTGGGGTTTGCACGCTGGTGGGCGAGCCGCAGAACCTGCTGATCGGCCATGAAATGGGCTGGCACTTTGCGGACTTCTTCCTCAAGGTCGCGCCGGTGTCGCTGCCGGTGCTGGTCGCGGGCCTGGTGACCTGCGTATTGCTGGAAAAGCTGCGTTGGTTCGGCTACGGCACCCTGCTGCCCGATAGCGTGCGCCAGGTGTTAGCCCGCTACGCGGCCGAAGACGACGCCCAGCGCACCACACAACAACGCGCAGCCCTGTGGGTGCAAGGCCTGGCTGCGCTGATCCTGATTGTCGGCCTGGGTTTGCACATCGCTGAAGTGGGCTTGATTGGCTTGTTGGTGATCGTCTTGATCACGGCGTTCACCGGCATCACCGATGAACATCGACTGGGCCGTGCCTTCCAGGACGCCATGCCGTTTACCGCGTTGCTGGTGGTGTTCTTTGCCGTGGTTGCGGTGATTCATGATCAGCAGTTGTTTACACCGCTGATCCAGTGGGTGCTGGCGCTACCGACCGAACAGCAACCGGGCATGCTGTTCATTGCCAATGGCCTGCTGTCGGCAATCAGCGACAACGTGTTCGTCGCGACCATTTACATCACCGAAGTCAAACAGGCGTTTCTTGACGGTCACATGACCCGCGAGCACTTCGAAACCCTGGCGGTGGCCATTAACACCGGCACCAACCTGCCAAGCGTCGCCACGCCCAATGGCCAGGCCGCCTTCCTGTTCCTCTTGACCTCAGCGATTGCTCCCCTGATTCGCCTGTCGTACGGGCGGATGGTGTGGATGGCACTGCCGTACACCGTGGTCATGGGTGGCCTGGGTTGGTGGGCAGTCACTTACTGGCTGTAACAGCCCCACCGCAACGCTCAGGCCGATGGGAGCGAGATTCAACCGATCGGATGCCATACCCGTCGATCCCGACTCAGCAGTTCGTCAGCTGCAGCCGGGCCATCCTCGCCAGCCGCATAGGGCTGCACCTCGCCACCCTGCTTCCAGGCATCGAGAAACGGCTGCACCGCACGCCAGCCGTTCTCGATGTTGTCGGCACGTTGAAACAGGGTTTGATCCCCGGTCAGGCAGTCGTAGATCAAGGTTTCATAGCCTGTGGAAGGCTGCATCTTGAAGAAGTCCTTGTAGGCAAACCCCAGCTCGATGTTCTCCATCGCCAGTGCCGGCCCCGGACGCTTGGCCTGCAAGTCGAACCACATGCCTTCGTTGGGCTGGATCTGTATACGCAGATAATTGGGCTGCAGGCGCTCGACCTCGGTGTCGCGAAACTGAGCGTAAGGCGCCGGCTTGAAGCAAATGGCGATTTCCGTATCGCGCACGCTCATGCGCTTGCCTGTACGCAGGTAGAACGGCACGCCGACCCAGCGCCAGTTGTCGATCATCACCTTCAAGGCCACGAAGGTTTCTGTCTCACTCTGCGCATCGACCCGCGGCTCTTCGCGGTAACCGGGAACCTTTTTGCGCCCTTGCTTGCCTGCGGTGTATTGGCCACGCACTGAGTTCTTCAGTGCCATGGTCTTCGACCAGGGCCGGATAGCCCCTATCACCTTGGCTTTTTCGCTGCGCACTGCATCTGCACCGAAAGCCGCTGGTGGTTCCATGGCAACCATGGCCAGGAGTTGAAACAGATGGTTGGGGACCATGTCGCGCAAGGCCCCGGTGCTGTCGTAAAAGCCGCCACGGCTTTCCACACCAACGGTTTCGGCAGCGGTAATCTGTACGTGATCGATGTAATGATTGTTCCAGAAGGCTTCGAAAATACCGTTGGAGAAGCGGCTGACAAGGATGTTCTGCACTGTCTCCTTACCCAGGTAATGGTCAATGCGGTAGATCTGCTTTTCACTCATGACCTTGAGCAAACACGCATTGAGCGCCTCAGCGCTGGCCAGGTCCGAGCCGAAAGGTTTTTCCACCACCACCCGGCGAAAGCCCTCGCTTTCATCAAGCAGCCCAGCGGCGCCAAGACGCTGCACCACCTCGCTGAAAAAGCGTGGGGACGTCGCGAGGTAAAACACCGCATTGGCACTGGGGTTGTTTTCGATACGGCGGGCGATGGCCTGATAGGTCGCCTCGTCGAGAAAGTCGCCTGTCTGGTAGCCAATACGCTTGGCCAGACGGCTCCAGAGCTTTTCATCCAGGCAGGGGGCATCCGGGCTGGCCTTGTCGCGTTCCAGCATGAAGGCTTGCAGGCGCTGGGCGAATTCCGTGTCGCTGGCAGCATTGTGATCAACCCCGACGATTCGCAGGTTTTTATCCAGCAAGCCATCGCGACTGAGGTTGTAGAGCGCCGGCATGAGCAAACGCTTTACCAGGTCGCCATTGGCGCCAAACAGGAACAAGGTGCACGGCGGTGCCGCGTCGATAGGTGTATTGCTCATTCGACTTTTTTCTCGACGTGACCACCGAATCCGAAACGCATCGCCGACAGCATGCGGTCGGCGTAGGTGCCTTGTTGCTGGCGCGAGCGAAAGCGTGCAAACAGGGCACTGGACAACACCGGCACAGGCACCGCCTGCTCGACGGCCGCATCAATGGTCCAGCGTCCCTCGCCACTGTCGGCGACAGCGCCGCTGTAGCCACCCAACTGCGGATCGGCCACCAGCGCATCGGCGGTCAGGTCCAGCAACCATGAGGTCACCACGCTGCCGCGTCGCCATACTTCAGCGATTTCGGCCACATCCAGGTCAAAGCGCTGTTCGACCGGCAAGGCCTCGCTGGCTTTACTCTTGAGAATATCGAAACCCTCGGCATAGGCCTGCATCAGACCGTACTCAATGCCGTTATGGATCATCTTCACATAATGCCCGGCGCCTGCCGGACCTGCATGGATATAACCCTGTTCAGCACGCCCGGCCGGACCGCTGCGACCCCGCGTGCGGGGTATGCTGCCAACGCCGGGGGCCAGTGTGGCGAACAGCGGATCAAGGCGTTCGAGCACCGCTTTCTCACCACCGATCATCATGCAATAGCCCCGCTCCAGCCCCCAGACCCCGCCCGAGGTGCCAACATCGACATAATGCAGCTGACGCTTGGCCAGCTCCGTGGCGCGGCGGATGTCATCCTTGTAGAACGTGTTGCCACCATCGATGATCACATCGTCGGCATCGAGGATGTCCGCCAGTTGGCTGATGGTCTGCTCGGTCGCCTCGCCAGCGGGGAGCATCACCCACACCGCGCGGGGTTTTTCCAGCTTCGCGACCAGTGCGCCCAGGTCATGCGCGCCGTTCGCGCCTTCGCCCACCAAGGTCTTGACCGCGCTGTGATCGCGGTCATGCACCACCATACGGTGGCCCTCACGCATCAAGCGCCGTGCAATGTTACCGCCCATGCGGCCCAGCCCCACGATTCCCAGTTGCATGTGCCGATGCTCCATATTGATGAAAACGAACGTTCAAGCCTTGAAGATTAGTCCAGCCTTGGGCTGCTGGGTTCAGCGACGAACGGCAAGACAGCGCCGAACAAAAAAGTTCCCATGACAGCAAAAAGAATTCAGAATCCCGCCCCGTCGAGCGGCTACGCTTGTAACAGTAATCAGCCATTCGCGAGGTGTGTAATGGGAACCCTTCTACCGAAAATGCCGCCGCAAACCCTCTATGTGACCGTTCACAGAGATGAATTGCGCCGTTTGCGCGAAGAACGCGACCAGTTGCTGCAGCAAGTTGCGCAACTGAATCAGAAATTACAGCAAACCCAGGCAGATCACCCCGCTACACATGCTTGAGCCGCTTGTGATCGGCCTGTTCCATAGCCTTTGACAGGCCCAATTGCAGGAACAACTGTGCTGCGTGGGAGTTGGTATTGCCGGCTCCCACTAACGACAATGGCCCCCACCAAACATTAAGTAACACTCCCCTCCCATCCCGAAATTGCAACACAAAAGGCTTACGCCTGCGCGTCAGACGCACAAAGGCTAGCAAAGTGACCAGCGGGTCACATTATCCGCGTTATCTCTCCTACACTCAGTATTCGGCCACGAGATTGTCCGGAAAAGTCGATTAAAAAAAGTAGAACTTTCCGATTTGGCCGTAGGTCAGCAATAGAAGTAGGCCATCGTTTCTGGAAAACCAGACGCAGCCCAGCCACCCCTGATAGTCACCACGTTGTCGGCATGACTGCCACTACGCGTTGCGCTTGTGCGCACGATTTCGGGCGAAGGACCGCATTCAGCAATACCACACACAGAGAGAGCGTTAGCAAACACAACAACGGGTGACCACACCCGCACATAGGGACGGAAAGAAGTATGATCAGTGCCGCTGTCGAACCTCATGTAGAACATTTCACTCCGGATAACCGTGCGTCGCTGACCACGGACTTCAACACGACAGCCAAGGCACCTGGCGGCGACTCCCGGCACAACCCGAACAAGCGCAAAGTTTTGTTCGTCACTTCGGAAATCGCTGATCTGGTCAAGACCGGCGGCCTGGGTGACGTGTCTGCCGCCCTGCCGCGGGCGATGCGACATCTTCATGATGTGCGTGTACTCATCCCCGGCTACCCCCAGGTGCTGGAGAGCGACAACCCCATTCACCTGGTCGGCGAACTGGGCGGCCATGCAGCCTTGCCGCCCTGCAAGATCGGGCGCATGGATTTGACCGACGGCCTGGTCATCTATGTGCTGATCTGCCCTGAGCTATATCAGCGCGAAGGCACCCCCTATGGAGCCAACAACGGCCGCGACTGGCCGGACAACCACATCCGTTTTGCCCGCCTGGGCCTGGCCGCCGCCGAGATTGCCGCAGGTGAGGGGATGGTCCACTGGAAGCCCGATCTGGTTCACGCTCATGACTGGCCAGCGGGCCTGGCGCCCGCCTACATGCATTGGCGCGGCTTGCAGACACCGACGTTGTTCACCATCCACAACCTGGCCTACCAAGGTGTGGTCAGCCGCGCCTGCTGCCCGGAATTGGCAATCCCCGACCATGCCCTGCAACAAGAAGGCATGGAGTTCTATGGCAAACTGTCGTTCCTCAAGGCGGGTCTTGCCTATTCCAGCCACATCACCACTGTAAGCGCCACCTATGCGCGGGAAATCACCACGCCGGACTTCGGCTGCGGCCTCGATGGCTTTCTTGGCAGCAAGGCCCAGCAAGGCCTGCTCAGTGGCATCCCCAACGGCATCGATGAAAGCTGGGATTCGGCCAGCGACCCGCATCTGGATCACCCCTTCAGCCTCAACGACTGGGACGGCAAGGCCGTCAATAGCCAACAGGTACGCGACCTTTTCGAGCTCAAGCCTTCCAGCGGCCCGTTGTTCGCCGTGGTTTCCCGGCTGGTGTACCAGAAGGGCCTGGACCTGACTCTGGGCGTCGCCGACTACATTGTCAGCCAGGGCGGCCAGATCGCGATCATCGGGCGCGGTGAGCCGGAAGAAGAACAAGCCATGCGCGAACTGGCCCTGCGCTATCCCGGTCAGGTCGGTGTGCGCATCGGCTTCAACGAAACCGATGCCCGGCGCATGTTTGCCGGCAGTGACTTCTTGTTGATGCCATCACGTTACGAACCCTGCGGCCTGAGCCAGATGTATGCGCAGCGCTTCGGATCGCTTCCGGTGGCACGCAATACCGGCGGCCTGGCGGACACCATTCAAAACGGTGTTACCGGTTTTCTGTTCGATGAGTCCACGGTTGAAAGCTATCGCGAGGCCATCAGCCGGGCCTTCTATGTCTATGGCAAAAAAGATTTGCTTGGCGCTATGCGCTGCCTGGCCATGACCCAGCCATTCAACTGGTGCCAGGCGGTGGAACCCTATGCGCGGCTGTATGAGGAGTTGGTGGAGCGGGCTTTAGTAGCTGGACGCTAAGTGCGAGGTGGCACTCATGCCCTTAAGGTCAGATCAGTTTGCGACCCACGGGGCCGTAATGCTTGATAACGAAACAGTACGCTTTGCGTTGTGGGCACCCGATGCCCACAGCGTCGAGGTGTGCCTGGACACCGGTCAGCGCTTGCCCTTGCAGCGCGGAACTGAAGGATGGTTCCGCGCGCGCTGGCCTGCGGTGCCCGGCACCCTGTACCAATTTTGCATCAATGGTGATCAACAGGTTGCCGACCCCGCCTCGCGCTTCCAGCCCGAGGGCGTGCATGGCCCAAGCCAAGTGATCGACCCCGCGGCGTATGGCTGGAAACATAAACATTGGCAGGGCCGCCCGTGGCATGAGGCGGTGATTTACGAAATACACGTCGGCCTGGCAGGAGGCTACAGCGGCGTAATCGAACAGCTGCCGCGCCTGGCAGCATTGGGGGTGACGGCCATCGAACTGATGCCGATCGCCCAATTCCCCGGTGAGCGCAACTGGGGCTATGACGGGGTTCTGCCCTTTGCCCCGCAGCACACCTACGGTACGCCTGAACAACTGTGCCAATTGATCGATCAGGCCCATGCTCATGGCCTAATGGTATTGCTGGACGTGGTTTACAACCACTTCGGCCCAGACGGCAACTACCTCAATCACTATGCAAGCGAGTTCTTTCGCCAGGACCGCCACACGCCCTGGGGAGCTGCCATTGATTTTCGTCGCCGCCAGGTGCGCGACTTCTACATTGAAAATGCCTTGATGTGGCTGCACGACTACCGCTTCGATGGCTTGCGCCTGGATGCCGTCCACGCCATCGATGATCCGGATTTCCTACGGGTATTCAGCCAGCGTGTGCGCCATACCATCCCTGCC
The DNA here is from genome assembly GCF_016881005.1 of Pseudomonas arcuscaelestis. Taxonomy (GTDB): domain Bacteria; phylum Pseudomonadota; class Gammaproteobacteria; order Pseudomonadales; family Pseudomonadaceae; genus Aquipseudomonas; species Aquipseudomonas arcuscaelestis. Next base: position 127,130 of record NZ_JACOPV010000012.1, on the reverse strand, counting down.
GACAGACACGTGTGGCTGGTCCTGGAGAATGAACACAACCAGGCGAGCCTGCTGGAGAAGGACTTCGACGGGCAGTGGAACGACGACGGCCACAACGCCTTGCATGTACTGCTGACCGGCGAAGATGAGGGCTACTATGCCGACTATTGCCAGGCTACCTTGCCCAAGCTGGCCAGATGCCTGGGCCAGGGTTTCGTCTTTCAGGGTGAACCGGATCGCAACGGGCGCCTGCGCGGCGAACCCAGTGCTCACCTACCCCCTCGGGCCTTCGTGCTGTTCTTGCAGAACCACGACCAGGTAGGCAATCGCGCCAAAGGCGAGCGCCTCACCCAGCTCTGTTCGCCCCAGGCATTGCGCGCCGCCACAACCTTGCTGTTGCTGTCACCCATGGTACCGCTGCTGTTCATGGGCGAAGAATGGCAGAGCGAACAACCCTTCTTGTTCTTTACCGATCACCATGACGAGTTGGCCGATGCCGTACGGGAAGGCCGACGTGCAGAGTTCGCTGGTTTCCAAGCCTTTACCCACCCTGAACAACGGGCGACCATCCCCGATCCCAACGCCTTGGATACGTTTGCGGCCTCTGTGCTTAGTATTCCCGATGAAGTCCAATCCGGCGGGCAAGCGTTCTACCAACAGCTGTTGCACTTGCGCCACCAGCACCTCACCCCGCACCTGCCTGGCTGTCGCGCCCTCGGTGCCGAGGTCATCGCCGAGAAAGCACTCACGGCCTCATGGCAGTTGGCTGATAAACGCATATTGCGCATCGACATGAATCTGGGCAGCACCGCCGTCCCGTACACAGTGCCCGCCGCGCGCACCCATCTTTTCTGCAGTGCAGCCGATGCGCTGGTCGGCGATGAATTGCCGCCCTACAGCACCTTGGTGAGCCTGCTACCCCCTCAAACCTCGGAGCCTGCCCATGAGTGATGCACATCTGCAGCAACTGGCGCTGTTGGCCGGTATTTCTGTGGAGTGGATTGACGCCAACGGCCGCCAGCAACGCGTCAGCGACAGCGCCTTGCGCCGGGTACTGGCCGGATTGGGCCATCCAGCGAAAGATGACGTGCAGATAGCCACCAGCCTGCAAGCGCTCAAGACTGCCCACGATAGCCGGCACTTGCCACCATTGTTTACCGTAGATGTGCAGCAGGAACTCGACCTGTCGGCCTTTTTCCCCGTGGGCAGTCCCTGCCGGATCCATCTGGAGGACGGCAGCGAGCAACAACTGCAACTGAATGATCGTAGTGCGCTGCCAGCCGGGTTGCCAATTGGCTATCACCAGGTGCACATCAGCGAACAACACTTTTGCCTGGCGGTGGCTCCCACCCGCGCCTTCGGCCTTGACGATGCCCTGGACACTCCCACGCCGCGCTGCTGGGGCATCAGTGCCCAGCTCTACAGCCTGCGCCGCGAAGGTGACGGTGGGTTCGGCGATTGCCTGGCGCTCGAAGCGCTGGCGCGCAGTGCCGCCGAGCGTGGTGCTGACGCATTGGCGATCAGCCCGATGCATGCCATGTTCGCCAGTGACAGCCATCGCTACAGCCCCTACTCGCCTTCAAGTCGCTTGTTTCTGAACAGCTTGTACGCAAGCCCCTCGGCGATTCTGGGCGAGCGAGTGGTGCGTCTTGCCGTGGAAACCCTGGGCCTGGAAGACAAGCTGCAAGCGCTCGAACAACTGAACCTGATCGACTGGCCCGAAGCGACTGCCAGCCGCTACCAGGTGCTGCGTTGCCTGTACGAAGACTTCATCGATGGTGACCATCCGCTGCGCGTCGACTTCGACAGCTACCGAACGCAGGCCGGCGATGCCTTGGAGCAACACTGCCGGTTCGAGGCGCTGCAGCTCGAAGCCAAGGCACGCGGGCTTGACCCCGACTGGCGTCAATGGCCTGAAGCCTGGCATGACCCACACAGCCCGGAGGTGGCGGCGTTCGCCGCGCAACATCCAGAGCAGATCCAGTTTCACGCCTTCTGCCAATGGTTGATCGAGCGCTGCCTGCAACGCGCCCAGGATGCCGCCCGCAGCAACGGCATGGCCATCGGCCTGATCGCTGACCTGGCGGTGGGTGCCGATGGTGCCGGCAGTCAAGCCTGGAGCCGTCAGGATGAGCTATTGGCCGGACTCAACGTCGGCGCCCCGCCAGACATTCTCAATCGCTTGGGGCAAAACTGGGGGATCTGCGCGTTCTCACCCGAAGGCCTGCGGCGCAATGGCTACCGCGCGTTCATTGAAATGCTGCGGGCCAACTTTGCCCATGCCGGCGGCTTGCGCATCGACCATGTCATGGGTCTGCAGCGCCTATGGCTGATTCCCCTGGGCGCCCACGCCAGCGAAGGGGCCTACCTGAATTATCCGCTCGACGATCTGCTACGCCTGCTGTGCCTGGAGTCCGTGCGCCACCAGGCCATTGTCCTCGGCGAAGACCTGGGCACGGTGCCTGAAGGCCTGCGTGAGAAGCTCGCTGAGCGGGCAATTCTCGGGATGCGTGTGTTGCAGTTCGAGCAAGAGCCACCCGGCCACTTCACGCCCATTCTGGACTGGCCGGACAACGCCCTGGCGACCACCAGCACCCACGATCTGCCACCCTTGGCCGGCTGGTTGCAAGCCCGTGACATTGACTGGAGCCAACGCCTTTCGCTGATCGATGCCGACACCGAACGCCAATGGCGGATCACCCGCGAACACGAGCGCCAGGGCTTGCAGAAAATCCTTGAGAACAACTACGCCGTGCAGGCAGACGACGAGGCCAGGATCGACGCCTGCATCCGCTTCCTGGGGCATACCCGGGCGCCGCTGGTGCTGCTGCCTCTGGAAGACCTGCTGGGTATCGACGAGCAGCCCAATCTGCCAGGCACCATCGACACACACCCCAACTGGCGGCGGCGCCTTGCCCAGCCGGCCAGCGACCTACTGGACGATACCGACGCCGCTCGCCGCCTGGAGCTACTGGCCCAGGCCCGCGAGCAAGCCTGGGAGCGCGACCTTTGAAAGCTTTGAATGCCACCTTGCGCCTGCAGTTTCATGCCGGTTTCACCCTCGACGATGCGCTGCCACTGGTGCCCTACTTCGCCCGTCTGGGGATCAGCCATTTGTATGCCTCACCGTTGCTCAGCGCCCGCCCCGGTTCAATGCATGGCTATGACGTAATCGACCCTGCCCACGTCAACCCGGAGCTGGGAGGCGAAGCCGCGCTGGTCAGGCTGGTTTCAGCGTTGCGCCAGCATGGCATGGGACTGATCCTCGACATTGTCTCCAACCACATGGCCGTGGGCTGCGAGAACCCCTGGTGGCAGGACCTGCTGACCTGGGGGCGACGCAGCCGCTATGGCGGCTTTTTCGACGTGCAGTGGCACTCCTCCGACCCCTTGCTGCAAGGCCAGTTGCTACTACCCTTTTTAGCCAACGATTACGGTACAACCCTGCATGACGCAGAGATCCCTCTGCGCTACCAGGCACATGACGGCAGCTTTTATATCAGCCACCACGAACACCGTTTTCCCATCAGCCCGACCGATTACGGACAAATCCTGTGCCTGAGTGAAAACACTGCGTTGCAAGGCCTGGGCATGCGTTTCGCTGCCTTGCACAGTGCAACCCAGGCCGCCGACAAGGCCGTGCTGTTGCGCCAGGAGCTGGTAGCGATTGCCGACCCGGTGCACATCGAGCAGTTACTCACGGCATTCGATGGCCGCACCGCCGCGGGTGCCGAACGCCTGCACGGTCTGCTCGAACATCAGGCCTATCGACTGGCCAGCTGGCGTACCGCCGCCGATGACATCAATTGGCGGCGCTTCTTCGATGTCAATGAACTGGCCGGCCTGCGGGTGGAGCGCAACGAAGTGTTCGAAGCCACCCATCAGAAAATCTTCGACCTGATCCGCGCAGGTCTGGTCGACGGCCTGCGTATCGACCATATCGATGGCCTGGCCGATCCGCGCAGCTACTGCCGCAAACTGCGGCGCCGGGTTGATGCATTGCTGGCCGAACGACCGCTGAGTGCAGCCTTGGAACACCTGCCGATCTACGTCGAGAAGATTCTCGGCGCCGGCGAACAGTTGCACCGTGACTGGGGGGTGGATGGCACCACCGGTTATGAGTTCATGAACCAGATCAGCCTGCTGCAACATGACCCCGCAGGTGAAGCGATCCTCAGTGAAGCCTGGAGCACCCTCAGCGAACGTCCAGCGTTCAGTGAAGAAGTGCGCCTGGCCCGCCAGCAAGTGCTCAACGCCGGCCTTGCCGGTGATTTTGAGTCTGTCGCCCAGGCGCTGTTGCAAGTGGCCCGCGACGACCTGATGAGCCGCGACCTGACCCTGGGTGCCATTCGGCGGGTGCTTCAGGCGCTGGTCGAGCACTACCCGGTGTATCGCACTTACCTGCATGCCGGTGGCCGTTGGCAACAGGATGCGCCGTTCTTTGACCACGCTGTGGCTGGGGCCCGGCAAAGCCTGGGCGAAGGCGACTGGCCGGTGCTCGACTACCTGCAATACTGGCTCGGCGGACAGCCCTGGCGCAGCCTGCCGCCAGGGCGGAGGCGCAAACACTTGCGCCACGCCTGCATTCGTTTTCAGCAATTGACTGCGCCGACCGCCGCCAAAGCGGTTGAAGACACCGCGTTCTATCGTTCGGCCCTGCTGCTTTCGCGCAATGATGTCGGCTTTGACGCCGAGCGTTTCAGCGCCCCAGCGCATGCCTTTCACCAGGCCTGTGAACAGCGTTTACAGCAGTTCCCGCACAACCTGTTGTGTACGGCCACCCATGATCACAAGCGCGGTGAAGACCAGCGCGCACGCCTGGCGGTGTTAAGCGAGCGCAGCAGATGGTTTGTAAGTCGTGTGGAGCACTGGCGCGAACTCGCTGCACCGCTGCGCAGCAACCTTGCCGACGGCATCGCCCCGGAGCCTGGTGATGAGTGGATGCTTTACCAAACCCTGCTTGGCAGTTGGCCGTTAGAGCTGGACGAAGGCGACGCTCTGGCAGTGCAAGCCTACGTGGAGCGCTTGCAGCAATGGCAACGCAAAGCCTTGCGCGAAGCCAAGCTGCGCAGCAGCTGGAACGCACCGAACGAGGACTATGAAAAAGCGTGCCTGAGCTTCATCCAGAATCTGCTACTGGCCCCGGAAAACCAGCAACTGCGCCACTCACTGGCCCAGGCCACGCAGTCGATAGCCTGCGCCGGGGCGGTCAACAGCCTGGGGCAATGCCTGCTGCGCATGACCGTTCCCGGAGTGCCCGACTTGTACCAGGGCAATGAGTTCTGGGACTTCAGCCTGGTCGATCCCGATAACCGTCGCCCGGTGGATTACCACGCGCGCCGCCAGGCCCTGGATGAAAGCACCAGCATGGCGCAGTTACTCCAGCAATGGCGCGGCGGCCAGGTCAAGCAAGCGCTGATCAACCAGGTGCTGGAGCGACGCCAACAGTACCAGGCGCTGTTTGCCCAAGGCCGCTACCTGCCGCTGCAAGTACAAGGTAGACACGCCGAGCAGGTATTGGCGTTCGCCCGAGTAAGCGATGAAGCCCAAGCGATAGTCGTGGTGCCGCGCCTGGCCTGTGGCTTGCTTGGTGATACCCCGATCCCGTTGATCCCGGCACAGAACTGGGACGACACCCGGCTGATTTTGCCGTTTGCCCTGTCACCTGCCAATTGCTCGGGACTTTTTGCCAGCAGTGCAGTCACAGCCTCAAGGGAGCTGTTACTCAGCGTTGTACTCAAGGAGTTCCCGGTCAACCTGTTGATTAATCATACCTAAACCTCAGGAGCGTCGAGATGAGTATTGATGACAAACGTATTAGCGAGTTTGCCTACCAGATCTGGGAGTCGGAAGGTAAACCCGAAGGCCAGGAGTCGCGACATTGGGAGATGGCACGCAAGCTCGCCGAGGCTGAGTCTCTGGCGCCCAAGGCCACGCCGCGAAAAGCCAAGGCCAAGCCTGCGCCTGCCTCTACAGCTGAGGTAGCGGCGCCGAGCAAGAAGCCCGCGCCGGCAGCGAAAAAACCCCGGCCGCCGAAAAAACCAACCGTTGCATGATCCGTAGTGAGGGGCAGTCCCGTTCTTCAAGGAGCGGGCTTGCCCCGCAATGAACCGAATCAGTCAAGGAGACTTATGAAAACACCCACGCAAGCTGTCGACCCCTCGCGCATTCGCGAAGGCCTGCCATTTCCGCTTGGCGCAAGCTGGGACGGCTTGGGGGTCAACTTCGCCCTGTTCTCTGCCCACGCCACCAAGGTCGAACTGTGCCTGTTCGACGCCAGCGGCGAGGTTGAACTTGAACGTATCGAGCTGCCGGAATACACCGACGAGATCTTTCACGGCTACCTGCCCGATGCCCATCCCGGGCAGATCTACGGCTACCGTGTGCACGGCCCGTACGAGCCGCAGAACGGCCATCGTTTCAACCCCAACAAATTATTGATCGACCCATACGCCAAGCAGCTGGTGGGCAGTCTGAAATGGTCCGAGGCGTTGTTCGGCTACACCATTGGTCACCCTGATGGCGACCTCAGCTTCGATGAGCGCGACAGTGCCCCATTCGTACCCAAGTGCAAAGTCATCGATCCGGCCTACACCTGGGGTCGCGATCAGCGTGTAGGCGTGCCTTGGGACCGCACCATCATCTATGAAGCCCATGTGCGCGGCATCAGCATGCGTCACCCGGCAGTGCCCGAGGACAATCGCGGCACCTTTGCAGGCCTGATGTGCGACGAGTTGCTCAACCATATAAAGCAACTGGGCGTCACCTCCATCGAGCTGCTGCCGATCCATGCCTTCGTCAGCGACCAGCACTTGCTGCACAAGGGCCTGGACAACTACTGGGGCTACAACAGCATCGCCTTCTTCGCCCCGCATCCACGCTACCTGGCCAACGGCAAGATCGCCGAGTTCAAGGAAATGGTCGCGCACTTGCACGACGCCGGTCTGGAGGTGATTCTCGACGTGGTCTACAACCACACTGCAGAAGGCAATGAACTGGGCCCGACCCTGTCCATGCGCGGCATCGACAACGCCTCGTATTATCGGCTGATGCCCGACGACAAGCGTTTCTACATCAACGATTCCGGCACCGGCAACACCCTGGACTTGAGTCACCCTTGCGTACTACAACTGGTGACCGATTCGCTGCGCTACTGGGCAGGCGAGATGCATGTGGACGGCTTTCGCTTCGACCTGGCCACCATCCTCGGCCGCTACCACGACGGTTTCAATGAACGTCACAGCTTTCTCGTTGCCTGCCGCCAGGACCCGCTGCTGCGGCAGGTCAAGCTGATTGCCGAGCCTTGGGATTGCGGCCCGGGTGGCTATCAGGTGGGCAACTTTGCCCCAGGCTGGACGGAGTGGAACGATCGCTTTCGCGACACCGTGCGGGCTTTCTGGAAAGGCGATGAAGGTCAGTTGGCCGACTTTGCCGCACGCATGACCGCCTCCGGCGAGCTGTTCAACCGCCGTGGTCGTCGCGCCTACGCCTCGGTGAACTTCATCACCGCCCACGACGGCTTCACCCTGCGCGATTTGGTCTCATACAACGACAAGCACAATGAGGACAACGACGAAGACAACCAGGATGGCAGCAACAACAACCTGTCCTGGAACCACGGCGCCGAAGGTGCCACCGATGACCCGGAAATCAATGCACTGCGCCTGCGCCAGATGCGCAACTTTTTCGCCACCCTGCTGCTGGCCCAAGGCACGCCCATGATCGTTGCAGGAGACGAATTCAGTCGCACTCAACATGGCAACAACAATGCCTATTGCCAGGACAGCGAGATCGGCTGGATCAATTGGGAGCTCGATGACGAAGGCACTGCGTTGCTCAAGTTCGTCAAACGCCTGACCAAGCTGCGCCTAAACTATCCGGTGCTGCGCCGCTCGCGCTTTCTGGTGGGTGACTACAATGAGGCCATCGGGGTCAAGGATGTGACGTGGCTCGCGCCTGACGCCAGCGAGATGAGTGTCGAGCAATGGGAGGACAGCCAGGGACGCTGCCTGGGCATGCTGATGGATGGCCGCGCACAAGTGAGCGGCATACAACGACCCGGTGAGGATGCCACCTTGTTGCTGATCGTCAACGCCCATCACGACAATGTCACCTTCACGTTGCCGCAGGTGCCTGAAGGCGAGCACTGGAACTGCCTGATCGATACCGATCGACCGCAATTGCGCAAGGGCGAACGCCATGAGTTTGAAAGCAACCTGGAGGTGACGGGACGCTCGTTGATACTGCTGGAACTGCAACGTGAGGATGAAACGTGAGGCGGGGAACTGACACCTTGGGTATCAGTCCTAAGCAGTAGGTTTGAAGATCAGGAGCAACCGTGAATCCCGAACCGGACCCCACACTGATTACCGCTATCCAACAGGCGCCTGCCGTGCGGCGCCTGAAGGTGTTGACCGTCAACACCCACAAAGGCTTCACCGCCTTCAATCGCCGCTTCATCCTGCCGGAACTGCGCGAGGCAGTGCGCAGCACCGAAGCCGACATCGTCTTCCTCCAGGAAGTGCTCGGCAGTCACGACCGCCATGCCGCGCGCCACCCCGGCTGGCCGCAAACGTCCCAGTACGAGTTTCTTGCCGACAGCATGTGGACCGATTTCGCCTATGGCCGCAACGCCGTCTATCCCGACGGCCATCACGGCAATGCGTTGTTGTCCAAGTACCCGATCATCGAGCACCGCAATCTGGATGTCTCGATTACCGGCCCGGAACGACGCGGGCTGCTGCACTGCGTACTCGATGTACCCGGCCAGCATCAAGTGCATGCCGTGTGCGTGCACCTGTCGCTACTGGAAAGCCACAGGCAAAAGCAGCTGCAGTTGCTACGCCGGTTGCTCGATTCGCTACCCGCCGACGCCCCGGTGATCATCGCTGGCGATTTCAATGACTGGAAGCTGCAAGGCAACCGCACGCTGGGTATGCACCGTGGCCTGCATGAAGCGTTCGAGCGCCATCATGGCTTGCTGGCACGCACCTACCCCGCTCGCTTGCCGCTGTTGCGCCTGGACCGAATCTACCTGCGCAATGCCAACAGTCACGCGCCACGCATCCTCGGCAACAAGCCGTGGAGCCACCTGTCCGATCATCTGCCGCTGGCTGTAGAAGTGCAGCTTTAGCAATGATTCGGCATTAGACGCGGGTACCCAAAGATCCATCACGTCTATCTAATGTAAATAATTGTTTAATTTCAGCGCACTACCCTGCTTAACTTCTTGACAACATGCGCTTCACGCTTTCTTGACGCCCGCCGTCTCCTCTCCTTAGCTTCAGGTAATGCAGCATTGCAGAATTCCATTGCGAGCCTCTAACTCGCGCCTTTCGGCGCGCGGCTGAGACACGTTTTGCTGGTTTGGGTCGCCCTCTGGTTTTGCCTTACAGCTCGTGACATCAGGCCAGAACCCTGGCTGTTACAACAGAGGAGATCCGCCATGAAAAACACGCTGAATCGCGCACGCTGCGAGTACATTTTCTACGCGATTTCCACGTCGCTGCTGATCGCGAGCCCGTTGGAAGCTTTTGCGTACGAACTCCAGAATGACGATCCCTTCAATTCACTGGTACAGGTGCAGGCACAGTCCCTACCCGTACTGTCATTAACCCCCGTGAGTGTCAGCGGCGTAGGCCTGGCGACCTTGAGCGCGTTCTCCGAGCGCATGGCCGAACGCAACACACCAGCCGCCCCCGAACTCATGACCAGTCAGTGGGCGCAGTTTTTTCCGGTGCCACTGAGAACCAGTGCCCCTGCTGCCACCCGACTGGATGCTGCAAACCAAAGTCTGCAGATCAGCCCGGACTTGTTCGTTCGCGAAACCAGCGCCGGCAACGTCCATCGCATCGGCTTCTTCGTCGGGCACAGTAGCCTGCAAAGCGGCTTCGACGGCATGCGCAAACCACAGGTCGGTGACAAGAAGTCCAACGTCAATCTGGAAGGTGAAAGCCTGGGTATGTACTGGAGCATGACCCACGATCAGGGCTGGCATGTGGACGCAGTGGCCATGGGCACTCGTTTCGACGTCAACGGCCGCAGCGAAAACGGCCAACGCCTGGATGGCGACGGTCATGCCCTAACCTTGTCGGTTGAAGGTGGCTACCCCATCAGCCTTGGTGAAAACTGGACAATCGAACCCCAGGCGCAATTGATCAACCAACAATACTTCCCCGGCAGCCAGACCCAGACCGACACTCAACAAGCCTTCGATCAACAACCCAACTGGACCGGTCGGGTCGGCGCCAAGTTGTCCGCACGTTATAACCTGCGGGGCATGCCCATCGAGCCCTTCCTGCGTACAAACGTCTGGTACGACTTTACCAATGCCGACTCCGTGTCGCTGGACAAAGTCGACAAGATCAGCAGCGGGCGCAACTCCGCCACGGTTGAAGTGGGCTTGGGGCTGGTGGCCAGGGTAACGCCTAAAGTGGCGTTGTTCGTCAGTGCCGACTACAGCACCGATGTGGATGACAACGACCTCAATGGCTTGATTGGCAACCTTGGGGTCAGGGTCAGATGGTAAGGGCGCACGCGCCGATCGAGTGAACTGGATCGTTCAAGGCGGTGATACTGCGAGATATTTGCGCCATACGCCGCCGGAACCCATCCGACGATTGCCCAATTCTTTGGACGCGGCCGCTGTGCGCTCGAACGCCCGCAAGGCCCGCAAGGCCCGCGCCTACCAATGTGTGGTTTGCCGGGGTGACATGCAACGTCGCTTGAATCATCTTCCCAACTCCGTTAACCTGCTCGGGTCGCTGCCAATTCAGCGACCGGGCTTGGCGGCTCGACACGAAGGCGCAAAGCGCCCCATATCTCCATCACTGGCGCTTTTTTTGTGCTCGTGATGATGCTTTATGGCGGGCTGCGCATGGACTTCTTCGGAAGTGCCGGGTCCCTTCGTACCGGTCCGCCAACCTTGCGTAGTCCGTCACCCTTCCCTGCTTGGCGGCAGTTGGTGGCGGATCCTTTATACGAAGGAGCACCACAATGACAAAACCAGTTCCAGATCCACCGCTCACCACCACGACCAGCACCACCTTTGGTTCTTGTAATGGCAGTCACGACCCGCTGTTTTCGGTACGTGCCGATATCACCTTCGAAGATGCCCTGGTGCACACTTCAGTCCTGCTCAAAAGCGCCTACCAAACCACTGAACTCGCCTGCGACAGGGTCGATGAAGAGGTACGCCGTCTACTCTGGTCTACTGAACGATTAATAGAAATGGCCCTGGCATTGGTCGAAGCATTGTTGGATGAGGTAGAGGCCCGCTCGATGGCGGCCGCGCAGTTGCGCCGCACGATGCAAGCGGGCCAGCCCACGACGGATTGATCAACACCAACTGCTCTGCACAGGCCTCTTGACCGGGCCAGGTGAAATGCGCTTCCCAGCGGCGCTCTGGCGCCGCGGGGATTGCAATGGCGTCACCTAAGCCGCGTCGTGTAGCTGTCCAAGACGCTGAAGTGCTTTTTTGGCATCGTCGAGTATTTCATCAAAGATGGCCTCGACAGGCTTTACGGCGTCGGCAAAAACAACCGATGGGCCGAAGTCGAGCATGCCCAAGGCACTGTCGCCAGTCTGATACGCCTGGGTGCTCAGCGAGCCCATCACATGAGCCCGGTACTGCTCGAAGTCGCTTGCACCGGCAGCATCCAGGGCCGCAACTGCCTTGGCACTTTCGTTGTTGTAAACCCGGTGATGATCTCGCAACCCGGTCTTCACGATCACGCTTTCGGTGCCGTCGCTGCGCACCAGCAAATCCTTGTACTTACGGTGTATCCACAACTCCTCGGCGACCAGCATGCGCGAGCCCATCAATACGGCATCCGCGCCCATGGTCAGTGTTGCTGCCAATTGTCGCCCCGTGCCGATGCCGCCACCAATAACCACTGGAACACTGACTTCGTTAGGCACCTGCGCCGCCTGAACCATACTGCTGATACCATAGACGCCCGGATGGCCACCACAGTCGTTACCCACAACAATCACCGCATCTACCCCAAGCCGTGCGGCCGAACGGGCATAACGCACCGCCGCCACCTTGTGCAGCACTTTGATACCCGCATCACGCAGAATCGGAAGGATACCCTCCGGACTTGTACCCGACGTCTCCACGCATAACACGCCCTCCTCGGCGACGATCGCCAACTGCTCATGCAAACGTTCAAGACCTTGCGCTTGCCGAGACAGGTACAGGTTGACGCCAAACCCCTTGCCCGAAGTCAGCTGCTTGCAGCGGCGCAGTTGCTCACGAAATTCATCTGGATCAGGGAAGCCCGCAGCCACTATAAAACCCATGCCCCCTGCATTGACCACCGCCGCAACATAATCGGCATCCGATACGCCTGGGCCCATGCCCCCGCAAAGAATGGGGTGAGCAATGCCGAGCATTTCGGTAATTGGGGTTTTGAACAGCGGGCTGCGCATAGGGGGACCTCCGACTCGATGAAAAGGTATGGGAAGCAGGCTCGAAAGGTTTATAGCTGAACAGTCGTTCAATAGCAATTCCGCGCGCAGCGCGTCCTGAGCCACGCGCAAGGGCGGCGTTTCAGTTGCGTGGCGCAACAGATATGACAGACTTCGGGGTATTGACGCAGAGCTGAGTGGAAAAAATGAATCGCCGCAAGAAAATCAAGCAACTGCTAACGGCTAACGCCAAAAAAGCCAGCGCCAAACTGGCACCAAAGAGCAAACCTAAATACATCAGCAAAGCTGACCGATTGAAACTGGAGGCCGAATCCAGCCAGGAACCAACGGTTGCGCCTGAAAGCTGATCGAGTGTTGCAAGCGCTAGTGCCAGCTGCGTTACTAGGCGTCGAGCTCGGCGAGAATTTCGGCTCTTGTGGTCACCTGACGGAAGTGGTGTTCCCACAGTTTGATCCCCAACTGCCCCGAACGATCCAGGGAGGAGCCTACCGTCAGGTCGGTCACCAGCGTCGGCGTAAGCCCCGCATCGAAGAGCGCGAAACCTGCGGCAAGTACGCAGGTTTCAGTCTGGATACCACACACCAGCACACGCTCGACGCCTAGCTGTTTGATGTACTCGATCGTTTCCGCGGTTTGCCCGTAGCCATGCTTTACAAACACTCGATCAGCCTCGACCAGGCTTTCGTCCTCGGCGGCAGGATGCCAACCGAGTTGCTGTTGGAACGGGGTGATCAGCTCGTCATGCAGTTCGACCGACGCAATGGTAAGAATTCTCTCTGACAGCGCCCGCACACCATCGACCAGCCACTCGGGTGGACTGAAGGTGGACTGCACATCAACGATAAGTAAAACCTGCCGCATGAACGTCTCTTAAGCGATAGCAAAGGGCTGGGAGTATATCGCTTCGTCAGCTCAAGGCAGAAATCGCGCCGCGTCCACCGTCAATCATCGGCATAAAGACTGACCGCCCGGCGCAGCGTATCCCTGACATGCGCGCGAATAACCACTGGCGCCAGCACCTCGATCTCGTCCGCATTACTTAACAGGAACAACCGCAGGCCTTGGGTATCGTGCAAGGTGCAATTGAGCTCCCACTTGCCGTCGACAGATGGAACCATGACCTGATTTTCGGCCAACGGATTTTCAACGAGTCGATTGTGCAAGTTGGCGCCCAAGCGCAGCGTTAGTTGCACAGGGTCATCGCCATGGATGGTCATGAGGTGCTTTTGTGCTTCAACCGAATTGACGTCATAGTCGTCAGGTTCGCAGATGTGCCGACTGCTTTCGGTCACCGCTACAACTCGGTGCAGCATCAGCGCACACATTGTGTTCGGGCCGTTGCTGCTGTACTTGCCGCGTTTTGCCCCAGGTTCGGGCTCGCAGCCTTGCGGCCACTCCTCTTCCAGTACATACGCGGACAGGTAGATGTTGGAATCCTGATAAGACAAGGCCAACGGCTTCAGGTGATAAACACACTCAACGCCGCCTGCATCCCTGGGCAGGTAGGTGACCTTCAGCGGCTCGTCGTATAGCAGCGCATCTTGAATCCTTGCGACATGTCCGGGGTTGGAGCGCCCGGGTTGCAACACGGTAAAACGTGTGCCGGTGGTGATGCGCTTGGCCCATTCCAGCTTGCGGATGGGCACCTTGCTCATGACCCGGTCCACGTAGCCACGCAGTTTTTTCAGCATTGCCGGCGGCGCCTGCAGACCGAAACGGGCGGCGTGGTCGATGATGGCGGTGACGGTCATCGCTTCGCTGGGCAGCAGCGTCAGGTCCAGACTTGTGCCTTCGCCTACCCAGAAATTGGCCCTGAGGTCGGCGTCCATCTGCACCTGGCGGACCTCGCCGATACGCTCCAGTGCTTCAAGATCGCGCTGCGTGTTCTTGGGGTTGTGGCTCTCCAACTTCAGCTCGGTGCACAGGCGTTCATGTAGAATCGGGGTCGATTGTGGCGCCTTGTAGCCAAGCAAAATCTTGCGCAGACAATCGCGACGATCAAACAAATCCACTTTATTTTCCACGGTCGTCCCATTGCGGACATGATCTGTCCCTATCTGATGTTTTGATGCTCTGGCTGGCGGGCAATCTCGCCAACCGTAATGCCAGCCCACAGGAGTATTGATGAATCGCCAAACCTATTTTGCCCTTCCCCACCTCACCCAGTTCACCGACTGGCTCGCGGCCGAGCTTGACTCGCAGTCGCGCTTCAAGCACGAGTATGTTGATCGGCGCAGCGCCACGCAATGGTCGTGCAACAGCTTGTTCGACGCCTTCAGCAAGTACCGCTGGAATCATCCGGGCAATGCCCGCCTGGGGTTCAATCCCGGCAGCTGCTCTGCCAGCAACGGCCTGGCCCTGGCGGCATTGCGCAAGGACCTGCAACGCATCAATGACGATGACGCACGGGCGCTTGAGGCGACTCTGGATGTTATGCGCTGGGGTGGCGTGAGTGCGGGCAATGCCAAATGGCTTACCGTGAACAAGGCGGGTTTGGCAAACGCCATCAAGGTGGTGCAGGTAGCAATGGACGCTGGCGATGAACGTGCGCCAACGCTTCGCGCCAAGCAGCTGCGTTTCAATTCGGGAATGACCAAAGTCTACTCGCTGCTGTGCAAGAACTTTGTCATTTACGACAGCCGCGTCGCCGCAGCGCTGGGGTGGGTGGTGGTGAAGTACTGCCGGGCGCACAATCTGCCAAGCGTACCGCAGGCATTGAGCTTTCCCTGGGCTGGGGCGAAGGAGGCAGCCAATGCAAGTGCCCCGAAACGTCGCAACCCGGGCATTGGCAACCTCCAGTTCAAGGGCCTGCGCTCGGGATCTCACCACGCCCTGTGGAATCTTCGCGCCAACTGGCTGTTGACTGCAGTACTGGCCCACCCCGCTGCACACGACAGTCCGTTCCACTCGGTGGCGGCCCCGTACGCCCCCTTGCGCGCACTCGAAGCCGCACTGTTCATGATTGGCTATGACCTGGGCGATCACCGCGCCGCTGTCGCCGCCTGATCAATGCGCCAACTGCCTTCGTCATCTCCACGAGGGCCATCGCTGAACAATAGAAATAATTCGTCGAGGTGAGCAATGAATGACTTCAATCCACTGCAAGCGTTGATCGTGGATCTCGCTGCCGATGGTATACGGGCCATTGACCTCAAGCGCGCCGTTACCGGCAAGTTTCCAGCACTGGGAGAAGCCCAGTACCAGTCGACGCTACTGGGCCTTCAAGAGCTGGAGTGTCTGGTCGGGGAAGAAGTACAAGGTGACTGGTTCTTCAAAACCCTGGATAAAACCAGTCCAGATTACCAACCACTGGAATACAGCCCTGAGTTTGCCGAAAAGATCATCGCGGCATCCTGCGGGGAATTTGTCGAGATCGATGTCGACGCGTTTCTCGCCCAGCTAAGTGACATGATTGCCAAGGCCAAAAGCGCTAACTCAAAACCTGCCGACTGAATTGCATAGGGAGCAAACCAATCATGCTCAAACCACGTCGAGCCATTAAGCCAACAACTCGGCAATCCACCGCGCCTGGCGGGTGACGTCTTCGACCTTCTGCTCGGGAACAGCCTGCCGTGCCCGGGCAAAGTTGCTCAAAATTCGTTGCTTCTGGCGCAGCATGCGCTGCCACTTCTGCACAAATGCGGGGCTGCGCACCTGCATTTGCATCGGGCCGAAATACAGCTCCCGTGCGGTGTAGGCCACAGGACCAGCACGCTCGGCAACAATGATTTCGTAGTCAAAGCGATTTTCCCGCAGCACTTCCTCACAGAGAATCCGATAGCCATTGTCCATCAACCATTGGCGCAACGGTCCTTCGCCGCCATTGGGTTGCAGGATCAGTCGCTCCTCGCCGCTCAGGCGTGACTTGCCGGCTTCAAGGATGTCGCGAATCGTCTCGCCGCCCATGCCGCAGATGCTGATTGCAGTGATTGCGTCCTGCGCCTCGATTGCACCCAGGCCGTTGGCCAGACGTACCGTAACCCGTTGCTCCAGGGCACTCTCGCGCACCGTGCATTGGGCCGAGTGAAACGGCGTCAAGGCCACCTCCCCCGCTACCGCTGCTGCGATGGCGCCACGGCGCATCAGTGCCACAGGCAGGTAGGCATGATCCGAGCCGATATCGGCCAGGCGAGCCCCCACGGGTACATGCGCCGCCACACGCTCCAGGCGCGCAGACAATGTCTGTTCGTTCAACTGCAACCTCTCGTCACCACAATCGCCCGGCAGCTTTGCCCGGATCGGGGCGCGATTCTGTCGAGCGACGCCGCGCAATTCAAGTTTTTGCGACCAAATCCACGCTTCAAACCTTGCTGCTATGCTCCTTTCACCGTTCATTGACGCCAATCAGAACGCAAAATGGCGGTGCCCTGATAATGACTTTCCCGGATTTTTAGGTAGGCCTCCATGACCTCCCAGCTCTTCCCGATTCACGGCCTCGTGAGCTTCACGCTGGCCATCCTTCTGCTGTTCCTGGGCAAAACCCTGGTCCAGCGCAGTACCCTCCTGCGTCAGTATTGCATTCCCGAATCGGTCGTCGGCGGCTTTGTCTGCGCGGCGGTGACCAGCATTCTGTACTTCGGCCTCAATGTTCAGGTCGAGTTCGACCTGCAGGTTCGCGACACCTTGCTGCTGTATTTCTTCGCCGGCATCGGTTTGAAATCGGACATGCGCCAACTCATCAAGGGCGGGCGCCCGCTGCTCATCCTGCTGTTTCTCGCCAGCGCGTTCATCGTGCTGCAGAACACCCTGGGCATGGGCATGGCCGAAGCGTTCGGACTCGATCCAAAGGCCGGTTTGATGGTCGGCTCCATCTCCCTCACCGGCGGCGTGGGCACAACCCTGGCCTGGGCGCCACTGTTCGTTGAAAAACTGGGGATCAGTAACGCTAATGAACTGGGCATCGCCAGTAACACCGTAGGGCTTATCGCCGCGTGCGTGATCGGCGGGCCAATCGCCAACCAATTGATACGCCGCCATCAACTGCAACCTTCCAGAGATGCTGCGCTGGAGGTCGGCATTCTTGAGCACCAAGCTAACAATTCAGTGAATTACTACGACGTGCTCTGGGCATGGATGTGGCTCAACCTGACATTGATGCTCGGCTATGGGCTCAACCTGCTGCTGGTCGATGCCGGCATCACCCTGCCGAAGTTCGTCAGTTGCCTGTTCGCGGGCATCATCATCCACCATGTGGTGCTCGCGGTGCTGGGTGAACAGCGACTGAAAAGCTGGAGCGGCGCCAGCCTCGGCCTGGCGTTGATTTCCGACATCTGCCTGGGCATGTTCCTGACCATGGCCTTGATGGGCCTGCAACTGTGGCAGCTCAGCGGTGCCCTGATGTTCATTATGTGCACCTTGACCTTGCAGGTACTGCTGACGGTTCTCTACACCTACTTCGTGGTGTTCCGTTGCATGGGCCGCGACTACGAGGCGAGCGTCATTGCCTCAGGCTTCGGTGGCATTACCCTCGGCTCCACGGCAACGGCCATCGTCAACATGACAACCGTTACGCAAAAGTACGGTGCAGCGCATCAGGCCTTTCTGATCGTGCCGCTGGTGTGTGGCTTTTTCATCGACCTGGTCAACGCCGTAATCATTGGTATTTTCAGCGGGATATAGGCAGACGGCGGGCGTGCCCGCCCGCCCTCGCGGTACCGATCAACGTGAATGCCTACCCGCACCTGTACACCAGTCAATCGGTGACTTCTCGTTTCTTCTGACGCGCCGCCAGTGCACTGCGAAGCAAAAAGCAGTGCACCAGACGACAAGCCCTCAGCCGGCATGCACGCGTAGCTTTGTCTCGTAGGGCAGACATTCGTCATGACCCTCACCTGCATAACAACAAGATTTCTGGTGACCTATGAGTACAGTAGATCCGATCACCCTGGCAGTCGTACGGGGCGCGCTTGAAACAGCTCAGCGCGAAATGACCCTGACGCTGGAAAAAACCGGCCGTTCGAGCGTCTTCAACCTGGCTCACGACTATTCCAACGCGCTCTTCGACCATCTTCCGGAAATGATCCTGCAAGGCCAGGACATACCTATACACCTGGGCTCGCTGATTCCTGCAATGAAATGCGTCGCCGGCTTCTTCGGTGATGACATCCAGGAAGGCGACGTGATCTATCACAACGACCCGGCCTACAAAGGCAGCCATATTCTCGACTGCTGCATGTACAAACCCGTGTTCTACAACGGCGAACTGGTGTTCTGGACGGTCTGCAAAGGCCATCTGACCGACATTGGCGGCCCGGTGCCCGCCGGCTACAACCCGGACGCCAAGGAAATCTACGCCGAAGGCCTGCGTATCCCGCCAGTAAAACTCTGGTCCCGCGGCGAGCGCCGTGAAGATGTGATCAATCTACTGCTAACCAACATGCGTGCCCGGGCATACCAGGAAGGCGACCTCAACGCGCAATACGGCGCCTGCAATGTCGGTGAGCGGCACTTGCTGGAGCTGCTGGAGCGTTATGGCGTGGAACAGGTTCGTGCGTGCATCACCGAACTCAAGGACATGGCCGACCGCCACATGCGTGCGTTGCTGCGTGATGTACCCGACGGTTTCTACACCGGCACCGCTGTACTCGAAGACTCGGGCCACGGGCTGGGCGAGTTGTCGATTACCGCCCGGGTGGAGATTCGCGGTGACGAAGCCCACGTATTGATCGAAAGCCCGCCACAAGTGCCCTACTTCATCAATTCCTACGCCGGCAACTCGGTGTCAGGGGTGTACCTAGGGCTAATGATGTTTGCCCAGGTGCCGCCGCCTTACAACGAAGGGCTGTACCGTTGCGTCACGGTTGACCTCGGCCCGCCCGGCACCCTATGCAACGCGCAAGAACCGGCCCCCCACGTCAACAGCACCACCACGCCCATGGAAACCCTGGCCGATGCCGTGCGCCAGGCCCTGGAACAGGCAGCCCCGGATCGCGTCACCGCCTCCTGGGGACACGCCAGCGGGATCAACATCGCCGGCCGCGACCCACGTAATGGCAACGACGAGTATGTGACCATGGTTCTGGCCTCGATCATCTCCGGTGCGGGAGCCAACAAGGCCATGGATGGCTGGCCGGCCTGCGGCCCGCTGTGCTGTTTCGGCGCACTGATGTCCGGCGACATCGAGTTATTGGAGTACTCCTATCCGGTGATCCTGCATCGCTACAGCCTGATGACCGACAGCGGTGGTGCCGGCGAATTCCGCGGAGGCTCGGGTACCCGCATCGAAATCGAACCCCTCAACCATGCCATGACCGTGGTCGGTTTCGGTGAAGGTCGGCAACTGCCCACCGCCGGGGCTGCTGGCGCGACCAACGTTCTTCTCCAACCCAAGCTTGGCCGGCTGATCCATCGCAAGGCCGATGGCCAGGAAGATCACTTCACTTACAACGCGCTGCTGACTGCGCAGCCGGGCGAACGGGTGATCAACATCAATCCCGGTGGCGGCGGCTATGGGCATCCGTTCAGACGCCCGATTGCCAGTGTGTTGCACGATGTCCTCAACGGGCTGGTTTCGCCCGAAGGCGCACACCTGGAGTACGGCGTGGTGATCGACAAAAACGGCCAGCTCGACGAAACAGCCACCCACGCTACCCGCGCCGCGCATTAATTAATGCCCAGCCCTTTGAGTAATCTAGAGACTCACATCATGACCAAGCAGCAATATCGTCTGGGCATCGACGCCGGCGGCACCTTCACCGACTTCATCCTCGCGGATCGTCAGGGCAACGTGCAGCTGTTCAAGGCACCGTCCACCCCGCATGACGGCACCCTCGCCATCCGTAATGGCCTGGCACAGATCGCCGATGCCATCGGCCGCACCCCGGCGCAGATCATTGCCGACTGCGACCTGTGCATCAACGGCACCACCGTGGCCCTCAACGCGCTGATCGAAAAGACCGGGGTCAAGGTCGGTCTGTTGTGCACCGAAGGCCATGAGGACAGCCTGGAAATCCGCCTAGGCCACAAAGAAGACGGGCATCGCTACGATGCCAGCTACCCACCGGCCTACATGCTAGTGCCGCGCCATCTGCGGCGCCCGATCGGCGGCCGGATCATCAGCGATGGCCGCGAGCATAGCCCGCTGGATGAAAACGGCATTCGTGAGGCGATCGAGTACTTCCGTGAGCAGGACGTCAAGGCGGTGGCAATTTCCTTCGTCTGGTCGGTGCGCAACCCGAGCCACGAACAGCGCGCTGCCGAGATGGTGCGGGCAGCGTTGCCCGGGGTGTTCGTGTGTACCGGCAATGAAGTATTCCCGCAAATTCGCGAATACACCCGCACATCGACCACGGTGGTCAATGCCTACCTGAGCCCTGTGATGGGCCGCTATATCGAACGTATCGATGCGCTGTTCGAAGAACTCGGCGCGCAGCAACCTACCCGCTACTTCCAGTCCAATGGTGGCCTGGCGCCTGGCGCGGTGATGCGCGAACGTGCGGTAAACGCGATCAACTCGGGGCCGGCGTCCGCACCACAAGCCGGGCTGTGCGTTGCCCAGCCGTTCGGCATCGACAACGTGATCACCGTGGACATGGGTGGCACCTCATTCGATATCACCTTGAGCAAATCCGGACGCACGAACTTCAGCAAGGACACAGACTTCCTGCGCTATCGCATCGGCGTACCGATGATTCAAGTGGAAACCCTCGGGGCTGGCGGTGGTTCCATTGCCTATCTGGACGATTTCGGCATGCTGCAGGTCGGTCCGCGCAGCGCCGGCGCCAACCCAGGCCCGGTGTGCTATGGCAAAGGCGGCGTCGAGCCGACCGTTACCGATGCCAACCTGGCCCTCGGCTACCTGGCCGACGGTGCACTGCTGGGCGGCAGCATTCGCCTCAATCGCAAGGCGGCGATCGAAGCCATTCGCAGCAAAATTGCAGACCCGTTGAACATCAGCGTCGAGCGGGCGGCTATCGGCATCATCACCTTGGTCAACCTGAACATGGTCAGTGGTATCCGTCGGGTGTCTGTCGAGCGCGGTTATGACCCTCGCGATTTCGCCCTGATTGGGGCGGGCGGCGCCGCCGGCATGCACGTCATGCGCCTGGCCGAAGAGATCGGCAGCAAGGTAGTGCTGATACCCAAAGTGGCTTCCGGGCTATGCGCCTTCGGCCAGATTCTCTCGGACATCCGTTACGACCAGTTGACCACGCTGCCGATGCGCCTGGACGACACACAGGTCAACCTGCCGTTGCTCAACCAGACCTTGCAGCAACTGCGTGAGCGCGGCATGAACAATTTGCGTGAGGATGGCTTCAGGGCAGGCAACAACGTCGAGTGCCGCTACAACCTGGAAATCCGCTACTTGGGTCAGGTGCACGAATGCAGCGTGGAACTGGCCTGCGATCAACTGGACCAACAAGGTCTAGTCGCCTTGCGCGAGGCATTCCACCAGCGGCACAAAGCGCTGTTTTCCTACAGCGAACCTGAAAGCCCGGCAGAACTGGTTAACCTCGAATGTTCGGTGATCGCTCGGCTGCAACGCCCACCGATGCCGGAACTACCTGTGCCGTCCGAGTGTACGCCGGCCAGCCCGGTCGGTCGCCGGCCCATGCTGTTCGACACCCAGGACAACTGGCAGGACACCCCCGTGTACAACGGTGCGTGGCTGCAGGCTGGGCAAACCCTTCGGGGCCCGTGCGTGATCGAGGAAGCGACCACCAATATTGTCGTGCCACCGGGCTGGAAAGCTACTCTGGCGCCGTCAGCCACCTACTTCCTGACGCATGACGATTGACCGCCGGTAGACATTAGCAAATGATGGTAAAAAGCGGCGCCAACGGTTTACCGTTCGGCGCCGTCCGCACATCTCAAAAAAATAACAAACATAAGGTGCGCCATGGCAATCAAGTTTTCCACCCGCTCTTGGACCGAGCATGAGTGCCAGCCTCGCTGGGCCGAAGCAGTCGGCAGCGCCTATTTTCCACTGTCGCTGGAGTTCGCGCCGAGCAGCCGTTTCAGCGGCAGCCTGCAGATTTGGGAAACCAACAGCACACCCCTGACATTGTCGCGCCTGCGCTCGAGCCAGCTCGGCTACTCGCGCAGCAAAACCCAGGTCAGCGAAGACCGCGAAGCCTGTTACTTGGTCACTGTACCTCGTCGCAGCGAAGTACATTTCGAACAAGGCGGTCGCGAACTGCACTGCCAACCCGGCGGGTTCATCTTCGAGCGTGGCGATGCGCCCTACCGCTTTCACTACGCCTGTGACAACGATCTATGGGTATTCAAGCTGCCCGAGCGCGCCCTGCATGGGCAATTACGTGGCGCTGAACGTTATACCCGCTTCTGTTTCGATGCCAGGCGCGGCATCGGGCGGATTTTCGTCGACCAGCTAGCGATGTGTGCAGCTCGCTTCGACGAATGCAACAGCAGCGCACGCCACATGCTACTGGAACAGGCGCTTTCGACCCTGCTGCTGACCCTGCGCGATGATGAGCGGGTGCTTAACTGTGAAAGTTCGAGCCTGGCGGCCTTGCATCTGCAGCGAATTGAGCAATACGTCGAACAACAGTTGGGCAATCCTGACCTCGCCCCGCAAATGATCGCAGACGCCTGCGGCCTTTCCGTGCGTTATGTGCACAAACTGTTCACCAGTACGGCCTACAGCCTGGGCGAGTGGATACGCATAAGGCGGCTGGAGGCCGTCGATCGCGTGCTGCGCGACCCCACTTGTCACCTGTCGATCGGGGAACTGGCCATGCGCTGGGGGTTTAGCGACCAGGCACAATTCGCTCGCAGCTTCCGACAACACTTCGGCTGCACCGCCAAGGAAGTACGCCCTCAAACCGCGTCGCACGTCAGCAGCTAATTGATATGGCGCCTATAGGCTCGAGGTAATTCGACCGACTTATGAAAGCGGGATGTGATAACCATAAATGCGAATGGCGTCAGCTTTCGCAGAACCTGATCCGATTACCGAATGGGTCGTACACCTCCAACAGCTTGCCCCAGCCCTGCTGCACGATGTCTGGACGTCCGTAGCCATAGCGCTTGGTAAGCAACTCGTCACGAAGCAACTCGATGTTTTGCATCGGTACAAAGATTGTCGTTCCAGGGCTGGCATCGCCATGGTGCTCGGACAGGTGCAGCTGCAAACCGTCGCGGTTGAGCCCAAGGTACAGCGGCAGATCCGCTTCGAATCGATGCTCGAATTCAACGCTGAAACCGAGGAAATCGAGGTAGAACTCGCGGGCCTTGGTTTCGTCGAACATCCGCAGTATCGGGATGGCCTTGTCAAAGGTAATGGCAGGTTGCGGCGTCTCGGCTGGCAACAGCGCCGCAGCGGTGTTCCAGTCCTTATAGCCCAGTTGCTGAGCGACCAGCTCAAGCGCATTGGCGTGAGACACTTCCTGATCGCTCGCTTGCAAAGCGCTTCGCAGAAGCTTGGCCATGCGCTTGGCTTTCTCGATTGACAGCATAAATCCTCCTGGCGTCGAAGCAGGTTGGTGCTCGCATTGCCAAACCTCGACGTTCAAGAGCGACTTGAGAGAGTTTGGAGCAGAGATGCTTTCACCTTTCCAACGAGGAGCGAGCGGCAGGCAGCATCGGCCTGCCGCGATAGTACACAGTCGCCGTTATGGGCGAAAGCGCCGCCAGCCACCCTCTTCTGCGTACAAGGCCTACGAAAATAGTGCCACAACTCGTATAGTCCCCACTTGCTGGAAGCCGGTCCGCAGTTGCTTTGAGAACCTTGCACGTTGTCCAAGGGCAAGCGGATGTCGTCAATCAACAGGAGTTGGCAAGGATGGATTTTTCGCATCAGCGGGTTTTAGAGGGTGCAATGTTTGAAGCGGTTCGCGCCCGCTCGCCCCTCTTGGGAAAACAGATCATCAATACAGGTTCGTTCAGTGTGCTGTTCGAGGGCGACACCTCGGCATCGGTGCATCGTTTGTCTTCCGACAATGCCACCCATGACTTTGCCGCAAAGGCCCGCCAGCTTGGCCTGGCTGGGGTTGTCGGACTGCTGGCAGACTACGGCGCCGTGGCTCTGTACGATGAGAGTGACTACGGCGCCGAGTACCTGTGGCTGGCTCATCTCGAACGTCTGGAGAGCCTGCGGGACTACCCTGCCCAACGCGCCGCAGTTGCGCACCTGCTGGTGCATCTGACCGATTGTGACGACGGCGACCTGTTGGGTACACAGGCAGACAAATGCAACTTGTTGGCAAAGCTGAACGACGCCCCTGTCGAGCCGTGCACGCAGCAGGCAGTCGAAGCCATGAAGCGCCTGCTGCCTGAATACATCCGCAACACCGACGTTGCCATCGACCTTGAAACCAGCAATTTCATGGTCCGTGCATCCACGGGTGACGTGGTGCTGAGCGACCCACTCAGCGGGCTTGCTGATGTCTCTCAAGCCCATCATCAACGCTTGCTGAAAGAAGTTATCGTGATCGCCGATACGCTGGGTTGAACCTGTCGCAAAAGCGCAGGACAGCAACGCTCGCCCTCGATACCCCGGCCCCTCTCTAAACGGGGGGGGACGGTCGCGCCATACAGGGCAAACAATCGACGCCTGGAATTATTGTCATCCGCCAGGTGAAGCAAGGCGCTGGCCCGCGTGCACTGGATCGATACGCACCGCTTCACCTATCGACAAACCAATCGAAGGAAAGAGAGATGCTGCGAACATCCAAAACGATTGCACTGGCGATACCGCTCGGGCTCACCCTGTCATTGAGTCTCATCGCCCCAACAGCGCTGGGAAACACCGAGCCAAACACTGCACTCACCCAAACCCTGCCTGCCGGTGTGAACGCCAATAGTCGGATCACCGAGCAGTACGCACGCCTGGTAGCGCGCGACGCATGGTTTTGGGCGTGGCCGATGGTGAATATGTATAACCGCCGCCTGGCCTTTTCCAAGGCCCCGCAGCATGGCCTTATCGGCGGGGCCCTGGCCATCGCCCCGCACAACCGCTTGACCATGCTGAGCGATTACATAAAGCCAGAACAGCGCTCTATCGCCTGTCCCAACCAGGATGTCATCTATGGGGCGGGTTATCTTGCGCTGGACGTCAGCCCGGTGGTAATCCAGGTGCCCGACTTCGGCGAGCGCTTCTGGGTGTATCAAGTTTCCGACCTGCGTACCGACAGTATCGCCAGCCTGGGTGCAATGCATGGCACCAAGCCGGGCTTCTACTTGATGGTCGGCCCCGACTGGCAAGGCACGGTGCCAAAAGGCATTACCCAAGTGATCCATACTCAAACCAATGCCGTGTTCATTGGCCCGCGGGTATTTCTGGATGACACTGCGCAGGACCGCCAGGCGGCGCAAGAGGTCATCCAGGGCATCAATATCTACCCGCTTGCCGAATTCGACGGCAGCGTCAAACGTCATGACTGGCGCACGCTGCCGATCTTCCCCAAGCGTGATGACCGCGCAGGCGAAACACGCTGGGTGCGCCCTGATGTGTTTTTCGATCAGCTCCCAAAGGTTCTGCAATTGACACCTGCCCAGGCCGGGGAAACCGCGCGCTACCAACAAGTGTTGAGCGTGATTGCGGCTGCGCAGAAAGACCCCGCCCTGAAACAGGCAATGATCGATGAGGCTGAGAAAGCCGACCGGGAGCTGGTCGACCCGCTGCTGCAGTTCCGCAACTGGGGCGTCAACCTGCCGCACCACTGGAGCACCATCACCAACGGTGCGCGTTTTGGCACCGACTACTTCACCCGCACTGCAGTGGCGCGGTCCAATATTCTGGTCAATGCACCGGATGAGACCAAATATTTTTATCAGGACCTGGATGCTGCCGGCATGCGCCTCAATGGCGCCAATGCCTACACCGTCACCTTTGCCAAGGGTCAGGTTCCGCCGGTGAAAGGCTTCTGGTCCCTCACCGCCTATGACGCGGCGCATTTCTTTGTGCCCAATCCGCTGAACCGGTACTCGCTCGGCACCAAGAACAAAGACTTGAAGATCAATGCCGATGGCTCGCTGACGTTCTACGTCCAGGCCGAGTCCCCGGGTGCAGACAAAGAAAGCAACTGGCTACCGACGCCCAAGAGTGCCGACTTCTCGCTGTTTCTGCGCGCCTACTGGCCGCGGGAAGCTATCACCGAGGGTCGCTGGACGCCGCCGGCCGTCGATAGAAGCACGATAGCTGCCACTAACTAAAAGACTGCACTCACGGGTGCGCCCCCACACGGGGGCGTACATTTCACGTTTGCGCACAAACGCCTAGTCACGCGAAAACGTTATAACGCTGTAGGCAAACTCGTGCGGTTGCCGCGCAACGCCTGTATCAGGGTTCTTCATCCTGACCCGATCATCGTCGTGTACAACCAGAACATGGCTGTTATCGAGCACCTCAATCCCTTCAGGCTTGTTGGTGAATTGGAGCGGGGAGCCATCCTTGAGCCTCACCGCTTGTGGCCTACCCGGCTTATCGCCCTCCAGCGGCAGAACCCACAGAAACCCACCCAGCGTATTGCCGCGTTCAAAGCTCGTTGCAGCATAGAATCGGTTCTGGTTGTAGCGATCGAACTCAATCGCGGAAATCCCTAACTCGGGATGAGAGCCTGCAGGTAAATCAAGAGCCTGCATCAGCTGGTCGGGAGGGAGATTCCACACAACTTCAAAAGTCTCTCCCAACACGAAGCCGCTGTCGGTGATGGCGAACGGTACAGAAAGCAGCAGGAATGAGAAACCGGCTGTTTTTCTGCTGGCGCCATGCTTACGGATTCCCACCAGCAGACGATTGCCGGGGGCGGTCGTCAACGCTTCGATCTGGTAATAAGGAGTACCGATGGCGTGGCTGATGTGTTCTCGCAAACTGCGTGAGCTTGTGACATTGCCACGCGTAGAAGGAGAAATGACCTGCGCCTTTTCTGGTGCCTCGACGGGCCAGTAAAGCAGCGTACTGCGCGCATCGGCTGCAGCATGCAGCGCGCTGCCCTCCTTGTTGAACGCAGTGCTGGCGATGACGAACCTGCCATCCAATGTCGTGGTCAGCGCCTCATACTTGGTTGCTTTGCGCAGCACGTCTACTGCCAGGTAGCTGGGAGTACCAATGATCCGGTTGTTCTTGAGCGCCATAGTGAATACAGCTGAATCAGCTGGATTGGGCATAGGCTTGTCATTGGCGAGCAGCAAGGTTTCACCGATACGAGCGACGCCCGAGACTTCACAATTGACCTTATGACCTGCCGCGTAACAGGGCGCGAAATGGTGCTGTACAGATTCTACGGTCGCAGCACCAGGCGCGGCATAGGCGCTGACGTGGTAAAGCATCAGTCCGCTAAGTGTGAACGACCTGATCGGCCTGCTCATGGCTGTCCTCCGTGAATGCGCCATTGCGGTATTGGTTCCAAGGTACGCAGAAACGAGCAATGATGTAACTGGCATTTCTGGCAGGTAATGTTCGCCGTCGGCGCTGAGCACCGTCGTCGCACATTTTTGGACGCTCGCTTCTCCCGAGCGGGCATAAGGGCCTCATCGCCGGCAAGCCCGCGGCTAGACCCTCAATCACACCACAGCATCAACGGCTCCAGCTGTTCTCGCTAATCTGCAAAGCATCGGCGATGGTCTGCACTTTGTCATCCGGCAGGTCTTTTGGCAGTGGGTCAGCGCCAGTGCTGACGAACAACTGAGCATAGGCGTTGCGCATTTCGGCGTAGGACAGGTCACGCTTGAGTTGGGTCTGCAGGTTGTTCAGCTCGCCCTGGATCAACTCCAGTTCACCAATGTTGTTCGTCTTGTAGCGATTGCGCAGTTGCTCGGCGATCTGTCCATCCAGCGTGGCCATCTCTTCGCTAGTCTTGAACTGGCGGGTGGCTTCCTGGAGGTTGGCCCGCGCTACGTACAACTGTGCCATCACCGCGATGGACATGGCCTGACGACGCGCCTGGGCGACACTTTCCCCCGCCTCGGCGACCTTGATCGCAGTCGGCCCGGCCAATACGTTGAACAGATTCCAGGTGACTTTGACGCCATAGTCGGCCCAGCTTTGATTGGTCAGGAAAGAGTTGCTGTCGTAATGACCGCCAGCTGAGAACTCCAGGCCCGGTAGCATACGCAGCATGGCCTTGCGGGTTTCGGCGGCGCTGATACGCGCCTGGTAGTCCTGCTCGCGCAACTCCGGCCGGTTGGACAAGGCCTGCTGCTCCAGCTCGGCGAAGTCACCATGAAACTCGGGCACCATGTAGTTATCGTCCAGTGCCAGGGTGTAAGGCTTGTCCATTGGCTGGTTGATCAGCGCGGCCAGTTCGGTCTTGGCCAGGGTCAAGGCACGCCGCTGCTCTTCCAGTTGCCGGGTGGCCTCGATCAAGGCGCGCTGATAGCTCAGCGCCTGTACCGGATCACCGATGCGCTGGGCGCTCATCAGTTGGCTGTTGATGCGCGCCTGGCTGATACGTCCCATCAGCGTGTCAATCTGATTCAGCAGGCGCTCTGCCGCCACCGCGCGCCAGTAAGCCGATCGCACGTCCTGAGTAATGGTGTGGATGACCTTGCGCTTGCGTTCCTGAAGGATGTAGCGCTGGTCGGACTGCTGCTTGGCACCCAGATAGCTGACACCGAAGTCCAGCACATTCCAAACCATGGTCAGGTCGGCGACTTCGCGGTCGCGATCCTGGGAGGTCGAAGGCTCAAGAGACTGGGTACCGGTAAGAATACTTTGGCTACTGGAAGCGCCGACGTTGTTGCGGCCGGCATAACCGGCGCTGAGTGCCATGCGCGGCAACATGTCGAACTGCGCCAGGTCGAGCTGACGCTGGCCCAGGGCCTCTTCCATTACCTTCAGGCGCGCCTCAAGGTTGTATTTCACCGCACGCGCCATGGCCTGATGTAAGGTCAGGGGGCCTTCCAGAGGCTCCTGATTCTTGTAGATGCTGGCCATATCGCTACGGGCACGGTCTTCGCTGGCACTGCGATCAATTGGCTCGCTGGTGACGGCGCAACCGCCGATGGCCAGCGCCAACAGACTGGCGGCAAAGAGTTTGTGCTTGTTATTCATGCGTGGGCCGCCCCCTGGTACGGCTCGTTTCTCAAATGTTGTGCTGTTTTTTATGCCCGCTGTCCGATCTCTGCCGGTTTGGCCAAGGCGTTGGCCAACTCGCGCACCTGGTGCTGGTCGGCTTCGTTGATTTGTTGCAGTTGCTGGCCGAAGGTCGGCACGCCAAACACGCCGCGCAGCCCCTGGTTGAGGTCACTCTGCTTCCACTGGTTGGCGCCGAACACGTTCATCTCGCTGATGCCCGGTACCTCGCGATTGAAGAGGGTGGCGAAGGTGCTGGCGCCGAAAACCCCGCCACTACCGCCGCCGAAGCCGAGAAAGCCCTTACCGTCGCCATTGCTCAGCCCGCTGTCGCTGCTGCCGAAGACCTGGGCGATGAAGCTAGGTGCACTGTCGGCCTGGCCGAGGAAGATGGTCCCCAGCGGTTTCAGATCGCCGCCTATGGTGCGGACTTCAAACAGCGAGCCCACGGCCAGCGGCGAGATGCTTGCGTCGATGACAATACCCGGCACCTGCGGCTGCAGCCCCGACACCTGCACAGTGCTCTGGGTTTGCGGTGGGTTGGTGCGATATTCAAGGTCGCCGACATCCTGGGTTTGCACGGTCTGACCGGCGCTGACCTGGGACTGCACCAGCACGTTGCCAGCGTCATCCTGGATACCGCTGTTCGCCGCGTTGAGGCTCAGGGACAAAGCGCCCTGCCCGCGCAAGTCACCGACCACGATACGGTAGGTCCTTGCGTCGATTCGTTGTACCGACTGCACCACCCCGCTGGCGCTGGAAGTGCCCAGCACGTTGAAGTCGCGGGTATCGACGCCACTGACCGCCTCATCGAAGGTCAGCGTGAAACTCAGACTGCGATCGGTCGGCAGCACCGGACCGTCCACGACGATGCTGCTCGGCTGCGGCGCGCGGGCGTCGATCAGAATGCCGCTGGTGTCGCCAACATTGTTCAAGCCGGTATTGGCGTCGTTGCCCTGGGCGTCGCGCAGAGTGCCGCCGTTGGTGTCAATACGCGAAGCGACCGCAAAGGAGTTATTACCGGCCATGCCGATGGTAACGCTGAGACGGAAGGTCAGTGCCATGGTGCCGGAGCCGGACAGGTAGTCAGCGTAAGCCACCCGGCCATCGTCCAAGGTAATGGCCAGACGCGGGTTGCCGTTGCCGCTGTCCACCAGCACCGCCTCGTTGGTATTAACCTTGAAGTCCAGGGTCTGCCCGGCGGTATAGGCGCCGCTGGCAGGAGTCGTCACGCTGGTCACCAATGGCGCGACGCGGTCGATGGTGTAGGTGCTGCCATTCAGACCGCCGCTGATCGAGTTGCCGGCTACATCGACGATACCCGTGTTGCTGGTATTCAGGTCCAGGCGCACGTTACCGGCGCCGGCCAGGTTGTCCACCAGCACTTGGTAGGTGCGCCCATCGATACGGGTGACAGAGGCGATGCGTCCGCTGACGGTGCCGGTCAGAGCAAGCGTGAAGTCGGCGCTGTCGACGCCGCTCACCGACTCGTCGAAGGTCACGGTGTAACGCAGGCTATCGGCGTTGGTCGGGGTGACATTGACACGTGCGATATCGCTTACCTGTGGCGCAACGGTGTCCACCACTATCCCGCTGGCCATGCCCGGAGTATTGAGCTGCAGGTTCATGTCGTTGCCAGCGTCGTCGCGCACCGTCGAGCCATTAAGGTCGATGCTGCCCGGCAGGCCGATGCCGTTGCTGGCGGTGTTGCCGGCCTGGATGGTGTATTGGAACACCAGCCCCGAAGTACCGTTGCCGGAAACATAGTTGGCGTAGCGAGTCACGCCACCGATGTTCAGAGCCAGGCGCGGCGTGCCACTGCTGGTATCGACATGGACGCTCTCGCTGGCATTGACGGTGAAGGTCAAGACGTCGCCGGCGTTGTAGCCACCGTTCGCCGGCAGGGTAACCTGCTCGACTAGTGGTACCACTGCATCCACCTTGATACCCGAGGTAGCGCCCGGATTGTTCAGCGCCAGGTTGGCGTCATTGCCGATCGCATCGCGCAGGGTCGCGCCGTTGAGCTGGAGGGCGCCTCCAAGCTGGATGCCGTTACTGTCCAATTGGCCGGTCACAACGCTCAGGCGCAACACCAAGGCGTTGCTGCCAGCCCCCGACAGGTAAGTGGCATAGGCTTTCTGACCATTGTCCAAGGTCACTTCGAGGCGTGGCGACCCGTTGCTGGTGTCCAGTTGCACGCTTTCGTCGAAATGCACGGTGAAGTCAAGATTTTGCCCCGCCACATAGGTGCCAGCGTTGGGCACATCGACACGGGTCACGCCCGGCGCGACGCGGTCGATGTTGTAGCTGGCGCCACTCATGCCGCCACTTAAGGTGTTGCCCGCGGCGTCGACGATGCCAGTAGCGCTGGCATTAAGGTTCAGTTGCAGGGTGCCGGTGCCAGCCAGGCTGTTGACCAGCACGGTGTAGGTTCGACCATCGACGCGCACGACACTGGCGATACTGCCGCTTGCTGAGCCGGCGAGGGCCAGGGAGAAGTCGGAGACATCAACACCGCTAACGTCCTCGCTGAAGGTCACGGTGAAGCTGACCGAGCCGCTGTTAGTCGGGCTGCTGCCGACACGCACGATATTGCTGGCACTCGGCGCGCTGGTGTCGACCAGCACGCCCGGCAGGTTGCCGCTGCCCAGGGTCGGGTCAATATCGTTGCCCGCCGGGTCGGTAAGCTGCTCGCCGCGCAGGTCAAGACTGTTCACAACTACGCCATTGCCGTCGTTGTCGCCACGCTGCACTACGTACTGGAACACCAGTGCGGCGCTGCCGTTGCCGGAAACGTAGGTGGCGTAACGCGTCACCCCGCCCACATCCAGGACCAGGTGCGGCGCCAGGGCGCCGGTCTGCACGACTTCGCTGGCGTTGACGGTGAAGGTCAGCACATCGCCAACCTTGTAGTTGCCGTCAACTGGCGCCCCCACACTGAGGACGCTCGGCGCGATAGCATCGACATTGACCCCGGCGGTGCTGGCAACACCGTTCAGGGCAGTGACGGTGGCATTGCCGGCGAGGTCGATGATGGAAGCGCCGTTGAGGTCGATGGCACCGCCCAGGGTAACGCCGTTGCTGTCCAGTTGGCCGCTGGTAACCGTCATACGAAATACCAGAGCCCTGCCACCGCTGCCGGAAACGTATTCGGCATACACGGTGCCGCCGGTGTCCAGCGTCACGGCAATGCGCGGTACGCCGCCGCTGGTATCGACCGTCAACGCTTCACTAAAATTGACGATGAAGTCGAGGTTCTGCCCGGCAACATAAGTGCCATTGGCTGGCGCGCTGACGCTGCCCACAACCGCTGCCACGCCGTCGACGACGATGTTGCTGCGCCCGCCGAGCGAATCAGCGCCGCCCACGGTCGGTAGCGTCAGAATGGCCAGGTCGCTGGTGTTGTTGCTGATCGCCGCACCGTTCATCTGCAGCGCCGAGGTGCTCTGGAAGTCCAGGTCGGCGCTGAGATCACCGGCTTGCACGGTGTACTTGAAGGTCAGAGTGTTACTGCCGCTGCCGCTGACGTACACGGCGTTGCGATCGATCAGGCCGGTTTCCAGCAGCAAGGTCGGGGAGCCACTGGTGAGATCGACGTTGACTATCTGGTCCCAGGTGATGCTGATCAGTACTTCATCGCCGACCTTGACGATACGGTCCAGGCCCTGCGCCGAGACGCTGGTGACCTTCGGGTTCACCGGGATGACGTTAATCGAAATGGTGTCGACATCGGACTTGGCACCACCGGTACCGGAGTTGCCGTTGTCGTTGGTCTCGATGGTCACGCTGGCAGCGCCGAGGTGGTTGTTCGACGGCCTGAAGGTGAGGGTCTGCAACGCCGCATTGATGCTGGTGCGGTTGCCCTCGAAGGTCATGGTGACGTTGTTCAGGCCGGTACCGGTCACCATGGTGATGCCGGTGAGGCTGCCAAGGCTGAGCACGCCGTTGGTGGCGGTCAGGGTCACCGTCATCAGGCCGTTGCCGGCATCCACATCAGTAATGGAGATGGCGTTGCCATTGGCGGTATTGAAACCGAGGGCGATATTCTGCGAGGCAGTCTGGCTGCCCGGCACGTTGTTGGCGGGCGCGTCGTTCACCGCCGTGACATTCAGGGTCACGGTCTTAGTGTCGATCTGCTCGCCGCCCGCGCCGATGGAGCCCTTGTCGTTGATCGTCACCGTCAGGGTCACGCTGGCGATGGTGTCTTGGGCAGTCCTGAAGGTCAGGCCGTTAGCCGCGATGAAGAAGTTGATATCGGCCAGGCTGCCGGACAGGGTCAGCTCGCCGGTGCCGGAACCGCCAACGATGACACCCATGCCACTGGTGGCGCTCAGGGTCCCGCTCGGTACCGAGAAGGTCGCCTGCACGGTACTGATGCCGGCATCAATGTCGGTGAAGCTGATGCCAGTGATCACGCTAGACACGTCTTCGGTCACGGTGATCGACGGCGGAACGGTGGCCACCGGCGCGTCGTTCACCGCCGTGACCTGCAGGGTCATGGTGGTGGTGGCGTCGGAAACGCTGTTGGTGTTGACGTTGAGGGTCAGGGTGACGTTGGCAGTAGCATTGGCCGCCGGGATGAAATGCAGGCGGTTATCGCTGAGAAAGGTGTTGATATTGGCCAGGGTGCCGGTCAGGGTGAGCGCCGTCGAGGTGCCGCCCACGGTCACGCCCCCGGAACCGGCGGCACTGAGGCTGCCACTGGTCACGGAGAAGGTGACTACGCCGAGGCTTGAATCGATATCGCTGAAGCTGACTAGGTTGATCGGCGTCATCATGTCTTCGCTGACCTGGAGACTGACCGGTGCGTTGATGGTCGGCGAATCGTTGACCGCTGTGATGGTGATGTCACGGGTGACTGCGATCGAGGACAGACCGCCACCATCGGTGAGCTGGAACTGCACGGTGCGGGTCGTGGTGTTCGGGGTTTCCGAGGCGTTGCCGTAGGTCACCGCGCGCATCGCGGCCTGGAACTGCGCCAAGGTCGCCTGGTTGCCGGCGGAGGTCAGGGTCAGGATGCCGGTGCCGGCAGTCCAGTTGCCGACGATATTGCCCATGGAGACGCCATCGTTGACGAAGGCCAGGCTGTCCTGGGCGCTGTAGTAGGTCAGCAGGCGCACCGTGGCGCTGGCCGGGTTCGGGCCGTCCGGGTCGGACACGGTCAGCGCAGAATCCACCACGATGCGGCTGGAGGCTACGTTATTACCTTCGGTCCACGAAGCCGCAGAACCGGTAACGGTCAGCACCGGGCGATCGTTGATCCCCGTTACCATCACGCTGGCTGTATCGGTTTGGGTGGAGTAGGTCGAAGTCCCACCCGAGGTGGTGGTGTTGAGCTTGGCGCCCTGCAGGCCGGCGGTGCTGTTGGTCTGGTCCCAGGCCTTGTAGGTGATGGTTGCGGTTTCACCGTGGATGCCGTCCGGCACGAAGCGCACGAGGTTCTGCGCGGTGAGGACCAGCGCAGAACTGGTGGAGACGGTACCGACGTCGCTCCAGGTGCTGCCGCTGTCGAGGCTGTACTGCCACTTACCGTAGGTGGAGGTCGCTCCGGTGATCGCCATACCCGTGGAAGCACCGGTGTCGATGTCGGTGACTCCGCCCAGCAGCGAGAGGACGGAATTGCCGCTGTTGCTGGTAGCGATGTCGGTGAGCGCGGTGAGGGTTGGCGCTACACTGGTCATCACCGGGGCGTCATTGAGCGAGCTGACTACCAGGGAGGCCTGGGCGGTGCCGGTGGAGAACGCGGTGGTGCTGCCGTTGCTGGTGGTATCGGCCGTGCTGCGCATTCCGGCGCTCGAAGCGGTACCGGAGGTGCGGTCCCAGGCCCGAAACGTGATGGCGACGTTTTCGCCGTTGGCGCCGTCAGGCACATAGCGGACCAGGCTCGTGCTGCTCAACAGCAGCGCACTGCTGTTCGACACCACACCGAAGTCGGTCCAGGTGCTGCCGTCGATGGAGTACTGCCACAGGCTACGCCCGGCGCTCGCAGTGACGGCAATTCCGGCGAGGGAACCCGAATCCACGTCGCCGTAGTTCACACTGGCGAGGATCGAGGCCACTGTATAGGCCTGGCTGGTGGTGTCCTCGTCGATCCCGCCCATTGTGAATGGACCGCCGCTGAGGGTTGGCGCGTCGTTGACCGAGACCAGGGTCACCGTACTGGTAATGCCCATGTAGGCAATATCGACGCCGCCGTTGGCAATGCCACCGGTGTCGGACACGAATCCCAGGGTCACCACCCGCGACGAGCCCGTTGGCCCTTCGCTGGCGTTACGGTAGGTCATGTTGTTGACCATGGCCTGCACCGTCGAGGTCGACAGCCCGCTATGGGACAGGGTCACGGTGGCGGTACCGGCAGCCAGCGATACGGTCACCGACGCGCCGTTGTTCAGGGTCACCACGTTGGTGCCGTTGACCAGGTTGAACGTCGATCCGTCGATGCTCAGACGCTCCATCGAGCCATCGGCCAGGTTGCTGACGGTGAAGACCAGCTGCTTGACCAATTGCCCGGTCTCGACGGTGTTGAGCGTGGCGCCGGCGAACAACACTACCGCGCTGCCGTTCTCGGTGAAGGTCGGATTGGCGCCGATCGCGTTGACCACCGGTGCATCGTTGACGGACACGACGGCGACGCTCACCACCGACACCACGCTGTTGCCGCCAGCACCGTCGTCCATGCTGATCGAGACGCTACGGGTGGTGGTGCTCGGCTGGAGGGTGTTGGAATTGCGGTACGCCAAATTGTGCAACAAGGCCGCCGTGGTTGTCGCGGTGGCCTCACTGGTCAGCGTAATCACCAGCGCGGAGCCATTGCTGCCGCCGGCAAAGGTACCGATCACCAGGCCGTTGTACTTGATCGAGGTGCCGTCGATCTGGATCTCGTTGGCCCCATTGCCCTGGTTGCGGATAAACAGCACGTCTTCGCCAGCGGTACCCCCGCCGCTGACCTGCACCGTCAGCTTGCCGCCGTTGAAGTTGGCCGAGTCGGCGTCGCTGACCGTTGCGTTGCTGTTTGGGTCCAGCAGGGTAAAGGCACCATCCTCGAAGTAGCTGACGCTATCGCCGTTGAGGTTGGCGATTACCGGCGGCGTCACGGTGGCGATGCTGAAGTTCAGTGCGGTGTTGTTCAGGATGCCCTTGTAGACCTGGCCATTGGTGTTGGCGAAGGTCTTGCCGTCGATGCGCACAGCATAGACGACGCCAGCGACCATGTCGGCCGGCGGGTCGATGGTCCAGGTGGTGCCGGAGCCGGTGACGCTGCTGCTGCCCACGGCGATGGTCTGGACGACCGCGTTATCGCTGGTGCGCACGATATAGATGTTGCCGGTACCCTTGCCCACCGCCTGGTCGAAGGTCAGGACAATGTTGGCACCTGGGGTGACGGTCAGGCTGTCGTCGGCCGGGGTCGAACTCACCAGTTTGGGCAGGCTGCCGCTCTGGTAGAAGATACTGGTGCTGTTGACCGTGTCCGAGGTTGACATCAGGTCAAGGTCGCCATCGCCGTCGAAATCGCCGACACGGAACTGTTGCGAGGCCATATCGGGCAGGACCACGTTGGCAAACGGGGAATTGCTGTAGTCCACGTCGACGAAAGTGCCGTTGTCGTTGCGCACGTAGCGCAAGGCCGAGCCGTTGCCGTTGGTCTGGTAGAGAATGTCGGCATCGCCGTCGCCGTCGAAGTCGGCAACGATCGCCCGGTCCACGGCGGTCGTCGGCAGGCCCGCCGTGGACGTCATGTCGACGAAGGTCCCGTGGTCGTTACGGAAATAATTTATCTTCGCCCCGGCAGCAACGTAGATCAGGTCGGTGTAGCCGTCGCCATTGACATCCGCAGCCTTGTAGTTGAAGGCGTTGAAGTCGGGCATGGTGATACCGCCGAACAGCCAGGAGGGGTCTGCACTCGTCACCGTGGTGAAGCTTGGCGTGGCGCTGCCGTTGTTCCGCGCCAATGCCCAGGATGTGGCGCTGCCGCCGGTCTGGTAGAGAATGTCGAGGGCACCGTCGCCGTTGAAGTCGCCGACCAGGGTGCGGACGCCGAAGGACGGGCCCGCCACGTCCTGGCTGGTGAAACTGGCGCCGGTATTGAGGTAGAGCTTCATCGTCGGGCCGCTCACGGGCGCAGCAAGCAGATCGATGCGACCGTCGCCGTTGAAGTCGCCGGCATGGAAGTTGGCACCACCGGTGGACGCGTCGCCTAGGGCCAGTCCGACGAAGATCGAGTTGGCCTGACTGAAGGTGGTGAAAGAGCCATCGCTGTTGCTCTGGGCGAAGCTCCAGGCCCCACCAGCGCCGGAGGCCTGGAAGAGAATGTCGGCACGGCCGTCGCCGTTGAAGTCGCCGACCACGTATTTCATCAGGTTGCCAGAGGTGCCCAGCACCGGAGCGCTGGAGACGGTACCGCCCGTATAGGTAGAGGCCATCAGGCTGTCGTAGCTGCGGATGTTCAGGGCAGTGGTGTCAATGGCACCGCTACGGCGCTCCAGCGTCCAGTTACCACCCAGCGCCGCAGCGCCGGTGTCGTCCACCGAGGCGGCGACATCGGCACCCGTGACCGAAGCCAGTTGATCGATAAATGCCTGACCTTTCTTGCCCTCGCCCACGTCACAGCCATACAACATCAGGTCGCCATCGGCCTTCAGCGAAGCACCGATGCTCTCCAGCGCCGCACGATGCTCGGCGAGGTTGTTGCTGGCCAGCCAGACGTTCCCCAACTGCACCGTACCGTCGGCACCGTGGGAAAGCAGATGGATGGCATCAAGGTTGTCGCGGCCCTTGAGGTAGTCAGCCATTTGCTGCAGGCCGTCCTTGGACGGATCAAGAAGTACCACTTCGGCGTTGGCAGGCAGACCTTCGAGCAGCTTCCCGGGATTATTCACCTGGCCGTCAATGAACACCACGTCGTGGCGCTGGCTGCCCTGCTGCTGGCTCGCAGTCGCACCCGTCGCCGCTGGGACTTTGCTGCTGTGGCTATCGGAGGTGCTGTCCTTGGCCGCATCAGCAGTGGTCTGCGCCACGGCATCCTGGGCGACCACACCCACGGACGCATCGAACATGATTCGCGGCTCCAGAGCCATCAGCAACGGAGCCTGGCCGGGGTCAGCTGGCGGCTGGCCGGACTTGCGCGAGAACCGTTCGATGAACTTCATGATGCTCCTCCAGGTGGTCACCGCACTGCCTGCTCCGGCAAGGCGATCAAAAAAAAGGCGATGCCTAGGGGCATCGCCTATTGTTGCTGTTGGCTGCGACTTGGGAAGGTGCCCTGCGTCGACAACAGATGGGTGTAGGTCGGCAAGCGGGTATGCATCTGGGTAGGCGTTGCGAGGCGCAGTGCGACCGCCCACGCTTCATAGGAATGAACCATATATTCACTATGCTGAGGATTGAACTGCTGACTGAGAGATACTGCGACCTGCTCGATGGGCCGGCCGCTGCGGGGGACGTTATGCACAGGTGATCCGGCATACAGGCGCTCGATAAACGTCATATCGGCTGAACGCAAGGCACGGTGGGTCGCAGCTTCCTTCGCTATCAATTCGAACATCCTTGTAGGGTTAACTTCGTGAGCTAACTTTTTATTGTGATGGAGGTCAGGCTAACGTACATGGCGAATTGATGGCAGATTAACTCAATTGTCCTACGATCACACGACTAAAATCCACTTTCCCTGACGCCGATTGCAGCCACCCGCCGCCAAGCTGCAGACATCAGTGATTCGCCCTTCCCGTCGAGCACCACAAGCCCGCGCAGCGGGTGTGAAACCTCCTTCGGCGCACCCTTTTCGAGCACGAATTGCGCGCCATATTGCGCTTGCAAAGGTTGCGCCCTCTTCTCTTCGTCACGGCGAATCGCAATAGGGCCATGATGCTCGGAAATCAGTGCCTCCTGATCGATATACGCCACGCCATTGGCATCCACCCCATCGAGGGTGACCGGCAGAGAGTCGCGTAACACATCGTCGGCGACGAAATGCCCAGTCGTACCCGGCGCCACGCGCCACAGATCGGCTTCAGCCAGGTAACCGCGCAAGCGCAGGCCCGCGGCGGCCACCTGAGCGAGCGGCAGCTCGGTACTGATCCAGCGTCCGGGGCTCAGGTTATCGACCAGATCACGCACCGTTCCGGCATGGGGCGCTCGCAACACCAGGCGCTCACGCTGGGCTGCCAGACCACGGTACTCGGCCACCGCCTCCGCCAGGCGCTGCTCAAGGATGCCGCTGTCGGCGGCGGTTTCGCTGCGTGCGGACTGTCGCCGCAACTGCAGTTGCAGGATTTCGATCTCGCGGCGGACGATGCTCATCCGCGCTTGCAGATCCGGCGATTCGAGCGTGACCAACACCTGGTTCTGCGCAACCTGGTCGCCGTCCTTGACCCGGACCTCGCGCACCTGCGCCGACGCCGGGGCATGCAGAGCACTTACCCGCGACGCCTCGAGCATCGCCGGCACTTCCACGCCGCTGCGCCACGGCACCACCAGCAGGGCCAGGATTAGCGCCAGGCCGGCACCGAGGAACAGTACCTTGCGCGACTGGGCCTTGTCTCGGTGCTGCCACCAGTGCTGCCATTCGCGCCAGATCGGTAGGCCGATAAACCACACCAATTCGACCATCATCAGGAAGATGCCGAGCACCTTGAAAAACAGGTGGTAGACCGCCAGGGCGATGCCGAAAAACAGTACCGCGCGCCAGATCCACGCAGCGTAGCTCCAGCACAACAGGCGGCGGCGCAGCTTAGGCGACCAATGCTCGGGCATAGGCTCGCCGTAACCGAAGAGCTTTTCCCGCAGGTGCCAGCGCCCAAGGGCGAAACCGCGGCCCTGCAAGTTGTCGACGCCCCACAGGTCACTGAGCAGGAAGTAACCGTCAAAGCGCATCAACGGGTTAACGTTGATCGCCAGGGTGGTGATCCAGGTAGCACTGGCCAGCATGAATGCCGCCGTGCGCCCTGCCCCGTCCGGCAACAACGACCAGGCCAACAGGGCAATACAGGCCAGCAGTAGCTCGGCGAGCACGCCGCCAGCGCCGATCAGTAAACGGGTACGACGATCCTGCACGCGCCAGGCGTCGCTGACATCGGTGTAGAGCATGGGCAACAGGACCATGAACGCCACGCCCATACTCGGCACCCTGCAGCCGGCGCGCTTGGCCATGTAGGCATGGCCGAATTCATGGCAGAGCTTGGCGAACCCCAGGGCAATGGCGAACGCCGCCATACCGCCGAGGCTGAGTAAATGCGGGAAGGTCGAAAGAAAGCGCTCCCAATCGCGCATCACCAGGAACAGCCCGAGCAGCAACACAGTGGGCAAGCCATAGCGCAGCAGGCTCTGTCCGTTACGTTCCAGCCATGGCCAGGTGCGATTGAGAAATGCATCCGGGCGCCACAGCGGAATCCGAAAGAACAGGTATTTGTGCAAGACCTGGGTCCAGATCCCCTGGCGCTGGGACGCTGCCTTGGTCGCGTAACTGGCGCGTTGTTCGGCATCCATGGCGCTGACCAGGTCATGACCGCGCAGGAAGCGCATTAACTCATCCAGCGCTTGCCCGGTCAGTGGCATGCCCGGCTCGGCATTAGCGGCATTGAGCACCTGTTGCCGATCGCCCAGGGCCCAGTGACGCAACAGGCGCATGGCCGGCGCGCCGAGCTTGAAATAGCGACCGCGCAGCGGGTCGGCAAGGGTCCATTGCGGCGAGCCGTCGAGGCCCGGCGCACCCGTCGAGAGCTGCAGGTCGGGACGCAGCGCCGGCAGCATCAAAGCCCCACCGCCTGGCGCAGGGCCGCCAGGGGCCGGCGCAGCAGATACAGGGCCAACGGCGCACGGTCACCGAAGACCTTGGCCGTGCCGCGCAGGCCGATACGCGGCGGCGCGTTTTCGAAACTGGCGTCAAGGCGATAGGCAAGCTGGCCGGCCGGGGTGTTCTGTGCCTGATAGGCCGCCCGTTCGAGCACCGCGTTATGCCGGCTCAGCGGATCGCTATCGAGAAACAACGCCACTTCGGCGCCCTTTTCCAGACCAATGGCGTCGGCCACCGGCAGTTCGATGCGCAGTTCGGCCTGAGTCGGGTCGGCAATTTCCATCAGGCGCTCGCCGGTACGCATGGGCTTGCCGATAAAACGCTGGGCATCGGCGAACACCGCGATGCCGTCGCGTTCGGCACGCACTTGGGTACGCGCCAGTAAATCGCGGGCGTAATCACGCTCGGCACGCTTCTGCTCGACCCGAGCGGCCAGCAGATCGAGGCGCGCACTGGAATCAGCATCGGAAAACGCCCGCTGGGTATTGGCCTTGAACTCCGCCTCGGCGACGCCCAGGGTGCGTTCGGCGACATCGGCCTGGGCCTTGAGGGTGGTGGCGTCAAAGCGCACCAGCACCTCGCCTGCTTTAACTGGCTGGTTGGGCTTGACCAGGAACTCGGCGACCACCCCATCCAGTGGCGCAGCGACCACCTGCCCGTTGCGCGGCGCAACTTCGGCCGGGGCCAACACCGACTGGCGCACCGGTACCAGCAGTATCAGCAGCAAGGCCGCGGCCAGGGCCCAGCGGGTCTTCGCCGGCCAGCGCAGGCGCCAAGGCTTGCCCGGTTGCAGGGCGCGCCAGGCATGGCTATAGCAGTCGCCAAGCTGCGCCAGTAAAACCTGCTCGGCGTCATTCCACGGATTGTCGCGGGCCAGCCAAAGGCCACCGAACACCTCGCCCTGACGGTCTTTAAGCGGTAGCCAGAAGGCATGGGGAGCAGACAGCGCCTGCCAATCGTCACGGCTGGCTTGATCCAGATCGTCGGGTGGCACCGCTCCTGGCAGAGCAAAACGCTCACTGGCAGCCAGGCGCTTGGCGACGCGCTCAACGAACACCACGAACGGCGCGTTCGGCTCCACCGTGCTGACGCCGGTGAGCGCGCGAACTTTGCCAGTGATCAGCAGCGCGCCATGTCGATAGCCAAATAGCGCCTGGCTATCGTTGACCATACTAAAAGCCAGCTCTTCCACCGATGGCGCACCACGGGCCTGACGCTCCAACTTCAGGTAATGGGCCAGCAGTTGCTCGAGAGCACCAGGCACCGGCGCGTTCATTTATTCTCCGCAAAGCGCGCGGTACCACTCATACCGGATATCAGGCCTGGGGTATTGGCGGGAACATTGGCGATCAGCAGCAGGGTTTGACTGCCTTCGTCGATACGCGCACCAAGACGCTTGATCACCGCATCGATCGACTTGCCGGTCTCGTCGGGCACGAAGCTGAAGGTCTGCTCCGGCTTAAGCGTGCCGATCCAGTGCGACGGCACCAGCAGATGAATCTCCAGGGTGCGGTTGTCGACGATTTCCAGCAGCGGTGCACCGCTAGCTACGCTTTCGTAGGGTTGGACACGGCGCTGCACCACCTGGCCATCATACGGCGCCTTGACCTGACAGCGCTGCACCTGCACCTGGTATACCTGGGCTTCGGCCTGGGCTTGGGCCTGATGCGCTTCTGCCAGGGACACCTCGAAACGCCCGACGGAATTGAGCGCCGCCAGTTGCCGTTTGTTGCCCAGCTCTTCGCGGGCTGCGCGCACGGCTGCAGCAGACGCATTGGCCTGGGCCTGGTAGGCGCTGCAATCGAAGCGCACCAGCACATCGCCCTTTTTGAACGATTGGCCTTCAGCATAGGGGATTTCCACGACCCGGCCGGGCAGTTCGCTGGCCAGCACCGCCTGGGAGCGGGCGCGCAGCACACCGCGCACTTCGCTGCCGCCGCGCAAGGTGACGCCATCGAGCAATGGATCACTCTCGGCCGCAGCCTGAACAACACTCGTCATCAAGGCCAACGCCGCCCACCACACTGCCTGCTTCATCTAGCTACATCCCTGTACGGATCTGGATTGCTTGAGTTGATATCGGCTGCTGTTCACAGAACGTGAATGCCGACGATCAGTGGCGGCGATAACGTTTCCGGCCGCAAGGACCAGGTAGCAATCGACTAAAAAAAGTGGCCGTATGCTATCAACGTCGCCTGCGCAATGATAGCTACCCTTGCGGCACTAACTGCAAAGAAAGATGCAGACCGATTGAATCGAAGAAGGCGGTGGCGGGCAGGCGTTGACCTGGGAAAGCTGATGGCGCGGATAACGTCGGCTTGCGACGGTGCGCGGGAACGAAAAAAGGGCCCGAAGGCCCTTT
Source organism: Pseudomonas arcuscaelestis (assembly GCF_016881005.1). Classification (GTDB taxonomy): domain Bacteria; phylum Pseudomonadota; class Gammaproteobacteria; order Pseudomonadales; family Pseudomonadaceae; genus Aquipseudomonas; species Aquipseudomonas arcuscaelestis. The sequence goes on along the minus strand of NZ_JACOPV010000012.1, from coordinate 83,594 downwards.
CTCGACGACTTACAGATTTCCATGGAATTCTGTAGATCTATATTTGGAGCGGGAAACGAGACTCGAACTCGCGACCCCGACCTTGGCAAGGTCGTGCTCTACCAACTGAGCTATTCCCGCATTTGGTGACGGCCATTCTATAGATTCATGGAACGCCGTCAAGCCCTTGATTCAAAAAAGCTTTATTTTTGTTCCGAGCCTTCGCGCAGGTGCGGCCAGGCGGCGCGCAGGTAGTGCACCATCGACCACAAGGTCAGGCCTGCGGAAATCATCAGCAAGACGTAACCCAAAATCACCCAGAAGGTCATCACTGGCGGATTGGCCAGCAGGATCACCAGCGCGAGCATTTGCGCGGCGGTTTTCCACTTGCCCAGGTTCGACACCGCGACATGCGCCCGTGCGCCCAACTCGGCCATCCATTCGCGCAGGGCCGATACCACGATCTCACGACCGATGATTACCGCCGCTGGCAATGTCAGCCAGAAGTTTGCATGGACCTGCACCAACAGCACCAAGGCCACGGCGACCATCAACTTGTCGGCCACGGGGTCAAGGAAGGCTCCGAAGGGAGTGCTCTGCTGCAGTCGGCGGGCCAGGTAGCCGTCAAGCCAGTCGGTGGCCGCTGCAACAGCAAAGACACTGCTTGCTGCGATATAGCTCCAGTGGTACGGAACATAAAACAGCAAAATAAAGATCGGAATGAGCAGGACGCGAAGAACTGTAAGTAGATTTGGGATATTCATCGGCACAACTGGCTGCAAAGTGAGGGGGCATTCTACTCGCTATGCAGGGTCGCATAAATCGACTCGGCAAGCTTTTTACTGATTCCCGGTGCTTTGGCGATTTCTTCGATGCTGGCACGGGTCAATTCCTGCAGGCCACCGAAGTGTTTAAGCAGGTCACGACGGCGTTTTGGCCCTACCCCAGCTACATCTTCAAGGCTGGAGGTACGTCGGGCCTTGCCGCGTCGGGCACGGTGACCGGTAATGGCGAAGCGGTGCGCTTCGTCACGAATCTGCTGGATCAAGTGCAACGCTGGCGAGTCACCCTTGAGGGTGAACTCGTGGGCCGCATCGTTGAGGTACAAGGTTTCAAAGCCCGCCTTGCGGGTTACGCCCTTGGCCACGCCAAGCAGAATCAGGTCTGGCACCGCCAGTTCCTGCAGCACATCGCGGGCCATGTTCAGCTGGCCTTTGCCGCCGTCGACCAACAGCACATCTGGCAACTTGCCCTCGCCGCCCTTGATACGCCCGAAGCGGCGAGTCAGGGCCTGGTGCATGGCCGCATAGTCGTCGCCCGGAGTGACGCCTTCGATATTGAAGCGTCGGTAGTCCGATTTCAGCGGCCCCTCCGGCCCGAACACCACGCAGGACGCTACGGTAGCCTCGCCACTGGAGTGACTGATGTCGTAGCACTCAAGGCGTTGAGGCACCTCATCGAGGGCCAGCACCTGGGCCAAGGCTTCAAAGCGTGAGGCCATGTGTTGACGGTTGGCCAGGCGCGCGCTCAGGGCCTGTTCGGCGTTGGTTACCGCCAGCTGCTGCCAGCGCGCACGGGTGCCACGCACCCGATGACTGATGGTCAGTTCGCGCCCGCGCAAGGTTTCGATGGCCGCGGTGAACGCCGCGAAATCGTCATGCACCACGTTTACAATGAGCTCGCCCGGCAGGTCGCGCTCGGCGTTGCCTATATAGTACTGCGAGAGAAACGCGGCCATCACCTCGGCCACATCCTCTTCGATCCCGACCTGTGGAAAGAAATTCTTGCTACCCAATACACGCCCACCGCGCACACTGATCAAGTGCACACAGGCGCCGCCAGGGTTGGTAAACGCCGCGACGACATCCACATCGCCACTGCCGCCTTCCATACTCTGCTGATCCTGGACCCTGCGCAGCAATCCGATCTGATCGCGCAGTTGGGCGGCCTTTTCAAACTCCAAGGCCATCGCCGCCTGTTCCATCTCTGCGTTGAGCTCGTTGGTCAACTGATGACTGCGCCCCTCGAGGAACATCACCGAGTGGCGCACATCGACGGCATATTCCTCAGGCTCGACGAGGCCGACACAAGGGGCCTTGCAGCGCTTGATCTGGTACTGCAGGCATGGGCGGGTGCGGTTGCTGTAATAGCTGTCTTCGCACTGGCGAACGAAAAAGGTCTTTTGCAACAAGCTCAGGCTTTCGCGAATTGCTCCGGCACTTGGATAGGGGCCGAAGTACTTGCCCTTTTGCTTCTTGGCTCCGCGGTGAATCCCCAGGCGTGGAAACGGACCGTCGGAGAGAAACACATAGGGATACGACTTGTCGTCGCGCAGCAGAATGTTATACGGCGGCCGCCACTGCTTGATCAGTGTCTGCTCAAGCAGCAGTGCTTCGGTCTCGTTGGCGGTAATGGTGGTTTCGACCTGGGCGATGCGCGCCACCAACGCAGCCGTCTTCGGCGCCAGGCCAGTTTTGCGAAAATAACTGGCCAGACGCTTCTTGAGGTTTTTTGCCTTGCCGACATACAGCAGCCGGGCTTCACCGTCGAACATCCGGTAAACGCCTGGGCGACCGCTGCAGGTCGCCAGAAATGCACTTGCATCAAACACAGGGGTCATGAGTTCAGAGATTGGCGTCAACCATGCCATGGCGGACCGCCAACAGCGTCAGCTCGACGTCGCTGGTGACCGAGAGTTTTTCGAAAATTCGATACCGGTAAGTATTCACCGTTTTCGGGGACAAGCACAGCTTATCGGAGATGATCTGTACTTTCTGGCAACCGACGATCATCAGGGCGATCTGGATTTCTCGCTCTGACAGCGTATCGAATGGCGAGCCTTGCGGCTGGAATGGTTTCAGTGCCAATTGCTGGGCGATTTGCGGGCTGATATAGCGCTGACCTGCAAAGACCAGGCGAATGGCCTGGACCATTTCGTCCAACCCTGCCCCTTTGGTCAGGTAACCGGCAGCGCCTGCCTGCAGCAGCCGAGTCGGAAACGGGTCTTCTTCGCAGACAGTCACCGCCACCACTTTTACATCGGGGTGGCTGCGCAGCAATTTGCGCGTCGCCTCAAGACCTCCGATGCCGGGCATTTTCACGTCCATGAGGACGACGTCAGGCTTGAGCTCACGTGCCACCTTCAAGGATGCCTCGCCAGAGTCAGCCTCGCCCACTACCTGCAAACCATCGATATCGGCCAGCATACGGGTGATGCCTGTACGTACCAGATCGTGATCATCGACCACCAGGACCCTAATCAAGCAGACACCTCACACTGCGGCGGCAATTGAATGTCGCCACCTTAGCAAAAACCAAGTGCCAGAGCTAACGGAACACGTCATCAAATCGACACCAGTTTGTCCGTTGCCGCCACCCGAGAAGAGACTACCGGGTCCGCCCTGGAAACCAGCGCACATGTGCGAGGCAGAGCGCTGGCGAGGCTACCGAGCAAATGCTGGACGGCGGCCTGGTCGGCCGTGGGCAGTGAGCGAAAAGCACCCAGCAAGCTGGCCTCTTGCGAGTTGAGGGCGCCGTGGGCTACCGGCGTACGCGTACCGCTCAGCACATACAGGGCATCGACGCCCCGCGCAGCCACGGCGGCCATGTAGTCGGCCTTGGGGGTACGCTCGCCACTCTCATATTTGCCTTGGGCATTGGGTTCAACACCGCCAATGTCACCGAAAACGCGCTGGGTGAGGCCCAGACGCTCCCTTTCTTCCCGTAGACGGGCTCCGATTCCGTTCATTGCTGTTCTAAGTCCTTGGTCCATCGTCCATGCCTGCTATCCACGCATTCCTGCCAGACAGGCCACTCAAGCGCCACTATGCACGGGAGAACAAGCGCTACACAAGCCGAGCAACATACAACGCACCCGTAAGTAGCGGCTCTACAATGGCCCTCAACATTGAAATGCTTCGATTTAAATACCAGCGGGTGAACTTTTCGCACATAAGCGATGGCATTTCGCCCGCATTGATACTTACCCCACTACCATTTATCCCAGGCAACTAAGCAGAGAATATTCACACCTGTAAAGCACGCGAAAGGACCGTCAAAAGGGCCGCCACAAAACCGTCAAAATCCGACCAAAACCCCGAAAACGGAATTTATTGACGCCATTTAATTGCCTTTTGATCGGAAGACGTTTTTTGACGCACAACTAATTGACAACTTTAACTCATTGATTTTAAAGAGTTTTTAACTAGCAACAAATTAATATTAGTTTCATTTCAACATCAATCAATAGAGTGCTTGCCTAACTAAAAAAACTCCCCTTAGGATATAAACAAGAGAACGAACAACACGGCCGTCGCCTGTCCAGCGCGCGATACGATATCGCGCGCTCGCCGCATCGATTTCACCGATAAACTGAGTAACCGGGACAGCCAGGCTGTGCTCGCAAGAGGGAACTATGAATATCAGTATTTTTGGATTGGGTTATGTAGGTGCTGTCTGTGCAGGGTGTCTGTCCTCCCGGGGACATCAGGTGATGGGGGTCGACATTTCCCAGGACAAGATCGACATGATCAACCAGGGCAAGTCCCCGATCGTCGAGCCTGGACTCGAGCAGCTTCTGCTCGATGGCGTCAACCGCGGTCTTCTGCGTGGCACCACCGACGTTCAGGCTGCGGTACTGGCTACGGAAATGTCGCTACTGTGCGTCGGCACTCCAAGCAAGAAAAATGGCGACCTGGATCTGGTCTACATGGAGGCGGTGTGCCGCGAAATCGGCATGGCCCTACGCGACAAAGCCAGCCGTCACACCGTTGTAGTGCGCAGCACCGTACTACCCGGCACCGCCAAGAACGTGGTCATTCCCCTGCTTGAAGCGGCCTCGGGCAAACGTGCCGGGATTGACTTCGGGGTTGCCGTGAACCCTGAGTTCCTGCGTGAAAGCACCGCTATCCAGGACTACGACTTCCCGGCAATGACCGTGATCGGTGAACTGGACCAACAGTCCGGTGACCTTCTCGAGTCGTTGTACAAGGGCCTTGATGCACCGGTGATTCGCAAGTCGATCGAAGTCGCCGAAATGATCAAGTACACCTGTAACGTCTGGCATGCGACCAAGGTCAGCTTTGCCAACGAGATCGGCAACATCGCCAAGGCCTCCGGCGTCGATGGCCGTGAAGTCATGGACGTGGTCTGCCAGGACTACAAACTCAACTTGTCGCGCTACTACCTTCGTCCAGGTTTTGCCTTTGGCGGTTCTTGCCTGCCCAAGGATGTACGCGCCCTCACCTACCGCGCCGGACAACTGGACGTCGAGCACCCGTTGCTGGCCTCGATCATGGACAGCAACCGCAACCAGGTACGCAACGCTTTCGACCTGATTGCCCGCCAGGACAAACGCCGCATCGGTCTTCTCGGCTTGAGCTTCAAGTCCGGCACTGACGACTTGCGTGAAAGCCCGTTGGTGGAACTGGCGGAAATGCTCATCGGCAAAGGCTACGAGCTGACCATTTACGACGCCAACGTCGAGTACGCCCGCGTCTTCGGTGCCAACCGCGAGTACATCGAATCGAAGATCCCTCATGTTTCGTCGCTGCTGTGCAACGACCTGAGCAGAGTGATCAATGGCGCCGACGTCATCGTGCTCGGCAACAATGACGATAGCTTCGCCCAGGCGCTGGATGTTGCAGGTGACAAACAGGTCATCGACCTGGTCGGCTTCATGCCCCATGGCAGCAATGACAACCAACAGGGTATCTGCTGGTAACGCCCAAGCTACGTAGAGAGCACCGGGCAAGCAATCCAGGTTTGCGCCTGACCGAACTGAACACCTGCCGTTTTCTGCCTGCCGCCCCGCGGCCGGGCCTGGTAAGTGCGCATTTCAGTCAGGCTCAAGTGCCTGTAGAACGGAGCAACGGTTAGATGGAACGACAGCAACAACTGCCTTCAGGCGCACGCCGGGGAGCCGCAAGCTTTTGCGCTTGGGCCTGCCTGTTCGGCCTGATCGCCCTGGCCTCGGAAATGATCGCTCCGGCGTATCTGGACCCAAGCCACCACAGCTTCATCTTTATCATCGGCACCTTGGGTATGTGGCGATATGGCAATGCCATCGTGCACTACCTGCGTGGCATGTATTTCCTGCACTGGAAGTTTCCACGCATCCGCAAGGCTGTCGAGCGAATGGGTGATGCCGCGCTGCCGGCGCATATGTTCATGGTGGTGACCAGTTTTCGCATTCCCACCCATACCACCTTCAAGGTCTACCAGTCGGTTTTCCAGGAAATACAACGGCTCAATGTGCCCTGCACAGTGATCGCCTCGATTGTCGAAAAAGGCGACGAGCAGTTCATCAAGGAAATCATGCGCAACGAGGTCAAGGGTCGCGACGATATCAAGCTGGTTATCGTGCGCGCCCGTGGCACCGGCAAGCGTGATGGCCTGGCCCACGCGTTTCGTGCCTTGTCGCGGCAAATGCCACTGGAAGACTCGGTTGTCGGCGTGGTCGATGGCGACACCATGATGCTGCCCGGTTGTGTAGAGCGCGCGGTGAAACTGTTCGCCTACCTGCCCAAGGTCGGCGGCCTGACAACCAACGAGTTCTGCGAAGTCGAAGGCAGCAACCTGATGCGCCAGTGGCACTCGATGCGTTTCGTCCAGCGCCATATCAATATGTGCTCCATGGCCCTGTCGCACCGCGTACTGACCCTGACCGGACGCTTGTCGTTCTTTCGCGCCAGCGTCATGACCGAACCTGCCTTCATCCGCGACGTCGAAGCCGATTTTCTCGAACACTGGCGCCTGGGTCGCTTCCAGTTTCTCACCGGTGACGACAAGTCATCGTGGCTGAGCCTGATGCGCGCCGGCTGGGACACCTTCTACGTGCCCGACAGCAACACCCTGACCGTCGAGCATCCACCAGACAACAGCTTCTGGCGAGCCACGCGACTGTTGATGTTCCGCTGGTACGGCAACTCGTTGCGACAGAACTTCCGCGCCACCGCCCTGCTCGGCCGTGCGCGCCTGGGCCTGTTCACCCTGTATGTACTGCTCGATCAACGAGTATCGATGTGGACCTGCCTGATGGGCCTTACCGCCTCGGTAGTGGCTGGCGTCGTGTTCGGCATCCAGTATCTGCTGGTGTATCTGTTCTGGGTGTTGTTGTCGCGCAGCATTGTCACCGTGCTGTTCCTGTTTGCCGGCCACCCGGTCAGCCCGATGTACCCCTTTGTTCTTTATTACAACCAGATCGTCGGCTCGGTGATGAAGATCTATGCGCTGTTCCACATGGACCAGCAGCGCTGGACCCGTCAGAAAACCACATTAAGCAACGGCAGCGTCGACTTCGATGCAGCCCTGAACCGCTGGTCTTCGAAAGCGATGTTGTTCTCCTCCATCGCGATTTTCTTCGGGGTTATCTCGGTTCTTCTCGAACTCACGCAACGTTAAGGAAAGGCGCCTGCCATGAGTAGCTCAAGTACACCTACAGTTCCCGCTAAAGCTGCAGCCAATGTCGTTCACGAAGCTATCGACGAACGCCAGCACGTGCGCACCCGGATCAATGCTCACATCACCCTGACAGCAGCCGGACAGCCCACCATTGAAACCAACGTCCAGGACATCTCCCTGGGCGGCATCGGCCTGCGTCATGACAAGCCGCTGACCATCGGCAGCCTGTACAACGCCTCGATTCGCCTGCGCCTGAATCAGTTGAACCTGAGCCTGGACAGCAAAGTGCGCATCGTCTCCCAGCGCGGTGAGGAAGTAGGCGCACAATTCGTCGACCTGGATGCGCAAAAGCGCGACATCCTGCGCTACATCATCAGTGCCTACCTGTCGGGCGAAATTGCCGACATCAATGGTCTGTTCAACGTGATGCAGCGGGAAAACTACATCAAGGAACGCAAGCAACAGCAGGCCAGTGCACGCAACGGCGGCGATCGCCTCAAGGCCGTGGCCGGCACCCTGCTCTACGCCGCTGCCGGCCTCGCTGCGGCGGGCTTCGTGGCCTACAAGAGCTACATGCTGTTTTTCCGCATTCCCGCCGTACAGGCGCAGGTTTCAGCCAACGCACAAATCATCAGCATGCCCGACAACGGCTACGTGAAGTTTCTCCTCAAGCCCGGTCAGGCGGATGTGAAGGCCGGCCAGCCCCTGGCCAATATCTCTACCCAGTTGGCTACCAGCTTCACCAGCCCGGCGGACATGAAAGCGGTGGCGGATCTGTCGCCGGGGGATCTGCAGACCCTGCTTGGACGCGCAACTATCGAGACGGTGATCAACAGCCCATGCGATTGCGAAGTCTACTTCCCCACCAAGCCCCTCGATGGCTACGGCTACAAGCAGGCACCGCTGATGCACCTGCTACCGCGCAATGAAGGCCTGTTCGTCACCGCCAACGTGCCCTTCGACAAGCTTGCCGATATCTCCCGAGTGAAGTCGGTGGATATGAAGGTGTTCGGTCTGGATGAAAATTTCACCGGCAAGGTAGTGGATTCCCGTGTCGACGAGGTTAACAAAAACCTGGCGCTGACCATCGCCCCGGACTCCCCGTTGCCGCGCGAGGCTTATCAGAAGCCGGTGGCTGTTGATCTGTTCCTGAGCCTGCCGTTCACGGCATCGCGCTGAGCAAAAAGGAAGAATTGGCGATGAACGCGATGATGCCCTCCCGCCTGTTGCTGGCCAGCCTGTGCGTGGCGTGCGCCGGCGCCGTTTCGGCCGGACAGAGTCTGGATCAGATCCGCTACGCGCTGTACAAGGACCCGAGTGCCAATGTCAGCGGCGACCTGCGCCTGCTGTCCGAGCGGGGCGACCTGGCGTCCAAGCTGCTGCTGGGCGATGTCCTGGCCAGCACCAATGGTGCCAACCGCATGGAAATCATCGACCTGTACAAGGCTGCGTTCGCCGACGGCCACGGTCAGATTCCGGCGCTGACTTCCCTGGCGCGCCTGCTCGACCGCACGCCCAGTCTGCAACAGGAACAACGCGACTGGATGGCCCAGGCCCTGACGCGCTACCCGGCGACCCTGGACCCGCGCAACGCCAGTACCACCCTTGAGGTGTTCCTGGTCTACCCGCAATTGGTATCCACCGGCGATGCCGAGCAATTGCTGGCGCTGTACCAACAGTCGTGCCTGCTCAACTGCCGCCCGGAGCTTTTCCGTGCCGTGCTGGCTGAACGTCAAGGCGATCGTCAGGGCGCAGAGCATTGGTACCAACAGGCGGCGCGTGTGGACGTGCGTGCAATCGATCGATATTACCGCTTCCTGGGTGACGATCAGGACCGCGCGTTCCCGGTATTTGCCCGTAGCCTGGAGCCCCAGCGCTCAACCCTTGCAGTTGAGATCGTGCAGCGCATCGGTTCACTGCTCGAAAGCATCAGCAGCGTGCAGCGCGCCGATTTTGAAGCAGACCGCTACGCACGGCAAAGCGCTGCCATGGGCCCTGCCGGTACGCAGCCCGATGCCGCGCAACTGGCGGTGGAAAAGGCCCAACGCGATGTTCTCGATGCGGCCCTGGCCGAGGCCCACCGCTGGCGTGACAACGCCGCCGACCGCGGCTTTGTCCCGGCCATGGTGTCCAGGGCGAACTTTATGATTTCCACGCCCACCGAGCACAACGCCGAGGAAACCCAGGCCCTGATCGACCAGGTGCAGGCCCGCGAACCAACCCGCGCCAAGGCCCTGCAGGCGTCGTTCTACATGGTCAACAACTGGCTGACACTCGACCCGCAGAAGGCCCGGGCGCTGATCGATGAACTGATCGCCAGCAATTACCCTGACGCTCAGCTGCTGTTGGCCGAGTACTACAGCAAAGGTGTGGAAGACCAACCGGATCAGGAAAAGGCCCTGCAAATTTTCCAGGCCCAGGCCGACGCCGGTTCTACCACTGCCTGGTACCGCATGGCCACCCTGCATGCTTATGGCCGCGCCATCTGCCACGACCCGGTCAAAGCCTACGCCTACGCCCAGGTGGCGTTGGAACTCGGTGAAAACGGGGCGCGCAGCTTGATCAAGCGCCTGGAAAAAACTCTCAAAAAGGATGACATCGACCGCGCCCTGGCGGCGCGCGCCGATCTGTTGAAGGAGACAACCCTGTGAAAGCGCATCACTCCCTGTTTGGTGCCCTGCTGGCCCTGACCCCGCTACACCCGGCCATGGCCGCAGAAGAAATCACCGGCCCTGAAGCTGATAGCACCGAACCTGTGCGAGTGATGCCCAGCGATGGCAGCACGCCTGTCATCACCTCGGAGTTTTTCAACAAACTTACGGTACAGACCGGCTACGGCCCGGAAGACTCGCAGGTCGACCGCGACCGCGAGATGTTCTACAGCCTGCGCTACGAGCCTTCGTTCGCCTGGTATTCGCCGGAAAAACGCTGGGCCAAGTGGATGGTCTACGGCCGCATGTGGCTGAACTACGACTCCAGCCAATCGGGCAACCTGCAGAACGAATCTACCAACAACAATAATGTTCGAGAGCAACCGCAAGGCTGGTATGCCGAGCTGCGCGAGCTGTATGTGAAGCGCAACCTGATCGGCGACGATCCGCGCTACTCGATGTCATTCGGTCGTCAGCGTTTCTTCGACGACTACGGCCTGTGGTGGGACGACAGCCTTGAGTCTGTGCGCTTCAACTATAAGGACACCTTTTCCGACGCCTTCCTGGCCGTGGGCCAGAAATTTCATAACTACAACACCGACGTCAACAGCCTTCCGGCCAGCGAAGAACGCACGCTCTACGTAATGGGCGAGTACGCCTACCGCTGGAGCGAGAACAACCGTGCCGGCGTGCGCATGATGTACGAGAACGACCGCAGCGACCATGATGTCGACGACCGCTACGACTTCAAGGGCATGCGCTACGGGCTGTTCTTCAAGGGCGACAATCTGCCGTCACCGGTCATCAGCGACTATCACGTGGAGTTGGCCGCGCTCGATGGCAAGATGGACAACACCAATGGCACTGGTGTGACCACCACCGGCCACAGCAGCAAGGGTTGGGTCGCCCTGGGCGAGGTCGGCAAGCGCTTTGAAACACTGCCTTGGACACCGCGTGTGGCCCTGCGCGGCGGCCTCACCGATAAGCCGAGCGACGACAACGACGGTTTCCGCCTCAACACTATCCAGTCCGACCGTATCACGCGCCAAGGCTCGTACAGCACGCGTCTGACCAGCTCCTTCGTCAGCATTGATCTGCAGAACCTGAGTTACTACGGCATCGCCCTGGAAACCCAGCCCACACCTCGCAGCGCCCTGGACCTGCGTCTTACCCAGCTGAACATGCGCGACGATGATGGCGTGGTGCCGATCCGCATGGCCAGCGACAGTCGTAGCAAGCGCCAGCGACAACTTGACAATGGCCAGTACGGCAAGGGCGACAACGTCGGGCAAATGCTCGACCTCAACTACTACTGGAAGATGTTTCCGGTGGCACTCGACGGCAAGCACCTGGATGTCAACGCGTTGGTCAGCGCCAGTTACCTCAATGCCGGTAGCGCATTGAAAACCGGCGACGACTACCAGTTGAGCCTCGGCGTCGTAGTCAGCTACTAAGGACGGACCCTTCGATGATCTTCGCCTCCAACGTCTTCCTATTCCTGTACCTGCCCTTGTTCCTGGCGGTGTACTTCCTGTCGCGACCGCAGTGGCGCTCAACCGTCATTGTCGCTGCCAGCTACATTTTTTATGCCTGGTGGCGGCCGGACTTTTTGCTGCTGTTCGTCGCCATCACTTACTGGAACTACTGGTTCGGCCTGCGCATCAAGGCGCGCCTGGACGCAGGTGACAAACGCTGGGCATTGCGCCTGCTGTGGATCGGTATCGTCGGCAACCTGTCGACCCTCGGTTACTTCAAGTACGCCAATTTCGGCGCTGAAGTACTTGCCGCCCTGCTTGCGCCGCTGGGTATCAACACCTGGACGCTGGAAACGATCTTCCTGCCGCTGGGCATTTCCTTCTATGTGTTCCACGCCCTGAGCTACATCGTCGACATCTACCGCAAAGATGCCACACCAACGAACAACTTCATCGACTTCGCCGCCTTCGTGGCGCTGTTTCCGCACCTGGTCGCGGGCCCGATCCTGCGTTACAGCCAACTGGCTCCGCAACTGCGTCAACGCACTCACTCCCTGGAGCTGTTTTCCCTGGGGGTTTGTCGCTTCATGCTCGGCTTTATCATGAAGGTACTGATCGCCGACCAACTGGCGCCGATCAACGTGCTGTTCATCAGCGAAGGTACCTTGCAGCTCAGTGACGCCTGGTTCGGCCTGATGGTCTCGACCCTGCAGCTGTACTTCGACTTCGCTGGCTACAGTCATATGGCCTTGGGCCTGGCATTGATGATGGGTTTCCGCTTCCCGGAAAACTTCAACCAGCCGTACGTGTCACAGAGCATCACCGAGTTCTGGGCACGCTGGCACATGACCCTGGCGCATTTTCTGCGCGATTACGTGTACATGCCGCTGGTGCGCAAGCGCGTTGCCGGAGCATTGCCCGCGCTGGTCTACACCATGTTGCTGTCGGGGCTGTGGCACGGTGCGAGTTTTGCCTTTATCTGCTGGGGTCTGTTCTTTGGCCTGGGCATGGTCATCGAACGCAAGTACAACCTGGCAACCAAGATCACCACGCCTTATCACCTGGGACGCAACCTGCGCACCTTCGCGCTGATCATTCTGAGTATGCCGCTGTTTTTCACCAACGACCTGCGCCACAGCCTGGACATCTACCAGGCACTGTTTGGTCTCAATGGCCTGGGGTCGCTGGACCTCTATGTATTTGGTGCTTCGAAAATGGCCATGTCGTTTGCCGTCGTCGCGCTGTGCTGGCTGGTGCTGGCCGGTAGCAACAACGTGCGCTACTACGCCGGCAACAAAGAGCACTACTTCATGCGTCATGTCGGTGGCCTCAAGGCCGTGCTGTTGTGGGCCGGCTTCGCCCTGGCCCTGAGCAGCCTGGCGGCGAACTCCTTTTCACCCTTCCTGTATTTTCAGTTTTAGGAGACCGCCATGTACCCGGTCATGAATTCGGCGAGCAAGGTCAACGGCATTCTTTTTGCCGTGGCGCTGGCAGGGATGTTCATCTACTCCCTACCACCGGTGTTCAGTTTCGCCAAGAACCAGAGCGATGCCTGGAACCTGTTTGTCGATGGCAAATTGCTGCGCAAGTTCGAACAGGTCTATGACAAACGCTTCTTCCTGCGCGAACCGTCGGTAGAGCTGTGGGCCAACGCCCAATATCGCCTGTTTGGCGAGGGCACCAAAGGTGTGGTGCTGGGCAAGGACGGCTGGTTGTTCACCAACCAGGAGTACCGTGTGCCGAACAACCTGCAAGCTAACCTCGACGGTCAACTGGCGCAGATCGCCGAGGTCGAAGAAAAGCTCAAGGCACACAACAAGCGCCTGATCGTGCTTCCCCTGCCGATGAAGGTAGACATCTACTCAAGCCATGCCGAACGCGCTGTCGACCCACGCGCCATCAGTCTGTACGACCGCTTCGTTGCGGGCCTGCAGGCAAACAAGATCGACGTCACGCCAGTGCGTTCGGCATTCTTGAGCAACCTCGGTGGCCCGGAGCTGTTTCTCAAGTCCGATACCCATTGGAGCCCGGAAGGCGCACGCCTGACCGCTTATGAGCTGGCCCGTCAGCGCCCAGAGTTGTTGGGCGATGAACGCTACGTGTCGCACAAGGTTGCGCAGAAAGCGGTCAAGGGCGACCTGATGAACTATGTGCAGTTCAATCATGCACAACTGGCCCCGCAGTTTGGTCCCAATCAGATTGCCCTGTACGAAACCCTCAAGGCCGAGCAGGACAGTGACGCCCTGTTCGCCGACGAACAACAGAGCCTGCTGCTGGTCGGCACCAGCTACAGCAAGATCGACGACTGGAACTTCACCGGTTTTCTCAAGGAAGCCCTCAACCGCGACCTGCTCAGTGTCGCGGTAGAAGCTCGCGGGCCGTTCGAGGCCATGAACCAGTTCCTGGCCAGCGACGACCTGAACAACCCACAGATCGACACAGTGGTCTGGGAGTTCCCCCTGCGTACCCTGCTTGCCCACCGCCTTGGCTCGTTGAGCCGACCCGGCCAGACCCAACATTTCTGAGACTTTCAAGGAGATCATCATGAATCGTTCGCTCAAGCAATTGCTCACCGCTACTACCCTTGTACTGATCAGCAGCCAGGGCATCGCCGCAGAAGGCAATGCTGATCTGTACGACGCCGTAGCACCCGCCGATTCGGCCTTCGTGCGCGTACTCAACTTGTCTGACAGCAACATCGACGTGACCCTCAGTGGCAAACTCACCCCTCAGCGCGTTGCCGCCGGGCAACTCAGTGGGTACCGCTTCACGCCCGCCGGCAGCCACAAGATCGCCGTAGGGAACAAGGCTATCGAACCGCAACTCAAGGCCAACGCCGCCAGCACCGTGGTCTATGACGGCAGCAAGTTGACCCTGATCGCCGACAAGTACGTCAACGAGCCGAAAAAAGCGCAGATCGCGTTCTATAACCTGACCCCGACCAAAGTGGCGCTCAAGACCGTCGACGGCAAAAGCGTAGTGGTCGACACCCTGGGCCAGGACCAAACCGGCAGCCGCATGGTCAACGAAATCAAGATCGGTTTTGCTGCCTATGACGATCAGCAGAAAGTTGCCCAGTTCGACGAGCTGTTCCTGAAAAAAGGCCGCTCCTATAGCTACGTACTGCTGCCTCAAGGTACTGGCTATCGGAGCATGAGCCTGGCCAACAGCATCGACGCGAGCGAGTGAGTGGCGCCATGAAAAGCCTATTCGCCCTTGGCCTCGCCGCCGCAGGCGCCCTGTTCAGCGTGCAGGGTGTCGCCGCCGACAGCAACCAGGCCACCTGCAAAGGCCTGGAGTGCCTGGTTTGCCCCGGCTTGAGCAACCCCCAGCACTACGCCGAAGGCCGCATGAAGTTGATGCGTGAAATCGTTCCGGGCAAGGACCGCTGGCTGTTTCGTTCAGCCGTGGACCTGACCAACAATTTCGGCATCCCGGCGCCTATGCGCCCGGAGTTCGCCCGCCTGATGGACACCTTCCATCGTCAGGGCATCCAGGTGGCCATGGCCATCCAGCCAACGCGCGGGCTGATGCACCGCGACAAGCTGTATGCCGACAAACTGCACGGCTTCGACTTCAATCGCGCCAGTGGCAACCTGGGCAGCTACCTGCAACAGCTACGCAGTGGCGGCGCCGTGGTCGCACCGATGATGCAACTGGTGCAAAACCCACCTGAAGGTGAGTTTTTCTTTCGCCGCGATCACCACTGGACACCGGCTGGCGCCGAGGCCACCGCACGTCTTCTGGCCGAAGAAGTCCGGCGCCAGCCGTTCTATGCCGCGCTGGACAAGAAACACTATCGCACCGAGCCTGGGGTGATGCTGCCCAAGGACGGTACCTTGAACCTGGCGCTGAGCTACATCTGTGGCAACAACTACGGCTTTCAGTACGTGCGCGGCTTCCAGACGATCCCCGAAGACCAGGGCGCCGATGCCTTGTTCGACGATGCTCCAGACCCGCAAGTAATTCTCGTCGGTGACAGTAACGCCGCCGCTCGGGAAGACGAAAGCAAGCAGTTCAACTTCGACGGCTACCTCAAGCAATACCTGGACGTCGACATCCTCAACTACGCCCTGCCCGGCGTTGGCCAGGATGGCTCGTTGCTTGAATACCTGTTGTCGGAAAACTACAAGCCCAAGGCACCGCCCAAGCTGATTATCTGGGAGTTGCCGGCCAACTATCAGTTGGAGTCGGACCTGATGTACCGCCAGCTGATTCCGGCGATCAAGGGCGGCTGCCCGGTGTCCAGCGAAGTTATGGCCAACCGCCTGCAGCGTCCTGCGCTGAAGGTCAACGACCGTATCGAGCTGCTCAGCAACGCAGGCGAAGCACGCAAGACCGTGAATGGCGGCTTCCTGGATATCCGCATCAGCGACAAGAACGTCAAGGATTTCTACGTGATTGTCTATTACGACAATGGTGCTCGCGACAAGGTCTGGTTCCGCCGTGAAGCGGTGGTTACCGGCGGCCAGTACTACTTGGAGTTGAGCCGCGCCAAGGAATTTGCCGGTGCCAACCTGCTCTCGGTGTTCATGGAGCCAACCAAACCCGGCACTGCCGCCACCCAGGTGGAAACCCGACTATGCCTGTGAAGACCTGGAGCGTACTGGCCCTTAGCCTGTGCGCCAGCCTGCAATTGAGTCAAAGCCTGGCAGCCAGTTCGATCTGGCCGCCTCGGGCAACCACGCAGTCAGCGATGATCGCCGACTACCGTACCCTGCAGTGCAGCAAGGAGCCTCCGGCGCCGTACACCGGCAGCCTGCAGATGAAGAGCAAGTACGACCAGCGTGATGCGACCAAGTCGACGTTGCGCAGCAGCCCGGATGCCGACAGCGAAAAAATCGGCAAGCAGGTCAAGCAGTTCATTGGTGGGCTTATCTATGCCAGCAAGCGCTTCCAGCGGGCGAAAACGCCACAGGAAGCCAATATGGCCCTGGCCTGCCAGGACCAATGGCTGCAGCACTGGGCACAAGCCGGCGCCCTGCTCAACCCGGACGCCAGCAGCACCGGCATGGCGGCGCGCAAGTGGGCGGTGGCGGCAATGGCTTCGACCTTACTGATGACCCAGGCCGCCAGCGACGGCAAATTGCAACTGTCGGCGCAACAGCGCGAATGGTTCGCCCAGTTGGGCGAGCGCATCATTGCTGAATACCAGCCACGCCGCGCCTCCAGCTTCGCCTGGTTCAACAACCATGATTACTGGGCTGCCTGGGCCGTGGCGGCAACCGGCATGTTGATTCAGCGCGACGATTTCATCCAGTGGGCTGACGGCAACCTGCGCCGTGGCTTGCAGCAAGCCGTCAAAGCCAGTGATGGCAGTTATGCCTATCTGCCACTGGAAGTCGCTCGCGGCAAGCTGGCCGCCACTTACAGTCAGTACGCACTGGTACCCCTGGTATTGCTCGCCGAATCGGCGCGGGTCAATCACTTGCCTTGGAGCACCGAGGATCAACAGACCCTGGATCTGCTGGCCAACTTTGCCGCGCGCAGCATCCTCGATCCCGACGCGCTGCCTGAACTCAAGGGCAAGTCACAGACCTCGGTGGCCCCTTATAAACTGGCCTGGCTTATCCCCTTTCTGGCGCGAACGCCGGATCATCGCCTGGCGCGCCAGCTGTACGAAAACGAAGACGGCGACGTCGACAACTACAGCCAGATTGGCGGCCCGCTCAAGCCGCTCTACCCCAAATTGCCGTAACCCAAGGACGAATCGCCATGGCCATGCGCCCTCTATCCCTTTGCTGTCTTGCCGTCCTGCTCTGCGCAGGCACGGCGCAGGCCGCAAGCCAAAGCCTGCCGCTGCAGCAAGCGCTGAGTGTCGTCAGCGAGAATGAGCATCAAACACAGTTGCAGCAGGTGCAGCGACAGGTAACCCAAGCGGTGCACCTGCAGGTTACCGAGCGCCCGCGCCCGGTCGGCCGTGCCAGTGTCAGCCTGCAACCGATGTTCTCCTCGCAGGCCGGTAGCTGGCCGTTCGAGCCGTTCGTCAACAATGGGCTGTTTCGGGCCATGGCCGGTTATCAGGCACACCACCCACAAGCGGTGCTCGTTCGCGGCGGCAGCATTACCCTGGCGCAACTGCATGATGACCTGAACAACCCGCGCATCATCAAACGCTACAAGGACGGTTACCTGCTCAGCTACCCGCTGATGATTGCGGGCGATGGCGGCCTGGTGCTCGAAGGCACCAGCCTGTATTTGTACAGCTTCTCCGGTACCGCGCTGATCAACCAAGGCTGGCTGGGCCTGAACCAGTCACGCCTGGCCAGCGTTGCCGGGGACAAACCCAGCAGCACCGACCGCGCCTGGCGCCCGTTCGTCGTGGCCTGGGCAGGCAGCCATACCCAGGTGATCGGTTCGACGCTGGAGCGCCTTGGCTACAACGCCAACTTATCCAGAGGCCTGACTACCGCCTTGAGCAGCCAACAGTCGGCGAACACCGCGCCAGCCACGGTGATCGTGCGTAACAGCCAGTTCAAAGAACTGTCCAGCGCTGTCGAGCTGCAACACAGTCAGGCGCAGATCGACGACAGCCGCTTCGAACAGTCCCAGCAGTACGCCATCGACGTGCGCGACAGCCGAGTCAGCGTGGTCAACAACCAACTGCGCGGTATCGACAACAACAGCGGCATTCGGGTGCGCGGACAATCGGTGGCTCGCATCGAGCGCAACCTGATCCTTGGCGCGAACAAGGCCGCCATTGAAATCAGTGACCAGCGTGGCGCGCTATCGCTCAGCGCCAACCTGATCGGTGACAGCCGCGGCAACGGCCTGCAACTGCGCAGCCTGGCGCCTACCCCACAGGCCCCGCTGTTGATCGAAGACAACCTGGTCGGCAACAGCCAGGGCAGCGCCGTGGATGCCAGCGACGTGAGCGGCGCAATCATCGTCAATAACCGCATCGGCAATACCCCTGAATATGCCATCAGCGTGCGCAACGCTGCGCCGCTAGCGGGTCCGCTGACGCTCAGCGGCAATGTCCTGGGTACAGCAGGCAAGGCGGTGGTACGTATCGAGGGTGTGCAGCAGGTGGTGCTCGGCCATAATCGCTTCGAAGGAAAACCGCTGTTGCAAAACCTGTTGATCGGCGACCTGCTGAGCGTTCAGGGGCCCTTGCTTGATGCCACCCAGCGCCAGGGCTGTATTGTCCGTGTCAATCGGGTGGCACAGGCGGCGGCACCAGGTGCGTTGTCGTGTGTACAGAGCGCTAGACGATAACCCGCTGCATACGCAAAAAGCATTCATCCTCACCCACCGCTTCAAAGCCCCGGCGCCGGTACAAGGCCTGCGCCGGGTTGCTCTTGAACACGGTCAGGCGTAACTGCCCCAAGCGCCGGTCTGCAGCCCAGCCGGCCAACTGCTCAAGCACCTCTGCCCCAATACCGCGCCCGCGGGCCTGCTCGAGCAGATGCAATTCGCGGATGTACAGCGCGTGGCGGTCTTGGCTGAGGCTGCAAAAGCCCAGAACTTCGTCGTTTTCCATGATTAACCATTGCTCACGCCAGCCCCAGGCCTGATCGAACGCGTCTTCGATCCAGAGCAGATCGAATTCCCGGTAATAACGCAGCATGGCCCGGCGGGTAAGATCGCGGGCAAAAGCGCAGTGCTGGTCGGTAGCGGGAATAAGCTGCAATGGGATGGGTCCGGGTCGAGAATGTTGGCGGCGATTGGCGAGGGTCAGGGCTTGATTTCGCCGGCATAACAAACCGGCGAACTGCCAGGCCCCTGTCGGTCCAGCTCATCCTCCAGCCATTGCGCCAGCACCTGTGCGTTGTTGTGCTCGGTGTCCTTGCCAGCATACAGCAGGGTCAGGTCAGCCTTCGCCGCCATACCCAACAATGACCACCAATGCTCCGGCCGAGCCGTCAGCTCCTGACGATAACGCTGAGTGAACCCGGCAAAGTCCACTTCGCCCTTATGAAAGGCCTGGCGCAATGTCGTCGAGGGCGCAACCTCCGGCAGCCACAGCGCCTGCAACTGATCCTTGCGCTTGTTGCGCGGCCACAACCGGTCTACCAGCACGCGCTGGCCGTCTTCAGGCCCGATAGGGTCATAAACTCGCTTGCAGCGGATCATCGACACCTCGTCACTTTTTGTCTCAGCCTAGAGCTTTCATTGATCGTAGTCAGCTTGATTTCAGAAAGTTTTTTTATGCTTGCCGGAGGTAAACCAACACGGAGTCACTATGACTACCCCAACGCTGGCCAGCCGTACATCGCCAGCCGCGCCCGATGCAAAGCCGCGCCTGAGCCACAAGCCCAGCCGCGGCACCCTGACTCTGTTCATCGGGCTACTGCTGGCGGGGTTGCTCTACACCGCTTGGAGCCTGGTGCAAGATATCGATGCTAGCGGTACAGTGGTCACTACCTGGACACCCTTCCTGCTCCTTGGGGTGGCGCTGCTGATCGCCCTGGGTTTTGAGTTCGTCAACGGCTTTCACGATACTGCCAATGCCGTCGCCACGGTGATCTATACCCATTCTCTACCCGCCTCGGTTGCAGTGGTGTGGTCGGGGTTTTTCAACTTTCTCGGCGTACTGTTATCCAGCGGTGCCGTCGCCTTCGGCATTATCGCCCTGTTACCGGTCGAGTTAATGCTCAAGGTGGGCTCCTCGGCAGGCTTCGCCATGGTCTTCGCCCTGCTGCTGTCGGCGATTATCTGGAACCTGGGCACCTGGTGGCTGGGCCTGCCCGCCTCCTCCTCCCACACCCTGATCGGCTCGATCATCGGTGTCGGCGTCGCCAATGCATTGATGCACGGCCGTGACGGCACCAGCGGTGTGGATTGGACCCAGGCGAGCAAAGTGGGCTACTCATTGCTGTTATCCCCCCTGGTGGGTTTTGTCTGCGCCGCCTTGTTGTTGCTGGCATTGCGCCAACTGGTCAAGCGCCGCGACCTGTACCAGGCACCGGTCGGCAATACGCCCCCGCCTTGGTGGATTCGCGGCTTGCTGATCCTGACCTGCACCGGGGTGTCGTTTGCCCACGGCTCCAATGACGGCCAGAAAGGCATGGGCCTGATCATGCTGATTCTGGTCGGTACACTGCCCATGGCCTACGCCCTGAACCGGACCATGCCTGCCGAACAGTCCTTGCAGTTTGCCACGGTGGCCGAGGCCACCCAACATGCGTTGCAGCGTGAGGCCCCACAATTGTTGAGTGCCGACCCTAGAAAGGTGCTGACCGAATTTATTCGCCAACCGGCAGCCAATCCGCAGCTGGTGCCTGCCCTGGCCGCCCTGAGCGGCGCCATTGGTGATGAAGTCGCCGGCTACGGCTCATTGAGCCGGGTGCCCGCCGAAGCCATGGTCAACGTGCGCAACGACATGTACCTGACCAGCGAAACCATTCGCCTGATCGACAAACACCAACTGGTGACATTCAGCGCCGACACCCAGGGCAAAGTGCAGCTATTCAAGCATCAGCTAGACGACGCCACGCGCTACATACCGCTGTGGGTCAAGATTGCCGTGGCCATCGCCCTTGGGCTTGGGACCATGGTTGGCTGGCGCCGCATTGTGGTCACGGTGGGCGAGAAGATCGGCAACACGCACCTGACCTACGCCCAGGGCGCTTCTGCAGAGTTGGTGGCAATGTGCACCATTGGCGCGGCCGACATGTACGGCCTGCCAGTGTCGACGACCCATGTGTTGTCTTCGGGGGTGGCCGGCACCATGGTTGCCAATGGCTCAGGCCTGCAAATGAAGACCATTTTCAATCTGCTGATGGCCTGGGTACTGACGTTGCCAGCCTCGATTGTGCTGGCGGGTGGATTGTACTGGTTACTGCGGCACGTTTTCTGAGTCTTCAAGGGGCCTATCCCTCAAGGATAGGCCCCTGCGATGAAGCGCAACCCACCAAGTAAGCCGATCGCTACACGTTCTAGCGAAGCCCTAGCGCCGCCTGAACAATGGCCGCGGCTCGATAACCGAGCGACCGTACAACACGCTCATCCCCGCCAGGCCCTTGAGTGCGTCCTCTGCGCACTTGTCTTCACGTACCGCGAAGCTGTCGAAGCCGCACTGGCGCATATGGCTCAGTTGGTCGCGTAGCACATCGCCAATAGCCCGCAGCTCGCCACTCCAGCCAAGGCGTGTGCGCAGCAGGTACGCCTGGCTGTAGCCACGGCCATCACGAAAGCTGGGGAAATCGACGGCGATGAGTGGCAACTGCGTCAACCAGGGACGCAGCGCCTCGGTTTCATCATCCGGCCCCAACCACAGCCCATCCTGTTTATTGGTCTGCAACGCCTGGCGTGCCAGCCAGGCATCGAGCGGCAGAATCAGCCTGCCTTCAGGCAAAGTCATGTCACCGCCGCGCAGCAACTGCCAGTCATCATTGGGCAGAAGCTGCGGCTCGCCATTGCGCAAGGCAATTACATTACGCATATCAATTCCTCTGCACGCTTGGCGTAGACCCGCTCCTTGAACGGTTCCAGGCCCACTCGACGCACGGTATCGACAAAGGGTTCGTCCAGCTCGCGATAGGCGCAGTACGTAGCAATGATCTGCTCGATGACCCGGGGAATTTCTTCGGCGCTGAACGAGGGACCTATTACCTTGCCTAAAGTGCTGTTCTTGCCCTGGGCGCCACCCAGCGTGACCTGGTACCACTCGCTGCCGTTTTTATCGACACCCAGAATGCCAATGTTGCCAATATGGTGATGGCCGCAGGCATTGATGCAGCCGGAGATATTCAAGCTCAACTCTCCCAGGTCATGCAGGTAGTCCAAGTCTTCGAAGCAGCGCTGAATCGACTGCGCGATGGGGATCGACTTGGCGTTGGCCAAGGCGCAGAAGTCACCGCCGGGGCAGGCAATGATGTCGGTGAGCATGCCGATGTTGGCAGTGCCCAGTTCACGCTCACAGGCCAGCCGCCAGAGTGCGTGCAGGTCTTGCTTGCGCACGTCTGGCAGAATCAGGTTCTGTTCGTGAGCGATGCGGATTTCACCGAAGCCGAACTGTTCGGACCAATCGGCCACCGCCTCCATCTGCGCTGCCGTCAAGTCTCCCGGCGGCGACACTGCGCCGGGCTTGGTCGACAGCACCACACTGGCGTAACCCGGCACTTTGTGCGGTTTGACGCAGCAGGAAACCCAGCGCGCGAAGGCGCTGTCCTGGGCCAGGTGAGTCTGGTACTTGAGGTCGTTATCGGCCACGCTGGCGTAGGCCGGTGGCTCGAAGGCCGCCGCTACCCGCTGGTACTCATCTTCGGTGAGCTGCGCCGGGCCTTCCTTGATGTGTTGCCACTCCTCCTCCACTTCCTTGGCAAACGCCTCGATGCCGAGGGCCTTGACCAGAATCTTGATCCGCGCCTTGTACTTGTTGTCACGGCGGCCGTGCCGGTTGTACACACGCAGAATCGCCTCGACATAGGACAACAGATGCTGCCAAGGTAGCCCTTCGCGAATCTGCAGGCTAAGAATCGGTGTGCGCCCCAGGCCGCCTCCAACCCTAACGCGCAAGCTCATCTGACCTCGGCCATCGCGGTACAGGTACAGGCCGATGTCATGCATCATGATGGCTGCACGGTCTTCATGGGCCGAACAGATGGCGATTTTGAACTTGCGCGGCAAGAACAGGAATTCGGGATTGATGGTCGACCACTGGCGCAGGATTTCGGCCAACGGCCGAGGGTCGAGCAATTCATCGGCTGCGACACCTGCGAACGCCTCGGTGGTGATATTGCGCACGCAGTTGCCGGAGGTCTGAATGGCATGCATTTCGACTTCAGCCAGGCGCTGGAGTATGTCAGGTACCTGAGCCAGCTCAATCCAGTTGAACTGAATGTTCTGGCGGGTGGTGAAATGGCCGTAGCCGCGATCATAGTCGCGGGCAATCTGCGCCAGGGTGCGCAGTTGGCGGGCGCCGAGGGTGCCATAGGGAATGGCTACGCGCAGCATGTAGGCATGCTTTTGCATGTACAGGCCATTTTGCAGGCGCAGTGGCAGGAACTCTTCTTCACTCAGTTCGCCGCTCATGAAACGCTGCACCTGGTCGCGAAACTGCGCCACGCGCTCGAACACCAGCGCACGGTCATACTCGTCATATTGATACATGGTTCGGACCTCATCACGGAGGCCGTCACTATGCGCGCTGGGGTGTACTGAGTTACAGATTCAGGTTTTGGGGAATTATACGGAGCAGATCGATGTTCAGAACTGCACATCGAGGATCACGTTATCCAGGTAAGTGCCTGCAGGTGGCGTGGTCTGGTCGGGATAGATTTTCGCGTTGTAGTTGAAAATCTGACTGCCCGTACCGGTGCCAGCCCCCGGGTTGATGTCGGCGTCGCTGCTGGCCCGGCGCGCTGTGGTAAGCGAGCCCCAGCGCTGAGTGCCGGCGCTCTTGAAAATGTCGTAGGCCAAATAGTTACTGGCAGCAGATTTCATCCGTCGTCGCCCATCTGCCGCGTTCTGCCCTTCCCCCAGGCCCACGGTATAACTACTGCCCTTGGTGCAGGACAAATTGACGCTCTGGTTGACCGCGGAAAAGCCGCTGATTACTGGCGCACTGCCGAAGCTCACGGGAGGGGTGGTGATCTGGCAATCGTTACTGACTGTCAGCTTGACCGTCAGGCTGGTTGACTGTGTGAACGTCTGCCGGCCAAGGCACACACCGAGCGCGCCGATGCCATAGCAATAGTTTATGTTCCACTCCACCGTGAGGGTTTCCTGATAGAGGCCTGCGGCGACATTGCTGCCGATCTGGGTTTTCAGATAGATCGGCACGCTTTTGGGCACCGTACCGTTGAGCAAGCCAAGGGCATCGATAATGCCATTGCGCGCAAAATCATAGGCCTGGCCACGGGTGATGGCGTAGTTGGTGGTGTTATTGGCATACAAGGTGTACCTGATGACATCACCCGTTGGCCCCACCAGACCAGTGGTGCCTGCAGTCGGGGTGAACTTGGCATAGAAATGGTCGTTGGTCGCTAACAGACTCAACAACGAGCCGGTGCACTGCAAGCCTGCATTAATGGTCGATGCCGATTGGATCGCGCTACGCACCAACGTCGAGTTGACCGTGCCAAAGTCCGCAGGGCTGGTGGCTACCACCGAACACAAGGCGTGCGCCTGGGCACTGGCCAGCAAGGCCAGCGTCGCCAATAGATACCTCACCGACACACCAGCGGCCCAATCAACGGCACCTGGGCCTGATCATTGTCGAGCATGAAGTGGACGCGGCAGCTGCCGCCCGCACTGCGCTCGACCACCAGGCTGTTGTGTTCGGCAAGCCCCTCCAGGTACACCAACCCATCCCAACCGACGACCGTACGCGCACCGCTCTGCTCGTGCAGCACCTGGCTGCCCAAAGGCAGATCCAACTGCGCGCTATCGACCAGATGAATACTGGCCGCTACGACATGCTGCATGGGAAATTCGAGCAAGTAACCTGCTCCACGGCGAACCGCGACACGTTGCTCGACCTGGGCCACCTGCACGGTGCTGGGCAGCTCCATCGGGTCGATTTCATACTTGCCCCGGTAATAGCCGCTGCTCCAGGGCACGAGCAAATGTCCCTGGCTGTCGGTGCGCCCCACCAGCTGGTTCTCGTAGCGTACCGGTACATCGGCAAAGCCATCGGTGCTGACCACAACGAACGCGTCGTCGATGCGATTGGCGGCAAACACACCCGAGTCCATCCACACCAGCGAACCGCTGGCATCGGCCCAGCGCGTGGTGTCAGCAGCATTGCCGTAAGCCCCCACCTGCAACTGAACAGACTGCAAGCGCCAGGTCAGGTCAGCCTGGCGATAGGCCTCTTGGTCGCCGCCGGCATAGCCAAGGTTGAACCCTACGCCCCCCTCACCCGGCACTGCACGACTGTAGTTGACCCGCTGCAGACTCTCGCCGTTGTCGTTACGCTCAGCGCTCAGGCTCAAGGTGCCGTTGAGGTCGAACGGAATCACCCATTGCGCCTGTACTGCCCATTGGCTCTCGCCGATCTCACGGTTCGCCGACAGGTACAGGCTGCTGTTGCCCCACAGCGGTTTACTCCAGCTCAGGTTGAGCAGGCGGGTGCGGCTGTTGTCTCCTGCACGCACATCGAAATAGCCTGCGCCCAGGCTGCCATAGCGATTGAGGTTCAGGCTCAGGGTGACTTGCTCGCTACGCTGGCTCAGGCGCGTGTAAGGGCTGTCGAGCAATGACAGGTCGGCGTAATCGCCACGGCGCTGCAAGCGTTGATAGTTGAAGCCCAGACGCGGGCTGTTGTACTGATAGCCCAGGCTTATTTGCTGGCCGCCGCGACTGTCGAAACGGCTCTGGCTGACGGCGGCGTTGACCACGCCCCAATTGCCGACCTGTAGGTTGCCGCCTACGCCACCCAAGGCCAGGGACTCGGCCGCCTCGGCATGGCTTTCCAACGTGAAGCGATCGGTCAGGCCATAACGCAAGCTGGCGGCGCTCACGCCTGGGCCGTAGGCGAAGTCTCGCAAGGCATAGTCGCGACGCAGGCTGCCAGCAGCCAGTGAGAAGTCCGCAAGGCCCTTCTGCAACAGGCTGCTGGTGACGTAGAACGGCAAGGTCGTGGAGACCTGCCGCCCAAGGGCGTCGGTAGTCACCACCACCGCTTCGCCAGCGCCATTGATGAAGGGAATATTGGTAAGCGTATAGGGCCCAGGTTGCAATTCTGCGCTGGAGCTCTTGTAGCCATTGATGAACAGATCCAGCGAAGACGGCACTGCCGCTTCCCCTGCGAATGCTGGCAGAGGATAGGTGACCAGGTCCGGGCGCACGGCAAAGTCTCGCGACAGCTGGACGCCCCCCAAACGTACCGAACTGCTCCAGGGCAACGCGCCGCTGAGGACGTCGCCCATTTCCAGGGTCAGCAAGCGCGCCTCATCGGTATAACGCCAGGTTGTGTCGTAGCGGCGAAAGCCCTGCTGGCTGTCATCGAACTGGTTGCCGCCCAGCGCCTGGCGCCATTGACCGGTTGTCGACAGGGTGCCCCAACTGTCGAACAGGCGCAGTTCATTCCAGGCGGCAAGGTAGGTGCCGCCGTCATCGGTGTCGTTCAGGTACAGGTCGTAGTTGAACACACCACCCAAACTGCTGCGCGCCTCGCTGAGCGGATATAGCTGTTGGTTGCCCAGGGTTTGCAGCGGCAACCAGGCAGGCGGTACTTGCAACAGCAGGCGCTGCGCCTGACTGTCATAGTCGACATGCAGGCCATTGATGCTGTCGAGCGCCACGTCCCCTTCCGCTAGCCTCGGCACTTGCACCCCTGCCGCCTGCAGGTCCGCCGACGCCATGTACAGGCGCCCGGCGCGTTGCTGCACCACTACCAATTCAGGGCTGCTCATTTGGTTGACTACCAATTCCAACGACAACTGCGCATCGCCAACCGCTTCCAGGCTGGTGGGCGGCGCAGGCAGCTCGCCAGCCAACAACGGCGCGCTGCCCAACGCCAGCAGCGCACAGGCCGTCAGCGCCAGTGGACGCACCAAGGCCGCAGAAATACTCACGCACCGTATCCAACCATGACCGGGTCCTCCCTGGGCCCTGCTCCTGCGGTACTACCTTGTACTTATTGACCCTGACTCAGGGTTTGCGCCGGCTCCTGACCATTGATCCGCCCTTTGAGGACCGTGGCAGCTGTTATCGGTTGCGGCACTGGCCAGCGCATGCTGGCCCCGGGCAACACATAGCCGAGCAGACCTTCGACCAGCGGACGGCTCTGCCCACCTTGCTGTAACACCACATCGGTCAGGCGCGCATGCACCGGCCCGGTGTTGCGTACTTCCACGTAGGGCCGGCCCTGGACCGACACCTGACGCCAGCTCAATGCCGGTTTGCCAACACTTGCCGGATCGCGCTGGCCAGTGGCATCCGTCTTGCCCCACAGACCTTGCCCATAGACGAACAGCGGCACCGAGTAGCGCATCTGAAAGCGGATAGCCGCCTGTGGTTTGTCCGCAGGTGTGTTCTCGGACCAGGCCGGAGGAATTTCGTCGATGATGATCCGGTAAGCTTGTTCCTGGCCTACCGCAGAGGGGCCGGTGCGGGTCAGACGGATCAACTGTTTTTGTCCCGGCGCGATCGTTGCCACCGGCGGGCTGCCGATGATCTCGCGCTGGGCCTGGTATTGATCGTCATAATCACCCTGGCGCCAGGCGAACACCCTTACCTGCAGATTTGCCGCTGTGGTGCCGCGATTTTCCAGCCACAGCGCACCGGCCTTCTGGTCGGCCTCAAGCACAGGATCGATCGGCCAGATCAGCACCGATGTGGCCGCCTGCAACGGCGCCCCCGCCAGCATGATCAGCGCACAACCAAGCCACTTGATCATCCGGCGCGAATTGCCAACACATGCCCTCATTCACACTCTCCTTGGTTGTCGAACACACCTGGCAAGTCCTCTCACCAGGTCAGCACCACCTGCACCACATCGGTGTAACTGCCGGCCGGCAGCTTGCCGGTCAGCTGTGCCCGGGCATAGACCGGTAACTTGATAGCGTTGGCGTCGCTGTAATTCACAGCGACGATCTGGTCGATGCCCAGCGGCTGACTGAAACCGGCATCGCTGAACAATTGATACGCCAACAATTGGCTGCCGGCGTTGCGCTTGAGATTGCGGCTGCCGCTGCCCGGATTGCGCCCCGCATCGACGCTCATGCGCAATGTGACCCCCGGCGTGCATTGCAGGGACACGGATGCGGCACTGAGCGCTGTAGTGGGGGCGCCGCCGGCAAGTGCTGAAAAGGTGCCGAAATTGAGCTCGCCATAGTTGCTCGCGCCGCCAACTACCAAGCACCCGGCAACTACTTGGGCGCTCACTTGAAACGTGCTGGTGGTCGCCGCCGGCAACGTTGCCGGCGCGCCCCACACAGCCAGCCCCAGCAGCGCGCAAAACGTGCGCGGCACGGGTCAGAAACTCAACTCGACGCTCACCGTGTCGGTATAGGCCCCGGCGGGTAGACCGGCTTTGCCCTTGGCCAAACCATAGAGGTTGACCGTCTGCGCCACACCGGTGCTGGTTGCCAGGGTAATGGTGCCGTTTATCGCTAGAAGCTGGGAGTGACCGGAGTCGGTATAGAAGTCGTAGGGCACAAAGTTGCCTGCCCCATCCGCCAAGGATCGAGTACCACCGGGTGACTGGCCATCGTTTATGCCAGTGCCGACTTTAACCACGGGTACCGTACCGCTGGAGCAGAGGATGCTCATGGCCCCACCTGCTCCCAGTACTTGCCCTGCGACTTCGGTGAACAACGCATCGGTGGTGCCAAAATCCAATGCACCGAAGTCCACCCCGGTGCTACCCGTATTGCCGTTGACCAGACAGCTCGCCGTCAAGGTAAGCGTGGCATTGATTTGTCCGGTGATGCTCGCCGCATTGGCCTGTACGCACAGTGCCAGGCCGACGCCTGCGAAGATAAAGCGAGAAATGTACGGCTGCATGAGTCACTCCTTGTGTGTTACCAGTCCAGGGTCACCATCAACGTGTCGCGATAAATACCGGCCGGCAGGGATTGCGGGTGAGCTACCAGCACGCCGTAAATCGGTATGGGGATCTGCGCCGTACTGTTAATGGAAAAATTGAGTTGCTGGCCGATGCCATAGTGAGCATTGCCGGAAGCGTCGGCCGACAACTGATAGGCAATCAGCTCGCGGCCATTGCTCAAGCGCCGGTTGCCACCGTCCCCGTGAGTGCCGCCATTGATACTGACGGTGAAGGCGCGCACGGAAGGATTGCAGCGCACCATCAGGCTGTCGTTGGAGGCTTCTTCGTCCACGTGCGAAAGCAGCGGTCCGGTCCAGCTCGGACCCTGGCTGCCGAAATCCAGAACACCGGCGCCAGGGTTGCCGACACCACCCCTGGGATCACCACTGATCTGGCAGGCAGCGCTGATAACCAGACGCGCCTGGATGTGCCCGCTCGTCCCCGCGAAAGCGTCAGGACTCACCAGTAGCAACGGGCCAATACTCAACAACAGAACTTTCTTCATGCTGCCAGTTCCTTTAGCAGGCACCCCTTGCCAGTCAATGCAGGGGCTTTCACCAGGTCACGGTCACCTTGAGCAGGTCCGAATAGCTACCGACGGCTGGCACCTGGGTCAAGCTGTCGATACGTGCATACAGCGGAAGTTCCACCGAGCCACTGGAGGGCACGCGTGCATGCTGTATCACATTGACCGGCAGCGGTACGCGCCAGGCTGCATCCTGATACAAGCGATAGGGAATCGGTTGCGCCGACGGTTGGGCGCTGGCCAAGTAGCGCACTTCGCCGCTGCCGCCGTGCTGGCCAGCATCAACCTGCAACTGATAACTGGTGTGCGGATTGCACTCAAGCCGCGGTGGACGCTGGTTGTGTAAATAGCTGGTCCTGGGGCCGGAGGGATCGTCCAGCCGCGCGGTAACGCCAAAATCCAGAACGCCCAGCGCTTGGGCCCCGGCCTCACGTGGCTGATGCACAAGCACGCAACCGCGCTGTACCTGAACTTTGACTTCAACCATAAATTGAGCGGCGGCGCTGCTGTTGGCAATGACCAATCCGAGCAGTACAACCAGAGCGCGTCCTTTCACACTTTCATCCTTTAACGCAGAATTCATCTGGTTTTCAGGGTAGCAGTGAAGAAAAATGCTGCCAGCTCGTAGGAGAATGTACAGGTCGCGTACAAGATCCGCCGTCGCATTACCGACCTCCTCACGCGTTGGCAGCTACCGGCCATTTTGGTTAAATTAGCCGCGCTCACTCAAGCCGGTGCTTGAGTCCTTTCAGCCTTGAGGCGCCCAGATTGCCTGCTCAACCACCTTCCTGGATACGCTCACCGATACGCGCCTTGCGCCATCATCTCGCACCGGCATCCGCTGGCGACGCCAGCCTGCCTGCAACCGTTCATCAGTATTTTCGTCACAAGGCTGCAGTCCAGGGTTTCACCTTGAGCCAGGGGCAATTGCAGGTCATCGAACACTTTGCCAAACAGGCTACTCGTATCGACAGCGGCCAGGCTCGCAGTTTGTATCTGCATGGCAAGGTTGGACGAGGCAAAAGCTGGCTGCTCGATGGGTTCTTTCACGCATTGCCACAGGCGCACAAGCGTCGCCTGCATTTTCATGATTTTTTTGCCCGCCTGCACCAAGGCATGTTCGAGCACCGCCAGCAGGATGACGCCCTGGCCTGCACCCTCGACCAACTGCTGCAAGACTGCCAGGTATTGTGCTTCGATGAATTTCATGTGCACGACATTGGCGACGCAATGCTCATCACCCGGTTGTTCCAGGCACTGTTCGCCCGGCGCATCTTTGTAGTGGTGACGTCCAATTACGCGCCGGAAGGTTTGTTGCCCAACCCTCTCTACCATCAGCGTTTCGAGCCGGTCATACGCTTGATCAACAGCCAGATGCAGGTGCTGGAAGTGGGCGGTGACCAGGACTATCGCAGTTTGAGTACATCCACAAGCCACCAGCGCTTCACCCAGGGCCACTATGTTTGGCCGGGTAACCCGCAGCAGCGCCAGGCACTGCAACTGCCTGCCTCAGGCATGGCCCTCTCAGCCACTAACCCTGTGATGCTGCACGTGGGCAAACGCCAACTTAAGGCGCTGCTGGCCGAGGACAAGACAGTAGGATTCGATTTCGCCCAGATCTGCGAACAGCCTACGGCGGTTATGGATTACCTGCAGCTGGCCCAGCGCTTCGATTACTGGATTATCGACGGCTTGCCGTGCCTCGACGACTGTTCGATCGCCGAGCAGCAGCGCTTCATCAATCTGGTGGATGTGCTTTATGACCAGGACAAACATTTGATCGTGATCGGCGCAGCGCCGCTGCAGGTGAGCCTGCAGGGCGTTGCCGCCGACCTGGCGCGAACCCGCAGCCGGCTCGGTCAGTTACGCCAGGCCGACTGCTGAAAGCCACCGATGCGCGGGGGCTTAACCCACCCGCGCGAAGCTCGCCAGCACCGCTTCGATTTCTCCCAGCACAGCCGGATCATCCAGGGTTGAGGGCGGTGTGTAGGCCTGCTGATCGGCAATCTTGCGCAGCACAGCACGCAGGATCTTGCCTGAGCGTGTCTTGGGCAGGCGCTTGACCACCCGCACCTGATTGAAACAGGCAAGGGCTCCGATTTGCTCACGTACGCTGGCCATCAGCTCGCTCTGCAAGGCAGCCTCGCTGATGCCCTGGCCGTCCTTGAGCACCACCAGGGCCAGCGGCACCTGGCCCTTGATTTCGTCATGCACGCCAATCACCGCGCACTCGGCCACCGCTGGATGGCGAGCCACCAGGTCTTCCATTTCACCGGTCGACAGGCGGTGCCCGGAAACGTTAATGACATCGTCGGTACGGCCCATGATGTAGACAAAACCATCATCGTCCAGGTACCCGCCGTCACCTGTGTGGTAGTAGCCCGGATAGGTGGTGAGGTAGGCATCCAGATAGCGCTGGTGGTCGCCCCACAGCGTCTGGCTGCAACCGGGCGGCAATGGCAAGGCGATTACAATGGCGCCCTGCTGGTTCGGGCCAAGCAGTTGGCCGTCATCGTCCAGCACCCGCACGTGGTAACCCGGCACGGCGCGGTTGCTTGAACCTGGCCGCGCGGCACTGCCATCGAGCCCCACGCAAGGTGCCGTCACCGGCCAGCCGGTTTCGGTTTGCCACCAGTGGTCGTGAACCGTCTTGCCGCTGATCGATTCCAGCCACTGATGCGTGCTGGAATCGAGCTTTTCCCCCGCCAGGAACAGCTGGCGCAAGGAACTCAGGTCATAACTGCGCAGCAGCTCGCCCTCCGGGTCCTCCTTGCGGATGGCGCGCATGGCGGTCGGTGCGCAGAACAGGCCGTTGACCCGATACTGCTCGACCACGCGCCAGTAGGCGCCCGCATCGGGCGTGCGAATCGGCTTACCCTCATAAAACACGGTGGTGCAGCCGTTCATCAGTGGGCCATAGACGATCAACGAGTGGCCGACCACCCAGCCAACATCGGAAATTCCCCACCACACATCACCGGCCTGCATACCGTAGATATGACGCATGGCGAAGCTCAGGGCCACGGCGTTACCACCGTTCTCACGAACAATACCCTTGGGTTTTCCGGTGGTGCCGGAGGTGTACATGATGTACAGCGGATCGGCGGCGGCCAGCTCTACCGGCGCTACCGGGCGGGCCTTGGCCACGGCTTGCTGCCAGTCGAGGTCGCGGCCTTCAATCAGGGTTGCCGGCGCCTGCGGACGCTGCAGCACCAGCACCTTGCGCGGTTGATGGCTGGCCAGTTGCAGGGCGCGGTCAACCAGCGGCTTGTATTCGATGACGCGATCAAACTCCAGCCCGCAGGAAGCGGTCAGCAGCAAGGTCGGGCGTGCATCGTCGATACGCAGGGCCAGTTCATTGGCGGCAAAACCGCCGAACACCACCGAATGCACGGCACCGATGCGAGCACAGGCAAGCATGGCCATGGCCGCCTGGGGCACCATGGGCATGTAGATAATCACGCCATCGCCCTTCTGCACCCCCAACTCACGCAGCAATCCAGCCAGGCGCGCGACTTCGTCACGCAGTTGCACATAGGTGAACTGTTGCTGGCTGCCGGTTACAGGTGAGTCGTAGATAAGGGCAGTCTGCTCCCCTCGTCCCTGTTCGATCTGATGATCCAGGGCCAGGTAGCAACTGTTCAGGCTGCCGTCGGCAAACCACTGGTGGGTGCCATCGGGACGTTCCCCGAGGGTTTGCAGGGGCTTGCGATACCAGGCCAGTCCATCGGCATGTTCGGCCCAGAACGCGGCAGGATCGGCGATGGAACGGGCATAGCTGTGCTGATAAGTCATCGGTACTGAACCCTGAGTTTGTTGTTATTTAAAAGGGCGAATATCGATTATGGCTGGCTATCGCAGGGACGCCATCGGACTTAAGTCTCATCAGATATGCACAAATGCAGGGCCTGAACGCAACGCGGGGGACAAGCCTATTCGACTTGCCCCCCGCGTTAAGGTAACTGGACTTTTAGATCAGCCAGCCAAACCTACGTAGACGTTCTGCACGTCATCATTGTCATCGATGGCATGCAGGAATGCCTCGACTTCAGCCATTTGCTCATCGCTCAAACCGCTGACCGGGTTCTTCGGGGTGTAGCCGATTTTCGCCGAAACAACGGTAAAACCTTGCGCCGGCAAGGCCTTCTGTACCGCATCCAGGTCGGTGGTGTCGGTAATGAACAGGGTCGCGCCCTCTTCTTCACCTTCAGCAAAATCCTGGGCGCCCGCTTCGATTGCGGCCATTTCCGGGTCCGCGTCAGCGCTGGCCGGCGTGGCTTCGATCAGGCCAACGTGGTTGAAGTCCCAGGCGACGGAGCCCGAAGCGCCCAACTGGCCCTTGCGGAACAATACGCGGATCTGCGCCACAGTACGGTTGACGTTGTCGGTCAGGCACTCGACGATCAGCGGTACCTGGTGCGGCGCATAGCCTTCGTAGGTGACCGAGTTGTACTGCACGGAATCGCCATCCAGACCTGCGCCCTTGCGGATCGCCCGCTCCAGGGTTTCGCGGGTCATCGAGGCCTTTTTGGCCTGCTCTACCGCCAGACGCAGGCGTGGGTTCATGTCCGGGTCAGCGCCAGCCTTGGCGGCAATCTGAATCTCCTTGGACAGCTTGCCCATGATCTTGCCCTTGGCGTTGGCTGCTGTTTCTCTATGCTTGGCTTTCCACTGTGCGCCCATCTCGACTCTCTTGTTTCAACTGCCGGTTCAGGTAGCGACCAGCAAAGTGGGTGCAGTTTATACATCCTCGTTCTGGCAATCGACAAAAAAACTGCTCAGCCCTTGTCGGCCTTACCCGCCGCCGCGGCAAAACGTGCCAGGCGCACATCCAGGCGCCGTGGACGATGACCATGATCCTCGGCCTGCTCTTTGCGACGAATGGCGTTGCGCACCATCAACGACCCCAGGTAACGGATGGGTTCGGGAGGAAAATAGCCCAGCGGACCGTTGACCAAAGGTGAGCGCGTCCATTCGTTGTCCAGCCCCAGCGCCAGCGACGAAAGGATCTGCCCGCCCATATGACACGGGCCGACACCACTGCCTGAGTAGCCAAAGCCATAGAACACATTGCCCTGCGCACCCAGGCGACCGAAGAACGGCAAGCCGGTCACCGAGCGATCGGAAGGACCGTTCCAGGTGGCGGCCACGGGCACCTGCGCCAATGCAGGGAAGAACTCGCCGAGGCTACGCCGCAACAGCGCCTCGTAGGGTGACGGCTGATCGAATACCGGCAGCATGCGTCCGCCGTAGGCAAAGGTGTTGCCACCTTTACCAAGCATCAGCCGGCCGTCGCTGGTGTTGTGGTAGTAATGCACGAAGATCCGCGAATCCAGCACGCTGACGCCATTGGTCAAGCCAATCTGGCCCAGCAACTGCGGTTGCGGCTCAGTAATGATCATGTCGCTGGAGACAATCGCCACGCTGCGTTCGAACTGCGGGAAGGCGCGGGCCATCCAGGCATTGAGACCCAGGACCACACTTGCTGCACGAACGTTGCCAGTGGCGGTTTCCACCACCGCCTGCGGCCCCTCCTGCAGGCCGGTCATGGCGGTGCGTTCAAAAATGCGCACGCCCTTGTGCAGGGCAACCCGGCGCAGACCGCGCACCAGTTTGCCCGGTTGCACCGTGGCGGCAGCTGGCGAGAACCAGCCTTCCAAATGCTTGGCCGAACCGGCCATGCGCTGCACCTCATCCACCGGCAAGCGCCGAAACGAGTTGATGCCCTGGCGCTCCAGCGCGGCAATCACGCCGTCGGTAGCGCCCATCTGGGCGCGGTTGGTGGCGGTGTACAAGGTGCCGTCCAAGCGGTAGTCCGCATCGATAGCGTGATCACGACAGAAGTCACCAATTGCATAGATGCTCTGCTCGGATGCCTTGACCAGACGTATCGCCTCCTGCACCCCGAACAGCCGTTCCAGGGTGAAATACTTGGCCGACCATGACAGCGCGCAACCGCCATTGCGCCCACTGGCCCCGGCGCCACAGATATCGGCCTCGATCAGCACGACATCCAGGGCCGGGTTTTGCTCCTTGAGCATCAGCGCGGTCCAGAGCCCGGTGTAACCCCCACCGACAATGCACACATCGCAGTGGGTATCGCCAGACAGTGGTGGACACGCGCGTGCATCTTCCTGATCCAGCGCCTGTTGCAGCCAAAAGGGTCTCATGGTCGGTTCCTTGTAGGTGTCAGGTACGCAGTGGCTTGATTGCCATGGCCGTATTCGGTGCCACGGCCGGGATGTGATCGGCTGTCGCCGGGCGACTGTTCCAGTGCGGCACCAGCACCAGCGCCGAGAACAGGGCGCAGGCGGCAAATACGATGAACACGGTGATGCCGTCGAAATAGCCTGGCAGCAGACCACCGAGAATCGCGCCCACCGAGCCACAGCCGTTAACGAAACCAGCTGCCGTGGCACCCGCCTTGGCGCTGCCGAAATCGATGGCGGCCGCGCCGCTGATCATCGAATCCGGCCCGTACAAGGTCAGGCCCATGACAAACAACAAGGCCACCACCAGCATCACGCTGCCGGTTTGCATCGCGCCCATGAACAGCGCCAGCGTTACCGTCAGCACGATCAGGCTGATCACGCAGGCCGGCATGCGCCGGGCGCCAAACAGCTTGTCCGAGGCCAGGCCGATCATGATCGGGCCCAGTAGGCCGGCCAGTTCGAAGGCCGTGGGGATGATTGCGGCGCCAACCTTGCCCACCGAGGGCATCTGCTCAAAGACCATGACCGGTCCCCATAACAGAATCGCGTAGCGCGCGGGTTTCAGTAGAAAGTACGCAAGCCCCAGGGTCAGCACGGTGCGATTACGCAGGATCTCGCGCAGCGGCGCCCAGATACTGCAAATCGTGGTGCCGGGCACCATGCTTTCAGGCTCAGGCTCCACCGCTGGCAGACCAACGTCTTCGGGCTTGTTGCGCTGAAGGAAGAAAAACAGCACCGCCACCCCGGCAACCACGGCGGCACTGGAGAAAAACGCCGCGTGCCAACTGCCGACCAGGGTGTAGGCCCACCAACCGGCAAAGGGCGAAGCGACAAGACCGCCAAACGCATAACACGAGCTCCACAGCCCAAGCACACGACCGCGCTGCGACGAGGGGAAAAAACTGCCAATGTTCTTGCACAATCCCGCCCACCCCGTGGACTGGGCCAAGCCTTGAACCAGCATGCAGGTGGCGAAAATCGGGAACGTTGCGTAACTGCCCATCACCAGCGCGGCTGCCGCAGAAATCACCAGGCCGCCGAGCACCACCACACGTGGGCCGAAGCGGTCGGCGAGCATGCCCCAGGTGAACTGCCCCACTGCATAGGCAGCCAGGTAAATGGCATCGAGGTTGGCCATGGCCATTTTGTCGAGGGTAAAACTTGGGTCTTCGCCAATGCCCAATTTGGCGACGGAAAATGCTTTGCGGGTGAAGTAGAACGCAGCGTAGGCAATCCAGGTGACGGCAAAGATCTGCACGCGCCAACGCTTTATGTCTGCAATGTGTTTATTCATGGTGACTCTGACCTCGGAGCTTGAGTGTGCCGGCAGAATTTGAAAAAACGCCTGTCTTGTTGTTGTGTTGCGCACTGCGTGACGACCGGTCAGGGCCGTCACAGGGTCAGATGGAACTGGAGCAAGCGGTATTGTTGTGCCTTTTCAACCAGGTCCATGGCCCGTTGGTCACAGGACGTGACATGGCGGGCTGAACGAGATAAAAACAATTACTGACTGATAAATAAAATCGATTTATCGTATTTCACTAATAAGCTCAGCTTGTAATAGGTGCTGCGATGTCGGTCTCCCATGCTCAGTTGAAAGCGTTTCATGCCGTTGCCCTGCACGGCAGCTTCACCCGCGCCGCCGAACGGTTGTTCCTCACCCAGCCGGCGATCTCCGATCAGGTGCGCAAACTTGAAGAACGCTTCGGTGTATTGCTGTTCAATCGCAACAAACGTTCGGTGCAACTGACCGACCTGGGCGAACGCCTGTTGGCGATCACCCAGCGCTTGTTTGTCTGCGAAGCCGAAGCCCACGAACTGCTCCAGGACTCTCGCGCCTTACAGACCGGAACCTTGGTCCTGGCCGTCGATGCGCCGGTGCATGTGCTGCCGCAAATTGCGCAGTTCTGTGAGCAGTACCCGGGCATCAGCGTCAAAATCGAGACCGGTAACACTGACGAGTCGCTACTGAGGCTATTCAATTATCAGGCCGACCTTGCCTTGCTTGGCCGAGATGTCGATGACGAACGCCTCCTCTGCGTACCGATGCGCAGCGACCCGATGGTGGCTTTCGTTTCACACAATCATCCCTGGGCCAGCCGTGGCTCGATCAGCCTGGCCGACCTCGATGACACGCCACTCGTGCTGCGCGAGCCGGGATCAGTGACCCGCCAGACCCTGGAAGAAGAAATGCAACGAGCGGGCCTGCGCATCCGCCCGGCGATCCAGGTAGAAGGCCGGGAAGCGGCGCGCGAAGCGGTAGTGGTGGGCATCGGCGTGGGCGTGGTATCAGCCGCCGAATTTGGTGCGGACGCGCGGGTTTGCGCCTTGCCGATCGTAGATTGCCAGCGCCGCCTCACCGAGACCCTCGTGTGCTTGCGCGAACAAAGCTCACGACGCCTGGTGGCAACCTTCCTGCAAATGGTGCGAGACAGCCTCTGACACCATCGCGCACCCATCTTCAAGCCGGCAAGGCCGGCTCCCGCAACAGTTGGAACCTGCTCTGGTGGGGCAAGCCCTTTGCTTACTTTGGGGCGACTGGCCAAAGTAAGGCACCGTAAGGGCGCAAAGGTGACTAAGCGCCACCATCGCAAATGGATCTACCCACAAATCCCACCGCCGCAGCCCTCAAAAATCAAGCCATCTTAAGCACGACCGCATCCCTGCCCCGAGCCACCGTCTCAGCCGCCACCAACATCGCCCGCAACAACACTGCACAACCATCAGCCAGATCCTGAGGTGCAGCGTTCTCGATTTCGTTGTGGCTGATCCCCCCCTCACAAGGCACAAAAATCATACCGGCCGGCCCCAGCTCAGCGAGAAAAATTGCATCGTGGCCAGCGCCGCTGACAATGTCCATGTGCGACAGACCTAGCCCCTGAGCCGCACTGCGCACCGCCTCGACACACTCCTGATTGAAATACAGCGGCGGAAAATCTGCCGTCGGCGTCAAGGTGAACTGCAGCCCATGTTGCGCACAGGTACTACTGATCACATCGCGCACCTGGGCAATCATCGACTCAAGACGTGGCGGCTCCAGGTGGCGAAAATCCAGGGTCATGCGCACTTCACCGGGAATGACATTGCGCGAACCCGGATAAGCCTGCAGGCAACCGACGGTCCCGCAGGCATGCGGCTGATGCTCAAGGGCCACTCGGTTCACCGCCGCCACCACCACACTGGCACCGACCAGGGCGTCCTTGCGCAGGTGCATAGGTGTCGGCCCGGCGTGGGCCTCGACACCGCGCAGCGTCAAGTCGAACCACTTCTGACCCAGCGCGCCGAGTACCACGCCAATGGTCTTGTGCTGGTCCTCCAGAATC
This sequence comes from Pseudomonas arcuscaelestis, assembly GCF_016881005.1. Lineage (GTDB taxonomy): Bacteria > Pseudomonadota > Gammaproteobacteria > Pseudomonadales > Pseudomonadaceae > Aquipseudomonas > Aquipseudomonas arcuscaelestis. Next base: position 44,584 of record NZ_JACOPV010000012.1, on the reverse strand, counting down.
GGCCCTTGCTCAATATGCGCCTCAAAATAGGCTCCCACAGGATGACCACTGACTGCCCTGGGCCCAGCATAGCCAATGGCCTTGAGCGCTTGGCCGACACTGATGCCTTCGGCGTCGACCTTGGCCAGGGTTTCTTCCAACGTGAACTTCTCGGCGAACACCCCCGACCCCATCATGCACGGGGCAAAGCGCGAGCCCTCCTCGTTGGTCCAGACCACCACCTCCAGCGGCGCCTCGGTTTCGATGTTCAAATCATTGAGGGTACGCACCACCTCAAGGCCAGCCAGCACGCCAAAGCAGCCGTCGAACTTGCCGCCAGTGGGCTGGGTATCAATATGGCTGCCGGTCATCACCGGTGGCAAGTGCGGGTTGCGCCCCGCACGGCGGGCGAAAATATTGCCGACGCCGTCGATGCTGACGGTGCAGCCTGCCTCCTCGGTCCACTTGATGAACAGGTCACGGGCCTGGCGGTCCAGGTCAGTCAGCGCCAGACGGCACACCCCACCCTTGACCGTAGCCCCGAGACGGGCAAGCTCCATCAGCGATTGCCACAAACGCTCGCCGTTGATGTGCCGATGGGTTGATTGCAAAACGTCCTGTGCTGTTTGCATGGTGTTCTCCTGCATCTGCTGCCGAACCTCTGCGGGCGATCGGCACTACACGGTGGGTTTGAGGTGAGTGGCACGCGCGCCCTTCAGTTGCCCGAGCCCGTAATAGATCAGCCCGCCAAGGGCGGAGCCGGTGAACCAGCCAAAATCGTAGAACCAGCTGAATGCCGTGCTCTGCAACGACAGCAGGGTCAAGGCAACCGGTACACCAAAGGCGATAAAGCCGCTCACGTTCCACGCCGGATAGACGTCATCGCGGTACAGACCGGCCAGGTCCAGGGTTTGCCTGCGGATCAGGAAGTAGTCCACCACCATGATGCCGGCGATCGGCCCGAGCAGGCTCGAATAGCCCAGCAGCCAATTGGAATAGACGCTTTCCAGGCTCACGTCGCTGACGATCCAGCCAAGTTTTTTCAGCAACTCATGCCCCATCAGCAACAGGCCGACCAGGCCGGTCAGGAGCACTGCCAGGGTCCGCCCGATCCACTTCGGCGCCAGGTTCTGAAAGTCGTTGGTTGGCGACACAATGTTCGCCGCAGTGTTGGTCGACAAGGTGGCGATGATGATCAGCGCCATGGCCAATGCCACCCACACCGGGCTCTGGATATGCCCGATCAGACTGACCGGATCAGACACCGTTTGCCCGACCAGCGATGCCGAGGCCGCAGTCAAGACCACACCGAGGGCAGCGAACAGGAACATGGTCAGCGGCAGGCCGAAAATCTGCCCGAGAATCTGGTCTTTCTGGCTTTTGGCGTAGCGACTGAAGTCTGGAATGTTCAGCGACAAGGTGGCCCAGAAACCGACCATGGCGGTGAGCCCGGCAAAAAAGTAGCCGTAAACACTGGCACCTTCCGCACGCTTGGGTGGCTGGGCCATAAGCTCGCTGATCGACACGTTGGGCAAGGCCCACACCAGCAGCCCGGCCCCCACCAGAACCAGCAGCGGTGCCGAGAGGGTTTCCAGCCATTTGATCGACTCGGCACCGCGCAGCACCACCCACAGGTTCAAGCACCAGAACAGCAGGAAGCCGATCACCTCGCCGGTACCACCAAGCGCCTTCCAGTCCGCCGACAACGTGCCAAGAAACAAGTGAATGGCCAAGCCACCGAACATGGTCTGAATGCCAAACCAGCCACAAGCCACCAGGGCGCGGATCAGACACGGTACGTTGGAGCCGATGATGCCGAAGGAGGAGCGCAGCAACACCGGAAAGGGAATGCCGTACTTGGTACCGGGAAAGGCATTGAGCGTAAGAGGGATCAGCACCACCGTGTTGGCCAGCAAAATGGCCAGTAGCGCTTCGCCCACCGTTAAGCCGAAGTACGCGGTGAGCACTCCACCGAGGGTGTAGGTCGGCACGCAAATCGACATACCCACCCACAGTGCGGTGATGTGCCATTTGTTCCAGGTGCGGTCCTGCACCTTGGTCGGCGCGATGTCGTGGTTGTATCGGGGGCTGTCGATGACGTCGCTGCCGGCGTCGAGTTCATACAAGCCATCACGTTCACGCACTTGCGATCTGGTCTGCTGCATGGCCGCTCCACTGTTTTTGTGTTTTTGGAGGTACTTGCACTGGCATACGGGCAATCACGGGTGCCCATGAGAAATCTTGACCATTTCCACAACCTGTCAAGAACGACAGGACCACTGGTCGTATTGTCAAGGCAGCGCAAAACCTAACAAATTCATATATTTCAATAAGTTGTAACGCGCATGAGCTTAAAAATTAATTATTTGCCCAATCCGACAACCGCTACTAGATTCAATTCCTGACAGCGATGACAGGTTTTGACCTACGCTGCTATGAGTACAAAACCTAGAGCCGGTATCAACCGGTCAAGCCTGCGAGGAGCATCTGATGACGCTTATGATTCGTGGCGCCACCCTGATTACCCATGAGGAAAGTTATCGTGCCGACGTGCTGTGTGCCGACAGTGTGATCAAGGCCATCGGCACCGACCTCGATATCCCCAACGGCTGCGAGATTCTCGACGGTAGCGGCCAGTACCTGATGCCTGGCGGCATCGACCCGCACACTCACATGCAATTGCCCTTCATGGGCACGGTGGCCAGCGAGGACTTCTACAGCGGCACCGCCGCAGGCCTTGCCGGCGGTACTACCTCGATCATCGACTTCGTCATTCCCAACCCACAGCAATCATTGCTCGAAGCCTTTCATCAGTGGCGCGGCTGGGCAGAGAAATCTGCTTCGGACTATGGCTTTCACGTAGCCATCACCTGGTGGAGTGACAAGGTGCGCGAGGAGATGGGCGAGCTGGTGAGCCAGCATGGGGTCAACAGCTTCAAGCACTTCATGGCCTACAAGAATGCCATCATGGCGGCCGACGACACCCTGGTCGCCAGCTTCGAACGTTGCCTGGAACTGGGCGCCGTGCCGACCGTGCATGCCGAGAACGGCGAACTGGTCTACCACCTGCAACGCAAACTGCTTGCCCAAGGCATCACCGGGCCCGAAGCACACCCGTTGTCGCGCCCCTCGCAAGTCGAGGGTGAGGCAGCCAGTCGCGCCATTCGCATTGCCGAAACCTTGGGTACTCCGGTGTACCTGGTTCACGTGTCGACCCGCGAAGCACTGGATGAAATCAGTTATGCCCGCGCCAAGGGCCAGCAAGTCTACGGCGAAGTACTGGCCGGGCACTTGCTACTCGACGACAGCGTTTACCAGCATTCTGACTGGCAGACCGCGGCGGGTTACGTGATGAGCCCGCCTTTCCGCCCGCGCAAGGAAGGCCATCAGGAAGCGCTGTGGGGTGGCCTGCAGTCAGGCAATCTGCACACCACCGCTACCGACCACTGCTGCTTTTGCGCCGAGCAGAAAGCCGCTGGCCGTGACGACTTCAGTCGAATCCCCAATGGCACCGCCGGTATCGAAGATCGAATGGCGGTGCTGTGGGACGAAGGTGTGAACAGTGGCCGATTGTCGATGCAGGACTTCGTCGCCCTGACGTCCACCAACACGGCAAAAATCTTCAACTTGTTCCCGCGCAAGGGCGCCCTGCGCGTCGGCGCCGATGCCGACCTGGTGCTCTGGGACCCGCAAGGCACTCGAACCATCTCGGCAGCGACCCATCATCAACAGGTCGACTTCAATATTTTCGAAGGCAAGACTGTTCGCGGCATCCCCAGCCACACCATCAGTCAGGGCAAGCTGGTCTGGGCCAACGGTGACCTACGTGCCGAGCGTGGCGCCGGGCGCTACATCGAACGCCCGGCGTATCCGGCGGTGTTCGATTTGCTGAACAGGCGTGCCGAGCATCAGCGACCGATTGCGGTCAAGCGCTGAAGTACTGAGTTCCTTGTACGCCGAGAACTGGTGGGAGCGAGCGCATTCGCTCCCACTGTAATCGGCGCAAGCAAAAATAAAAAAAAGAGGAAACCACCGTGATCGAGTCCCTCAACCACCTCCCGCGACCGTCCACTGACAACGCCAGCCTGGCCGAGCACTTCAGTGACCTGGCACCTGCGCTCAATGCCCGCCAGGCCGCAGTCGAGGCTTCCCGCTGCCTGTACTGCTACGACGCGCCTTGCGTCAACGCGTGTCCAAGCGACATCGACATTCCCTCATTCATCCGCAACATTCACCAGGAAAACGTACAGGGCGCAGCAGAGAAGATTCTCTCGGCCAATATCCTCGGCGGCAGTTGCGCCCGGGTCTGCCCGACCGAAATCCTCTGCCAGCAAGCCTGCGTGCGTAACCATCACCAGGAATGCGCGCCGGTACTGATCGGCCTGCTGCAACGCTATGCACTGGACCATGCCGAGTTCCAGGAACATCCCTTCCAGCGCGCTGCCAGCAGTGGCAAGCGCATCGCCGTGGTCGGCGCCGGGCCTGCCGGTTTGTCTTGCGCACATCGCCTGGCCTGGCACGGCCACGACGTGGTGATATTCGAAGCCCGGCCCAAGGCTGGCGGCCTGAATGAGTACGGGATTGCCAAATACAAAGTGGTCGATGACTTCGCCCAGCGCGAGGTGGACTTTGTTCTGCAGATTGGCGGCATTGAGATTCGTCATGGCCAAGTGCTGGGCGAAAACCTCAGTCTGGGCGAGCTGCAGCAACAATTCGATGCGGTATTCCTCGGTCTGGGTCTGGCCGCCAGTCGCCAATTGGGCCTGGCCGATGAAAATGCACCCGGCGTGCTGGCCGCTACCGACTATATCCGGGAGCTGCGCCAGGCCGACGACCTGAGCACCCTGCCCGTCGCTGACCGCTGCATCGTCCTCGGCGCCGGCAACACCGCCATCGACATGGCAGTACAAATGGCCCGCCTTGGTGCCCGTGACGTCAACCTGGTTTACCGCCGCGGCGTTGAGGACATGGGCGCCACCGAGCATGAACAACACATTGCCAAGGAGAACCAGGTACGCCTGCTGACCTGGGCCCAACCCGAGCAGGTGCTGCTCGACGATCAGGGTCGAGTGCGTGGCATGCGCTTTGCCCGCACCCGCTTGAGCGAAGGTCGCCTGCACACTACAGGGGAAACCTTCGAACTGGCTGCCGATGCCATTTTCAAAGCCATCGGCCAGACGTTCGACGACCACGCCTTGCGCGACAGCAGCGCCCAGGCGTTGGCCCGTGATGGCGAACGCATTCGCGTCGATGAGCACATGCGTACCAGCCTTTCCGGTGTTTACGCCGGAGGCGACTGTACCCACCTGGGCCAGGACCTTACCGTCCAGGCCGTGCAGCACGGCAAGGTGGCCGCCGAGGCCATCCATGCGCAACTGATGCTCAATGTGGAGGCTGCATAATGGCTGACCTATCGATCGAATTTGCCGGCATCAAGGCGCCCAACCCGTTCTGGCTGGCCTCCGCACCGCCTACCGACAAAGCCTATAACGTGGTCCGTGCCTACCAGGCCGGCTGGGGCGGCGTGGTCTGGAAAACCCTGGGTGAAGACCCGGCGGCGGTCAACGTGTCGTCGCGTTACTCGGCCCACTATGGGGTCAACCGCGAGGTCATGGGCATCAACAACATCGAGCTGATCACCGACCGCTCGCTGGAGATCAACCTGCGGGAAATCACCCAGGTCAAAAAGGACTGGCCTGACCGGGCACTGATCGTGTCGTTGATGGTGCCTTGCGAGGAAGCGTCATGGAAAGCCATTCTGCCGCTGGTGGAAGCCACCGGCGCCGACGGCATCGAACTGAACTTCGGCTGCCCGCACGGCATGCCTGAACGTGGCATGGGGGCGGCAGTTGGGCAAGTGCCTGAATATGTCGAGCAAGTCACGCGGTGGTGCAAGATGCACTGCTCGCTGCCGGTGATCGTCAAACTTACGCCCAACATCACCGACATCCGTCAGTCTGCCCGCGCAGCCCATCGTGGCGGTGCCGACGCGGTGTCGCTGATCAACACCATCAATTCGATTACCAGTGTCGACCTCGAACGCATGGTCGCCCTGCCCATTGTCGGAGACATGAGCACCCACGGCGGCTACTGCGGCTCGGCGGTCAAACCGATTGCCCTGAACATGGTCGCCGAGATTGCCCGTGACCCGGCGACACGCGGCCTGCCGATCTGTGGCATCGGCGGAATTGGCAGTTGGCGCGATGCGGCCGAGTTCATCGCCCTGGGATGCGGCGCCGTACAAGTCTGCACGGCAGCGATGCTGCACGGCTTTCGCATCGTCGAAGACATGAAGGACGGCCTCTCGCGCTGGATGGACAGCCAAGGCTATCGCAGCCTGCAAGAATTCAGCGGTCGTGCCGTCGGTCACACCACCGACTGGAAGTTCCTGGATATCAACTATCAGGTCATCGCCAAAATCGATCAGGATGCCTGCATTGGTTGCGGCCGCTGTCACATCGCCTGTGAGGATACCTCGCACCAAGCCATCGCCAGCCTGCGCCAAGCCGATGGCAGTCATCGCTACGAGGTGATCGACGCCGAATGCGTGGGCTGCAACCTGTGCCAGATCACCTGCCCGGTCCAGGACTGTATCGAGATGGTGCCGCAGGACACCGGCAAGCCGTTCCTCGACTGGCAGCATGACCCGCGCAACCCTTACCGCGAAGCCTCCTGAGCCTTTGCATGAACAACAAGGGAGGACCAATGATCCTCCCTTGTTGTTTGGGCTCAATGCATGTCACTGCGCCGATACAGGCTCAAGCCTACGGCCAACGCTGCCAGCATTCCGGCGCAACTGCGGTTGATCCACTGCATGGTGCGGGCCGAGAAACGCCGCATGGCATGCCGGCCGCCGTAGGCATAGACCGCCATCATCACACCGTCCAGGGCTGCACTGGTGATCGCCAGCACCAGGTATTGCTCGGCTACCGGCTGATCCGGGCGGATGAACTGTGGTAGGAAAGCGGAAAAAAACAACAGCCCCTTGGGGTTGGACAAACCAACGAACAACGCCCGCAGAAAGGCCGAACGGCCAGTGGCGCCGGCATTCATTGGCACACGCTCGAGCGCATTGCTTGGCGCACGCCACAACACCCAGGCCAGGTACAGCAAGTATGCGGCCCCCACCCACTTGACCAGGCTGAACAACTGCTCCGATGCTTGCAGCAGCGCCCCGAGGCCGCAGCCAACGGCAGCAATCAGGATCAAGTCGGAAAGCATCGCCCCGGCCATGCCAAAGCCGGCCACGCGCATGCCGTGGCTGGCGCCATTGTTGAGCGCCAGGAGCATGGCCGGGCCCGGGGTGATCATCACCGCACTGGCGGCAACAACGTAGAGCAACAATGTGGAAGCGTCCATGGCGGTTTTCGCAGGCAGAAAAACGCCAGAATGCCTGTTCGATGCGGTCAGGACAACACCTGTTATCGGCCTGCAGCAGACTTCAACACTTTGCCTTTATCATGGGGTGAACAAGGAATATCAACCCACGGAAGCGATTGTCATGCTGTACCGCCTGAGCGCCGATGGTCTGGTGCTGTTTCACCTGCTGTTCATTTTGTTCGTGCTGTTTGGCGGCTTACTGGCGCTGAAATGGCGTGGTGTGCTGTGGTGGCATCTACCCGCCGTGTGCTGGGGCATTGCCGTGGAATTTTTGCACCTGTTCTGCCCGCTGACCGATTGGGAGAACCGCCTGCGCCAGGCCGCTGGCCAGGCCGGCTATGAGGGCGGGTTCGTCGAGCATTACATCCTGCCGGTCATCTACCCTGCCGGGCTTACCCCGGGCATCCAGATCCTGCTGGGCTCGGTGGTGGTGCTGGTTAATGTAGTAGTCTATCTGCTGGTGATTCGCCGCTGGCCACGCCGTCAACTGACGTAGCCAGCAAGGCTTACGGCTCCAGGCCGATGCCGCGCAAAATGACGCTGGTGACCGTCTGCACCGCCCGTTCGAACTGCAGTTCGGTCAGCGGCTGGTGGTCATTGAGCAAGCCCACCTGGTGGCTGAAGTCGGCATAGTGCTGGGTCGAAGCCCAGATCATGTACAGCAGCCCGGAAGGCTCCACCGCGATGATGCGACCGTCGTCGATCCACTGACGAATCTTCGCCTCTTTCATCTTCGCCCAGTCATACAGCGGATCGTCCAGTGCCGCGCCCAGGTTGGGCGCGCCGTGGATGATTTCGTTGGCCCAGACCTTGGAGCCAAAAGGACGGGTGCGCGAATGGTTCATTTTGGCGCGGATATAGCTGCTGAGCACAATGCGCGGATCATCATAAAGTTCGAAGCACAGTGCATCCTGCTTCCACACTTCCAGCAGGCCGAACAGCACGGCCTGGTACAACTCGGCCTTGGTGCTGAAGTAATAGTGCACATTGCTGCGTGGCAACTGCGCCGCTTCGGCGATATCGGCCATGGCGGTACCTGCGAAGCCTTTTTCAGCAAAGACCTGCTCGGCCGCCAGCAGGATGTTATCGACATTGCGTTGGCGAATGCTGAGCTTGTGTCGGGTCATGACCAGATCCATTGCGACTGACACTGCAAGGCTAACATCAGTACTGCAGATTCGTGCGTCACCGGCAAAAAAGTTGTGTCGACGCAGGGATTTTTCTCGTGGTCGGCAGTCGCAATACTGCACACCTCTTATCAGCAGCCCTCCCCAGGAGCCCTTTCATGTCCATTCCTCTTCTTGGCCTCGGTACGTTCCGCCTCAAGGACCAGATCGTTATCGACTCGGTCACCCAGGCGCTGGAGCTCGGCTATCGAGCGATCGACACTGCCCAGATCTATGGCAACGAAGCTGAGGTCGGCACCGCCATCGCTGCCAGCGGCGTAGCGCGTGAACAGTTGTTCTTGACCAGTAAGATCTGGACCGACAACCTCGGCGCCGACAAGCTGATTCCGAGCCTTAAGGAAAGCCTACAGAAGCTCAAGACCGACTACCTGGACCTGACCCTGATTCACTGGCCTTCCCCCAAGGGCGCCGTGGCGGTCAGTGAGTTCATGGGCGCATTGGCCGAGGCCAAAACCCTGGGCCTGACCCGCCAGATCGGTGTTTCCAACTTCACCATCGACCTACTGCGCCAAGCCATCGAGGTGGTCGGTAAAGACGCCATCGCCACCAACCAGATTGAACTGCACCCTTATCTGCAGAACCGCAAACTGGTCGAGTTCATGGCAAGCCAGGGCATCGCTGTGACCTCGTACATGACCCTGGGCTATGGCAAAGTCCTGCAAGACCCGGTCATCCAGGCCATTGCCAGCCAACACCAAGCCACCCCGGCGCAAGTCACCCTGGCCTGGGCCATGCAGTTGGGCTATGCGGTAATCCCGTCCTCGACCCGTCGCGAGAACCTGGCGAGCAATCTCAAGGCGGCCGAGCTTAAGCTCAGCAGCGATGAAATGGCGCAAATCGCCGCCCTCGATAACGGCCTGCGCCTGACCAATCCCGAAAGCCTGGCGCCTGCCTGGGATTAGTCGTGATCGCTACACGCCTGCGCCAGCTTCAGGTAGCGCAAGGTATGTTGCTGGCCGGCAGAGTCGAGATAGACCATGCTGGCCTGCACCACATCACAGAGCTCGGTGTCCGGCTCGTTCATGCTCACTACACGGGCAATATCCAATGGCATGCCGTACTGATAGACAGCGGTTGATTCAGAAGCCTGGGCGCTGGCAGTAAGCAGCAGGCCCAGGCACAACAGAGTTCGCAGGTACATGGCGACGCTCCTGTAGGGCAAGAGGTTCGCCGAAACGCCGCAGAACCCCGACCTTTAAAGTGTGGCGCGCCCGCGCCCAAACGTCGCGCCAGGGGATCAACGGCAAGGGCTGGGCAGATCGGCTAATCTGCACGCCTGACAATCGCCTGCGGAACGGCCCCAGCATGGAACTCCATATCAGCCTGCACGGCAGCAAAGGCCTGGCCGAACAGCTCTACCAGCAATTGCGCGAAGGTATCGACAGTGGGCGCCTGGCGCCCGGCACGCAGTTGCCGCCGACGCGGCTGCTTGCCGAGCAATTGGGGGTGTCGCGCAAGACCGTGGCCGACGCCTATTCGCGCCTTACCTATGACAACCTGCTCAGCGGCAAGGTTGGCAAGGGCACTTTCATTACCCCCAGCGCACCGCGTTTACCCCCAGCGCCCGCAGCCCTGCCCCTGGCCAGCGCCGCAACGTTGGAAAAATGGCGCTCACGCGCCCACCTGCTGGCAGACCTTGCACCCAGTACCTGCCGTTACGACTTCATGGGTGGGGCGTCGAGCAAGACCCAGTTTCCATTCGATGACTGGCGTCGTTGCAACCAGTACGCGCTGCGCCAGATACGCCGCGGCAGTGCGCGCTATGGCGCCCATCAAGGCTTGCCGGAACTGCGTGAAGCCATCGCCCGACACATCGCCTTTGCCCGCGGAGTGCGTTGCGACAGCGCCGATGTGCTGGTTTGCAACGGTGCCCAGCAAGCGCTGGATCTGATTGCCCGAATCCTGATCGAGCCGGGTTGCAAGGTGGCCATGGAAGACCCCGGGTACACCCCGGCACGCCAGTTGTTCCTGTCCCAGGGCGCGCACCTGCAGTATGTGCCGGTAGACGACCAGGGCCTGTGTGTCGAGCACATTGCTGAAGGCACGCGGCTGATCTACGTTACGCCCTCGCATCAGTTTCCATTGGGCATGCCCATGGGCCTGGCACGTCGCCAAGCCTTGCTGGAGCGCGCGGCGGCACTGGGCGCAATAATTATCGAGGACGACTACGACAGTGAGTTCCGCTACGAAGGACGACCCACTGACGCACTGCAGAGCATGGACCGACATGGCCTGGTGGCGTATGTCGGGACCTTCTCGAAAACCTTGTTGCCCGAGCTGCGCCTGGGTTACACCATCGTCCCGCAAGCCCTGCGCGAAGCCATCTGCATTGCCAAACAATTGACCGACTGGCACACGCCGACCTTGAGCCAGTGGGCGCTGGCCAGTTTTATCAACGAAGGCTCGTTACTCAAACACATCCGCCGCGTACATGAGGTGTACGCCGCCCGCCGCCAGCGAATCCTGCAACGCCTGCACGGCGATCTGGCGCCTTGGTTCGAGCTGATACCGGCTACCGCTGGCTATCATCTAAGCGCACTGGCCAAGCATGACCTGGACGTGGAGTTTATGATCAGTATGGCGCGCAAGGTCGAAGTTGGGCTGTATTCGTTGGCGCCCTTTCATGTTCAGGCACCGGTGCGCACGGGCCTGCTGTTGGGTTTCGGTGCCATCGAGCTGCTGGATATCGACCCGGCACTGGACCGGGTGCGTGACACCCTGCAGGCACTGGGCTGATTGGCCTCCTGATATTTGCCGCAATTGGCTATTCGAGCTGCGCCGTCTCAGCGCTAAGGTAGCGTCCATGCCGCCTGATGCGGACCTTACCGGAGAGAACCAATGAGCAATCGTATCGAATGGGCCAAACATTCACCGCAAGCCTACAAGGCCATGGTCGGCCTGGAAATGGCCCTGGGCAAGTCCGGCCTGGAAACCTCGCTGCTGGAGCTGATTCGCCTGCGTGCCTCGCAGATCAATGGCTGCGCCTACTGCGTCAACATGCATGCCAATGATGCACGCAAGGCTGGAGAAACCGAGGCGCGCCTGCAAACCCTCAGCGTGTGGGAAGAAACCGCTTACTTCACCCCGCGCGAACGTGCCGCCCTGGCCTGGACCGAAAGCCTGACCCGCCTGCCCGAGCTGCGCGCACCCGAGCAGCAGTACCGTGCCTTGCTCGAACACTTCAGCGAAGCCGAAGTGGCCAACCTGACCTTGGCCATCGCCACCATCAACGCCTGGAACCGCTTCGGCGTCGGCTTTGCAATGATTCCAGGCTGACGGCAGCCCACTGCCACCGGTTGAAACGCTGACGGCTCGAGACAGTCTTCGCAACCGGTAGCAGTGGCCAGCGACTGCGATTAGCCAGCCGGCGTCGGCATCACCGGTGGTGTGTACTGCAAAGTGGTGCCCAGGAACCACAACAGGAACAATACCAACGGGAAGTGAACCAGCAACTGCACGAACGAGAAACCGATCAGGTCGCGAGCCTTCAGGCCCAATACGCCAAGCAGCGGCAGCATGTAGAAGGGGTTGATCAGGTTCGGCAGCGCTTCAGCGGCGTTGTAGATCTGCACCGCCCAGCCCAGGTGGTATTGCAAGTCGTTGGCCACGAGCATCACGTACGGCGCTTCGATGATCCATTTTCCGCCACCGGACGGAATGAAGAAGCCCAGTACCGCCGAATACACGCCCATCAACACCGCGTAGGTATCGTGAGAGGCAATTTGCACGAAGAAGGTCGAGATGTGGTGGGCCAAGGTTTGCGCATCAACGCCCTGAACCTGGGTAAGGATCGCCGCAATCGAGCCATACAGCGGGAACTGGATCAACACCCCGGTGGTGGTCGGTACCGCGCGCGTCACTGCATCGAGGAAGCTGCGCGGGCGCCAGTGCAGCAAGGCACCGAGCATGATGAACAGCAGGTTGTAGGTGTTCAGCCCGGAGATGGCGGTTATCGCAGGCTTGGAGCTGAATTCGTTGTACAGCCACCCCGCCGCCAGCGCCACCAGCAACAGAATCAGAATCGGGCTGTACTCCAGCCATTCGCCCGGGCGAGTACGCTCAGGGGTTGGGGGTGCCGAGAAACTTGGGTCAACGCCACAGTCTTCAGCGCTACGAGCACTGCTCGGCCCTGGCGCCGTGGCATACGCCACCACCAGTGAAACCACCACCAGCGCCGCCAGCATCACACCCGACTGCCAGAGGAAAATGGTTTCGGTGAACGGGATCACCCCGGTGATTGCCAGGATCGAGGGCGGCAGGCTGGCCGGGTTGGCCTGCAACTGCGCTGCCGAAGAGGAAAGCCCCAGCGCCCACACCGCCCCCAAACCCAGGTAGGCGGCAGCACCGGCAGCACGGTAGTCCATGCGCAAGTCGGTACGACGCGCCAATGCCCGCACCAACAAGCCACCAAACACCAGCGACAGGCCCCAGTTGAGCAACGAGGCCAGCATCGAAATCAGCGCCACCCAGCACACTGCCGAGCGGCCGTTTTTCGGGATGCGCGCCAGACGGTCGATGAGTTTCACCGCAGGTGGCGAGCTGGCCACCACATAGCCGCCAATCACCACGAAGGCCATTTGCATGGTGAATGGAATCAAGCTCCAGAAACCGTCGCCAAAAGCCTTGGCGGTATCGGTGGGCTTGGCGCCCATTGCCAGGGCGGCGACAGAAACCAGTACCACTGCCAGGGCGGCGAACACCCAGGAATCGGGGAACCAGCGTTCAGCCCAGTTTGAACAGCGCAAGGCAAAGCGCGCAGAGCGGCTGTCTTGAATATCAGCGGCCACAGGGTATTCCTTTTGTTGGTTTTATCAGAACGACTGAAGGCCCTATCGCCGACAAAGCCGACTCCGACAGAAGAATGCGTGGTTCGTCTGTCGGAGCCGGCCTTGCCGGCGATAGAGCCTGCAAAAACGATGAAACGTCAGGTTAGAAAGTCATCTCTTTCACATCATCCGGCACGATCAACTTGCCGGCGGTTTTCTCGATGATTTCTTCAACCGTCACCCCAGGTGCGGTTTCGCGCAGGATGAATGCGCCGTTTTCGATTTCCAGGTAGGCAAGGTCAGTCAGTACCTTGCGGATGCAGCCCGCACCGGTCAGCGGCAAGCTGCAACGGGGTAGCAGCTTGGACTCGCCGTCCTTGGAAGCGTGGGTCATGGTGACGATGATGTTGTCGGCACCGGCCACCAGGTCCATAGCGCCGCCCATGCCCTTGACCAGCTTGCCGGGGATCATCCAGGAGGCGATGTTGCCTTCCACATCCACCTCAAACGCACCCAGCACGGTGAGGTCGACATGACCGCCGCGGATCATGGCGAAGGATTCGGCAGAGTTGAAAATCGATGCCCCGACACGCGCAGTCACGGTCTGTTTGCCGGCATTGATCATGTCGGCATCAAGCTGCGCTTCGGTCGGGAATTCGCCCATGCCCAGCAGGCCGTTTTCCGATTGCAGCATTACATCCATGTCCGCTGGGACGTAGTTGGCCACCAGGGTCGGGATGCCGATGCCAAGGTTGACGTAGAAGCCGTCCTGGAGTTCGCGGGCGACGCGCTGGGCCATTTGTTCGCGGGTAAGTGCCATGGTCAGTATCTCTTTGTTGTTCTGTTCGGGGACGGTTCAGGCTTTGAGGGTGCGTTTTTCGATACGCTTCTCGAAGGTGCCGACAATCACCCGGTCGACATAGATACCCGGGGTATGGATTTCAGTTGGCAGCAATACACCCGGCTCGACGATTTCCTCGACCTCGACCACGGTGATCTTGCCGGCAGTAGCGGCCAGCGGGTTGAAGTTCTGCGCGGTGTTGCGGTACACCACGTTGCCGTAGTGATCGGCCTTCCAGCCTTTGACGATGGCGAAGTCGCCAGTAATGGCTTCTTCAAGGATGTATTTGCGGCCATTGAATTCACGCACTTCCTTGCCTTCGGCAACGGGCGTGCCGTAGCCGGTAGCGGTGAAGAACGCCGGAATGCCGGCGCCGCCTGCGCGCATTTTTTCCGCCAGGGTGCCTTGCGGCGTCAACTCTACATCCAGCTCGCCGCTGAGCAGCTGGCGCTCGAACTCGGCGTTTTCGCCCACATAGGAGGCAACCATCTTGCGAATCTGATGGTCTTCAAGCAGTACGCCCAGGCCAAAGCCATCGACGCCGCAGTTGTTCGAGACCACGGTCAGGCCCTTGACGCCACGCCGCTTGATTTCGTTGATGAGGTTTTCCGGGATACCGCACAGACCGAAACCACCTGCCAGTACGGTCATGTTGTCGGTCAGGCCTTCAAGAGCCTGTTCATAGGTTGCTACGCGCTTGTCCAGTCCGGCCATGCTGATCCGCCTTTTGTAGTTGTTTAACCGACGGGGGTGTCGGCGAGCGTTTGTCCCATCTTCACCCCAACGAACTTATTTGTTAATTTTGTTTTTATGTTTGTTTGATTAATTTTTCAAAAGAATAGACCACACCAATGAACGTCAAGCAGTTGCGCGCCTTTGTCACTGTCGCCAAGTACCAGAGCTTTGCTCAGGCCGGCGAGCATCTGCACCTGTCACAACCGGCCTTGAGCCTGACCATCAAGGCCCTGGAAGACAACCTCGGTGGCGCCCTGTTCAGCCGTACCACTCGCAGCGTCAGCTTGACCCCCGAAGGTGACGTTCTGCTGCCTCTGGCGCGGCAACTGCTCGCTGATTGGGACAACACCGAAGAACTCCTGCGCCAGCGTTTCACCCTGCAATTGGGCCGTGTATCGATCGCCGCCATGCCGGCGTTTGCGGGCAACCTGTTGCCTGCGGTACTAAAGGTGTTTCGCCAACGTTATCCTCGGGTCAATGTCACGGTGCATGACGTCATCAACGAACAGGTGCTGGAACTGGTACGCCATCGGCGCGTCGAACTGGGCATCGGCATTGAACCCGAGTCTAGCGCACCCCTTCTGTTCAAGCCGTTGTACCTGGACCGCTTCGTCGCGGTGGTACCAACCGAATCCCCCCTGGCCCAGCAAGCGCAGGTGAGTTGGCGCGAACTGCTGGCCGAAGATTTCATTGCCTTGCAACGACCGTCGGCAGTGCGACTGCTGCTAGAACAACACCTGGCTGCCGAGCATGGCAAGCTGGCGGTGGCCTTCGAAAGTCATCAGCTCTCGACCATCGGCCGCATGGTTGCCAACGGCCTGGGCGTGAGTGCGGTGCCGGCCTTGTGCATCGGCCAGATGCAAGAGCTTGGCGCCCGCTGTGTGCCGCTGGTCGAGCCGATAATCGAGCGGCGCATTGGCGTCTCCCTGCTCGCCGACCATAAACTCTCGGCAGCAGCCCAGGCGCTGCTGGATGTACTACAGGAACAAACCCGTCCCCAGGAGGTGAAATGCGCACAGTGAAGCTTGCCGGCAAAGACGTTCCAGCCATCGGCCAAGGAACCTGGTACATGGGTGAAGACCCCCGCCAGCGCAGTCGCGAAGTGGCGGCGCTGCAGCACGGTATCGACCTGGGCCTGACGCTGATCGACAGCGCCGAAATGTATGCCGAAGGCGGCGCGGAGGAAGTCGTCGGCCAGGCCATTGCCGGGCGCCGCGACAAGGTGTTCGTGGTCAGCAAAGTGTACCCGCACAACGCCAGCCGCAACGGCGTTCCGGCGGCCTGCGAGCGTAGCCTGAAGCGCCTGGGCACCGATTTTATCGATCTTTATCTGCTGCACTGGCGCGGCCAGTACCCGCTGGAAGAAACCGTAGAAGCGTTCGAGCGTTTGCGGGAGGCGGGCAAGATTGGTCGTTGGGGGGTGTCGAACTTCGATGTTGACGACCTGCGCGAGTTGGGCAATTGCGACTGCGCTGTCAACCAGGTGCTTTACAACCCCAGTCAGCGCGGTATCGAGTTCGACTTGCTGCCCTGGAGCCAAAAGCGCCAGATGCCGACCATGGCCTACTGCCCTTTGGCCCAGGCCGGGCGTTTGCTCAAGCACCCTGCCCTGATCGAGATTGCCGAGCGCCACGGTGCCACGCCAGCACAGGTGAGCCTGGCCTGGGTTACGCGCCAAACGGGCATAATCGCCATTCCCAAGGCAGTTGAGCCTGAGCATGTACACCTGAATGCAGCGGCGGCCAACCTGAACCTGAGCAGTGAAGACTTGCGTGCCATCGATCGGGCCTTTCCAGCGCCAACACGCAAGCAGCACCTGGCGATGGTTTGAAGCAATAAAGCGCATCATCCCTGACCTGAGGCGACCTTGAGTCGCCTTGGGCAGAAAACCGATAATAATCGGTATCACTGCGGATGAAGTGTCGAATTTAATCGACAACAGAAAATACCAGCCTCCAGGCCAAAAGCCGCGCAATAGAGCTATTTGCCCACAGTTATCGGCAAAAAACCGATCACATCGGTACACATTTTGTCAGAATTTAATTGACACACCTCTCCCACACTTCTTATTTTCCCCCTCGCTTCACCACTCAAAATAATTCAAACAAAAATACGGGCAAGCGCCATCCATCATGCCAGTCTCTTCGTCTGCACCTTCACCTGATACCCAATTCAAAAAGACCTTGAAACTCTGGCAGGTGGTCATCATTGGCCTGGCCTACATCGCACCGATGACCGTTTTCGACACCTTCGGCATTGTTTCTGGCATCACCAGTGGACACGTCCCCAGCGCCTACGTGCTGGCCTTGCTTGGCATCCTCTTCACCGCCGTAAGCTACGGCGTACTGGTGCGTCGCTTTCCCGAATCCGGTTCGGCCTATACCTACACACGCCGCGCCATCAATCCTCATGTCGGCTTTCTGGTGGGCTGGTCGTCATTGCTCGACTATCTGCTGCTGCCCATGGTCAACGCCCTGCTGGCCAAACTCTACTTGTCGGTGATGTTCCCGGAAGTACCGGCCTGGGCTTGGGTGGTGGGGTTTGTGATGATCATGAGCCTGATCAACATCCGCAGTATCAACCTGGTAGCCAACTTCAACACCCTGTTCGTGGCCATCCAGGCCATCATCATCGGCGTATTCATCTACCTGACCGTGCGCGGCCTGCACAGCGGCGAAGGGTTGGGCACTACCTGGAGCCTGCTGCCGTTTGCCGCTGAGGACACCCATTTCAATGCCTTGGTCGCTGGCGCCACCATCCTGTGCTTCTCATTCCTGGGCTTCGACGCGGTCACCACGCTGTCCGAAGAAACCGAGAACGCCGAAAAGGTCATTCCGCGCGCTATTTTCCTGATTGCGCTGATCGGCGGCTTGGTGTTCATCATCGTCTCGTTTTACATCCAGTCGTTTTTCCCGACCATGGACCGCTTCCAGGATCACGAGGCCGCCTTGCCGGAAATCGCCCTGTATGTAGGCGGCAAGCTGTTCCAGTCGATCTTCATTTGCTGCACGTTCATCAACACCCTGGCTTCAGGCCTGGCCTCGCAAGCCAGCGTATCGCGCCTTTTGTATGTGATGGGTCGCGACAATGTCATCCCCCGCCGCTACTTCGGTCGCCTGCATGACAAGTGGAAAACCCCGGTCATCAACATTGCCATCGTCGGCTTCATTTCTCTGTCGGCGATATTCTTCGACCTGGTGACCGCGACTTCAGTGATCAACTTTGGCGCGTTGGTAGCCTTCAGTTTCGTCAATCTCTCGGTGATCGTGCACTGCTACCTGCGTGAAGGCTGCAACAAGACCCTGGGCGACAAATTCAAGTACCTGGTGGTGCCGACCATTGGCTTTTGCATCATTGCCATCCTCTGGCTGGACCTGGATGAGCACTCGCTATTGTTTGGCGGGGTCTGGGCAGCGCTGGGGGTTCTGTACCTGGCCTACCTGACCAAAGCCTTCAAGGTAGCGCCGCCCAGCTTCATTGCCGAATAACAAGAAATGGCCCGTCGACATCGACGGGCTTTTGCCGTTTAACGACCTGCCACTTCAAGGATGCCACCATGCTGCTGCGCCGCCTGCTCATTCAATGGAAGATCACCCTGCTCGCCGGCCTCTGCCTGCTGGCCATCGTGGTGTTGCTGATGGGGGCGGCTCTATTTCAATCCAGCCGCAGCGCTGCACTGGTCAATAGCGCCAATACCCAGATCCTCGATGAGAACGCCCGCCTGCGCATGCACACCTACGCCCAGTTGCAGGCCGCGCATATCCAGCGCTACTTCAAGGATACCTACCTGTATGGCAACGGCGTCTCGCACCTGATGATGGTGCTCAAGGCCCAGGGGCTCGACAACCTGCGCCAGGCGCTGACCCAGCAGGCGAAAACCGCACTGGCGGCCAATCCCGAGCTGCTTGGCCTGTACGTCGTGTTCCTGCCCAATGCCCTGGATGGCAACGATGGCGCCTTCGTTGACCAAGCCGAGGTCGGCAGCAATGAACGCGGCCGTTTTTCCCTCTACTGGTCACAGCCACGCCCCGGCGAACTGACGTCGGAGGCAATGCCTGAAGAGATGCTCGCCGACACCAGCCTTGGCGCCAACGGTTTCGCCTACAACCGCTGGCTGACATGCCCACTTGAAACCGGCGAAGCCTGTGTGATCGACCCCTATTTCGATACCGTTGGCGATCGCACGCCCCTGATGACCAGCATTGCCATTCCGCTCAAGCAAGACGGCAAGGTCATTGGCGTGATGGGCCTGGACATCAGCCTCGACAGCTTGCAGCAACTGAGCCTCGATGGGCGCCAGGAGCTGTTTGACGGCAACGGTCAGGTCAGCATTGTCAGCCCCGCCGGCCTGCTGGCTGGACACAGCAGCGACGGCAGTCAATTGAGCAAGAAAATCGACCAGGTATTCGGCCAACAGACCAGTGTCCTTGCCGCCCAGATGCGTGCAGGCAAAGCCGCAGAGTTGAAAGACAACGGTATGCTGCAGGTCAGCCAGCCATTTGCCCCGGTCCCCGGCGCGCAGCCTTGGAGTGTACTGCTCGAGGTGCCCGAGCAGATCCTTCAGGCCCCCGCACTGGCGCTCAACACTCGCCTGGATGCCGCCAACAACAGCGCCAACCTCAACAGCCTGCTAATGGCTCTCGCTGCCGCCATAGTGGGCCTGATCGTGATCTGGATGACCGCCCGAGGTGTAACCCGGCCGATTCTTAACGTTGCCGCCATGCTCAAGGATATTGCCAGCGGTGAAGGCGACCTCACCCGCCGTTTGAACTACCCGCGCCAGGACGAGCTGGGCGAACTGGTCGGTTGGTTCAATCGCTTTCTCGACAAGCTGCAACCAGTAATCGCCGACGTCAAAGCCTCGGTGCAGGATGCTCGCAGCACCGCCGACCAGTCGGCAGCCATCGCCAGCCAGACCAGCGCCGGCATGCAGCAGCAATACCGTGAAGTCGATCAGGTGGCCACGGCCTCACAGGAAATGAGCGCCACCGCCCAGGACGTTGCACGCAACGCAGCTCAAGCTGCCGAAGCGGCCCGCGGCGCCGACGTGGCTACTCGCGAAGGCCTGGAACTGATCCGTACCACCACCCATGCCATCGAGCAGCTTGCCGGTGAAATGAATGCCGGCATGGACGAGGTGCAGCAACTTGCCGACCGCAGCGAACAGATTGGTTCGGTGCTTGAAGTGATTCGCGCCATTGCCGACCAGACCAACCTGTTGGCTCTTAACGCCGCCATTGAAGCCGCGCGCGCGGGGGAAGCCGGCCGCGGTTTTGCCGTAGTTGCCGATGAAGTGCGCAACCTGGCGCGCCGCACCCAGGACTCGGTGGATGAGATTCGTCTGGTAATCGAGGGCCTGCAGCAAGGTACTCGCGAAGTAGTCGGTTCGATGCACAGCAGCCACCGCCAGGCCCAGGGCAGCGTCAGCCAGGCCGAACTGGCCGTGCCGGCGTTGCAGCGGATCAGCGATGCAGTGGCGGTGATTACTGATATGAACTTGCAGATAGCGTCTGCAGCCGAAGAACAGAGCGCCGTGGCTGAGGAAGTGAATCGCAACGTTGCCAGCATTCGTGACGTAACCGAGTCGCTCTCCGGACAGGCCGAGGAATCGGCGCAGATCAGCCAGGCGCTGAACCGCCTGGCCAATCACCAGCAGGGGCTGATGGCCACGTTCAAGGTGTAGCCAGCAGTCGTGCGATTATCCGCGCCGGGTCTTCAAGACCCGGGCGATGTTGTCGAGCACTTTGGCTTCGGGTGCTTTCCGCGACCAGGCCAGCCAAATGGCGATCATCTGCAACTGACGCACCACCGACTCGAACTGCCGCTCCGATATGCGCTGGCCGGCCAGCGCATCATCGTAGCTGTCGTTGAGCTCGCGTTCAGTGCAAGGCTTCGCGCCCGCCGCATTGGCACCTCGGGTCACCCCTATCAGCCAGTGGGTAAGCAGTACATCGGCCTTCATCACTGCATCGAACACACCGAAGGACTGCTTGTAACGCGCCTGAGCTTCGGTTTCACAGCGTTCAAGATCTTCAATCGACAGCTTTTTCGAAAGGCACATAACCTCAAGCTGGACCCGGTTAAGCATCGCGTAAGGATTCCAGTCAGGTGAGTCCCTATCCTCCCCTACTGCATAAGCCATCTTTGCTGCCAAAAGGCTTCGACTGATGCGCCCATCCAATTCTTCATTGCGCGACTGGGTAACGCTTTCCAGTAGCGCTATATGTGCTTGACGCTTGAGGCCGCGCCCGCGCATGACCTGTCGGCGAGCAATCGATTCACCCGGCACGTCCTCGCACATATCACTCAACTGATCGGCACGATGGATGGCGGCCTTGATCAACCTGGCCGCCTCGTTGAAATCAGCAACCGCAGTGCCGTCGACTGGATCGGCGACGAGATAGGCCTGACGAATCTCTACATCAATCAGTTTCTCCACCGCGGTCATTGGTACACAGCCGCGACCATTGAAGCGCGCCAA
The DNA here is from genome assembly GCF_016881005.1 of Pseudomonas arcuscaelestis. Taxonomy (GTDB): domain Bacteria; phylum Pseudomonadota; class Gammaproteobacteria; order Pseudomonadales; family Pseudomonadaceae; genus Aquipseudomonas; species Aquipseudomonas arcuscaelestis. The sequence goes on along the minus strand of NZ_JACOPV010000012.1, from coordinate 23,215 downwards.
CGCCTGCAACAGGGCTTTGCGTGAAGCGGCCAACGCCTCAGGGTCATCCCATTCGCTGTACAGCAACCCCAGGCCGTACTGAACCTCGGCCTGGTTGATCCAGCTGTCCGGCAGCCCCTCAAGGCGTCTGCGCACCTGCTCCTGAAGTTGCTCGAACGCGGTCGCCGACGTTGCGGCATCAGTGTTGGCCGCCGCCAAGCGCTGGCCTTCCAGCCAGTCGAGCAGTTCTGGAGTGCCCCGCAAGCAGGTGTTGTTGCTGTCGCCGGGAGGTAGCAACCTGAGCTGGAACAGTGGGTCGCCATAGGCTTGGTAGGCGCCCCAGGTATTACAGGCGGGAAACTGCTCGAGGGTATCCAGACGTGCGCAACTGATCGCCTCGGCAAAGTGCTCGCCGTGAATGGCCAAGCGCGTGAAGAAGGTCTCGCAGAAGCAGCACGCGGCGCTGTCATCGACCTCCCAGCCCGCCGCGACCACACAGCGCACGCCCATGTTGATCAGCTCTTGGGCCAGGCTCGCGGCCAAACGGTTGCCGCCCGCTTCACCGACGGTGATCTTGCCCAGGTGACAGCAACTGAGGAACACCAGGTCCGGCACAGTTTCCATCCGATCGATCTCGGCAGCTGTCAGCAGCAAGCCATCCGACAACACCACGCCGCTACGCAGTTGGCCGTTGCTGTCCTTGCTGCGATACACGCCATGGGCGCAGATCACCAGAACGCGGTAAGGCCTGGCGAACAGTTGGTCGAATACCTCCACCGCACTGGAACCACCGGGCAGGTTCCAGGTGGTGTAACCCGCGCCGTCCAGCACCTGGCCCACCGCCTGGCTTTCACGCAGGGCACCGGGCAAGTCTGCCAGGCGTTCCGGCCAGGGCCCGTCGCCTTTGGGCCTGAACTGCTTGAAATAGCCCTGGGTATCCGGGTTGCCGATGACGCAGGCGTTCATCAGGTCCGTGCGTATTACTTCGCGGCGGTACCGCTGGGTGATGAACTGACGCACCAGACGCGTGCGCGAAATCATCGGCACACCGTCGGTCTCGAGCATTTCCCATGGCAAGTTGGCGCTGCTGTCGTCGAGCACCAGAATCAGGTTGTCCGATTTGCGCACCGCGCTCTTGAAGCCCAAGGGCAACATCAACTGGAACAGGCTGTTGCCAAAGAATGCCGCCGAGTCGTAGCGAGTGCTGTTCGGCCCGCGCAAGGCGCTGTCGACCATCTTTTCCAGCAAGCCCGGTTGACGCTGGTCGATGACCGCCTCGACGCGCGCACGTTGCCCCATGTACAGGTAGTTGAAGCGTTGCGCCGGCCGGTCGAAACGGGCTTCAGCCCTGCTCGCCGGTTGCCCAGGGCTGTCGGCGCTGCTGACCTGCAAGCGTGGCCAGTAGTCACCCGCAGGGGTAACGCTCAGGCGCGGCCTTGCACCGTCACCAAACTGCACGGCCTGGGCCACCTCCAGCCGACTGTTCAAGCGCTGCAGTTCGCCCGCCAGCTCACTGTCCAGGTTGGCTACGGCGTAGCTGGCACAGATAGCGGCATCGACAAACATCTCGACAATGTCCAGGCGCGTCACCGCCGCTGCACGGCCTTTGGGGCCGGCACAAACCGCGGCGTAGTCACGGTTGGCTTGCAGCACCCCGAGGGTCACCGCGCGGATCGACTCTTCTACAGTCAACTGCGCACTGGAATTGGTCCCCAGCAGCAAACTGGCAATATGCAACGGCAGCAGATCATCGGGTCTGTTGGGGTCGTCCAGGCGGGTAACCTGGGCATACTGGTCCACCGCACTGAGCAAGTAACGCAACACGCCACTGCGCACCGCCTGGATCACCACTTCAGCGGTCAGCTCACCCATCTCGCCAAGACCGATGATCAACGCGCCCCGCCCCGTCCCCCGGCTCACCTCGGCAGCCGTACGCGGCACCAGCACCACCGTGGTATTGCCCAGTTCGCCAGAGTACAGGCCCAAGCGCTGGCGTTGGGTCAGTGCACCGTTGACCAGGGTCTGATCGACGGCCGCTTCGGCACCGGAAATCGGGTCGCCGCGGTAGTGACCGCAGATCAGCGGCACTTGCACGCAACTGAGGTTCATCGCCAGAACATTGATTTTCAGCGTAGTCAGCTCTGGTTTTGGCTCCAGGCTGCTGCTGTTGCCGAGCACCTGACTCAGCAACTGGGCATCGGCCGGATAGGCGGGTGGCCCACCTCGGAAACTCACCAGCGCCGTGCTGCGCTCCGCTGTACGACTACTCGGCAGACGCTTGAGCAGCGCAGGCGTACGCTTGTGCAGCAAGCTCTCGATCTCGGCAAAATAGTGCTTGGTGGATGCCAGTTCACCGTGCACCACGGGCATGTACCAGTAACGATTATCGGGCAGATTGCCCAACTTGCCGGAGCGCCAGGTCACGGTGCCGTCGCCCTGCGAGGTACCGCGCAGCATCAGTTGCTCGCCGCTGATGTCCAAGCCACAGGGCGTGTTCTTGCCCTGACCAAAGACATAACTGATGCGCTCAGGCGCAAGCTCGATCCAACTGTTATCTGCCAGGCGCTGCCAATGCTCCTGCACTTGCTTGAGCGCTGCCGCGCGATGCCGGGCTCCCAGCTCTTTACCGAACCAGAAATCATCGTTCTTCAGGGCCAACTGGCTCCAGCTGGCCGCCGCGAAAAAGTCCACCGGACTGTGCCCGCCGATATCGACAAACCCTGGGGCAGGCAACAGGTGCAACGCTCCAGGAAAGTCGGCGACGATTTTCAGGATCTCCGACAAGTTGTTCTTAAGGTCCACCCGGGCCAGCATACGAATGGTGTCGGACTGCCCCAGCAGTGTTTCCACCATGGAGTAGGCACCCTGGTTGGGGGTGCCCAGCATGATCACCAGCCCATCGGCTTGGGTTATCAGGTCTTTCCATAGATCGGGGTCTTGCCTGAAAGCGGCACGTATCACCAAGCCGCCCATGCTGTGCGCGAGCAGGCGAATGCTGGAAGTGGGATGCTTCTTGAGTTGATCGCGTAACCTGACTGCCAGTTGCGCACCCAGGTCCTCCAGCGGCAGGCGCCAATCGTAGTAGTGGGCAATAACGTTGTGGGCCTTATCGAGATACTTGTACAGATCCCCATACGCCAACCTCATCAGGTCCTTGCTGCTGATCCGCGGCTCATCGATGGCGATGCTGCCCAGCCCCCTCAAGGCAAGCTTTAGGGGATCAAGCCAGAAAATTTCGTCGCCTACGCCCAAGCTGCTACCCATTATCCCCGGTATCAGGAACACCGCAGGCTGACCTTCGACATACACTTTCACCGTGTCGACGCTGTCAGCGCCCCGAGCTGATGAAGGTTCGGCGCCCCGGGTCATCGTCAGCCGATCCAGCAGCCAGTCGCTCAGGCTACTGGGAAGTGGACGATTTCGAAATTTGACGGTGTCGCGGAAATAATGGAAGTGATTGACCTGCGGCCCTTCGACCGCCATGGCGTGCGCCTCCTTGGCATGATCGAACAAGCCGCCATACATGGAGTCGGTGTTGACCACCAGGTCGTTGCGAGCACGATCAAACAACGCCCAATTGACGAACATGTAGCCAATGCGTTGCACAATCCCGCTGGCCGAATCCTCGGTATCACCGGCAACGATGGCCATTTTCAGCTTCGGCAGTGGTGCAGCACGCGCCAGCAACATGGCCATTGGCGCCTCTGGCAGCATGGCCTCGATGCCAGGCACCACTTGCGGTTGCATCCGTTTGTCAGCGATCTCCAGCACCACCCGTTCCAGCAGCTTCAGGCTGCGCGAAGCGAGCTGAGCGGTGGCACTGCCGGCGGCAGGTGTAGCCACGGCGCCCACCGCCGCACCAATACCCCAGGTGGCAAACTTGCGCACCAGACTCAGCAGGCAGGAGAGGAACACATCGAGGTTATCCGACAGCAAGGCCGTGCCACGGGCAGGAGCAGCCACGCGCACATAATGGGTTATATCGAGCTGCTTGGCCTTGAGCAGGTCTACAAGGTTCTGGAGTTTGGCCCGCTCTGCTTGTGCAAACTCCAGGCGCTGCGCGGTTAACGCCGGATCTTGTTTTTCCCGCTCGACTTCATCGGGACGCGGTTCACGGCGGTAATGCGCGATCCACTGTGGCAAGTGCGGATCATAGGGGTCCATGCACAACAGATCGGCAACCAATCCGCCGCGTGAATGACTGACCAACTGCACCCGCGCCTTCGTCGGCAAATGAACCAGCGCTTGCAAGGCATTGGTAATGGGGCTTTGCGAGAACGTGCGATGCTCAAGACCGACAATCTGGGTGCCGAACTTCAATTGCAGATCTTTCCAGGCTGCCGTTGCCGGCAACTCACCGAAGCTGCCCAGCGTGTGTGAGCCCGTGCCATGAATGAACAACAAGATAGGTTTATCGACCTGCAGCACCTTGTCGCTTGCAATCAGATCATGGGGATTCAACAGCCCACCGTTCCAGCGGTAAAGACCGGGCTCACCGGCCAACTGCCGTTCAATGGCTTCCATCAGTGCACTCGCACCCTTCTGCGCAGCCCAGTCGACAGCCATGTCAGTCGCTTTGCGGTTGAAAATCTGCTTGGCCAGGTCAGTGATGCCATCATCGTCCAGCACCAGTTGCCGGACTTGCCGCCAGACCCAGTCCGCAGCGCCACGGTTCTTGCCCTGGATGTCTATAAAGCGGGCAAAATCGACCGAACCGTCCCTGTCGACAACATCTGGCCGGGTTCGACGCAACTGCTCGACCAACGCATCGGCGCGAATATAAATGGTCGAGCCGTCATTGGCATCCAGCGCCAGCAAGGCATGGGGATCGTGCAATGTTTCACTGCGCGGTGCCTCACTGGCACGCGCGGCGGGTGCCAATTGCCAGGTTTTCAGCACGCGTATGTTGTCCAGGGTGCTGGTTGACCCAGCATGGATACCGCGACTGGTTGACACCGGCAGGGGCGCAGGTGCAATTGAGGCAGAATCGGCAGAGGGCTGGAGGGGCAATTTAATCAGGGGGGGCGCGTCAGTAGGCTTCACGATCAATCCCTCTGGATCCACCCCCTCACTAAAGTTCATGCTTAGTTAGATTTCCAACATTCCCTATGTTTTTAAAATGCGCCAAAACAATAGTGTTTCAAAAACATAACAACCGCACTTCGTTAATAGCGAACGTCTTCAGCGAGTGCTGTTTCTTATCGCGAGTATTTCCTACCTCATTGCAGCTAATCTTGCGCTTCAAGGAGCGGGCAAGCCCGCTCCTACCCACTACACCGCAGTGCCCGCCAGCTTCAAATCGACCTGGGCAGGCGCTGATTCCGTTGCCCCGTGGCACGCCACAAAATCCTCCTTGCGCAACGCCACCAAGGCAATCAGCGACACAATGCCGGTGCCGATGTAGAAGTACCACGGCGATGAGATATCCCCGGTCTGCTGAATCAACCAGGTTGAAATAAACGGCGCACTGCCGCCGAACACTGCCACAGGAATGTTGTAGGCCACCGCGATTCCCGTCGAGCGAATCCGCGTGGGCAGCAGTTCACTCATGGTCGCGTAGGTGGACGAAGCGTACAGACCAAACAGAATCGCCACCGCCATCAGCGGATAGAAGAAGGAGGCCGCAGTGGCTGTTGGTGCAGCCTTGAAGAACCAATACATCGCCGCTGTCGCCAACACCCCCACCACCATCAAAAACGGCTTGCGCCCATATTTATCGGTGAACATGCCACCAAACGGCATGACGAAAGCTGCCGATAGACTGGCAATGAACACGTAAAGCAGCGTGGTACCACTGTCGAACTTGAGAATGCGCGACATGTAGGTCGAGGCAAAGGTCAGCACCAGGTAGAAAATCGAGCTGTGCAGGGTGATGATGAAAAACACCAATGCAATCGCCCGCTTCCACTGCCAGACTTCACGCAACGGCGCCTTGGAGGTTTCTCCGGCTTTCTGCAAGGCAAGGAACTCCGGGCTGTCTTCAAGCTTCAGGCGGATGTACATAGAGATCAAACCCATGGGGCCTGCTACCAGAAAGGGAATGCGCCAGCCCCAATCCTGCATCAGTTCAGCGCCCAGCGCCCAGGTCATGCCGTTGGCTACCACACCGCCAAGCACCAGGCCCAATACCGCCGTCACCATCAACCAGCAGGTGGAGAAGCCGCGCCGCCCAGGCCCGGCATACTCGGAGATAAAGCTGGTAATGGTGCCGATTTCGCCACCGGCAGAAAAACCCTGCACACAACGGATCAACACCAACAGAATCGGTGCGGCGATGCCGATGGACGCATAAGTGGGCAGCATGCCCAGCAGGCAGGTGGAGCCTGCCATCATCACCAGCACGGTGATCAGGGTTTTGCGCCGACCGATCTTGTCAGCCAATGGGCCGAAGAACAACCCGCCCAAGGGACGGATGAAAAAACTCAAGGCGAAGGCGGCAAAGCTGCTGAGCAGGCTGGTGGTCGGATCATCGGAAACAAAAAACGCCTGACCGATGTACACCGCCAAAAAGCCATAGACGCCATAGTCGTACCATTCGATCAGGTGCCCGGAGGTTGCTCCGATGAACGCGCGCCGCCGTTGCCGGGCCGGATTGTGCTGAAGATTTGCCATAGCAGTATTCCTGTCTTGTTCTTATTGATGGAAAGCGGTCCTACAACAGTCGCTTACAAAACGGCGGCGCTTGCGGCCTCCTTCAGCCAGTGGCGCAGTTCAGTCTTGAGTACTTTGCCGTAGCTGTTTTTCGGCAGCTCGGCGAGAAACACATACTTCTTCGGCTTCTTGAACGAAGCCATGCGTTCGATGAACCAGGCAGTCAGTGCGCGCTCATCCAGCAGGTCCGCGTCACGGGCAACCACAAAGGCCACCACCGATTCGCCCCACTGCTCATCCGCCTCACCCACAACGCATACCTCGAACACCTGGGGGTGCAGCGCCAATACTTCCTCAACCTCGCGGGGATACACGTTGCTGCCGCCAGAGATGATGACGTCCTTGCACCGGTCAGTGAGGGTCAGGTAGCCCTGCTCGTCGAGAAAGCCGATATCGCCTGTCAGCAACCAACCATCGACCAGGGTTTCACGGCTGGCCGCTTCGTTGCGCCAGTAGCCGTGCATTACCGTCGGCCCACGGACCGCTATCTGCCCGGGCTGGCCGAGCGGCAATGGCCGACGGTCGCCATCGAGCACCTGCACATCGACACACGAGTGCGCCAACCCCACCGAAGCAGCAACACGGGCCCAATCCGCTCGCTGACGTCCAGCAATCACTTCGCGGGGCAAGGCGCTGATGGTCATCGGGCTCTCGCCCTGGCCGTAAATCTGCACCAGACGCGCACCGAAGGTGTCCACGGCATCCTGCAAATCCGCCAGGTACATCGGCGCACCACCGTAGACAATGGTTTTGATCCCGTCTCCGGCATAGCCGAGCACGCGCGCCTGCTCGACCATACGCTTGACCATGGTCGGCGCGGCAAACAACGAAACATCGCCCAGCCGGGCAGCCAGGTCGAACACTTCTTGCGCCTTGAAGCCGCGCGACGCCGGCACCACGTGCCGGGCACCACAACGCACATGTATGAAGTTGTACAAGCCGGCGCCATGTGACATCGGTGCTGCATACACCACGGCATCGTCAGCGTTGACGGGATCAACATCCACTGGGTAGCACAGAGACATCGCCGTCAGGTTGCCGTGAGAAAGCATCACCCCCTTGGAGCGTCCGGTGGTGCCCGAGGTATAGAACAACCAGGCCAAATGATCGGCCGTGCAGGTGTAGGGTGTTGCCAGTGCAGCGCCAACATCGGCCACCACGCGCCCGCGCCCGGCCTGCTCGCAGCAACCCTCAGCCAGCTCGCCGGGCGCAAAGACCTGGCCGTCGTCAGTGAAGATCAGCTTCGCCTCGGCGTTGTCGGCAATCCAGCCCGCCTCGCTGCGATGCAGCTTGCAATTGATCGGCACCGCTACGGCACCGATCCACCAGACGGCATACATCAACTCCAGGTACTCGCAGCAGTTCTTCATGAGCAGTGCTACACGCTCACCGGGGCGAACTCCATGCTCGTGAACCAACTGCAACGCCAAACCGCGCGCACGATTGGCAAAAGTGCGGTAATCGGCAATCTGCCGGTGCCCCTCAAACAGCGCCGGGCGCTCCGGCCAGCGTTGCCCGGCAGCCTGCAACCAATTGGCAATATTCACCGTTACGCCCTCCGTGCCTGAAGCACCGAGGCGTAGTTGGCCACTGCCATCCCACCCATGTTGAACAGCAATCCGAACCCGGCATTCGGCGCCGCCAGGCCAATCGGCTTACCGGTCAATTGAGCAAAGGCCAAGGCATGCATCGATACACCTGTTGCGCCCACCGGATGCCCCTTGGCCTTGAGCCCGCCGGACAGGTTCACCGGCAGCTTGCCACCGGGCTGGACAATCCCCTCCTCCAGCGCCCGATGCCCTTGCCCTTGTGGGGCCAAGCCGATGGCCTCATAAATCAGCAATTCGGCGATGGTGAAACAATCGTGCACCTCGGCGAAACCCAGATCGCCCAGGCTCACCTGTGCTTTGTCCATCGCTGCGCGAATTGCCCGCTGCGGGCCTTCAAAGGCCAACAAGTCCCGGCGCGACAAGGGCAGATAGTCATTGACCTGCACCATGCTGTTGATCACGACCTCGCGACGGAACTGCCGTGCCCGCTTGCTCGACGCCAACACAATCGCCGCCGCGCCATCGCTCACCAACGAACAGTCGGTCAGGCGCAGTGGCTCGGCTATGTATGGATTGCTCGGCGAAACAGTGTTGCAGTGCTCAAAACTCATCGCTTTGTGCATCTGCGCCAACGGGTTGGTCATGGCATTGGCGTGGTTCTTCGCGGCGATGGCCGCCATCGCCGACAGCGGGCTCTGATAGCGCTGTTCATAGTGGGCAGCCGCCAAACCGAACAACTGTGGGAAACTCAGCCCAGCCTCATCGCTATCATGCTGGTAGCCCGCACCGGCCAACGACCTGGTGACTTGCTCGGTGGAATTGGCAGTCATTTTCTCGGCGCCCACCACCAGTACCAGCTCTGCTTCGCCGGCACGAATGGCATTGATCCCCGCCTGAATCGCCGCCGCCCCAGAGGCGCAGGCATTTTCGCAGCGAGCAGCAGGTTTGAAGCGCAGCGCGGGATCGGCCTGTAACATCAGCGACGCGGGAAAACCATCGGTGACCAGCCCTGAATTGAAATGCCCGAGAAACAACGCATCAATTTCCGCGCCGGCCACATCAGCGTCAGCCAGGGCGGCGCGGGTGACATCGACAATCAGATCTTCCAGCGTGGCATCGGTCAAGCGGCCAAAGCGCGAATGCGCGGCAGCGACGATGCAGACAGAATCGGTAGCCATGGTTTTTGTCCTTTTGTTGATCAGGCGTTCCCTACAATGGCCCCAAGCGCAAAGCCCTCGCTATTCGTGCAACTACGTATAGGGATCAGTAGCTCGATTGATGGATACTGCGTGGCAACACTGAACAAGAAACAGGCAGGCCAGCGCCATGACCGACCCCGCCCGACAACTGCAAGACCTTGAGCGCTTGGCGTTCCAGGTATCGCCTGCGCCGCAGGTCATCACCGGCAACCGGCGCATGCTCGACCTCAACGAAGCCTTCCAGAGCCTGTTCGGCTACCAGCGCAGCGACCTGCTTGGCGAACTGATCCTCAAGCTCTACCCCTCACAGGCCGACTTCAACATCATCGGCGAACGCAGCCTGAGCTGGCTGCGCCATGCCAAGAATGGTGCCTACTCGGATGAACGCTTCATGCAACACCGCAACGGCGAAGTGTTCTGGGCGCGGGCCAACGGCTACACCCTGACCCCGGAAGACCCGTTTCAGTTGATGGTGTGGCACTTCGAGCGCATGGACCGGGTCTTCCGGTCCACGGTCAACCTCACGCCCAGGGAGCGGGAAATCTCGGCGCATATCGTCAACGGCCTGACCTGCAAGGAGATCGGGCGCAAGCTGGACATCTCGCACCGCACGGTGGAGGTGCACCGGGCGCGGCTGATGAAGAAGTTGCAGGCGAAGAACAGTGCGGAGCTGGTGTCGAAGATCATCGTATTGAACTGACGACGCACCGGCGGTTTCGGGGCTGTAGCAGCGGGAACTTCAGGTCACGGGCCCAGTCTATAAAGCGCCCGCACCCACCCCAGCCGAACAATCCTGCAACGCTGCATTACCTCGGTGTACTGCGCCTTCAACAGGGCGAGTACCAGCAGGCTGAAACACTGGCGGCGCGCTCCAACCTGCGGGTTGGGCGCAACGTACAGCTACGCAACCGCAACATGCAACTGATCCAGGCGGCGCAGCGGGCCCAGGCTTTGGGTAAACCGCCGCATGCCGAGCCCAGACATCAGACTCCGCTTGGAACCTATCTGGTAGGTGGCTGAGCGCTACGCATCACACTCTACGTTGTGAGGCTCAATTACCAGGTCCAGGGTTTCCACCAGTTCGGTGTCGCCCCAACGCCGGCTACTGCACCGGCATCGCCAAGTTGCATGTTGATCTCGTGAATCTCGCGCGACAGCCCGGTAATCATTGAGGCCGCCGCATGCCCACACTTCTTGTACAGCGCAATTGCCTCCTTCATCTGCGCGCGAGCGTTCTCCAATCGGGCCACTCTTTTCAGCACCATGCCGTACATGCTCAGGCAGTCGGCGAACGCGCGGACATCTGCCTTTCTGACGCTTTTGAAGGTTGCGACACCACGCGCAAGATAGGCCTCTGCCTCCTCATAGCGCTCTTGCTTGAAGTAGACCGAGCCGAGCCGGTAGCAAGAATGAGCGATGCGCTGATCGTTGCCGGCAAATGCCGATTCACGCAAATACAACACTTGCACAAACAGCTGCTCGGCCTCCTCCAGGCGGTTCTGTTCTTCACGCAAAGCCGCCAGGCCATTGAACACGATGGCCCGGTCAGCCGTGTCTATCTCACTCAGGTCTTTGGCGATGTCCAGGGCTTCCAGGAAGCACTGTTCCGCCATCAAGAACTGGCCACTGTCTTTATATTCCACGGCCAGATTGTTCAGGTACATCACCAGGCCGCAGCGTGTAGCCGGGTCTCTGGCCATGAGCCGACGGTGTGCCAGCTCAGCCTCAAGGTGCTGTTGGTCCAACCTGAACGTAAGGCACTGGTTGAACATCTCCTGGGCGCTACTGCCGTCCCCGGTCGCTGCAGGAAAGTGTCGACTGCGCTCGACGGCATTGCCCAGCACTTCTTGCGCTTCAACCAGCATGCCTTGCTTGAGCAACAATTGCCCCAGGTTGCACTCCAGCGTGTAGAGCTGTTGATGGTCATCGGGCGCCGTATCAACAAAAATTGCGTAGGCGATCTGGTAGGCCTCCGTGGCATCCTTGACTTTGTCCAGGCCCGCGCACACGTTCGCATAAGTCACTAGCGCATGGATGTGGGTCGGATGCCAGCTGGGTAGCGAGTCTCCAGCAGCTTCCAGCGCTTTGGCAGCGAATGCGCGAGCGCGGATGTAGTCCTGTTTATCGCAGTAGGTGTCCGCCAGAACGACCGTCAGGGTAATGAACTCGATGTCGAACGCGTCGAAAACCTTGGCCGCCATTTTGAAACCCTCGAGCAGCATTGCTTCTGCCGCGTCGAGTTTTCCCAGGTCCCGGTAGATCAAACCGAGGTTGCTGAGGATCTGTACCAGGTCTCGATTGCCGTGCGGATAAGCCGCCAACTGGATCTTGTAAGCTTTGCTCCCGAGGCTCGCCGCCTCTGCAAGATCACCTTGCTGATAGCGGGCAAGCGCAATGACCGCCAATACTTTGCCGACTTCTGGATGGTCCTTGCCGAACGCGGCTTCAAACTGCGCCAACACCTGCCGTTGAAGGTGTTCCGCCTTTTCCGGGCGCCGACTGGCAATGTACATCGCGGCCAGGTTGGCGTTGTTACGCGCCTGTAGCGTGAGGTTGCTGTCAAAGCGGCCGGCAATCAATTCGGCAACAAATGCGCACCAGGCTTCGCACAGCGCGTTGTACGAAAGGTCGATGAACTGGTGGGTAATCTGGTTGCAAACCGCCAGATCCTCGACCGCCAGCGGAAACCAGAGCGGCGAGCAGGCTTTCCAGGCGGCGGTGATACTCGCTATCGCCTGAGCAGGCTCTGGCTGTTGAGCACCGAGCGTGGCGAAGGCTTGCATCAAGGTTGCCGGGGCAGACTGGTAGCAGGCCACGACGCAAAGCGGCTTTTGCAGGTCCCAACTCAGCGTGTCCAAGGCCACGGCGTCTTCAGAATCCAGGGCAAGCAGCTCACAGGCCTGGAAAATGCGCTCGGCGATGACCAGCGGGGTGAAGCTGCCCAGCGCATTACTCAGCGATGGATCCTGGCCATTGCTCGCCCATCCCACGATGTGAATGATTTCCTGGCGAACAAGGATTTCATGTGCACCCTGCATGACGGCAGACTGCAACGACGAATGCATCAGTTGCTCACGCCCCTCATAGCGCACCAGGTAAGGACGCAAAACCGAGAGCACACGACTCATGAGCAGCTGCGCAGCGCGTTTCTGCCCGCTATCGCCTTCGGGCGCATCGTTGTCGCTTGCCAGCAGCAAGGCCAGTTGGCGCTCGGAAAGCCCCGCCCGCGAGGCGCACAGGTACTGTGCCGCCCGGGTCACGACCTGCGGATGGTTTGTCGTGCTCAGGTCAAGGTCCCAGGCAGTGAGCATCGAGCGGAACAGGCTTCCAACATCCGCATGACTGAGCAACACCTGAATATCTTTCTCAAGCGTTTCATGGGCCGAACGAATGCGCATTTGTTCGAGGACAACCCGCATGTACACCGGCAAGGTCATTGCTGGCGCCTGGATCAGCTGGTTGACCAGCGCGTCCGGTAGACGCTTGCGGTAGTTGAGGGTGTAGGTATCGATCATTTTGCGCAGCAGCGCCGCATCCGCGCGCTCAAGCCCATAGCGCCAGACCGCCTCCTCGCCTGCATCCAGGCTCGGTGTCGCCGACAGAATGACGATGACCTGGTCAGGCAAGGACAGCTTCTGGAACTGCCGCAGCACCTGGCTTGAGTTATCGAAGCGCTCGATACCATCCAGGAGCAGGATAAGCGGCTTGCCTTGCGCCGCGGCGACGCTTCGCGACAGCAGCTGGACCAGGGCCTGCCACTTTTCGTTTCCAGCAGGCACTTGCGTCAATGCTTGCTCTGGCGTCACGCGGCCTTCAAGCAACACCTGAATGTCGTCAAGCCACTGATCGATACCCCGTTTACCATCGGCACCGACGTGAAAGTCGAGGACCCTGGCGCCTGCAAGCAGTGGCTGGCGCGGCAGGTTGCGCGCCAGATAAGCCATCAAGGCGCTTTTGCCCGCTCCCGGTTCACCGATAATCAGCGCAGGTCGTTGTTCTTTGCCACTCAGCCGGCTATGGCAATAGCCCAATACCGCCTCGCAAGACCCTGTTGGCGGCACATAGAATTTCAGCCGCGTGCTGGCAAAGTTCTCATGCGGGAGGCGCAGCAAAGCCAGGGCGCCCTGCTTTTCCGGATAACGGCGGTCCAGCTCCTGCAGCAACTGCGCCTTTACCGACTCGCCAAAGGCTTCAACCGATTCGTAGTTATCGATTTCGATGACGCCTGAAGCGCGCAGCTTGTGCTTGAGCACCTCAAGTTTGCCATGGCCCGGGTCGTAAAAATCGGTGGCCTGCGCGCCGCCAGACTGACTGTACAGTTCACTGGTCAGCGCGGTGCTGCGCAAATAGAACAGCGCTTCGGCACGGCCCTGCTGCTGCCCCTCAAGCGCGTAGTCGAACTCAAGCTCAGTCACGCTGATATTCTTGTCCAGCGCCGTCTGAATCGTGCCGACGTACTCGCTGAGCTCCTTACCCTGCAGGTAGTCATTGAGCATCGCCTGGTCTGGAACCCAGCCATAGCGCTCGCCCAGAAAGCCGATAAAGAACGGTGGGAAGTCACGGCAGCGGTCGATTTCTTTCAGGCAGACTGCGACGGTTGTGCCTTTTTCAGCTTCCTGCTCGGTGATGCCCCAGCGCAGGTCAATTTCAGTAAACCCCACGCCTCGGCTTTCACACGCCTCACGCACTTCGGGAAATACCCGTGTCAGCAGGTAGTGTCGCTCGGCCTGCATATCCTTGAAGGTTGAGGAAAGGAAGACCCTGATTTCCCTGACTGTGCTGCTGTCATTTTGCATGAAGACGTCCGTGAGCGAGCTCGAAGCCGATAATGGCCAATCAATATCAAGTAACATTTAAAGCTGAATTGGAGCTGCCACGCAATAATCGGAAAGTTTTTCATAATAATGTCCATGTACGCCTCCTCATCCTTATCTCACCTCGATATGCTGGCGCTCTTTGAGTAAAGGCACATTGATGTCATGTCAAGTTTAGGCAGTAGCCCCGGTGCGCCGGATGCTCTCCGATTGATGAGTGAATCCACAGGTATGAGCCAACCCCTTTCCATCGTCATCGGTGTCAGCGGGCATCGCGACGTTCTCACCCAGGACGCTGCGCGCATTGAACGTCAGTTCCGTGAGCTGATTGCGTCATTGCGCCGAAAGTACCCCGACCTGGCCCTGCGGGTGATCACCGGGCTTGCCGAAGGGGCCGATCAACTGATCGCCAGAACCGCCCTGGCGCTGCGAAAGGAAGGCTTGCCGGTAGAGCCGGTAACGGTGTTTCCAATGCCGCTGGCGCACTACCGCGAAGACTTCCACGGCGCAGCGCTAGAGACCTTCGACGCGCTCCACGCCGAGCTTAAGGCGCTCGGCCTGCCGGTACTGGAGCTGCCACAAGTGAGCGAGCGCCAACAGGCCTACTGCAACCTGGGTGATTACCTGCTCAACAAGTCCGATGTTCTGGTGGTGATCTGGGATGGCAACCTTTCAGCCAATCGCGGAGCGCAGCCCAAGCCCGGCGGCACCGAGCACATCACCTTGCAGGCGCTGCAACCGCTGGAACTGTTGGCGCGCACGCGCGACACCTCCAGCCAGCTGCGCAACGACATCAGCCGCTACCTGCACGACGTCGACACCGTGCCGGTTTACCGCATCAGCGCCAATCGTCAGTCTGCCAGTGCCATCGATCAACACTGCGGTTACATCCTCAGTGCCGGTGCCGAAGGTGTCAGCGTCAGCGACAAACCGCCGGCCAATACCCTGGAACACCTGCGCGAGTTGAACCGGTCGAGCCGTACCCTTGCCCAGAACAGCAAGAGCCAAGGCCATTGGCCGAGCGACGACCAGCCGTTCTACAGCCAGCGCTCTGCCGACCTGAAATCGATAGGCGAACTGTTCCAGCGTTTCGACGGCCTGGCCAACGCCATGCAACTCAAGACCGACCGCACCCACCGTACAGTGGCCGGGCTGACCCTGCTGTTGACCAGCGTGTTCCTGTTCTACGCAAAAATCCTCCCGGTCGCGTTGGTGCTGGCGGGCTATGTCTGCCTGTTCGTGCTGTCATTCCTCTGGTACCTGCGGGCCAAGCCCAACCGGACCAAATTCCGCTACGCCTTTTACCGCGCGGTTTCCGAGTCGTTACGTATCGAATTCTTCTGGCAAGCACTGGGCCAGGTCGATCCGCAAGGCAACGCTTCGCTGGCGCAACGGCTACCGGCCCAAGGCCAGGACAAGCGCCGCACCATCGTCTCGCTGATAAGGCAGGCTTCGCTGGGTGGCAACAACACCAGCGTGCTTCCTGTAGAGCGCAGCAAAGTGCTTAACGACTGGATTACCGCGCAGCGCGCGTACTACCACAAAGCCCGGCATCGCCTGCACCTCAAGCACGAGAAGATCGAGCGCGTAGTCAAGGCGACCATCTGCATTCCAGTGATCCTCTGTGTATTGCTGCTGTCCTTCTATTCCTTCTTCAAGCACACCACCTTGCCTGGGCTGGAGCTGGCCTGGAAAGACCTGATCGTGTTTGCAATCGGCTGGATTCCGGTGATCGGCGCGGTGCTGGAGCTGCACGCCAACAACACCTCCATCAAGGAACTGCACGCGCAGTACCAATCGACCGAGCGCTACCTTGAGCGCGTCGAAGCGCTGATGGCGAGCCCGCAAGCCGAGGACATGGGCCCGGCCGTATTCGAAGTGGTCGGTGTTGAACTGTCCCGCGAGCACATGAGCTGGTTGGCCACCACCGAACGCAAGGCCATTGTTCCCGCCCACGGCGGTTGAGCGCCAATCACCTACACAAAAGGAAGCCTGTAGTGAATTCAGTCCTTCAGGGCATGGTACGAAGCGAAGGCCAAAAGCGCCTGCTGACCATCGACGGCGGTGGCATACGCGGCGTGATCGCGGTAGAGATACTGGCCGAGATCGAGCGCTTGCTGCGCGTGAGTACCGGCAATCCGCAGTTGCGTCTGTCCGACTGGTTCCACTTCGTCTCCGGCTGCAGCACCGGCGCCATTCTGGCAGCCGGATTGTCGCTGGGCATGGAGGTCGATGAACTGCGTGACCTGTACAACACCTCCGGCCAGCGCATGTTCAAACGTGCGGGCTGGTGGCAACGTATGGGTTTTCATCGCTATGTTCACGGCGAACTCGAGCGCCTGATGAAAGAGCGCTTCGGCGAGCACACCACCCTGGGCTCCGAACAACTGAAAACCCTGCTGATGGTGGTACTGAAAAACGCCACCACAGACTCACCCTGGCTGCTCACCAACAACCCCTACGCCCAGTACAACCAGCCGGGGCCAGGCTGCAACCTGGACCTGCCACTGTGGCGCATTGTGCGCGCCAGCACCGCTGCACCCACCTTTTTTGCCCCGGAAACCATCCATTTTCCGGGGTTGAAAAAGCCGTTCGTGTTTATCGACGGCGGCCTTACCCCCTACAACAACCCGGCGTTCATCTCCTACCTCAGCGCCACCCTGCCGGCCTATCGCATGGGCTGGAAAACCGGTGAAGACGACATGCTGCTGGTGTCGGTGGGCACAGGCCTGCATCCGGCCTCGGCACCGGAACTGACACCCAGACAGATGAACCTGCTCTACACCGCAACCTCAACACCTGCCGGGCTGATGCTGGCGTCGGCAAACCAGCAAGACATGCTTTGCCGTGCCTTTGGTAAATGCGTCGCGGGTGACCCGCTGGACAGTGAATTGGGCGACATGATCGGCCTGCAGCACAGTGCGCCGCTGTTCACCTATGCGCGTTACAACGTCGACCTGACCAGCCAGGGTCTGGCCTCGATAGGCTGCGAAGAACTGATTGGCCGCAACCTGCACCGCCTCGACGCCACCGACCTGATCCATGACATGCAGACCGTGGGCCGGGCCGTGGCGAAAAGCAGAGTCCGCCTGGACCATTTTGAGCGCTTCATCGAGCAGGTTCCTGTGCCTCAGCGGCAGGTAGTTGCTTGACTGAGTAGACGGAAACGACACAACAGCACCCCGCGATTGCGTCCTGTCAGGCGCATCGCATCGCGGGGCAAGCTCATGCCTACAATGTCTCCCCACCGACAACGTTGTACCCCACCATGAACAAGGCCCGTTCAAGGTCCAGCAACCTGACGGATTCACCCTGCGCACGAAGTGTCGAAACCACCTGACGCAAGATCCGGTTGCTGATGCGCACCAGATCAGCCCAGTGCTGAATCTGCGGCGCCGAATAGCCCAACTTGGAAAACTTGAAATTGCCCTGAGATGGATTGCGCGTGTCCAGCGGGTCGTCGCGCTTGCCTCCCCAGCAAAAGGCGAGATCCTGCGGCACCGAACGCTCTGTACTTGTCGCTAGCCAGCGCCGTGCCAACAAACCCAAAGCAGCACCCACCCGACCGTCATAAATGATGATGTTATGTGGATCCGCCGCCGCATAGATCTTGGTCATCGCCGAGTTCATCAGCAGGCGCTCGCCATCAAAGGCCTGCAGCGATTGCTGGCAATCAGGCTGGAGCAATTCAACCGCACGCAGAATCGACTGACACAACGTCGCACGGGCAACGTGAGCGTTGATCCAGTCTCTGGACCCGCCGTCCTTGCCCAACGCCACATTGCCCCAGGCGAACACCGCTTCACAGGCCTGTTGCGCGGCGGCGCAATCATTGGCAGCCAGCGCATCACGCAGACGTGAAGCGATACTGGCGAAATCGTCAGGCGCCGGCGCTTCGTACCAGGAGTAATGCTCAGCGGCCTGACGCAACGTCTCACACCACCAGTCGCGGCCCTTGGCCTGTGCCTTCCAGGTGATCCAGGCAGGATGATGGGTGACCGCATAACGATGAACGAACGGCGCAGACGCACCGCTCCAAAGCCCGATAAGGTAATCGGCAAAGGCCTGCTGGTTTGGCGTCAGCAGCCCTGCGCCGGGATCAACAACGAGCGTTTCCCCAGCGCTAGAATCAAGCACATTGAAATCTGCCTGCTTCACCAGCCAGACGCTGGAAGGCTTTTTCGGATTGATGTCCACCACCCCAAGGCGCTGCAGGATCGGTAACACATAGGTGATGTTACGCACGCCGTATTTACCCGACGGCAGCAAGCGCGAAGCCTGGCACAGGGGGCCGGCTTTCTCGGGCGCATCGGCGGCGGCAATCTCGCAGGGATTGCCGGCATGATGCTCGTGGTCGATCAGATAGCCAAGTGCCGCTTCAAAGGCTCGTCGAGGAATTACCACCTTCGTCTTCGCCGACTTGCCCGTGTGCACAACGACACGCTCGCCGGACACTTCGCCGACCTCAAACGCCGTGTTCCGTGCCGGCGTTCCCAGCGGGCCTACCGCGTGCAGCTGCGACCACAGCGAAGCTACTGTTTGCGTGGCTACCGATTGCTTGATCATTACTTCCATTCCTTGAACAGCGTCAGAGGCTGCAGAGCATCAGCCTGGAATTCGAGCCCTAATAACAAAGTCGTGACCCTCGATAATGCCAAATAGATGGCTACGATCGCAGATCGTGCCGGGATACAGCGCTGGCAGCAAGCTGACGCGCTAGAAAAAAGCGCCGCATAAATTCCCTGCTCGACACCATTCGTCGCATTCAAAACCCGACAGCAAATTTCCGTCACTGACTGGCTTGGCTATTGCACAAGCCCGCCTCAGCGGCCCCGAAAAGACGTAATTCTGACGCGGCAGCGGCCAAAATTATCCTTTACGGGCGCCTAAGAGACGCCTGCTCAGTTATCGGAGATGTAACGTGTCAACGCTCAATGAAATCGCAATGAACCACGCGAAAATGGTCAAAAGGCTGGCGGATGAATCCATCGCCCTGGAGCAGCGTCAGCCCCTGGTCGTGGGTGGTTTCGAGGTTTCATCCCTTGACACACCGCACCACCTGCCGCTGCCCTTTATCATTGATGTTCAAGACCGGAACATCGAGCTGACTGCCGCGTCGCTGTGATTCACTCTAGGTAGCTGCGAGCACGCTGTGCGCCAAGTCGTCGACCAACGCCTTGGCCATACCAAGCAGATAATGTGCCGCCCAGGCGCACGTCGCATCCTCCTCCAGCCCAGCCTGCAACGTCAGCGTTTGCGCACAGGCCATCAACGTTGACACCTGTTCAAGCACAAACCCCGCGCTGTGCCCTGGCTCAACCCGAAACAATCGCTGTACACCTCCCCCGTCCTCGCCTTCACCGAATGTTGCGACACCTACTGTCTTGAGGTTCGAAACACTGTCGAATCGCGGCTTCTTATCCATCCCAACCTCCCTGGCCAAGTTGGCCTTTACGCAACGGCGCCAGGCGTTGAGGAACACGTGGGTGAGGGTGAGTAGTGGGTCGATGAGGTGAATTGTTGGCGGGGATGAAGTGGTGGATCGGGGACGATTTTTAGCATGACGAACTCCTTTGCTTTAGGGAGCTGCCACAACCTTTGCTGTCAAACAAAGGTGGCAGCTATACGTGGGTTGACAGACCGGCAAAGCAAAGGGAAACCCGGCGCACACGAAGGTGCCCCACGTACAGCCGCCATAACGCGAGCACATGCGGATTCACTTTGAATTCGATCTGTCAAAACCGGTCGTTGAATTGGCAACGACCGAGCGAGACTAGAGCGGGATCAAAAGCGCCGCAATGGCTTTTAGGCGGTAAAAGTATGAATAAGAAATGGACTACATGGAGTCAGGAAATTCTGAAAGATTTTCCCGCAGCTCCTGTGTATTCATTACACCTGTAAAATTCGATGGATATTTCGACTTCACCCAAGGTTGGTAGGTAGCTGGTTTCTGACTATTGCCTCACCCGAATAAGGACATCCCCGTGCCAAGACGGTTGTTGATAACGACCTGCACCTGCTTGCTATTGTCAGGTTGCCAGGAACAGTCATTCCTCTACCCCAAAAGCCAGAAACTCTCCGTCGACAAGGTGAACGAAATCGCCTCGACCATTGAGCGAAAATACCCAAACCTCTCCATTGAGACGCGCAGCAAAGTGCTCAACACTGTTGTGCAATCACTGGATAATATGGTGTTTGTTGAGGGCGGAGAGTTTCAAATGGGAGATTTTGGGTGGCCATTTGATGATGATCCACATAATTTATGTGAGTGGCCTTGTGGAGTACAACCCTCTAAAATGAGGCGGATAACTATGCACGGAGAGGACGACTTCGTTCACCCTGTAAAGCTCAGTAGTTACTCCCTATCTAAATTTCAAACGACCATAAAAGATTTTGACATCTTCTTTATCTCTCAATCCAAACCAGTGTTCAATGCAGAGGACAGGAAGCGTAAAGACATTCAATTTCTGCATGAACCGAACCATCCTGCCCCTACAAAAGAATGGCAAGAAGCCAAAGACTACTGTGGCTGGCTGGGTGATTTAAGTGGATATCCAGTCGATCTGCCGACAGAAGCGCAATGGGAGTATGCCGCTCGAAATCGAGGCAAGCATGTAGTATTTTCCACCGATAATGGTAGCTTGAATTATGGAAGAAATTTTCCTGAGCCCAACGTAAAACGCGTATTTCCAGTAGATAGCTTCGTTGCTAACCCTTTGGGCATTTACAACCTTTCTGGAAATGCAACAGACTGGGTTAATGATTGGTACGATAAGGATTATTACCGCCGCTCGCCTGTCAATAATCCTCAAGGGCCACGTACTGGTAGGGAACGAATATGGCGCGGCGCAAATGTCCTTGAAGACCCCCTATTAAGTGCCAGTACGGTCCGCCGCTGGGGTGTTGAGCCAATACAAGAGGACTACTACCCCAGCGTCGGCTTTCGTTGTGCAATACAATCAAAACACCCACTCTAGCGCATCAAATAAAAGGAAGTTGCATCCCATTTCAGGTGGTCGTTTCGCGCTAAAAAATGTAGAGGGGTGGCGACGACTGGCAGAGAACAAAATGCTTCCGGAATCGGCGCAATGACTTTAAGTCCGTAAATGCGCGTCAAGAAAAGGACTACATAAAATCAGGAATTCTGAGAAATTCACTTGCGCTATTGTGTACTCATTACATCTGTAAAATTCGACAAAACCTTGATATCGCCAGTTGCGTCTTCCTAATTTTTGGTTTTTGACTATCGCCTCACCCGAATAAGGACATCCTCGTGCCCAGACAGTTTTTATTAGCGACTTGTACTTTACTGCTGCTGGCAGGTTGCCAGGAACAGTCGATCCCTCACCCCAAAAGCCAGAAGCTCGCCGTCGATAAGGTGGCCGAAATCGCCTCGACCATTGAGCGAAAATACCCAAACCTCTCCAACGAGACACGCGGCAAAGTGCTCAACACTGTTGTGCAGTCGCTGGACAATATGGTGTTTATTGAGGGTGGTGAGTTTCAGATGGGGGATTTTGGGTGGCCGCTTGATGATGACCCGGCTAATTTATGTGAATGGCCTTGCGGAGTCGAGACGAGTCGCATGGGGAGAATTACGATGTTCCCAGATGATGATTTTGTGCACCCTGTTAAGTTGAGCAGCTATCACTTATCAAAATTCCAAACAAAAATAGAAGATTTCGATTTGTTTTTCATCACACAGGAAAAACCTATCTTCGATGCAGAGCTAAGGAAGTTTGAGGATCTAGCATTTCTCCATAAACCAAATCTGCCGGCACCAGCGAGAAGCTGGCAACAAGCGAAGGATTACTGTATTTGGCTAGGCCAGCTTAGTGGTTACCCAAGCGATCTCCCGACTGAGGCTCAGTGGGAGTTCGCTGCCCGTAATCGTGGACAGCACGTGATCTTCCCCACCGACAACGGGAGTTTGAGCTACGGACGCAACTTCCCTGAACCAGGTCAATCGCATACGTTCCCCGTAGATCAATTCGTACCTAATCCACTGGGGTTATACAACCTCTCTGGCAATGCAACTGACTGGGTCAATGACTGGTATGACAAAAATTACTACCATTACTCACCCATCGAAAACCCTCAAGGTCCAGCTGTCGGAACACAGCGGGTTTGGCGGGGCACCAACATGTTAGAGGATCCATTATTAAGCGCCAGTACTGTTCGACGCTGGGGAGTGAAACCGGTACAGGAAGACCACTATGCCGGAATAAGTTTTCGCTGTTCAATTCAATTAGAGCGTCCATTATGATCCGTACAAAAGGCGCTTTTTAGCGCCTTACTTAAACCACCACTAAACCAAGCCGTCAAACCTCCCGCTATTACGTGCAGCAAATAGAACCTTTTCCTTTCGCCAATTATTACTTGGAGCCCAAGCCTCTGCAGCCAATCGTGCCTGATTATTCACCGCCAAACTTTCCACAAACCTATTAAATTCGTTTTGCTCCCTACCATCCAGCAGTGAATTTATTTTCTCCAAACTGTTCAAAGCATTAACTTTCTCCCCCCTAAGCGAGCAGTGCTCCAGCATTTCGATAAAATGCCTCCAACGGCGCACTTCTGAAAGCAACACAACCAACGCCTCTTCTTGCTGCTCATTAAAGCTCTCGGCAAACCCTTCGCACAACATATAAACCATTGGACCAAGGGTTTCAGGGGGTAGCAAGCCAAAAGGTATTGATCTTTCCTTGACCTTTATTGTTTTATCGGACTTGTGCCTTAGCACATACTTCGCCAAATTTACCGCCTCTGCCTTGGTTGCGACTCGAGTATCCCACCACCTTCGCGCTGTAACAACATTACTGTTGAAAGCGTCATGGGTCGTACCAAGTGGCGAAGCCGCAATCTGGTACAAAGCCGATGCTATGTAATTGAAGGCTCGGCGGCCTCAAGGAGCAAGTGCAACACCTGATGTAAGGTGTTGTCATGTCTACCCAATACAGTCACCTGAGTACCGAGGAGCGCGTCACCATCATGGTGATGCTATTTCAACGGCAGACGCTACGAA
>NZ_JACOPV010000011.1 GCF_016881005.1 Pseudomonas arcuscaelestis | reverse complement strand
GAGCATTGGAACCACCTGATCCCATCCCGAACTCAGTAGTGAAACGATGCATCGCCGATGGTAGTGTGGGGTTTCCCCATGTGAGAGTAGGTCATCGTCAAGATTAAATTCCGAAACCCCTATCTGCACATGCAGGTAGGGGTTTTGTCTTTTCCCGCACCGATAAAGCCACCCTTCCTACCGGTTCAATTGCAGAGGCCATCTGCATGAAACGACCAAGCCCATGATATGGTTTCCCTCTGCCCGCACTGCCTCAAGGACGTCCCATGCCGCACGTTAACCCACTCCTTCCAGGATTCATGGTGGTCCACGGCAATCGCCTGGATGAGCTACGCAGCCTGGTAGTGAGCTGGATGCGCCGCTACCCGCTGGCGCCCTTGGAAAACGAGATCGTTCTGGTGCAGAGCAACGGTATTGCCCAGTGGCTCAAGCTGGCCTTGGCCGAAGATCCTGAGGAGGATGACCTGGGTGGCTGCGGAATTGCGGCAGCGATAGAGGTGCAGCTACCCGGTAGTTTCATGTGGCAGCTGTACCGACGTGTTCTTGGGCGTGATGAAATTCCAGAAGTTTCCCTGCTGGACAAGGCCCCACTGACTTGGCGGTTGATGCGCCTGTTGCCCGAGGTCATCGATAAGCCACACTTTGAACCTCTGCAGCGCTTTCTTACTGACGACAGTGACTTGCGCAAGCGCTATCAACTGGCTGAACGCTTGGCTGACCTGTTTGACCAATACCAGGTCTACCGTGCCGACTGGTTAAAGGATTGGGCGGCCGGGCGGCATGTGTTGAACACTGCCCGGGGTGAAACCAAGCCTTTGCCGGCCGCCAACTGTTGGCAAGCCGAGTTGTGGCGTGCGCTGTTACTCGATGTCGGAGAAGAAGGCATGGCCCAAAGCCGCGCCGGTGTGCATCAGCGCTTTATCGAGCGCATCAACAGCATTGAGCAATCGCCGGCGGGGCTGCCCTCTCGGGTAATTGTGTTCGGTATTTCTTCGTTGCCAGCCCAAGCCCTGGAGGCCCTGGCTGGCCTGGCTCGCTTCAGCCAAGTACTGCTCTGCGTGCATAACCCCTGCCGTCACCACTGGGCGGATATCGTCGCTGACAAAGATCTGCTGCGCCACCAATACAAGCGCCAGCAACGCAAGCAGGGCATGCCCAACTTGATCGATGCCCAATCCTTGCATCAGCATGCTCACCCATTGCTCGCTGCCTGGGGCAAGCAGGGGCGGGACTACATCAATCTGCTGGACAGCTATGATGATCCGGCGAGTTACCGCACGGCTTTCAGTGATGGGCGCATTGACCTGTTCAGTGAGACTCAGCCGCGTACCCTGCTTAATCAGTTGCAGGACGACATCCTTGAACTGCGGCCCTTGGCTGAGACGCGCGAGTTGTGGCCGGCAGTCAATCCGGTCAAGGATCGCTCGGTTCGTTTTCAGATCGCTCACAGTCCACAGCGTGAAGTAGAAATACTTCATGATCAGCTACTCGCACGTTTCAGCACCGATCCCGCGCTGCGTCCCCGTGATGTGATTGTCATGCTGCCGGATATCAACACCTACGCCCCACATATACGCGCGGTGTTCGGTCAGTTGGGCCGTGACGACTCACGGTTCATTCCGTTTACCCTGACCGATCAGGGCCAGCGCGGTCGCGACCCGTTACTGATCGCTTTGGAGCATCTGCTGAAACTGCCGGACAGTCGCTTTGCAGTCAGCGAGGTTCTTGATTTGCTTGATGTGCCGGCTCTGCGCGCCCGTTTCGCCATCAAGGAACGCGACCTGCCGACCCTGCATCGCTGGATTGAAGGCGCGGGTATTCGTTGGGGCTTGAATGCCGAGCAGCGAGAAAGCCTGGGCTTGCCCGCAGGGCTGGAGCAGAACAGTTGGCGGTTCGGCTTGCGACGCATGTTGCTCGGCTATGCCGTAGGCGTCGGTGAAGGCTGCGAAGGGATCGAGCCGTTTGATGAAATCGGTGGACTGGATGCAGCGCTGATAGGCCCGTTGGTGGCCTTGCTCGATGCCCTGGAAATCGCCTATCAACAGTTGTCCGAGCCTGCGACTGCCGCACAGTGGGGCGAGCGCCTGCATGCGCTGTTACAGGTGTTCTTCCTGGCAGAAACCGAGCACGACGACTACCTGCTGGTGCAGTTGCAGACGCTGCGCGAGACCTGGTTGCAGACCTGTGAGTCAGTGGGCCTTGAAGACTTGCTGCCGTTGACTGTGGTCCGCGAGGCCTGGTTGGCCGGACTCGACCAAGGGCGCCTGTCTCAACGTTTCCTGGCCGGTTCGGTGAACTTCTGCACGCTCATGCCTATGCGTGCTATCCCATTCAAAGTGGTGTGTCTGCTCGGTATGAACGACGGTGATTATCCGCGTGCGCAACCGCCACTGGATTTCGACCTGATGGGCAGTGACTACCGGCCCGGCGACCGTTCGCGTCGAGAGGATGATCGCTACCTGTTGCTTGAGGCTTTACTCTCTGCGCGAGACCAGCTGTACGTGAGCTGGGTCGGACGCAGCATCCGTGACAACAGTGAGCGACCAGCCTCGGTACTGATCGGACAACTGCGCGATCATATTGCTGCAGGTTGGCACCTGTTCGGGGCCAAGGAAGAGAGCAAACTCGATGGTGGCGAGCAGCTGTTGCATGCCTTGACCGTTGAGCACCCGTTGCAGCCTTTCAGCGCCCGATACTTTTACAAAGGTAGCAATCTGTTCAGTTACGCTCGGGAGTGGCAGGCGTTGCACATGACAAGCGAGGGACAGACCACTACAGATGCCGAACTGCTGCCTTACGAAAACGATGAAGCTCTGAGCCTGCCCTTGCTGCAGGACTTCCTGCGTCATCCTGTACGGCACTTTTTCAGCCAGCGCTTGAACGTCTTTTTCGAGTCGCTGCAAGCGCCGCTGGCAGATGAAGAGCCCTTTGTCCTCGATGCATTGCAGCGTTACAGCTTAAGTGAAAGCTTGTTGGCCTCGGCGCTGGCTACACCGCAAGATGTCGACCAGGCACTTGAGCGTCAGGCGCGTCGCCTGCAGGGCTACGGCATGCTGCCATTGGCCGGTTTCGGTCAAAGCCTGCAAGCTGAGCTGATTGAACCATTGCCAGATCTTTTGCAGCGTCACCAACAACTGCTGCGGCAGTGGCCCACTACGTTGGACAGCGCTTTGCCGATCCGCTTCGAATTTCGCAAGCTCAAACTCGAAGGCTGGCTGGGCCGGGTGTACCAGGGCAACGATAACTCCTTGCTCAGCATCATCACGTTGCCCAATAGCATCAGCAGCGGCCGTTCGCTCAAATGGCATCGGCTTACCTCAACCTGGGTCATGCACCTTGCCGCCTGTGCTGTAGGCCTGCGTTTGCACAGTGCCGTGGTTGCGACTGATATCACGTTGTTGCTCGCGCCCATTGAACAGGCTCGGGCTGGCGATGTGCTTGGTGATCTGTTGCTCGCCCGCCACGCCGGGATGTGCGCACCGCTACCGATCGCAGTCAAGACAGCCTTTGCCTGGCTGGGCCAAGGCGATCCGGAAAAGGCCCTGGTCGCTGCTGCCAAGGCGTATGAGGGAGATGGCCAGAACAGTTTTGGAGAGCGCAGTGAAAGCACCGCATTGGCACGTCAGTTCACCGACTTCACGGCTCTGACGGCAAGCGAAGAGTTCGAGGGCTGGTGCGAAGCCTTGTACCGGCCGATGTTCGATGCGCCCTGGCAGACCTTGGGCAACGAGGAGAATGCTCAATGAGTCGCAACACGCCACTGGCACTGACGTTCCCACTGCACGGCAGTCAGCTGATCGAGGCCAGCGCCGGTACCGGCAAAACATTTACCATCTCAGCACTGTACCTGCGTCTGGTGCTTGGCCATGGCGGTGAGCAGGGGTTCGGGCGCGAATTGTTGCCACCGCAAATTCTGGTAGTGACCTTTACCGATGCGGCTACCAAGGAGCTGCGTGAACGAATTCGTACCCGTCTGGCTGAAGCCGCGCGCTTCTTTCGCGGCGAGTTGACGGCAGTCGACCCCTTGCTGCAATTGCTACGCGATGACTATCAAGCAGACCTGTGGCCTGCATGTGCCAATCGTCTTGATGTGGCCGCGCAGTGGATGGACGAGGCTGCAGTCTCAACCATTCACAGTTGGTGTCAGCGCATGTTGCGCGAACATGCGTTCGACAGCGGCAGCCTGTTCACCCAAACCCTGGAAACCGACCACAGCGAGTTGCTCGGACAGGTCATGCGCGATTACTGGCGGCGCTTTTGCTACTGCATGCAAGGCGATGCGCTGGCCTGGGTGCGGAGCAACTGGGTGAGTCCCGATGCATTACTGCCCCGGGTGCGTGCACTTTTTGGTCGCCAGCGTATCGAGAACACCACAGAAGAACCGCAGGCATTGATCGACGCGGTGTTGCAGCAGCGCGCAGAGCAACTGCACAAGCTTAAGGCTCCATGGGTGCAGTGGTCCGGCGAGTTGCTGCAGATTTGTCGAGACGGCCTGGCTGCCAAGCAAGTCGACGGTCGCAAGATGCAGGCGCGTTATTTCGAGCCCTGGTGTGAGAAGCTTGCCAGTTGGGCTGCCGACGAACAGGCATTGGAACTTGACCTGGGCACCGGTTTCACTCGCCTCACACGCATCGGTATGGCCGAAGCCTGGAAGGGCGAGCCACCGAGTCATCCGGCACTGCAGGCCATGGAAAGCCTGAAAGAAAAACTCACGGCGTTGCCAACTCCCGATGCCTGCTTGCTGGAACACGCTGCCGCCTGGGTCGGCGCGCGCTTCGAGCAGGAAAAGCGTCGTCGAGCGGAGATGGGCTTCGACGACATGCTGGTACGCCTCGATCACGCCTTGCAAGGTGACACGGGTGAGCGTCTGGCGGGATTGATCCGCGAGCAGTTCCCAGTGGCCTTGATCGATGAGTTTCAGGACACCGACCCTGTCCAGTACCGGATCTTCCAACGTATCTACCGTATCGAAGACAACGTCCGCGATACTGGTTTGTTCATGATCGGTGACCCTAAACAGGCAATCTATGCCTTTCGTGGTGCCGATATCTTTACCTACCTGGGCGCCCGTCGTGCTACCACCGGCCGCTTGCATAGCCTGGACACCAATTACCGTTCCAGTGCGTCTATGGTCGGTGCTGTCAACCATGTGTTCATGCGCGCCGAACTGAGTGAACGTGGCCGTGGCGCTTTTTTGTTCCGCGAGGGCGAAGACAACCCAGTGCCCTTTGTCGAGGTCAAGGCCCAAGGTCGCAGTGAACAGTTCCAGGTTAATGGACAAACACTAGCGGCTTTGAATCTGTGGCAGTTACCCAGCGAGGAACCCGTTTCCGGCGCGGTCTATCGGCAGCAATTGGCTGTCAGTTGTGCCAGCCAGATCGTTGCGCTGCTCAACGGTGGGCAGCAGGGGCGTAGCGGATTTCTCCAGGCCGACCAGTCGCTGCGTGGCTGCCTGCCTTCGGACATCGCCATCCTGGTGCGCGATGGTCGCGAGGCGCAGTTGATCCGGGCCGAACTGGCCGCTCGCGATGTACGCAGTGTGTACCTCTCAGACAAGGATTCGGTGTTCGCCGCGCAGGAAGCCCAGGACCTGTTGTCCTGGCTCAAGGCCTGTGCCGAGCCGGATGCCGAGCGCCTGCTGAAGGCTGCGCTGGCCAGTATCACGTTGAATCTTCCGCTTGCGGATCTGGAGCAATTGAACCAGAACGAGCGAGTGTGGGAGCGCTGGGTCATGCAGTTCCGCCAGTACCGGCTGATCTGGCGAACCCAGGGGGTGTTGCCGATGCTGCGACGTTTGCTGCATGACTTCCAACTACCGCAGGTGTTGATTGCCCGCAGTGACGGTGAGCGAGTGTTGACCAACCTGTTGCACCTGGCCGAGTTGCTGCAGCAGGCGGCCACGGAGCTGGATGGCGAGCAAGCTTTGATTCGCCACCTGGGCGAGCACTTGGCCAGCGTCGGACAGGCGGGTGAAGATCAGATCTTGCGTTTGGAAAGCGATGAGCAACTGGTCAAAGTGGTGACAATCCACAAGTCCAAAGGGCTGGAGTACCCGCTGGTATTTCTGCCGTTCATCTGTACCAGCAAACCGGTAGATGGCCAGCGCTTGCCGTTGGCCTGGCACGACAGCGACGGGCACGCGCATCTCACCCTGACCCCGGACGCGGAGCAAATCGCCCTGGCCGACGATGAGCGGCTGGCTGAAGACCTGCGTCTGCTCTACGTCGCCCTGACCCGTGCCCAGCACGCGTGCTGGCTAGGTGTTGCAGACCTCAAGCGCGGCGCTGGCAAAACTTCGTTGCTACACCGTTCGGCGCTGGGCTATCTGCTGGGCGGGGGTGCCCCACTGGCAAACTCCAGTCAACTCAATGACTGGTTGCAGGCATTGCAAGCTGACTGTTCGGCGATTGCTTGCAGCGCCATGCCCGAGCCAGATGAGCAGGCCTATAGCGCGCCACTCAATCACTCCGAGCTTTTGCCCGTACGTGAGCCCAAGCGTCGTGCTGCCGAAAACTGGTGGATTGCCTCCTACAGTGCCTTACGAATAGGCGAGGACGCGATGACGCTGGCAGCAGACAGCTCTCAGGCTCAGCACCTACTGGATGACGAACGACCCGATCCGCAGCAGCTGCGCGAAGTTGCGCCCGGCAGCGGTGATATCCATCGCTTCCCGCGTGGCCCGAATCCCGGGACGTTCCTTCACGGCTTGCTCGAATGGGCAGGGCTCGAAGGCTTTGCGCAGGTGACGGCCAACGACGCAGCGCTCAAGCGTACGGTCGGCCAGCGCTGCAACCGTCGTGACTGGGAGGGCTGGATCAACACCCTCAGCGATTGGCTGAAACAATTGTTGCTGCAGCCCAGGGCGCTGGAACCGGCGAGCCCGATGGTCGCCTTGAATCAGCTGAGCCAGTACCAGATCGAGATGGAGTTCTGGTTTGCCAGCCACAAGGTTGACGTCGGCCAACTGGATCGCCTGGTGTGTGAGCACACTCATCAGGGTGCTAGCCGAGTCGCCGCCCAGCCGGCCCAGCTCAACGGCATGTTCAAGGGTTTTATCGACTTGGCCTTCGAACATGATGGGCGCTTCTATGTGGCCGATTACAAGTCCAACTGGCTGGGCCCCGATGACCTTGCCTACAGCGAGTTGGCCATGGAATCGGCGATTCTAGGTCACCGTTACGACCTTCAATATGTGCTGTATCTGCTGGCCTTGCACCGTCAGTTGCGTGCGAGGCTGCCGGACTACGATTACGACCGGCATGTGGGCGGTGCACTGTTCATCTTCTTGCGCGGCGTGCACTCGGCGACCGGTGGCGTGTATTTCGTCAAACCGCCCCGGGAATTGATCGAGCGCCTCGATGCCTTGTTCCGCGGCCTCAGTAACCCGCAGCAACATGACCTGTTCCTGGGAGATGCACCATGAGCCGTACGCTCGATGATCTGCTGCCGACACCGCTGGATGCCCGGCATTTGGCGGCACTTGAGCCATTGAACGACAGTGCCGATCTGCTCGCGCTGCTTGATCGCTGGGTTGAGCGCAGCTGGCTGCGCGCCCTGGACCGGGCCTTTGTCGGTTTTCTCGAGGAGTTGGACCCGCAAGGGGATTCCCTGGTCCTGTTGGCCGCAGCGCTCGCCAGCCACCAGTTGGGGCATGGCCATGTTTGCCTGGACCTGGGCGAGACGCTGGCCGAGCCTGACTTCGCCCTGTCGTTGCCGCCGGAGGGGGATGCTCTGGCCGGTCCCTTGTTGCTACCGTCGCAATTGCTTGAGCAACTGACCTTGGCAACCTGGTTGCAGCGTCTGGCCGGTAGCCGTCTGGTTGCCAATGGTGCACGGAAGGAAGATGCCGCTCGGCCCTTGGTGCTCAGCGGCCAGCGCTTGTATTTGCGCCGTTACTGGACCTATGAACGACAGATCGACGGTGCCTTGCGCCAGCGTCTTGAACAGGTCGAAGCCATTCCATCCGACTTGCCGGCGCGCTTGGCGCAGTTATTTGCCACGGGCAGTCAGGCAGGGCAGGTGGACTGGCAAAAGCTGGCCTGCGCCTTGGCCACACGCGGTGGCTTCAGCATCATCACCGGCGGTCCTGGTACCGGTAAGACCACCACTGTCGTGCGTTTGCTCGCATTGCTTCAGGCGCCTGCGGTAGAGGCCGGGCGACCACTGCGCATACGGCTGGCAGCACCTACAGGCAAGGCGGCGGCGCGCTTGACCGAGTCGATTGGCCAACAGGTCGAGCGTCTGGCGGTTGACGCCCAAGTGCGGGAAAACATCCCTACCGATGTCTCGACCGTGCACCGCTTGTTGGGCAGTCGCCCCGGATCGCGGCATTTTCGTCATCACGCGGGCAACCCTCTGCCATTGGATGTATTGGTGGTCGACGAAGCCTCGATGATCGATCTGGAAATGATGGCCAATCTGCTTGCCGCGTTACCCGCTCATGCCCGTCTGGTGTTGTTGGGCGACAAGGATCAATTGGCATCGGTGGAAGCCGGCGCCGTGCTTGGCGATCTGTGCCGCGATGCCGAGGCCGGACGCTACAGCCCCCAGACTCAGGCCTGGCTTGAACAGATCAGTGGTGAGTCATTGGCGGGCAGTGAACTGCAACCTGGCAGCCGTGAGCAATTCCCACTGGCGCAGCAGGTGGTGATGTTGCGCTTTTCCCGACGCTTTGGTGAGAGCAGTGGTATTGGCCGGCTGGCACGCCTGGTCAATCTGCAAGACGCTGAACAGGCCCGGGCATTGCTCAAGCAAACTCAAGATGATGTGTACGGTTTGACCCTGCGCGGCGAACAGGACCGCGCCCTCGACCGTCTGCTGCTTGATGGTCTGGGTAGCAGCGATGGGCCGCAGGGCTATCGCAGCTATTTGCAGGCAATTGGACGCCAGCGCCCTTCACTGGCCACGCCAGCGCTAGACCCACGCTGGGAAGCCTGGGCGATGGCGGTGTTGCAGGGATTTGAAACGTTCCAACTGCTGTGCGCCGTTCGTAAGGGGCCGTGGGGCGTCGAAGGGTTGAACCAGCGTGTTGCTCGGGTATTGGGTGCCGCCGGATTGATCGATGTCGATCAGCCTTGGTATGAGGGGCGCCCCGTACTCATGACGCGCAACGACTATGGCCTCGGCTTGATGAATGGCGACATCGGCATAGCCTTGCGCCTGCCGGATGAGCAACAGCCTGGTCAGCAGGTGCTGCGGGTAGCCTTTGCTCGAAATGACGGCCGCGGCGGCGTACGGTTTGTACTGCCTAGTCGTCTGAACGATGTGGAAACCGTGTACGCAATGACCGTGCACAAATCCCAGGGCTCCGAGTTCGACCATACTGCCCTGGTGCTGCCCGATGTTCTCAATCCGGTGTTGACCAAGGAGTTGATTTACACCGGTATTACCCGGGCAAAAAGCTGTTTTACTTTAATCGAGCCGCGTCAGGGAGTGTTTGAAGACGCAGTGCGTCGTAAGGTCAAACGTATCTCCGGACTCATGCTGGAGCAGGTATGAACAGGGTGAATCGGACTTTCAGCGGATTTTCAGGAGGGCGTTCCCTCACTGGGAATATGGCCATTGTGCTATCGTTGCGACATGATTTTCTAGCGTTCTGAGATTTCCTTCATGAAAGTGGCCGCCTCGACATCGGGACGTGTAACGAGTCCTGGGCGCTCGCTGGTGGCCGCTTTTTCCTTGCTGTTTGCCACCCTGGCCTGCGCCGAATCAACGCAGACTTCAAGTATGGCCGAGCAACGTGCTTCTGCCGTAACTCAGGTAGTGCTGGGCATACTCAGCTACGCGCGCTGGCCGGTGGAGCCGACGCAGCTGCGTTTGTGTCTGGTTGGCCCCACCGAGTACACCGACGACCTGGTAAAGGGCACAACGCAGGCTACAGGCCGTGCATTGGTGGTGAGGCGCTTGCTGGCCGGGGATCCGCGCATTGCCAATGAATGCGACGCGGTTTATCTCGGCCAGATGAGCGAGGATGAACGACGCCAGTTGTTCAGTGCCATTGCTGGTCATCCGGTCTTGAGCATCAGTGAGGCCGACGACCTTTGCACCGTCGGCAGTGTGTTTTGCCTGCGTGTTAGCGACCAGCAGGTGGCGTTCGACGTCAATCTTGATTCAGTCTCGCGTAGCGGCGTACGCATCCACCCCTCTGTGTTGCAATTGTCGCGTCGGCGGGCGGCACATCCATGATCGGTTTTGGCTGGGGAAACCAGCGTCCGACCTTACGTGCGGTGCTTGGGCGTCGCCATTTGAGCGTGGCCTTGCTGGCCGTCGGCTTGGCAGGTATTTCCCTGACGTTGCTGGGGGTGCTGGCGTTGCGGTCATATGCC
Source organism: Pseudomonas arcuscaelestis (assembly GCF_016881005.1). Classification (GTDB taxonomy): domain Bacteria; phylum Pseudomonadota; class Gammaproteobacteria; order Pseudomonadales; family Pseudomonadaceae; genus Aquipseudomonas; species Aquipseudomonas arcuscaelestis. The sequence continues at coordinate 233,227 of NZ_JACOPV010000011.1, read as the reverse complement.
AACCACAACCTGCACTTGATCGCGCGCTCGATCAACTACACGGTCGAAGCCGCCGTGGTGTTCAATGACAGCAGCGCGGCCAATGAAGCCCTGGCCATGATCGCGTCCACGGAAGAACTGGCCGACGTCAAGGTGTTCGATGACAGCAACCAACTGATGGCGAGCTGGCATCGCAGTGACGACAGCCTGCTGGCGCGGATGGAACAACAAGTTGCGCACATGTTGCTGGATGAGCCGGTCACCTTGCCGGTAATGCATCAGGGGCAGCAGGTCGGACGCATCGAATTGATCGGGCAGGGGGGGAGCTTGGTGCGCTTCCTGCTCAGTGGCTTGGCCGGCATCATTTTTTGCACAGCGCTCAGTGTCGTGGGGGCCTTGTACCTGTCGCGGCGCATGTTCGGTGATATCGTCGGGCCTTTGCGCAGCTTGGCCGCAGTCGCCCACGCTGCGCGCCGCGAGCGCAGTTTCGACCGCCGCGTGCCGTCAGCACAGATTGCCGAACTCAATGAGTTAGGCAACGACTTCAATGCCCTGCTCGACGAACTGGAAAGTTGGCAGAACCATCTGCAGCGCGAGAATCGGAGCCTGGCGCACAAGGCCAGTCACGACAGTCTCACTGGTTTGCCCAATCGAGCCTTTTTCGAAGGCCGGCTCAGCCGCACGTTGCGCAATGCCAGCAAATACCAGGAGAACATGGCGCTGCTGTTTCTCGACAGCGACAACTTCAAGGACATCAATGACAGCCATGGCCATGCCGCGGGCGATGAAGTACTGGTGAGTGTTGCCAACCGGGTGCGCTCACAACTGCGCGAAAGTGACCTGGTGGCCCGTTTGGGCGGGGACGAGTTTGCCGTGCTGCTGGCGCCGCTGCACAGTCGTGAAGATGCCATGCGCATCGCCGAGAAGATCATTGCCAGCATGCATGTGCCGATTCACCTGTCGACAGGACAAAGCATTGTCACCTCGTTGAGCGTCGGTATTGCCTACTTCCCGGATGATGGTCTGACGCCATCGGACTTGCTTCAAGCCGCCGATGCGGCGATGTACCAGGCCAAACGCAACACCCGAGGCCAGTGGCAAACGGCAGAGACGGAGCACTCTGCCAATCAAGTAAAAAACAGGAGCTGAACCGTGACACACCTGAGTCAATATCTACGTTCTCATTTTATCTGGCTGGCCCTGGTGCTGCTGGCCCTGGCGGGCTGCCAGAGCACACCACCTAAGGGCCTGACCGCTGAGCAGATCGCCATGCTCAAGCAACAAGGATTTCAATTGACCGATGAAGGCTGGGAATTCGGCTTGTCGGGCAAGGTACTGTTCGGTAGCGACCTGGATTCACTCAACAGCGAGAGCCGAGCCATCGTCGAGCGTATTGGCAAGTCGCTGTTGTCGGTGGGCATCCAGCGCGTGCGCGTTGATGGTCATACCGATTCTTCCGGCAAGGCGGCCTACAACGAGCAACTGTCGCTGCGTCGAGCCAAGAGCGTGGCCAACGTGCTCACGGCCATTGGCATGCGCGCGGAAAACGTCGAAACCCGAGGCTTGGGCAGCCGAGTACCGGTGGCCAGCAATGACACCCGCGCCGGCCGAATGGAGAACCGCCGGGTCGCCATCGTCGTCGCCTCCGACTAATCGGCGAAGCCCATCGTGCGCGACTCGCCCATCAGCAATGGCGTGTTGCGCTCCGTCACCCCGCGGATGTAATCCCGCAACAGGGTAATCCGCTTCTAAGTCCTATCACTACAGACGCAATGGCAGATCGTGTTTCTCATGGGCTCTACGAATTTTTCAGTGAGTTCCATGCATTCGCTCACAATCCATTCGTCAGTCTTTGAATCCCGGCAGGCCCTGAGCAGCACGCCATTCCTTCACCACCCGCGTGACGTCTTGCGCCGATCCGCTTGATCCATTTTCTGGGTAGTAAATGAGGTCGGTACCATCTGGATGACCGGTAATTTCACAAAATTGGTCCAGCAGAACATCTAACACGTCATCAGTTGCTGATTTGTTTTCAGCCAGCAGCTTGTGCATGAAGCTGATGAATTCGTCTTCGGTGCAGTCGCTGATATCTTTTTTCATTATCAGTGTTAACCGTTTCTATAAATATCGATGTGGTGTTTGGGGGTTACGACGTTCGTGTTGTTTGATTACACCTCCAGCCGTGCGCACGACGCACCGTTGCGCTTGCTGGAACGCTATCGCGGGTATGTCAGGACCGACGATTACACAGGCATAATGTGTTGGCGTTGCCCCGCGTCCCGCGACTCGCCCATCAGCAATGGCGTGTTGCGCTCCGTCACCCCGCGGATGTAATCCCGCAACAGGGTAATCCGCTTCCAAGTCCTATCACTACAGACGCAATGGCAGAGTGTGTTTCTCATAGGCTCTACCAATTTTCAGTGAGTTCCATGCGCTCGCTCGCAATCCATTCGTCAGTCTTTGAATCCCGGCAGGCCCTGAGCAGCACGCCATTCCTCCACAATCTGTGCCACGCCTTTAGGGGAGTTGTCTGCACCGCTACCTGATTTATTGAAGAGCTATCAGTCGGCGAAGCCCATCGTGCGCGACTCGCCCATCAACAGTGGCGCGTTGCGCTCGGTCACCCCACGGATGTAATCCCACAACAGGGTAATCCGCTTCAACTTGCGCAAGTCCTCGCGACAGTACATCCAGAACGACAAAGAGGGAAGGGTTAATCCAATAGATTCAAGGGGTTAGCCACCATGAGCGTCGTCCTACAAAGCCACCCTGTTACAAGCAATGTCACAACCCGCACGTTGCCGTTGAGGCCACATTGCCGACTTGCCAGTCCCTACCACTACCGGCGACACGGTATCTACTACCTGCGCCTTCGCATGACAGGTAGCGTGAGCAGGATGGTATCTGTGTCTCTGAAGACCACTGATCGAAGGCGGGCAATGGACACCTCCAGTCATCTCTTAGCATCGCTCCAACACTTCCACATCGAGCGGCCTGAAGCCTCGTGGAACGATCTACGGGAGTATCTGGTGACATTGGTGAGTCGCACCGTGGTGTCTGCTGATGACAGTCATCCCTTCCATCATTGGGGGGATTTGTACCGGAACGTCAACGTTCCCCCAAGCCCAGTGGAAACACGGTACAGAGAGGTGATGAGCACAGCGCCAGCAGAGTCACCGATGACCTTTGATGCACTCGCGCAGTTGTACATGGCAGATCGTGCTGGAGAGCAGAAACCTTCAACCCTGAAGGAAACGACGTTGTGTCACAAGGTCATCGGTGAGCATCTGGAGGGATTGGACTTCAGGAACCACTCAAGAGAAGACCTTGTAGCGTTCAGGGGGCGACTAGCCCAAGGACGGATGCCCTCAACGGTAAACAAGTTGATTGTGAAGTTGTCAGCTGTGCTCGCATGGGCTGTCGAGAATGGGCACCTGAGCAAGACATACGACAAGAAGCTGAAGCTTACAAAGGGGATTGAATCGACCCGGAAGGCTTTCTCACAGCATCAGGTGAGCAAGCTGATGGAATATGCGAACGACCTTCCAGAGGCATCATGGAAGCGATGGCTGCTCAGCCTAGGGATCATCACTGGTGGGAGACTGAAGGAGATATGTCAATTAACAACGAGTGACGTTGTAGTATCTGACTCAGGAGTCGTAGCCATTCACATAAATGAAAATGGTGAAGGGAAGTCGATCAAGAACAAACAGAGTAAGCGATTGGTGCCACTCATTGACGGTGCTTACGGATTCGATCTTGCTGCATTCTTGCGGTACGTCGATACATGCCGGGCGGAGGACGCAACGGAGCTTGCTCAGCTTGGATACAGACCATCAGGTGAGTGGGTGAATCAACAAGGTATCCCCGCTGCACTTGCAGACACTTATGAGCGCGGCCTAGTATTCCATTCTTTACGTCATTCACTGGCATCATTGATGCAGACAAAAGGAGTGTCCGTACTCCATGCTCAAGCTGTAATGGGGCACGCCTCCCGCACTATTACATTTGATACATACGGTAATGGCGTACCTGTTGAAGTTGTTGCTGATATGTTGAGTAAAGTGTTCTGCGAGAATGAATAAAATTTTTAATTGCAACTAAAATACTTGACTTAAAGTGTAAAAACATATGTAACGGTATTGACTTTTTTGGTTTATTTTATTAAAATATTCGTATTGATTGAGAAAAGTAGTTTCAGCATTTTGTTGGTGTTTGCTGTTCAGGTCGGAGGTCCGCTGGCTTTTCTAAATCAACTCTAATTTCAGTGGGCATCCTCGCCCAAGACAGCTTGCATCAGGTTTTCTCCTTCCCTCGTTATAAGTTGTCACCTGCCACTGACTACCCTCGATTGTCGGTGGCACTTATTCCGAATGTTCCTCAAAGCATGAGACATTCAAGCGTTACAATTTAATTCCCTCTATCTCCCTCGGTGCCTTTCAGGTGTTGAGGGGTTCTTTTTTTGTCCGCAGTATTTAATCAAACAATTCATCATTTATTCTATGGAGGTTCTATGGAAGGTATTAGGCTTTGTCTCATTTGTAATTCAGATATTACGCACTTGCGTAAACATGCAACCAGTTGCAGCAACAGTTGTAGAGCTAAGAAGTTTCGATCCAATCGGAAGAACTTTGTTCTCGTACAGTTAAAAGTTCCAATTTTCTGCTACACCAATCTTGCAATCGAAGCATTCAAGTCAAAGAAAGGAATCGATAGTTACTTGACCGATATGCTGGTGCAGAACCATGGATAATAAATTCATTACCGGCCAGATCAGACACTTCAAGTCTTTGAGGTCGGCGGCGAAAATGACACGCAATCAATCTGAATTCCAACGTTGTAGCGATATCATTGAATTGCTAGAGGATCAACGTTCAATTAGTGGAGCTTCACTATATGGTGGCAGACATGTCTGATTCTTTCATTAAAGGTTTACAACGCGCTGTAGCAAGAAGGCAGAGCTATAGCATTAAGGTAGTGAGCGTTAAGCCAAACACTGTTAAGACATTGGCAAAGCCTAAATGTCAATTTGATGAACTGGTGTATCAAGCCACCATTATCAGCAAGATGATTCAGTTAATTCATAAACAGAAAGGAGCAAATAAATGACAGCAGCAAACAAAGACAAAATTAAGATTTCTGGCACTCCGCCGAAGTTTGATCAAGCTGAGTATCAACGCCGTATTGATATTGACTTGCATCGCTATCACAATACAACTGATAGTTTGGAACATGTAACGGCATCACTTTCCCATGATTTTCTAGAGGCTGTAGTAGAAAAGGTGAAAGCTGGCTATACAATCTCACGGGGTTATCGGGTTGTGATGGAACCATTGAACTATTCATGTTACGTCAAAAAACCTGATGATATTCAAGCACTCGATATTGAAGCTATTCATGCTAAGGTGAAGGGAGAGTATGTCGCATGGCTACACTCTGAACATGCAAGGTATCAAGATTTGTTGCGTCAGCAACTGATTCAAACTCAGCAAGAGAAAGAACTGAAAGCAGCAGCGGAGAAAGAAGCCAAACAAATGGCTTTGATTGAGAAGCAAGTGCTTGAATGTTTCACACCACTTCACATTCCTGAATGATGTTCGACTAATCACTGAGTGATAAACAATGAAGTATCAGGTAAAGGTTCACTGGTTTTGTACGAGTGAGCCTTTTTTATTGCCTGCAGAAAAGTAGCGATATTGGTTTCACCCCGATTTCTGTTGGTCAACGTGGTAGACGCGTTAAGCACATTCCTCGTTCACACAGAAAAGTATTCATTTCCTAACAGATTCAACGAATTAAACCAGACTCACCAAGGATCAGAGCAGGAATGGCTCTGGAAGGCTCTGTAAACGTGATTCTGGACGCTTTCTTGGACTCGACATGCAAAGTTGCGGGTAACGATGATCATCGCTGTAATCGCTTAGTCTGACGCCATGAGCGGCTGGTGATTTCTTGCTGACAAATGTGGCTTGGCGACTTCTCTAAATTTGATTTGAGTTCTCTAAAGGGTTTTCTGCTGATTTCATCTAGACAATCTGTCAAGACGTTTTCATGTTTTTGGAGTTGCTGTATAATTCGCACCCTCATCTAGCGCGCCACCTTCCATACGACCGCTTTCGTAAAACGAAATGCGTATTGTAGGAATTTTTGTGTTTGCGATGTAAGTAATCACACCCGGCACGCCCCGATAGGCATGCCGATGAATTGAATCCAATAAGGAGGAATCACAATGAAAATTCAAAACGCCGCAGCTTCCAAGTCTTTTGATACCGGTCAGGCTGCAAATGATGATGCACGTATTCAAGAAATCATGGCATTACACCTGACAGGTATGTCACGACGAAATATTGTTACTACCACAGGTGAAACTGAACACTTTGTCCGCAAGGTTGTTACTGGAGTACCTGTAACTAATAGAAAGCCTACAACATCGTTCGACAAGTCAGTACACCAAGTCTACGAACTCGCATGCAGGGAGCAAGGTGTGAAGGACTATGAACTCCGTAGCATTCTGCACTCTGAATATGGTTGTGTATGGAACCATTCTGTGGGATGTTACGAAAGCTTGTATGACAAAGACACCATCAAGCGGGTCAAAGCGAAGGTTCGGGAACAGGCTGCAACCAGTGGCCAAGATGCCAACTTCATTCCCGACTGGATTGACAACTCAACTCCAACTGAAAGTCGCATCACTCTTGAGCAGGCCGCTAGCGTGCTTTCTTCTCGCCTTGATGAACTGATGGATGAATTCATGTTTGAATTCAGTAGTAATGACAGTACCGAAGCTGTTAGCAAGCAGCGATTCGCGGCTCGTCGCCATGTACTCAAGCTCCTGAGTGGATTGGGTCAAGAACCTGTATCCACTTTGCTCGAAAGAACAAAAAAAATTACTGACGGGCTTGATGGCTATGCTGATATCCCTACACCGAAGCGAGCAAGTGGGCGGCTGGCGGTCGACAGGTTCATTCCAGAACCTAATACACATGACTACTTCCTCGATTTCGTCGAGGAGCAAGGGTGGCTTAAATCGGCGGCATGACCGCCCATTCACCCAGTCGCGCCCACCATACCTTAGAGTGGGCGAGAAGGTGTGAGCGAAGCGAGGTAGGTAAAGATCAAAGGCTTTATATTATTCTTTGTGTAACAAATAGTATTTATATAGAAAGATAGATAAAGAGAAGGAGTGTAAACACTCCATAACAAAAAGAATATTAACTACTTAGCGTAGTTAAGAATAATATTACTGTATGAAATACAGAATATTACTATCCTGTGCTTAACACAGATTAAGATCAAAAGCGGGTAGGACTGTCTGTCCTGTACCCCAAAGGCATTCACTCACTCCGTTCGCTCACCTGCGATCACTGATGTATATGAGAGTGATGATGTTCTGATTGTCAATCAGTGATTGCCAAGGAAACCGGTAGGTTGACGTTCTTGAGGATTCATCCTCGATAATCATTCTTCAGCATCAACGCTGAATAGGGTAATCATAGATCATCCGAAAGTGAGTAAGAGGAACGCCCCCCCCAAACACCGTGTCATCATCCTCACCGTCGAACGGTGATAACTACAACTTCCCTTACGCGTCCAAAAAATTCGTCAGTAAGACGATGGGCGAATGTCCAACATTGGTTGGAATGAAATGCGGAATGTTTGACTTTCACCAACTTCAATCCATGTCGCCACTTCTCTCTTGTAGCGACTGTTACCGGAGCAATTTCCTGCTCCTTGCGGATCAGAGCCCACACCTACAAGCCTTCTGCCGGGCTTCACATGGAAGGTGGCTTTCTCATTGTTATCCAGTCGGGCTACAAGCTTTCCGTCCAAGTAGATACCAAAGAAGCAGTGACCAGCTTGTATTGCACTTTCCCGCACGACGGTCACGGTAGCATCTTTGCCATGTTCCTCGGCTTGGAGTGCCAGCAATCGGTTGCCTGGAGCAGGTACAGCCTCGCCAACAGTTGGTGGTGCAGCGCAGCCGGCCAGCATCGCAATTGCTGCAACGGCAAACAGTGGTCGCATCAGTTTCGTCCTTGGTGTCATGAAAGCATAAAGCTATCATCGCACTTTTCACACGCCAAGCGCAGACCTGACTATCAAATGACTCTACTCAAACGGGAGTGGCAGTCCTATTTGATAGTCACTATCAAAATACCTATTGAAGATAGCTATATGATTGATTATCATAGGTCCATCGATTTGCTAGGTAAAGGATAGTGAGTATGAAAGCCCATCTGTATCTCCGTGCTTCCACCAAGGATCAGGACGCCAACCGAGCACGCCAGATGCTTGAGGCTTTCGCCAGTGATCATAGCCTGACCATTGCAGACGTATACGCTGAGAACATCTCAGGAACCAAGCTGGAGCGTCCTGAGCTTTCCCGTTTGCTTGATGCTGCTCAAGCGGGTGACGTGCTGGTAGTGGAATCGGTAGACCGCCTCTCACGCTTGACCAGTTCTGAGTGGGACTCGCTGAAGAGTACTATCGAGGGCAAAGGACTTCGTTTGGTCGTGATCGATCTACCCACCTCTCACCAGTTGGTTGACGGTAACGGCATCACAGGTGCGATCATGAAAGTGATTAACAACATGCTCCTAGACCTCATGGCAACCATGGCACGGCTCGATCAAGAGAAACGTGTGGAGCGTATCAAGCAGGGTATCGAGAATAAGAAGGCCGCTAACCCTGAATGGAAACCAGCGGGCAAAGGTAAGAATGCTGCGATGTGGGAGAAGGTGACTAACATCATGGCCAAACACCCAACCATGACCGCCGACGATGTAGCCAAGCTGGCAGAGTGCGGAGTTGCCACGGTCTACAGAATCAAGAAGGAACTGAAAGCAGGTGGTTAAAACTAGTCCCATACAGCCGTTTACAGCCTTGCCCGTGGGGTAGGGTGGACATGCACTCAAAAGCCTTGCTGTGAGCCCAATCTGAGCTTGTGGCAAGGCTTTTTGTTTGTATCTGCACGGATTTTGAAATCATAAAGTTTTTCCACCCGTTCTGTGGTCTGGCCCTACTGAACATGGGTGCCCTACCTCAGGGGATTTTCACTTACAACTTGGTCGGATTCCATCACCAATTGGGATTTTGATTTGGGGGATGGTAAATTGAACTGAGGTAGTAGCAGCTCGATGTAGCAACTCCTTACCAAGTAGCGTCACTTTTGATAATGTCGGCAAGAACATCATCCATTCCGAATACCTTTTCTTTAACGACTGTATAGAGCTCTCTAAGAGAGTCTTTAGCTTCCTTGGTTCCTAAATCTTTTGAGTTGTAGGAAACCGTTCCCCTAAATTCATGCCAAGCCTCTTCGGGCCACGAGGCTAAATCCTCAACTTTATACTTCGCTGGATAATAGTGGAGATAAAAATCGCCAGCATCATTTCTCAGAATTGACCAATTATGTTTCTTGTCGTATCTAAAGAAAACCTCGGGTTCATAAATGCCTTGGTATGTCGAATCTATCTTGTCTTGATTCGAAATCATCACATTCACAGCTTCAACGATTTTGCTCATGCCCTTTCGTCTCCAATCAAACTATCGATATTTGCGACATTTAAATTTCTGAGCCTTTCACGTAGTTCGCTTACTACTGCTCGCTTCTTCGGCTCAGTGAGCTTCTTCCTATTAGAGGCAAGCTCTTCCATTCTATCTGTCAGCTCAGAGAAATGGCCGCGAAGCTTATCATTTCCGCGAATTTGCCCAATTATTTCATGAAAGATGTTTTCTATTATTTCGCAGCTTTCCTGATCCTTTGCATTGTAGTCGTTTAAACGCTCAAGCTTTTCTTTAATTTCAGAAAGAGACATTTGAAAGGTGTAGTTTACCAAAAGCGAAAATACTGAGGATATTTCTTTGCGCTTGGCAAAAAACAAGTAAATCGCAATAGATGATGCTGCGATGGTTAGCAAATTAGAGCCAAATGATGCAGCATCTATAATGAATTTCACACAACATTCTCCGACACCGGTTGCCTCCGAACTCTTTAATTCTATTCGAGTTCTATTGGGGCGTTATGATTATATGGCAATCAAATAGGCGCTGACGCCGTACTATCGCCACCCGAACCAAAAGCTATTCCCGCTGCAAAAGCTTGTTGCGAGCGTCATTATACTCTTGCTCGCTAATATGGCCATCCTCTTTCAGTTTTGCCCATTTAATCAATTCATCAGCTACAGAAAATGATTTCATTCTCTCGCCCTTGATGATATCTATATCAGATGAGTGCGTATTTGTCTTAGGCTTGTTGCTGAATATGCCATTATCAGCAACCCATGTTTTATGCTGGAGAAGAGGTTTGTAGAAAAGCGCGTTCAAGATAAACAAGTAGAAGAGTACTATGCCAACTGCAAAGCATGAGACTATAAACTCTTCTCCCTGTCGATCCCAGCGATTATAAGCACCCAGCGTAGTAGCGAACCACGCAGTACAGACTCCAGCGATGGCTAATGCGATATACAGGTAGATTTTGGCATTCCTGACAGCTGTGGAAATATGAGAGAAGTCATTGTTCTTCTTCATCATAAATACACCAAACAGCAGGAATACAGCTGGTGCAACACCAACAAAGAAACCAATGATTGGCAGCATGAGTAAGGCAAAGACAAGAATCTTACTATGGTCAGAACTGGTTAAGGGTGTATTTTCCATGTGGCAAGCACCTTACAAGGATTTAATGACAATCAATTGAAGAGTAATCACAACCACAGACCATACAATGAATATGCGGCGGCGCGAAGTAGAGTTCCGCTTTGATTTGAATAAGGAAGCAACCAATACATGAATAGCAGGAAGCCCGATGCTACCGCCCAATGCTTGAAATATGTAGCTTTGGAATACTACAGGCTCACCTATTACCGATGAGATGCCCGACATTCCATAATCTTTACCAATAGTGGCAATAAAAACAAGAACAGTAGATGCAATTGTTAAAGCAGAAGCCCACAAAAGCAATGATGTTTTCGCTTGATGAATTTTTGGTCTTTGGCTTGCAGCAACTTCCATATCCAATCCTTATGGTGTTCAACAGACCGTAGGTGACGGACAACCCCAATATCGGTTGCCTACTCGCGGTGGCTGTAGATTCTACACTCAGATAGGTGGCTTATGGCCAGTGATCAGTAGGTTGGTCACACATGCCGACGGCTGATGCTCATTGAAGTGATACTGCTCAGCCGGTCACCGAGCAGCAGGGCGATAAACTGTCACAAGCGGTGTTACAAATCCTGTCACAACCCTTGTCACAAGTGGTGTTACAAGGCGTTGCTTTCAGCCCCTTGCGGTAGGTAGGATGAGCAACCCTTACTCCTTGTCGATCTACCCCTCGTTGAACCGCATCGTGCGCGACTCGCCCATCAACAGTGGCGCGTTGCGCTCGGTCACCCCACGGATGTAATCCCACAACAGGGTAATCCGCTTCAACTTGCGCAAGTCCTCGCGACAGTACATCCAGAATTGCCGGGTAATCTCCACCTCATCGGGCAGTATCGCTACCAGGCGTGGGTCTTGTGCGGCCAGAAAGCAGGGCAGGATCGCCAGCCCACGGCCCTGTTGAGCCGCCACGTACTGGGCGATCACGCTGGTGCTGCGCAGATTGGCGCTGGCGGAGGGAATCAGGTTGGCCAGGTACAGCAACTCCGAGCTGAAGGCCAGGTCGTCGACGTAGCTGATGAATTGATGACGCGCCAGGTCGCTGCTGCGGGTGATCGGTTCGTGGCTGTCCAGATATTCCTGGGTGGCGTATAGGCGCAAGCGGTAGTCGCACAATTTGCAGCACACGTAGGGGCCGTGCTCTGGTCGTTCCAGGGCGATGACGATGTCTGCTTCGCGCTTGGACAGGCTGATGAAATGCGGCAGCGGCAGGATGTCCACCGAGATAGCCGGATAGGCATCGACGAAGTGGCTCAACTGCGGTGTAACAAAAAAACTGCCAAAGCCTTCGGTGCAGCCCATGCGCACATGCCCGGATAGCGCCACGCCGGAGCCCGATACCTGTTCGCAGGCCATGTGCAGGGTGCTTTCGATCGACTCGGCGTAGCTGAGCAGGCGCTGGCCTTCAGCGGTCAGGACAAAGCCGTTGGTCCGCGATTTCTCGAAGAGCAAGGTGCCCAGTGCGCTTTCCAGCGAACTGATGCGTCGGGACACCGTGGTGTAGTCCACCCCGAGGCGCTTGGCCGCGCTGCTGGCCTTGCGGGTACGGGCTACTTCCAGAAAAAACTTCAGGTCGTCCCAGTTCAAAGCGCCTAGCGAAGTGATGTTTTTTTGCATGTTGGTCCGGCTTTTATGTGCGTTTTTATTGGATCTTTGCACATCTATACTCCAAAACAAGCCCTAGACCCAAGCGCCCGTCGTGGATGTCCCGCCGGCGTCGATCTCTCCCTAACAACAATTTCAGGAGAACGCACATGAACGCATCCCTTACTCCCGGCCAAACCAAGGTCGAGCAGGTCAAGCTGCTGATCGACGGCCAATGGGTCGAGTCGAAGACCAGCGAATGGCGCGACGTGGTCAATCCGGCCACGCAACAAGTGCTCGCCCGGGTGCCGTTTGCCACTGCCGAAGAAGTTGATGCAGCCATCGCTGCCGGCCAGCGTGCTTTCAAGACCTGGCGCGACACACCGATCGGCGCACGCATGCGCATCATGCTCAAGCTCCAGGCGCTTATCCGCGAGCATTCCAAGCGCATCGCAGTGGTACTGAGCGCCGAGCAAGGCAAGACCATTGCCGACGCCGAAGGCGATATTTTCCGCGGCCTGGAAGTGGTCGAGCATGCGTGCAGCATCGGCAGCCTGCAAATGGGCGAGTTCGCTGAGAACGTCGCCGGTGGTGTCGATACCTATACCCTGCGCCAACCTATTGGTGTGTGCGCGGGCATTACGCCGTTCAACTTCCCGGCGATGATTCCGCTGTGGATGTTCCCGATGGCCATCGTCTGCGGTAATACCTTTGTCCTGAAACCGTCCGAGCAGGATCCGCTGTCGACCATGATGCTGGTGGAGCTGGCCCTGGAAGCCGGTGTTCCGGCCGGTGTGCTGAACGTGGTACATGGCGGCAAGCAAGTGGTCGACGCCCTGTGCACTCATACTGACATCAAGGCCATTTCCTTTGTCGGTTCCACCGAGGTGGGCACCCACGTCTACAACCTCGCAGGCCAGCACGGCAAACGCGTGCAGTCGATGATGGGCGCGAAGAACCACGCCGTGGTGCTGCCGGACGCCAACCGTACGCAAACCCTGAACGCCCTGGTCGGTGCCGGTTTCGGCGCGGCTGGCCAGCGCTGCATGGCGACTTCGGTGGCGGTCTTGGTCGGTAAGGCGCGTGAGTGGCTGCCTGATCTCAAGGCGCTGGCTGCCAACCTTAAGGTCAACGCCGGTAGCGAACCTGGCACCGACGTCGGCCCGCTGATTTCCAAGCGTGCCAAGGAGCGTGTGCTGGGCCTGATCGAAAGCGGCATCAAGGAAGGCGCCAAGCTCGAACTCGATGGCCGTGATGTGAGTGTGCCAGGCTTTGAGCAGGGCAACTTTGTCGGTCCAACCCTGTTCTCCGGGGTGACCACCGACATGCAGATCTACACCCAGGAAATTTTCGGCCCCGTATTGGTAGTGCTGGAAGTCGACACCCTCGACGAAGCCATTGCCCTGGTCAACCGCAACCCGTTTGGTAACGGTACTGGCCTGTTCACCCAAAGTGGTGCTGCGGCGCGCAAGTTCCAGAACGAAATCGACGTCGGCCAGGTCGGAATCAATATCCCGATTCCAGTGCCGGTCCCGTATTTCAGCTTCACCGGTTCGCGTGGTTCAAAACTTGGCGACCTGGGCCCGTACGGCAAGCAAGTGGTGCAGTTCTACACTCAGACCAAGACCGTCACCAGCCGCTGGTTCGATGACGACAGTGTCAACGACGGTGTGAACACCACTATCAGCCTGCGCTAAGGAGTTCATCATGCGTATTGCATTCATCGGCCTTGGCAACATGGGCGCGCCAATGGCCCGCAACCTGATCAAGGCCGGACACCAGCTGCAGCTGTTTGACCTGAACAAAACCGTGCTGGCCGAGCTTGCCGAACTCGGCGCCCAGATTAGCAGCTCGCCCCGTGATGCAGCGCAGCAGAGCGAACTGGTCATCACCATGTTGCCTGCCGCCGCCCATGTGCGCGGTGTGTATCTGAACGAAGACGGTGTGTTGGCAGGCGTGCGTGCCGGCACCCCGGTGGTTGACTGCAGCACCATCGACCCGCAGACCGCCCGAGATGTCGCCGCTGCGGCGGCCAAGCAGGGTGTGGATCTGGCCGACGCACCGGTTTCAGGCGGTACCGGCGGTGCGGCCGCGGGCACCCTGACGTTCATGGTCGGTGCCAGCGAGGCGCTGTTTGCCACGCTGCAGCCGGTGCTGGCACAGATGGGACGCAACATTGTTCATTGCGGTAAGGTAGGGACTGGCCAAATCGCTAAGATCTGCAACAACCTGCTGCTGGGCATTTCGATGGTCGGTGTTTCCGAAGCCATGGCCCTGGGCAATGCCTTGGGAATCGACACGAAAGTGCTGGCGGGCATTATCAACAGCTCCACGGGGCGCTGCTGGAGCTCCGATACCTACAACCCCTGGCCGGGCATTGTCGAGACCGCGCCAGCGTCACGGGGTTATACCGGTGGCTTTGGTGCCGAGTTGATGCTCAAGGACCTGGGCCTGGCTACCGAAGCTGCGCGCCAGGCGCATCAACCGGTAATCATGGGCGCCGTGGCCCAACAGCTTTACCAAGCCATGAGCCTGCGCGGTGATGGCGGCAAGGACTTCTCGGCGATTGTCGAAGGCTATCGCAAACCCGAGTAACCAGGCATCGCCAGCAAGGCGGGCTTCCACAGGTACTGCGCACACCTGATTCTGTGGGAGCTCGCCTTGCCAGCGACGAGTTGTTTGGCCGCCCGGATGTCATCAGGCAAAAACGAAATATTTGCGCACCGTCTCCACCACCTCCCAGGTGCCTTTCATTCCCGGCTCGATCACGAATACATCACCTGCCTTCAGGTGAATCGGTTGTTCGCCTTCTGGCGTGATCACGCAGTAGCCGTCGAGGAAATGACAGTATTCCCACTTCTCGTAATCCACTTCGAACGTGCCCGGGGTGCAGATCCATGTGCCCATGATCTTGCTGCCATCTGTGGAGAGGTAGGCGTTGAGGTTCACGGTGTGCGGGTCGCCGGCAATGCGTTTCCACTTGGTTGCATCCAGTACCGGGGTCGGGCAGGTGTTGCGTAGAACGGTGATGAAGTCGGACATGTCAGCTCCAAACGGTCTGATGAGAGGTCCGCTACCATAGGTCCGATCTAATTGCTGGAGTTGTCTGGGCTCGACCTCGAGCGCTCGATCTGCGCCTCTTGGTGTTGGGCTTGCAGGTGCCGCACCAACGCTTGGCCATGCCCAGGCAGGCTAGCGAAATCACGCGCACACAACAGCAATTGACGCTGGGCCCAGGGTTCTTCGAGGCTCATGCTGCGCAAGGCCAGTACGCCCTGCCAGCGCCGTACGGCTGCCAGCGGCACCACCCCCAATCCTGCGCCATGGGCCACCATGCGGATCATGCCATCGAAGCCTTCGGCCCGAACTCTCACCTGGAGTCGCTGGCCAAGGTGCAGGGCTTGCTCTTCAAGATGCAGGCTCAAGGCACTGTCCGTCGACAGGCCCACGTAGCCATGGGCGAGGGTGTCGGCAAAACGCAGGTGGGTGTGGACGGCCAAGGGGTGTTCTGGCGCCATGATCAGCACGAGCGGATCGTCACGAAAAGCCAGCGTTTGCAGGTGCTCGCTGGTAACGGCGGTAGAAATGATGCCGATATCCGCCGCGCCCTGGGTAATGGCCTGGACGATACGCAAACTCGGCAGTTCCTGGACGTCAAGGGTGATGGCCGGATGGCCGGCCAGAAAGCCTGCGAGCAGTTCAGGCAGGTATTCGCTCAATGCTGCGGTGTTGCATAGCAAGCGTACCTGGCCTTGCAGGCCCAGGGCATATTGGGCCAGATCGAACTGCAAGCGCTCCACCTGCTGGCCGATCAGCCGCGCATGCTGGAGCAGGGCCTGACCCGCCGGGGTCGCTTGTACGCCACGGCGGTTTCGTTCGAGCAGTGCTGTACCAAGGGATGCCTCCATGGCACGAATACGCGCACTGGCTGCCGGCAGGGAAAGATGGCTGCGCTGCGCACCGGCAGTGATGTTGCCGCATTCCAGCGTGTGCTGGAAAAGTCGCAGGTCAATCAGATCGAAATGCATGAGCCTCTGCCTGGGCAATAGTCTGGCTCAGTATATGGCAGATATTCAGCGGTCGGCGCGGCAGGCACCATGACCCCATGACGAACTTCATTGGCTTTTATCAGGAAATTGGCCCGGCTCTGTCGCTGCTGGTACTACTCACTTTTGTTCTGGCGGGCGCGGTGAAGGGCGTGATCGGCCTGGGTTTGCCGACCGTTGCCATGGGCGTGCTCGGGGTGGCTATGTCCCCGGCACAGGCTGCGGCGCTGCTCATCGTGCCCTCAACCTTGACCAATCTCTGGCAACTGACTGCGGGCGGGCATTTGGCGGCGTTGTTGCGGCGCTTGTGGCCGCTGATGCTGATGACCTTTGTTGGCACCCTGGTGGGCAGTGCCTGGCTGGGAATCAACAGTGGTGCCTGGGCGGCCCACGCTTTGGGTGGGGCGCTGCTGGTGTATGCAGTGTATGGATTGGTCGCTCGTGGCTTCGCGACGCCGCCCTCATGGGAACGCTGGTGCGCCCCCGTGTGCGGTTTGCTCACCGGAATAGTTACCGCGGCCACGGGTGTCTTCGTCATTCCTGCGGTGCCTTACTTACAGAGTCTGGGCCTGAGCCGCGATGAGATGGTTCAGGCTTTGGGCCTGTCTTTCACGGTGTCGACGCTGGCGTTGGCGCTGGGCCTGGCTGGTCAGGATGCACTCGGTGCGCAGACGTTGGCAGCCTCCTTGCTGATGCTGGCGCCGGCGCTGCTGGGCATGCTGGCGGGCCAATGGTTGCGCCAACGCATCAGCGCCGCGCTGTTCAAGCGCTGTTTCTTTGTCGGCCTGGCGCTGCTTGGCGCGCACCTGTTGCTTAACGGCTAGCGGAGGACGGGCTGAGCATATCGATCAATTGAATGTCGAAGTCGCGCTCCAGATAGTCCATGCGTTTGTCGAAGAATGCCTGCATGTGCGGCAGGGCCGAGTGCACATCCAGCGCGGCTTTGCTGGCCCAGATCTCGTAGAACACGAACAGGCTCGGATCCTCCTTGTCGCGCAGCATGTGGTATTCGATGCAGCCGGGTTCGCCACGGCTGGGTTGCACGTAGGCGCGGAACAGCGCTTCGAAGGCCTCGGCTTTTTCCGGACGGGTCTTGGCTTTGAGAATAAAGCCGTAGGGTTCGCTCATGAGGTGCTCCTCTTGATTAGGGTGAGCTGATTTTATGTCAATAATGCATGCTTTATTCGTGCTGTTTAGTCAAAAGTATTTTGCCTGGGCGATGGTTTTTCTGTCGTGTTTCTACCTCTAATCTGCCGCCATCCAAATTGATCCGATCAGACGGCCAAGACGCCGTAGTTGATCGCACGACAGATGAGGCAAGTGATGAAAAAGGTCCTGTTGCTCAACGGCGGTAAAAAGTTTGCTCACTCCGATGGCCGTCTGAATGAAACCTTGCACGAGGCCGCCCTGGCGTTCCTCGACCGTGCCGGTTTCGACGTCAAGACCACTTACATCGATGGCGGTTATGACAACGACGAAGAAGTGCAGAAGTTCCTTTGGGCTGATGTGATCATCTATCAAATGCCAGGTTGGTGGATGGGTGCTCCGTGGACGGTCAAGCAGTACCTGGATGAGGTGTTTACCGCAGGTCACAGCAGCCTCTATGCCAACGATGGGCGCACGCGTTCCGATGCATCGCAGAAGTACGGGAGCGGCGGCCTGATTCAGGGCAAGCAATACATGCTCTCTCTGACCTGGAACGCACCGCAGCAAGCGTTTGATGACCCGGATGATTTCTTCGAAGGCAAGGGTGTGGACGCCGTCTACTTCCCATTCCACAAGGCCAATCAGTTTCTCGGTATGAGCGCGTTGCCGACTTACCTGGCGGTGGATGTGATGAAGCGTCCAAACGTCGAGGCTGCAGTCGCTGCCTATGAGCAGCACCTTGCCCAGGTTTTCCAGAACCAGGCCTGATGAAACCTTGCGTTGCCAGCTGCAAGCGGCTATCTATCACGGCTGTCGCTCACTCCGAGGTACAGCCGTGAAAGCCAGGTCCGATGAATTGCAGGTGTTCGTCTCGGTCATCGAGTGCGGCTCTATTTCCGCTGCAGCCGAACAGGGCGGGCAGACGCCTTCGGCGATCAGTCGCACCTTGTCGCGCCTGGAAGCCAAGCTTGGCACCACGCTGATCAACCGCACCACCCGGCGCATGGACCTCACTGAAGAGGGGCGGTTTTTCTTCGAACGGGCCAAGTCGATCCTGCAGCAGATGGACGATCTTGAAGAGCACCTGTCGGTCCATCACCAAACGCCTTCCGGGCGTCTGCGCATCAATGCTGCCTTGCCCTTCATGCTGCACGCAATCGTGCCCTGGGTGAGTGAGTTCCGCACGCTGTACCCGCAGATTCAGTTGGAGCTCAATACCAGCGACTTGATCATCGACTTGATCGAACAGAGTACGGATGTGGCCATTCGTATTGGCGAGTTGGCCGACTCCAGCCTGCATGCGCGCTCGTTGGGGTGCAGTCCACTGAACGTGTTGGCCAGCCCGGACTATTTGGCGCGCCATGGCCAGCCCAAACGAGTCGAAGACTTGTTGGAGCATTCGCTGCTGGGCTTCACCCAAACCGAAACGCTCAACCATTGGCCGTTACGTCATGCCGAAGGGGATCGTCTGCTGATCCGTCCAAGCCTGTCTGCTTCCAGCGGTGAAACCTTGCGTTCACTGGCCCTGGCCGGAGAAGGCATTGCTTGCCTGTCGCACTTCATGACGCATGAAGACATTCGTTCGGGACGTTTGCAGGTGGTGCTGCCCGAATTCAACAGCGGCTATCGTCAGCCAATCAACGCTGTGTACTACCGCAACTCGCAGTTGGCCCTGCGCATTCAGTGTTTTCTCGATTTCATTCAGCACAAGCTGGCGATCTACGCCTGCTGATTGCTTCAAGCGCGACAAAACCTTCCTGCAAACGGCGATTTCTCCGGCGCTGTTTGATTAGTTTTCGGACATCAGCCTTAATGGCTGTTCAACGAAAACAACACCAAGGAAGCTCTCATGCGCGTTGTGATGTTCCGAACCCTGGGCCTGAGTGCCGCGATAATCGCCAGCTCATCGGCCTACGCTGTGACGTTGGAGGGTGGCGCGGTAGCCGCCCCTGATCAATATGGTGCACAGGTAGCCGCTGAAGTGCTCAAGAAAGGCGGTAACGCGGTGGACGCCGCCGTCGCCACTGCTTTTACCCTGGCTGTGACCTACCCTGAAGCCGGAAACATCGGTGGGGGTGGTTTCATGACCCTGTACATGGATGGCAAACCCTACTTTCTCGACTACCGCGAAGTGGCCCCCAAAGCGGCCAGTCGCAACATGTACCTGGACGAAAAGGGCGAGATCATCGAAAACCTGAGCCTGGTCGGTTCCCGCGCAGCTGGCGTACCAGGCACGGTGATGGGCTTGTGGGAGGCGCATCAGAAGTTCGGCAAGTTGCCTTGGGCCGAGTTGATCACCCCGGCAGTGGGCTACGCGAAAAACGGTTTCAAAATTGCTGCCAAGCAATACCAGTATCGCGAAGATGCCTTGGGATTGTTCAAGGACAGTACTAACTTCAATGACTACTTCGGCACCATGAAAGTTGGCGAAACCTTCAAGCAGCCTGAGTTGGCGCAAACGCTGGAGCGCATTGCCGACAAGGGCGTCAGCGAGTTCTATCAGGGCAAGACTGCCGATCTGCTGGTCGCGCAGATGCAGGCCGACAACGGCTTGATCAGCAAAGATGACCTCAAGGATTACAAAGCTGTATGGCGTGATCCGATGGGGATCGAGTGGCGCGGCAACATGGTCTATACCGCTCCGCTGCCAAGCTCGGGCGGCGTAGCCCTGGCACAGCTGCTGGGCATCAAGGAAAACCGTGCAGCGGACTTCAAGGGCGTCGAACTCAACTCTGCCCGCTACATCCATCTGTTGGCAGAAATCGAGAAACGCGTGTTTGCCGACCGTGCCGATTACCTGGGAGACCCGGCGTTCTCCAAGGTGCCTGTGGATAAGTTGATTGCCAAGGATTACCTGGTTAAACGCGCCCAAGAGATCAACCCGACGGCAATTTCCGAAACCGAAAAGGTCCGTCCGGGCCTGGAACCGCATCAGACCACTCATTTCTCCATCGTCGACAAGGAGGGTAACGCGGTCAGCAACACCTACACCCTGAACTGGGACTATGGCAGTGGCGTGGTGGTCAAGGGGGCGGGCTTCCTGCTCAACGATGAGATGGACGACTTCAGTTCCAAGCCAGGCGTGGCCAATGCGTTCGGCGTGGTGGGCGGCGATGCCAATGCCATCGAGCCGGGCAAGCGCATGCTCTCGTCCATGGCGCCGACGCTGGTCACGCGCGATGGCAAGGTCACGTTGGTACTGGGCACGCCGGGCGGCTCGCGGATTTTCACTTCGATCTTCCAGGTGTTGAACAACCTGTATGACTACAACCTGCCACTGGAAAAAGCCGTAGCCGCACAACGTGTCCATCACCAACTGCTGCCTAAGGACACTATCTATTTCGATGCCTACGCGCCGCTGACCGGCAAGGTTGCCGAAGAGCTGAAGAAGATGGGTTACATCCTTGAGGATCAAGGTTGGGAAATGGGTGATATCCAGGCGATCCGCGTCAATGGCACGACGTTGGAAACCGCTTCCGACCCACGTGGTCGTGGGGTTGGACACGTTATCAAGTAAGCACCACCGCTCCTGCAGATCATGATCTGTAGGAGCGGCTCGGTTTTTATGCTCAGACGCGGAAGTGGCTGACCAAGGTTTGTAGCTGGTTGCCAAGTCGAGCCAGTTCAACGCTGGAGGCCGCAGTTTCATCGCTGGCCGCCGCGGTCTGCTCCGAGACGTCACGCACATTGAGGATGCTGCGGCTGATCTGCTCGGCCACTGCGCTCTGCTGTTCGGCTGCAGCTGCAATCTGCTGGTTCATCGACTGAATGCTCGACACGGTGCGCGTGATGCTTTCCAGCGAAGCCCCGGCCTTGCGCGTCAGCTCAACACTGCTTTCGGTCAAGTTGCGGCTGCCGAGCATTACGTTGGCCACCTGTTGAGTGCCGCTCTGCAGGCCGGCCACCAGTTCTTCAATCTCTTCGGTGGACTTCTGCGTGCGTTGAGCCAGGCCGCGAACTTCATCGGCAACAACCGCGAAGCCACGTCCGGCTTCACCGGCGCGAGCTGCTTCGATCGCTGCGTTCAGCGCCAGCAGGTTGGTCTGTTCGGCAACCGACTTGATGACATCCATGACGCTGCCGATCTTCTGGCTTTCCTGCTGCAACTGCCCCATGGCTTCGGTGGAGCGACGCACTTCTTCAGCCAGGCGTTCGATCTGGCCGATCGCCTCGGCAACCACCTGGTCTCCGGCGCGTGCCTGAGCGTCGGCATCGGTAGCGGCAGAGGAGGCGTGTTCAGCGTTGCGTGCGACTTCTTGCACGGTGGCAGCCATTTCGTGCATGGCGGTAGCGACCTGGTCGGTCTCGACTTTCTGGCTGTTGACCCCGGCGCTGGTTTCTTCGGTCACCGCCGACAGCTCTTCGGCAGCGCTGGCGATCTGAGTTACGCCATCGCGGATACCGCTGATGAGGTCACGCAAGGTCGCGCCCATGCGCTGGATGCCTTGTTGCAGTACGCCCAATTCGTCGCGACGGGTAATGTGCATGTTGTGGGTGAGGTCACCGGAGGCGATCTTTTCCACCACGGCCAGGGTCTCGCGCAGCGGGCGGGTGATCTGGCGGGTGATGATCACTGCAGCCAGTATGCCGACCAGCAATGCCAGCAGCGTCGCGGTGATCTGCAAAGTGCGGGCCTGGGCACTTTCGCTGTCTCGACGATCGAGCTGGATTTTGTACAGGGCATCACTGGTCTTGACGATCGTCGCGCCTTGTACGGTCATTTCCTGGCGAGCGACAGCAACATCGGCAGTGGCATCGCGGAACTGGCGCACGGCATCGCGGTAAGCCAGCACGGCACTTTCGAACTGCTGGATACGCGCTGCCTCATTCGGCATCTGACGGTTCAGACCGGCAATTTCAGCGAGCGCGCCATCCAGCTGACGCAGGGCCAGTTGTTCGGTTTCGCTGCTGATGTCGGCGATGTAGCTGCGCACTGCCAGGCGTACTTGAAACAGTTGCTCTTTGGCCTGGGTGATAGTGCGGAACTGATCCAGACGGCTGGCGTCGCTTTCGGGCAGGGCGAGAATATCGCGATTGATCGCCTCCACCAGTTCGATGGCGCGTGAGGCTGCCAGGTTCATCGCGTCTCGCGCGGCAAGGCTGGTTTTGTAGCCCGCGCGCATTTTATTGATCGAAACCTGGTACTCGCTAATGGTCTGGCCCAGGTCCTGGAGCAGCTTGACGTTTTCCGGGCTCTTGAAGCTTTTAAGCAGCTTCTGTTGTTGTTCACTGAAGGCATTCAACTTGACCTGCACGTTGCCGGCGGCGGCATCGTCGCCATTGGTCAGCATGTACTGCAGGCGGGTGATGCGCAGGTTGGTCAAGTCGCTGTTGAGCTGGGTGATGTCGCTCATCCAGTTGCTGCGATTGATCAATCCACCCATGCTGTTCCAGCCGGTCAAGGCCAGCAGACTGGTGAGCAGCAGCACCAGGCCGAAGCCCAGGCCAAGTTTCAGGTTGACGCTGATGTTGGCAAACCAGCTATTCATACAGTCCCTCCAGGAACGTTGTGCTTCTTGATCCATATCGCTGGAAGGTTGTTCTTTTTGAAGGCCAGTCGATGCTTTGAGCAGGGTTTATCGGCGGCTTGCGCCGGAGCTGAAACGCTTTTTCAGCAAATATGCTCAATGGTCGTTTCGAGGTGTTGCCGCGGCAGACCAAAGACTGCCGCGGCAACAGAAGCGAGGGCTACAAGGCGCGGGCAGCGAAGGTGTCACACTGGTTGATATCACCCTTGGCGAATCCGGTTTTAAACCAGCGTACACGCTGCTGGGACGTGCCGTGAGTGAACGAGTCCGGTACTACACGACCCTGACCTTGTTGTTGCAGACGATCATCACCAATCGCGTTGGCGGCGTTCAAGGCTTCCTCGATGTCACCTGGCTCAAGCCAGTTCAGACGTTGCTGCGCCTGGTAGGCCCAGACACCTGCCAGGCAGTCGGCCTGTAACTCCTGACGAACCAGCAGGCCGTTATCGCCCTCCATACGTTCGCCCCGCTGGCGCGCGGCCTGGACTTTGGTCGAAACACCCAGCAGGGTCTGCACGTGGTGGCCGACTTCATGGGCAATAACATAAGCCTGGGCGAAATCACCCGCAGCAGAGAAGCGCTGCTCCATTTCCCGGAAGAAGCTCATGTCCAGATAGACCTTCTGGTCGGCCGGGCAATAGAACGGGCCGACAGCCGACGAAGCGAACCCGCACGCTGAATTGATCTGGCCGCTGAACAGGGTCAGGGTCGGGTCTTTGTATTGACGACCAGCCTGGGCGAAGATCGCCTGCCAGGTGTCTTCAGTGTCACCCAGAATCGAGGCGACGAATTCTGCTTGTTCGTCGTTGGCTGGGGGAGCCTTTGCAGGGCCGCTACTGACGGGGGCGCTTTGCTGATCCATCTGCCCGGCCAACTGGCCGAGTATCTGCAGAGGATCCTGCCCTGTTACCCAGCCGATGCCGACGATCAACAGGATCGCGCCTATGCTCAGGCCCTTGCCACCGCCGAAGCGCATGCCGCCGCCACCCTCACCCCGGGCATCGACCACATTGTCGCTACGCCTGCCTTTTCGCCATTGCATGAGTGCTCTCCTGCGCTTGGAAACATGAGCTCAAAGATTAGTTCACCCGCCATTGCTCTGTCAGGTTCCTGCGTTAAGCATAACCATTTGGTTATGTTAGCCCGGACTCTTTTCAATGTTATCTACAGCCTGCTTATCGGAAACTGCAAGCTCGCCTGCCACGACCAGGCGCTCCAATAATTCCAAGACAGGAGAACGGCATGTCTGCGCAAGACAATAGGCGCTTCGCTATCCGTGATCGCAACTGGCATCCAAAAGCCCTTACCCCAGACTACAAAACCTCCATTGCCCGTTCGCCACGGCAGGCGCTGGTGAGCATTCCCCAATCGATCAGCGAAAGCACGGGTCCGGATTTCTCCCATCTGAAGTTTGGCCAGCACGATCATGACTTGCTGCTCAATTTCAACAATGGCGGTTTGCCGATTGGCGAGCGGATCATTCTTGCCGGCCGCGTCTGCGATCAGTATGGAAAGCCGATTCCGCACACCTTGGTAGAAATCTGGCAAGCCAACGCCGGCGGCCGCTACCGCCACAAGAACGACCGCTATCTGGCACCGCTGGACCCCAATTTTGGTGGTGTCGGCCGCGCCTTGACCAACAGCGAAGGCTATTACAGTTTCCGCACTATCAAGCCGGGTCCGTACCCCTGGCGCAATGGTCCAAACGACTGGCGCCCGGCGCACATTCATGTGTCGATCAGCGGCCCGTCGATTGCCACGCGCTTGATCACCCAGCTGTACTTCGAGGGTGATCCATTGATTCCGATGTGCCCTATCGTCAAATCGATCACCAACCCTGAAGCAGTGCAGAGCCTGATCGCACGCCTGGACATGAGCAACGGCAACCCGATGGATTGCCTGGCTTATCGTTTTGACATCGTCTTGCGCGGCCAGCGCAAAACCCATTTTGAAAACTGCTGAGGAGGTGTCTATGCCCATTCAATTGCTGCCAGAAACCCCTTCGCAGACCGCTGGTCCGTATGTCCACATTGGTCTGGCCCTGGAAGCGGCCGGCAACCCTGGCCGTGATCAGGAAATCTGGAACCGCATGGCACGCCAGGATGCGCCCGGTGAGCATATTCTGGTGTTCGGCAACGTCTACGATGGCAATGGCCACTTGGTGCGCGACTCGTTCCTGGAGTTCTGGCAGGCAGATCACAATGGCCAGTACCAGAGCGATTTCGATCTGGAAAAGCCCTTCAATAGCTTTGCCCGTACCGCCACCACCTTTGATGCGGGTGAATGGACCCTGCATACCGTCAAGCCGGGCGTGGTGAACAATGGTGCAGGTGTACCGATGGCGCCGCATATCAATGTCAGCTTGTTTGCCAGGGGAATCAACATTCATCTGCAAACGCGCCTGTACTTCGATGATGAGGCCCAGGCCAACAGCCAGTGCCCGGTGCTCAACCTGATCGAGCAACCGCAACGACGCGAAACACTGGTGGCGACCCGTTGTGAAGTTGATGGCAAGTTGGCCTATCGCTTCGACATTCGTATTCAAGGTGAAGACGAGACGGTATTTTTCGACTTCTGAGGTGAGTGGATCCTGTCGCGGGGCAAATAGAGACGCCCCGCGATTATCGGCGCTTTGGCCGTGGCTCTTTAGCATCGGCACACATCCCAGGGACCGAAACCATGGCTGGCGGTCAGATCCAACGCGCCTTCAATCTTCTTGAGCGGCTCACCAGCGAGCCACGCGGGTTGCCCATGCAAAATAACCCTATAGACTGACCCGTCCAGTCCGCTGCTGTTGCAGCGCTATCCTGCGAGCCGAGCAAATGCCCCGTCCTACCTCGCTCACCGATACCAGCCAGCCATTACGGGGCATTTTGCTGGTGGTGTTGGCAACGTTCCTGTTTGCCAGTCACGACGCGTTGTCCAAGTACCTGGCCGGGTTTTATCCGATCCTGTGGGTGGTGTGGGCGCGTTACCTGGTGCATACCCTGCTGATGATGGTGATTTTTCTGCCGCAGTCCGGGCTGCGCGTGTTGCGCACCAAACGACCGGGTCTGCAAGCCGTGCGGGCCTTGTGCCTGCTGGGCACCAGCCTTTTGTTTACTACCGCCTTGCAATACATCCCGCTCGCCGAAGCGACGGCGGTCAACTTCCTTGCGCCATTGCTGGTGACAGCGCTGTCGCTACCCTTGCTGGGCGAGAAGGTCACTCGAGGTCAGTGGGTGGCAGTGTTGGTGAGCTTTGTCGGGGTGACGGTGATCATTCATCCTGGCGGTGAACTGTTCAAACCTGCGGTGTTGCTGCCTTTCGGTTCGGCCTTGTGTTTCTGTTTCTACCAATTACTGACCCGCAAACTCAGCGGTATTGATAGCCCCACCACCAGCAACTTCTTTACCGGCTTGCTCAATACGCTGGTGATGAGTGCTGTTGTACCGATGTTCTGGCAGACGCCGAGCCTGATTCACGGGCTGATGGCAGTGGCACTGGGTACTTTCGGGATGACCGCGCACCTGTTTCTGACCCAGGCCTTCCGGCATGCGCCACCGGCCATGCTGGCGCCATTCAGTTATTGTCAGATCGTGTTTGCCGGAGTACTCGGCCTGGTGCTGTTCGGACACAGCCCGGACATGGCCGGGCTGATCGGTATTGCCTTGATCTGCTTGAGCGGACTCGGCGCAGCCTGGTTGCAACGCAGGCGTTAAGCTTCAACTTTCGGCACCTTGCGTGGCGCCAGCAGGTACATCCAGATCAGCGCAATGAAGTACATGGCCGGGATCATGGTGAACAGCAAGGTGTAATTGTTGTTGGTGGTGGTCAGGATATAGCCCACCAACTGGGTCATGAACATCCCGCCAATAGCTGCGCACATCCCGCCGAAACCGAATACCGTACTCATCATGTGCTTGGGCGTGTAGTCCATCACCAGGCTCCAGATATTGGCAGTCCATGCCTGGTGTGCGGCAATTGCCAGGGCAATGGCCATCACTGCTACCCACAAGCTGCTGGCACCTGCGGCAAAGATCACGCCGATGATAGTGACAGCGAACAACAGCATCGACAGCAGGCGCGCCTTGACCGGGGCCATGCCACGGCCGATCAGGAACGACGAGAGAATGCCGCCGCCGATGCTGCCGAAGTCGGCGCTGATGTAGATGACGATCAGTGGAATACCCATCTGCGTCACGTTGATCCCCAGGCTGTACTGCTGGTTGAGAAAAGGCGGCAGCCAGTACAGATAGAACCAGAACACCGGCGCTGTCATCGAATAGGCCAGCGCGAATGCCCAGGTGCCGCGCATGCGCAGGATGCGTGAGAACGGGACACGAGCCTGATCGGGTTCAACTTCACTCTGCACGTAGGCCAGCTCTTCTTTGCTGACGGTTGGATGGTCTTCCGGATTGAAGTACTTCAAGCCCCAGAAAATCACCCAGACCAGACCGAGCGCCGCCATGCCAAAAAAAGCGGCCTGCCACCCCCATACGGTGAGAACCAGCGGCAGCAACATTGGCGTGAACATCGCCCCCACGTTAGTTCCGGCATTGAATATGCCAGTGGCCACTGCGCGCTCGCCTGCCGGGAACCACAAGCGCGTGGTTTTGACGCACGCGGGGTAGTTGGCCGCCTCGGTCAAGCCAAGAATGAATCGGCAGACCATGAAACCTGCCGCTGAAGTGGCCAGGCCATGGGCGCCGGTGGCCAGGCTCCAGAGCAGCACGGCGCAGAAGAACACACGCTTGACACCGATGCGGTCGATCAAGCGTCCCTGAAGGACAAAGCCAATGGCGTAGCCGACCTGAAACCAGAAGTTGATGTTGGCGTAGTCCATCGCTGTCCAGCTCATTTCTTTGGCCAGGATGGGCTGCATGACGCCAAGGGCGGCGCGGTCGATGTAGTTCAGGGTTGTGGCGAAAAATACCAGGGCAAGCATGGACCAACGGATCTTGCCGACCGCCATGGCACCTCGAATTTTGTCGCCGATACCGGCGTGCGCAGTACTGACCATTGGCTGGGCTATGCGGGTGCTTTGCGAATGAATCATGGGAAGGTTACCCGTATTTTTATGTTTATGGGTCAAGCCTGGTGACGCAATGCTCAAAGCCGCCGGGGTGCCGGCTGTCGATTGAAACGGCAAGCGTCAATGAGCTTTTGGCCCGTGGATCGCGTTGCCCTGTGTCGAAATGGTGCGCCTGTGGTCAAAAACGGGTCAATTCGTGGATCGCTATTATGGGCGATAATCGAACACAAAACTAACCGGTTAGTCCCTTTTTTATTGAGCAAAAAGTGCTCAGCTCCAATAATCGCGATATCCGGGTATTGCCTGCCCATCGGAGCCATAAAAATGCAGCGTTCGATTGCCACCGTATCCTTGAGCGGTACCCTGCCGGAGAAACTTGAAGCTATCGCTGCGGCGGGCTTCGATGGGGTCGAGATCTTTGAAAATGACCTGCTGTACTACGCCGGCAGCCCGCGAGAAATTCGCCAGCGCTGCGCCGACCTGGGTCTGACCATCAGCCTGTTCCAACCGTTTCGAGATTTTGAAGGCTGCCGTCGTGATCGTCTGGGGCGCAATCTGGATCGCGCCGAGCGCAAGTTCGACTTGATGCAGGAACTGGAAACCGACCTGGTGCTGGTGTGCAGCAATGTCGCCGCCGACTCTTTGGGCGAGCGTCAGTTGCTGGTTGATGATCTGCGCCTGCTGGCGGAACGAGCAGGTGCGCGTGGCCTGCGAATCGGTTACGAGGCGCTGGCCTGGGGACGCCATGTAAACACCTGGCAGCAGGTCTGGAAAATCGTCCAGGCTGCGGATCATCCAAGCCTGGGGATGATTCTCGACAGTTTTCATACCTTGTCGCTCAAGGGCGATCCTGCGGCAATTGCCCAGGTCCCCGGGGACAAGATTTTTTTCGTGCAGATGGCCGACGCGCCGCTGCTGGCGATGGATGTGCTGGAGTGGAGCCGCCATTTTCGCTGTTTCCCGGGGCAGGGCGAGTTTGACCTGGCAGGCTTTTTGGCACCGATTCTGGCCAGTGGTTACCGTGGGCCCTTGTCGCTGGAAATCTTCAACGATGGCTTTCGCGCCGCGCCGCCCAGGGCCAATGCAGCCGATGGCCTGCGTTCGCTGCTGTACCTTGAGGAAAAGACTCGCCAGCGTCTTGAACAGCAGGCTCGGCAGCCGCTCGATGATCTGTTGTTCGCGCCTCCTGCGGCCAATGCCTACGATGGGATCGAGTTCCTTGAGTTCGCGGTGGATGATGCCCTGGGAGCCAAGCTTGGCAATTGGCTGGAGCGTCTGGGGTTCAGCCGCGCCGGTGCGCACCGTTCGAAGAATGTCAGCTTGTTGCGTCAGGGCGATATCAATTTGATCCTCAATGCCGAGCCCTATTCGTTTGCGCACAACTTTTTCGAGAGTCATGGTCCGTCGTTGTGTGCCACCGCAATCCGGGTCAAGGACAGCGCGCAGGCTTTGGCACGAGCGGTTGCTTACCAGGGCCAACCTTATCGTGGTCTGGTCGGCCCGAATGAGCGTGAACTGGCAGCTGTACGTGCTCCAGATGGCAGCCTGATCTACCTGGTCGATCAGGATGCGCTGGGTCGAACTATCTACGATACCGACTTCAGCCAAGTGCAAGCCTCAGGCAAAGGCCTGGGTCTCAAACGCATCGATCACATGGCCCTGGCGTTGCCCGCTGATGGCCTGGACAGCTGGGCGCTGTTCTATAAAAGCGTGCTGGATTTCACCGCCGATGACGAAGTGGTGTTGCCCGATCCCTATGGCCTGGTCAAGAGCCGTGCTTTGCGCAGTCGTTGCAGTTCGATACGTCTGCCCTTGAACATCTCGGAGAATCGCAATACTGCCATTGCCCATGCGCTATCTCACTATCGCGGCTCGGGTGTGCACCACATCGCCTTTGAGTGCGATGACATCTTTGCTGCGGTAAAACAGGCCAAAGAGGCCGGCGTGGCCTTGCTCGACATTCCGCTCAACTATTACGACGACCTGGCTGCACGCTTCGACTTCGATGATGAGTTTCTCAGCGAGCTGGCCTACTACAATGTGCTTTACGATCGTGATGCCCAGGGCGGGGAGCTGTTTCACGTCTACACCGAGCCGTTCGAGGAGCGCTTCTTCTTTGAAGTGTTGCAGCGGCGCGATGGCTACAGCGGCTATGGCGCAGCCAATGTCGCGGTGCGTCTGGCAGCCATGGCCAAGGCGCGCACAGGCGTGCAGTCGCCAGCACGTTTGTAGAGGGTTGGGCTGCAGGCTTTCTTCCTTGTGCCCTGCAGCTCATAATCGCCGGGTTAATTGTTGGCCACGAGTCCCGTATGACAACTACTCCAGCACTCTGCGCCGCCTCTACACCAGGGGCGCGCAAGGGTCGCAAGAACAATCCGGAAAAGACCCGCGAGAATATTCTTCAGGCGGCTATCAGCGAGTTTGTCCAAGAGGGCCTCGCAGGGGCGCGGGTCGATGCCATTGCCGAGCGCACGCAAACGTCCAAGCGCATGATCTATTACTACTTCAACAGCAAGGAGCAGCTGTACGTGGAGGTGCTGGAGAAACTCTACGGTGATATACGCAATACCGAGAGCAGCTTGCACCTGGCCGAGCTGGAGCCGCGTCAAGGCATCCGGCGCCTGGTGGAGTTCACTTTTGATCACCATGATCGCAACGTCGATTTTGTGCGCATCGTCTGCAACGAAAACATGCATCACGCTGAGTACGTGAAGCGCTCATCGGCCATTCGCTCGATGAACAGCACCGTGCTGGCGGCACTTGACGAAGTACTGTGCCGCGGGGCTGCCGAGGGGGTATTTCGCCAGGGCCTGGAGGCGTTGGATGTGCACTTGTTGATCAACTCTTTCTGCTTCTATCGCGTTTCAAATCGCAACACCTTTGGCGAGATGTTCCAGGTCGATTTCGAGGATGCGACGCTCAAGGCGCGCCACCGCGAAATGATTTGCGAGGCAGTGCTCAAGTTTTTGCAGGCGTGATCTTTTGCAGCCGTGGAGCAGGTCAACACGACTTGCCCCGCGCTGCACTTCACCTTCCCATGCTGTTGAAGTGTTCCAGCATGCGCGCCGCATTCGGCTTCAAGCCACTGAACAGTTCAAATGCCTTCACCGCCTGAAATACGGCCATGCTCGAGCCATCCAGGGTGCGGCAGCCCAAGGCTCGGGCGTCACGCAACAGCTCTGTTTGCAACGGGAAGTAGACGATTTCCGCGACCCACAACTCAGGCCGCAGCAAGGCTTTTGGTACGGGGGTGCCCGGAAGTTTGGCCATGCCCAGGGGCGTGGTGTTGACCAGGCCATCAGCGTCGCTCAAGGCGCTTGGCAAATCATGACCGATGCGCGCCGGGGCACCGCGAAAGTGCGCATTGAGGTTGTCTACCAAGGCTTGTGCGCGGGCTGTCTCGACGTCGAACACGAACAGTTGCCCGACACTTTCTGTCAGTAGTGCATGAGCTACCGCTGCTCCTGCACCGCCGGCTCCCATCTGCACCACTTTGCTACGAGCAGCATCGGCCAGACCTCGACGAAAGCCTTCGGCAAAGCCCAGGCAGTCAGTGTTGTGACCGATGCGCTTGCCATCCTTGAGCACCACAGTGTTGACCGCACCAATGCCGCGGGCTTCTGTGGAAAGCTCGTCGAGCAGTGGCAGAATTGCCTGCTTGCACGGGAACGTGATGTTCAAACCGGTGAATCCCATGCGTTCGGCGGCGGTAAGCAGCTGTTCAAGGGCGCTGCTATCAAGCTTCAGGACGTCCAGGTCGATCAAGCGATATAGGTAGTTCAGACCTGATGCACGGCCTTCGTGCTCATGCAGTGCCGGGGTGCGTGACGCCTGGATGCCTGCACCGATCAGGCCGGCAAGAATGCCGGGAGAGGTAACCGGATTCATCGGGTTGACTCCATTGTTGTTCTTGGGAAGAGATGCTTCCTGAAAATGTACTGGATGGTTAATTTGGTCAATTGGTCAAAGCGCCGCGCCCCACTTTTCTGTGCGCTGATCGCACAGCGTGTGCTACACCTGTTCTGCACTTGACCACGGAGGGAGACACGGCAATGCCGCTCAGAGACTCGCAGTTGATGGGGGCGACCTGGCCAGGCCTGGCCAACCTGACCCAATCGATCTTTGCCGCGCTGGGAGGGCGGGGTTTGCGTAACAATTTCCGCCTCGACCGCTCTCAGGCGACCTGCTTGCTGTTGATTGACGGCTTGGGCTGGAATCTGTTGCGGGCTCACGCCCGGCATGCACCGTTTCTGGTCTCGCTGATGCAACCGGACTCGCACTTTCGCGTGGGCTTCCCGGCGACGACTGCCGCAAGCCTTGCCTCGGTAACTTCCGGGCTGGGCAGTGGCGCCCATGGCATAGTCGGTTGCAGCTTTGCCCTGGACGAGCAGACCGAGTTGTCGCCGCTGTCCTGGACTACTGCGGCCCTGCAAGCTGACGTGCAGCCTGCTGCAGCACCTTCCCCCGAGTCCTTCATTGCGCCTCCCGACGCTTGGAGCCTAGCCAGCGCCCAGGGCATAGCCATCAGTACCGTCATGCTGGGTCGCTATGCCAATTCGGATTTCAGCAGGGCAATCTACAAGGCCGGGCGGATTCTTCCGGCGCCTGCTTACGACGCCTATCCAGACTTGATCAACACAGCGCTGGAAGGCGGCGAACCGTCTTTTTGCTTTGCCTATTTCGGCGACCTGGACTTTGCCGGGCATTTGTTCGGGCCAGGTTCGCAGGCGTGGCTCAAACAACTGGAAATTGCTGATCAATTGGCGCAAGCCATTGTCAGCAAGTTGCCGGAGCGGGCGCAGGTCATGGTGATCGCGGATCATGGAATGTTGACGCTCGATAGCGAGCAGGTGCGCGACTTCGACTCAGACCCGGTGTTGCAGGAGGGCGTACGCGCGATTGCCGGGGATGTGCGTGCGCGTTATTTGTATGTCCCTGCACAGCAGGACCGGGTGCACGAACGTTGGCAAAATCGTCTGGGTGACGATTATCGGGTGTTTTCCAAGGCCCAGGCCATCTCTGCAGGACTGTTCGGTGATGTACTGCTCAGCGATGCCGAGGCGCGGATTGGCGACCTGATCGTGGTGCCAACAGGGGCCGGTGGAATTATTCGCAGTGAAATGGAAAAACACGCCAGCCAGTGGCGTGGGCACCACGGCGCGTTGACCGATGACGACCAGTTGGTGCCGTTGCTGATGTGTTCAGGGGCGCTGCGCTAATCCACGCCTGCGCGGATTAGCGCAGGCGGCGCGGGCTTGCCCCGCGCTTACCTAGTTAGCGTCGAACCAGCAACACACCACTTTCCATGTGGTGGGTATACGGGAACTGATCGAACAGCGCGCAGCGCTCGATGCGGTGGGTGTCGTGCAATTGGGCGATGTTCGCCGCGAGGGTTTCCGGGTTGCAAGAGATGTACAGGATATTGTCGAAGCGTCGGGTCAGTTCGCAGGTATCCGGGTCCATACCGGCACGCGGCGGATCAACGAAGACGCTGCCGAACTGGTAGCTCTTGAGGTCGATGCCTTCGAGGCGACGGAATGGACGCACCTCGTTCAATGCTTCGGTCAGTTCTTCGGCAGATAGTCGTACCAGGCGCACGTTATTCACGCCGTTGTCATCGAGGTTGTGCAAGGCGGCGTTGACCGAGGTCTTGCTGATCTCGGTGGCCAGCACTTTGCGCACCCGCGTCGCCAACGGCAGGGTGAAGTTGCCGTTGCCACAGTACAACTCAAGCAAGTCGTCCTGACGCTCGCCGAGCGCCTCGTAGGCCCAGTTGAGCATCTTCTGGTTCACCGTACCGTTGGGCTGGGTGAACGCGCCTTCAGGCTGGCGATAGCGGAAGCTACGGCCGGCGACCTGCAGTTCCTCGACTGCGTAGTCGCGTCCGATCACCAGGCGTTTGCCCTTGGAGCGACCAATGATGCTTACGTCAAGGTCTTTGGCCAGTTGCTGCGCCGCTGCCTCCCAGTGCTCGTCCAGAGGGCGGTGATAGCACAGGGTGATCATCGCATCGCCGGCCAGCGTGGTGAGAAACTCCACCTGGAACAGCTTGAAACTCAGTGCCGAACTGGCTTGCCATGCAGCCTTGAGCCGCGGCATCAAATCATTGATACGCAGGCTGGCAATCGGGAAGTCTTCGATCAGGATCGGCGTGTGCTTCTCGCCCGGGGCGAACATTGCGTAGAAACGTTGTTCGTTCTCACGCCACAGGCGAAATTCGGCACGCAGGCGATAGTGCTCGCGTGGCGAATCAAACACCGCAGGCTCGGGTGCATCAAAAGGCGCCAGCAACTCGCGCAGGCGTGCAGCCTTGGCGTCGAGTTGCTGGGTGTAGTTCGAAGGGTCTAATACAGCACTCATGCGTTGAACCAGCCCAGCTTGATGACGAACAGGATCGAAAGAATCACCAGGGCTGCGTTAAGGTCATGGCGACGACCGGAGAGCAACTTGATCGCGGTCCAGGAAATGAAACCGAAAGCGATGCCGTTGGCAATCGAGTAGGTCAGCGGCATGGCCAGCGCGGTCACGACCACGGGGGCTGCCTCGGTAATGTCGTCCCAGTTTATTTCAGCCAGGCCCGAGGCCATCAAAACGGCGACGAACAACAGTGCCGGAGCGGTGGCGAAAGCTGGAACACTGCCGGCCAGTGGGGCGAAGAACAGCGCC
The DNA here is from genome assembly GCF_016881005.1 of Pseudomonas arcuscaelestis. Lineage (GTDB taxonomy): Bacteria > Pseudomonadota > Gammaproteobacteria > Pseudomonadales > Pseudomonadaceae > Aquipseudomonas > Aquipseudomonas arcuscaelestis. The sequence continues at coordinate 198,608 of NZ_JACOPV010000011.1, read as the reverse complement.
AGGAGGAACAGGACGGCAACCACGATGGCTGTCAGACCCGTGCGTCCGCCAGCACTCACGCCCGCAGCCGATTCGATGTAGCTGGTGGTGGTCGAGGTACCGAGCAGGGAACCGGCCATGGCCGCAGTACTGTCGGCGATCAGGGCACGGCCCATTTTCGGCATGTGGCCATCTTTGCGCATCAGGCCGGCGCGCTTGGCTACGCCGATCAGGGTGCCGGAGTTGTCGAACAGGTCAACGAACAGGAAGGCGAAGATGACGCTGATCAGACCAACATCCAATGCCCCCTTGATGTCCAGTTGCAGGAAGGTTGGGGCCAGCGATGGCGGCATCGACACGACGCCATTGAACGGGGTTACACCCATGACGATCGACGCCACGGTCACCGCCAGAATGCCGATCAGCACTGCACCACGCACTTTCATCGCTTCCAGGGCGACGATCAGGAAGAAGCCCAGGGTGGCGAGGATCGGCGCTGGCTGCTTGAGGTCGCCCAGACCCACCAGGGTCGCCGGGTTATCCACCACGATGCCAGCATTATGCAAGGCGATCAGCGCCAGGAATAGGCCGATACCTGCAGCAATAGCCGAGCGCAGGGGCAGCGGAATGCTGTTGACGATCCATTCACGGATGCGAAAGATCGACAGCAGGAAGAACAGCACGGCGGAAATGAACACCGCACCCAACGCCACCTGCCAGGTGTGCCCCATATGCAGGACCACGGTATAAGTGAAGAACGCGTTCAAGCCCATGCCCGGTGCCAGGGCGATCGGATAGTTGGCGATCAAGCCCATGGTCGTCGAACCGATGGCGGCAGCCAGGCAGGTAGCGACGAACAGTGCACCTTTATCCATGCCTGTCTCGCCGAGAATGCTCGGGTTGACGAACAGGATATAGGCCATGGCCAGGAAGGTAGTGACGCCCGCGAGAATTTCGGTGCGGACATTGGTGTTGTGTGCTTTTAGTTGAAACAGCCTTTCCAGCATGCCTGCTCCCCGTGGCGCGCCCCGGCGCCGTGAATGTATCGACCCCATCAGCAAAGCACAGACCGTACCGGACGGTATGTGGATTTTGAATGGGCCGCAAAAAAGCCGCGCATCATACCAGCATGCTCGGCGAGCGGTAATTAATGTCGCGATACACTACAGATATCTACAAATTCTGCACCGATCCCTCCATCACCCCATGAGCAGCCGCTGTGCAACTGATTGACTACCGTGACCTGAGCCAGACCCAGCGCGATCAACTGATCGACATCGAAGTCAGCGCAGAGCAGCGACGCTATGCCGGGGATATTTCCAGCGCGTTGTACATTCTTTTAAGTATCGACAGTGATGACATGCGCGGTGTGGCGTTGTTGCTCGATAGCGTGCCACGAGGGTTCCTGTTGCTCCAGCGTGGCGCGTTTCTTCCGCCTTGGGCCGCTGCCGATGCGGCGGCGATCAACGCCTTGCAAGTGGATCGAAGGGTTCAGGGCCGCGGCTTGGGGCGATTCTGCATGCAGGCCATTCCCGATCTGGTTCGCGATTTGTGGCCCGGTGTGCGCCGCCTGCAATTATCGGTGGAGCCCAACAACGACGCAGCGCTGGCACTTTATCGGGCCACCGGTTGGGTTGATTCTGGCAATGGCTATCGGGCTCGCCAGGGCTACGAGTGCCAGTTGACCCTCATGCTGTGAGCGGCAGTGCGCTGTTCAGGCTTAGCGATTTGTTCCAGCTGCCAGGCTGTGCAGATGATCCCGTCCCGCCAGGCTCGGGAACAGTTTTATCCACACCCCGGTGACCACCAGGGTGCCCACCCCGCCCAGGACCACCGCCGGTACGGTGCCGAACCAATGCGCTGTCAGCCCCGACTCGAACTCGCCAAGCTGATTGGAAGCGCCGATGAACAGTCCGTTCACCGCACTTACTCGGCCACGCATTTCGTCGGGCGTTTCCAACTGCACAAAGGCCCCGCGGATAACCATGCTGATCATATCCGCGGCTCCCAGTACCGCCAGTACGGCCAAAGAGAACCAGAACGAGGTCGACAGGCCGAAGGCTATTGTCGTCACACCGAAAATGCCGACGGCGGTGAACATCACCCGACCCACCTTGCGCTCTACCGGAAAGCGCGACAGCCACAGCGACATGAGCAGGGCGCCAACCGCCGGCGCCGAACGTAGCAACCCCAACCCCCAAGGGCCGGTGAGCAGGATGTCCTTGGCAAATACCGGTAGCAAGGCCGTCGCGCCGCCCAGCAGCACAGCGAATAGGTCCAGGGAGATGGCCCCGAGAATGTCTGGGCGACTGCGAATAAAGCGAATTCCGGCCAGCAGCGACTCCAGGTTGGCGCGGCCCTGCAGCGGGCGTTGCCGGGGAACGTTCAAGCTCAGGGTCAACAGGCAGGCGATCAGGTACAACAATACCGTTGGCCCATAGACCCAGATACTGCCAAATGCGTAGAGAAAACCGCCTACAGCGGGTGCGACGATGGTTGCAGCCTGCATCGCTGACGCGGAAGCGGCCACTGCCCGGGGAAACAACTGGCTGGGAACCACGTTAGGCAGCAGCGCCTGGGTGGCTGGCACCTCGAAGGAGCGAGCACTGCCAAGCAGGAAGGCAAGGACGAAGATCAATTCGCGGCTGACATTGTTTGTGCTGCTACCCACCACCAGCGCCAGGGCGATCAAGGCCTGAGCAGTTTGGCACACAGCGGCGACACGGCGCCGGTCATAGCGGTCGGCGACATGCCCGGTGTGCAGCATGAACAACACCCGCGGCGCGAACTCCACCAAGCCCACTAGGCCCAAATCAAGCACGTTGCCAGTCAGTTGGTAGAGATGCCAGCCAATGGCCACGGTGAGCATCTGGAAACCGCTGGCGGTACACACCCGGGCCAGCCAGAAGGCGAGGAAGGGACGATGGTGGCGCAACAACAGCGGCTGATGGTCTGACATCGGCGAAGTAGAGCCTCTGTAAAGAAATCGGCGTGCAGATTAACACCAGTTTGTAACAGTAGGTTGCAGGAAACGCGAGCGAGGGACTTTTTGCGCACTGTTTTGGGGCGCGCAAAATCAGTGACAACTGATCTGCGGCAATCAACCACAGAACTGTGCAGGGCTTTCAGGACTATCCTTTCTGGCAATCGTTGATTTGGATCAATAGTTTCATTTGCAACGGTGGGCCCGACGGCCGAATTCCCTGCGAAGTGAAGTTTTTAGAACAATTCCAACTAGCCGCACTCAACTACCGTGGGGGCAGTTGGCGCCAAGGCCTTCGCCTGACGCCGGTTTACCTGACAGAGGAAGCACTATGTTCGGATTAGAGGCTCTAGATCTCGCCCGAATCCAGTTCGCATTTACCGTGTCGTTTCACATCCTGTTCCCGGCCATCACCATTGGTTTGGCGAGCTACCTTGCGGTGCTTGAAGGGTTGTGGCTCAAGACCAACAACAGCGTCTACCGTGATCTTTACCACTTCTGGTCGAAAATCTTTGCCGTCAACTTCGGCATGGGTGTGGTTTCCGGTCTGGTCATGGCCTACCAGTTTGGGACCAACTGGAGCAAATTCTCCGATTTTGCCGGGTCCATTACCGGACCTCTATTGACCTATGAAGTGCTTACCGCTTTCTTCCTCGAGGCCGGATTCCTCGGCGTCATGCTCTTTGGCTGGAACCGTGTTGGTCGAGGCCTGCACTTCTTCGCCACGGTCATGGTGGCCCTCGGAACTATCATTTCCACCTTCTGGATTCTTGCGTCCAACAGTTGGATGCAAACCCCCCAAGGTTACGAAATCGTCAATGGCGTAGTGATCCCGGTGGATTGGTTCGCGGTGATCTTCAACCCGTCGTTCCCTTATCGCCTGGCACACATGGCTACTGCGGCATTTGTCGCCACCGCATTTTTTGTCGGCGCTTCGGCTGCCTGGCATCTGCTACGTGGGCGTGACAATCCGGCGATCCGCAAGATGCTGTCGATGGCAATGTGGATGGCCCTGATCGTTACGCCGATTCAAGCGGTGATCGGTGACTTCCATGGACTGAACACCCTCAAGCACCAACCTGTAAAAATCGCGGCAATTGAAGGTCATTGGGAAAACGTCGGCGACGAGCCGACCCCGCTGATTCTGTTCGGGATCCCGGACATGGAAGCCGAGACCACTCGCTTCAAGTTGGAAATTCCGGCGTTGGGCAGCTTGATCCTGACTCACAGCCTGGACAAGCAAGTGCCTGCGATGAAGGAGTTTCCAAAGGAAGACCGGCCTAACTCCACCGTGGTGTTCTGGTCGTTCCGGGTGATGGTTGGCCTGGGGATGCTGATGATCCTTGTAGGCGTGTGGAGCCTTTGGCTGCGCAAGGGCGACAAGCTCTACAGCTCGCGGCCATTCCTTTATCTGACCCTGTGGATGGGGCCTTCCGGTCTGATCGCGATTCTCGCCGGCTGGTTCACCACTGAGATCGGTCGTCAGCCTTGGGTGGTCTATGGCCTGATGCGTACTGCCGATGGGGTCTCGAATCACAGTTATGCCCAGTTAGGGATAACCCTGGTGATGTTCGTGGTGGTCTATTTCGCCCTGTTTGGTGCGGGCTTGGGCTACATGATGCGTCTGGTGCGCAAGGGACCGAAAATCGGCGAAGGTGATGAAACCACGCCGGGTGGTCCTGGCCAGAAACGTACGCCAGCACGGCCGCTGTCTGCTGCTGATGACGAACACGCCAGCCTGAGCAAGGGGAACTGAGTCATGGGTATTGATCTTCCGCTTATCTGGGCCGTGATCATCATCTTCGGCATCATGATGTACGTGGTCATGGATGGCTTTGACCTGGGAATCGGCATTCTCTTTCCCTTCGTCAAGGGCGAGCAGGACCGTGATGTGATGATGAACACCGTCGCACCGGTCTGGGACGGCAACGAAACCTGGTTGGTACTGGGCGGTGCCGCGCTGTTTGGCGCCTTTCCGCTGGCCTACGCGGTAGTGCTCTCGGCACTTTATCTGCCGTTGATGCTGATGCTGGTCGGCTTGATCTTTCGCGGTGTGGCGTTCGAGTTTCGCTTCAAGGCAACGGCCGAGAAACGTCACCTCTGGGACAAGGCCTTCATCGGTGGTTCGCTGACCGCCACATTCTTTCAGGGTGTGGCCCTTGGCGCCTTTATCGAGGGCTTCAAAGTGGTCGACCGCAGCTACGCCGGTGGCTCCCTCGACTGGTTGACCCCATTCAGCCTGTTTTGTGGGCTGGGTTTGATCGTTGCCTATGCCTTGCTTGGCTGCACTTGGCTGATCATGAAAACCGAAGGCAAGTTGCAGTTGCAGATGCACGATCTGGCCCGACCATTGGCCCTGGTGCTGTTGGCTGTGACCGGTATCGTCAGTATCTGGACGCCGCTTGCGCATCCGGAGATCGCTACGCGCTGGTTCACGTTGCCTAACCTGTTCTGGTTCCTCCCGGTGCCGATCCTGGTGCTGGTGACCTTGTACGGTTTGCTGCGGGCTGTGGCCCGCAATGCCCATTACACACCGTTCCTGCTGACCCTGGCGCTGATCTTCCTGGGCTACAGCGGTCTGGGCATCAGCTTGTGGCCGAACATCATCCCGCCATCAATCTCGATCTGGGAAGCCGCCGCACCGCCACAGAGTCAGGGCTTCATGCTGGTGGGGGCGTTGTTCATCATTCCATTCATCCTCGGTTACACCTTCTGGAGCTATTACGTGTTCCGCGGCAAGGTGACCCATGAAGATGGCTACCACTAGGAGGGCTTGAAATGACTGGCAAACAAACCTTCGAGGAAGAGAAAAAGCCGCTCTGGCAGCGCCTGGGGTGGCTGGTCGTGATCTGGGCAGGCAGCGTGACCGCCCTGGGTATTGTGGCCTGGCTGATGCGTATGTTCATGGCTGCCGCGGGCCTGAGCACGCACTGATCGTATTTCCCATCCCGCCTTGCGGCGGCTTTAGCACCCTTCGCAGCTCAGGTTGCGAAGGGTTTTTTTTGCCCTGGAAAAATTGATTGCACGAACTTACTTGCGCGCTTTGAGCACCACGAACTTGGGGGTCGCCGCGACCTGTTCGACACCACGGAACAACCGCGCCAGTTTACTGTGATAGCCCAGGTGGCGGTTGCCGACGATGTACAGCGCACCTCCGACCACCAATGCTTCACGCGCTTGCTGGAACATGCGCCAGGCAAGGAAGTCGCCGACCACCTGTTGTTGATGGAAAGGAGGGTTGCACAGCACCACGTCCAGGGATTGGGCTGGCTGACTGGCCAGGCCATCGTCAGCGCGCACAACGACCTCACGATCTCCCAGTGCCGCTTGCCAGTTTTCCAATGCTGATTGAGTGGCCATATAGGACTCATCGACCAGGGTGTAATGTGCTTGCCGATTGTTGAGCGCACTGGCGATGGCTAACACACCATTGCCGCATCCCAGGTCGGCAACCCGGGCAGAGCCGAGATCATTAGGCAGATGTGGCAGAAACGCCCGGGTGCCGATGTCCAGGCCTTCGCGGCAGAACACATTGGCGTGGTTGAGCAGTTGCAGGTGTGGTGTATCGAGTTGATAGCTCGACGGGTAGGGAGAGGCAAAAGGGCCCTTTGCCTGGGCGGTAGCGATCAACAGGCGGGCTTTCTTGCGTGCCAGCGAAGCCTGTACCGGACCGATATATTTTTCCAGCAGGTCACCGGCAGCACGAGGTAGGTGCTTGATCATCGCTCCGGCAATCACTTGAGCTCCTGGCGCCAGTTGCGCTTGCAAGCGAATCAGTTGTTCTTCGAGCAATGCCAGGGTCTTGGGTACGCGCACCAGCACTCGCTCGAACGGACCTTGCCAGTGGCTATTGGCGGGCGTGAACGGCACGGCGTCGAAGGGCTGGCCGTTGCGTACCAGGTTTTTCTCCAGCGCCAGTCTGGCCAGGTACGAGTCACCACTGCTGGTAACCTGCAAGTGGCGGCGCAGACTGATGGCCAAGGCGCCAAAACTATCGTTGAGCACCAATACTCGCGCATTTGCAGCGAGTGGCTGTTCGGCGAGATATTCCAGCAGGTACTCGTCGGCAGCATCGAAGGCTTGCAAAGGGTCATTGGCTTGCTCGGGCTGACGAAGCAGGTCGAGTTCGGCAAAGGGGCTGGTCAACAAGGGCATGGCGTAAGGCTCTGAGGCATGATCACCCCGCCAGTTCGGCGGAGCGTTACAGGGCCGTGATTCTACAGCGCTTTGTCGCGCAAGGGGTCAGTCCAATAGACCGTCCATGGCAGCCGTCGCAATCGCGCCCGCTTTGTTGGTACAGTTCATCTTGGCGATGAAGTTGCGGATGTGAAAGTGTACGGTGCTCTGGGAAAGGGTCAGGATGCAGGCGATGTCTCCCGCCGTCTTGCCAGCAGCCGACCATTTCAATACTTCCAGTTCGCGGTCTGAGAGCTGGTAAGCAGGCGGATTCATTTTCAGCTTTTGAGCCAGCATCAGTTCGTGCATCAAATTACACATCCAGAGGGTATGTCCGGCGTTGTTATGAAACTCTTCCATGCTGACCGGCGTATGGCTGCGGGCAACGCTCAGAATGCTGTGGTTTTTGCGGGCGTCGTGGCGGGATTGGCTCCAACCGAAGCGCAGTCCATGACAGCAGCAGGCTTCGCGGAACTCTGGAGTTGATCGAAAAACATCTTCGTTCCACAGAATTAGCAGCGCGGAAGCTTGGCACTGGGCGGAAACTGGATCAATGCCAGCGTAGTCGCACTGCCAATATCGGTCATTCCAGGCTTTGGGGTAATTGTTGAATGTCTCGACGGGTGGGTGCAGGGCTTTGGTATGCAGGCATGCGGTATAGGAAAAATATTCCATATCCAGTGATTTCGCCAAGGCTGAGGCAAGCTCGAACTTTTTCAGTTCATCTGTTTCATTTAGCAGAATTTTTAGCTGCTGCTCCCTCCAATGATTCATGACGATAATCTCCCTAATTTTAAACTTGATTCCGTTATCTGGAAGGAGCGTAGGAAATGTCTGGCTTTCGCGCTGAGTGTTTGACCTCTGCCGTTGAATTTTTCGGGTGAGGTAATTTTCCGACCCCGAGGTGTTGTGGCCGTTCAAAGAGTTTGCTGCAACGATGCCACTACAATCCGACGGTGTTTATCCTGCCGAGTTTGCGCGACACTGGGCGCATCTGTTTTTTGGAGTAAGTCATGACTGCCAGCGCTGAAAAGTTCACCCGACAGACGTTGCTCGACGTTCAGCCGCTGACCCCCAGTCTGTTCAGCCTGCGGGCCAGCCGCGATCCGGGCTTTCGCTTTCGTTCTGGCCAGTTTGCCCGGCTGGGCGTCACCAAGGCCGACGGCAGTGTGGTTTGGCGTGCTTATTCGATGGTTTCGGCGCCGCATGACGAGCACCTGGATTTTTTCTCTATTGTTGTGCCAGGTGGCGAGTTCACCAGCGAACTGAGTCGTCTGAAGGAGGGTGACAGTTTGCTTATCGATCGCCAGGCCTTCGGTTTTCTCACCCTGGACCGTTTCGTCGATGGTCGTGATCTTTGGTTACTGGCTACGGGGACCGGCATCGCACCGTTCGTCTCGATTCTCCAGGACTTCGAAGCCTGGGAGCGTTTCGATTCGATCAAGTTGGTGTATTCGGTGCGCGAGGCGAGGGAGCTGGCGTATCAGGATTTGATCGCCGGTCTTGAGCAGCGCGATTATCTGGCCGAATACGCCGGTAAGCTGCAATTTATTCCGGTAGTTACCCGAGAGCCGCATCCAGGTGCGTTGAACGATCGCATTACTACGCTGATCGAGAATGGCGAGCTTGAGCGTGCGGCGGGACTGGCACTAACGCCAGAGCATTCGCGAGTCATGCTCTGCGGTAACCCGCAGATGATCGATGACACCCGCCAAGCGCTCAAGCAGCGGGGTCTTCAACTGAGTTTGAGTCGCCGCCCCGGCCAGGTGGCGGTGGAAAACTATTGGTAAATCGAGCATCAATAAAAAACGGCGCCTGGGGCGCCGTTTTTTATCGCATCACGGTTGGCGATTCTGCGTCTTGAGCAAGTCGCGGATCTCGGTCAGCAGTTCTTCTTCCTTGGTCGGTACTGGAGGCAGCGTTGGCGCCGCAGCTTCTTCGCGCTTGAGACGGTTGATGGCCTTTACGCCCATGAAAATCGCAAACGCGACGATGACGAAATCAAGCACGGTCTGAATGAACTTGCCATAAGCCAGCACCACCGCGGGTATGTCACCCTCAGCTGCTTTTAGGGTGATGGCCAAGTCACTGAAATCCACCCCGCCGATCAGCAGACCAATGGGTGGCATGACCACATCGCCTACAAAGGAGGAAACGATTTTGCCGAAGGCTGCGCCGATGATGATACCGACGGCCATGTCGACCACATTCCCTTTGACCGCGAAGGCCTTGAATTCACTGAGCACGCCCATGGTTTATTCCTTGTAACAGATGAGGTAGGTAAACGCAGTGTAAATCAGCTATCCGCTTCATGCGCCGCGCTGCTGCAACAGACTGCAGTTATATCGAATAGTTTTGTCGGTTTCTGTGGCAGTCCAAGTCACGCAGGTCGGCTATCATGGACCCTTTTTTCGAGGACTGTCCCCCATGGCCAAGGCCAAGCGCATGTATGGCTGCACCGAATGCGGCGCGACCTTTCCTAAATGGGCAGGGCAGTGCGGCGAGTGCGGTGCCTGGAACACGCTGGTCGAGACCGTACTGGAGAGCGGCGCTGCTGCAGCGCCCAGTGGACGTACCGGCTGGGCCGGGCAGCAAGCCCAGATCAAGACCCTGGCTGAAGTCAGTATTGAAGAAATTCCACGCTTCAGTACCGCCAGCGCAGAGCTGGACCGCGTGTTGGGCGGTGGTTTGGTCGACGGTTCGGTGGTGCTGATCGGTGGTGATCCAGGCATTGGTAAGTCCACTATTCTCCTGCAAACCCTGTGTGCCATCGCCACCCGAATGCCGGCACTGTATGTCACGGGGGAAGAGTCACAACAACAAGTCGCGATGCGTGCGCGGCGCCTGGGCTTGCCTCAGGATCAGTTGCGCGTGATGACCGAGACCTGCATTGAGACCATCATCGCCACTGCCCGACTGGAAAAGCCCAAGGTTATGGTGATCGACTCGATCCAGACTATTTTTACCGAGCAGTTGCAGTCGGCACCCGGCGGTGTATCCCAGGTGCGTGAGAGTGCAGCCTTGTTGGTGCGTTACGCCAAGCAGAGTGGTACGGCAATCTTCCTCGTTGGTCACGTCACCAAGGAAGGCGCGCTGGCAGGGCCGCGGGTGCTGGAACACATGGTTGATACGGTGTTGTATTTCGAGGGCGAGTCCGATGGGCGCCTGCGATTGCTGCGAGCGGTGAAGAACCGTTTCGGTGCAGTCAACGAACTAGGTGTGTTCGGCATGACCGACCGTGGTTTGAAGGAGGTCTCCAACCCTTCGGCGATCTTCCTGACCCGAGCTCAGGAAGAAGTACCCGGAAGCGTTGTCATGGCAACCTGGGAAGGCACCCGGCCAATGCTGGTGGAGGTTCAGGCACTGGTTGACGACAGCCACCTGTCCAACCCGCGGCGGGTTACCTTGGGCCTGGACCAGAATCGCCTGGCCATGCTCTTGGCGGTACTGCACCGGCATGGCGGTATTCCCACCCATGATCAGGATGTCTTTCTCAACGTGGTCGGTGGGGTCAAGGTGCTGGAAACGGCATCCGACCTGGCGCTGATGGCGGCGATCATGTCCAGCTTGCGCAATCGTCCGCTGGACAACGGCCTGCTGGTGTTTGGTGAAGTGGGGCTGTCTGGCGAGGTACGCCCAGTGCCCAGTGGTCAGGAGCGCCTCAAGGAAGCGGCCAAGCATGGCTTCAAGCGCGCCATCGTACCCAAGGGCAACGCGCCGAAGGAATCACCACCTGGGTTGCAGGTAATTGCGGTAACCCGGCTGGAACAGGCGCTGGATGCGCTGTTCGAATAACGATCAGGTGCCAATAAAACAAAAGGGCCGATGCATGTGCACCGGCCTTTTTATTTTTCAGCCTGTCGAATCAATGCTCCGACACGGCCTCTCGTCGCGCTGGCGGCTCTCCATGCTCGCCCTCACCCCTGACTGGTACTTCTACGCCATCAGCGTTGAACAGCTTGCCATCCTCGAAGTAGTCACCATCACGTAGGGCGGAGATATCCGAGTAGTGGATGGTGCGTTCATAGGCGGCAGCGAATACAGACTGCTGATCGGAGTTGCCTGCGGTGAAATGGTTGAACACCAGGTTCAGGACAATGGCCATGATCGCTGCCGAGCTGATGCCGGAGTGGAAGATGGTCTCGAACCAGTTAGGGAACTGCGCGTAAAAGTTGGGAGCAGCGATCGGGATCATGCCAAAGCCCAGCGAGGCAGCGACGATGATCAGGTTGACGTTGTTCTTGTAACTGACCTTGGAGAGCGTACGGATACCGCTGGCTGCCACGGTGCCGAACAACACGATGCCGGCGCCACCGAGGACCGAAGTCGGTACGGCGGCAATCACGCGACCCATGATAGGCAGCAAGCCGAGTACCACCAGGATCACCCCACCGGTTGCCACCACATATCGACTCTTCACACCCGTTACCGCCACCAGACCAACGTTCTGGGCGAACGCGCTTTGGGTGAACGAGCCGAAAATCGGCGCCAGGATGCTCGATGCCATGTCGGCGCGCAGGCCATTGCCCAGACGCTTGGAGTCGACCTTGGTGTCGATGATTTCACCGACAGCGAGGATGTCAGCCGAGGTTTCCACCAGGGTAACCATGATCACGATGCACATCGACAGGATGGCGGCGATGTGGAAGGTCGGCATGCCGAAGTGGAAGGGCGAAGGCATCGCGACCAGCGGGCCGTCTAGAACCTTGCTGAAATCGGCCATGCCCAGCGACCAGGCAATCAGGGTGCCGATCACCATGGCCAGCAGGATGGACAGGCGCGAAATTGTTGCGCTGCCCAGTTTGCTCAGGATCAGGACGATGGCGAAGGTCAGTGCTGCCAGGCCGATATTCGACATGCTGCCGAAATCGGGGGCTTTGCTGTTGCCTCCCATAACCCAACGTGCTGCAACTGGCATCAGCGTCAGGCCGATGGTGGTGATGACGATACCGGTCACCAGTGGCGGGAAGTACTTGGTGATCCGCGAGAACACCGGTGTGATCAGAAACCCGATAAAGGACGCTGCCATGACAGCGCCAAGGACGCCGGGCAAGCCGCCGCCGCCCTCACTGCTGAGGATCGCGCCCATTGTCGCCACGCCAGCAAACGAAACCCCCTGCACCAATGGCAATTGGCAGCCGAACCAGGGCAGTCCCAGCGTTTGCAGCAGCGTTGCCAAACCACCCGCAAACAGCGAGGCGGCAATCAGCAGGCCAATATCCGCCGGCGTCAGGCCGGCAGCCTGACCTAGGATCAGGGGAACCGCGACGATGCCGCCATACATCGTCAAAACGTGTTGCAGGCCGTACGCCAGGTTGGCACCTAGGCCCAGATTCTCGTCTTCGGGACGTGGGGCTGAAGACGTGCTAGGGGAGGACGTATTCATGGACGGGGTCTCTGATTTATTGTTGTGGCGCTACTGTAGACAAGTCCGGCATGGGAACGCCAGAACAATTGTATACAATTTTTAGATTTGCGTAGGAACAGTCTTACGGGCCATTTGGCTCGGTAAGTGAATGCAGTTATCGTTCCAACACCCGCACGCAGGCCGCGCAAGGCTGCGTGGGGACACAGGAAAGGGTTGGAAAGCTGTCCAAACGGACAGAAATGCCGAGAGCGGCAAACTAGGTAGCAGGCTAAAAGATTTTAAACTTCGATCAATTCCCGCAGCTCACGCATCATTTTTGTGCTGTCTGCCAGGTTGAGTTCCACAAGACGGTGCAAATGACTCATCGAGTCGACATCGATATAAAGGCAGATAAAGCCCAACTGATGGCCTTCTTCATGGCGCAGTTCGACTTGCATCTGCAACGTTACCTCCGGGCTGAGCGTGACGATGGCCTCGAAATCCTGGGTCAGATCGGGAGCCCAGGGCTCTGGACACTTGATCAGCAAGCCTTTGAGGGACAAGTCGAGCAACTCGACCTCCCAACTTTGCTCTCCCTGGCGCAGAAGGGTGGGGGCATCGAAGGTGACACGCTGGAAACATCGACGTTCTTCGTGGTCGCTCATGTTCAGTCACTCCGGGGTTCTTCCTGACTATAGCTCAACACTTGCCAAGGTCCGCTCCAGGGCGCATAACGGGCTGTGTTCAACCCGCGTTGAGGGCTCTAGACCAACGTGGGGGGTGGTCTTTCCTGACAGTATCGCTAGACTCGAAAGGCAGTCTTTTATCCACTAGCTGGAAGCAAACCATGAACAACAATAATAGCCTGCTACGCCACATACCGTGGCTGGCGCTGGCAGTCATAGGAGCCTGTGCGCTGGGTGTGGTTGCCCTGCGTCGAGGCGAAGCCATCAACGCCTTGTGGATTGTCGTCGCTTCAGTGGCTATCTACCTGGTCGCGTACCGTTACTACAGTCTGTTTATTGCCACCAAGGTGATGCAGCTGGACCCGCGTCGGGCTACCCCCGCGGTGCTCAACAATGATGGTCTGGACTATGTTCCGACCAACAAGCACATCCTCTTTGGTCACCACTTCGCTGCCATCGCGGGTGCAGGCCCACTGGTCGGCCCGGTGCTGGCTGCACAAATGGGCTACCTGCCCGGTACGCTCTGGCTGATTGCCGGTGTGGTGCTGGCCGGTGCGGTGCAGGACTTCATGATCCTGTTCCTCTCGACCCGTCGCAACGGCCGCTCGCTGGGTGACATGGTCCGTGAAGAAATGGGGCGTATTCCCGGGACCATCGCGCTATTTGGCTGCTTCCTGATCATGATCATCATCCTTGCGGTGCTGGCGCTGATCGTGGTCAAGGCCCTGGCCGAGAGCCCTTGGGGTATGTTCACGGTCATGGCGACCATTCCGATCGCGATGTTCATGGGCATCTACATGCGCTACATCCGCCCAGGTCGTATCGGTGAAATCTCGCTGATGGGCGTGGTGTTGTTGCTGCTGTCCATCTGGCTGGGGGGCCAGGTTGCGGCGGATCCGGTCTGGGGCCCGGCGTTCACCTTCACCGGTGTACAGATCACCTGGATGCTGGTTGGCTACGGCTTCGTTGCTGCGGTACTGCCGGTCTGGCTGGTACTGGCGCCACGTGACTACCTGTCGACGTTCCTCAAGATCGGTACCATAGTCGGTCTGGCCATCGGTATCCTGATCATCGCGCCTGAGCTGAAAATGCCGGCGCTGACCCAGTTCACCGACGGCACAGGCCCTGTCTGGAAGGGCACCCTGTTCCCATTCCTGTTCATCACCATTGCCTGTGGCGCGGTGTCGGGCTTCCATGCGCTGATTTCGTCGGGCACCACGCCCAAGTTGCTGGACAACGAAACCAACGCCCGTTACATCGGTTACGGCGGCATGCTCATGGAGTCATTCGTGGCGATCATGGCCATGGTTGCCGCTTCGGTGATCGAGCCAGGCGTGTATTTCGCCATGAACAGCCCCGCCGCGGTTGTTGGCTCCGACGTGGTGTCGGTGGCGCAAACGGTGAGTAGCTGGGGCTTTGCGATTACACCTGATGCACTTGAAGCGGTCGCCAAGGACATTGGCGAGCACACCATTCTGGCGCGTGCCGGTGGTGCGCCGACGCTGGCGGTGGGTATTGCGCAGATCCTGCACCAGGTGCTGCCGGGTGAAAACACCATGGCTTTCTGGTACCACTTTGCGATCCTGTTTGAAGCGCTGTTTATTCTTACTGCCGTGGATGCCGGTACTCGAGCGGGTCGATTCATGCTCCAGGATCTGCTGGGCAGCTTCGTTCCAGCGCTCAAGCGCACAGAGTCCTGGACTGCCAACCTGATCGCCACCGCCGGCTGTGTGGCGCTCTGGGGCTACCTGCTGTACCAGGGGGTTATCGATCCATTGGGCGGCATCAACACCCTGTGGCCACTGTTCGGTATCTCTAACCAGATGCTGGCCGGTATCGCGCTGATGCTGGGTACTGTGGTGCTGATCAAAATGAAGCGCCAGCGTTACATGTGGGTCACCTTGCTGCCGGCTGTGTGGCTGCTGATCTGCACCACGACTGCAGGCTTCATCAAGCTCTTCGATCCGAACCCGGCAGTCGGCTTCCTGGCATTGGCCAATAAGTACAGCACTGCGCTGGATGCAGGCCAGGTACTGGCACCGGCCAAGGACATTGGTCAGATGCAACACGTGATCTTCAACGCCTACACCAACGCGACCCTGACCGGCCTGTTCCTGTTCGTGGTCTTCGCCATTCTGTTCTTTGCTCTGAAGGTCGGCATTGGCGCCCTGAACAAGAAAGAACGGACTGACAAAGAGTCCCCGTTCCAGGCACTGCCGGATGCGTAACTCAAGAGGAATGCAGTGATGTTCAACGATCTCGGTCGACTGGGTAAGTACCTGGGGCAGGCAGCCCGCCTGATGGTCGGAATGCCCGACTACGACAACTACGTCGAGCACATGCAGACCAAGCATCCGGACAAGCCGGTGATGAGCTACGAGGCGTTCTTCCGCGAACGCCAAGAAGCCCGTTACGGCGGCAAGAGTGGGCCCAAGTGCTGTTGAATCACAGCTACTGACGGCGACACAACCTGTGGGAGCACGGCTTGCCGTGCTCCCACAGTCATTTCAGCTCAGGAGATTTCCGTTTGCACGCGCCCATTCCCGTAACAGTACTCAGCGGTTTTCTGGGGGCCGGCAAGACTACCTTGCTACGCCATCTGCTCAAGGCTGAACATGGCCTGAAGATCGCGGTGATCGAAAACGAATTCAGTGATGCCGGTATCGACAGCCAGCTGCTTGGCGACGAGCCGGTGCAGGTCATGACGCTGGCCAATGGTTGCGTGTGCTGCAGTATTCACACCGACCTGACCAAAGCGCTGTTCCTGCTGCTTGAGCGTCTGGATGCCGGCGACATTGCCTTCGATAGATTGGTGATCGAATGCACAGGCCTGGCTGATCCTGCGCCCGTGGCGCAGACCTTTTTCATTGAAGAGGAACTGCGCGACCGCTACATTCTCGACGGCATCATCACCTTGGTCGATGCGGCTCATGCCGAGCAGCATTTGACCCAGGCCATTGCGCAGGCGCAGGTAGGCTTTGCCGACCGCTTGCTGGTGAGCAAGACCGACCTTGTCGATCCGGCCAGCTTCACGGCTTTAAGCGAACGCCTTGGCCGAATCAACCGGCGCGCGCCGATCCGGGTGGTCGAGCATGGTCGCATCGATCTGGCCGAGTTGCTCGATGTGCGCGGTTTCAACCTTAACGCCGACCTCGGTGGCGGTTTGAGCCTGCGGCCTGTTACCCAGGCGCTCACCCCTGATCGCATTTCCAGTCTGGTACTACGTACAGAAACCCCGCTGGACATCGACCGGCTCAGCGACTTCATGAATCAGTTGCTGGAGAATCATGGCAAACAGTTGTTGCGCTATAAAGGTGTGCTGAATATCGCCGGTGAAGATCGGCGCCTGGTGTTCCAGGGCGTGTTGAAACTATATGGTTTCGACTGGGATACCGAATGGGCTGAAGGTGAGGCTCGGGAAAGTGTGATGGTGTTTATTGCCGATGACCTGCCCGAAGTAACGATTCGTGAAGGGTTCGAAGCTTTGAGCAGGTCTTGAGAGTTGACTGAGTAATAACCAATAAAAAGCCCGGCTCAAGAGCCGGGCTTTTTCACTTCAGTCAACTGCGATCAGTTGCCGTATACCGGCAGCTTCTTGCAGATGGCCTTGACCTTCTCGCGAACGGCGTCGATCACCGCTTCGTTGTTCAGGTCGGCCAGGATGTCGCAGATCCAGCCAGCCAGTTCCTTGCACTCTGCTTCCTTGAAGCCGCGAGTGGTCACAGCCGGGGTGCCGAAGCGCAGGCCGGAAGTGACGAACGGGGAGCGTGGGTCGTTTGGCACCGAGTTCTTGTTGACGGTGATGAAGGCGCGACCCAGGGCGGCGTCGGCGTCTTTACCGGAGATTTCCTGCTTGATCAGCGAGAGCAGGAACAGGTGGTTTTCAGTACCACCGGAAACCACGTCGAAACCGCGCTCGATGAACACACCGGCCATGGCTTGGGCGTTTTTCACGACTTGCTGTTGGTAAGTCTTGAACTCAGGCTGCAGGGCTTCTTTGAAGCAGATAGCCTTGGCGGCGATGACGTGCTCCAGCGGGCCGCCTTGGGCGCCCGGGAATACGGCCGAGTTCAGCTTCTTCTCGATGTCGGCATTGGCGCGAGCCAGGATCAGGCCGCCACGTGGACCGCGCAGGGTCTTGTGGGTAGTGGTGGTGACCACATCGGCGAAAGGAACTGGGTTCGGGTACACGCCTGCAGCGACCAGACCGGCAACGTGAGCCATGTCGACGAACAGGTAGGCACCGACTTTATCGGCGATTTCGCGGAAACGTGGGAAGTCCAGGATCTGCGAATAGGCCGAGAAGCCGGCAACGATCATTTTTGGCTTGTGTTCAACAGCCAGGCGCTCTACTTCGTCGTAGTCGATCAGGCCATTGGCGTCGATTCCGTACTGGACAGCGTTGTACAGTTTGCCCGAGGAGCTGACGTTGGCGCCGTGGGTCAGGTGACCACCGTGGGCCAGGCTCATGCCCAGAATGGTGTCACCGGCCGACAGCAGTGCCAGGTAGACGGCAGCGTTGGCTTGCGAGCCTGCGTGTGGCTGGACGTTGGCGTAATCGGCGCCGAACAGTTCCTTGGCGCGATCGATGGCCAGTTGCTCAACGACGTCGACGTATTCGCAACCACCGTAGTAGCGCTTACCAGGGTAGCCTTCGGCGTATTTGTTGGTCAGAACCGAGCCTTGGGCTTCCATGACAGCCGGGCTGGTGTAGTTTTCCGAAGCAATCAGCTCGATGTGCTCTTCCTGGCGCTGAGCTTCTTGCTCCATAGCGGCAAAAAGATCGGCGTCGTACTTGGCAATGGTCAAATCACGGCTGAACATGGCGGTCCTCAAGGATCGTGCTGAAATAGGCAGGCATTCTACCTCATCAGCTTTTGTCTGGCATATGAAAGGGCATCATGTCGCAGACAAATGGGGCTCATGACTGACAAGCTGCGCGCCTGGGCCTGACGCCTACTCGAACATGAACAGGGTTTCGTTGCTGAACTGCGCTTCGAACTGGTTGGCCGGCATCGGCCGTCCGAACAGATATCCCTGTACTTCGTCGCAATCGTGCTCGCGCAAAAACTCCAGTTGCTCATGGGTTTCGACGCCTTCGGCGATTACCGCAAGGTTCAGGCTGTGGGCCATGGCAATGATGGCCCGAGCGATCTGCGCATCCTGTTCACCTTCTGGCAAGCCGTCGACGAAGGTGCGGTCAATCTTCAGCACATCGATCGGAAACTGCTTGAGGTAGTTGAGTGACGAGTAGCCGGTGCCGAAGTCGTCGACCGCGATGCTCAGGCCTAGCTTCTTCAAGCTGTCGAGGATCATCATGGCCTCGTGGACCTCACGCATCAGAATACTTTCGGTCAGTTCCAGCTCCAGGCATGCCGGTGGCAGGCCGGTGTCCTTGAGGATGGTGGCAATGCGTTCGCCCAGTTGACCGTCGGAGAACTGCCGCGCCGAGATGTTTACGGATACCTTTGGTACCCGCAGCTTGGCCTGGTGCCAGGTTTTGAGCTGGCGACAGGCTTCCTTGAGTACCCAGTCGCCCACATCGACGACAAGCCCCAGTTCTTCGATAACCGGGATGAAGTCCCCGGGCGGGACCAGCCCACGTCGTGGATGGCGCCAGCGCAGCAGGGCTTCGGCGCCGGTCAGGCGCTTGCCGTCACCGCTGAACTGCGGTTGGTAGTAGAGCGTGAATTCGTTCTGTTCCAGGGCATGGCGCAAATCGCTTTCCAGCTCCAGGCGTTCCAGAGCACTGGCGTTCATGTCGGCCTGGTAGAACTGGAAGTTGTTCTTGCCACGCTCCTTGGCGTGGTACATGGCGGTGTCGGCGTTTTTCATCAGTTGACTGAGTTCGCTACCGTCCTGTGGACTCAGGGCAATACCGATACTGGCGGTGACAAAGAACTCGCGATTTTCCAGCACGAACGGCCGTACAAGGCTGCCCAGAATTTGTTCGGCAACGTTGATGGCGCGGTTAAGGGCCATTTCTCGCGACGCTCGGGGTTGCAGCAGCAAGGTGAATTCATCGCCGCCCATGCGTGCCACAGTGTCATCATCATCGACACAATCGAGCAGGCGCTCTGCCATATCCTTGAGCATGCGGTCGCCGGCGGCGTGACCGAGGGAGTCGTTGATTGGCTTGAAGCGGTCAAGGTCAAGGAACATCAACACCACCCAAGCCTTCTGCCGCTCGGCCTGTTGCAGGGCGGTGTGCAAGCGGTCCTGGAACAAGGTGCGGTTGGGCAGGTGGGTCAAGGCGTCGTAATAGGCCAGGCGATGAATGCGTTGCTCACTGGCCTTGCGTTCGCTGATGTCGGTGAAGAAGCACACATAGCTGGCCAGGTCACCCTCGTCGTCGAGAACCGCAGTAATGCCGACCCAGGCCGGGTAGTGCTCGCCGCTGCGCCGCTTGAGCCATACTTCACCTTCCCAGGTGCCGCGTTGGTTGAGCTGCTTGAGCACGTAGCGCAGGTGCGCTTCCTGATGTTCGTCCACGGTCAGCATGCTCGGCAGTTGGTCGAGCACGTCGGCCACGGCATGCCCGCTGACTCGGCTGAAAGCCTCGTTGGCCTGAACTATGTAGCCGGCTGGGTCAGTGATCAGAATGGCCGAGGTCGAGTGTTCGAACACCGTGGCGGCCATGCGCAGGTCTTTTTCGGCCCGGCGCTGCTGGCTGATATCACGGCCGACACCGAGGATACCTTCGAAGCGTTGTTGATCATCCCAGACCAGCACCAGGCGCAGTTCTATGGGAATCTTGCGACCGTCTGCACGCAGGCAGTCGAACAGGAACAGCTGGTTCGGCAGTTGGGTGCGCAATAGCTCCAATTGCTCAGGATCGTCCAAGGCCCGATTGAGGCGCTCGATCAGAGTGTAAATACCGGTCAACTGAGCGGGGTTGGCGATGGTCGAATGCCAGCCGTTGTCGAAGATCCAGTTCACCTCATAGCCCAGCACGTTCTGTACCGAGGGGCTGACGTAGTTGAGTTCCAACTGATTGTTGGTAGAGAAAATGACGTCGCTGATGCTCTCGGCGAGCATGCGATAACGCTGTTCGCTGTCGCGCAGCGATTCGCTGGCTTCGATCTGATCGGTGATGTCCTTGCCCACGCCGATGATGCGAGTAACTACGCCATTCGGATCGCGGGTCAAGGCTTGCTCGCGAATGTCAAAGCGCCGCCAGCGCTGATCCTGATGGCGAAAACGCAGTTGGCAATGCAGTTGTTCAACACCGCTGGAGTCGAGCAGTTGCTGGCGAATCTGCTGATACCGCTCGGCATCTTGCGGGTGCAGGAGAATCTCCCAGAAGCGTTCGCCCATCTGTGCAAGCTGGGCCCGGTCGTAACCCAGGGTGTGGCCCAGGTTACGGTTGCTGAAGATCATCTGTTTGCTCTGGACGTCCTGTACATACAACTGGTCGGGCACGGTGCGCACCACGTCAGACCAGAAGCTTTCACGTTCAAGCAAGGAGAGTTCGACCTGTTTACGGCTGGTGATGTCGCTGATGCTGAGAATCACCGCCTGATAGTCGCGCTGTTGCTCGGGAAACTTCACCATTAACCACAGGTGCAAATCCTGGCCGTCAGCGATTGGCAAGCGTACTTCCAGTTCCAGCTGTCGCTGATTGTCCAGCACCGCTTCGAGCAATTGCACACCAATACCTTCGATACCGGCGTCATTTCCCTCCACCAGGCACTGCCAGGCGCCGTTGCAGCAATTCACACCCAGCAATTGCAGAGCCACCTGGTTGACCTCGGTGACCTTCAGTTCCTGCAGCAAGGCGCGACGAAGCGAACGATCGTATGTCAGGCGTTGTTGCAGGGCCTGGCGACTGCGCAGGCGATGGCGCTCCAACTGACCGGGCAGGCCGGAAAGGTCCAGCACGCAAAGGGCGACGCCGGTACCTTCGAAAATATCGTGATAGCGACGGCGGCTTTCCTGTAGCAGACGCTGCCGGCGCCGCATGTTGATCAGGGCGAGCAAAGGGATAAGTGCGCAGAACAACCCGAGCACGCATTTGCCGATCAACGCCGGCAGAAGTTGTTGGCGGGCCAATCCCGCATCGAACAGTCCGCGCAGTTGCCAGGTGCTGTTGTCCAAAAATGCCAGCATCACACTTTGCAGTGGTTCGTCGCTGCCTGGGGCGGGCTGGTGGCGATTGATGATCTCGCCGGTACGGCTGTTTTCCAGGAGCCACAGGGGGTGATTGGGGCGATCAAGTTGCGCGGTCAGTACGGTGTAGTACGCCGCTCCCAGGCGCAGGAACCAATGGCCCGGTGAGTCGCCGGATTGGCGTATCAATAAATAGACTTGGCTATTGTCCGCCGAGTTGCTGAAGTAAAAGTCATGGCCTTGGCTCAGGCGCAGAAGCTCTTGCAACGTAGGCAGATCTGGCGTGCTGCCGAGACTGTCGGCCAGCACCTGCTTGCTTGCATCGATCCAGGCCACGCTTTGCAAGGCCGGCAACTGTGCGCGCAGGTGTGCGAGCACGTGCGGCATTTGAGCCGGATCTGGCGACGAACGGTAAGGCTGTAGAATGTTCTTTGCGACTTGGGCCTTGAGCTGCATGTTCAAGGTCATGTGATCGGCCAGCTCGGCATTGGCGTCGAGGCTGTGCTGATACTCGTCGGCCTGGGTATGGCGATACTGGTCGACCAGTTGCCAGAGCAGCAAGCCGAGCAGCAACAGGACCAGCAGGGCCAAGGCGCTTTTGAGCGAGCCGCGCAATGGAGAGCCGGACGCGCTGGACGGTTTGCGCAGGGATTTCGGCTGATTGAGATTGGTCAAGCGATGATCCTGCGGTATGGCTGGATGGCAGGTTTAGAGCTGCTGGCTGGCAAGGGCCGCGGTCCTGGCGGCTACTCTGGTCGAGCACTATAAGCCCGACACCCACGGACCGGCTAGCATGCCCGCAAACGTGGCAAAGTGCCAGCTCTGTTCGTCGATGGTTTGCCCAACAAGGCGCATTACGGTAGCTTTGGCCCTTTCCGGGAAGCCACGGCTTCCCTCATTTGTATCGCTTTCATTTTTTCGTCTCTGACGCTAGGTTTTTCCATGGCTCAATACGTCTACACCATGCATCGGCTGGGCAAAGTTGTCCCGCCGAAGCGGGAAATTTTGAAAAACATCTCCCTGTCGTTTTTCCCCGGCGCCAAGATCGGCGTATTGGGCCTGAACGGCTCGGGTAAATCCACCCTGCTGAAGATCATGGCTGGGGTCGATAAAGAGTTCGACGGCGAAGCCCGTCCAATGGCTGACCTGAATATCGGCTACCTCCCGCAGGAACCACAGCTGGATCCGACCAAGACCGTTCGTGAAGTGGTCGAGGAGGCGGTCAGCGTAATCAAGAACGCCCAGGCGCGCCTGGACGAAGTCTACGCAGCCTATGCCGAGCCGGATGCCGACTTCGATAAGCTGGCCGCCGAGCAGGCCAAGCTCGAAGCCATTTTGCAAGCCAGCGATGGCCACAACCTTGAGCGCCAACTGGAAGTGGCAGCCGACGCACTGCGTCTGCCAGCCTGGGACGCCAAGGTCGAGCACCTGTCCGGTGGTGAAAAACGTCGTGTGGCTCTTTGCCGCCTGCTGCTGTCTGCACCCGACATGCTCCTGCTCGACGAACCAACCAACCACCTGGATGCCGACTCCGTTGCCTGGCTGGAGCACTTCCTCCATGACTTCCCGGGCACCGTGGTAGCGATTACCCACGACCGTTACTTCCTCGACAACGTTGCCGGCTGGATCCTCGAGCTTGACCGCGGCGCCGGCATTCCATACGAAGGCAACTACTCCGGCTGGCTTGAAGCCAAGTCGGATCGTCTGGCCCAGGAATCCAAGCAGCAGTCGGCACACGAAAAGGCTATGAAAGAAGAACTGGAGTGGGTGCGCAAAGGCGCCAAGGCTCGTCAGTCCAAGTCCAAAGCCCGTCTGCAGCGCTTCGAAGAAATGCAATCGCAGGAATTCCAGAAGCGCAGTGAAACCAACGAGATCTACATCCCGGCCGGTCCGCGCTTGGGTGACAAGGTCATCGAGTTCAAGAACGTCACCAAAGGTTATGGCGATCGCGTCCTGATCGACAACCTGTCGTTCAGCATGCCTAAAGGTGCCATCGTTGGCGTAATCGGCGGTAACGGTGCCGGTAAATCGACCCTATTCCGCATGCTCATGGGCAAGGAACAGCCGGATTCGGGCACCATCGAAATCGGTGAAACCGTGCAACTGGCCTGTGTTGACCAGAGCCGCGAGGACCTCGACGGCAGCAAGACTGTGTTCCAGCAGATCTCCGACGGTTCCGATCAACTGCGAATCGGCACCTACGAGATTCCGTCGCGCACCTACGTGGGTCGCTTCAACTTCAAAGGTGGCGATCAGCAGAAGTTCGTCAAGGACCTCTCCGGTGGTGAGCGTGGTCGCCTGCATTTGGCCCTGACCCTGAAAGAGGGCGGCAACGTCCTGCTGCTCGACGAACCGTCCAACGACCTCGACGTAGAAACCCTGCGTTCGCTCGAAGAAGCCCTGTTGGACTTCCCTGGCGCCGCCATTGTGATCTCTCACGATCGCTGGTTCCTTGACCGCGTGGCCACTCATATCCTGGCTTACGAAGATGATTCGCAAGCGGTGTTCTTCGAAGGCAACTACACCGAGTACGAAGCCGATCGTAAGAAGCGCCTTGGTGAAGCTGCTGCCCAGCCGCATCGAGTACGGCACAAAAAACTGGCATAACCCTTCGGGTTTTGCACTGAAACGGGGCCTTCTGGCCCCGTTTTTTTATCGCAGAAAAAGCATCCTCTTCTACGCTTCAACCTCCGTGTGTGGGCGCGGGATTACTCAGCGATACGTGCAGTAACATGTATACACTTATACAAATGCACCATTTAATTTCGAAAAAACGACATAACGCCCTGTTGCGGTGCGACTGGTTCTTGGTAAAGTCTGGAAAAAACCAATAAGTCCAATCTCTATCTGGTGAAGTGTCTAAATGATCGAATCCGTCGAAGACTTCCTTGCGCGCCTGAAACAGCGCGACCCGGCCCAACCTGAATTCCACCAGGCAGTGGAAGAAGTATTGCGCAGCCTCTGGCCTTTCCTTGAAGCCAATCCGCATTACCTTCAGGCAGGTATTCTTGAGCGTATGGTCGAACCGGAGCGTGCAATTCTGTTCCGCGTGTCATGGGTCGACGATTCCGGCAAGGTCCACGTCAACCGCGGCTACCGTATCCAGATGAGCAGTGCCATCGGCCCGTACAAGGGCGGCCTGCGTTTCCATCGCTCAGTAAACCTGGGCGTGCTCAAGTTCCTGGCATTCGAACAGGTATTCAAGAACTCCCTGACCTCGTTGCCTATGGGCGGCGGCAAGGGTGGTTCGGACTTCGATCCGAAGGGCAAGAGCGACGCTGAAGTGATGCGCTTCTGCCAGGCTTTCATGAGCGAGCTGTATCGTCACATCGGCGCAGACCTGGACGTACCTGCCGGAGACATCGGTGTGGGGGCCCGCGAAATCGGCTACATGTTCGGTCAGTACAAGCGTCTGGCCAACCAGTTCACCTCGGTGCTCACCGGCAAGGGCATGACTTACGGTGGCAGCCTGATTCGTCCTGAGGCCACCGGCTATGGCTGCGTGTATTTCGCTGAAGAAATGCTCAAGCGTCAGGACCTGCGTATCGACGGTCGTCGTGTGGCCATCTCCGGTTCCGGTAACGTTGCCCAGTACGCTGCGCGCAAAGTCATGGATCTGGGTGGCAAAGTCATCTCGCTGTCCGACTCCGAGGGCACCCTGTATTGCGAAGCGGGCATGACCGACGAGCAGTGGGACGCATTGATGGAGCTGAAAAACGTCAAGCGTGGCCGTATCAGCGAGCTTGCCGAGCGTTTCGGCCTGGAATTCCGCAAGGGACAGACCCCATGGAGCCTGGCCTGTGATATCGCCCTGCCATGCGCTACCCAGAACGAGCTCAACGGTGAAGACGCCCGTACGCTGCTGCGCAACGGCTGCATCTGCGTGGCAGAAGGCGCGAACATGCCGACCACCCTCGACGCTGTGGATATCTTCATCGAAGCCGGCATTCTCTTCGCCCCAGGCAAGGCTTCCAACGCTGGCGGTGTGGCTGTGAGCGGTCTGGAAATGTCGCAGAACGCCATGCGCCTGTTGTGGACTGCCGGTGAGGTAGACAGCAAGCTGCACAACATCATGCAGTCGATCCACCACGCCTGTGTTCACTACGGTGAGGAAAATGGCCGGATCAACTACGTGAAAGGCGCCAACATCGCCGGCTTCGTTAAAGTTGCCGACGCCATGCTAGCCCAGGGTGTGGTTTAAGCCTCTGGTGTAACGGCGACGATCTCGATCGACAGATCGCCTGCGGGTCGTCGCCACACCACTTCATCGCCGGGTGCCGCGCCCAACAGTGCGCGACCCAGCGGTGAGCCCCAGTTGATCAGGTCTTTAGCCGCATCGGCCTGATCTTCACCGACCAGTTGCACCTGGTGCTGCTGGTTGTGTTCATCGATGAATGTCACGCGGCTGCCAATCTGTACCTTGTCTTTGGAAGTCGCCTTAGGCACCACCTGAGCGCTTTGCACGCGAGCGTTGAAATAGCGCAGGTCGCGTTCGGTGTCGGCCAGACGTTGCTTGTCTGCGTGTTCGCCTTGAGACTGCAACTCAGCGCGCAAGGTATTGAGTGCACTTACCCGCTGCTGCAACTGGGCAAGCCCTAGAGCGGTGACATAGTTGGATTGTTCGCTGATCCTGCGCTCTACCGGCTGGTCTGCCTGAGCGGCGGCCTGGTCTTCGTTGACGAATGCTCGGCTCATGATGTCCTCCTTTCTAGAGGAGACCATGCTGACAGATCATCCGTTGCATCGATTGTGTGCAAGCGACCTATTTGCGTCGATAGGCGCGCGCCGCATCGCGGTCTTTCTCCTCCT
Organism: Pseudomonas arcuscaelestis; assembly: GCF_016881005.1. Classification (GTDB taxonomy): domain Bacteria; phylum Pseudomonadota; class Gammaproteobacteria; order Pseudomonadales; family Pseudomonadaceae; genus Aquipseudomonas; species Aquipseudomonas arcuscaelestis. Next base: position 172,519 of record NZ_JACOPV010000011.1, on the reverse strand, counting down.
GCCACTGTTCGTCGCGTTCATCCCAATGGCTGGCGCGGTAGCTCTGCAAGTCCTGGTTTTCCTGCATTGAGTGACATTGGCGGAAACCATCATCCCAACCGCTTTCGTACTGCCGGCTGTGCAGGTAGCGCGGTACGTCCTTGCGAAAATCCCCAGCCATTACCCCAGCGGCCTGGCGGCCGCTGCTGCAGCCGTCCTGGAAGCCGTCGGCGTAGGCGGGCGGGTAACCTTGATTTATCAATTGTTCGTGGGTTGTCTGGCAACCGCCGAGCAACACCACCATCCCCATTACCGCGCCGTACCGCCACATATTCAGATTCTCCACGTGCCGGGAAAGTCTAGGGCGTGGCTTGTCGGTACGGTGTCAAAAGGATGTGATCAAGGTGTTGGGCTATCTCGGCCTAGTAGTAGTACCACTTCAATTCCAGCATCAGTTCGTTCTGCGCCGTTGCCAACTGACTGAATTCGCGCTTGGCGCTGAGACGCAAGCCCAGGTCGCGGGACAGTTCCCATTGCTGGTTCAGGCTCAAACTGCGGCGGACCTCGCCATTGGTGAAATAATCGCCTTTGCCTTCAAGGCTCAAAGTGCCCAACGGGTTGCGCCAAAGCAGGCCGGTGTTGAAGCCTGCTGCCGGAGAAATGAATTCGGCAAAGTCGTTATTGTGCTCAACCCTCACCGTACCCAGGGCAAAGCCAAGCAACTCGTCAGCCAGCTGCCAGGTGCCCCCTGCGCCGCCGTTGACGTGACTGACCAGCACTTCATCCTCATGCTTGCCCAGTACGCGCTCAAGACCGCCGGTAACCTGCCACGACCACGGCTGCAGCAGTGTGTTGCGCGGTGTCATCGAGCGGATGGTGGCAAGGTCCAGGCGTTGTACCTGCCAGTCGTTGCCTTCGTACTGGCGTACCTTGAGTTGCAGAATTTCGATCTGCGCGCCGAGCGGGAAGCTGTACGCGTTGTCGTTGAGGTCGTGATACGCCATGCGCAGACCATACTCTGCAAAGGCGCGGTCTTCGCGAGTGCCTGCGCCTAGCTGCCAGGTGCGGGACTGATGGCCGTCTTCGGGCAGACCCGGTCGCTCGATGTCCAGTTCTGGTGCTGGATTACGGTTGATGGCTCGCAGCAATTCGAAACTGCGCTGGGTTCGCGCAGGGTCACGTTCCTGACCGTTGGCCCGATAGCGTTCCAGTCGGTAGGCGGCATCTTGTATCAAGGCTTGGCGCTCGCGGGGCAGGGCGGTGAACGCGGGGCTCTGCAACTGCGTGGTATCGGCGCTTATCGTCAGCACTTGCTGTTGCTCGCTGGCGTCCAGAGGCTTGGCCCGCTCAAGCAGTTCGCGCTCGCGTGAGGGCCGGTAATCTATACGCTCCACCAGGCCAGACTGTTTGACCGCCTTGACAGTGTCGGTGGGGATTGCCGTAAGCGGGAACTGTGAAGTCAAGTCCAGGCTGGGGCGGGCCACCTGGAGCAGTTCCAGCAGGCGATAGGAGCAGTTTTCGTCGAAGAAGAAGTAGTCGAACTGGATCTGCTTGAGCTCCCAGATATGCTCGACCATGCGTCCGGTTTCTTCCGGCGTAAGGTTGAGCCGGTACTCCCACAGGTCGCGGTTTTCCAGACTGCGGTATTCGGCGAGCTTTTCCTGATAGGGCACCAGGGCGAACAACCCCGGATATCCACCCATCAGGCCTTTCCAAGCATAAAGAATACTGTTGTCGTTGCCTTCAATGTAGGCACCGAAGTTGACCGCATAGCTGAGCAGGGCCGTCTCGTTGCTCTGCACGTCGGCCTGATCGATGCGCAGCAGCGTGTGGCCGAACATCGAGGACGGGCTGTTGAGGTAGGCCGCCGGAAAGATCATTACCGCGCTATGTGGTGAAACATCCTTGTACCACTGCGTGTATTCCTTGCAGTCGGGTGCAGGCAGGTCGGTGAGTTGCAGTTGCTCACGCAGCCAGCGGGTGCGTGCCGGAAATACACATTGTGCGTGCTTATCGCCAAGGCTTGCGGGGGCATACAGCGCCGCAACAGTGGCACGCAGCTCCTGGTCGGGATGGTGCGCTCCGTCCTCGGCAAGGAAAAAACGCCGGTCATCGACATAGCTGCGCCAGCCGCCGAGCTTGGCTGTTTCGTAGTGGCCCAAGGAAATCCAGTAACGATCGGCAGCCAATTGGGAGAGGCGGGATTCATCGATCGAGGGGGCAGCATCCAGCGGGGCGCAGGCACAGAGCGTCAGGTAGGCAAGGCGTTTGAGCATGTCGGGCAACTAAGTCTGAATGATGCCGATAGAGGCAGGAAACAACCCGCCCCGGTGTGGGGCGGGTGGCCGAGCTTAAGCCTGGGTAGCGTACTTGGCCAGGCGTGGATCGCTTTTCAGAATGGCCAGTGTGTTGCTGTGGACATCTTCGGCGGTCACATCCGCAGTCTTGAAGATTTCCTGGAAGTGTTGATGGGTGACAGTGGCAAAGTGCGCACGGTCTTCTGGGGCCACGCCGAGTACCACGGCGTAGGTGGTCAGGGCTTCACCCTGGCCCTTGGCCATATCTTCGGAGAGCTCGTTCATCATCCCGTTCATGGCGAACCAGGATTTACCGCCATAGGTCAGCGCTGCATTGGTCGAGCAGCCATTAGTGCCTGAGGTCATGCCGAACGTGGCGTTGCCGGAGGTACCGTTGGTGGTGGATGCGAGGAAGTGGGCCGGTGTGCCTCGTTGGCCCTCGAACAGCATGTTGCCCCAGCCGCAGTCAGGTCCACCAGGGGCCTGGGCCATGGCGTTGAGAGAGACCGCGGTGAACAGAGTACCCAGAAGAATCCGTTTCATAGCTTTGTTCTCTTTCTAGTCGTAGATACCAAAGGTCAGGGTTGTCTGGCATATCTGTCAGCAGAGTGCCAGGGGCGGGTCGGTTATTTACCCAGCCGCGCAGTAATGGAGTTTAGGCACGATCTAAGGGTTCCGTGATTTATTGCGAAAAATTGCTGAGGAAGTTGACGGGACGCAGGTTTTCGCCCCTGCGACATATTGTTCCGATGAGCCTTGCAAGGCGCGGGCAGGCGGCGCCAGAATGCTTTCATCTGCCCCGCCGAAGTAAGGAAGCCCGATGCCCGATCCTGTTGCTGCGAGCCTGCGTCTTGCGCCAGAAGCCTTGACCCGGCCGTTTTCCGCCGAACAGTTCGCCTTTTCCACCACCAATGATTTGGAGCCTTTTCGCGGTGTGCTTGGCCAGGAACGTGCTGTCGAAGCCTTGCAGTTTGGCGTCGCCATGCCTCGTCCTGGGTACAACGTATTTGTCATGGGTGAGCCCGGTACCGGGCGATTCTCGTTCGTCAAACGGTACCTCAAGGCCGAAGGCAAGCGCTTGCAGACGCCTTCGGACTGGGTCTACGTCAACAATTTCGATGACCCTCGCGAACCGCGGGCCCTGGAGCTACCGCCCGGCAGCGCAGGTTCGTTCATTTGTGACATTAACGGTTTGATCGACAATTTGCTGGCAACCTTTCCGGCGGTGTTTGAGCATCCGTCCTACCAGCAGAAGAAAAGCGCCATCGACCGCGCTTTCAACCAGCGATACGACCGCGCGCTGGATGTGATCGAGCGTGCGTCGCTGGAGAAAGACGTCGCCTTGTACCGCGATAGCAGCAACGTGGCGTTTACGCCGATGGCCGATGGCAAGGCACTGGATGAGGCAGAGTTTGCGCAGTTGCCCGAGGCCCTGCGCGAGCGCTTTCATGACGATATCGCTGATCTGGAGGAGCGTCTCAACGAAGAGCTCGCCAGCCTGCCGCAGTGGAAGCGTGAGTCGAACAATCAGTTGCGTCAGCTGAACGAAGAAACCATTACCCTGGCGCTGCAGCCGTTGTTGGCGCCGCTGTCGGAAAAATACGCGGAAAATGCGGCCGTCTGCGCTTACCTGCAGGCCATGCAGGTGTATCTGTTGCGCACAGTGGTTGAGCAACTGGTCGATGACAGCAAGACCGACGCCCAGGCGCGCAAGCTTCTGGAAGAGCAGTATGCGCCTAGTCTGGTGGTTGGCCATCACGTCAGTGGTGGTGCGCCGGTAGTGTTCGAGCCGCACCCGACCTATGACAATCTGTTTGGTCGGATCGAATACAGCACCGACCAGGGTGCCCTGTACACCACCTATCGTCAGTTGCGCCCCGGCGCCCTGCATCGGGCCAACGGTGGGTTCTTGATTCTTGAAGCCGAGAAGATGCTTGGCGAGCCCTTTGTCTGGGACGCGCTCAAGCGAGCGCTGCAATCGCGCAAGCTGAAAATGGAGTCGCCGCTGGGTGAATACGGCCGCTTGGCTACCATCACCCTCAATCCGCAAACGCTGCCGCTGAACATCAAGGTGGTGATCATCGGTTCGCGCCAGCTCTACTACGCGCTGCAAGACCACGACCCGGACTTCCAGGAGATGTTCCGGGTGCTGGTGGACTTCGATGAAGACATTCCAATGGTCGATGAAAGCCTGGAGCAGTTCGCCCAGTTGCTCAAGACCCGTACCAGCGAAGAGGGCATGGCGCCGCTTACCGGGGATGCCGTGGCGCGTCTGGCGACCTACAGCGCACGCCTGGCTGAAAACCAGGGGCGCCTGTCCGCGCGTATTGGCGATCTGTTCCAGTTGGTCAGTGAGGCAGACTTCATCCGTCACTTGGCCAGCGACGAGATGACCGATGTCGGTCATATCGAGCGGGCGCTCAAGGCCAAGGCTACCCGTACCGGTCGAGTGTCGGCGCGAATCCTCGACGACATGCTCGCCGGCATCATCCTCATCGATACCGAAGGGGCTGCGGTAGGCAAATGCAACGGTCTTACCGTACTGGAGGTCGGGGATTCGGCCTTTGGTGTGCCGGCGCGCATATCCGCTACGGTCTATCCAGGTGGCAGCGGTATTGTCGATATCGAACGTGAGGTCAACCTTGGCCAGCCGATTCACTCCAAAGGGGTAATGATCCTCACCGGCTATCTGGGAAGCCGTTATGCCCAGGAATTCCCGCTGGCAATTTCGGCAAGTATTGCCCTGGAACAGTCCTACGGATATGTGGACGGTGACAGTGCATCGCTGGGTGAGGCGTGCACACTGATTTCAGCCCTGTCGAAGACGCCACTCAAGCAGTGCTTCGCGATCACCGGCTCGATCAACCAGTTCGGCGAGGTGCAGGCGGTCGGTGGGGTCAACGAGAAAATCGAAGGTTTCTTCCGGCTGTGTGAAGCACGAGGTCTGACGGGCGAGCAGGGCGCAATCATCCCGCGCGCCAACGTTGCCACCTTGATGCTGGATGAACGGGTTCTGCAGGCCGTACGGGCTGGCATGTTCCATGTCTACGCGGTCAGCCAGGCCGACGAAGCCTTGAGCCTGCTGGTAGGCGAGCCTGCTGGCGAGCCGAATGCCGAGGGCGAATTCCCCGAAGGCAGTGTCAACGCCCGTGTGGTCGAACGCCTGCGAGTGATTGCCGAGATGATCAGTGAGGAAGACCTCAAGGAGGCCGAGAAAGAGCAGGCCGAACTGGCCTTGGCCCAGGTCAAATCGTCCTGAGTCAAATTATCGGCGCCCCAGCGGTTGTGACCGCTGGGCGCCGGTTTTTCCACGCGAAAGCAAATCTCTTCTATTCTTCACATTAAGGACTGTAGTCACTACAGGAATGAAACAGCCCTGTGCGCAGGGTTGAACAAGGGTTTTACCGAGGATCGACGCCATGCCGCGCAGCCTCAGCCTTACTCGTCAATGCCTGGGCCTGGTGACTCGCATTGAATGCAGTATTCGTCCGCTGGCCGGCGACAACGGCATGTGGACCCTTCTTTTTGCCGCTGGGATGGCGGGCGAACAACCTTCCGCGATCAAGGCTCAAGGGCCGTTTCATGGGCCTTTCGTGGCCGAATCGGTACTCGATGCCATCGTCGACAGCTTGACCCTTCACGGCTATCAGTTGGCTGACGACCCGCAGATCTGGTGCGTGCATCTGCAAGCACAGCTTCGCCGGATCAATGGCGAGCGCGTCCACCATGTCGGTGATTTCCAGTTCCACCCGGAAACCTGAAGCGTTCCTCCGGACCGCCAATCTAGCCCGGTACTGCCTGTGTCAACGTGCCACGGGCTTTTTCTGTCATGGCTGGCTGTTTATACTCCTGTTCGCTTTTAATGCCACCTGACGAGTTATCAATGGAACGTATTATCGAAAATGCGATGTATGCCTCGCGCTGGCTGCTCGCTCCGATCTATTTTGGTCTGTCGTTGGGCCTGTTGGCGCTGGCACTGAAGTTCTTCCAAGAGATCTTCCATGTATTGCCCAATATCTTCTCCCTGGCCGAAGCCGACCTGATCCTGGTGATCCTGTCACTGATCGACATGGCGCTGGTGGGCGGTCTGTTGGTGATGGTGATGATTTCCGGCTACGAGAACTTTGTCTCGCAACTGGACATCGACGAAGACAAGGAAAAGCTCAACTGGTTGGGCAAGATGGACTCATCTTCGCTGAAGATGAAGGTTGCGGCATCGATCGTGGCAATTTCCTCGATCCATCTGCTGCGGGTCTTCATGGATGCGCGCAACATCGAGACGGAGTACTTGATGTGGTACGTGATCATCCACATGACCTTCGTGGTTTCGGCATTCGCGATGGGCTATCTGGATAAACTGACCAAGCACTGATCGCTCTGCGAGGCGTATTACCTGACCGCCCGTGCGTTGCAAAACGGACGGGCGGTTGTATTTTTGCCTTGTGCTTTGGCGCGTGCTGTACAAAAAATGAACCGTCACTCGAAGTGCCTGCTCCACGTTCCAGTAGCGAGGTATCGCAATGAACCTTCAACAACTGAACACTGAGGCCAAGGCCGGTCATGTGGAAGAGCTCAACCTGATTGCCATCGAAGGCGGCGACTTCATTCTTGAGGCCCGTGTCAAAGGCCATGCCCACCCCCTTTCTGATACGCAGGGGCAGCGTCTGAAAGTGCATTCGGTGGTCGATGCGCAACGTCTGCTCAATGGTTTGCCCGCCGTGCCTGTGCACCTTGTCCATTGGTCGATGGATGACGAGATGTGCGGAGGCAGCAGTGCCGGCGATGGCGATATGAAAATACCGATGCCTCGACGTTCCGCCTGGTAGCTGAACTGCGTTGCCGCAGTGTGCTAGGCTGCTCGCCCTTTTCATAAAGGGCGCGGTTGTCGTGCGCCCTGCAGCGGAGCAAGCAAATGTCCGAAATCAACCTGTCTACCGACGAAACTCGCGTCAGCTACGGCATCGGCCGTCAGCTGGGTGGCCAACTGCGCGACAACCCGCCACCGGGCGTTAACCTGGACGCCATCCTGGCCGGCCTGACCGACGCATTCAACGGCAAAGACAGCCGCGTCAGCGAAGAAGACCTGTCGGCCAGCTTCAAGGTCATCCGTGAAGTAATGCAGGCTGAAGCGGCTGCCAAGGCCGAAGCGGCTGCTGGCGAAGGCAAAGCATTCTTGGCCGAAAACGCCAAGCGTGACGGCATTACCACCCTGGCTTCGGGTCTGCAGTTCGAAGTGCTGACCGCAGGCGAAGGCGCCAAGCCAAGCCGCGACGACAGCGTTCGCACCCACTACCACGGCACCCTGATCGACGGCACCGTCTTCGACAGCTCCTACGAGCGCGGCCAGCCAGCTGAATTCCCGGTTGGCGGCGTGATCGCAGGCTGGACCGAAGCTCTGCAACTGATGAATGCCGGCAGCAAGTGGCGCCTGTACGTTCCGAGCGAGCTGGCTTACGGCGCTCAGGGCGTTGGCAGCATTCCGCCGCACAGCGTACTGGTATTCGACGTCGAGCTGCTGGACGTCCTGTAAGACCTATCGTGGGGCCAGCTCATTCCCACAGGGTTGTAACTGCTGTGGGGGCGGGCTCGCCCCGCGATGCTGTTCAGTTCCACTCGGTACCACCGCCAGGGCGCAACGCCCGTGCGTAGCAGAACAGGAACAGGTTCCTCACCAGTTCCTTGAGCACTATCGGCTCACTTGAGTTCAAACCATTGATATCCAGGTCACCCTGTTCGCGCAGTTCGTCCAGTGCTTCTTGTTCGAGCACGGCACAGACTTCGCCGGTTTCCCGGTGCAGGATACGAAGGTAAGGGTGGGGCCGATCAAGCCAGGCGTCTATCAGATAAGTCATGGCTATTCTCCTTGGAAGCGTCCAATGAGAATAATTCTTATTATCAAAATAGCAAGGGTCTATTGGTAAAAAAGCGCCCAATGGTGCAGCAAGTTGTTTCGAGGCTGGGCGCCAGCCTCGAAACCAGCAGGGTCAGACCTTGCGGACGAATTCGGATTTCAGCTTCATCGGGCCGATGCCGTCGATCTTGCAATCGATGTCATGGTCGCCGTCGCACAGGCGGATGTTCTTGACCTTGGTGCCGACCTTGACCACCAGCGAAGTACCTTTGACTTTCAGGTCCTTGATCACAGTGATGGTATCGCCGTCCTGCAGGACGTTGCCCACCGAATCCTTCTTGACTGCTTCATCGCTGGTTGCCTCGGTTTCACCAGCGGCGGACCACTCGTGTGCACACTCGGGGCAGATCAGTTGGACGCCATCTTCGTAGGTGTATTCGGAGTTGCATTTAGGGCAGGGTGGCAAAGTGCTCACTAGGGTTCCTCAAGACGTACAGGTACAAAACCTACATTATATAGGGTTTTGTTGCCTGGGGGGCGAATGCAATCGCGGGGCAAGCCCGCGCCCACAGTGGGAACGGGGTTGCCCCGCGATTGGGGAGGCGCTGATCAGTGGGTGCGGGCGACTGCGAATTCGCTCAGTTCCACCAGGGCGTCGCGGTATTCGCTGGCTGGCAGCACTTCCAGGCAGGTGATGGCACGGGCTACATAGTCGCGGGCCAGTTGCGCGGTGTAATCCAGCGAGCCAGAGGCTTCGACCGCAGCACGGATGCTCTCGAGGTCTTCGATGCCGCCTTTCTGGATGGCCTGGCGTACCAGTGCCGCCTGCTCGGGGGTGCCTTCACGCATGGTGTAGATCAGCGGCAGGGTTGGCTTGCCTTCGGCCAGGTCGTCGCCGACGTTCTTGCCCAGGGTCTGAGCATCGCCCTTGTAGTCGAGCAGGTCGTCGACTAGCTGGAACGCGACACCGAGGTGATCACCGAAGGTGCGCAGGGCCTCGCTCTGCTCAGGTGTCGCCTGGGCGAGGGCAGCGGCGCTGTGGGTCGACGCTTCGAACAACATCGCGGTCTTGCCGCGAATGACGTCCATGTAGACTTCTTCGGTGGTGCTGGCGTCGCGTACCTTGGACAGCTGCAGGACTTCGCCTTCGGCGATCACGCGGGTGGCCTTGGAGAGAATCTGCATGACCGGCATCGAGCCCAGTTCGACCATCATTTCGAACGAGCGCGAATAGAGGAAGTCACCCACCAGCACGCTGGGGGCGTTGCCCCACAAGGCGTTGGCCGTGGAGCGGCCGCGGCGCATGCCGGACATGTCGACGACGTCGTCATGCAGCAAGGTGGCGGTGTGCAGGAATTCGATGGTGGCGGCCAGCAGGCGCACGTCGTCGCCTTCGCGACCAAGGGCCTTGCCGCACAGCAGGACCAGCAACGGGCGCAAGCGCTTGCCACCAGCTGAAGTGATGTAGTCGCCGATTTTCGATACCAGCGGTACACGCGAAGTCAGCTGTTTCTTGATAATCTCGTCAACGGCGCTGAAGTCATCCGCTACCGCACGGTAGAAAGCTTGGGGTTGCATCGGCCACAGGTGCTCCATAAAGGTTGCGCGGCATGCTAGGTCGCGGGTCCCGGCCTGTCAAGGCACGGTCCCGGCACGCAGGGGGCGGGACTTGCAAGGGACGCACGCCTTGCGTACAATCGCGCACCCTGAACTTCCTGGGCAGCACCTGCCTTACGCAATTGCACTGGGCCGTTCCAGCCCTATGCAGCCATGCCAGCCAATACTCTTACTATAAAGAGCTGGGTGAGCAGGATTATCGGAGAAATACCCATGTACGCAGTAATTGTTACCGGTGGCAAGCAGTACAAAGTCGCCGAAGGTGAATACCTGAAAATCGAAAAACTGGAAATCGCCACTGGCGAATCCGTTACTTTCGACCGCGTTCTGTTGGTTGCCAATGGCGACGACGTGAACATCGGCGCTCCAGTTGTTGCTGGTGCCAAGGTTGTTGCTGAAGTGATCTCGCAAGGTCGTCACGACAAAGTGCGCATCATCAAGTTCCGCCGCCGTAAGCACCACATGAAGCGTATGGGCCACCGCCAGTGGTTCACCGAAATCAAGATCACCGGTATTTCGGCTTAATCGCCTAAATCCCCATTTCTGGAGAATTGAACCATGGCACATAAAAAAGCTGGTGGTAGTACCCGTAACGGTCGCGACTCAGAAGCCAAACGCCTTGGCGTGAAGATGTATGGCGGCCAGGCTATCGTTCCTGGCAACATCATCGTGCGTCAGCGCGGCACCCAATTCCACGCTGGCTACGGCGTTGGCATGGGTAAAGATCACACCCTGTTCGCCAAGATCGAGGGTAAGATCAAGTTTGAAGTTAAAGGCGCCTTCGGTCGTCGTTACGTGAGCATCGTCGCGGCCTGATCGCGTTGACGCTGGAAAAGCCCTGTCTCGCGACGGGGCTTTTTCGTTTGTGGGGTGAGTCTCTTGCAAAGCTGTTTGTATGGGCTGCCGGCGCTGGTGTTTCGGTCGTTGACGGGGGCCGCCGCGCTCACTTTTGCAAGAGCCTTATGTCTTTGTGTCACTCAGCTCGTCAAGCTGACGAGAGGCGGTTTTTATGAAGTTTGTTGACGAAGTATCGATCCGGGTCAAAGCCGGTGATGGCGGTAACGGTTGCATGAGCTTCCGCCGCGAGAAATTCATTGAAAATGGTGGTCCCAACGGCGGTGACGGTGGCGACGGTGGTTCGGTGTTCATGGTCGCCGACGAAAACCTCAATACCCTGGTTGACTACCGTTACACCCGTCACTTTGAAGCCCAGCGTGGCTCCAACGGCGGCAGCACCGACTGCACTGGCAAGAAGGGTGATGACCTGGTTTTGCGTGTGCCAGTGGGCACGACCGTAATTGACTCCGCTACCCAGGAAGTGATCGGCGACCTGGTCAAGCCAGGTCAGAAGCTGATGGTGGTTCAGGGCGGCTGGCACGGTCTGGGCAACACCCGTTTCAAATCCAGTACCAACCGTGCGCCACGCCAGACCACTCCGGGCAAGCCGGGTGAGCAGCGTGACCTGAAGCTGGAAATGAAAGTGCTGGCCGACGTCGGTCTGCTGGGCTTGCCGAATGCCGGCAAGAGCACCTTTATCCGTTCGGTCTCGGCTGCCAAGCCGAAAGTTGCCGACTACCCGTTCACTACCTTGGTGCCAAACCTGGGTGTGGTCAGTGTCGACCGCTGGAAGAGTTTCGTAATTGCCGACATTCCCGGCTTGATCGAAGGCGCGTCCGATGGAGCTGGCCTGGGCATTCGTTTCCTCAAGCACCTGGCGCGTACTCGCCTGCTGTTGCATCTCGTTGACCTGGCCCCGCTGGATGAAAGCAGCAGTGCCGATGCCGCCGAAGTCATCGTCAACGAACTGACCCGCTTCAGCCCGTCGCTGGCCGAGCGTGATCGTTGGTTGGTGCTGAACAAGACCGACATGCTGATGGACGACGAGCGCGACGAGCGCGTCAAGGAAGTGGTCGAGCGTTTGCAGTGGGAAGGCCCGGTCTACGTGATCTCGGCAATCTCCAAGCAAGGCACCGAACAGCTCAGCCGCGACATCATGCGCTACCTCGAAGACCGCGCCGACCGTCTGGCCAACGATCCGGCCTATGCCGACGAACTGGCTGACCTCGACCAGCGTATTGAAGACGAAGCCCGTGCCCAGTTGCAGGCGCTCGACGATGCTCGCGCCTTGCGCCGTAGCGGCGTCAAGAGCGTGCACGACATCGGCGACGACGATGACGACGATTGGGATGATGACGAGGAAGACGGTCCGGAAATCATTTACGTGCGCGACTGATTCGTTGCAGTACACTAAACGCCGCTCTCTGGAGCGGCGTTTTAGTATCTAAAGATCTATATAGGTTGGAAGAAGATGCGGAGCAAGGTGACGGGTGCGCAGCGCTGGGTGGTGAAAATCGGCAGTGCGCTGTTGACCGCCGATGGCAAGGGTCTGGATCGTGCGGCCATGGGTGTCTGGGTCGAGCAGATGGTGGCGTTGCATGAGGCGGGTGTTGAGCTGGTACTGGTGTCGTCCGGGGCGGTTGCCGCCGGGATGAGCCGCCTGGGCTGGGCCAAACGACCGAGCGCCATGAATGAGCTGCAGGCTGCAGCTTCGATTGGCCAGATGGGGCTGGTGCAGGCCTGGGAGTCGAGTTTTGCCGAGCATGGCCGGCATACCGCGCAGATCCTCCTGACCCACGACGACCTCTCGGATCGTAAGCGTTACCTCAACGCCCGCAGCACGTTGCGCACGCTCGTGGAGCTGGGCGTGGTGCCGGTAATCAATGAAAACGACACGGTGGTCACCGACGAGATTCGTTTTGGTGACAACGACACCTTGGCCGCGCTGGTGGCCAACCTGGTCGAGGCAGACCTGTTGGTGATTCTCACCGACCGTGACGGTATGTTTGATGCCGACCCGCGTAACAACCCCGACGCGCAACTGATCTACGAAGCCCGTGCCGACGATCCGAGCCTGGATGCCGTAGCCGGTGGCACCGGTGGTGCGTTGGGACGTGGAGGCATGCAGACCAAGCTGCGTGCTGCTCGCCTGGCAGCGCGCTCCGGTGCCCATACCATCATCGTTGGTGGTCGTCTGGAGCGCGTACTCGACCGTCTCAAGGCCGGCGAACGCCTTGGCACCCTGCTGTCACCTGAGCGTGGCATGCTTGCAGCGCGCAAGCAGTGGCTGGCCGGCCACCTGCAGACCCGTGGCACCCTGGTGCTCGACGAGGGAGCAGTCAACGCCCTGCGCCAAGCCAACAAGAGCCTGCTGCCGGTAGGGGTCAAAACGGTGCAAGGCAGCTTCCGCCGTGGCGAGATGGTCGTGTGCGTGGGGCCTGATGGTCTGGAAGTCGCTCGCGGCCTGGCCAATTACAGTGCGCTGGAAGCACAAAAAATCATCGGACAGTCGTCTGAAGCCATCGAAGGTTTGTTGGGCTACATCGCCGAGCCGGAGCTGGTACACCGCGACAACCTGATTCTGGTCTGAGGAAATAATTGTGTTCAAGGGAATTGTGGCAGCCGCGCTGCTGGCATTGCCGGTGCTGGCATCGGCCGAAGAAATTGGCCAGGTGTCGACCGTGTTCAAGTTTGTCGGGCCGAACGACCGTATCGTCGTAGAAGCGTTCGACGATCCGAAAGTGGAAGGCGTGACCTGTTACCTGTCGCGGGCCAAGACCGGTGGCGTGAAAGGTGGCTTGGGTCTGGCTGAAGACCGTGCCGAAGCGTCGATTGCGTGCCGCCAGGTTGGGCCGATTCGCTTCAAGGAGCAGCTCAAGGACGGTGACGAAGTGTTCAAGGAGCGCACTTCGCTGGTATTCAAGACGATGCAGGTTGTGCGCTTCCTCGACAAGAAGCGCAACACCCTGGTGTACCTGGTGTACTCGGACCGCCTGATTGAAGGCAGCCCGCAGAATGCGGTCACCGCGATTCCTATCCTGCCTTGGGCCCAGTAACACCGGGCTCAACGCATCGCCGGACAAACCCGCTCCCACGGTGCGGGCTTAACCGGCGATCGACCTTACGCTGAAGCCTCTTCCTCTTCTTCGTTGCGCACCACTGCCTTTTCCACGTCGCGGCGGCTGATGTACTTCCAGTCCGCTTCGTCGATGTAGATCCCGTTCGGTCCGCTACCGCCTTCCAGGTCGATGGCAACATGTGCCGACACCTGTGGCTTCACGCTCGCCAGAATCGGCACGAAGCCCAACTGCAGACTGGTTTCCAGCAATGCCGCCTGGTTGCGTTCGTCGATGTCGGCCGCTTCGTCGAGGTAGTAGGGCAGGCGTACGCGGCCAGCCAGGTCACGGTCCATCAGGTGCAGCAACAAATACATGTTGGTCAGCGCCTTGATGGTCATGGTGGTGCCGTTGGATGCCGCACCGTCGATGTCGGTGTGGATCACTGGCTGACCACCGACCTTGGTGATTTCAAAGGCCAGCTCGAACAGGTCCTTCAGGCCCAACTGGTTGTGGTTTGCCGCTACCAGCCGCGCCAGGTACTCCTTGGCCTCTTCGTTCTTGTTGTCCTGCTCGGCGCTTGCGTTAAGGTCAAACACCGACAGCGTTTCGCCTTCTTCGTACTGTCCGGCGCTGTGGATAATTTGGTCGATGTGCTTGAGTGCTTCTTTGTTCGGGGCCAGAACAATGCGGAAGCTCTGCAGGTTGGAAACCTGACGTTTGTTGATCTCGCGGTTGAACAAGGCCAACTGGTGTTCAAGGCTGTCATAGTCGCTACGGATGTTGCGCAAGGTCCGGGCGATATCGGTCACCGCTGCACGGCGCGCCTTGCCCAGGGTCAGGGCTTCCTCGGTGCGGTGCGAGTAGGCGTTGATCAGCAGTTGCAGACGGCGTTCCATGTCGTCTTCGCTGTCGAACTTGGCCACGCCCTTGAGGCGTACCTGGGCGTACAGCGCTTCGATCTGGCCATCAACGCGCAGCAAGCCTTGCCAGCTGTCCTGATAATCGTTGAGCAGGGGCAGCAGGTTATCCATAGAGTCGTCTACCGGCTCCATGAACGGCGTACCGAAAGGCAGGTCGGCGGGCAGCAGCTGGCGACGGCGCAAGGCGTCGTCAAGGGTGCGCTGCTTGGCTTCCATGTCGGCGATCTGCCGGCCGACGAGTTGCAGCTTGGCCGATAGCTGTTGAACGCGCTCGGTGAAGGCGTCGCTGGAGCGTTTCAATTCGTCCTGGGCGGCTTCCATCTGCGCCAGTTGTTCTAGCTTGTCGCCTTCTTCTGCAGTCAGTGTCTGGCTGCGACGGAAGTCTTCCAGGGCCTTTTGCGCATCCAGCACTTGCTGGTACAGGGCTTCGGTCTGGGTTTTGCTGGCGGCGCGATCCGCGCTGACGGCTTGTTGGGTCTTGAGTTGTTTAAGCTCTTTCTCCAGGCGTTCTTTCTGGTCACGCAGTGCAGCGCGATCGGCCAGGGCCTGCAGGGCAGGGGGCTCGATATGCGACAGGTCGATGGAGAGGCCAGGCACTTCGAAACGTTCGCCTTTGAATCCGTCCAGCACCGCTTCCAGGGATTTGACCCAGACGTCGCTGTCATCCAGCTCGATGCCACGTTCGCCCAACGGCAGGCTGAACAGCGCGCCGTTGAACAGGCGCATCAGGCGCTCGACATCCTGTTGGGAGAATTCTTCGCGCAGACGGGCATAGCTGTTGTTGTCGGCATGGTCGAGCTGCTGCTTGACCGACTTGAGGCGTTTCTCCAGCTCACGCAGACGCTCTTCGAGGTCTTCGGCGCTGAACTGACGCGACTGGGCCAGGGCGCCGGCCAGTTCGTCGTGGGCGTCCTTGGCGGCCAGCAGTTGCTGCTCCAGTACCTTGACGTCGTCGACCAGGGCAAAGCGGTGCTTGAGTACCGACAGCTCGCCGAGCCAGCGCTGCACGCCAGTGATCTCGCGCTCCAGGCGCATCAGTTCCTGGGTACCGCCACGCTGATCGTTCTGCAGGCTGTCTTGTTCGTTCTTGTAGTGCTCGGCCTGAATGACCAGTTCTTCCTTGCGCGCACTGGCGTAGTCCTGCCAGGTGCCAAGCAGCGAGTCGAGCAGCGGCGACAGCCGATGCAGCTTGCCGCGCAGAATGTCGCGCTGGGCCACGCCGTTGGCCAGGGCTTCGACCAGCGGACCGGCGGCGACCAGCGAGTTATAGTCTTGCTCCATGCGGCGCACATCGCGGAAGGCTTCTTCGCAAGCGGCAATGTAGTCGACGCTGCCTGAGCGCAGGCTGTGCTCGAAGGCATCGAGGAACAGCTGTTTGAGCTTGGCGGCAGTGATTTCACGCATGTGCAGCAGGTTGATGAACAGGGCGCGGAAAGTCTTCAGGCTTTGTTCGCTGGTGGAGCGCAGCGGGATCAGGGTGAGATCCAGCGGAATGGTGGTATGGCCACCGACCAGTAGACGACGCAGTTCGTCAGGCTTGAGCTCGTAGGCCTTGAGGCCATTGCGCTCAAGGTTGCTGAACAGCTCTTTCTGGCGCAGGCAGGTGTCGTTCTTCTGGTAGTGAGCCAGGTCCAACTCACCGGCATAGGCAAAGAACTGGTGGCCGAAACCGCCGCCCGGGCCGCGACCGACCACGCCGATCACGTGAGGACCGTGGGGCAGGTTGACCTCGCAAAGAATATAGCTGGTGTCGCTGGCGAAGTAGAAGCGGCGCGACTGCTCGAGGCTGTACTTGCCGAAGCTCATGTCGGACATGCGCGCCAGAATCGGAAACTGCAGAGCGTTGATCGAGGCACTCTTGCCCAGGTTGTTGGCACCGTAGACCGACAACGGGTGTTCCAGGGGGAACAGGCCGAGGCTGTAGCCGGCGGTGTTGAGCAATGCGAAGCGGCGAATGCCGTAGCGTTCCTGGCTCATGCGTCAATCTCCTGTTGCTCTTCGGCGATGGCTCGGGCCAAGGCGTCCTCTTCGCTTTCTTCGAACGGGCTGAGGTCGAGCGGATCGTCAGTCTTGTTGAGTTCTTCGGGGCTCTCTTCCTCGACCAATACCGGTGTTGGCAGCGGCAGATTGCTGTGCAGGCTGGCGGCCAGGTCCCGGTCCTGCTGGACCGACAGGCAGACATCAAGGAAACGGTGCATCGGTGGCAGGAAGCGGTAGATGCCGTTTTCTTCATGGGCGAAACCGAGCTGGGTCATGCGCCGCATGATTTTTTCTTCCAGCTCATCCGGCGTCTGTACTTCAGCCTGGATAAACAGGTCGCGGTACTTCTCCAGCATCGACGGCAATTCATCACGGCCAAGGCTGCCTCCGTCGAGCACCGACATTGGGTCGCGGCCCTGGTCGGCCAGATGCTCGACCAGGATGAAGGTGAACAGCGACAGGCGCTGGGCGGTCTTGTTTACCTGGGCGGCGGCCAGGTCCGGGACGAAGTAATAGAAACCGCGGGTATCACATACCAGTTCGAAGCCAAGGGCTTTGAACAGGCCACGGTACTGGTCCTGGAAGTTCGACAGTTGGGCGTACAGCTCCGGGTCGCGGCGGCTGATATGAAAGCCCTTGAACAACTCGCGGAAGATCGGTGCGAGCTGTGGCAGTTCGGAAAGATCAAGATGCATTGGCAGGGCTCGCAGTAGGCTCAGGCGATGGTTCGCGGCTCGATGTCAGGGCGAACGAGCGCAGGCTGACCAGGTGTTCGCGGGTGGTGTATTCACAGCGCTCCAGGCGTTCGCGGCTAAAGCGCTTTTCCCGGGACAGGCGTGAGAACCAATACAACAGCTCGTCGGTGGCGCCTTCGGGCTCTTGCTCCAGCAACCAGACCATCAGGTCGGGCAGCGGCAGGGCGTTTTCGCAGCGTTCGAGCATTTCCTTGACGGTGCGCGGCGCTCGCGGTGTTTCGCCCTTGCGGGTTTTGTGTGCTTTCGGGAATTGCGCAGGCTTGGGTTCGAAGCGGGCCAGGGCGTAAACATAGGCTTCGACCTGGCTGGCGCTGCCAAGAAACGTACTTTGTGGCCGAGTGAACATTGGCATCGCCGCTTGCGGCACCGCGTCCAGGCCTTTGCGGCGGATGACCGAGAGCGCCAGGGCCGCGCCACGGGTTACGGCGTTGTGACGGCGCGCTTCTTCACGCAGCGGCAACAGCAGTTCGCGAGCATGGCGCAGGGTCAACTGGGCGCTGGTTTGCATCTCGAGGATGCGGGCATGGGTGCGCAGGAGCATATCGTCGTCAACCAGGTGCCCCAGGCGTGCCTGTTCGCCAAGCAGGCGCAGCAGGACGGTCTCGACCTTGCGTACACCCTGTTCGAATGCGCCATCGGCGTTGACCAGCTGGATCATCGGCTCGACGTATTCGTCCCAGGTGGCCAGTACTTCGGCATAGCGCTGGCGCAGAGGGATCTGGCGGTCGCTGGTCTTGGCGCGTTCGGCCACGGCAACCAGGGCCTGCTCGTCGTTATCGAGTTTTTTCAAGACGTCGCGCACACGCATGTCCAGCAGACGCAGCTGGCGTGCCAGATCGTTACCGTCGCGAATTTCGAAGGCGTCCTGAATGTGTCCGGCGAGACGTTCCAGGTGGCGCAAGTAGGCTTCGATTTCCAGGCACAGGCCCAGGCGGTGCTCGCGGCGCAGGTAAGCGAGGAAGTCGTGGATCTGGGCGTTGAGCTCGAAACGGTTGGGGCTTTTCGCCACGGGCACCAGAATATCCAGACGGATCCACACGTCGAGCAGGCTGGTAATGTCCTGGGGCGTGCTCTCCAACTGCTGGTTGGCCAGTTGCTGGCGCAGTTCGCCGAGGCTCAGGGTGCCCCCGTCGAAGCGTTCGCACAACGGCTCAAGCAGGGCCCAGTGTTCGGCTAGGGCGCGCAGGACGCGCTTGGGTTCGATCATTGGCGGGTCGACTCGTTGCCAAATAAAAGCGCCGATTGTACTGCATCAAGTGCCTGTCGATTCACCCCCTGATCGCTTGAAGCTGCTGTCGGGCGGTTTTCTGCCGATCAACAGCGGCGCCGACGCGCGAACAACGGTAGAATATCGTCCCTGACTTATCCACAGATGGCCGATCCTTCTTGTTAATCGAGTCCCGCCGCCGCGCTTATCTCAATGCCATGCAAGTGGTGCATTGGCTGCCGCGTACCGAACTGCCGTTCGCTGCCCCTTCGCGCCCGGAGTTGTTGCTGGCGCTGGTGCCTGAGGCCGTGCCCGAGTTCGACGAGGCGCCGGCACAGCCGGCACGGGTGGCGGTCAATGCGCCGGTTGCGCGCAGTGGCGAGCGACCGAAGATCGAGATTCCACGCCCTGGCAGCAGCGCCAAGACAGCCAGTAAGCCAGTAGAGAAAACCGAGCCTGCGACCGAGGTGGCCAAACCGAAGCCGGTTGCACCGCCGCGTTTTTCGCTGCAGTTGCTGCGTGCTGGCAACTGCCTGCTGCTGGTGGAACTGGCTACGGGTGAGGCGTTCCAGAGCCGTGACCCTTCCTACCTGTTGCTCAAGGACATGCTGCGTGCCGCCGGGCTGCCCGATAGCCCGCAGATCATTGGCGAGCCGGTGCGTTGGCCGTTGCTGGTGCGCGGAAATCTCGACCAGGGCCCACAAGCGGCGACCGATTTTGTCCAGGGCTTCATCCAGGCCCGGCTTGAAGACACACCCTGTGCCTGCTTATGGCTGATTGGCCTGCCCGCCGTGCGTTTTGCCGGTGAGGCGGACGCCGAAGCTTATTATCGCGAGTTGCCGATTGAAGGGCTGGGCACTGCCTGGGCCTTACCCGGCCTCGAATTGTTGATGGACGAGCCGCAGCGCAAGGCGCACGTCTGGCAAGCCATGCGCCGGCTTATGGCGCGCTGGAAACCAAGTGATGAGTGACACAATCAGCTTCCGCCGGATGACCGAGGCGGATCTGGAAGCCGTACTGAAGATCGAATACGCAGCCTTCAGCCACCCCTGGACCCGCGGAATATTCCTCGACGGGCTCAAGTCCTATGAAATCTGGCTGATGTTCGAAGGCGAACAGCAGGTGGGCCACGGCGTGATCAATGTGATCATCGACGAGGCGCACCTGCTCAACATCACCGTCAAGCCGGAAAGCCAAGGCCGGGGCCTGGGCCTACGCCTGCTTGAAGAGCTGATGAAGCGCGCCTACGAGATGAACGGTCGTGAGTGCTTCCTTGAGGTACGCGCCAGCAACCAGTCTGCGTATCGCCTGTACGAGCGCTATGGCTTTAATGAAATCGGCCGACGTCGTGACTATTATCCGGTCGCTGGCGGTCGGGAAGATGCCCTGGTAATGGCCTGTACCTTGATCGATTAGGGCACTTAGCGCTCTGGCTTGCCGTCCAGCGGGTCGCGGCGAGCCAGTTCGGCCTCATCAAGGCCGTCGCCGCCACCAATTTCGCTTTCATCGACCACGCTCAGGTCCCAATCTGCCGGATGATTTGCGCCTGGCTCCGACGGGGAGCGTGCTCCATCCTCGGGAATCAGCGTTTCAGGTTCGAGGTCGTCGTCGGTTGGATCGAAACCGCTGTCGACGTTGGGAGTATTCTCATCAAAGTGCAGCTCTTGCATCGAGCCCATGCGGTCTTCGTTGTCGTCGATCGGGGCTGGTTCGGGAGCGTGTGGCGGACGATGGGGTTGGGTCATGGTCAGTCTCCTGCGGGTGGCTGTAAAGGGTGGACCCAACGACTGCCGGAAGATTCCAAAGCGTGACCCGAACGGGCTTGCGCCAGTCACAAATGGGCATCAACCACGAGGCTTGACCATGCACGATCTACAAGAACTGATTGATAACAACGAGCGCTGGGCCGATGCGATCAAACAGCAGGATCCGGATTTCTTTGCCAAGCTTGCGCGTCAGCAGACGCCTGAGTTCCTCTGGATCGGCTGCTCGGATGCGCGTGTTCCGGCGAACGAGATCGTCGGCATGTTGCCAGGCGACCTGTTTGTTCATCGCAACGTAGCCAACGTGGTACTGCACACCGACTTGAACTGTCTGTCGGTGATCCAGTACGCGGTGGACGTACTCAAGGTGAAACATATCCTGGTCACCGGGCACTACGGTTGCGGCGGTGTCCGGGCGTCGATGCAGGATCGTCAGTTGGGCCTGATCGATGGTTGGCTGCGCTCGATTCGAGACCTGTATTACGAAAAGCGCGGCGAATTGGCGCAATTGCCCACCGAAGAAGAACGTGTCGATCGTCTCTGCGAGCTCAACGTGATCCAGCAGGTGGCTAACGTTGGTCACACCACTATCGTCCAGAATGCCTGGCACCGAGGGCAGAGCCTGTCGATTCATGGCTGCATCTACGGTATCAAGGACGGACGCTGGAAAAGTTTGAATGCAACCATCAGTGGCCTGGACCAATTGCCGCCACAGTATCGGTTGCGTCCGCAGGACTGAGTAAGATCGTGTCGAGGGCAAACCCACAGGGCAATCGCTAGCCCGTGGGCTTGTCCCACGACGATGCTCACGCCTTCTTCAGTTCGCGCAGGCTCCGGGTTATCGATCCGGTGTTGCACTTGGCGCTGGCCTGATCCGGGGTCATCTTGGCCACTGTGCGGAAGTACAATTCGCACGTCTGCTTCTTCGCCGTCACTTGCCACTTTTGCGTGCATGCGTTCAGCGTCGCCTGGGCATCCGCGTGCGGGTTGTGACCCATGCCGGCCTGCCAGCAGGCGGCACTCAAGTCCTGGCCCATCATTTTCAAGCCTGCCTGATCGGCTTTATCTTGATCGCCATCGTGGTTTTTCTTGTCAGCGGCATACCAGATCGCGCTTGGGTGGTTGGCGCCGAGCACCGGCACCTGTTGACCGCTCTGAGGGCTGATGCTTACCAGTCCCAATACGCTGAGCGCTGGGCCGTATTGTTGCTCGATCCAATTGCGCACCGGCGCACCGAACGCGACCATCGGCAGGGCGGCCCCATCGGCGTTGCGGGTGAACTCTTTGACCATGCGTAGCTGGTAATCCTTGAAGTACCCATACACACCTTCCAGATCCTTGCCGGCGCTGGCGGGCGCGGCGATCGGGGCAATGTCGATGATGGTCTGATAGGCCGGTGTCTGTTCAGCAACAATGCCGTTGTAGGTCAGTAGCGTCGCCCAGCGATCGGTGGTGTTGGAACGCAGATAGTCTTGGGCCTGGGTCAGTGAGTAGTCTGGCGGGAAGTGCAGCAACTCGATGCTGCGACGGTTCTCCAGAGCCATGCCCAGCGGCAGGAACAGGTTCCAGCTATAGGCCCACTTGCCGTCGCTGTTCAGGCGCCTGGCACCTTGATAGGCCAGCTCGCCAGTGTCGAGCAAGGCCGCCAAGGGCGCGCTGTAGCTACCGGGAACACCCTGAATGTCAGCATGCAGATTGTTGTTGTCACGGCTGACCCGCACCGTGGCAGCGGTATAGCCATCGCGCTGAACGCTCATGGTCAGGTAATGCTCGACTGTCTGTTCCAGGCTCCAGTCGCGAAAGCATATGACATTGCAGTTGTTGGGATAAGCGAACAGCCGGGTCACACGCTCCGTACTGCCTAGGTTAAGTTGGGCGTCGGCCAGCGCAGTTGCGCTGCAAGCCAGGGCTGTCAGGCCAAGGACCCATCGAACTGTCTTGTACATGCTTAACTCCTTGTCAGTAGCTCCCCAGAGTGGGAGCGCAGGCCATACTGGAGGCGTTTCCCGGGGATTGGGAAGGAGAAGATGCGAATGTTGGGGTGGCGTAGGGCTGGGATCCATGCAGGGCTTTTATTGACGTTGTTGTACGGCGCTCAGGCAAGCGCCGACCAGAGGGATGTGTATTTGTTTGCCCAGTGGGCAGGCGATCATGAAACCCGGGCGTTTCGGCAAATGCTGGTGGATGCGCGCCTGTATGGCGTCGTGCCGATCTATCAGTTGCTGCGCAGTGCCAGTGACTGGCGCTTGTGCTCCGCCGAGCCTTTCGCGGTGGCGCCCGCCGCCCAGTGGCCAGCGGTGCGTTCTACACTGCAGTTGCTCAAGACGTTGGCGGATCAAGGCGTATTGCGGCGCTATGAAGTGGTCTCCACGTACCGTGATCCGCGGCTCAATCGCTGTGCAGGTGGTGCAATCGATAGTGCCCATATGCGGGCGTTTGCCGTGGATGTATTGCTGCCTCCGGGGGCCGACCCGAGGCCGCTATGCAGCTTCTGGCAGGCTCAGGGCAAAGCCTGGAACATGGGGCTGGGTCGTTATCCTTCGGGGCGTATTCATATCGATACTGCTGGATTTCGCACCTGGGGTGGGGATTTCAGCGCCCATTCTTCTTTCTGTACGTTGCCGGCTGGCACTACGCCTCAGAGCAAATGAGCCAGGCAAGTGGCGGCTTGTGCACTGATCCATTGGGTGAAACGCAGGCACTTTTCGTCGTTGGCCATGCTGGGAGGGCACAGCAGGTAGTACGCCGATTGATCGCGAATAAAGCTGTGCGGAGCATGCAGTTGGCCGCTGGCGATTTCGTCCGCCACCATCAGGAATGAAGCCATGGCTACACCCAGTCCGGCCACGGCGGCCTGTATACACAGGTAGAAATGCTCGTAATCGGCGCGGCGGGTGTCCTTGGCTGATTGGCCGGTCAAGCCCAGCCAGGTGTTCCAGGCACTGGGGCGTGAGGCACTGTGCAGCAAGCGCAGGCCACCCAGTCCATGACTCGCAATAGTCAGGTTGGTGGTGCTTACCGGCCCCACCCATTCATCGCAGATCTTCACTGCGTGAAGGCCGGCTTCCCAGTGAAAATCGTCACGCCGTAACGCCAGGTCGACACCGCTTCGCGAAAAATCGACAGGGCCGCCGGCAGCCACCAGATGCAGGTGGATGTCGGGGTGGGCGGCATGAAAGTCGGGCAGGCGGGGAATCAGCCATTTCATCGCGATGGTCGGCTCGCAGGACAGCACCAGCACATTCTCACGGGTTTGCTGTTGGAGGCGGTAGACCGCGCCTTGCAGCTGTTCGAAGACCGACAGGGTGGTGCCATGCAGGGCGCGACCGGCAGGGGTGAGAAACACGGCGCGGTTGCGGCGCTCGAACAGCGTCACCCCCAGTGACTCTTCCAGCAGACGAATCTGGCGGCTGACCGCCCCGTGGGTAACGTTAAGTATGTCGGCTGCGCGGACGAAGCTTTCGGTCTGCGCGGCGACGTCGAAGTAGCGAAAGGCCGAAAGTGCGGGCAGTTTCATATCTGTGAGGAAAACTAGCGGATTTGCTGCACTATAAATCGCTTTTTACCCAGTACGAAGCTTTCGATAATGGCGATTCACAATGTTATCTGTGCGGATGCCTAACCGATCGAGGAGCTTTTCGTGAATGAACTCATCGCCGTTGCCTTGTTCACCATCCTGGCGGTGATCAGCCCGGGCGCGGACTTTGCCATGGTCACGCGCAGCAGTTACGCCTTTGGCAGGCGTGCCGGATTGTCTGCGGCATGGGGCATCGCGCTGGGGGTGCAGGTGCATGTGATGTACACAGTGCTCGGCGTTGCCCTGATCATCAGCCAGACCCCTTCGTTGTTCCTGGCGATGAAGGTGTTGGGGGCGGGTTATTTGATCTACCTCGGTTACAAATCGCTGACCAATCGCGCATGCATTTCCCTCGATGGCGGCCCAACTTCCAATCAGCTTGGGGTAGGCGCAGCCTTGCGGTCAGGGTTTCTGACCAATGCCCTGAACCCCAAGACCATGTTGTTCGTTGTCAGTGCCTACACTCAAGCTGTACAACCGGGTAGCTCTCTTGCAACCAGTCTTGGTTATGGTCTGTTCATGTCCGTCGCTCACTGGCTGTGGTTCAGTCTGGTTGCGGTGTTTTTCTCTTCGCCGTCCTTGCGTCGGATCATGCTCGATCGGCAATTGCTGGTCGATCGAGTCATCGGCGTGGCCTTGATTGGCCTGGGATTGGCGGTGGTTCTGGCCAACGCGCGGTGACGCGCAGACAGCGGCCGTGTTGCAGTGTCATGCTGCCAGCGACAAACGCTCATGAACAAGTCACCTTCTGTGAAAGCGCTGCAAGAGGCAGCCGAATGGCTGGTGCGCCTGGACGGTGAGGTCGATACGGTCGAGCGCAATGCTTTTCGTGACTGGCTCAACGCTGATCCAGAGCACCTGGCGGCCATCGAACGACTGGAGGGAAGTCTGGCAGCGTTGCATGAGTTGTCCCGCGAACCTGCACGGGAGGCTCTGGACGGCATCGTCCGACGGCGCACCCTGCGTCAGCCAATCAAAGCGCTGGCGCTGGCAGCGTTACTGCTGTTGCCGGTCGGCTTGGCGATACAACAGTTTCCGCTGTCCTACTTGCTGGCGGACATCCGTACCAACAATGGCGAGTGGCGCTCACAAACACTACCCGATGGCAGCCTTATCAGCCTTGATGGCAACTCCGCCGTGGATCTACAGTTCGATGCTCAGCGCCGTACCGTGCGCCTGGTGCAAGGGGAAATACGGGTGGATGTGGTCAAGGATGCCTCGCGGCCATTCCTGGTGCTGACCGAGCATGGCAGTGTCAGTGTCATGGGCACTCGGTTTGTCGTCGAGCAGCTTGGTGATGCCACCCGTGTGGCGATGATCAATTCGACCGCGCATGTCGAAAGCGATGGCAAGCGCTTGGCTGTTCACGGTGGGCAGGAAGTGCGCTTCAACGCTACAGGGTTGGGCACACCGCAGAGCATTGATCCCGCCGCGCTGGAACAGGCTTGGCTGCAGCATCAATTGCTGGTTCACGAGCAACCCTTGAATCTGGTGCTCGAACGCTTGGCGCGCAATCATCATGGTTATTTGCTGTATGACGCCGAGGCGCTTGAAGTGCTGCAGGTCACGGCAGTACTACCTGCCGACGACAGTCAGCGGGCATTGCGCTTGCTGGCGCGCAGCCTGCCAATCAGGCTCGAATATTACACACCATGGATCACCCGCGTTGCGCTGGCTGGTAGTGGGAGTAGGAAGAGGTAATTGAAAGGGGGGTAAAACGAGCAGGCAAAAAAAATGGCCTACCTTGCGGTAAGCCATTTTTCGGTACTTGGTGGCTACACAGGGACTTGAACCCCGGACCCCAGCATTATGAATGCTATGCTCTAACCAACTGAGCTATGTAGCCAAGTGGCGCGCATTATTCGCTTGAAACGAAGTTGTGTCAACACATCTTTTCAAAAAATTTTACGCACGATCAACCGCTTAGCCGATCATCGGTTCAGAAGTCGTATTTGAACGTTGTCATCAGGTTACGTGGCGCGCCGTAATTTCCGAACGAGGAGGCCATGGAGTAGTACTCCCGGTCGAAGGCGTTGTTCAAATTGACACTGGCACTGAGGTTTTCGCTGATGTCGTAGCGCGCCATCAAGTTGACCAGTGCGTAGCTGCCCTGGGTAAAGTTGTGCAGGTCCAGGCCGACTTTGCTTTGCCAGTTGACCCCACCACCCACGGTGACCTTGTCCAGCGCGCCAGGCAGGCGGTAGCTGGTGAAGGTCTTGAGGCTGTGACGCGGCATCAGCGTGGCGATGCGTTCATCCTGGTTGTCGGTGGTCAGGGTATAGGTGTACCCCGCCGATGCCTGCCAGCCATCGGCCAGCTCGCCATTGAGCTCCAGTTCCAGGCCCTTGGAGGTGGTGTCCTGCTTGGCCTCATAGACATCGTCGTGTTGCCAGATTGCCAGGTTGTCCTGTTCCAGCTTGAACAGCGCCATGCTCGAATTCAGCTTGCCGTCGAAATGACTGCCCTTGACGCCGACTTCATAACCCACGCCTTCCATGGGGTCGAGTGGCTGATTGTTTTCGTTACGTACCCAGGAACTTTGCGGGTTGAAGATCTTGGTGTAGCTGGCATACAGCGCCCAGGATTCGTCCAGGTCATAGACCACACCGGCGTAGGGGATGAATACGCCGCTTTCCTTACGATTGACCTCGGTGCTGGCGGCGCCGTATGGACGGTCTTCAGTGTCGCGCTTCCAGTCGATTACCCGGCTGCCAAGAATCAGGTTGAAGTCGTCGCTCAGGTGCAGGCGCGAGGTCAGGTACGCTGCGTACTGGGTTTCCTCCATGGAGGATTTGCCGCTGATGGTGAAGTCCGGTTTGGGCTGTTTGCCGTCCCAGTCGAAAATATTGTCGATTGCTGCGCCAGGGGTCGCGTTGTAGTCGTAGCGCCAGCCGCCCCAACTTGGGACGTTTTCGTTGTACCTGGACAACGTCACGCCGCCGATCAACTCGTGCTCGCGGTTGAACAGGCTGAACGGGCCGGTGACGTACAGGTCTAGGTTGTCTTGGCGTGGGGTGCCGGAGAAGCGTACCGGCAATTGGCTCAGGCCGCTGCCGTCGGGGTGCAGGTCGCCCATGAGAAAGCCGAACACTTCGTCAAACTGGTTCTCGGAATGGCTGTATTCGATCTTGCCGCTCCAGCCGTTGCCAAGTTGCTGCTCCAGCGAGGTGAAGAAGCTGGTTTGTTCGTGGTCGTTGTATGACCAAGTCGGTGCGTTGTTGATCGAGCGCTTGAGGTTGGATCGCTCACCTGTACTGAAGCGTGTGGGCAAGCCGGTACGCAAGGGCGAGTCGACATCGGTGCGCTGATAGCTGAAGCCCATTGTCAGCAGCGTGTCTTCGCTCAGGTCGAATTCGCTGATGCCGTAGAGCAACTGGCTCTCCATTTTGTAACGATCTACCCAAGCGCCTTCGGTCTTGTAGTCAGCGACCAGACGACCGCGAATGTTGCCTGTCTCGGTCAGCGGCCCGGAAACATCGAAACCGGTGCCGTAACGATCCCAGGTGCCGGCCGAACCTGTGATGCTGGCCTGGCCTTCGGCAGTCGGGCGTTTGCGAATAAGGTTGATGGTCGCTGAAGGGTTACCCATGCCACTGATCAGGCCGCTGGCGCCACGAACGATTTCGATGCGGTCGTACATCGCCATGCTCTGGGTGTAGTTGTCCATGCGCGAGACAGTCGGTACACCGTCAATCTCGTAGTTCTGGATAACAAAGCCGCGCGAGTAGTAGGTGTCGGTTTCGGCGCCCAGGCCGTCACGGGTGACGATGATCCCCGGGGCCGCCTCGAGGGCATCGCTGAGGTTGGTAAGACGTTGGTCATCGAGGCGCTGGCGGGTCATCACCGTTAGCGATTGCGGGGTTTCCTGGGGCGTCAGGTTCAGGCGTGTCGAGCTGCTTGAGGAGTAAGTGGTGTAGAGCCCGGTGCCTTCGGTGGTGGAACCGGGCGCCTTACCGGAAATACTCATGGCATCCAGCTGCAATGCACCGCTCAATTCCATCGGCAAATCGACGACGAAGCTGTCGGCGTTGGGCTGGCTAAAACGAGCGTTGCTGCCTGCGGTGAGTGCTTCCAGCGCCTGGGCTGGGCTCAGGGTGCCCTGTACACCAGGCGAACTGCGATCGCGCAGTTGGTTGGCGTCATAGATGACCTGCAGGCCGCTCTGCGCACTGAACTGGTCCAAGGCATCAGCGAGTGGCTGAGCCTTGATGTTGAACCTTACTTGCTGGGTTTGGTTCTGCGCCGGGGCGGCTTGCGCGGCTTGCGCAGGAAGGGCCAGGGCAGCTGAAAAAAGTGTGGCGGCAAAGATGGCGCGGGCAAGCGGCTGGCGCGTGAAAGCGAAATCGCGTGGGTACTGCATGTGTCCTCCCCCAGAGAATACAAATGTTAATGCTTCTTATGTGGAGGTGTGACGCAGCAGACTCAGGAATTACCGAGTGGCCGCCAAAATATTCTTCGCCCAGATCAGCGAACAATCATCCATTGCCCTGCAAGGTTGTCGATGTGCAGGTTCTGGTTGCTGGCAAGGGCGTCGAGGGCAGACGTGGCCTGGTCAAGGTTGAAACTGCCACTGACCAGACGCCGACCAACCTGCTCGTCGATGTAGAGCAGGCGGCTGCCCTGGTAATCGGCAAGCTGCTGCAGCACTTCGCGCAAAGGGACTTCGCGTACCCGCAACTGACCGCTGCGCCAAGCCAGCAAGCGCTCGGCATCGACGTTTTCGACCTGATCCAGGCGGTTGCCGCTCAGGGTCAAGCGCTGGCCAGGGGCAAGCATGCGCTTGTCGCCACCACGGCTGCTGACTTCGACCTTGCCCTTGAGCAGCACGACCTCATCACGATCGTGGCCACGGCTTACCGAAAAACGCGTGCCCAGCACCTGAACCTGTGCGTCGTCGACGTCCACCACAAAGGGACGGCCGTCGTGGGTTACATCGATGAACATCTGCCCTTGGACCAAGCGAATCTTGCGCACAGGTCCACGCAGGTCGACATCCACGGCGCTTGCACTGCCAAGTGTCAGCTTGGAACCGTCGGCCAATTGAATCTGCCGACGCTCGCCGGGAGCAGTGGCCACATCACTGTTCAAACGTTGCAGCAGAGGCAGTTGCAGCATGACCAGGCCGCTGATCAGCAAGATGCTCGCCGCTACCGCCCAGCCGCCCCAAGAGCGAGGGGCGCAGCGCCGTTCGATCTTGTGCAGGCGGCGGGCTGGCATTTCCAGTTGCTGCCAGAACAGCTCGACTTCGGCAAATACCCGGGCGTTTTCAGGCGTCAGGCGCCAGTGCTCGAACGCTTGCATTTGCTCATCGTCGAGGTCATCGGCGCGCAACCTGGTGAACCAGTCGAGGGCCTGTTGTTCACGGTCGCCAGTTTCGGTCGGTTGAGCTGAATTAGGCGCTGTGTTCATGGCTGTTCAGTCTTGCGTGAAGTATTCAGGGCGGCCGCTGCGCAATGGCTCAGGGCTTTGTTCAAATGACGCTCCACGGCGCGAGGATCGAGCCCCAGTCGTGCGGCGATGTCCTTGTAGCTCAGTTGCTCGACGCGGGCTAGCAGAAATACTTCGCGGGTCGGCGATGGCAAGCAATCGATCAGGCGTTCAAGGTGATCCAAGGTATTTCCGGCCACGGCACTACGCTCGGGTGAGGTTTCATTGAGCAATTGATCCAACGCTTGATCATCATTAACCCCGCGCACCTGGCTGCGCCGAGCATGGTCGATGCTCAGGTTGTTGGCGATGCGGTAGAGAAATGCGCGCAGGTTGCCAATCTCACCGCGCTCGCTGTGCATCAGGCGCACAAAGGCATCTTGCAGCAGGTCGCGGGCAGTCTCCCGGCATCGCACTCGGCGAGTCAGGAACGCCAGCAGTTCGCTGCGGTGCTGCTGATAAAGCAGCGTTAGGCTGCGGTTGTCCGGATCGTTGGACATGGCGTGCGCACTGCTCTGAAGGGCGGGGGCGGTTGGTAAGGAAGAAAATGCTAACGTTATTGAGAATTATTAACAAGCACATCGAGATAACGCTCGTCGAAAATAATAGTGCGCTTGCTAACGAATTCTGGATAATTGGATCCCAACCACCGGATGGAAGACTTTGTCATGGCTGTCAGCAGCGCCTCGTCCCCTTCACCCATAAGCGCCCCGACCGCCCAGAGCAGCCCGCTGGTTATGCGGATCATTGCCGCGTGTGCGCTGGCGCACCTGATCAACGACTTGATCCAGGCAGTGCTTCCGTCGATCTACCCACTGCTCAAAGCCAACTACGATCTGAGCTTTGCCCAGGTGGGCCTGATTACCTTGACGTTCCAGGTCACAGCATCGCTGTTGCAACCCTGGGTAGGCTTCTATACAGACCGCAAGCCGATGCCGAACCTGCTGCCGCTGGGCACGCTGTGTACCTTGGTGGGGATCGTCATGCTGGCCTACGTCGGCAGTTTTGCCATGATCCTGCTTGCGGCGGCCTTGATAGGCATCGGTTCTTCAACCTTCCATCCGGAAACTTCGCGTATTGCCCGCCTGGCCTCGGGCGGGCGGTTTGGTTTGGCGCAGTCGACTTTCCAGGTGGGTGGCAATGCCGGCTCCGCTTTCGGTCCGCTACTGGCGGCAGCGATCATCATTCCGTTCGGCCAGGGCAACGTGGTCTGGTTCGGTCTGTTCGCGGTCTTTGCGGTACTGGTTACCTATGGCTTGAGCCGTTGGTATCGCGAGCACTTGAATCTGTTCAAGGCCAAGGCTGGCCAGGCGGCGACTCATGGTTTATCGCGTGGTCGAGTGACCGGGGCGCTGGTAGTGCTTGCCCTGTTGGTGTTCTCCAAATACTTCTACATGGCCAGTTTCACTAGCTATTACACCTTCTACCTGATCGAGAAGTTCGATCTGTCGGTTGCCAGTTCACAGATGTACCTGTTCCTGTTTCTCGGCGCCGTGGCTGCCGGGACGTTTTTCGGTGGACCGATTGGTGACCGTATCGGACGTAAGGCGGTGATCTGGTTCTCCATCCTCGGTGTTGCCCCGTTCACGCTGCTGCTGCCTTACGTCGACCTGTTCTGGACCAGCGTCCTGAGCCTGGTCATTGGCTTCATCCTGGCTTCGGCTTTCTCGGCCATTGTGGTGTACGCCCAGGAGCTGGTGCCGGGCAACGTTGGCATGATCGCCGGGATCTTCTTTGGCTTAATGTTCGGTTTTGGCGGTATCGGTGCCGCCTTGCTTGGCTACTTGGCCGACTTCAAAGGCATCGAATACGTCTACAGCTTGTGCTCGTATTTGCCGTTGTTCGGTCTGCTGGCGATTTTGCTGCCGTCTACCGCAAAGCGCTGAAGGCTCAAGACCGGGCTATTGACGGGTGGCATTGGTTCTCCTAGAGTGCCGCCCGTCCTCACATGTGTAACCGATTGATGAATCGCTCCCAACACTCCTACCAGTTCTGCCAGCCGGTCATCCTGACCCGCTGCTGCGATTGGCCGAGCGATACTGTCCTCAAGCGTCGGCGCAGTGTGCTGTTCGCCTTTACCTTCTCCCCACACCTCCACGCCCTCTGACAAGGCCGTTATTCGCCCGGTGTCTAGCCGTGGCCGGTCGTTGTGCACCTGAACATTTTCATGGTCGTGTATAGCCACGCCCGGGAGCGATGTCGCGCCGGTGGTGGTGAGTGGAGTGGTAATGAACAAGCGTTTTCTGGCGGGCCTGTTGTTCGCTGTGTCGGTGGTTGGTTTCAGCCTTGGGGCAAGCTTGCCACTGGTGTCCCTGCGTCTACTCGAGGCGGGTGCCAGCACCCTGCAGATCGGCATCCTCTCGGCCATCCCGGCGGCAGGAATGATGCTCTCGGCATTCATGGTCGATGCCTGTTGTCGGCACCTGACCCGGCGCACTATTTATTTGCTCTGTTTTGCCCTGTGTACCTTGAGCATCGGCCTGCTCGAATGGGCGTTCTCGTCGATCTACCTGCTGGGGCTGTTGCGCCTGGGGCTGGGTATCGGTATGGGCATCGCGATCATTCTCGGCGAGTCCTGGGTCAATGAACTGAGCCCGGAGCACAACCGCGGCAAAATCATGGCCCTGTACGCCACGGCCTTCACCGGCTTCCAGATGCTTGGCCCGGCAATGCTGGCCGTGGTTGGCGCGCAGAGCGCCTGGGTGACAGCGGTGGTAACTGCCTGTTATGGCGTGGCCCTGATCAGCATTGTGTTGACCGTGCCAGACGACCACGTCGAACATGGTGAAGAAGCCGAGAAGAGTTTTTCTCTGGCAGGGTTCTTCAAGGTGGCACCGGCCCTGTGCATGGGCGTGCTGTTCTTCTCTTTCTTCGACGCGGTAATTCTTTCGCTGATGCCGGTGTATGCCTCAAGCCATGGCTTTGCGGTGGGCGTGGCAGCGTTGATGGTCACGGTGATTCTGACCGGTGACATGCTGTTCCAGTTGCCGCTTGGCTGGCTGGCGGACCGCAGTGAGCGAACCAGAGTGCACCTGATCTGTGGCGTCGTGGCGATGCTCATCGGCATTGCCTTGCCATGGCTGTTGCAAGTGCAATGGCTGCTGTGGCCGGCGCTGGTGGTGCTGGGTGCTGTTGCCGGTGGGGTCTACACTTTGGCGCTGGTTTTGATTGGCCAGCAGTTCAAGGGGCAGGATCTGGTCACGGCTAACGCCAGTGTTGGTTTGCTGTGGGGCGTCGGCAGTCTGGTCGGGCCGTTGGTGAGTGGCGCGGCAATGGAAGTTGCTCCCCATGGCTTGCCCATGGCACTGGCGGCCATGGCGGCGCTGTTCGTCTGCTTTGCTCGCAATGCCAATCGCAAGGCCTACCGGCTCAGAGCAGCGGCTCGGTAGGCGACACCCGAGTCTTCCCTCTCGAGACCTAGGTACTGACATTGTCGTCTTGGGCGTCGCCGAGACGGGCCTGAATCCAGCAATTCAGCGGCGCTGTATAGCCTTGCCTTCAAGGATTCTCGGCCCCGGGCCTTCTTTGCCCAAGGCGTCATCAGGGTTGCGCAACGGGCAGTCATCCAAGGACAGGCACCCGCAACCAATACAATTGTCCAGGCTGTCGCGCAGCGCTTCCAGGGTGCGGATGCGGGCGTTCAAGTCGTCGCGCCAGGCTGATGACATTTCCCTCCACTGAGCGGCCGTCACTTTGCTGTTTGGTGGGTATTTGCCTATAGCTTTCTTGATTTCCTCCAGCCCAATTCCGGTGCGTTGCGCTACCTTGATGATGGCGAGAGTACGCAGTACCAATGCCGGGAATCGCCGTTGATTGCCTGCACTTCGTGTACTGGCGATCAAACCCTTGGACTCGTAGAAGTGCAGGGTGGAAACAGCAATACCGCTGCGTTTGGCAACCTCACCGACGGTAAGTGACCGTGAGCTATCCATTTTTTCTGTCACTGCCACAGCGGTTGACCTCGATCTAAGTTGAGGTTTTATAGTCCGCTGCGCGCTTTCTTGCAATCGGCTGGAGGCCGCGGCCTATCGCCACGCCGTCAAACTGGAGAACACACTTACTTGGCGAACGCGTGCAAGCAGCGCGCAGCTTCAACAAGCAACTGCCGCGCAACAATGAACTTGCGAGGCG
This sequence comes from Pseudomonas arcuscaelestis, assembly GCF_016881005.1. Taxonomy (GTDB): domain Bacteria; phylum Pseudomonadota; class Gammaproteobacteria; order Pseudomonadales; family Pseudomonadaceae; genus Aquipseudomonas; species Aquipseudomonas arcuscaelestis. Next base: position 139,119 of record NZ_JACOPV010000011.1, on the reverse strand, counting down.
TGTTGATGGGAGGGCAGGGGTAAGGCCGTGAATCGCGGATTGTTACTGTTTCATCAACATTGTTTTCCAGTCTTTTGGAATTATCCCAAAAGGCCATCGCGATAAACTGTCCTTAGAGTCAGGGCGCGCAGCTAACTATCCAAACTGATAGCAGCCGCCTTGACTCCATCTTGAATATCGAACTCGCGTCGAGTTTCGATTCCAGGTTGCCGGGTTGCGGCGATCTAACGTCAGCATCCGAGCCTAAACGTATTGGCGGCAATGTGCGCCGCCGATCTTCCATGCTTACTTGCCTCGGCAGGGTAGTGCATAGGGATTTTGAACTAACCACGCGTAGCCAAATACAGGGCGGCCCGATCATTCGGCCGATTTGCTCACCTTCTGTGGGAGCCGTTCTGTATTTCACCAACAGGGCATATTTACATATGACGGACGACAATCTTTCCCACAAGGGAAGACGCTCAATCAGTGAGGTCGCAAGGGTGCTGTTTTCCTTGCTGGCTTTTATCGTGGCGCTTGCATTGATCTATGGCGGGATCAAATTGCTGGCCTTGGGCGGATCAAGTTATTACTTGATAGCAGGCCTGGCTTACTTGTTGTTAGCTGCACTTTATCTACTTCGCAAGCGATTTGCCCTTGCACTTTCTGTGGTTATATTTCTGGCGACGTGTGTCTGGGCTTTTTACGAAGTGCGCCAGTTCAGTTATTGGCAACTGCTTCCGCGCCTGGTCGTTCCGGCCGTTATCCTCACGCTTAGTCTGTGGGTGAGCGCAGCGCTTGCTGGTACTTCCTTGCGCACGCAGCGCGTAGCCAATCGTTTTGGTTTTGCCGTGTTGCTGGGACTGATCGCCACATTTGTTGCGGCGTTTTTTCCCCATGGTGCGATCTCCAACCCCGTGGCTACGACGGCTGCGCCTGCTTCCAAGGCGTCCCAATCGGCCCCGGAAAACTGGGAGTTCTTTGGCCGTAATGCGTCGGGCACCCGGTTTGCACCCTACACGCAAATCACTCCGGAAAACGTCAATGAGCTGCAGGTTGCCTGGACTTACAGAACAGGCCGCAGAACCACGGGCGCGGGCGCGGGTGTGGACGAAAACACCCCGCTGCAGATTGGTAGTGTTCTGTACTCCTGCACCCCGGAAAATCTGATTACAGCGCTCGACGGTGACACAGGCAAGCCGATCTGGAAGTTCGATCCGCATGCCAAAAGTGAAGAGCACGTAACCTGTCGTGGCGTCGGTTACTACGATATCGACAAGGACGACAGTCTCACGGCCGAGGTCAAGGCGTCGTACAGCAACGACCAGCAATGCCGCCAGCGCATTCTGGTGTCGTCGGTGGACGCCCGCTTGTTCGCGCTCGATGCCCACACCGGCGAGCTGTGCCCAAGCTTTGGCGACAACGGCTATGTCGACCTCAAGAAAGGCATGGGCCCGACAGAGAACAGCAAGCGCTATCACCCAACCTCGCTGCCGGTGGTCATGGGCCACCTGACTGTCGTGGGTGGCTGGGTACGCGATATCGTCGCAAACGAGCCTTCAGGCGCTGTGCGGGCGTTCGACGTGCTCACCGGCAAGTTGGTATGGGCTTGGGATGTAGGCGCGCCTGAGAGCGTAGATGCAGCCGCCGACGATCATCAGTTCTCGCTCGAAACGCCGAACGTATGGACCATTCCGACCTACGATAAAGCGTTGAACCTGGTCTACCTGCCAACCGGTAACGGCCCACCCGACTATTGGGGTGGTGATCGGAACCAGGCCAAGGAAAAATACGGCTCGGCAGTGGTCGCCGTCGACGCGTCCACAGGCAAGGCCAAATGGGTCTACCAGATCGTCCACCACGATGTGTGGGACTACGATCTGCCTTCGCAGCCTGTTCTTTATGACATGAAGAATGCTCGGGGCGAGACCACCCCGGTGCTGATCCAGACCACCAAGACCGGTCATATCTTTGTATTGGATCGGCGTACCGGCAAGCCGGTGACTGAAGTTCAGGAGCGTCCAGTACCGACCTCGCCAGCAGCCGAAGGCGAGCACCTGTCGCCGACGCAGCCGTACTCGGTTGGCATGCCGGTGATTGGTGCCGAGCCACTGACTGAAGAGTCCATGTGGGGCGTGAGTACCTTCGACCAACTCTATTGCCGAATCATGTTCAAGGACTCGGTCTACGTTGGACCCTTCACGCCGCCAACTGAAAAGCCCTACATCGAATGGCCAGGCTTGTTGGGTGGCATGAACTGGGGTGGCATCTCCATCGACGAAAACACCGGCATGATGTTCGTCAATGACATGCGTGTGCCATTGCGAATGTCCTTGGTTACCAAGGAGAACACCAAGAAATTCAAAGTTTCGACTGATGAAGTACCAGGCTTCATGGGCACGATTCGTCCGCAAGTTGCCGGTATCTATGGTGGGATCAGAATCGACATTCTGCAGTCGCCACTGGGTGTGCCATGCAACAACCCGCCTTTCGGCAGCATGAGCGCTATCGATCTGAACACGCAGAAGTTGGTCTGGCAGGTTCCACTGGGAACCGTCCAGGACACCGGGCCTCTGGGTATCAAGACGAAGATGCCGATCCCCCTCGGTATGCCGACACTCGGCGGCCCAACCTCGACCGCGTCCGGCCTGGTGTTCTTCGCCGGTACCCAGGACTACTACCTGCGTGCACTCGATTCAGCAACAGGTAAAGAGGTGTGGAAAGCGCGCCTGCCGGTTGGCGCAGTGGCGGCTCCGTTGATCTATAAATCACCCGCCACAGGCAAACAGTACGTGGTTATCTCTGCCGGTGGCATGAGCCATTCGCCGGATGTGGGCGACTACATCATCGCTTACGCGCTGCCCGACAGCGTTAGCAAGTAACGCCTCGGCTGACGTTGTTGAAAAATAATCCCCGTTTACGGGGATTATTTTTGCAGCACCCACATCTTTGAAACGGAGCACATCTGGGATGTTTTTTTCTTTCCGCGCACTGCTGACCAGCAGCCTGTGCAGCGGTCTGTCGCTATGCATCTTGCCTCTGTCCTCAGCACAGGCTGACGCCTTCGATCTGATGAGTCGTTCGACACTCACCGGCGACTGGGGGGGCGAACGCCAGAAGCTGGCCGACGCGGGGGTCAAGCTTACGGGCGACTACAGTTCTGAAACCATTTCCAACCTGCACGGCGGGATCAAACGCGGCACCCGCTACGCCCAACAAATTCGCATCGGCGCCCAGTTCGATCTGAGCAAACTGCTGGATACGCCTGATGTGGGGGTAGTGCAGATCATCGTCAATGATCGTCGCGGTCACAGCGCCACGGAAGACTTGCTCGGCAATCGCCTTTCAGCGCAGGAGAACTACGGTGGCCAGTACACCCGCCTGACCGAGTTCAGCTATCAGCGCAATCTGTTCTCGCCAGACCTGTCGACCAAGGTCGGCTTCATGGTAATGGGTACCGACTTTGGCGGCATGCCAATCCTGGCCAACTTTGTCAGCGCAGGCTTCTGTGCGCACCCATTGACCATGGGCAGCGGTAGTGGCTGGGGCAACTATCCGACGGCACATTGGGGCGGTGAGTTGCGCTACAACGTCAACCCATCACTGACCCTACAAACGGCTGTATTCCAGGTTAACCCGGAGTACAACATGCGCTCCTCCAAAGCCTTTTCCATGCCCAGCAACGGCACCACCGGTGCAATTTTGCCCCTGGAAGCGATCTTCAATAACGACGATATTCTTGATGGCCAGTACAAGGTGGGTTGGTACTACGACACCTCTGACGCTCCCAAAATTGGCAGCACGGAAAAAAGCAGCAACCGCACAGGCGCCTATGTGCTGATGGACCAGGCAATCTGGAAGGATGAGCAAGACCCTGAAAGCGTGCTGCGCCTTTTTGGCCAGGCGGCCACGAGCAATGCGGCAACCTCGCCGATGCGCCGCTGGTATTCGATAGGACTGGTCAAGCAGAAGCCTTTTGCGAGTCGCCCGAAGGACTCCATCTCGTTTGGCTATGGCCGTGCAGTGCTCAACTCGCGCACGCGGGAGGTGCAGGAAGCGGCTGCAAGCAACCCAGGCGAATACGACATGATCGCTGGCCTGGACAATGCAGAGCAGATGCTGGAGCTCAACTATGGCGCGCAAGTCACACCCTGGTTGCTGGTGCGTCCCGACCTGCAGTACTACATTGAGCCTGGTGCGTTCTTTGGCAAGAAAAGGGGTAACGCATTGGCGCTAGGGTTGCAGGTCAAGGCGACGTTTTAACGGCATCCAGAAACAGAAAAACCGCGACCAGGCGCGGTTTTTCAGGGAGCAGTTTCTCAGTGTGCGAGTTATCACACTGAGGGGGATGCTCCAATCAGACGTTGAAGCGGAAGTGCATCACATCACCGTCCTTGACGATGTAGTCCTTGCCTTCCAGGCGCCACTTGCCTGCTTCTTTTGCGCCGCTCTCACCCTTGAACTGAATGAAGTCGTCGTAGGCGACCACTTCGGCACGGATGAAGCCTTTTTCGAAGTCGGTGTGAATCACGCCAGCGGCCTGTGGGGCAGTGGCGCCGATGCGTACGGTCCAGGCGCGAACTTCCTGTACACCTGCAGTGAAGTAGGTCTGCAGGTTGAGCAGGCCGTAACCAGCACGGATAACGCGGTTCAGGCCAGGCTCTTCCAGGCCCAGGGCCTCGAGGAACATGTCTTTTTCTTCGCCTTCGTCGAGCTCGGCGATTTCTGCTTCGATCTTGTTGCACACCGGTACCACGACAGCGCCTTCTTCTTCAGCGATGGCGCGAACAACGTCCAGCAGCGGGTTGTTCTCGAAGCCGTCTTCGGCAACGTTGGCAATGTACATGACCGGTTTGCTGGTCAGCAGGTGGAAGCCACGGATCAGTGCCTTCTCGTCATCTGCCATGTCCTTCATCAGGCTGCGTGCAGGCTTGCCTTCGGTGAAGTGCGGAATCAGCTTTTCCAGGACAGCCTTCTGGGCCAGGGCATCCTTGTCACCGCCTTTGGCATTACGCGTGACCTTTTGCAGTTGCTTCTCGCAGCTGTCGAGGTCGGCGAAGATCAGTTCCAGGTCGATGATCTCGATGTCGCGCTTGGGGTCGACGCTGTTGGAAACGTGAATCACGTTCTCGTCTTCGAAGCAGCGGACCACATGGGCAATGGCGTCGGTTTCACGGATGTTGGCCAGGAACTTGTTGCCCAGGCCTTCACCTTTGGATGCACCGGCTACCAGGCCTGCGATGTCGACGAATTCCATGGTGGTCGGCAGCACGCGGTTCGGCTTGACGATGGCCGCCAAGGCGTCCAGGCGCGGATCAGGCATCGGCACGATACCGCTGTTCGGCTCGATGGTGCAGAAGGGGAAGTTCTCTGCCGCGATGCCGGATTTGGTCAAGGCGTTGAACAGGGTGGACTTGCCGACGTTGGGCAAACCGACGATGCCGCAATTGAAACCCATGGTGAATCCCTCTTCGTGGAGTCAGGCCTTCTGGCTGTGCAGCTCTCTCATCGCACGCGTCCAGTCGCCGGCGAGGATGTCCGGCAGCACGCCGAGGGCAAAATCGATACTGGCGTCCAGTTTTTCCTGCTCGGCGCGTGGCGCCTTGCCCAGGACAAAACCGGAGACCCTGCTGCTGTCACCCGGGTGGCCAATGCCAAGCCGCAGACGGTGAAAGTCGTTGTTGTTGCCGAGCTGCGCAATAATGTCGCGCAGGCCGTTATGCCCACCATGACCGCCGCCTTTCTTGAGTTTGGCGACGCCGGGAGGCAGATCGAGTTCGTCGTGGGCCACCAGGATGGCATCTGGCGGGATGCGGAAAAAATTCGCCAGTGCAGCAACGGCTTGGCCGCTGCGGTTCATAAAGGTGGTCGGGATCAACAGACGAACGTCGTTGCCCTGAAAGCTGAACTTAGCTGTCAGGCCGAAATACTTGCGGTCAGCAGTCAGATTGACACGCTGGGCGCTGGCAATGCGTTCTACGAAAAGAGCCCCTGCGTTATGCCGGGTCTGTTCGTATTCGGGGCCAGGGTTTCCCAGGCCGACGATCAGTTGGATGGCGGTCACGTCAGGGGCTCTTCCTTGGAGTTGGGGGTTACAGTGCGGGGCACTGTAACCCGATCAACGCCGGCGTGCTGAAATTACTCAGCAGCGCCTTCTGCAGCTTCAGGCGCAACACGCGGAGCGTGAACGTTGGCAACAGCCAGGTCGTTGCCGTGGGCCAGAGCGACGAACTCGACGCCTTTCGGAGCTTTGAGGTCCGACAGGTGAACGATGGTGCCGACTTCGGCGTTAGCCAGGTCGACTTCGATGAACTCAGGCAGATCCTTGGCTTCGCAGGAAACTTCGATCTCGGCCACTACGTGGGAGATTTCGCCGCCTTTCTTGACCGGGGCTTCTTCGTTGACGAAGTGAACCGGTACTTTGGCGGTCAGTTTCTGGCCAGCAATTACGCGGACGAAGTCAGCGTGCATGATGAACTGCTTGGCAGGGTGACGCTGCATCGCTTTAACGATGACGTTTTGCTTAACGCCGTCAACGTTCAGTTCGATAACGTGGCTGTAGGCAGCTTCGTTTTCGAACAGTTTGGCGATTTCCTTGGCCACGATGGTCAGGGATTGAGCTTCTTTGTCACCACCGTATACAACGGCAGGGATTTGGGCGGCGAGACGACGCAGGCGGCGGCTCGCACCTTTCCCCAGGTCGGTACGCGCTTGGGCGTTCAGAGTGAAATCAGTCATTTTGAATCTCCAAAATAGCCATCTCCCGCAGGCGTTTGCGACCAGCGCCAAACGGGGTGGGCAAAAAAGCCCCGCCCCAACAGCAGGTGTTGGGGCGGGGCGCTTTTCGTCAACGAGTGTTTCGCGAGGGCAGGACCCTCAGCGGAACATCGCGCTGATCGATTCTTCATTGCTGATGCGGCGTACCGCTTCAGCAACAACCGGTGCGATATCCAGTTGACGGATACGTGCACAGGCTTGTGCGGCGGCGGACAACGGGATGGTATTGGTTACCACCAGTTCGTCCAGCACGGAGTTCTCGATATTCTCGATCGCTCGACCCGACAGGACAGGGTGCGTGCAATAGGCGTAAACCTTGGCAGCACCGTGTTCTTTCAGAGCCTTGGCCGCGTGGCACAAAGTGCCGGCGGTATCGACCATGTCGTCGACGAGAATACACGTACGTCCTTCGACGTCGCCGATGATATGCATCACTTCGGAGTGATTAGCCTTTTCACGGCGTTTGTCGATGATACCCAGATCGACACCCAGGGACTTGGCAACAGCTCGTGCACGCACGACGCCGCCGATGTCCGGGGACACGATCATGAGATTCTCGAAACGCTGGTCTTCGATGTCATCCACCAGAACGGGGGAGCCGTAGATGTTATCTACCGGAATATCGAAGAAACCCTGGATTTGGTCAGCGTGCAGATCGACGGTGAGAACACGGTCGATACCAACGACGGTGAGCATGTCAGCGACAACTTTCGCGCTGATAGCAACACGCGCCGAACGCGGACGGCGATCCTGGCGGGCATATCCGAAGTAAGGAATCACGGCAGTGATTCGGGACGCTGAGGAGCGGCGGAAGGCGTCGGCCATCACTACCAGTTCCATCAGATTATCGTTGGTTGGCGCGCAAGTCGGCTGAATGATGAAAACGTCCTTACCACGAACATTTTCATTAATCTCAGTGCTGATTTCGCCGTCGGAGAACTTACCGACAGAAACATCACCCAGTGGGATATGCAGCTGACGTACGACACGCCGAGCCAGATCGGGGTTAGCGTTCCCCGTAAAGACCATCATCTTGGACACGCGCAGTACCTGAAGGCTGAGGGTATACCTGGATGAGTATAGGAAAATGGCAGGGGCGGCTGGATTCGAACCAACGCATGGCAGGATCAAAACCTGCTGCCTTACCGCTTGGCGACGCCCCTGTATCTGTTGCTGCGAGTACTTGGTACTCGATTCCTAGAGCAGACTTTGAAGCTTGCGATGCAACATCGAAACGTTGCTTCCCTTTGCTACAAATCCTGATTGGGTATCTGCAAGAAGGGCCAAAACTTTATCAGCTTCAGCTTTGCTTGGGAAGGCCCCAAACACACAACTTCCAGTTCCGGTAAGTCTAGCTTCAGTGAATTTGCTCAGCAAATTCAGTGAGTTACGTACTTCTGGGTAACTCTGCTCTACTACCAGTTGACAGTCATTTCGACTGTTTCCCTTGGGAACGGGGCGCATCTTAAGGGGCAAAGAATCACGTGTCAACTGCGGATGCGAAAAAATTTCTGCAGTACTAACAAATACTTGCGGGACCAGCACGACATACCAGGGTTCTTCCGGGTCTGCAGGGGTGAGGATCTCGCCTACACCTTCGGCGAATGCAGCGTGACCGCGGACGAAAACCGGAACGTCGGCGCCCAGGCTCAAGCCCAGCTCGGCCAGCTGATCTTCGCTGCATTGAAGCTTCCACAGGTGATTCAGGCCGAGCAGGGTAGTGGCGGCATCAGAGCTGCCCCCCCCGATACCGCCGCCCATGGGCAGGACTTTTTTCAGCCAGATGTCAGCGCCTTGTGTGCAGCCGGTCAGTGCCTGCAATTTGCGCGCTGCCTTGACGATCAGGTTGCTGTCATGGGGGACGCCTTCGACAGTGCTGTGAAGGCGGATTTCGCTGTCATCGCGCACGGCGAAGGACAGCTCATCGCCGTAGTCGAGAAACTGGAACAGTGTTTCCAGCAGGTGGTAGCCATCGGCTCGGCGACCAAGAATGTGCAGCATCAAGTTGAGCTTGGCGGGTGCCGGCAGGGTCAGTCGTGACATGTCAGTGCCCCAACTGGCGTGGTTGCCAGTCTTTCACTACCACCGTGACGTCGATGTTCTGGCCATGAAGCTTAAGGCGTTCGGGCAGCCAGTAGCCGTTCTGCTCGGTGTAGCTCAGGTACTCGACGTTCCAGCCATCCTGCTTGAGGTTCGCCAGGCGGCTATCGCTGCCCAGGGTCAACTGGCTTTTGCTGTCGGGTGCGGGCAGGCCGCGAACCCACCAGACCAGATGCGAAATCGGTAGCTCCCAACCCAGCTGCTCGGCCAGAAGTGCTTCCGGGTTCTTGGCTTCATAGCGTCCCTGGTTGGCTACTTCCAACACCACGCCTCCCGGGCGCCCGGTCAGTCGGGCAGCACCACGACCCAGCGGGCCGGACAGGCGAATGTCGTAGTAGTCCTGGCGTTGCAGCCAGAATAAGGTGCCGCTGCCGGAGTCTTTCGGCGCGCGGATTCCCACCTTGCCGTTGATCTGCCAGCCATCAAGCGTGCTCAGCTGTTGTTTGTGCTCGCGCCAGAGTTGTGGGCTGCCCTGGCCCTGTTGAAGGGCCTCGCGGGAACCGAATCCGGCACAGCCGGCGAGTAGGGCGATCAGGCTGAAGGTGATGCAGTGGCGCAAAAACATAGGCTTAAAGAGTCTCGGATCCGGTCAGGCGCAAAATGGTTCTGCGCAGGATTGGGCTGTCTGGTTGGGCTTCGAAACCCTTGGCCCAGATCTGGCGTGCTTCGCGGCGCTTGCCGTTGGACCACAGCACTTCACCCAGGTGGGCGGCCACTTCATGGTCGGGGAAGCGTTCCAGGGCCTGGCGCAAAAGGCGCTCGGCTTCGTCGAGATTACCCATCCTGAAATTGACCCAGCCCAGGCTGTCGAGCACTGCAGGGTCGTCCGGATTGATCTGATGGGCTTTGTCGATCAGCGCCTTGGCTTCTGCATAACGCGAGGTGCGGTCAGCCAGGGTGTAGCCCAGGGCGTTGAGGGCCATGGCGTTTTCCGGCTCGCGGGCAATGATGCTGCGCAAGTCCTTTTCCATCTGTGCCAGGTCGTTGCGCTTCTCTGCCAGCATGGCTCGGGTGTACAGGAGGTTGTTGTCGTCCGGGTATTGTTTCAGTGCTTGCTCCAGCACCTGCAGGGCCTGGGCATCTTTGTCGTTGTTGCCAAGGGCTTCGGTTTCGATCAGGTACAGCTGGATGGCGTAGTCCGGCTGGGTGTCACGGGCCAGGGACAGGCGCCGCGAGGCTTCGCTGCTACGGCCGTTGGCGACCAGGATGTCTGCCTGACGCAGTTGGGCAGGCAAGTAGTCGTTGCCCGGGCCGACCTGGGCGTACTCGTCAAGTGCCGCTTGCTGCTGATTGCGTTCTTCATGGATGCGGCCCAGGTTCAAGTGGGCGGCGTCGACATGGCTATCGCGCTCGATCAGCTCTTGCAGATAACCGGCCGCTTCATCCCAATTCTTGGTTTCCAGGCAGATGAGGGCCAGGGAATAGCGCAGCTCATCGTCATCCGGGTACTGCTCGACCAGGCTGGAAAACTCGATTTTGGCATCGTCCAGGCGATCCTGTTCAACCAGGGTGCGGGCGTAGGTAAGGCGCAGACGCTTGTCGTCCGGGTACTGGCGGATGGTTTTCTGCAGCAGCGGCAGGGCCTCATCCCCACGGCCGACGCTTTGCAGCAGGCGCGAGCGCAGGAGTACTGGGGCGATCTCGCCGTCTTCCGGGGGGTGTTCCTCAAGCAGCGCCAGGGCTGCGTTAGCGTCGCCGTCCTGTTGCAGCAGCAGGGCTTTGCCGAATACCAGTTGACTGTTGTCGGGGTATTTCTGCAGCAGGCGATCAAAGCTTTTTTGCAGACCGTCGCGAGTGTCCTGATCAGTTTCCGCGGCCGATAAAGCGAGGAAATCGAAATGGGTGTCGCCCTTACCCTGGAGGACTTTCTCCATGTAGACCATCGATTCATCGTAGCGACCGGCCCGCGCCAGCTGAATTGCGGCGGCACGTTGGGCGTCAAGACTGTCCGAATCGTTTTTCGCCCAGATCAGGGCGGTGTCCAGGGCCGGTTGATCGGCGCCCAGGTATTCGGCAATGCGATAGGCGCGCTCGGAAATGCCGGCGTCCTGGGTCTTGATCGCTTCGCTGACGTAGTTGTCCAGGGCAATGTCGAAGCGATTGCGCTGGCCGGCCAGTTCGGCGCTCAACAGGTTGTAGATGGTGTCCTGGCTGAACGATCCATACACCACAGGCTTTTCCGGCTGTTGCGCAGCGTCAAGGGCAGGCGCCTGGGTATCCGTCGATTCGGGGGCCAGGGTCTGACAGCCCTGAAGCAGGGCAAAGGCAAGGAACAACGCGTAGGATCTATTCATATTAAGGATTTAGGCGGCTTACCAGCGGTCGGATCATCATGACACAAGCGCAGGGGCAAACCCATAAGCGAAGGTCTTAGTAGAGGTAGACTATAGAGACAATAGCGAGCGGTGGTTGTTCTGGAACCTGCGAAGTAGGACAATTATCGGCTTCTCGTCATTATCAGCGACCTTGCATGGCCTTTCTTGCACTCGGTATCAACCATAAGACTGCCTCGGTAGACGTTCGCGAGCGCGTGGCGTTTACCCCTGAGCAGCTGGTGGACGCCTTGCAGCAGCTCTGCCGACTGACTCCCAGCCGCGAAGCCGCGATCCTTTCGACCTGCAACCGCAGCGAGCTCTATATAGAGCAGGACCACCTGACAGCGGAAAGTATTCTGCGCTGGCTGGCTGAGTACCATCAGCTGAGTCTCGATGAACTGCGAGCTTGCGCCTACGTCCACGAAGATCATGATGCGGTTCGGCACATGATGCGGGTAGCCTCCGGGCTCGACTCGTTGGTGCTCGGTGAGCCGCAGATCCTCGGCCAGATGAAGTCTGCCTATGCAGTGGCCCGCGAAGCCGGCACCATCGGTCCGTTGCTGGGTCGACTGTTCCAGGCCACCTTCAGCGCTGCCAAGCAGGTGCGTACCGACACTGCCATTGGTGAAAACCCGGTCTCGGTGGCCTTTGCCGCAGTCAGCCTGGCCAAGCAGATCTTCAGTGACCTGGGTCGTAGCCAAGCCTTGTTGATCGGCGCAGGTGAGACCATCACGTTGGTCGCACGGCATCTGCACGAGCAGGGTGTACGGCGTATCGTGGTGGCCAACCGCACCCTGGAGCGGGCCAGTACCCTGGCCGAGCAGTTCGGTGCTCATGCTGTACTGCTGGCAGATATTCCACAGGAACTGGTCAACAGCGATATCGTTATCAGTTCCACCGCCAGCCAGCTGCCGATCCTGGGCAAGGGCGCGGTTGAAAGCGCCTTGAAACTGCGCCGGCACAAGCCCATCTTCATGGTCGATATCGCCGTACCGCGCGATATCGAGCCCGAAGTCGGTGAGTTGGACGATGTGTACCTGTACACCGTCGATGACCTGCACGATGTAGTCGCCGAAAACCTCAAGAGCCGCCAGGGCGCTGCCCAGGCCGCCGAAGAGCTGGTTTCGGCAGGTGCCGAGGATTTCATGCTGCGCTTGCGCGAGCTGGCAGCGGTCGATGTACTCAAGGCTTACCGTCAACAGAGCGAACGCCTGCGTGACGAGGAGTTGCAAAAGGCCCAGCGTCTTCTGGCCAATGGTGGCAGCGCTGAAGAGGTGCTGGTGCAACTGGCTCGCGGGCTGACCAACAAATTGCTTCATGCACCCAGTGTGCAACTTAAAAAGCTCTCTGCCGAAGGCCGCCTCGATGCGTTGGCCATGGCTCAGGAACTCTTTGCCCTCAATGAGGGTTCGACGGATAAAACCCCGCAATGAAAGCGTCGCTGCTCAATAAGCTGGACACCCTCCAGGACCGATTCGAGGAATTGACCGCCCTGTTGGGTGATGCTGAAGTCATTTCCGACCAGACCCGCTTTCGCGCCTATTCCCGTGAATATGCCGAAGTCGAGCCCGTAGCCTTGGCCTACGCCCAGTTGCGCAAGGTGCAGGATGACTTGGCCGGTGCCCAGGCATTGCTCAAGGACAGCGATCCGGACATGCGCGAAATGGCCGTGGAAGAAGTGCGCGAAGCCAAGGAACTGCTGGTCGAGCTGGAAAGTCAGTTGCAGCGCATGCTGTTGCCCAAGGACCCCAACGACGGTCGTAACGTGTTCCTGGAAATCCGCGCCGGTACCGGCGGCGACGAGGCCGCGATCTTTTCTGGCGATTTGTTCCGCATGTACGCGCGCTATGCCGAGCGACGTGGCTGGCGCCTGGAAATTCTTTCGGAGAACGAGGGGGAGCACGGCGGCTACAAGGAAATCATCGCTCGCATCGAGGGCGACCATGTCTACGGCAAGCTGAAGTTCGAATCCGGTGCGCACCGGGTGCAGCGAGTGCCGGAAACCGAATCCCAGGGTCGCATTCATACCTCGGCCTGCACCGTGGCGGTTCTACCCGAGCCAGACGAGCAGGTGGCGATCGAGATCAACCCCGCGGATCTGCGTGTGGATACCTACCGTGCCTCCGGCGCGGGCGGTCAGCACATCAACAAGACCGACTCGGCGGTGCGTATTACCCACTTGCCTACAGGTACGGTGGTCGAGTGTCAGGAGGAACGTTCGCAGCACAAGAACCGCGCCCGAGCGATGTCCTGGCTGTCGGCCAAACTCAACGACATTCAGACCAGCGCGGCGCAGAATGCAATTGCCAGCGAGCGCAAGCTGCTGGTGGGTTCGGGCGACCGCTCCGAGCGTATTCGCACTTACAACTATCCTCAGGGCCGGGTTACCGATCATCGTATCAACCTGACCCTGTATTCCCTGGATGAAGTGCTGGCCGGAGGGATCGATGCCGTGATCGAGCCGCTGCTGGCTGAGTATCAGGCTGACCAACTGGCCGCACTGGGTGAGTAAATGACCATTATCGCCAGCCTGCTCCGCGCTGCGGAGCTTCCGGATTCGCCAACGGCGCGCCTGGATGTCGAATTGCTCTTGGCGGCCGCTATCGGCAAGTCGCGCAGCTACTTGCATACCTGGCCGGAGCGGATCGTCAGCAGTGAGGCCGCATTGACCTTTGCCCAATACCTGCAGCGCCGCCGCAGCGGCGAGCCAGTGGCCTATATTCTCGGCCAGCAAGGTTTCTGGAATCTGGACCTGGAAGTTGCGCCACACACACTGATTCCGCGCCCGGACACCGAGTTGCTGGTAGAGACTGCGCTTGAACTGCTGCCGCGTGAGCCGGTTCAGGTGCTCGACCTGGGAACCGGTACCGGCGCCATCGCACTGGCGCTGGCCAGCGAGCGCCCGCAGTGGCAGGTGATGGCTGTTGATCGTGTACTTGAGGCTGTCGCCTTGGCCGAGCGCAACCGTCAGCGCCTGCAACTGGATAACGTCCAGGTGCGTAGCAGTCACTGGTTCGACTCCGTCGAGGGCGAGCGTTTTGATCTGATTGTCAGCAACCCGCCCTATATCGCCGCCCAGGACCCGCACCTGCACGCCGGTGATGTACGGTTTGAGCCGAGCAGCGCTTTGGTGGCCGGGGCTGATGGCCTGGACGACCTGCGGACTATTATCAGCCAGGCGCCTGCGCACCTGAAACCGGGCGGTTGGTTGCTGCTCGAGCACGGCTACGATCAGGCCGCATTGGTACGTGAACTGCTGGCATTGCATGATTTCGAGCAGATCGAGAGTCGTATCGATCTGGGTGGACACGAACGTATCAGCCTGGGGCGACTATCGTGCTAAGTGATCAGGAACTGTTGCGCTACAGCCGGCAAATTTTACTGTCCCAGGTTGATATCGACGGCCAGTTGCGGCTGAAAGGCAGTCGGGCCTTGATCGTCGGTCTTGGTGGACTGGGTTCGCCGGTGGCGTTGTATCTGGCCGCAGCGGGCGTCGGTGAACTGCACCTTGCAGACTTCGACAGCGTCGATCTGACCAACTTGCAGCGCCAGGTCCTGCACGACACGCCATCGGTTGGCCTGAGCAAGGTCGATTCGGCCCTGAAGCGGCTGCAGGCGATCAACCCTGAAATACGCCTGGTCGCCCATCGTAGCGCTCTGGACGAAGACTCCCTGGCCGCAGCGGTGCAGGCGGTGGACCTGGTGCTCGACTGCACCGACAATTTTGCTACCCGTGAGGCGGTTAATGCCGCTTGTGTCGCGCAAGGCAAGCCGCTGGTCAGTGGTGCAGCCATTCGCCTTGAGGGGCAATTGTCGGTGTTCGACCCGAGACGTCCGGAAAGTCCTTGCTACCATTGCCTCTATGGGCACGGCAGTGAAGCCGAGCTTACGTGCAGCGAGGCTGGAGTTATTGGCCCGCTGGTAGGGTTGGTCGGCAGTCTGCAAGCGCTCGAGGCGCTCAAGGTCTTGGCCGGTTTTGGCCAGCCGCTGGTGGGGCGGTTGCTGCTGATCGATGCCCTTGGCAGCCGTTTCCGCGAGCTGCGCGTCAAGCGTGATCCTGGTTGCAGCGTTTGTGGCGCACAGGAT
This sequence comes from Pseudomonas arcuscaelestis, assembly GCF_016881005.1. Lineage (GTDB taxonomy): Bacteria > Pseudomonadota > Gammaproteobacteria > Pseudomonadales > Pseudomonadaceae > Aquipseudomonas > Aquipseudomonas arcuscaelestis. The sequence continues at coordinate 123,862 of NZ_JACOPV010000011.1, read as the reverse complement.
GACTGATCCGGCAGCAGCGCCTATTGGCGTTTTTGACTCCGGCGTGGGTGGTTTATCGGTGTTGGCCGAGATTCAGCGTTTGCTGCCCAACGAGTCGCTGCTGTATGTCGCCGACTGTGGAAATATCCCTTACGGCGAAAAGTCTCCCGAATTTATCCGCAAGCGTTGCCGCCGGGTTGCCGAATTTTTCCGAGAACAAGGCGCCAAGGCCATGGTGCTTGCCTGCAACACCGCAACCGTCGCCGCAGTCGCCGACCTGCGTGAGCAGTATCCGAGCTGGCCGTTGGTGGGCATGGAGCCTGCGGTCAAACCAGCCGCTGCCGCCACCCGCAGTGGCGTTGTCGGTGTGCTTGCCACCACCGGAACGCTGCAGAGCGCCAAGTTCGCTGCGCTTCTTGACCGTTTTGCCAACGATGTTCGCGTAGTAACTCAGCCCTGTCCCGGGCTTGTGGAGTGCATCGAAGAGGGCGATCTTGGCAGTCAGCACTTGCGTGACTTGCTTGAAGGTTACGTGAAGCCTTTGCTCGATTCAGGGTGCGACACGCTGATTCTGGGTTGTACACATTACCCGTTCCTCAAGCCATTGCTGGCGCAGATGGTTCCAGCACACATTGCCATTATCGATACGGGTGCAGCTGTGGCGCGTCAGCTGCAACGGCTGTTGGGCGAACGGCACTTGCTGTCTGACGGCCCTGCGCGCGACGCGCAGTTCTGGACCAGCGCCAGCCCGGATCATTTGCGCAAGATATTGCCAATGTTGTGGAATAAATCTGACAGTGTGCGAAGCTTCTTGCTGTAGAAAGTGCGATAAACACAGATTTCCAGATGAACTAACGCAACACCCCTGATTTCTATAATTTGTCCGATGAGACAAAAGAATCATTATTAGCATTAGGAAAAAGGACGTTTCTCATGAGGAAACTGCTTTGTTTGGCTGCTATTGCAGCTGTGACCCTGGGGCAATCGTTTACAACTCAAGCGGCTGATGTTTCCCTTTCGGTGGGGCAGACGGGTGATTCGACCATGACCTATCGCCTTGGTCTGCAGTCGAACTGGGATGCCAGTTGGTGGCAGACCAGCGTTGGTCGGCTTACTGGCTATTGGGATGCCGGGTACACGTATTGGGAAGGCGACGAAACCGCAAGTAATAACAGCCTTTCGTTTGCTCCCGTATTTGTCTACGAATTTGCTGGCGAGACGGTAAAGCCCTATATCGAAGCCGGTATTGGGGTGGCGGCATTTTCCAGCACCGAGATCGAAGACAACAAACTGGGGTCGTCCTTTCAGTTTGAAGACCGTATCGGTTTTGGTCTGCGCTTTGCCGGTGGGCATGAAGTGGGCGTACGCGCCATTCACTACTCCAACGCCGGGTTGCAAACACCCAACGATGGCGTAGAAAGTTATTCGCTGCACTACCGTATGGCGCTGTAGTTCAACTTCGGCCCCGCAGTAACTGTGGGGCCGAATGCCTATTTGGGAAGTGGCCAGAGATCGTGCTGGTGCAACGCTTCCAAAACCAGGTTGCCGTGACGTTTTGGCAGGAGCCCAACAATCACCTCTGCGGCGCTTTTCGCTGTCCAGCGTTCTGGCGAGACAGGTGTCGATGTTTGTGGTGAGTTCCAGTTGAGCGGAGCGATGAGCGTCATGTCGATGAACTGCGCAGCCAGCGCGGCGCGCTGACTGTCGAATAATCCGGCCAAGCTGTTGCTGGGCCCGGGGGGATCGCTGGGATCGTTCAACGGTAGCGCTGAGTATCGGCTGAGAATTCCCACCAGCTGGGGCGAGTTTCCGCTTTGCAGTAATGCCCGGGCACTCTCCAGGCAATAAAGGGCGGCATTGAGGTTGCTGCGAACAAGGCTTGCGAACAACGTTGCGGCCGAGACATCACTTCCCAGGTAATCGCTGGTGCCGGCATTGATAATCAAGCAGTCCAGCGCGCCCCATCGATGGTAGATCTGTTGGGCCGCGGCTGTCGCTTCAAGCGGATTGCTGAGGTCGCCATCCAGTAACAGAAATTTTGAATCGTATTGCCATTCCAGGTTGCGCAAGGCTGGACTGGAGCGACCGCTGGCCGCAACAAAATCACCTTCTTCCAGTAGTTTTTCTACCAGTGCAAGTCCCAAACCGCTGCTGGCACCTGTAATCCAGGCACGTCGGGCAATAGGGTCGATCAAATGATGGTTCCTCAACCTGTTTCGTAAGCACGTCCTTGTAGGTGCTCAACGCCCGAAGACGGCTGCTACTGAGGTCCACAATCGGTTGTGGGTAATCACTTGTAGCAAATAATCCATCTTGTGGAACAGGGTTGTGAACATTTTTTTCATCGGAATCTGCTAACTCCGGTAGCCATTGCTTGATGAAATGGCCCTTACTGTCAAAACGTCGCGACTGGCTGATCGGGTTGAACAGGCGGAAGTACGGCACCGCGTCGGTCCCGGTGGAGGCGCTCCACTGCCACCCTCCGTTGTTGGCGGCCAGATCGCCGTCGATCAAGTGGCGCATGAAAAAGCGTTCGCCTTCGCGCCAATCAATCAGCAGGTTCTTGGTCAGGAACATCGCCACGATCATGCGTAGCCTGTTGTGCATCCAGCCGGTAGCGAGCAGTTGGCGCATCGCCGCGTCAATGATCGGGAAACCGGTACGGCCTTCCTTCCAGGCTTTCAGGTCTTCGGGAGCGTCACGCCAGGGAAGGGCTTCGGTTTCCTGGCGGAAGGCACGGTTTCGCGACACGCGCGGATAACCCACCAGGATATGTTTGTAGAACTCACGCCAGAGCAGTTCGTTTATCCAGGTCACCAGCCCGCTGTTCCCGCTATCGAACTCCCCGTAGTTATGTGCCAGGGCCCGGTGCAGGCACTGGCGAGGCGAAATGACGCCTGCGCTAAGGTAGGGGGAAAGTTGGCTGGTGCCTGCGACGGCGGGAAAGTCCCGTTGCTCTTGGTAGTCGTCAACGGACTCATCGATAAATCGCTGTAAGCGCGCATTCGCTTCATCCTCACCGGCGGGCCAGAGGTTGCGCAGACTGGCGGGGGGCACTGCAAAACCCGGCACCTGGGCAGGAATTTTATCGCTGGTGATTTCCAGCGCTTGTTGAGGTGTGGGGGGGCGTTGCAGGGCCGGTGGGCTCAAGTGCAAGCGCTCATGGCAAACCTTGCGAAATTGGCCGAAGACCTGGAAATAGCCGCCGCTACGAGTAAGGATGCTTCCAGGTTTGAACAGCAGTTGATCCAGGTAGGAATGAACGGCAATGCCTTCGCGTGTCAGTCTGTCGCTCACAGCTTGGTCGCGCCGAGTTTCATTGACGCCGTATTCTTCGTTCAGATGCAGCGCCTGAATCTGATACTCCTGACACACCTTGAGCAGCACGTCGGGTGCCTGGTCCCAGGTGTCGGCGTCGCGCACCAGCAATGGAATGTTCAGCGAAGCGAGTTGTTTTTCCAGCAATGCAAGATTGCGTAACCAGAAGTCGATCTTGCACGGTGCATCGTCATGGTTGCGCCACTGCTGGGGGCTGACGAGCCAGAGCGCCACAGTAGGACCTTGTTCGCCGGCGGCGGACAGTGCGGTGTTGTCGAGTACGCGCAGGTCGCTACGCAGCCAGATAAGTTGCATGGTAATTCCTGTTGGGTATCGGCGGCTCAGATGGCATTGCGCAGGCTTAGGCCTTCCGGGTGCGGCTGCAGGTAGACCTGCTTCTGCAAGTAGGGATCGGGATGGCAACGCAAATGATGCTTGAGCAGCGTTAGCGGCACGACCAAAGGGACGATGCCGGCATGATATTGATTGATCAGTTGGCGGATTTCCTGGCGATCATCCTGGCTAAGCGCGGTGCGCAAATAGCCGCTCAGGTGAAGCAGCACATTGCTGTGGTTGCCGCGACTGGCGCAGCGACGCAGGGCGAGCATCAACTGACTGAAATAGTGTTGGCCAAGTACCTGCGGGTCATCATTGCGGGTCATGCTGCCCAGCAGCTTGCCCAGCACCTTGTACTGCTGTGGATTGTTGGCCATCAGCTGGTACTTGTAGCGTGCGTGAAAAGCGATCAGTGCACCACGGCTCAGCCCCTCGGTCTGCAATTGCTGCCAGTCAGCGAAGGCGTAGACGCGGGTGATGAAATTTTCCCTCAACACCGGATCGCACAGACGCCCATCTTCTTCAACCGGCAGATCCAGGCGTTGCTCGCAGAACGCTGCAGCGTACAAGCCGCGGCCGTCGATGTGCGCAGGCTTGTCATTAGCCCGGTAGACCTTGACGCGCTCGAGCCCGCAGGAAGGAGACTTCTGCATGAAGATATAGCCGCAGATATCGGTGAGTTCCCGGGCCATCTGGTGCCCATAGGCTTGCAATGGCCCGGAAAGCTCCAGCGCGGAGTCGTGGCTCATTACGGCCTGCGGGGACTGCGAATTACCTACCAGTCGAATCGGGGCGCGAGGCACACCCAAACCAATGGCTATTTCGGGGCAGACCGGAACGAGTTCGAAGTACTCGCCTAGCACTGCACACAGGCGCGACGCCTTGTGCCCGCCGTTGTAGCGGACCTGGGCACCGGTTAGGCAGGCGCTTACCGCGATTTTTGGCTTGCGGGCGGAATGAGAGCTGTCCATAGGCGGGCCCCGTTTTTTAATCTTGTACAAATCAAATTAGATGTACAGGTTTATCATAGAGACAAAAATGCACAAGTAAATGAATTTGTACAAAACAAGCCGAGGCCGTTGTTGCAGATACTCAAGGTGCGGGCGGGTTTCCCGAGGGCCTACTCAAGATGCTCGAGCAGTCGCCGCGCCGCTTCCTGGCCGCTGAGCCAGGCGCCTTCTACGCGTCCGGACAGGCACCAGTCGCCGCAGGCATACAGGCCCTGATCGGCATCGGCCAGGGCACCCCATTCATGGTTGCCGGCCGGGCGTGCATACAGCCACCGATGGGCGAGGGCGAAGTTGGGCGCCGGAACCATACAGCCCACCAGTTCGGCAAACTCCCCGCGCAGGTGCTCGATCACTGCCTCCTTGCTCAAGTCGATGTGCTGTTTGCTCCAGTCCGAGGTTGCATGCAGCACCCAGGTATCCTTGTGCGCGTCGCGGCCCGGTTTGCTGCGGTTGCGTGCGAGCCAGTCAAGGGCGCAGTCCTGGACGAAGCAACCTTGCATGGGGGTATCCAGTGGGGAGTCGAAGGCCAGGGCGACAGCCCACGTCGGGTCCATCTGCACCCCTGCAGCGGCGGCAGCAAGTTTGGGTGTGGCAGCCAGTAATTGCGTGGCCTGGGGCGCCGGCACTGCGACAATGACTCGACTGAAGGGGCCGTGACTGCAGCCCTCGGTATCTTGCAGGTGCCAGTAATGCTTGCCGCGAAACACTTCAGCGATTCGGCAGGTGAAGTTGACCGTCAGATCCTTGAGCAGGCCGCGGGTGATGGCGCTCATGCGCGGCACGCCTACCCAGCGGGTCTGCTCATCCGGCGACGGGCTGAGAAGGCCGTTTTGATAGGTGTACAACTGGGGCTTCCATTCGGCGACCCAGCCTGCAGCAACCCACTGCTGGATCTGCTCGACAAAGCGCCGGTCGCGGGCAGTGAAGTACTGCGCTCCCAAATCAAGCGCGCCAGCATCGCTGCGTTTGCTGGCCATGCGTCCCCCGCTACCGTGCCCCTTGTCGAACAAGTGGACGGTTTGTCCGGCTTTCTGCAAAGCCTGGGCTGCGGACAGTCCGGCAATTCCGGCACCGATGATGGCAATAGGTACGGTCATGATGGCCTCTTTGAACCGTGATGGTTTAAGACTACTCCGTTGGGTAAACCTGTACAGCTTCTGACTTCCGTATAAGATGCCTTCCTTCGGTCCCGCTGGTTGGCCTATGTTTATCCGAGGGTCTTTGGGTCAAAAAAGTGCCTTGATCTTAAAAATAGACCAGGGCGCGCTATGTGAGGACACAGCCATGCATATATTGCTGACCGGCGGCACAGGCTTGATTGGTCAACAGCTTTGTCAGCGCTGGCTGGCCCACGGGCATCGTTTGACGGTGTGGAGCAGGCGGCCTGAACAGGTGCCTAAGTTGTGTGGCGTCGGTGTGCAAGGCGTCGCCAAGTTGGAAGCCCTGAGTGAGGATGATCCCATTGATGCGGTGATCAATCTGGCTGGCGCACCGATAGCGGATCGACCCTGGAGCGCTCATCGACGCGCCGTGCTTTGGGGCAGTCGCATAACGCTCACCGAGCAATTGCTTGCATGGCTTGAGAAGCGCCAGCAACGCCCTTCAGTGTTGATCTCTGGGTCAGCGGTAGGTTGGTATGGTGATGGCGGCGAACGTGAGCTGACTGAGGCTTCACAGCCCGTGAAGGAGGACTTTGCCAGCCAGCTGTGCATTGCCTGGGAGGAAACGGCGCTACGTGCGCAGGCTTTGGGTATGCGGGTGGTGTTGGTGCGTACGGGGCTGGTGCTGTCCAGTGAGGGCGGCTTTTTGTCGCGTTTGCGGCTGCCGTTCAAGTTAGGCCTGGGCGGGCCGATCGGTGATGGCCGACAATGGATGCCGTGGGTTCATATAGACGATCAAATCGCCTTGATTGATTTTCTCTTGCAGCACAAGGACACCAGCGGTCCATATAATGCCTGCGCCCCGGAACCGGTGCGCAATCGCGAGTTTGCCAAGCGCCTGGGATACACCTTGCATCGTCCGGCCTTCATGCCGTTGCCGGCACTGGTGTTAAAAGCGGGGTTGGGCGAGCTGTCCACACTGCTGTTGGGTGGGCAACGAGCACGGCCAGTACGCTTGCTCGCCGCGGGGTTCACTTTCCGCTTCAATGATTTGCAATCGGCGCTGGATGACTTGTCTGGTCGCCTCTGAAATAGGACGTTGCATGACCGATCACGCTCTGCTGCTGGTCAACCTGGGTTCGCCGGCCTCCACTTCGGTGGCTGATGTACGCAGCTACCTCAATCAGTTTTTGATGGACCCTTACGTCATCGACCTGCCTTGGCCGGTACGACGCTTACTGGTGTCGCTGATCCTGATCAAGCGTCCTGAGCAATCGGCCCATGCCTACGCCTCGATCTGGTGGGATGAAGGCTCACCACTGGTGGTGCTGACCCGCCGCCTGCAAGCAGCAATGCGTGAGCATTGGCAGCATGGTCCGGTGGAAATAGCCATGCGTTACGGTGAGCCGTCGTTGCCGACTGTATTGCAGCGCCTGGCCGCGCAGGGTGTGCATAAGGTCACTCTGGCGCCTCTGTACCCACAGTTTGCAGATAGCACGGTTACCACGGTGGTCGAGCAGGCGCGGCAAGTGATAGCCAACCAGCATTTGCCTCTGGAGATGACGGTGCTGCAGCCATTCTACGATCAGCCGGAATACATCGATGCCTTGGTGGAGAGTGCGCGGCCATACCTTGAACAGGATTACGACCATCTGCTGATGAGTTTCCATGGCTTGCCCGAGCGCCATTTGAAAAAGCTCGACCCCACGGGCAAGCATGATTTTCAGGCAGCGGATTGCTGCCGGGATTCTTCAGCGCAGATGCTTGCTGTTTGCTATCGCGGCCAATGCCTGAAAACAGCGCAGGCGTTCGCGAAAAAGATGGGAATCGCCGACGGCAAATGGTCTGTATCGTTTCAATCACGCCTGGGGCGGGCGAAATGGATCGAACCCTACACGGAAGCCCGTCTGGATGAGTTGGGCAAGGCGGGAGCGAAGAAGCTGCTGGTCATGTGCCCGGCCTTCGTCGCCGACTGCATCGAAACACTGGAAGAGATCGGTGATCGTGGACGTGAGCAGTTCATCGCGGCAGGCGGGGAAGAGCTGGTGTTGGTGCCTTGCCTGAATGATCACCCGCAGTGGGTGCAGGCGCTGAAAGGAATGTGCGAAAAAGCCTGATTCTTGAGCTGCCGGTAGGCGCGGGCTTGCCCTGCGATTGCGATTTTCCAGTCATATCGCATCGCGGGGCATGCCGCTCTTGCCGATTGATTAAGGCAGTTGGTCGTCCAGTGCCTTTTTCTTCCAGCCGTCATTGCCCGGCAGCAGCAGGTTCAGGGCGATCGCTACCACCGCACATAGTGCGATGCCTTTGAGGCCCCAATCGTCGGGGCCAGTTCCGCTACCGACCAGCACGCCACCAATACCGAACACCAGGGTCACCGAAACGATCACCAGGTTGCGCGCTTCGCTGAGGTCGATCTTGTGGCGGATCATGGTATTCATGCCCACCGCAGCAATCGAACCGAACAGCAAGCACAGAATTCCGCCCATTACCGGTACTGGAATGCTTTGCAGCAGGGCGCCAAACTTGCCGATGAAGGCTAGGGTAATGGCGAATACTGCCGCCCAGGTCATGATCTTCGGGTTGTAGTTCTTGGTCAGCATTACTGCGCCAGTGACTTCTGCGTAAGTCGTATTGGGCGGGCCGCCGAACAGTCCGGCAGTGGTGGTGGCGATGCCATCACCTAGTAGGGTGCGGTGAAGGCCAGGTTTCTTCAGGTAATCACGCCCCGTCACGCTACCTACCGCAATCACCCCACCGATATGTTCAATGGCTGGCGCCAGGGCGACAGGTACGATGAACAGGATTGCTTGCCAGTTGAATGCTGGCGCGGTGAAGTGCGGCACGGCCAGCCAAGGCGCGGCGGCGATTTTGGCGGTATCGACCACACCGAAGTAGAACGACAGACCAAAGCCTACCAACACACCTGCGATGATTGGTACCAGGCGGAAGATACCCTTGCCGAACACGGCAACGATCAAGGTGGTCAGCAACGCTGGCATGGAAATCATCATTGCGGTGCCGTACGGCAGCAGCTCTGCTCCGTCACCGGCCTTGCCCATTGCCATGTTGGCGGCAATGGGGGCCATGGCCAAGCCAATGGAAATGATCACCGGACCAATCACCACAGGTGGCAACAGGCGGTCGATGAAGCCGGTGCCTTTGATCTTCACAGCAAGGCCGAGGAAGGTGTAGACAAATCCGGCCGCCATCACCCCGCCCATGGTCTCGGCGAGGCCGAACTGGCCTTTGGCAAGAATGATCGGGGTGATGAATGCAAAGCTGGACGCCAGGAACACAGGAACCTGGCGGCCGGTGACGATCTGAAACAGCAGAGTTCCCAAACCTGCGGTGAACAGCGCGACGTTCGGGTCGAGGCCGGTGATCAGAGGCATCAGTACCAACGCACCAAAGGCTACGAAGAGCATTTGCGCGCCGGAGAGGACCTGACGCCAGAGCGGGTCGTTGAACTCATCCTGCATGTTCAGGCGTCCTTCTGCTTGGTGCCGAAGATTTTGTCGCCAGCATCGCCCAGGCCCGGAATGATATAACCGTGCTCGTTCAGGCGTTCATCGACCGAAGCGGTGTAGATCTGCACATCCGGATGCGCCTTCTCGACCACGTCAATGCCTTCCGGCGCCGCTACCAGCACCATCGCACGGATATCTTTGCAGCCGGCTTTTTTCAGCAGGTCGATAGTGGCAACCATCGACGCGCCCGTGGCCAGCATCGGGTCGATGATCAGCGCCAGGCGTTCATCGATTTCCGGGGCAAGTTTTTCCAGGTAGGTGTGGGCTTCGAGGGTTTCCTCATTGCGAGCAACGCCCACGGCGCTGACCTTGGCACCTGGAATCAGGCTGAGTACGCCTTCGAGCATACCAATGCCTGCGCGCAGGATTGGTACTACAGTAATCTTCTTACCGGCGATTTTCTCGACCTGGACCTTACCGCACCAGCCATCGATCTCGTAGGTTTCGAGTGGCAGGTCCTGGGTGGCCTCGTAGGTCAGGAGCGTGCCGACTTCCTGGGCGAGTTCGCGAAAATTCTTGGTGCTGATGTCAGCGCGGCGCATCAGGCCGAGCTTGTGGCGGATCAGCGGATGGCGGATCTCACGGATAGGCATAGGAAAAGCTCCGGGGGGCGGGCAAAAAAACCGCGGTAGATTAATCTATTCAGCCGTGTGTGTCCTCTAGGCAATCTGGACGTTAGTCCATAAATGCTTGATCTGATGCCCTGGGATGCGTACCTTTGCCCGCTTTTCTCATTTGCAGCCCCCTGGAGAGCGCCATGTCCGCTGATCTCGAGCATATCCGTCAAGTCATGCGAGAGGCTGACTGCCTGTACAACGAAGCCGAAGTAGAGGCCGCCATTGCTCGCGTTGGCGCCCAGATCAGCGACGTGCTCGCCGAACGCAACCCGGTGGTGTTCTGCGTGATGAACGGTGGCCTTATCTTCGCCGGCAAGCTGCTGACCCACCTGCAGTTCCCGCTCGAAGCTTCGTACCTGCACGCTACTCGCTATCGCAATCAGACCAGCGGCGGCGATTTGTTCTGGAAGGCCAAGCCCGAGGTTTCGTTCATTGACCGCGATGTACTGATCATCGACGACATTCTCGACGAAGGGCACACCCTCAGCGCGATCATCGATTTCTGCAAGCACGCTGGCGCCCGCGCTGTGCACACCGCTGTGTTGATCGACAAGGATCACGACCGCAAGGCGAGTGCCGAACTCAAGGCTGATTTCTGCGGTTTGAGCTGTATCGACCGTTACGTGTTCGGTTACGGCATGGACTACAAAGGTTACTGGCGCAACGCCAACGGTATTTTTGCCGTCAAGGGGCTCTGACCCATGCGCCAGCCCGGTTTTCTCGACCAATCGTTGTTTACCGAGCTGGCCAGCAAGGCTGCTGCCAACCCACGTGGCCGCCAGCACCATAATTTCCACGCCATGGAAGAGCCCTGCCACCGTATGGCGGTAGGGCTCCAGCCTTCCACCTACATCCCGCCGCACCGGCATCTGTCGGCTGACAAGGCGGAATGCCTGATCGTGCTGCGTGGCAAGTTGGGGCTGCTGATCTTCGACGAGCAGGGTGTGGTGGTGGACAAGCGGGTGCTCGAAGCCGGTGGGGACTGCCTCGGCGTGGACCTGGCGCCGGGCACCTACCATGGCCTGGTTGTGCTTGCGGCCGATAGCATGATGTTTGAATGCAAGTCCGGTCCTTACCGTCCGGTCGGCGAGGGTGAAATGGCGAGCTGGGCGCCGCGCGAGGGTGAGCCTGGGGTTGCTGAGTACCACGCCTGGATGCGCGCTCAATTCGAGTGAATCCCCCGCATCATCAACAGTGGGCTTGCCCCGCGATATGATCATCCCATGCTAAAGTGCCAGGCCGCCTCTAGGAGCCTGTCATGCGTGCGATTGTCCCTGTCCTTCTGCTACTGAGCATGCCCCTGGCCGCTGCGCCCTTGCACAGTCAGTTCCTGCCACCAGATGACTTGTCCCTGCGTCAGGAAGCGCCTGAGTTCCAGCAACTGCTCCAGGTCACCGACTACTCGGTAGTCGTCGGTAACCAGCGTCAGTCAAACCAGCAGCCGATCCCGGTGACATCACCTTTGACCCTGCGCCTCAAGGGCAAGCCGCTGAGCAAGGGGACTACGGTCAGCCAGGTAGTGATCAGCTTTGATGCCGAGAGCAAGAGCCTGAAAAAAGCCGTGTTCGATGACAGGCGCAAAGTGCTGAGCCTGAACTACCCGTCGAGCCAATATCAGGTGATTATCGATTTGCTGCGCAACAACACGGTCTACGTACAATTCCTCAGTTACGCCAATGGCCACGTCTGGGCCGATTTGCATACCGGGGCTGTACGCGCGCGTTGAGCGCTGGTGCCGGGCAGGGGTAAACTGCCGGCCCGTGAAAATGTCCGTGATGGTTCAGTTGGAGTCGGTAATGCGTAAAGACAAGAAGCAAGTGATTGGCGACGAGATCAGTGACGACTACATCAAGTCCTTCCTGCAGTTCGAACCGGCGGATGCTACTTCACCTTCGCTGCACAAGCTGATCAAGGCTTATCGTGGCCTGCGCATCGATGACTTCGAGCGTTTTGTCGGCTTCTTCGTTGAGGCCGGCCTGGATGTCGACGGCAAGGACGAGCATGGCCAGACGTTCGTCGACGTGATCAAGGACCAGCGCAACGCCGCTGACTACATCGAAATCATCGACAAGGCGCGTGGCTGATTAACGTGCGTGCATAAAAAAACGCCCCGAAGGGCGTTTTTTTATGCCGGTGCGTTACGCGTAATGCTGCGCCGGGCTGTTTTCGACCAGGCCCAGGGCCTCGTCGTTTTGCACGCTGATCTTGTGATACAGGGCAGCGTCGGTAGCCAGGACTTTTTCCCGGGCCGGGAAAATTTCCTTGAGCTTGGCGGCCCAGGCACCCTTGGTCTGGTCGGGGAAGCAGCGCTCGATCAGGTCTAGCATGATCGATACAGTCACCGATGCACCTGGGGAAGCCCCCAGCAGTGCGGCCAAGGTACCGTCCTTGGCTGATACCAGTTCGGTACCAAACTGCAGGACGCCGCCTTTTTTCGGGTCTTTCTTGATGATCTGAACGCGTTGCCCCGCCACTTCCAGGCGCCAGTCCTCGGCTTTCGCTTCAGGGTAGAAGCGGCGCAGGGAGTCAAGACGCTGCTCCATCGACTGCATCACTTCGCTGACCAGGTATTTGGTCAGGTCCATGTTATCGCGGGCCACGGCGAGCATCGGGCCGATATTGCCCATGCGCACCGACAGCGGCAGGTCGAGGAACGAGCCGTGCTTGAGAAACTTGGTGGTAAACCCGGCATAAGGGCCGAACAGCAGCGAAGTCTTGCCGTCGACGACACGGGTATCCAGGTGTGGTACCGACATCGGTGGCGAGCCAACAGCGGCCTGGCTATAGACCTTGGCCTGGTGCTTCTTGACCACTTCCGGGTTGTCGCAACGCAGCCACTGACCGCTGACCGGGAAGCCACCGAAGCCCTTGCTCTCTTCAATGCCCGACTGCTGCAGCAATGGCAGTGCAGCACCACCGGCGCCGAGGAACACGAAGCGGGCATCCACTTCACGGCTGCTGCCGCTGTTAACGTCCTTGATGCTGACGGTCCAGCCGCTGCCGTTACGGCGCAGGCCAGTCACGCGCTTGCAGTACTTGACCTGGGCATCCGGCGTGCTTGCCAGGTGCTTGAGCAGCTTGTTGGTCAGGGCGCCGAAGTTGATATCGGTACCTTTCATGACACGGGTGGCGGCGATAGTCTGGTCGGCAGGGCGACCCGGCATCATCAGCGGCATCCAGTCATTCATTACCGATTTGTCTTCGGTGTATTCCATCTCGGCGAAGGCGTGATGCTGCTTGAGCAGCTCGAAGCGCTTCTTGAGGAAGTCGACGCCTTTTTCACCTTCGACGTAGCTCAGGTGTGGAACGGGGTTGATGAACGCCCGTGGCGAGCTGAATGCGCCTTTCTTGCTCAGGTAGGCCCAGAACTGCCGGGACACTTCGAACTGAGTATTGATGAGCACCGCTTTCTTGATGTCGATGCTGCCGTCGGCGGCCTGCGGCGTGTAGTTCAGTTCACACAGCCCGGCATGGCCGGTCCCGGCGTTGTTCCACGGGTTGGAACTTTCCGCGGCACCCGAATCCATCAACTCGACGACTTCCAGCTTGATAGCCGGGTCGAGTTCCTTGAGCAGTACGGCCAGGGTGGCACTCATGATGCCTGCCCCTACCAATACCACATCGACTGCTTCGTTCTGCGCCATTTAACGCGTCTCCAAAATCTACAGCACCAAATTGACAGCATAGGATCTCTGGCCTAGCCAGGATCGCCATGTCCGATTCTTCGCAGTTTTTGCAACTTCAGCGGACACCGCCAAACGGGCTTTGCGTTGCTTATGAACGCATTTTAAGACCGATGCGGCAATTCGACTTATGGTCAAGGTGTCCGTCGTGCGTTATGGACCGGCCTCAGGCTCTCATCCTGGAAGAGAGCTGTTGCCAGCTGTTCAGGGCTGCTAGGGACACTTTAGGTGCTTTTGCACATGCCAGACTGTTCATTGCTCGCCACACTCTCGTGAAGTTGTGAAAACCCGTTTTTTCACGCTCTTTTGGAGTCGTGAACCTCAAAAAGGGCTGCGCGATGGCAGACCCGGCAGGTTCAGGCAGAGCAGAGGGCCGAATGATGCTGGCACTGGCTGGTGCAAGACCTGTGTGGAAGGCTCTCTGTGGGCGGTGCGGAGGATGCCGAATGGTGAACATTGGCGGTGCTGCGAGGCCCGATCAGGAGACGTCCTTATAATCGGGGGGAGATTATAACGATGTCTCGGGCAGAAATGATCTTTATTAGCGACTTTTATTGATGCACGGCTCAGGCGGCCAGGCTGCGCTGTAGTAAGTTGCCGCGAGGACGCGCGCAAACCCGTGCGCTAGAGGGCAGCGGGCGATTGAGCCAGGTCAGGCAGATTTCGTTGATTTGCACCCAATTGCCGACAGCAGGCTGATCGGCACACTGCTTGAACGCCAGGCAAATACCCTGAGCATCCAGGTGCGCGAAGTTACGCATGGGGCGGCGGGTCAGCAGTGAAGTCCAGAAGTTGGACATGGCGGTCTACCTCTTCAAGTGTTCTCGACGCCAGCATAGCGGTGGGGTCATTAAACGATTGTGACAACGAACCGCCGCCGCGCTTGCCTGTCTCATACGCTAATGGCACAGCGATGGCTGGGCCGCGCTGCGCTGGGTATACTGGCGGCCTTTGCTGCCTATTCTGGAGAGATGAGCATGTTGCAACGTTTGTTGTTCGGTTTGATCGCGGTGACCAGTCTGACCCTGGTCGGTTGTGCCCACAGCCCGCAACAACTCAGCCCGCAACCAAAACTCACCGCCCAGCTCGCGCCGGTAGGCCATGGCCAGCCGGTAGTGGTCAAGGTGGTCGACGGTCGCGCGTCGCAAACCCTGGGCACCCGCGGCGGCCTGTACCCTGAAACCAGCGCTATCACAGTGACCGGCAACGATATCCTGCCCAAGCTGCAAGCTCAGGCAGAAGCAGCGGTGCGCCTGCTGGGCTTTACCCCTACGCCGAACGCCTACAACGCCCCGCAGCTGACCGTGACCCTGGCAGAGCTCAAGTATCAGTCGCCAAAAGAAGGCATGTACGTCACCGAGGCCACCATTGGTGCTACCTTCAAGGCCGACGTTGCCAATGCCAACCGTCGTTACAGTGGCCGCTATGGTGCCTCCCTGGACCAGCGCTTCGGTATGGCGCCAAACCAGGAAACCAACACCAAACTGGTTGGTGATGTCCTCAGCGACGCGCTTACCCGTCTGTTCAAGGACCAGGCAATCGGCCAAATCCTCGGCGAATAAGCCCGCTAAGCCAGTACACCTGAAAAAGCCCGATGACTGTGTGGCAGTCATCGGGCTTTTTTGTAGGTGAATTCAGGCCGCTTGGGGCGATGTATCCGGATGATATTGGCGTGACGATGATCGTCGTTGGTCGAAAAAACCGGGACACAAGGTGACGCTTGGGTAAAATGCGCGCCGGTGGAATGTCGCTTTTCGAGGTGCTGTAAATGTCGTTGCAAATGTTCTGGGGGCTGATCGCTGCCCATCCGGCCAAGTTGATCAACCTGCTGGCACTGCTGATTACCTGCCCTGGCGGCCTGCTGTTGCACAGCGCACGACGTCGTGAAGCGCTGGCAGTGGCCAAGGCCCCGAGCGACGAGGCGGTGGTTGATGGCATGACCCTGCGCATCAACCGCTTCTACTACATCCTGGGCTTTGCCTTCCTGGCGCTGGCCTTGCTGCTGTCCTGGTTCAGCACCTGGGTGTGAATGGGGCTGCTTCACGCCCCACCGCCGTCTCCAGGTAATCGTTAGAGCGCCAAACCTGCCTTGACCCGGTACTGGTTACGCACGGGTGTGGCGTACTGCTGTACCAGGTACGGGCGCTGTTCCACCGGGCAGGCGTCCAGGCGACGCTGCCATTCGGCCTGGGCGCGATCCAGCTCTTGGGCCGGGAACACCTTGTCGGCCGTCGGCACCTGCAATTGCGGGTCGGCATCCGCCCACTGTGCATAAGCCAGGTAGTGCACCGGAAACAGTCGATAGCCCGCAAGAATCTGCCGGTCGATCTCCACTGCCAGCTGCTTGGTATCTTCGAAGAACGTCGTTACCGGCGGCGCGAAGTTGATGTGTACACGTCCCTTGTAGCCGGTTATGCCCTGGGCGATGCTCAGGTCATCCTCGCCCGGTGCCTTGGTGTAGGTGCCGGTAGTGGCGCGAATGTACAGCTCGCGAGCCTTGGCCTGATCGCAGGGATCGTATTCATAGCTGATCGACACCGGGCTCAGGTTCAGCGACTGAATAACCGCGCCGAAGGGCTCGTCCTTGCGACTCATGTGGAACATTTTCAGGATTGCTGAATCAGTTCGATCGTCACCATCCTTGGCCCGGCCTTCGGCTTGGGCGATCCAGATCGACTGGCCGTCGTTGCGGATCGAATGGTTGATATAGGCTGAAAGCAATTGGTAAGCGGCAAGCTTTTCCCGCCGTCCGCTGATTGAACGATGAACGATGAAGCTCTTGTTCAGGCGCATCATGTCGCTGACGAACGGCTTTTGCAGCAGGTTGTCACCGATGGCGATCCGCGGCGTAGGCAGGCCGGCGTGGTACACCGCGTAATTGACGAACGCCGGGTCCATGACGATGTCGCGGTGGTTAGCCAGGAACAAATAGGCGGTCCCGGACTTGAGCAGCTCGACGCCGGTGTAGGTAACCCCGTCGGTTGCCCGCTCGATGGTATGGTCGACGTAGTACTCGACTTTGTCCTGCAGGGTCGAAACGCAGGTAACGCCAGCAAACTCTTTGCGCAGGCGTCGGGCGATCAGCGGCTTGAGCAACCAGCCAAAGGCCCCGGCAGCGCGCGGGAAGCGGAAGTGGGTGAGGATATCGAGAAATGCCGGGTCGCTGAGCAGGCGTGCCAGAACGGCAGGGACCTCAGCGTCGTTGTACGGTCGGATGGCATCGAATTCGCCCATCATGCTCTCTTGTTGGAAACGGCTAGGGTAATAGGTAGGACCGGGCTTCGAAAAACGGCTCGAACACGCGCAGGTCCTGTAAATAGACCGGCAATTATACGCACAAGTCACTCGGGAGGCCGCGATGCTGGAAACTGCGATCTACGATTGCCCTTATTGTGGTGAAGAAGTCGAGACAACGGTGGACCTGTCCGGTGGCGATCAGCAATACATCGAAGACTGTCAGGTTTGCTGCAAGCCGATCCGCTTCGTGCTGCAAGTGCACGGGGAGGAGTGGATGCTGGATGTTTACGGTGAGAACGACTGATGCAGCGAATTTACGAGCCGGAAAGCCTGTTGGAAGCCGAAATGCTGATTGGCATGCTCGAAAGTGAAGGGGTCAAGGTTCACTTGATCGGCCGTGACCTGATGGGCGCCATGGGCGACCTACCGATGCAGGGCTTACTGGCGCTGGCGGTTGCGGATGACCAGGCTGAGTACGCACGGCAGATGATCGCCGCGTACAATAGTGCTCAGCCACTGGCTGGCGACGAACCGGAGCACATTCCGGGAACCCTGATTTGCTAGGTCTTTATCCCCCATGTGTGGACGTTACGCGCTGTTTAGATGGTCGCCTGCCTTTGCTGCATTGCCGGGGTTTCCGGCCGACCAGCAGGCTCAATGGAATATTTCTCCCGGCGCTTCGGTACTGATCCAGCGAAATGGGGAGCAAGGTCAGGCGGAACTTGCCCGCGCACGCTGGGGACTGACCCCGGCCTGGTTGACGGATTTGTCGCGAACGCCTGCGCATGCCCGGGCCGAAACCTTGGCAGAGCAGCCGATGTTTCGCGAGGCCTTTCGCCTGCGTCGGTGCCTGATGCCGGCCAACGGCTTTTACGAATGGCGCGGTACGGTGCGCAAAAGGCCCTATTGGCTGACGCCTGGAGAAGGCTCTTCGTTGTTTTTTGCCGCGATCTGGGAGGCCTACCCGGTGCAGGACCAGGTCTGGCTGAGCACTGCGGTGGTAACTCAGGCTGCGGTGAACCAGCGTCGGCCGTTGATTCTCGATGCCGCCGGTCAAGCAGCATGGCTGGACCCGCAAACACCCGTGGCGCGCCTGTACGAGTTACTGGCCAGCGCCCAGGCACCTTTACGAGAGCGCGTGCTGGCCAACTTTGTCAACGATCCCAAGCTCAATGGGCCTGAGTGCTTGACCCCGGCGTAACCTGCCGCCTGGAGATTTCTTCGTTTGGGGTGTAGCGGCCTCAATCGACTCGGCCTAGGATACGCGGCATGTTCGAATGGAGTGTTTTCATGCGTAAGTCATTTGTTATCGGTGCTCTGAGTGCCAGTGTGCTACTTGCCGGATGCCAGGCAGTAAACACCACCAGCGGCGGCGCCGTGGGTGTCGAGCGTAAGCAATATATGTTCAGCATGCTCTCGACCGATGAGGTCAACCAGATGTATGCACAGTCCTACCAGCAGACCCTGGGCGAGGCGTCCAGCAAAGGTGTGCTCGACAAGACCAGTGCCGATGCCAAGCGAGTGCAGGTGATTGCCGATCGTCTGATAGCCCAGGCACCAAAGTTTCGCCCGGATGCGGCGCAGTGGAACTGGGAAGTTAACCTGATCAAGAGTGATGAGCTCAACGCCAACTGCGGCCCAGGTGGCAAGATTTTTTTCTACACCGGCCTGATCGATAAGCTCAAGTTGACCAACGACGAGATCGCCGCGGTCATGGGCCATGAAATCGCCCATGCCCTGCGTGAACACGGGCGTGAGGCCATGTCCAAGGCCTACGGTGTGCAGATGGCGCGTCAGGGTGCGGGTGCATTGCTGGGGCTTGGCCAGGATAGCCTGGCGATTGCCGACACTGTGGTGCAGTACAGCATGACCTTGCCCAACAGCCGCTCGAACGAGAACGAAGCTGATCTGATTGGCCTGGAGCTTGCGGCCCGTGCCGGTTACAACCCGAATGCCGCGATCACCCTGTGGGACAAGATGAGCCAGGCTTCGGGTGGTTCGCAGCCGGAGTTCATGAGTACTCACCCAGCTTCCGACAGCCGCCAGGCTGCGTTGCGCGCGGCGATCCCCAAGGTGATGCCGCTGTACGAACAGGCTAAGAAGTAAGCCGGGCCCGGGCCGCTGAGCGGCCCATCGTCGGCTGGGCCAGCTCCTGCGCTGGCTTGAACCAATGGTCAGCCTATCCAGCCACTGACTTCCATCGCTGAGTACACCGCCACGGCAGCCAGGACAAAGAAGGCTGCCGATGCCAGGCGCCGAATCAGGGTCAGTGGCAGTTTTTCTGCAGCGAAGTTGCCCGCCAGCACCACCGGTACGTTGGCAATCAGCATACCCAGGGTGGTACCGATGATAACCATGATCAGGTGCGGGTACTGGGCGGCTAGCATCACGGTTGCGACTTGAGTCTTGTCGCCGATCTCGGCGATGAAAAACGCGATCAGGGTGGTCAGGAAAGGCCCGAAGCGCCGGGCGGAGCTGGCTTCGTCGTCATCCATTTTGTCTGGAATCAGGGTCCACAGAGCGGTGGCAGCGAAGCTGGCAGCGAGAATCCAGTGCAGGGTGGCGGCAGAGAAGAAAGTGCTGAACCAGGCGCCGACAGCGCCAGCAGCGGCATGGTTGGCCAGGGTTGCGGCGATGATACCGGCGATAATCGGCCAAGGCTTGCGGAAGCGGGCGGCCAGGATAAGCGCGAGCAATTGGGTCTTGTCGCCAATTTCGGCAAGGGCCACGATCGCGGTTGGGACGAGCAATGATTCCAGCATCAGGATTCCTACGGGGGCGGGTCGACACGGCTATGACACGTACAGCCTTCCCGCCCCGGGTAAGGTGTTCGTGTCATAGGTCTTGTCAAACCCTGGGTCCGTCTATGCGGACCGTGGGTCGCACGCGCCATGGTCTGTTGACCAAGTATGTTGACGCGTACCGGGCGAGCTGGGTGCTCGCGGGAGACTACTCCCCTAGGACGGAGCGGATTCTGCCTAGGCAAATCCGTTTCGGCAAGCGCTGATTTTAACCGCGTGTTGCCTGATAAATTTTGAAGCCCTGTCCTTCGGCCCTTACCTGGCAATTGCCCAGGGCGCTTTCGATGAGTGGTTGATAGCGCAGGAAGCTGTTGGCGACAAGTCGAAGTTCGCCGCCTTTTTTCAGATGATCGGCTGATTTTTTCAGCAGGTTTTCCGATGCCTGGTAGTTGGTGTGTACCCCGGTATGGAACGGCGGGTTACTCAGGATTACATCCAGGTCGCGAGGGGCGGCATCGATGCCGTCACCACAAATTACCTCCCCCTCCAGGCCGTTGGCAGCCAGGGTCAAGCGACTGCTGGCGACGGCAAAGGCATCGACATCAAGCAGCGTGATCCGGCTTTGGGGATAACGGCGCTTGAGCGCCGAGGCCAACACACCGGCACCGCAGCCGAAATCAAGAACGTGGCCAACAGGCAATTGCTGAAGATTTTCCAGCAGTAGGGCACTACCACGATCCAGGCGGCCGTGACTGAATACACCCGGCAGGCTGACGATCTTCAACGGCCCCTCCGGCATGTCCAGTTCGAAGCGCTCGGCCAGGCTTTCCAGCGGTTTGGCTTCGGGGGCGTGCTCGACGGTGACTTGCCACAGCTGACAGTGGCGTGCGCTGTCGAGTTTGCGCGGCTTGCCGAAGGCGTGCAGTTGTTTGGCCGCGCCTTCAATACCGCCGCGTTTTTCCCCCACCAGGTACAGCTCGCGGCCTGCCAGGCGCGAGGCCAAGGCATTGAGCAGGTAATTGGCCAGATCGCGGGACTTGGGCAGAAACAGCACAGCCGCTTCAAATTTCTCGGCGGGCGCCTCTACGCCAAAATGGCTGCGGCCTGTAAAGCGGGCATCCAGAACCGTCTGGTCGCCGGCATGCCAGCACCAGCCATGTGCTGCAGGCAGTTTGCCGAGCAGGTCGTCGGCAGGCAGGCCGGCGAGCAACAGCGAGCCCTGGAATAACTCGGCCTGACGAAGCAACACTTCACTGCGCGGGTCCATGGATGGCGGCTCCTGAAAAAAGTGGCGCAGTTTAGCAGAGCCGGGCGTGGCTTAACCGACCTGTCGGCGCGGGCTACCGGCAAAATAGGCTTCGGCGTTCTCGCTCAACTGCTCGACGATGCGCTGGCGCGATTCCACGGCTCCCCAGGCGCTGTGTGGGGTGATGATCAGCCGCGGGATGTCGGCTGCTAGTAATGGGTTGCCATCGACTGGGGGCTCGACACTCAACACATCAGTGGCCGCACCGCCCAGATGACCTGCCCGTAACGTATCTGCCAGGGCGTGTTCGTCGATCAGGCCACCACGGGCCGTGTTGACCACAAACGCACCGGGCTTGAGCAGGGCCAGCTCCTTGGCGCCAATCAGGTTGCGGGTGTGGTCGTTGAGCGGGCAATGCAAGGTCAGGGCGTCGATCTGGGGAAGCAGTTCGTCCAGGGGCAGGCGATCTTCACGTGCCGGGCGTCCAGGCAGTTGCCCAAGCAGAACACGCATGCCAAAGGCCTCTGCCAAGCGTGCTACGGCGCCGCCCAACTCACCGTGCCCGAGCATGCCAAGGGTTTTGCCTTCAAGCTCGACGATAGGAAAGTCCAGCAGGCAGAACTGTTTGGCCTTGCCCCATTGCCCGGCGGCGACGGCCTGCTGATAGTCGGGCAGGCGAGTGGCCAGTGCCAGCAGCAGGGCCAGGGTGTGCTGGGCGACAGACGGCGTGCCGTAGCCCTGGCAATTGCTCACCACAATGCCTTGAGCCCGTGCAGCCTGCAGGTCGACATTGTTGGTACCGGTGGCGGACACCAGGATCAGCTTCAGGTTGGGGCAGGCGGCCAGGGTGCTGGCATCGATCATCACTTTGTTGCTGATCGCCACGCTCGCCTCCTGCAAGCGCTGCGCTACCTGCTCCGGGGCGGTCGCCGGATACAGTTGCAACTCGTCGAAACAACCGCGCAGGCGATCCAGATTGAGGTCGCCCAGGTCCAGTGAGTGGTGGTCGAGAAATACGGCGCGGCGTGGGGCAGACATGGAAGCTCCAGTAAGGTCGGTCGGGCTCAGGTCGGGTAGCTGAAGCAATCGTATCGGGTCTGCTCAAGGCTCGCTGCAAAAGCTTCGAGGTTTTGCTGTTGCTGCTGCAGGTCGGCAATTTGCGCCTGCAGTTGGGCGTTCTTGCTGGCAATGGCTTGATGGATTCGGGCCAACGGTAATACACCCGGGTCGTTTCCAGCGACCATCGCCTGCATCTGCTTGAGACTGAAACCGAGCTTTTGCGCGCATTTGATCAGACTGACCAGGGCCACGCTCTGTTGATCGTAGATGCGATAGTTGCCTTGGCGTCGAGGCGGGGGCAGCAGGCCGATCTTTTCGTAATGACGTATGCATTTGATCGTGGCACCGGAAAGCTGCGCGGCTTTACCAATGTACATCGAAAATCCCTTTTATCGTGTGCCGGCCAGCTTGCGGACCCGCTGCAACCAGGCGTCGCGTTGCTTTGCGTTCGAGCTGATGATGGGGCCAAACGTTAACGTCTTTTTTGGCCTGATTCCACAAAAGCGCAAGGTCGTGCGACGCATCTGTTCCAGGCCGGGCATCCGGTATACCCAGCGGTAGTACCAAGGGGGAGTATCCATGCACACCAGCAGATCGGCACTGCGACCCTTGAGCAGTTGCTCGGGGAAGGGCGAGTCACTGCGGTACTTGAAAGCGAAGCCTGGAAGCAGGACGCGGTCCAGGAAACCTTTCAACAACGCTGGAATGCCCCCCCACCAGATGGGGAACACGAATACCAGGTGTTGCGCCCAGTTCATCAGTGCCTGCGCGTGCAACAGATCGGGCTCCAACGGCTGCTCTTGGCGGTACCCTTGGCGTAGCAGAGGATCGAAGTTCAGCGCACCAAGCTCCAGCACCTGCACATCATGGCCAAGCGCGCGGGATGCACCGACATAGGCGCTGCTCAGCGCGGCGCAGAAACTATGGTTCGAGGGGTGTCCGAGAATCACCAGTACACGTTTGTTCATTGAAGGCAGCCCTGTGATCCAAAGCGGTCACGCTAGCGCCTGCC
Organism: Pseudomonas arcuscaelestis; assembly: GCF_016881005.1. Lineage (GTDB taxonomy): Bacteria > Pseudomonadota > Gammaproteobacteria > Pseudomonadales > Pseudomonadaceae > Aquipseudomonas > Aquipseudomonas arcuscaelestis. Next base: position 100,994 of record NZ_JACOPV010000011.1, on the reverse strand, counting down.
CCTAAGGGGAGAGTCAAGCGGCTCACAGGTTGTTACATGGTATGTCGAGGGCGTAAGGTACGTGTTCTTTGTATTCTCCCTTTAGCGCAAGGAGCCCCCATGTATTGGGCTGAATTTTTGACGGTTGCCCTGATTCACCTGCTCGCCGTGGCCAGCCCCGGTCCTGATTTTGCTGTGGTGGTTCGCGAGAGCGTGACCCATGGACGGCGCGCCGGTACCTGGACTGCCTTTGGCGTCGGCATGGCAATCTTCCTGCATGTCGGGTATTCGCTGCTGGGTATCGGTCTGATCGTGTCGCAGTCGATCGTGCTGTTCAATGCACTTAAATGGCTGGCAGCGGCCTACCTGCTGTACATCGGTTTCAAAGCCCTGCGCGCAGGCCCGGCTGCACCCGGCAGCGAGACAGTGCAGACCTCCACGGTCGAGCGCACCCCACGCGCAGCCTTTGTTGCAGGCTTCATGACCAATGGCTTGAACCCGAAGGCGACCTTGTTCTTCCTGTCGCTGTTCACCGTGGTCATCAATCCGCATACGCCGCTGGCGATCCAGGCCGGTTATGGCGTGTATCTGGCTGCGGCCACCGGCCTGTGGTTCTGTCTGGTAGCCATGTTGTTCAGCCAGCAGCGCGTACGCGCCGGATTCGCTCGTATGGGGCATTGGTTTGATCGCACCATGGGCGCGGTGCTGATTGCCCTGGGTGTGAAAATCGCTTTTACCGAGATGCATTGATGGCAAATTGCCTGTAATGACGCGTTCGGTTAAATCATTCCTTTGGCTGATTTAGCCGGCGTTAGGGCGTTCTAGAGTGGGTCATGTCTTGCCCAGCACGTGCACTCCAGAAAAGGGACCCTTATGTTGCAGACTCGTGTCATTCCTCCCGCCGAGGGCGCTTATCAGTTTCCCCTGTTGATCAAGCGCTTGCTGTTGTCAGGCAGCCGTTACGAGAAAACCCGCGAAATTGTCTATCGCGATCAACTGCGCTTCAATTACCTGACCCTCAACGAGCGTATTGCGCGCCTGGCCAACGTGTTGACCGAAGCCGGGGTCAAGGCTGGTGATACCGTGGCGGTGATGGATTGGGACAGCCATCGCTATCTGGAATGCATGTTTGCCATCCCTATGATCGGCGCGGTGGTGCATACCATCAACGTGCGCCTGTCACCGGATCAGATCCTCTACACCATGAACCATGCTGAAGACCGCTTCGTGTTGGTCAACAGTGATTTTGTCGGCCTCTACCAGGGGATTGCAGGGCAACTGACCACGGTCGAGAAAACCCTGCTATTGACCGACGCCGAGTCCAAGACCGCCGAGCTGCCGAACCTTGTGGGTGAGTACGAGGAGTTGCTGGCCGCAGCCAGCCCGGTCTATGAGTTTCCCGATTTCGACGAAAACTCGGTAGCCACCACCTTCTATACCACCGGTACCACCGGTAACCCCAAAGGTGTGTATTTCACCCATCGGCAATTGGTGCTGCACACCCTCGCCGCCGCTTCCGTTACGGGCAGCATCGACAGCGTGCGGCTGTTGGGCAGTGACGATGTGTACATGCCCATCACGCCAATGTTCCACGTGCACGCGTGGGGGATTCCCTACGTGGCGACCATGCTGGGAATCAAGCAGGTGTATCCGGGGCGCTACGAGCCGGAACTGCTGTGCCAACTGTGGCGCAAGGAAAAGGTTACGTTCTCCCACTGTGTGCCGACCATTTTGCAAATGCTGCTTAATGCCAAGGGCGCTCAGGACCAGGACTTTGGCGGCTGGAAGATCATTATTGGCGGAAGCGCCCTGAACCGAGCTTTGTACGAGGCCGCCAAAGCCCATGGTATTCAGTTGACGGCGGCCTACGGTATGTCCGAAACCTGCCCGCTGGTGTCTTGTGCCCACCTCAACGAGGAACTTCTGGCCGGTAGCGAAGATGAGTGCATCACTTATCGGATCAAGGCGGGTGTACCGGTGCCCTTGGTGGAAACGGCGATTGTCGACGGCGAGGGCAACTTCCTCCCGAACGATGGTGAAACCCAGGGTGAACTGGTGCTGCGCGCGCCCTGGTTGACCATGGGTTACTTCCGCGAGCCGGAAAAGAGCGCCGAGTTGTGGCAGGGGGGCTGGCTACACACCGGGGACGTGGCCACGCTCGACAGCATGGGTGTGATCGACATTCGCGACCGTATCAAGGATGTGATCAAGACCGGTGGCGAGTGGATCTCGTCGTTGGAGTTGGAGGACCTGATCAGCCGTCATCCAGCGATCCGCGAAGTGGCGGTGGTGGGCGTTGCCGATCCGCAGTGGGGTGAGCGGCCTTTCGCCCTTCTGGTGTTGCATGAACAGCAGAGCGTCGATGCCAAGGCACTCAAGGAACACCTCAAACCGTTCGTGGAGCTTGGCCATATCAACAAGTGGGCGATTCCTAGTCAGATCGCCCTTGTTACTGAAATTCCCAAGACCAGCGTCGGCAAGCTCGACAAGAAACGTATCCGTCTCGACATCACTCAATGGCAAGCCAGTAACAGTACCTTCCTCTCGACGCTGTGACCTGCCCTGGGTCGCGCCTGCCTGGGCGCGATCCGCGGGATAGACACATCCCGGCCTTGTAAAATGTCGTTTTTCAGCCATTCTTCCTCTCGCCAGCGCAGTGGCCGGTTCAGCAACCGCGCCTGCGGGGTAAACATGCAAATCACACTTTAGAGGGATCAAGCAGAAGTACCTGCTGGCTATAGTCGGGTCAGGGGATTTTCAGGAATGGGGGGCAGCACACGCATGTGTTTAGCCACTTGCTCGACGTATAAGGTGCGCTCACACCTGTCGAACGAGGCGTTTCTGCAAAGGACTCACTGCCATAAAAATAAAGAAAGTACATGGAGTAGCGTCGATGACATCAGCAAATCTGTTCTGGCGCCGGGCGAAACTGCCTTTGGCTGTCAGCCTCGCTTCTACGCTCGCCGGTCCTGCATTCGGCGTCAGTTTCAACATCGGTGAAATTGAAGGGTCGTTTGACTCCTCGCTGTCTGTCGGCGCCAGTTGGTCGACGGAGAGTGCGAACAAGAACCTGATCGGCGTCAACAACGGCGGTCAAGGTCTGTCACAGACCTCCGACGATGGCCACCTGAACTTCAAGAGCGGTGAGACCTTTTCGAAGATCTTCAAGGGCATCCATGACCTGGAGCTCAAGTACGGTGACACCGGTGTATTCGTACGCGGTAAGTACTGGTACGACTTCGAACTCAAGGACGAAAGCCGTCCATTCAAAGACATCAGCGACTCCAACCGCAAAGAGGGCGCCAAGTCCTCGGGTGGTGAGATTCTCGATGCCTTCGTCTACCACAACTACGCCATTGCCGATCAGCCAGGCTCGGTGCGCTTTGGTAAGCAAGTCGTCAGCTGGGGTGAAAGTACGTTCATTGGCGGTGGTATCAACTCCATCAACCCTATCGACGTAGCCGCCTTCCGTCGCCCAGGTGCCGAGGTCAAGGAAGGTCTGATCCCGGTCAACATGTTCTATGTGTCCCAGAGCCTCACCGACAACCTGTCGGCTGAAGCGTTCTACCAGATCGAATGGGACCAGACCGTTGTCGATAACTGCGGTACTTTCTTCTCGCAGCCCGACGTCATCGCCGACGGCTGTACCGATAACCTGCGCCTGCTCAACAGCAGCCGCAGCCTGTCGACACAAGCGCTGGGCTTCCTCGCCAGCCAAGGTGTCGACATCAACCAGGAAGGGGTGAAGGTAGCCCGTGGCCCGGATCGCGATGCCCGTGACAGTGGCCAGTTCGGTGTGGCACTGCGCTACATGTTCGAGCCGCTGGACACCGAGTTTGGCGCCTACTTCATGAACTACCACAGCCGCGCACCGATCTTCAGTGCCACCGGTGCTGATCCTTCGGTTTATGCCGGCTTGAGCAACCTTCAGGGGCCGCTGGCGCAGTTGGCGCCGTTGATCGTCGCCGGTAACTCGCAGTACTTCGTCGAGTACCCGGAAGACATCCGCCTCTACGGCCTGAGCTTCTCCACCACGCTGTCCACCGGCACCGCGTGGAGCGGTGAGCTCAGCTACCGCCCCAACGCGCCAGTTCAGCTCAATACCACGGACATTCTTTACTCCGGTGTCACGCCAATCCCAGGCTTTGGCAATGCCTCGCTGCTCAAAGGCGTTCCAGGCCAGGACCAGCATGGCTACACCCGTAAGGAAATCACCCAGTTCCAGACAACGCTCACCCACTTCTTCGATCAAGTCATGGGCGCCAGCCGCCTGACCGTGGTGGGTGAAGTTGGTGTGACTCACGTGGGTGGTCTGGAAAGTGCGCACAAGATGCGTTACGGCCGTGACCCAGTATTTGGTCCGGGGCCACTGGAGCCTACGGGGCCGGTCAGTACCTGTGAGTTCCTCAACAGCCGAACCATCGCCGGTGCGGGCAACAACGCTTCTTCGGCCAACCTTTCACGCAAGTGCGAGAACGACGGTTTCACCACCAGCACTTCCTGGGGCTACCGCGCTCGCGCCATCTGGGACTACAACGACGTGTTCGCCGGGGTCAACCTCAAGCCTAACGTGGCCTGGTCCCATGATGTCTCCGGTTACTCGCCGGGTCCTGGCGGCAACTTCGAGGAAGGCCGCAAGGCCGTCAGCCTGGGGCTGGATGCCGAGTACCAGAACACCTACACCGCCAGCCTGTCGTACACCAACTTCTTCGATGGCAAGTACAGCACTGTGGATGATCGCGACTTCGTCGCCCTCAGCTTTGGCGTGAACTTCTAAGAACACCGATTCAGGACGAGCATAAACATGAAAATGACCAAGAGTCTGCTGCAAGCCGGTGTACTGGGCCTGTCGCTGCTGGCCACCAGTGTCATGGCGGCGGTGTCCGCCGACGAGGCAGCCAAGCTGGGTTCGACCCTGACGCCAATGGGCGCGGAAAAGGCCGGTAACGCCGATGGTTCGATCAGTGCCTGGAAACCGCTGACCAAGTCGGCCGGTGCCGTTGATAGCAAAGGTTTTCTTGCCGACCCCTACGCGGGTGAAAAGCCGCTCTACACCATCACTGCCCAGAACGTTGAGCAGTACAAGGACAAACTGTCGCCTGGCCAGGTAGCGATGTTCAAGCGCTACCCGGACACCTACAAGATTCCGGTGTACACCACTCACCGCGGCTCGACGGTTCCGGATGCAGTGTTTGCCGCGATCAAGAAAAACGCCACCAGCACCAACCTGGTAGCGGGCGGAAACGGTCTGGAGAACTTCGATACTGCAGTGCCGTTCCCGATTCCGAAAAGCGGCGTGGAGGTCATCTGGAACCACATCACCCGCTACCGTGGTGGCAGCGTGACCCGCCTGGTGACCCAGGCCACGCCGCAGCAAAATGGCTCGTACAGCCTGGTGTACTTCCAGGATCAATTCGTCTTCCGTGACCGGATGAAGGATTACGATCCGAGCAACCCTGGCAACATTCTGTTCTATTTCAAACAGAAGGTGACGGCGCCTGCGCGTCTGGCCGGTACCGTGTTGCTGGTCCACGAGACCCTCGACCAGGTCAAGGAGCCGCGTAAGGCATGGGTATATAACGCCGGTCAACGTCGTGTTCGCCAGGCGCCACAGGTCTCCTATGACGGTCCGGGTACTGCCGCCGATGGCCTGCGTACCTCCGACAACCTGGACATGTTCAACGGTGCTCCAGATCGTTACGACTGGAAGCTGGAAGGCAAGAAAGAGCTGTATATCGCCTCCAACAGCTACAAGCTTGACGATCCAAAGCTCAAATACAGCGACATTATCAAGGCCGGTCACATCAACCAGGACCTGAGCCGCTATGAGCTGCGCCGTGTCTGGCACGTGGTTGCTACCCTCAAGCCGGGTCAGCGTCACATCTACGCCAAACGTGACTTCTATATTGACGAAGACACCTGGCAAGCGGCAGTGATCGACCAGTACGACGGTCGCAACCAACTGTGGCGTGTGTCCGAAGCGCACTCCCAGGACTACTACAACGTTGAGGTGCCGTGGTACACCCTGGAAGCCATCTACGACCTGCAGTCGGGCCGTTATCTGGCACTGGGCATGAAGAACGAAGAGAAAAAGGCCTACGACTTCGGCTTCACCGCAGTCAAGGCTGACTTCCAGCCTGCAGCGCTTCGCCAGGAAGGTGTGCGCTAAGTTTCAAACCTCCTTGTGATCTCCCAGAACGCCCCGGCTTGCCGGGGCGTTTCTGTTTATGCAGGTGGGGGTGGGATAGGAACTGTCGCTTTTTGTTGTAGTCTTTTTTCGGCAAGACGACGCAATCATCTTCAAATGCGCGTTTATAACCGCTAGTCTGCCCAGATCTGTGTTGCCGAAGATTCTCTAACTAAAACGAGCCGGCCATGACTGATCTGTCCCGTACGCAAGGGTTCGCCAGCCAGGCCATGAACGTCCTGGAAGGACGCTTCTATCGTCCGCCACTGCCCGACGGGCACGTGCCGCGGGCGCGCTTGTGCCAGCGCCTGCAATCCGGACTGGGTGGTCGCCTGTTGCTGGTGACGGCACCAGCAGGATTCGGCAAAAGTTCGCTGGCCGTGGAGTTTTGCCAAAGCCTGCCCAACCACTGGAGCAGTCTGTGGTTGGGGTTGAGCCGCCGCGACAACGACCCGGGACGTTTTCTCGAACGTTTGCTGGAAGGTTTGCAGCAGGTTTGTCCGGCCGTGGGCAACCAGTCTCTGGGCTTGCTCAAGATGCGCCAGCGCCATCAACCCTTTGCTTTCGAAGAATGGCTCGATGGGCTGCTCGATGAGCTGGCCCGTCACCTGCAGCCGCACAATCCCTTGTTGTTGGTACTTGATGACTACCATCTGGTGCAGGGGCCGGTACTCGATCGTTGCTTGCAGTTCTTCCTCAACCATCTGCCACCTGGGCTAGTGCTGCTGGTTACCAGCCGCCTGCGCCCTGACTGGCATCTGGCGCGGCTGCGCCTGTCGCGCCAATTGCTCGAGCTCAACGAGCAGGACCTGCGCCTGACCCCCGACGAGTCGCTGGCCGTGTTGGGACAACAGCCAAGCGGCTTGCGCGGCCAGGCGCTGGACAACCTGATTCAACGCAGTGACGGCTGGATCGCCGGCCTGCGGTTCTGGCAACTGGCGGTCAGCGAGTCGGGCGGCGACAGCGCGTTGCCGCAGGCTTTGCATGGTGGCGAGGGCTTGATTCGCGATTACTTGCTTGAAGAAGTGATCGATATTCTGCCCGCCGAAGTACAGGGCTTTCTCAACGACACAGCCTGTCAGGAGCGATTCTGCAGCGAGCTGTGCGATGCACTTCGGGAAAGTCATGACAGTGCCGAGATCATCGGTTATCTACAGGCGCATCAGGTATTTCTGGTGCCGCTGGACGAACATGGGCGCTGGTATCGCTACCATCACCTGTTCTCCGACCTGCTGCGCAGCCGTCAACCCAGCTTGCCGCTTTCGAGCCTGCACCTGCGTGCCTGTCGCTGGTTTCACGGCCAGGGATTGCTTGACGAGGCAGTCGAGCAGGCGTTGCGCGCGGGGCACCTGGATGTCGCCGCCAACCTGGTGCAGAACCTTTCTGAAGAGCAACTGCTGGCCGAACAGAACGTCGGTATGTTGCTGCGCTGGAAGATGGACCTGCCTGACAGCTTGCTGATCAGCACACCGCGCCTGATCGTTTTGTACAGCTGGGCCCTGGGCCTGGCCGGGCAACTGGACGCCGCCGAAGAACTGGCCAGTCACTTGAGTCGGTTTCTGCCGGCCCCTTCGGCAACCGCGCAGAAGTCGATGCTGGCGCAGTGGCTGGCGCTCAGTGGGGTGATCGCTCGTGGTCGTGGTGATCGCGAGCGTACCCGTATCTTCTGTGTAGAAGCTTTGCGCAGCTTGCCGCAAAAACGCTACGGCCAGCGTCTGGTGTGCTTGTCGACGCTATCGAACCTGGCCATTGCCGATGCCGATTTTTCGCGGGCGCGCACCTGGAACCGCGAAGCGCTGGAACTGGCGCAACGAATTGGTAACCCGCTGTTCGAAGCCCTTGCTCATTACGATCGCGCGCGGGTGCTGCACGCCCGTGGCGAGGTGCTGCGCGCACTGGATGAAGTGCGTCAGGGCTTACAGCGCCTGCAAGGTTTGTCGGCGCAACGCTTGTATGCGGCGAGGGCGCGCTTGACGTTATACGAAGGCTATCTGCTGGTTGCGCGCCTGCAACCGGAAGCCGGACGCAGTCGATTGCGAGCCGGACTGATCGAAGCGCGGGCCTGTCGCGACATCAGCGTGTTGATCGGCCACTGTGTGATCGCTTCGCTGGATGGACGCGAGGGCCGCTTCACCGAAGCGTTCGCCGAACTGGCCGAAGCCGAACGGCTGATGCACATATGGGATGTTCCACCAATTTTCTACTTGGCCATGATCACCCTGATCAAGTGCGAGCTGTGGTTGGCTCAGGGGCGCATCGACCTGGCTGAGTCCTGGCTGTTGCGCCTTGGGCAGACCTACGGCGGCAAAAAGCCTGCTGCAGCACCGGAGTTCCACCCCTTGCTGCCGCTGCATATCGAGGTGCTGCAAACCTCACTCGACCGTACCCTGGGGCGCTTGGAACAGGCCGGGCAACGTTTGCAGGCGCTGGTTGCACGTGGACAGGACAGCGGTGGGCATATGCTTTGTGTCACTGCGCTATGCCAATGGACAAGTTTGCTGTTGGGCAACAACAACCCGGCGCAAGCCCGTGACCTGCTGACCTTGAGCCTGGAGGCGGCGCGAGGTGGAGCCCTGCAACCTTTTCAAAGCTTGTTGAACGAGTATCCGCAATGGTTGCGCGAACAACTGCTGCTGCAACCGGCCAGTGCAGCGCAAGCCAGTTTGCTGGCGCTGCTACCGGTTCAGGATATTGCGGAGGTGGCGGGCGGCAATTGTGAAGCGCTGAGCGCACGCGAGAAGTCGGTGCTGGAGTTGATCGCCCAGGGCTGTTCCAACCAGGAGATCAGTGAACGCCTGTTTATCTCACTGCATACCGTCAAGACCCATGCCAGCCACATCAACAGCAAACTGGGCGTCGAGCGCAGGACCCAAGCTGTCGCTCGAGCCAAGGCCCTGGGCTTGCTGGCCTGACGATTGGATAAGGGCAGGGGAAAAATATCTGCTGTACTCTCTGGCAGATTATTTTTGCTGGAGGTTTCACCAATGATCCGCGCGCGTACGCAACTCCTGCTGGCCGGCTTATTTTGCGCAGGTGCAGTACAAGCAGCTGAAGGGCCATCGTTTTCTTGCGACAAAGCGCAGGGCATGGAGCTTAAAGTCTGCCAGAGCCCGCAACTGAGCAAACTTGATCGAGACCTTTCCGCGCTGTACAAGCAAATGCTGGCAAAGGCCGATAGCGACGCACAGAAACAACTCAAGGCAACCCAGCGGGGCTGGATCAAAGGCCGGGACGAATGCTGGAAAGCCACTGACGCCGACGCCTGTGTGCTTGAGCAATATCAGGTGCGCATCGTCAAACTACAGATCCAGTCTGGCGCGGTGCAAGTGCCGGCAGCGGTCGAGTTTGACTGTGACGATAACGACAGCGACAAGCCATTCACCGCGGTGTTCTACAACCAGCTCGAGCCGCAAGCGGCAGTGCTCACCTATGGCGGTGACCAGACCATCGTGATTGCTCAGCCGGCGGCAAGCGGCAGCAAGTATGGCAGCCAGGGCGTCGAGTTCTGGGAGCATCAGGGCGAAGCCAAAGTGAAATGGTACGGCTCCGATATGACCTGCCAGGTTGCTCGCTGAGGCTTCTTTTATCCACAGCTTTACGAGCAAGTGTGGATCTAGGATGATGGCTACTAGCTATCATCGTTGAGCGCTTCCTCATGACGCAGATGCTGTACATCGTCGTGCCATGGATCGGCGCGGTTATCCTTTCGATCCTATGGTTATGCACGGTGCTGCGCGGTCGTCACCTCGAACGGCAGCTGCGTGCATGTCACCAGTATCTTGATGACCTGGGCCTGCGCCAGAGTAAGTCTGGCGTGGTGCAGCGCGAGGATATCGAGCGTTATAAACGCAGCCAGTATTTTGCGCGCATTGGCACGTGGGACTGGGATATCGATACCGAAGCGCTGTATTGGTCCGACGCCATATACCCCATGTTCGGATTTCAGCTCGGGGAGATCAGCCCCAGCTACGAGCGTTTCTGCACCAGCGTACATCCGGATGACCGCGCCCAGGTGCGGGCCGGGGAGTTGCGTTGTATCCACACCGGTGAGAACCACGATGAAGAATATCGTGTGGTCTGGCCCGACGGCAGCATTCGCTGGCTGCGCGAGACCGGCAACGTGGTGCGCAACGACCAGGGCGTGGCGGTGAAGATGATCGGGGTAGTACGCGATATCACCGAGGAAAAGGCCTGGGCCAATCAGTTGCAGAGCCTGGCCCACAATGACGCCTTGACCGGCCTGCCCAATAGAGTGGTGTTTGAGCAGCGCCTGGCGCTGGCGCTGGAAAAGGCGCGCAACTGCAACACCCGCGTTGCCTTGGCGTTTCTGGACTTGAACGATTTTAAGGCGATCAACGACCGCAATGGCCATGCCATTGGTGATCAAGTGCTGACGTTTACCGCCAAGCGGCTCAAGCAAATGCTGCGCTCGGCCGATACCGTGGCCAGGATAGGTGGCGATGAGTTCGTTCTGATCCTTGAAGGGTTCTTGCCTGGGGACGATTTGGAAGAAGAAGTGCGACAGGTTTGCAGCAAGGTGATCGAGTCGCTGGCCTTTCCCATGATCATTTCCGGAGAACTCCTGCAGGTGGGTACCAGCCTGGGGGTCGCGATTTATCCCGACCACGCCGCCAGCATGGACACATTGATTCACCTGGCAGATCTGGCCATGTATGAGGCCAAACGCAGTGGCGACAATCAGTACCGAGTCGCCGCTACTGCAACCTGTGCTTAACGCTTGAGCACGACCCAAGGGTGGCGACGCTGATGTCGCACCTGGATTTACCCGCGAAGCCAGGCTGAGGTTGTTGAGGTCTGTGCATCCTTCTTATTTTTTGCCATGTCAGGTTTCGTGGATGCAGGTCTACAGCCAAAAAAGTTTTCTGATCGTCGATGACTTCTCGGATTTTCGCAGTTCGGCCCGTTCCATGCTGCGTGAGCTGGGTGTGCGCGATGTCGACACAGCCGACAGTGGTGAGCAGGCCCTGCGCATGTGCGCACAGAAGCGCTACGACTTTATTCTTCAGGATTTCCACCTTGGGGACGGCAAGAAGAATGGCCAGCAAGTGCTTGAGGACCTGATCCTCGACAAGCTGATCAGCCATGAATGCGTGTTTCTCATGGTTACCGCCGAAACCAGCCAGGCCATCGTCTTGAGTGCCCTGGAGCACGAGCCGGATGCCTACCTGACCAAGCCCTTCAACCGTATCGGCCTGGCCCAGCGCCTGGAAAAACTGGTTCAGCGCAAAACACTGCTCAAGCCGATCCTGCAGGCCCTCGATCGTGGCCGCCCAGCCGAGGTGCTGGCGGCGTGCGCCGAGCTGTGCAAGAAGGACCCACGCTTTGCGCCGTTGTGCCTGCGCTACCGCGCCGATGCATTGCGTGACCTGAATCGCTTCGATGAACTGGGCAAGTTTCTCACCAGTATTATTTCCAGCCGGGCTACCCCTTGGGCCTATGCGGCCTTGGGTAGCCTGCTGTACAAGCGCAACCAGTTAGCCCAGGCCCAAGGTGTGTATGAGCAGGCGCTTAAAGCCTTCCCGATGATGCCGGGTCTTTATGACGGGCTGGCCGAGGTGCTGATCGCCCAAGGGGAAAGCAAGCGCGCCCAGGGTGTTCTGGAGGAAGCGGTACGCTTGTCGCCGTTGGCGGTGCGCCGGCAAATGATGCTGGGCAAGCTGGCGCTGAGCAACGATGACTTCGACACCTCCTCCAAGGCGTACCGGCATGCAGTCAACCAGGGCCAGAGTTCTCGATACAAAGACCCGGAAAGTAACCTCGGCCTGGTCCAGGCATTGATGAACAAGAACGCTGGCAACGGCCTCGATGCGCGCACGCGCGTAGAGATCAACACCGTGCTCAGCGAAGTCGCCAAGGAAAACGTCGAAGACCAGGGTTTGCAGGTGCGTGCACGGTTGATGAAAGCAGCCAGCCTACAGCAGGCCGGCGACCCGGAAACCGCTGCCAAACTGACCGAACAAGCCATGACCCGTCTGGACAAGATGGAGCAGTTTTTCTCCGTTGAGGCTGCGCTGGTTGTGGCCAGTCAACTGCAAAAGCTGGGTCAGGATTCGGCCGGTACGTCGATTCTGAAAAGCTGCGTGGAGACCTACGGTGATGACCCCAAGGTTATGCAGAGCGTGTCACGCTTGACTGACGACCCGACGGTGCTCGGCGCGGTGACCGAAGCGGTGGACCTTAACCGTCAAGGCGTTCGCAGCTATCAGGCGGGTGAATTGAGTGAGGCGTTGGGGCAGTTCCGTCGCGCATTGAGCCTGCAACCGAAGAACATCAGTATCGCGCTCAATACCGCCCAAGCCTTGCTGCGCATAGGTGGGGAAACGCCGCCACCCGCAATCATGGAGGAATGCCGAGCGTGCCTGACCTGCGTGGCCGGTATTCCTGAAAGCGACAGTCGTTATGACCGCTACCGCAAACTGCACATACGAGCTTTTGGCGCATGAACCAGGACAATCAGGGGTTGGATTTCTCCACGGTGATCGCCTCCACCGTACACGACATGAAGAACTCGCTGTCGGCCCTGACCCAGGCGCATGGCCAGTGGTTGGCGCGTCTGCCGCAAGCCCAGCGCAGTGGTAGCGAGCAGGGGGTGATGGAGCATGAATTCACCCACCTCAATGGCATGCTGGTGCAACTGTTGGGGTTGTACAAACTCGGTATCAACCAGTTGCCGATGTGCCCCGATTACCATGAGCTGGACGACTTTATCGAAGCGCAATTGGCGGCCCAGCAGAACCTGCTCCAGCACCGTGACATCCTCGCCAGCTGGCGTATCGAGACTGCCAGCCCGCTGGGTTTTTTCGATCGTGAACTGATCAGCTCCGTGGTTGCCAATATCCTCAACAATGCCATCCGATATGCCGGTCATACCTTGTTGATCATGGTGACTGACGAGGATGACCAGTTAGTGCTGAGCATCAACGATGACGGCCCGGGCTTCTCTGCGCGCATGCTCGAACGTCAGCAGGATTATGTGCAAGGTATCGATGCGCAGACGGGTAGTACGGGCTTGGGCTTGTACTTTGCTGCGCGGATTGCGGCGTTGCACGAGCGCAATGGTGTTCGTGGACGGATCGAGATTGCCAATGGTGGGGCGTTGGGTGGTGGCTTGTTCAGGCTGTATCTGCCTTGAGTGATCGCGGGGCAGGCCCGCTCCTACCGGGTGACGGCGGTCTGCCGCACACGGTAGGGCTTGCCCCGCGAAACGGTGACTGGTTAGATCGCCGCAGCCAGCTTCAAACCAGCCTCTTCGCGACGAATGCTCGCCAGTGGAATCATCACCAGCATCAAGGTCAGCAGCACGGTTACGGCAATTCCCCACGCCGCCAGGCTGAACCCACCCAGCGAAATCAAGCCACCGGAAATCGCCGGGCCGACAGCCAGGCCCAGGCTCAGGAAGCTGCTTGCAGCGGCAACCACCCGGCCTTCCCGATCCAGCGCAGCAGCCAGGCCAGTGAGGTAGCTGAGGGCGTAGAAGTAGGTCACGCAGATGGTCATCACACCGATGGTGTACAAGGTCTTGGAGTGCTCGCCAAGTACATAGCTCAAGCTGGTAGCGCCAGTCAGCAGGATCGCCAGGATCACTGGGGTGCTCAGACCGAAACGCTTGCCAACCATGGCTGCCAGTAACGGGCCGATCAGCCCGACGAAGGATTGGAAGGACAGCAGCACGCCAACTTCATCTCCGCTGTAACCGACCATCGTGCCAATGCGCTCGACAAACGCCCAACCCATGGTGTCGCGGGCCTGGAACACGAACATGGCCAACATCATGCAGATGGCAGGCAAGCTCAACAGGATATTGCCTGAGCCCTTGCTCGCGTGCAGATTCACTTGCGCAGCCATCACTGGTGCCCGCTGCGGCATCGCTGGAATCGCCAGCAACATCACCGCCATGGTTGCCGCCATGGCGTAGTACAGCCCCGGCAAACCATAAGCGGCCATGACTTTGGCGTAGCCGAGCATCACCACAATCATCAGCAGTACCGACAGCACGTTCATATGCCCGGCAATTCGGTCAGGTTGCTTGGCGCTGGAGACGCAGGCATTACCGCAAGCCAACGCCAGGCCCGCGCCAATACCGGCCACACAACGTACGGCGGCCAGTGAATAGAGCTCGGTCATGTTCGCACTGACCAGGTTGGCAGCGATGGCCAGCAAGGTACCGAGCAGCGCCAATGTGCGTCGTGGGGCCCGGCCCATGAAGGGCGCAACCAGCAACGATGCAAGCATGGTGAAGACAAATTCAGCTGACATGAGAATGCCGGCCTGTGCCTCATTGAGCTTGAGGTCATTGATAATTGCGCTGATCAGGAACGGCAGCGCCCACAGCCCTAGAAGGCCGACGCCATAGGCCGAACCTGCAGCGGAGAACACCAGACTCCAGCTTTCAGGCAGAAAATTGTTTATTGTTTTTTTCATCGGGGTAATCCCTGGTTGGCTAGCACGCGGTGCAAAAAAGCGCGCCTTGTGGCGCGCTCATAGTTTGGAAACTTACTGCTTGCTCTCGTCCACTGGCGTACCGTCGTCGTACTGCGACAGCCAGGTGACCATTGCATCGCGATAACGGGTAAAACCCTTGTAATCGACCAGTTCCTGGTCCAGGTCGCGGATTACCCGGTGCATGCGCTTGGCCCACTGCGGAGCGAACTCGGCCAGTTGCTTGAGGCTTACCAGATAGGTGCGCACCGGGAACAGCACGGCATTACTGCGCGGCAGACGATGCAACGGTTGCAGTTCAACACGCAAGTTGACCAGATCACCGGCATTTTCCGCGGTAACCACGGTACGGTCCGGCGCCCAGTCCGGCAGGGTTTCGGCCGAGGTTTCCAGGCGTGGGTTAACCGTGATCGACCAGTTGGTACGGCGAACCGGGTGGCCCGGACGCAGGCGCAGGAGGAACTTCAATGCGCGTTGCAGAATGCCCATTTCATGCAGCTTGGGCACTGGACCGTGGAACTCCATGAAGCTCATGCCCAGGTTGAAGCGCAATGAGTAATCGGCGCGCTGGGTCGCCATGCCGGCACCCATGATCAGCGTTTCGTCGCGTTCTTCGAGGAGAATGAATTCGCCTTGGGCCTGGCGGGTGATGTATTCCATCGGGTCCATCGGCAGGGTGCTGGCGTCGCCGAAGGTGAAGGTCTGATCGATTTGCAGCGGGCGGTTGATCCAGTGCCACTGGCTGCCGTTCTTCTCCAGGGTGAAGTGCTCGGGAAAGTCGCGGGAGTAAGATTCCATCAACAGTTCAAGCAGGTCCCACTGGGCTTCCATCATGTGCGGCAAAGCGGCGTAATGCACACCAGGTTGCTCGTCGAGGGTTTTCGCCCGGTGATGGCACTCGGAAATGTAGTGTTCGTCGATATCGAACTGGGCGCGCAGCGCGCCTGTACCAAAAGGCACATGCGGCTCGACGTTCATCGAGTACATGTACTGGTCTTCCGGATACGGGAACGGCAGGCGCGTAATAGCTTCGCGGCTGTTGCTGTAGGTGTAGTCGTCGGAATAGGTTTCGATTGGCTTGAAAGCGGTCATGACGTTTGTTCCTGTTATTAGAGGTCTACGACCAGGCGGCTGCCGCAGGCGCGGGATACGCACGGCATGAATTTGCGATTGCTTTGTTTGTCTTCTTCGCTAAGCCAGTCGTCGCGGTGATCCAGCTCGCCCTCGACCTCCAGCACTTCGGTTTCGCAGTATCCACAGGCGCCGCCACGGCACAGGTAAGGCACTTTGTAGCCGGCTTGTTCGGCCGCTTCGAGCAACGACTGGTCTGGCGGTACATCGATGGTTACGCCCTGGCGAGCCAGGGTGACGCTGAATGGCTGGCCGTTTGAGCCCTGTTCGACAAAGCGCTCGTAATGAATGTGGCTGTCGGTCCAGCCCAGCGCGCGTGTGCTGTCGAGGGTGTCATCGATCATGCTGTCCGGACCGCAGACATACACATGGCTACCCAGTGGCCGTGCAGTAAGGATCTGGCGGATATCCATGCGTGCTTCCTGGCCCTGTACGTACAGGTGCACGCGCTCGCCGTAACGTGCCTGCAGCTCCAGGCCCAGTGCAGTGTGTTCCGGCCCACGAACTGCCAGGTGCAGCTCGAAATCGGCCTGTTTGATGTGCAGCTCTTCCATCTGCGAGTACACCGGCGTGATACCTACGCCACCGGCGATGAACACGTGCTGGCGAGCATGCTTGGCCAGCGGAAAAAGGTTGGCAGGTTGCAGGATCTGCAACAGCGCACCTTCTTCCAGGGCGTCATGCAGGTAGCGTGAACCGCCACGGCCATCGCTGACCCGGCGCACGGCGATCTGGTAGGCACTGGAGTCGTAGGGCGAGCCCATCAGCGAATAGGCGTTGCGATGCGTCTTGTCACCGTCCTCGACCACTACGACCACATGGCTGCCCCCGGAGAATGCAGGCAAGTGCTTGCCATCCAGGTCCACCAGGGTAAAGCGCTTGATTTCCGGGGTGAGGTTCTCGATGCGCGTAACCCGCACGCTGAGGGTTCCGTTATGGGTGTTCATGTATCGAGCTCCTCGGCAGCTGGCATTTCGCCTGGGACTTCACCGTCGGCCTTGATGCCTTGGAAAGCGGCCAGGCGACGGGAGTAGTGATCGCGCACGACCAGGTCGAGCTTGCAGCCGGGGCAGGTAAATACGCGGTGGGTGACGTTTTCGGTGTAGGTGTCGCAGTGAGCACACCAGACGCGGCGAACCAGGGTACCGCTGTGTTCGCGCAGCACTTCATCGCGATTCAGGTCCACAGCATTGGCCGCCTGCATCGTGGTGCCGATGAAGCTTTCCGAACCGCTCAGGTACAGACGTGTACCCATGTGCGCGGTATCGAGCAGGCGACGAAGGCCTTCGATCAGTGCATGGTTGCTGTCAAATACCTGCAAGTCTCCCGCCGGTGCCTGGCGCAGTGCAGCCAGGTGGTTATGCCCGGAGAAGGACTCAGTGGAGTACAGCAGCGTGCTGTTTTCTCGCTGTGCCGGGGTCATTTCCTCGATCAGACGCAGCATGGCTGTGCCGCCGCTGCCCTGGCCGACGATCAGGTGACGTAAACCGCCTGCCATCGGTTGCAGGTGGTCGTAGACCGGGCGGCTTTTGATGCCGGTGATAAGCATGGCATATTACCTATTATTTTATATGTTTATAGTGAGTCTAATCAGCGCCAAAACGCAGCGCGCTTAGTGCTTGAACATCACGTGGCGCACGCAGGTGTAGTCTTCCAGGCCGTACATCGACATATCTTTGCCGTAGCCCGACTGCTTCATACCGCCGTGGGGCATTTCACTGATGAGCATGAAATGGGTGTTTACCCAAGTGCAGCCGTATTGCAAACGGGAGGCCAGGCGATTGGCGCGGCCAACGTCGCGGGTCCATACCGAGGAGGCCAGGCCATAGTCGGAGTCGTTAGCGAAGGCCAGCGCCTGGGCTTCATCGCTGAATGGGGTGATGCTGACCACCGGGCCGAAGACTTCGCGCTGAACGATTTCGTCATCCTGGCGAGCGTCGGCCAATACGGTTGGCTCGAAGAAAAAGCCGGGGCCCTCAACACGCTTGCCACCGGTGATTACACGAATGTGTGGCTGCGCCTTGGCGCGCTCGACAAAGGCTTCGACGCGTTGCAGGTGGTCTTGGGTGATCAGCGGGCCGAGTTCGGTTTCTGGATCGTCCTGCAGGCCATGGCGAATGCTGGCCACGGCTTCGCCAAGCTTTGTCACGAAAGTCTCGTAGACACCTTGCTGCACATACAGGCGGCAGGCAGCGGTGCAATCCTGGCCGGCGTTATAGAAACCGAAGGCGCGGATGCCCTCTACGGCGGCATCGATATCGGCGTCATCGAAGATCAACACCGGCGCCTTGCCACCCAGTTCCATGTGCGTGCGCTTCACGCTGCTGGCGGTGTTGGCGACGATGCGTGCGCCAGTGGCCACCGAACCGGTAAGCGAAACCAGGCGAACCTTGGGGTGGGTGACTAGAGGTTCGCCCACGCTTGGACCGCGGCCGAAAAGAATGTTGACGACGCCTGCCGGGAACAGCTCGGCAATGATTTGCGCCAGCTTCAAGGCAGTCAGTGGCGTTTGCTCGGATGGCTTGAGCACCACGCAGTTGCCGGCAGCAAGGGCCGGAGCAAGTTTCCACGCCACCATCATCAGTGGGTAGTTCCAGGGCGCGATCGACGCCACGACACCCAGCGGATCGCGACGAATCATCGAGGTGTGACCTGGCAGGTATTCGCCACCGGCCGAACCATTCAGGCAGCGGCTGGCACCGGCGAAGAAGCGGAACACATCGGCAATTGCCGGAATCTCGTCATTGAGCGCAGCCTGATAGGGCTTGCCGCAGTTTTGCGATTCCAGACGCGCCAGGGTCTGCGCCTCGGCCTCGATACAGTCGGCCAGCTTCAACAGCAGTTGGGCGCGATCCTTGGGTGGGGTCTGCGACCAAGCGTCGAATGCCTGATCGGCGGCCTGCACAGCGGCATCGACCTGGGCACTGCTAGCCTCGGCGATGTTCACCAGCACGGTGCCCAGGGCCGGGTTGTAAACGGCGTATTGTTCACCTTCGCCGTCGACCAACTGGCCGTTGATCAGGAGTTTGGTTTGCATGGCGTGTCCCTTGATTAGACTTATCGGTTGAGATCGCTGGGCCAATGCGGGGTGGCGCAGAGGTAGCTTTGCCCGCTGTTCACACTAAACATATAAAAACATATCTTAATGTTCGTGGTTCGGCAACTCTCCATCTGTCGGCTGGAAAATGGCGTTTTGACGGATTTTTAATCGATCAAGGGCTGAAATCGACGGTGTCAGAGGCCGTGCAATCCCTATAAGATACGAAACTGAACGTTTAGCAGGCTCCACCTGGGCCAATACATGCTGACTATGGAGAGCCGATGAATGCCCTGAATACTGCCCGTAGTACCGCCTTCATCCGGCTGCGCCAGGAAGGGCGCACCGATGAAGTGGCGCGACGGCTGGTTGAAGCTATCGAACTGGGCCTGTTCGCCGAAGGGCAGCAGCTACCGAGTGAAACCGAATTGGCGATGCAATTGGGGGTGGCCACCGTTACCCTGCGCGAAGCGCTGGTGGTGCTGCGTCAACGGGGGCTGATCGAGACCCGGCGCGGACGCAATGGCGGCAGCTTCGTCTGTGCGCCCGTGGAGTTGCCTGAAGGCCTGCTGCTGCAGCGACTGCGCGAGATGAGCGGCCCAGACCTGCGTGACCTGGGTGATGAGCAAATGGCAATTTCTGGCACGGCCGCACGCCTTGCTGCCCAACGCGGCTCACGCGAACAGTACGTCCGCATCGCGCAACACATTGACACCCTGAAACAGGCAGGCACGCGGTTGGCGCGGCATCGCGCCGATGCACGTTTTCATATCGAGGTGGCAGCTGCGGCCCAGTCGCTGCGCCTGACCCACGCCGAAATGCGCTTACAGTCAGAGGTGGGCGAGTTGCTCTGGCTTGAAGCAGCCGGAGGCGGCGATGTGACGGTGGTCGAACACGAACACCGCGCCATTCTCGAAGCCTTGCTCAGCAACGACACGGTGCTTGCCGGTGCTCTCGCCGAGGCGCATGTCAGTCGTGGAATCAAGCGTCTGATCAGCCTGCGACTCGAGTTGTTGGCGGGCAGTGACGACGAAGATCAGGCCGGCGCGATAATTGCCTAGACCTTCGTGGGTTTTTAGCAGAAACCCGAACGGATAATAATAAAGCCAACCCTGCGTGAGGTAATACCATGTTCGCCCTGAGCGAAAACGACCCCCTGTGTGCTTGCGCTCGGCAGCTCAACAGCACGCTGGAGAGCATCTTCAGCCAGGTCCGCCAGTTGGTGGATGAAACCATCGGTATCTGGGAGCGCGTACTCTCTGAAGGCCGTGTGCCCAACGTCAAGGACCTGGCTTTGCTCCGGCCGTCAATTGATCAGCAGTTGTTGGCCACCGGGGCCTTCGGCTGTGGCGGTGGGGTAATTCTTGAGCCGGGTAGCTTGAGCGACCAGGAAATGCACCTGGAATGGTGGTACCTGGCAGATGCAGGCAAGACCCTGCCGCTGCGGCCCAACTTCGATCGTCGACGGGAAAACTTCTACGATTACACCGCCGCGCCCTGGTTCAGCCGTCCGCGTGACTCCGGCAGCAGCAGCGTCGAGGGCCCATACGTCGACCTCTACGGCACCAACATGTATGTGCTCACCTTCACCATGCCCATTTTCGTGCAGGGCTGCTTCATCGGCGTGGCCGGGTTGGACCTGTCACTGCACAACGTTGAACGCATGCTGGTGCGCAGCCTGATGCGCCTCGAGCATGAAGCGGTGCTGGTTTCCGCCGATGGCCGAGTGATCGCTTCCAATACCGCCAACTGGATGGTGGGTGATCTGGCGCCGAGGCTGCTGGACCCATCACTCAGTCAGGGTGTGCGAGTGGTATTGGCTGAGCCTGAAGGGGGCTGGTCATTGATTCGTTTGCCGGACCTGCGAAAAGCCGCACCCGTTTAGGGGCGGCTACACCGCTCAATCTTTGTTCACTTGATCTGGCCGCCACTGGTCGGCTTTCTCCTGCGTCGCTTGAATCCGTGGATGAACAGGTCTAATTTTTTCATGTGGGAAAATTTCCCACAGAGATAAAAAGTAGAAAAACAAACATCGATTTCCAACTTGATTCGACGTTTCTCGCGGTAATGACCAGGAGACGGAAGATGCACACTCACAAGTTATTCACCAAGGCATTGTTGGCGATAGCGATTGGAGGCGTGCTGTCGGCCTCCATGGTTCTGCTCCCCGATTCGATTTCCCATGATTCCAGTGCCTACGCCAAAGATGGTGGTGGTGGTGGTGGCGGTGGCGGTGGCGGTGGCCACGGCGGAGGTGGTGGCGGTGGTCACGGTGGCGGCGGTGGTGGTGGTCACGGCGGAGGCGGCGGCGGTGGTCACGGTGGCGGCGGTGGTGGAGGCCACGGTGGAGGCGGTGGTGGCGGTCATGGTGGAGGCAGTGGCGGCGGCGGTAGTGGCGGCGGCCATGGTGGCGGTGGAAGCGGAGGTTCAGGTGGCCATGGTGGAAGCGGCAGTGGTGGTGGCCATGCTGGCAATGGCAGTGGCGGCAGCAGTGGCAGCGGTCATAGCGGTAGCGGCCATAGTGGTAGCGACCATGGTGACGCCGGCCAGGGTCAGGCCGGAAACTCGAACTCCGGGCGCAGCAGCAACCATTCAGAACCTGGCGATGATCATGGCAATCATGTGGGTGGTGAGCCCGGCGATGACCATGGCAATCACGTTGGTGGTGAGCCCGGAGACGATCATGGCAATCATGTTGGCGGCGAGCCTGGCGACGACCACGGCAATCACGTTGGCGGTGAGCCTGGTGATGATCGTGGTGATCATGTGGGGGGCGAACCGGGTGATGACCGTGGCGATCACGTCGGCGGCGAGCCTGGAGACGATAACAGCAGAAGTTGACTGACTGAGGGTTCTCGTACAAAACCCAGGAGCGGGTTTTGTACGAGAACTGTATTACTGAGACCAACTGTCAAGGAATGTCCCCAATGCCATCGCCCACACTTGCACCTTCCCTCATAAGTGCGCTGCGACGAGTCATGCGTCCGCTGGTGCGCCTTATGCTGCGCAAAGGCATCACCTATACGGTGTTTGTCGATTTGCTCAAGGAGGTATTCGTTGATGTGGCCGATCGAGAATTCCGTCTGGACGACAAAGTTCCAAGTGACAGCCGCATCAGCCTGCTGACCGGTGTGCACCGCAAGGACGTCCGGCGTCTACGTCATGAGGCTGACGCCTCCAGCATGGCACTCCCCGACAACATCACCTTGGGCGCCCAACTGGTCAATGTCTGGACCAATAGCCCACCTTTCTGTAAGGAAACTGGTCAGGCGTTGCCTCTGCCGCGCTTGGCGAGCGTTGGCGGCGAAGCATCGTTTGATGCCCTGGTCGCGAAAGTCAGCACGGACATTCGTGCGCGCGTGGTGCTCGATGAATGGTTGCGCCTGGGCGTGGTACGACTCGATGAGCAAGACTGTGTGCACCTGGAGGCCCAGGCATTTTTGCCGCAGAAGGGCTTTGACGAGAAAGCGGCTTACCTAGGCCATAACCTCCATGACCATGCGAGCGCTGCCGTTCACAACCTCAGCGGTGAAGGACCACCCTTCTTTGAGCGCAGTGTGCACTACGACGCACTCACCCCGGTCAGCGTCCAGGTACTGCGCGATGCAGTTGCCAGTGAGGGCATGCAAACGCTGCTCGAATTCAGCCGACTTGCCGCAAGTTTGGAAAACCGTGATTTATCCAGCCTGGAGCCACGCCAGCGCATCACTATCGGGCTTTATTTCTACACTGAGCCTAACTCGCTGACGACGCCTCGCTCATGAACTCACTCCTGCGCCGCGCTCATACCTTTATTGCTGCCCTGGGGCTGTTGTCAGGCCTGGGGTTCTGCTCCTTGAGCAGCGCAGCACCGGCCTGCGTCAGCCGTGATGAGATTGGTATGGCGGGCGCATCGAGCCTGCAGTTTCCCGGAGGCACGGGAGGCACCGGGGCCCGCTCGGGCGGCGTGGGTGGCACGGGGATTCAGAGTGATAACGGGGGGATGGGCGGCAGCGGTGCGCCAATCCAGCAACGTCCGGGTGGAACGGGTGGCACCGGTGCGCCGATTTGGTCTCCCGGTGGAACCGGCGGCACCGGTATCGTCGGCACCATAACCGGCTTCGCTTCAATCTGCGTCAATGGCGTGGAGGTGCATTACGGCAAAGATGTACCGGTGAGTGAAAATGGCGTCGCAGCCAGCAGCGCCAACCTGGCAATCGGGCAGGTAGTGGCGGTGGAGTCTTTCGCCGGCAAGCGAGGCCTTGAGGCTGGACGCATTTCGATCCTGAACGTTTACGAAGGCCCGCTGACGCAGCTGCCAAATACCACCTCGCCACTGCGAGTAATGGGCCAGCCCGTGCACCTGGCCAAGGGCGCAAGAGTCGCAGAAGGCTTGCGACCTGGTGAACCGGTCAAGGTCAGCGGCCTGCGCAATGCCCGTGGCGAGGTAGTTGCCAGCCGTATCGAGCGAGCACCGGGCCTCAAGGAGTCCAGCGCCATTGGCGTGGTGGACCGCACGGGTAGCCTTCAAGGGCTGAAGCTGGGAAGCCGGGTAACGGCAGCGCAAGAAGTGCTCGTGCGTGGTCAGTGGACCGGTCGCCAGTTGGAAGTCGCCCAGAGTCGCCCCGATCCGAGCATGCCGTTTACCGCCAGAGTGCATCAGGTAGTAATCGAAGGGCTGGTGCAGGGCCGGCAGGAGCGGCGCCTGGTAGTGGGAGGCGTCAATGTGACCCTGGGCCACGACACGGTAATTGTCGGTGAGCAGGGCTCGGCATTGGCAATTGACCAGCGGGTGCGAGTGAGCGGCGAGCTCAGTGGTGCTAGAGAGGTGCGTGCCACTCGGGTTGAACTGCACAGCGAGCGCGCCGAAACACCGGGCAGGGACCGCTCCGGTCACCACGAACATTCCGACGATGACCACTCGGGCAGCGGCAGTAGCGGGAAGGGTGGCGTGACCGAGAGCGCTCGTTCTGATGCCAGCCACGGGGGTGATGACCGTGACGACGGCAGCCATGGCAGTGGTCGCGAAGACAGCGGCACGCCTGAGGCTGTGGATAACTCTGGAAAATCAGAGCACGTCGAGAAAGTTGAGCAAGCCGAAAAGGAAGACCGCAGCGGACGATCCGAAAAGGTCGAAAAGGCTGAAAAAGTCGAGAAGGTTGAGAAGGTTGAGAAGGTTGAGAAGGTTGAGAAGGTTGAGAAGGTTGAGAAAGTCGAGAAAGCCGAAAAGGTAGATAAGCCTGAGAAGGTAGAAAAGGCCGAAAAGGTAGAGAAGCCCGAAAAGGTAGAAAAGGTCGAGAAAGTAGAGAAGGTGGAAAAGGTCGAGAAAGTAGAAAAGCCCGAGAAGGTGGAAAAGGTCGAGAAAGTAGAAAAGCCCGAAAAGGTGGAAAAGGTCGAGAAGCCTGAAAAGGTGGAAAAGGCCGAGAGAGTAGAGAAGCCCGAAAAGGTCGAAAAAGTCGAAAAACTCGAGAAAGCAGAGCGCCCCGACTGAGTGTATCGGCGATTTTTCTGCCCTGTTGGCAGCCAACGATTTGCTGATAAGCAACTAGGCTGACAAGGCCTGATAGCGTTTCTTTGCGCGGCCTTGAGGTGATGATGAGACCTACGCTCACTCTGCTCGCCAGCCTGTTTGCCAGTTTTAGCCTGCCGACCCTGGGCGATACGTTTAGTACCGCCGTTGGTTTCGATTATTCAAGCGGTGACTACGGCACCGACACTACCTCGGAAATCTGGTACGTGCCCGTTGTTGGCAAGTACGAAACCGGGCCCATGACCTACAAGGTCACCGTGCCCTGGCTGCGGATTACCAACCCCGAAGTGGGCCCGGACGGAGACCCATTGCCCGGAGGCTGCCGGGATGTAGAAAGCGGCCTCGGCGATACGGTGGGTAGCGCAAGCTATGCGTTGCTCGATGGCAGTGAAAGTGGCGTCTTCGTGGATCTGATCGGTAAGGTAAAGTTTCCCACCGCAGATGAAGACCAGTGTTTGGGCACAGGCGAAACCGACTATACCGCTCAGGTTGATGTCGCCAAGGCATTTGGCCCGGTAACGGGTTTTGCCACGCTCGGCTGGAAAAAGTACGGTGACCCACCCGATAGCGATTTTGATGATCCGGTATTTGCCAGCCTGGGTTTCGCCACGCCCATCGCGGCACGCACCACCGCAGGAGCGTCCTATGATTGGCGGCAGAAAGTGGTCTCCACCGGTTCGCAAATCCAGGAGCTCACGTTATTTGTCACTCATAAGCTCAGCCAGCAATGGAAGGTTCAGCTGTACGCTGTAAAAGGCTTTTCCGACGCCAGCCCGGATGCCGAGGGAGGGATGCTGGTCTTCCACTCGTTCTGATCGGCTTGCTGCCAAAGTGGTCGCCCACTTTTCATTACTGGGCCAAAATGGGCCATCAATTTTCAAGGAACACCCATGGAACCCGGAAAACCTGCGCTCATTCGCGAAACCTTTCCCGTCGGCCCGTTGCAGTGCAACTGCACCATCATCGGCGACCCGATCAGCAAGAAAGCCATCGTCGTCGACCCGGGTGGCAACCATGAGCAGATCCTTGCACGCCTGGATGCGCACGGCCTGAAGGTGGTGAGCATCATTCACACCCATGCACACCTGGATCACTTCCTGGCCTCTGGGCAGTTGAAGGAAAAGACCGGTGCAACCTTACACCTGCACAAGGACGATCAGTTCCTCTGGGACAACCTGGAAATGCAGTGCCAAATGTTCGGTGTGCCCTATACGCCGGTGCCATCGCCAGACCGCTGGCTGGCCGATGACGAAGAGCTGGCGTGTGGTTGCGGCGTGGCCCTGCACACGCCGGGGCACACGCCTGGCTCAATGAGTTTCTGGTTTGCCGATGCCAAGCTGCTGATCGCCGGTGATACCTTGTTCCGCCGGGGTATTGGTCGCACCGATTTGTGGGGCGGTGACCAAGCGACTATCGTTCGCTCGATCAAACAGCGCCTCTACAGCCTGGATGAAGACGCCACTGTGGTCACCGGGCACGGTCCGGACACTCGTTTGGGTGACGAGATGCGTCAAAATCCATTCGTGCGCGCCTGAGTACTACGGAATTTTTTTACTTTTTCGCAATCCAAGGCTGGCACAGAACCGCTAATCGGTCTGCCTGCACTTTTGAATTTCAGTAGGAGCTTGTCCATGTTCACCATGCGTCGTTTGATTATCGTCGCTACTGCTGCCGCCTTGATGTCCGGTTGTGCCAGCCAGAACCCGTATGACAATCAGGGTCAGGCACAACAGGGCTCCACCGGGATGAGCAAAACCGCCAAGTACGGCGGCCTGGGCGCGTTGGCCGGGGCAATTGCCGGTGCGGCCATCGACCATAACAATCGTGGCAAGGGCGCGTTGATTGGTGCCGCTGCCGTAGGTGCTGCCGCAGCAGGTTACGGCTACTACGCCGACAAGCAGGAAGCTGCCTTGCGTGAAAGCATGGCCAACACCGGTGTAGAAGTGCAGCGCCAGGGCGATCAAATCAAACTGATCATGCCGGGCAACATCACCTTCGCTACCGACTCGGCGAACATTGCCCCAAGCTTCTACTCGCCACTGAACAACCTGGCCAACTCCTTCAAACAGTTCAACCAGAACACCATTGAAGTCGTGGGCTACACCGACAGCACCGGCAGCCGCCAGCACAACATGGACCTGTCCCAGCGTCGTGCGCAGTCGGTCGTGTCTTACCTGACCTCCCAAGGTGTTGACGCCAGCCGCGTTACCGCCCGCGGCATGGGCCCTGACCAGCCGATCGCGAGCAACGCCGATGCCAATGGCCGTGCGCAAAACCGTCGTGTAGAAGTCAACCTGAAGCCGATTCCTGGCCAGCAGTACCAGTAAGTTTCAGCGAATGTAAGAAGGCGAGCCAAATGGCTCCCCTTTTTTCTGAGCTGCTGTCGGTAAAAGCGGTCTGCAACAGGCTTGTACTGGCTTTGCTTGGTTCCTAGGACCTATCCTACGAACTCTGTCGCCCTGCAGATGATTGCTCCGAGGGAAGTACGCCACTAGGCTAATTGGGTCGCTGCATTATCAGCGATCGGGTTTGGCGACTCGGAGTGAACAAAAGACCTCACCATAGTTTTTATGGTGGCTGTGCGCGGGAGGGCTTCGGCCCTGCCGGGTTTTCCTTTTGTCTCGGTTCGCCAATCCGCGTACAGCCGCCACCCATTCGTTTGGCGACGATTTGGTGGTGGCTCCACATCAAAAGGAGTTCCATCATGAAAAAAGTTGTTCCCGATCCTCCAGAATTTCACCTCCTCGAAACCACGGAAACCCCTTTTGGCCTCTGTGATGTAGGTCATCCGCCGTTATTTTCCGTGTGCAGTGGAGTCAATGTCGAAGACGCCTTGGTGCATGCAGCGCTGTATCTGAAGTGCGCGAGCATGACCGCACCACTGGCGGTTGAATACACCCGCGAGCCTGGCCGAGGATTCGTCCAGTCGTCCTTGCATTCAATGGAAATGGCCAAGGGCCTGATCGATTCGTTGCTCGATGGCCTGGAGAGTCGCGCAATGCGCTAACTGCAACTCACCACTGCGGGAGCGGGTTTACCCCGCGATGCGATGTAGCAGCCAGTTCGCAATCGCAGGGCAAGCCCATTCCTACTTACAGTGGTTAGTGTTTGGTGGTGATCTTCAGTACATCGGTGAAGACGATGTCGACAGTCTGACCCACCTTGAGGTTTTTCATCCGAGCTTGCAGTTCTGGGTCTTCAACTTTCACCACTTTCTGCGGGCCTTCTGGCGGCATCAGGGTGACTTCGTGAGACTTCAGGTCGATCTTGGTGATCTTCGAGGTGATTTTGATCTGGCGGAACGCTTCGCCGCCCGGATTGGGGTTTTCCTTGGTGGCGCGGATGACGCCGGCTTCCTTGCTGGCACCTGGCTCGCCGCCGACGTTGGTATCCAGCACCGTCGCCACGGAGCGGGTGACATGCACGTTTACATCATCGCCGACCTTCAGGTTGCCCAGCGCCTTGGCCTGTTCTGAAACCTGAATCGGGACCTGGGTGTCATTCGGGCCCGCGACCGTTACCAGGCGCTTGTCCATGTCGATCGCCAATACTTTGGTTACCACATCATCCTCAATGGCCGTGCCACTGATCAGGATATCCTGCGCCTGCACCGAGAAACTGGCTGCAGTCATGAGCGAAGCAAGAGCAATGGCGTGAGTCAGGGTGCGCAGCGGTTTCATAGGCATGCTTTCCATGTGATGGCTATTAAGAAACATCGTGGAGAGAGCATAGATGCTGAAAGGAAACTTGGAAGCGCTAGGTGATTTTCTGTTGATTTGACTCAGTCCCAAGGGGAAGAAAACTTCCCGCTTGGGCAGGGCAAGTTTGACTCAGGCAGGATTTTCGGCCTTCAGGCGCTCAAGCAGGGCGTCTTTGTCTTGCCACAACTGGTTGATCCATTGCTGGAAGGCCAAGCGATAGGCTTCATCCTGGTCGTAGTTTTTGCCCAGGAATTGGGCCGGGATCGCCAGCTCTTCGAGGTGTACGACAAAGTGCTTCACTCGCCCGCACAACAGGTCCCAGAACCCGGGTGCGCCGGCTGGGTAATGGATGGTTACGTTGACGATCGACTGCAACTGTTCGCCCATGGCATCGAGCACGAAGGCGATACCGCCAGCCTTGGGCTTGAGCAGGTGCTTGAAGGGCGATTGCTGCTGGCGGTGTTTGCCTGGGGTGAAGCGGGTGCCTTCGGCGAAGTTGAAAATGGCGGTGGGTTTGCCACGGAATTTGGCACAGGTTCGCCGGGTGGTCTCCAGGTCTTTACCGGCCTTTTCCGGGTGCTTGGCCAAGTACGCCTTGGTGTAGCGCTTCATGAACGGGAAGCCCAGGGCCCACCAGGCCAAACCGATCACCGGCACCCATATCAGTACCTGCTTGAGGAAGAATTTCAACGGGCGAATACGGCGATTGAGCACGTACTGCAGCACCAGGATATCCACCCAGCTCTGATGATTACTGGTGATCAGATAACTGTGTTGATAGTCCAGCCCAGCCAGACCTTCGACCTGCCAGCGGGCTTTGCCCAGCAAGTTGATCCAGGCGTTGTTGTTGCTGATCCAGGCTTCGTGGATGTGCCGCATCAGTTCATCGGTTATCCGCTGCGCCGCCGCGAACGGCAGGCACAGCTTGAACAGGCTGACGATGAACAACGGGGTGCAGCAGACAATGGTGTTGAGGCCCAGCAGCAACGAGGCAATTACCCCGCGCAGAGGCGCGGGTAGAAATCCGAGCATGGTCAGCTATCCAGTGAGCGGTTGGCCTGAATCGCAGTCAGGGCAATGGTGTAGACGATGTCATCGACCTGGGCACCGCGCGGCAGATCGTTGACCGGTTTGCGCAGGCCTTGCAGCATCGGCCCAAGGCTTACGCAATCGGCACTGCGTTGTACTGCCTTGTGGGTCGTGTTGCCCGTGTTCAGGTCGGGGAACACGAAGACGGTCGCACGGCCCGCCACCTGGCTATTGGGTGCAAGTTCGCGAGCGATCTGCAGGTTGGCGGCCGTGTCGTACTGCAAGGGGCCATCGATTTGCAGGGTGCGTTGCGTTTCCTGCGCCAGCAAGGTGGCCTCGCGTACCTTTTGCACTTCTTCGCCGCTGGCTGAGTCACCGCTGGAGTAACTGATCATTGCCACGCGTGGAGCGATGCCGAAGGCTTCGGCCGAGTCGGCACTTTGCAAGGCGATCTCTGCCAATTCACTGGCGGTAGGGTGCGGATTCATTACGCAATCGCCGTACACCAGGACCTGTTCGGGAAACAGCATGAAAAACACCGAAGACACCAGGCTGCAGCCCGGCGCGGTCTTGATCAGTTGCAAGGCGGGGCGGATGGTGTTGGCGGTAGAGTGGACCAGCCCGGAAACCAGGCCATCGACTTCGTCCAGCGCCAGCATCATGGTGCCAATCACTACCGGGTCTTCAAGTTGTTGCTCGGCCATGGGTGCGTTCAGGCTCTTGCTTTTGCGCAAGCTGACCATCGGTTCTACATAACGCTCGCGAATCAGGTCCGGGTCGAGGATTTCCAGGCCTTCGGGCAAGGTGATGCCCTGGGCCCGCGCCACGGCCTGTACGTCGTCGGGCTTGGCCAGCAGCACGCAGCGGGCGATGCCGCGCGCCTGGCAGATGGCTGCAGCCTGCACGGTCATCGGCTCGGCGCCTTCAGGCAAGACAATGCGCTTGTTGGCTTGTTGGGCGCGCTGGATCAACTGATAGCGGAATACCGCCGGTGACAGGCGCAGCTCGCGCGGGGTACCGCAGCGCAGGTGCAGCCAGTCGGCATCCAGGTAGCTGGCGACGAAGTCGGTGATGATTTCCGCTCGCTCGCGGTCATCCACCGGGATTTCCTTGTTGAGCTGATTCAACTGGTTGGCGGTGTCGTAGGAACCGGTGCTCACCGAGAGAATCGGCAGTCCCGCCAGCAAGGCGCCCTGGCACAGTTCAAGAATGCGCGGGTCAGGCTTGCTGTCGCTGGTCAGCAGCAGACCGGCAAGCGGTACGCCGTTGATCGCGGCCAGGCTCACCGCGAGGATGATGTCGTCGCGGTCACCCGGTGTTACCACCAGCGTGCCCGGCTTGAGCAGGGGTACGGTGTTGGCCACTGTTCGGGCACAAATGATGATCTTGTTCATCCGCCGCTGTTCGTAATCACCGGCGTTGAGCACTTGGGCACCGAGTAGCTCGGCTACATCGCGAGTACGTGGAGCGTTGAGGTCGGCCTGGTAGGGAATGCAGCCCAACAGGCGGAACTCACCACTGCGCAGCAAGGGCGAGTGCTCTTTCAAGCGGTCGGCGAACACGCTCATGCTTTCGTCGGTGCGCACTTTGTTGAGAATCACGCCCAGCACTTTCGGGTCTTTCGGGCCACCGAATAACTGCGCTTGCAACTCGACCCGGCCGGAAAGCTCGGTGAGCACTTCGTTTTCCGGCGCCGATACCAGGATCACCTCGGCATCCAGGCTCTTGGCCAGGTGCAGGTTTACCCGGGCGGCATAGCTGGCATGGCGGGTAGGAACCATGCCCTCGACCACAACCACGTCCTTGCCGATGCATGCCTGCTGATACAGGGTGATGATTTCTTCGAGCAACTCATCCAGCTGACCATCACCGAGCATGCGTTCGACATGACCCAGGCTCAATGGCTGGGGTGGCTTGAGGCCGTGGGTGCGGGCAACCAGTTCGGTGGAACGTTCCGGGCCGGTGTCGCCAGGGTGCGGCTGGGCAATCGGCTTGAAGAAGCCGACTTTCAGGCCGGCGCGCTCAAGGGTACGAACCAGGCCAAGACTGATGGAGGTCAGGCCGACACCAAAGTCGGTCGGCGCGATGAAAAATGTCTGCATGCGAGCTTCTCGAAAAGAGCTGTGGCAAAAAATTCAATTGCCAAGGGTATCGTTATCGACACCCTGCCGATAGCGGGTATTG
Organism: Pseudomonas arcuscaelestis; assembly: GCF_016881005.1. Lineage (GTDB taxonomy): Bacteria > Pseudomonadota > Gammaproteobacteria > Pseudomonadales > Pseudomonadaceae > Aquipseudomonas > Aquipseudomonas arcuscaelestis. The sequence goes on along the minus strand of NZ_JACOPV010000011.1, from coordinate 69,777 downwards.
CGCAGGATCGGGCGTGCCAAGTCCCGTTTGTCCGGGTTGCGTTCGCTTTCAAGCGATGCGTTGGTTACACTTGTTGCTCTACATTCTTATGCAAAAGGTCTCGCCCCATGCTGATCGCCGCCAACAAGGCTGTCTCCATCGACTATACCCTCACCAACGACGCTGGTGAGGTCATCGACAGCTCCGCCGGCGGCGCTCCGCTGGTTTACCTGCATGGCGCAGGCAACATCATTCCAGGCCTGGAAAAAGCCCTGGAAGGCAAAACTGCCGGTGACGAACTGGAAGTTGCCATCGAACCAGAAGACGCCTACGGCGAATACCTGGCCGAACTGGTCAGCACCCTGAACCGCAGCATGTTCGAAGGCGTCGACCAACTGGAAGTGGGCATGCAGTTCCACGCTTCCGCTCCAGATGGCCAGATGCAGATCGTTACCATCCGTGATCTGGATGGCGACGACGTGACTGTCGACGGCAACCACCCACTGGCGGGTCAGCGCCTGAACTTCAAGGTCAAGGTCATCACCATTCGTGACGCCAGCGAAGAAGAAGTAGCTCATGGCCACGTCCATGGCGAAGGTGGCCATCAGCACTGATTTTCTGCGCTAAGCTCAGAGAGTCGCGAAGGCGCCCGGGCAAGTCCGTCGCACTCCAGATAGGGGAAGACGGCTTGGCAGGGCGCCTTTTTAATGGGCTGGTGTTACTGATTGCAGCCTGCAGCGGCAACCGGGATCTGGAGAGGGGAGTACGTCATGAGTGCATTTCACGACCTGAAGTTGCAGGCGTTGAATGGGCAGGAGTTGCCTCTGGCGCCGTTCAAGGGCCAGGTGGTGCTGGTGGTCAATGTCGCCTCCAAGTGTGGCTTGACCCCGCAATATGCAGCGCTGGAAAACCTTTATCAGCAATACAAAGGCAAAGGTTTTAGCGTGCTGGGCTTGCCGTGTAATCAGTTTGCCGGGCAGGAGCCAGGCACTGAAGAAGAAATCCAGCAGTTTTGCAGCCTGAATTACGGTGTGACCTTTCCGCTGGGCAGCAAGCTGGACGTCAATGGCGCTGAACGTCATCAGCTCTATCGTTTGCTCGCCGGTGAAGGCGCCGAGTTCCCTGGCGACATTACCTGGAACTTCGAGAAGTTCCTGGTGGGCAAGGACGGTCGGGTGCTGGCACGTTTCTCACCGCGCACCGCACCGGATGATGCGACCGTGGTGCAGGCGATCGAAAAGGCGTTGGATTAGTAGATTCGATCACGGGGTAAGCCTACTCCTACTAAACGGTAGGAGTGGGTTTGGCCCGCGATGCTGTTAAATCACTCAAATCAATAGTGCTGGGCCACCCCTGCGGCTCACCCTATTCTTTGGCGCATTCCTACTTCTTTGGAGCGCCGCATGTCCGCCACTGCACTGTTCACCCCTTTCCAACTGGGCTCACTTGAGCTGCCAAGCCGTGTGGTGATGGCGCCGATGACCCGCACGTTCTGCCCCGGTGGCGTGCCCCACGCCAAGGTTGTCGAGTACTACCGCCGACGTGCTGGCGCAGGCGTCGGGCTGATCATTACCGAAGGCACCACCGTCGCTCATAAAGCCGCCAACGGTTACCCGAACGTTCCTCGCTTTTATGGTGAAGACGCGCTGGCCGGCTGGAAAAAGGTGGTTGATGCCGTGCATGCCGAAGGCGGACGTATCGTTCCGCAGCTCTGGCACGTGGGCAGTGTGCGGCGTGTGGGCACCGAGCCGGATGCCAGCGTGCCGGGGTACGGCCCAAGTGAGAAGATCAAGGACGGCCAGGTAGCGGTCCATGGCATGAGCCATGACGATATTCGTGAGGTTATCGAAGCCTTTGCCCAGGCTGCTCGTGACGCTCAAGCCATCGGCATGGATGGGGTGGAGATCCATGGTGCCCACGGCTACCTGATCGACCAGTTCTTCTGGGCCGGCAGCAACCAACGTACCGATGAATACGGTGGCGATTTGGCCGGCCGTTCGCGTTTTGCCATCGAGCTGATCCAGGGCGTACGGGCCGCCGTGGGCCCCGGGTTTCCGATCATTTTCCGTTTCTCGCAGTGGAAGCAGCAGGACTACAGCGCCCGCCTGGTTGAAAGCGCCGAAGCGCTGGGTGCATTTTTGCAGCCGCTGGCCGAAGCCGGTGTGGACATTTTCCATTGCTCCACTCGCCGCTTCTGGGAGCCGGAGTTCGCAGGCTCTGACCTGAACCTTGCTGGCTGGACGCGTAAGCTCACCGGAAAACCGACCATTACCGTCGGTAGCGTTGGCCTGGATGGCGAGTTCCTGCAGTTCATGGTGGCCACTGACAAGGTGGCGCAGCCGGCCAGCCTGGAAAATCTGCTGGTGCGTTTGAACAACGACGAGTTCGACCTGGTAGCAGTAGGGCGTGCGTTGTTGGTTGATCCGGATTGGGCTGCCAAGGTTCGCGATGGCCGCGAGCAGGATATTTTGCCATTCAGCCGTGAGGCGTTGACGACTCTGGTTTGATGATCTCTGGTTTGATGATCAGCGCTGGCGGCAGTCGCTGCGTAGCGCTGCGGACCTGCTGACAGGCCGCGTGAAGATGGCCTTCGAACTGCTCGACAATTGCTGGCCAGCCTTGCCGGCTGGCGTGTTGCCGGGCGTTCAAACGTACTCGACGTAATGCTTCGGGGTCATCCAGCAGCCAGTTGCAGGCATCGACAAACGCAGCTTCGTCGCCCGGCATGGCCAGCGCGCCGCTGTGGCCGTGGCGGATGTGCTGGGCCGCGGCAGCCTGGTCGTAGGCCACCACCGCCAATCCTGCCGCCATTGCTTCAAGCACCACGTTGCCAAAGGTTTCAGTCAGGCTCGGGAACAGGAAAATATCCCCGGAGGCGTAATGTTCGGCCAGGGTTTCACCACGTTGGGCTCCGCAGAACAGGGCCTCAGGCAGCTGTTGTTGCAAAGCGCTGCGCTGGGGGCCATCACCGACCACAATCAATTTGATACGGCGCTGTGGATAGTTTTTTCGTGCTGCGTGCAAGCAGTGTTGCAGCATGCCTAGGTTTTTCTCCGGCGCCAGGCGTCCGACATGCAAGAGTGCAATATCGTCGTTTTCCAGGCCCCACTGTTCACGTAGCGCCTGGCTTCGCCGTCCCGGGTAGAACAATTGGCTGTCGACGCCGTGGCCCATCAGCGTGAGATTGTCGAAACCGCGGCGTCCTAGCTCAAGATGCTGGCTGGCGCTTGGGACCAGCGTGGTATGGGTACGGCGGTGGAACCAGCGCAGGTAGTGAGTGAGCAACCTTGCCAGCAGCCCCAGCCCATATTCGTTCGAATACTGGTGAAAATTGGTGTGAAAGCCACTGACCACGGCAATCCCCAGTCTGCGCGCAGCCCTCAGGGCACTTAAGCCCAATGGCCCTTCGGTGGCGATATACAGCACGTCCGGACGCTGTCGGCGCCAGCGCCGCATCAGTTTGTGCATCGACACCTGGCCCCACTGCAGTCCTGGGTAGCCCGGTAACGGCCAACCTCTGCAGAGCAGTTGCCAGTTGCTCTTGTCACCCGGCGGATCACCGGCCTGGCGAGGGCGGATCAGCTCAACTTGATGGCCCCGCTGGCCCAACCCCTCGATTAAGTGGCCGAGGGTAATGGCCACGCCGTTGATTTCCGGTGGGAAGGTTTCGCTGATTAGGGTGACGTGCAGGGAGGGTGCGCTCATAACACCAGTCTCAGCGGCCTCGGTTGCGCTGCAGTGACATATTAATGACTGATTTGTGATGCCCGGTTTATGGCGCTGGCGGGCTGAAAATATTTCCCAGGGTGGTACTCAAGAATGTCTGACGATCTGCCGATGCAGAGGCATTCGAATGACCGATTTCGCTCCAGGAGAGCGTTGATGTTCAACAGCAAACTGAAAAAAGAAAACCTCAAGCTGCGCGAAGAGCTGCTGTCGATGGAGCAGGTCAAAAGCAGCCTGGACAGCGAGATGCTGGTTTTGGAGCTTGACCCTCAGGGGCGGATTGAATCGGTCAACAGCAATTTCGAAAAGGAAATGATCTACAGCAGCCATCAACTGATTGGCCGCAACATCGAAGAAATCGTACCGCCTCACGTCAAGCAGCTGGATTTCTACCAGCGCATGAAGACTGCAATCACTCGCGGCGAGCACCTCAACGGTGCGTTTCGCCTGCTGCGTGGCAATGGTGAGGAGGCCTGGTTGCGCTCGATTCTGCAGCCGGTGAAAAACAGTGAGGGGCGCCTAAAGTATTTCACCCTGCACTCCAGCGACCTGACCCGCACGATCGAGACCTCGCGTGAACACGAGAGCTTGATCAAGGCACTGATGCGCTCTACTGCCGTGATCGAGTTCAACCTGCAGGGCGAAGTGCTGACCGCCAATGACCGCTTCCTGCAGACCATGGGCTATCGGCTGGAGCAAGTTGTCGGCAAGCATCACCGTATGTTCTGTGAGCCGCAGGATTACAACTCCACTGCCTACGATGCGTTCTGGGAAAGTTTGCGCCGTGGCCAGTTCGTTGCCGAGCGCTTCAAGCGTGTGGACGCACATGGCCGGGTGGTCTGGCTGGAGGCGTCCTATAACCCGATCATCGATGCCCATGACGTGCTCTACAAAGTGGTCAAGTTCGCCACTGTGATCACCGAGCAGGTCAATCAGGAAATCGCCGTGGCCGCAGCGGCCGACATTGCCTACAACACCTCGCTGGAAACCGACAGCAGTGCGCGCAAGGCTACGGAGGTGGTGACCCAGACCGTGGATGTCATGCGTGGCCTGGAGTCGTGCATGCAGGACGCGGCAGAGGGTATCGAAGCGCTGAACAAGCAGTCGCAGGTCATCGGTTCAATCATCAAGACCATCAGTGACATCGCCGGACAAACCAACCTTTTGGCCCTTAATGCCGCCATCGAGGCAGCTCGCGCCGGAGAGCAGGGCCGCGGCTTTGCCGTTGTTGCCGACGAAGTACGCCAATTGGCTTCGCGCACCAGCACGGCCACCGAGGAAATCGCCCGGGTCGTGCAGCAGAACGAGCAGTTGGCCAAGGCTGCGGTGGATATCATCGACAGCAGCAAGCGCCAGGCCGAGCAGGGGCTGACGCTTGCCGGTCACACCGGAACGGTGATTGTCGAAATCCAGGACGGGGCGAAAAAGGTTGTCAGCGCCGTGGGGCAGTTTTCGAGTCAGCTGAACGTCTAAGTACAGTAGCCTGCCTGAACACAAGGCAGGCTCCTGCGTTGAATCAGCCGATGTGGTTCAGTTGAACGGTGCCGGACGCGGCGTCTGCGCCGAAGACGGGGGCAGTATTGGCAGTTTGAAGCTCGGTTGATCGCCGGTCAGCGTATCGAGGAAGGCGACGATCTGGGAAACCTCGTCACCGCTCAACTTACGCCCCAGTTGCAACCGCGCCATCACATCCACCGCTTCTTCCAGCTGCCAGTAGGCGCCGTCATGGAAGTAGGGGTAGGTCAACGCGACGTTACGCAGCGTCGGCACCTTGAACATCATCCGGTCCTGGTCCTTGCCGGTCAGGCCCGCGACACCTTGGGCCGGGTTCTTGGTGGCATAGGGTTCGACCATGCCCATTTTCTGGAACGAGGCGCCCCCTACGGCTTCGCCATTGTGGCAAGCAACGCAGCCGATGCTCTTGAACAACTGATAGCCTTTCTCGGCGGTGGCGCTGATGGCCTTTTTGTCTCCCTTCAGCCAACGGTCGAATGGCGCGTTGGGTGTGACCAGGGTTTCTTCGAAGGCTGCAATGGCGTCGGTTACCTCGTCGATGGTCACGCTGTCATTGCCATACACCTGCTTGAACGATGCCTTGTACTGGGGAATCGAGCGCAGCACGTCCACCGCCAGATCGTGGGTGAAGCCCATTTCTCCGGGGTTGGCGATGGGGCCACCGGCCTGCTCTTTGAGGGTCGCAGCGCGGCCATCCCAGAACTGCGCGACGCTCATGCTCGAGTTGAGCACAGTAGGGGAGTTGATCGGACCCTGATGCCAGTTGTGGCCGATTGAGGTGGGCAGGTTGTCGCTGCCGCCCATACTCAGGTTGTGGCAAGAGTTGCAGGAAATGAAGCCGGACTTGGACAGGCGTGGATCAAAGAACAACTGCTTGCCCAGTTCAACCTTGGCTTCGTTGGTGATCTTCGCCGGCTGTACCGGCAGGATGGGCTCGTTGGCAGGGGCTGAGCCCCATGCCTGTCCTCCCGCCATTAACCCGAACATCAGCATCAGTGGTCTAAACATGGAGCGCTCCCCTACAGGCTTATAGTTTTAATAACCATGTTCCATGTATGGGTTTGCTGCCGTGATGCAGATCAACGCCGATGTCAGGGTTTCTGTACTGCTGCCGTTTCCGCCCCGCGTTCGCGCACCCAGAACAAGGTGGCGCCGGCCACCGCGGCAGGCATCATCAGAATGTTGACGAAAGGAATCATCAGCGCGAGGTAAGTGATGCCGCCAAAGCCCAGGCTCTGCCAGCGTTTGGCGCGCAGCCAGGCAAGCATGTCCTGCCAGCTCATCTTGTGGTTATCCGCCGGGTAGTCGATGTACTGGATCGCTATCATCCAGATACCGAACAGTAGCCACAACGGAGCGGCAATGATGTTGACCACTGGAATCAGCGACAGGACGAACAGTGCCAGCGCCCGCGGCAGGAAGTAGCCCAACTTGCGCATTTCGCGGCTGAGGGTGCGCGGCACCATGGCGGTGAGTTCGGCCCAACGGAAGGCCGGGAAGTCATCCGTGCCGCGTACGACCACTTCGACCTTTTCAGCCAGAAAGCCGTTGAAGGGCGCGGCAATAATGTTGGCCAGCAGGGTGAAGGTGAAGAACACCATCAGCACCACCAGCGCGACGAACAATGGCCACAGCACGTAGTTGAGAAAGCTCAGCCAGCTCGGCAGGCTGGGCATCAGTGAATCGACCCAGAGGCTGAATTGATGGCCAGCGAAATAGATCAAACCGACGAACAGCAGCAGGTTGACTGCCAGAGGCAGCAATACGAATAGGCGCAGGCTCGGGCTCAGGACCAGTTTCAGTCCTTCACGCAGGTACTGAGGGCCAGAGAGTACAGGGGCTTGCATAGGGAACTCCGGGTGAAGGCAAACGCGCTGACCTTACCGAGTTTGAGCGGCTGGCGAAAGCGCGGCGCTATGGAGGAAACGGGCTGTAACAAAGCTCGGCACCTGGTAAGGCGTAGTGTAATAGGCAAACAGCTGTAGGCTCCGATGATGAATAGAGCCGGCCTATAAGGTGGATTGTCTAAGGATATTTCCTTAATCTCTGCGGCCTCGCTAAAGTGCGCACATATTTTTCAACGCCTTCGAATTCTGATCTTCAAGGAGTTTTCATGAGCATTCTGGTCAACAAGCAAGCCCCTGATTTCGATGCGGCGGCAGTTCTGGGCGACGGTTCTATCGTCGACAGCTTCAAGCTTTCCTCGCTGCGCGGCAAATACGTCGTGCTGTTCTTCTGGCCGCTGGACTTCACCTTTGTCTGCCCGTCGGAAATTATTGCCCACAACAACCGCATGGATAAGTTCCGCGAGCTGGGTGTTGAAGTGGTAGGTGTCTCTATCGACTCGCAGTTCACTCACCACGCATGGCGCAGCACGCCAGTGGAGAAGGGCGGTATCGGCGAAGTCGAATTCACCATGGTTGCCGACGTCAAGCACGAGATCACCCGTGCCTACGGTATCGAACACGATGCTGGCGTGGCACTGCGTGCCTCGTTCCTGATCGACCAGCAAGGCGTGGTACAGCACCAGGTTGTCAACAACCTGCCGCTGGGTCGTGAAGTCGACGAGATGATCCGTCTGGTCGAAGCACTGCAGTTCACCGAGCAGCACGGCGAAGTTTGCCCTGCCGGCTGGCGTCCGGGCCAGAAAGGTATGAAGGCTGATGCCAAAGGCGTTGCCGACTACCTGGCGGAAAACGCCGCCAGCCTGTAAGGCTGCGTTTCAACGGTTTTCAGAACCTGCGGCCAAAAGCCTTCCCCAAGTGCTTCGCAGGTTCTTTTTTATTCCAGCCGGCCACCCCGGCGATACGAAGCGGGCAATCCAGCGCCCGCTTTGACAGGAGAGCGTCATGTCTGAAGTTCGTCATTCGCGAGTGATTATTCTTGGCTCCGGCCCTGCCGGTTACAGCGCCGCCGTGTACGCCGCACGTGCCAACCTCAAGCCGCTGCTGATTACCGGCATGCAGGCTGGCGGCCAGCTGACCACTACCACCGAAGTCGACAACTGGCCGGGCGATGCCCACGGTCTGACCGGCCCGGCACTGATGCAGCGTATGCAGGAACACGCCGAGCGTTTCGAAACCGAAGTGGTGTTCGATCACATCAATGCCGTCGACCTCGCCAGCAAGCCGTACACCCTCAAAGGTGACAGCGCCACCTACACCTGCGATGCCCTGATCATCGCCACCGGTGCCAGCGCTCGTTACCTGGGCCTGCCATCGGAAGAAGCGTTCATGGGCAAAGGTGTTTCTGCCTGCGCAACCTGCGACGGTTTCTTCTACCGCAACAAGCCAGTGGCAGTCGTCGGTGGCGGTAACACCGCTGTTGAAGAGGCCCTGTACCTGGCCAACATCGCCAGCAAGGTTACGCTGGTTCACCGCCGCGAAACGTTCCGCGCCGAGAAGATCCTGGTCGACAAGCTCAACGCACGTGTAGCTGAAGGCAAGATCGAGCTGAAACTCAACGCCACCCTGGACGAAGTTCTGGGCGACGACATGGGCGTCACCGGTGCTCGCCTGAAGAACAACGATGGCAGTTTCGATGAGATCAAGGTCGACGGCGTGTTCATCGCTATCGGTCATACCCCGAACACTTCGCTGTTCGAAGGTCAGCTGACCCTTAAGGATGGCTACCTGGTGGTGAACGGTGGGCGCGATGGCAACGCTACCGCTACCAACGTTGAAGGCGTGTTCGCCGCGGGCGACGTAGCCGACCACGTGTATCGCCAGGCGATCACCTCGGCCGGTGCTGGTTGCATGGCTGCGCTGGATGTCGAGCGCTACCTGGACGGCCTGCAGAACGCTTGATTGTGCTGTAGCAAAATTGCGGGGCAATCCCGCTCCCTCCGGTGTTGTACAAGCCGGCAGGAGCGGGTTTGCCCCGCAATGCGTTTACAGGCTCAGACGCATGGACAAGTCCACAGCCTTCACATCCTTGGTCATGGCACCAATGGAGATGTAGTCGACGCCGGTTTCGGCAATCACCCGCAGGGTGTCCTCGTTTACGCCCCCGCTGGCCTCAAGCTTGGCCTTGCCGGCATTCAGGCGCACGGCTTCGCGCATGTCGTCCAGACTCAGTTCGTCGAGCATGACGATATCGGCACCGGCATCCAGGGCTTGCTTGAGCTCTTGCAGACTTTCCACTTCGACTTCCACCGGCTTGCCGGGCGCAATCTTGTGGGCGGCGCTGATAGCCTGGGCAATTCCGCCGCTGGCGGCAATGTGGTTTTCCTTGATCAGGAAGGCATCGAACAGACCGATACGATGGTTGTGACAACCGCCACAGGTGACCGCGTACTTCTGCGCCAGGCGCAGGCCCGGCAGTGTTTTGCGGGTATCGAGCAGCTTGACCTGGGTATCGGCGACTTTATCGGCGAAGAACTGCGCGCGGGTTGCCACCCCCGAGAGCAATTGCAGGAAGTTCAGCGCACTGCGCTCGCCGGTCAAAAGCGAGCGGGCGGGTCCTTCCAGATGAAACAGCGGCTGATTGGGCTGGGCACGCTCACCGTCCTTTACCTGCCAATGCACCGCTACCCGCGGATCGAGTTGGCGAAACACTGCATCGACCCAGGCACTGCCAGCAATGACGCACTCATCGCGCGTAATGATGGTGGCCTTGGCCAGGCGCTCGGCCGGGATCAGTTGGGCGGTGATGTCGCCACTGCCAACGTCTTCGAGCAATGCGCGGCGCACGTTGGCTTCGATTTCGGCGGTCAGGTCGGCGAGGCGTAAATTCGGCATGGCAGGCTCCACAAGCTAATTGCCCGGGATTATAGGGCAGCCCGTGCTAGCGAGTGTCTTGATTTTGCCAGATAATGCGACTTGTATTTGACGTCATGGCTTTGACGATCGGTTGCCTTACTACAAAAATCTACCCTGCAAGGAGTCCGGGATGCACAAAGGCGGGAAGGTGGTGCCAATCAAGGCCGCCATCGATCAGGCGCGCAACGCGCCTATGGCTCGTCTGCCGGTGGTGCTCCTGCAGGTGCGCGACAAAGCTGCATTACAACTACGACAAGGTCTGCAGGCGTTGTTCGAGAATGCCGACGACATGCTGTTCGAAATGGCTGACAAGGCGGTCAGTAACGGTGAGCAGAACGCACTCTTCGAAGCCATGCGAGACCTGCGGCTGAAAAGCAAGAATATCGAGCGTGGCTATCTGGACTGTTTCTATGAGGCCTTCGGGCGCATGGGCCAGGCCGAGATGCTGTTACCTAGACAGTCAGACAGCCATGAGCAGTCAGCTCAGGCGGTTCTGAACGAGCGAGAGCGCTCCAGCGTGCTGGAGGCGATGGTCGAGCGGATTCTTGCGCGCGACGGCTTTGCCCTCAATCAGTTGACCTTGCGTTTCAGCGCATTGACCGGCCAGCCCCTCGATGACCGACGCAATCCGTTGGGCCCGGCCATGCTGTGCGAATACTTTCTTCAAGCTGGGCGCAATCTTGGGGTAGGCATCAAGGTCAAGCTGATCATCCTCAAGCTTTTCGAGCGTTACGTCCTGCAAGACGCCCAGCAGCTGTATGGCGATGCCAATCAGTTATTGATGGCGACCGGAATTCTGCCTGAACTCAAAGCGGTACATCGGCGTCGAGCGCAGCACCGTCCCGTGCCGAGCGTCGAGAACACCCCTTGCCAGTGTGGTGAACCGAATGTCGAGCTGGATGCCAGCGAGCAGGCGGTATTCACTTCATTACAAAGCTTGCTTTCGAGGGTGCGGGGGCGTGTGGCGCCGCGGCTGGAGGCGTGCAGCCCGGTGCAGCCGATCAGCACCCGTGATCTGCTGCGCCTGCTTTCTCATCTGCAGCACTATGTACCGCCGGCCTGTGAGGCTGATGATTTCGACCTGCACCAGCAGCTTGAGCAGTTGCTGACTCGCGTCAGTGTAAAGAGCGGCACCTACCGCAAGGTCGAAGTGGTTGATGAGGATGTCATCAACCTGATTGGCATGCTCTTCGATTTCATTCTTGCCGATCACAACCTGCCGCAGTCTCTGCGCAGCCTGATCGGACGCATGCAGATCCCCATGCTCAAGGTTGCAGTGCTGGATAAGCGCTTTTTCAGTCGCAGCTGTCATCCCGCCCGACGCCTGCTCAACGAAATCGCTACAGCAGCCGTGGGTTGGGAGGCAAGCGATGACGGCCAGCGCGATGCCTTGTACCAGCGCGTGGAGAAAATCATCCAGAGCCTGCTCAACGACTTTGACGATGATCCGGTGATTTTTTCCGAGCTACTAAGCGAGTTTGTCGCCTTCAGCAGCGAAGAGCGGCGACGCAACGAACTGCTGGAGCAACGTACACGGGATGCCGAAGAAGGCCGCGCGCGAGCGCATCTGGCGCGTCAGCGAGTGCAGCAGGAACTCAATCGCCGGCTCTTGGGCAAAAGCTTGCCACGGGTGGTGGTGCGCATGCTTGAAGAGGCCTGGAGCCAAGTGCTGCTATTGGTTTATCTCAAGCATGGGGATACTTCGGTTTCGTGGCTCGAAACTCTGGAGACCATGAACGAATTGATCTGGAGTGTCGAACACTCCACCGACGAGCCGCAGGCGCGCCAGCACTTGCTTGAAATTTTGCCGGGGTTGCTCAAGGCCCTGCGTGATGGCTTGGCCAGCGCTGCTTTCGATCCTTTTGCCACCAGCGAGTTCTTTGCGCAGCTGGAAGCTTTGCACGTACAGGCATTCGAGAATCGGTTCACTGGCAGCCACCTGAGCAACGCAGGGCTGGAGCGTGTGCTGGTGCTCGATGAAATCAATTTGATCGGCCCGGAACAGGCAATGCCTGTGGACAGTGTGATGTTCATGGGCAACGACGATCCGGCAATACTGCAAGTGCAGCGCTTGCGTATTGGCACCTGGGTAGAGCTGATTGAGGGTGAAGATGTGCAGCGTTGCAAGCTGATTACCCAGATCGACAGCACCGACCGGCTGGTTTTCGTCAATCGCACTGGCCTCAAGGTTTGTGAGTATTCGCCGTTGGCGCTGGCAGCCGCCTTTCGCCGCGGTACTGCGCGCGTACTCGACGACTCGCTGCTATTCGACCGGGCGCTGGACTCAGTAGTCAGTCAATTGCGCCGACATCAGTTGCGTTAGTTTTCCTACGTGTTTTAACCATGCATCCCATGACGCCTCGGGGCATACTGAGAGCGTGCTCTCGTGCCTCAGGATTTTCTATGCAACTGGACCGCACTACAGGATGGTTCGCCGGCATCACTCATTGCCCTTCGCCGAACTTCAATGTCCGCGCCGAAGGCGAAGTCATCTCCCTGCTTGTGATTCACAATATCAGCCTGCCGCCCGCGCAGTTTGCTACCGGCAAAGTCCAGGAATTCTTTCAAAATCGCCTGGACCCTGACGAACATCCCTATTTCGAAGGGATCAAGCACCTGCGCGTATCAGCGCATTTTCTGATTGAACGAGACGGCAAGGTTACCCAGTTCGTTTCCTGCCTGGATCGCGCCTGGCATGCTGGCGTGTCCTGTTTTGCCGGGCGTGAGGCCTGCAACGATTTTTCCATCGGCATCGAGCTTGAAGGTACCGATGAGTTGCCTTACACCGATGCCCAGTATCAGGCACTGCAGCAACTGACCCGTCAGATCCAGGCTGCCTGGCCGGCCATTGACGAGCAGAGAATCCAGGGCCATAGCGATATTGCCCCGGGGCGCAAGACCGACCCGGGCCCTGCTTTCGACTGGTCGCGATACCGTGCGGCCTTGCAGAACAAAGAGGACAGATCATGAGTTTTCTGGTGTTGTTGCTGGTGCTGTGGGTCGAGAAATTTTCGGCACTGCGCCAGCGACTGCAGCGCGACGGTTTCTTTCGTGCCGAACTTGCCCGGCTGGAGCGCAGCGGCAAAAGCCATCCATGGTGGCTGCTGCTGATTCTGGTGCTGTTGCCGGTGCCGGTGCTGCTGGTGGCTTTGCTGGTTCATGTGCTGGAACCCGTAGCCTACGGTTTGCTGGCACTGCCGGTGCATCTGCTGGTGCTGATTTACAGCCTGGGCCGCGGTGACGTCAAAGCATCACTGGGGCCGTTTCGTGACGCCTGGCGGCGCGGTGATGAACAAGCTGCCGTGCACGTGGCCGAGCGAGACCTGAATGTGACCGGTGACGACGCGTCATCTCTGCTTGAACGGGTTCAGGGGCACTTGTTGTGGCAAGCGTACCAGAGCTTCTTTGCGGTAATTTTCTGGTATGCCCTGTTAGGCCCTGCGGCAGCGCTGGCCTATCGTTTGCTGGCGTTGACCGCCGAGCATGCCAATGCTGCAGCGCTGCGCGAGCGTGCCCAGCAATTGCGCCATGCCTTTGACTGGGCGCCGGTGCGGGTGCTGGGTGTGAGCTTTGCCCTGGTCGGCAATTTTGTTGCAGTAAGCCGGGTGATGCTGCACGAGTTGCTCAATTGGCACATCAGCGCGGCAAAATTGATCGCTTCGGTCGGTAAAGTAGCTGGGGACATGCCTGCAGATGTGCCAGCAGGACCTGCAGGCCTGGTCGGGCTGGATTCGCTATGGGAGCTGCTGCTTCGCTCTGCAGTGCTCTGGTATGCCTGTTTCGCCCTGTGGACCGTACTTGGCTGAATGCACAAGCGGGAGCAGCCGCTGGTCTGCTCCCGAATCGGTTTACCTTAAGTTACAAAACCTCCTTCCGATATGCGTTATACAGGTGCTGAAATTTCATCAGTGGCCTAGTGCCATTGTGCGCGCATAACAATAAGAATCGGAGGGGACCGCCTGTGAAGAGTCTGTTGTATCCGGCTATCGCACTGATGAATCGGCTGAGTTTCGGGATGAAATTCAGCTTGATCAGTATTCTGTTTTTCCTGCCTATGTTGGTGACCAACTACTACCTGGTCCACGACTCCTACGCGAAATTCCATGCCACGCAGGTTGAGCTCAAGAGCCTTGAGCTGCTCGGCAACAGCATGACCTTGCGTGGTGACCTGGAAACCCTGGGCAACCTGGTACAAATCAACGCCATACTCGGCCAGTCGGGCAAGGCCGGCGATCTTGAGGCGCAGATTTCGACGCTTGAGCAGCAAGTGTTCGAGCGTTTGTCGGGTATTTCTGCTGTTATCGCCGATGAGGGCCAGGCGCGGGACCTCCATGGCAAGCGCGATGACATGCTCAACTTGCTTAAAGCTGCCCAAGCCGAGTCGTCCCTGACCAGCAAGGTTGCCCATCTCGACAAGCTTCTGGCGCAGGCCCAGGTGCTGAGCAAAATGATTGCCAGCCAGGCCGGACTTACCCAGGACAGCGACGTGGCAATTCGCCAACTGACAGAGTTGATGGTCAACGTCACCCCTGAAGTGACCCAGACCCTGGGTGAAGGCCGGGCTATGGGCGCTTATTCGTTGGGCCAGGGCTTTCTCAACTCAGCTGTCAGTACCCGCTTCGAGGATTTGCTGCAGCGGTTGGACAAGCTCGCTGCAAACTATGCATTGAGGGTCCAGGAAGCATTGGCCAGTGAGCCTGCTGCGCAATCGCGCCTAGGCAGCCTGGCCAACAGCAGCCAGGCTTCGTTGAAGCAGGCCAGCGAGCTGTTCGAAGAGCAAGTGATCCTGGCCGAAACGTTCGACGCACCCTGGTTGGGGTTCTACCAGCAAGTCAGTGGGCTGATGGCCCATACCTACGCGCTCAACACGGCGACAGGCGAGTTTCTTGATCAGCAATTGCAGCAGCGCCTCGGCGAGCATCGGTTGCACATGATCTTGCTGGTGTCTGCACTGGCCGGCGTATTTTTGCTGATTGTCTATCTTTACGGCGGCTTCTACGCATCTACCCGCCATACCCTGAAAAGCCTGGGCGCGGTCATGGACAAGGTCGCTGCCGGGGATATGACCGTAAGCTTTCGAGCCGACAGCCGTGACGAACTGGGCGAGCTGGGGCAGGTGTTCAACGGTACGGTCCAGCGTATTCACGATCTTATCGAGCAGGTCGGTCGTACCGTGGTTGAAGTCGAGCACCAGGCAGAGCAGGTGCACGCGGTTTCGGCACGCAGCAATCAGGCGGTCAGTGGCCAGCGCGGGCAGATCGAGCAGGTGGCTACGGCCATGAACCAGATGTCGGCCACTGCCCAGGAAGTGGCGCGCAGTGCCGCGGCCGCGGTCAACAGTGCTCATAGCGTTAACCAGGAGACAGTGAGTGGCCGCGGTCTGGTCGAGGTTCAGCAGGGCAATATTGCGCGGCTGGCCGGTGAAATCGATCAGTCGGTGGTGGTCATCAATCAACTGGCCAGTGACAGCCAGGCCATCAGCCGCGTGCTTGAAGTCATCAAGAGCATTGCCGAGCAAACCAACCTGTTGGCACTCAATGCTGCCATCGAGGCCGCGCGTGCCGGAGAACAGGGGCGTGGCTTTGCCGTGGTGGCCGACGAAGTCCGCACCCTGGCCAAGCGTACCCAACACTCGACCGAAGAAATCGACCAGATGATCTCGCGCCTGCAAGGCGGTGTCGGTGCAGCGGTAAAGGCAATGGATGCCAGCCATCAGGTGGCTGCCGGTACGGTCGGGCAGTCGCAGCAGGTGCAGCAGGCACTGGAAAACATTCTTGGCGCGGTTGGCACCATCGTTGATCAGAACCAGCAAATTGCGGCTGCCGTCGAGCAGCAGACAGCGGTTGCCCAGGACATCGACCAGAATATCGTGCAGATCAATCGGGCCGCCGAACATACCACCCAAGGTGCTCACCAAACTGAAGATGCCAGCCGCCAGCTGTCAGCCCAGGTGATGGAGCTCAAGCGCCTGATCGGCGCATTCAGAGTCTGACATCGCAGTTGCTGAACTTTTCCACGCTGTGACAAAGTAGCGCCCTTAAGGATTCCAGGGAGCCGGATGTGTCGGCAACGCTGCGGGTGTAGTCTCACCCTCACAGCAACGGAACCACGAGTCCCCCGCGATTCGGCTCCCTCAGCATATTCACTGACGAGGTACAGACATTGGCCATCATCCACCCTAAAGTTCGCGGTTTTATCTGCACCACTACGCATCCAACCGGTTGCGAGCTGAACGTACGTGATCAGATCGAAGCCACCCGCAAGCAGGGCGTGCGCAAGGATGGTCCGAAGAAGGTCCTGGTGATCGGTGCATCCAGCGGCTACGGCCTGGCAGCGCGCATCACCGCCGCGTTCGGCTTTGGTGCTGACACCCTCGGCGTATTCTTCGAAAAGCCAGGTACTGAAACCAAGCCCGGCACTGCCGGCTGGTACAACTCTGCAGCATTCGACAAGTTCGCCAAGGCCGAAGGCCTGTACAGCAAGTCGATCAACGGCGATGCCTTCTCCGACGAAGCGCGGGCCAAGGTCATTGAGCTGATCAAGAACGAAATGGGCGGTCAGGTTGACCTGGTGGTCTACTCGCTGGCTTCGCCTGTGCGCAAACTGCCACAGACCGGCGAACTGGTACGTTCGGCCCTCAAGCCGATTGGCCAGCCGTACAAGTCGACTGCCATCGACACCAACAAAGACACCATCATCGAGGCGTCCATCGAGCCTGCTACCGAGCAGGAAATCGCGGATACCGTTACCGTCATGGGTGGTCAGGACTGGCAGCTGTGGATCGATGCCCTGAATGCCGCCGGCGTTCTGGCCCCGCAAGCTCGCACCGTAGCCTTCAGCTACATCGGCACCGAGATTACCTGGCCGATCTACTGGCACGGCGCCTTGGGCAAGGCCAAGATGGACTTGGATGAAACGGCCAAGCGTCTGGGCAGCAAAGTCGGTGGTGGTGCCAACGTTGCGGTGCTCAAGTCCGTGGTTACCCAGGCAAGCTCGGCTATTCCGGTAATGCCGCTGTACCTGTCGATGGTCTTCAAGATCATGAAGGAAAAGGGTGTTCACGAAGGTACTCAAGACCAGCTGGACCGCCTGTTCCGTGACCGTCTGTACCGTGAAGATGGTGCGCCGGCAGCACTGGACGAAGAAGGCCGCCTGCGTCTGGATGATTGGGAGCTGCGTGATGACGTCCAGGATGCCTGCAAAGCCCTGTGGCCGACCGTGACCACCGAGAATCTGTTCGACGTTACCGACTACAAGGACTACAAGCGCGAGTTCCTCAAGTTGTTCGGTTTCGAGCGTGCGGACGTTGATTACGACGCCGATGTAGCCACCGACGTTAAATTCGACTGCATCGAGCTGTAAGCAGTCCTCTGCCGCCGTTCCCGTATTCGTGCGGGAGCGGCGACTGTTTGAGGTTTCCCGATGAGCAGCCTCGAAGCATTTTCACCTCTATTGGCCGCCAGCAGCGCTGCACAAGCGTTTCGCGAAGCGGCAAGCGATGGATATTCCATCGGCGGTTTCAGCTGGCGCCATCCATTGGTCGACAGCGCACGCCCGGTGGTGATCATCAATGCTGCCACTTCGGTGCGTTGCAGTTACTACGCCCGTTTTGCCCAATACCTGTTCAGCCACGGCTTCGATGTCATGACCTATGACTATCGCGGCATTGGAGAGTCGCGCCCGGCGTCGATGCGCAACTTCAAGGCCACCTGGACCGACTGGGGCGTACTGGATTTCGAAGCGGTACTGCAGCGTGCTCGCCGCGAGTTTCCCGGTCAGCCAATCGATGTTGTCGGCCATAGCTTTGGTGGCTGTGCGGCGGGATTGGCAGCATCGTCAACTCAGTTGCGCAGGTTGGTAACGGTGGGCGCGCAGTTCGCTTATTGGCGCGACTACGCCGCCGACAGCCGCTGGCAACTGTTTGGCAAGTGGCATGTGGTAATGCCGTTGCTGACACAACTCTTTGGGTATTTTCCCGGCAAGCGCCTGGGTTGGTTGGAGGACACTCCAGCCGGCGTGGTGAAAGACTGGAGCACCTTGAGCGCAGCCTACGAGCGACGCCCCAGTGGCAAGGCTTTGGTCGAGCGGCCATTTGCCCAGTTCAGGGCGCAAACATTGGCGATCAGTCTGACCGATGATCCTTTCGGCACGGTTGCGGCAATCGAGCGCTTGCTCAGTTACTGCGCATCGAGTTCACCCAGCCATTTGCGCATAGCACCGGCCGATATCGGCGAAGCGCAGATTGGCCATTTCGCCTTTTTTCACAATCGTTTCGAGACCCGGCTCTGGCCAATTGCCCTGCAGTGGCTGCAACACGGGCAACTGGCCGATGGCGCGCCGGGACGCCTGCTCGCCCTTAGCGAGCCTTGAGCGGTTGTGCCGCGAACGTGACGCCGGCCAGACCGTGCTGCATCAGGGCGCGGATGTTGCCGTGGTCGCTGCCCTCAGGGGTGGCCAGGACCGAGCGGTAGTGTTCGCCAAACGCCAACAACGCTTCTTCGTTGCTCAGGCCTTCGAGCAGGGCCAGGCCCAGGGTTTTGCATGAGCCTTCATTCTGCCCGGCAGCACTTTCTACGCCGCCATTGTTGAATGCTTGTGGCTGGTACTCGTAGTGCGCTGCGACAAAAGCCAGGGTATCGGCGAAGGCGTGCTCGCCACTGTTGAGGCTTTTGCGCAGGGTGTTCAGATCAGTCATGGGGCTTTCCTTTGGCGAAGGCAGCTTGCTGTTCGGCGCTGGCTTCTTTCTGGTATTGGGCTTTCCACTCGGCATAAGGCATGCCGTAGACCACTTCGCGGGCGTCATCCATGCTCAGCTCGATCTGGCGCTCGTCGGCGGCGGCCTTGTACCACTTCGACAGGCAGTTGCGGCAGAAACCGGAGAGGTTCATCAGGTCGATGTTCTGTACATCCTTGCGGCTGTCCAGATGAGCAACCAGCCGGCGGAAGGCGGCGGCTTCTAGCTCAATTTTTTGTTGGTCGTTCATGGTCATTCTCGTGACAAGGACAATTCAGTCTACCGCGATGCGGTTTTTTAGATGGCGGCCACCGTTGATGACCACACTGCTGCCGGTGCTGTATTGGCTTTCGAGGAGGAATTGCACCGCCTCGATCAGCGGCTGCGCGCCCGGTTCAAATTCCAGCAAGGCCTTTTTCAAGGTTTGCTGACGATACGCTTCGTCACTGTTTTCCTTGAGAATCAGCAGCCCGGGCAGAATCGCGTTGACTCGCACCACCGGTGCGTATTTCTCGGCAAAGGACAACACCATGTTCTGCAGCGCAGCCTTGGTGGCGGCGTAGCCAATGTGGCTCTTGCTGCCGCGCGAGGAGGTTTCGTCGCAGATATGGATGATATCGGCCTTGGCCATTTTCAACAGTTGCTCGCCCAGCGCCAGGTTCAGGTGGTAGGGCGCTTCGACGTGCAGTTTGAACATGGTATTGAGATTGACCAGGTCGTCGTCGAGCCACAACGAGGCGTTGTGAATAATTGCCCTGAGGCCGTTATAGTTGCTCGTGAGGTGGTCGATCAGGGCCTGGCGGTCGTCTTCCCGGCACAGATCGGCCTGGAACTGGATGATGTTCGGGTGCGGCGCCTCGGCGTTTTTGCTACGGCTGGCGCTGACCACGGTATGGCCGGCCTGCGCCAGGTTCAGGGCCAACGCCAGTCCGACTCGCTGGCTGGCTCCGGTGACAAGAATTGGGCTGTTCATGGTGGGGGCGGTCAACTTTTACAGGTTCGCTTGGATTACCGCCAGCATACCCGAACTAGACCGCGTTGCGCGCACCCTGCGGCCTGCAGCCGCGTGCTGGGGCATTGAGCCAGTTGGCCAGCAGGCGGGTGGACAAGGGAATGAACAAATACACCATCAGCGGCGTTAACCCCAGCGTACTCAGCAGTATGCGCGGGACCAGGTCCAAGGCGGCCAGCCAGTGGCCGAACAACAGGTTGAACAAAAGTGAGACCGGAAAGAACGCCAGCCAGATTGCCACAGCTTGTTTCCAGCGTGGGGGTCGCTGCACCAAATTGGTGCCAAACCAGCCGTCCAGGCCACTGACCCGCAGCTCTTGCGGCTGTTCGAACAGACCGTTGCCACGGGTCAGCCAGGCGTTGCGCGAAGCCGAGTGCTCCCATGCATGCATGGTTTGCTCGTTGGTAAAGCGGAAGATGATCTGAAACTCGTCGCCCTGTGGCGGTGGCGCCAGTACGCCGGAGCCCAGGTAGCCGGCAAAGTCGGTGGCCAATTGTTCGCCTTCGTGAAGCCAGCTCATCAGGTCCTGATAGCGGCCTTCGGCAACGCGGCGCGTTACCATCAACGTAACGGGAGGGGTAGACATTGTGTATCTCCTGGCAACGGGGCAGGGCGGATGGCCTTGCCCGTGTAATGCATCCGGAGTGGTGGACTGCATCGGGTTGCATGCAAAAAGCGGGCACGGATTATTCCTCAAATAAACTGACCCGTCAGTGCTGGGTTGTCGCCAACTGACAGAAATGCCAATAGTCGCTTTTGTATTGCCCGGAGTAGAATGTGCGCTACCCCCAAAGAGTCGTGGTTTTCTGGCAATGCTTGAATCTGCCCAGCCTTCATCGAACGCCGGTGACCTCGATCATGAGGAGCTGTTTCCCATTCGTGAAGTCTCGCGTCTGACGGGTATCAACCCGGTTACGCTGCGAGCCTGGGAGCGCCGATATGGGCTGATCCAGCCGACGCGCACCGAAAGTGGGCACCGACTCTATTCCCAGGCCGATATCGACGAGGTGCGCAATATCCTTGGTTGGATCGAGCGTGGCGTCGCCGTGAGCAAGGTTGGCAAGATCCTGGCACGCAGCCAGAGCCTCAAGCTGCAAAGCGAAGGTATACCCAACCCGGTTTCCAAAGACGATTTCAAACAGTGGCAACTGCAACTGCGCCAGGCTGTAAGAGCGTTCGATGAACTGCGCCTGGAGCAGGTGTACGGTCAGGTGTTCAGTACTTATCCACAGGTGGTGGCATTCCAGGACATCTTCTTGCCGGTCTGGCAGGAGTTGCGCAGCACCCAGGAAGCGTTCGGCCACCTCAGCGAATGGCTGTTTCTTGATGGCTTTCTGCGCGGCCGGGTGTTGCAGCGCCTGCAATTGAGCGCCGGCCAGCAGGAGGTCAGGGTAGTGCTTGCGGCGATACCCGGCCACTGTCGCGAGTTGGAGCTGCTGGTAGCCGCACTGATGCTGGGCACCAGTGAAATCGGCGTGACGGTATTAGGTCTGGGCCAGCCTGTGGAAGAACTCACCCTGGTTTGCGAGCGCATGACCCCGCACGCCCTGGTGCTGTTCTCCAATCATCCACCGGCGCACGACTTGCCCAAGCGCCTGGCTCGCCTTGCCCTGGGCTTGGAGTGCCCGTTACTGCTGGCAGGAGAGGCGGCAGAAATGGCACAGGACAACCTTATCGGTTCGCAAGTGGCGTGCCTTGGTAATGAAGGGCGCTTGATGCTGCGTCGCCTGCAGCAATCACTGGCAGGTCACTTGGACAGTTGAGGGTGCAGCTCCGGGTGAGCTTGGCGATGGGCCTGGAGGATGTATTCGCGTAGCCGGTCGATTTCTGCCTGCTGGCTCTGGTTGAGGTTGTACGCTGCCAGATTTTGCCCGGTTCGCCGCTGCAGAATGCCGTGCAGGGCAATCGGCGTGCAATGGGCAGGGGCAAACCAGAGATCGAAGGTTGTCGGTGGTTTGGGCTGATCCCGAAACTCCACCAGCACGCCCTTGAAGGAAATTTCCCGAACCCACAAACCGGTGCTCAGGCCCAGTTCATCTTCCAACGCGACTGGGGTCTCGAGGGTCAGGCGCCATGGCCGTACCATCGGACCTTCTTCGTAGATGTGCGGCGCACCCAGTTGCAGTTGCAAGGAGTGGAATTCGTCTTCGACCAGATGCAGGGGGAAGGTCATCTGGTGGTTGTCGAACTGCGCCTGCAGGGTGACTTGCTCCTGGGCAATGAGTTGGGTCAACAGGTGCTTGATCTCGGGGCCGCCATTGACCATCAGGCGCGAAGGCGACTCAGCCGAAGAAGGCTGTGAGGTGCGCTGCATGGTCCTGATAAAGTCCAACTCGTCCTGAGTCAGGAGGGCATCTGCTTGCATGGTCGAACTCGAAAGGTCAGTCGTGAATGCATTTAGTCACCG
Source organism: Pseudomonas arcuscaelestis (assembly GCF_016881005.1). Lineage (GTDB taxonomy): Bacteria > Pseudomonadota > Gammaproteobacteria > Pseudomonadales > Pseudomonadaceae > Aquipseudomonas > Aquipseudomonas arcuscaelestis. The sequence goes on along the minus strand of NZ_JACOPV010000011.1, from coordinate 47,644 downwards.
TGATGGACAACCATACGGTAGTTTTGTTTTTACCGTTCGTCGCTTTCCAGCCTGGAAATATGTGCCCTGGCGTCGGCAAGCTCGCGTTCCAGTTCCACCAGCCGATGTTCGCTCTCGATCTGGCGGGTGACATCCTTCTGGATACCAATGAAATATTTGAGCTGATCGGCCTCGTTGAGCACCGGGGTGATCGACAGTTCGTTCCAGAACATGCTGCCATCCTTGCGATAGTTACGCAGGATTTCCCGGCTTGGCCGGCCGCTCTTGATTGCCTCCCGGATTCGCGTGCGGGCGTCCTGGTCACGATCATCAGCCTGCAGGAATCGGCAGTCCTGATAGAGAATATCGTTGGCCTGGTAACCGGTCATTCGTTCGAATGCCGGATTCACATAAATCAGGATGGTGTCGTCATCACCTTCTTGCTCGGCAATCACGACGCCGTCGATCGAGGCATCGACCATACGTTGCAGCAATGTTGCGTTAATCATTCGACGAGTTCCGCAAGACTGAATCAAGAACGGCGGTAGATTCTAGAGGATTGGCTGGCGCCTCACATCTGGAGAATGAGGCCTTTTGCCAGTGTCCAATGCTAGTATCCTACGTTTTTACTCAGCTTCGGAATACTCTATGAAAGTCGCCATCCTTTCCGGTTCGGTCTACGGTTCAGCCGAAGAAGTCGCCCGGCATGCTCAAACCCTGCTCAACGCTGCAGGATTCGAGGCCTGGCACGCCAATCGCGCTACGTTGCAAGACCTTCAGGGCTTTGCTCCTGAAGCCTTCCTGGCGGTGACCTCAACCACGGGGATGGGCGAGCTGCCTGATAACCTGATGCCTTTGTTCAGTGAAATTCGCGATGTGCTGCCCGCAGCCTGGCGTGGGCTTCCCGGCGCCGTGATCGGCCTGGGTGATTCCAGCTACGGAGACACCTTCTGTGGTGGTGGCGAACAGATGCGTGAGTTGTTCGCCGAGATGGGTGTTACCGAAGTGCTACCAATGCTGCGCCTGGATGCCAGCGAAACGGTAACCCCGGAAACCGATGCCGAGCCATGGCTGGCCGAATTGATCAGCGCGCTGCGTAGCTGATCAATCCGTGTGAGGTTGCTCGCGCAGCAATTGCAGCCAGGCCTGCGCTGCGCGTGACAGATAAGCGCCTTGTCGCCAGATAAAGGCGATGTCCCAGCGCAGCTCGGTTGGTTCGCTCAGCGTCAGGCGAACCACGCCGGGGCGTTCCAGGCCTCGGGCTACTACGCTCGGCAGCAACACGACGCCCTGGCCTGCGGCTACTAGAGCGGCGAGGAAGTCGGCCTGGCCGCTTCTCCCACCTTCCTTTGGGGTAAAGCCCATTTGCTGGCACGCGCCAAGCAGCCGGTCATTGAGCACGAAGCTGCGCTGATAGAGTAAAAACGGCGTGTCGGCCAATTGCGCCAGACTGACTCGACCGGCCCCGGCCAAGGGGTGATCGGTGGGCAGCAATGCATCGAGCGGTTCATTGCAGAACGGTTGAAACGCGAATGCCGGATCGTTCGGTGTCAGGCTACCGCCCAGCTCCAGCTCGCCGCTCAACACCGCTTGCTCGACACTGCGGCTACCGCCTTCAAGCAAATGAATGGTGATGTTTGGATGGCGCCGACGGTACTCCGCGAACAGCCTGGCAAACAGCGCGTCGCTACCAAGCTGCGGCAGGCCAAGACGCAACTCGCCACGACCCAGTTGGCTCAGGTCATCGAGTTCATTGAGCAGTTCCTGGCGCATGCGCAGCATAACTTCGCCTCGTTCCAGCACAATCTTGCCGGCAGACGTCAGGTGTAGCTGTGAGCCTTGGCGCTCCAGTAAGGGTGTACCGAGGTCTTGTTCGAGCTGGGCCACTTGCTTGCTCACGGCTGACTGGCTGATATTCAGGATGTGCGAGGCTTGAGTGAAACCCCCGTTGTGGATCACCTCGATAAAACTGCGTAGCTGTTTGAATTCCATGATCTGAATTCCATTGTGGAATGGAAGCTAGTCTAACAATTCGTTTTTAGCGTGGCGAAGGGGGCTCTAGAATAGAGCCTTGAAGAGGTCCACTGCGATGAAACCCGCATCATTTAAACGCTTCCTGCGTCTACTCGCCGAACTGGCAGTATTTCTTTCTCTTTATGCAATTGGCGGTCAGCTGGCAGCTTGGCTCGGCTGGCCAATTCCTGGTGGGGTCATGGGGCTGGCGCTGCTGTTGATCGCGTTTGCCCTGGGTTGGCTCAAGCCTGCTGCCCTGCAGCTGGGCGCTGGTCTTCTGATGGCCGAAATGCTGCTTTTCTTTATTCCTGCGCTGATGAGCCTGCTCGACTACGGTAGCTTGCTGCGCGATGAGGGCTGGCGAATTCTGTTGGTGATCGCGGTCAGTACCTTGATGGTCATGGTTATGACAGCCGTCACCGTGGAGTGGGTGTGCCGCTGGAGGATGCGTCATGACGCTTGAACCCATGCCCCTGTTCTGGCTGATGCTGACGCTATCGGCTTACCTGGGAAGCCGCTGGTTGTACCGGCGCACAGGTCGTTACCTGTTGTCGCCGCTGATTCTGGTGCCAGCGTTGCTGCTGGCGGTTGCGGTACCGTTGAACACGGCTTACGCCGAATACTCACGGGACACCCATTGGCTGATGGCGGTCCTGGGACCGGTGACGGTGGCGTTCGCGGTTCCGATCTGGCAACAGCGGGCCCTGCTGGCTCGTCACTGGCCGGCATTGACCCTGGGAATGCTGGTGGGCAGCGCCGCATCTATCTCCAGTTCCTGGGGCCTGGCGCACCTGTTGTCGCTGGATAACTCGGTGAGCCTGTCGTTGTTGCCGCGCTCGATTACCACGCCCTTTGCCATGCCAATGGCCCGGGATCTGGACGGGGTGCCGGAGCTGACAGCGGTTTTCGTGATGTTCACCGGTGTGCTGGGCGCGATGTTTGGCGGGGTGCTGCTGAAGTTTCTGCCGTTGCGCACGCCCTTGGCACGTGGCGCGTTGTTTGGTGTTGGCGCGCATGGCGCAGGGGTCAGTCGGGCCCATGAGGTCGGGGGCGAAGAAGGCTCTGTAGCGGGGCTGGTGATGGTACTGACCGGGCTTCTCAACCTGTTTGCCGCACCGTTGCTGCTATTGGTGGTGTGACCGGTCGAGTTATTTTACTACCTGACTCACAAGGTCAATAAGCTGGCTGCCAATGCAACTTACCTTTGCCAGTGTGCTGATTAGACTGCGTCACTAGAGCACACGAATGTGCCGAGGTGATTGCAATGATCGCAGCTGATGCCTTGCCCAACCCGCTATCCCCCTGTTCAACGGGGATACGCTGATGCCCTTGACCGAAATTCCATTATGCGTCTGGCGTACTCGAGGGCTGAACCTTACCTTCCGTGGCCAGACCATTCGATACTGGACAGCAGGTCAAGGTGAACCACTGCTGCTTATCCACGGCTTTCCCACTGCAAGCTGGGACTGGCACTACCTGTGGGCTCCACTGACCCAGCGCTTTCGGGTAATTGCCTGTGACATGCTCGGCTTTGGCGATTCCTCCAAACCCGTTCATCACCACTACACCTTGATCGAGCAGGCCGATCTGCAACAGGCATTGCTTGAACACCTGCAAGTTGATCAGCCGGTTCACTTGTTGGCCCATGACTATGGCGGCAGCGTCGCTCAGGAACTGCTGGCACGCCATCATGAAGGTCGGGCCGACATTGCCAGTTGTGTGTTCCTTAATGGCGGGCTGTTTCCTGAATGCCATCGTTCACTGTTGATCCAGAAACTGCTGCTCAGCCGGCTCGGTTGGTTGGTGGCGCGCTCGTTTGGCCGTGATGATCTGGTGCGTAACGTCACCCAGGTCTACGGGCCTTGCACGCATCCCAGCGAGAGTGCCCTGGATGACTGCTGGAGCCTGATGGTTGCCAATCGCGGCACCCGTATCCTGCACAAGTTGGTGGCCTACGTGCCGGAGCGGGCGACCCACCGCGAGCGTTGGCTCGCGGCGATGCAGAAAGAGGGCATACCGCTGCGTTTTATCAACGGTGCAGTGGATCCAGTTTGTGGCGCACATATGTATCAGCGTTACCTGGAATTAATTCCAAACCCAGATGCTGTCTTGCTCCCGGGCATTGGTCATTACCCTCATACAGAAGCGCCAACGCAAGTGTTGCGCCATTATCTGGCGTTTCGCGAGCAGGCCCTGCCTGCGCCGCAGAAGGTGGCCTGGTCCTGAGAGACAGGCAAACTGCATCATTTTCTGGCCTTATCGACAGCCATTCACCCCAGACGCGCTTGATTGTATGCGGGCCAATGCTGGTCGACACTCGGACATTCCCTGTTGATTTGCTGGAGTGTCGAGCATGAGCGATTCTGTGCGCCTGGACGATAAAGTAGTGATTGTGACTGGCGCGGGAGGAGGTCTGGGCCGAGCCCATGCCTTGTTGTTCGCTCGTCACGGTGCGCGGGTGGTGGTCAACGATCTGGGCGGCTCCACTCACGGCGAAGGCGCGAACGCCTCTGCGGCCGACCGGGTGGTTGCACAGATCCGCGAGGCAGGTGGTACAGCACTGGCCAACCATGACTCGGTGGCCGATGGTCATCGTATTGTCGAGCAGGCGCTGGATACCTTTGGTCGCATTGATGTGGTGGTCAACAACGCCGGTATTCTGCGCGACAAGACGTTCCACAAAATGGAAGACAGCGACTGGGATCAGGTCTATCGGGTTCATGTCGAAGGGGCCTACAAGGTCACTCATGCGGCCTGGCCACATTTACGTGAACAGAATTGGGGGCGGGTGATTTTCACCGCCTCCACTTCGGGTATCTATGGCAACTTCGGCCAGTCCAACTACGGCATGGCCAAATTGGGTCTCTACGGTTTGACCCGAACCTTGGCCATCGAGGGACGCAAACACAACATTCTGGTCAATGCCATTGCGCCTACAGGCGGTACGCGCATGACCGAAGGTTTGATCCCTCCTCAGGTTTTCGAGCAATTAAAGCCCGAGCTGGTCAGTCCGTTGGTCGTTTACCTGGGCAGTGAGCAATGCCAAGACAGTGCAGGCTTGTATGAAGTGGGCGGTGGCTGGGTTGGTAAAGTGCGTTGGGAGCGTAGCCTGGGCGTGGGCTTCAATCCCCACCAAGGATTCACGCCCGAAGACATCGCCGCCAACTGGCAGGACATTGGCGACTTTACCGATGCCGTACACCCGCACGACAGCCTGCAAGCATTGCAGCAAATGATGGCCAACCTGCAGAAATTCCCACAGCGCTGAGGCTGCCTGAGGTTGTGGTCGCCCGAGGTTCTTTCCTATGCTGGGCGGTCATGATCGTTACAGGAGTAACAAGGATGTACGAGTCCAAGACAGAAGCGCTCATTTCTCCTCGGCAGTTTCGCTTTCGATTATTGCGCCATGGCCTGGCGGCCTGCGTGTTGCTGGTCGCCTCGGTCCTGTTCGGGGTACTTGGCCATTGGTACTTCGAACCGCACATTCCTCTGCACGATGCCATCTTCAACGCCACCTTGTTGCTAGGTGGGGTAGGGCCAGTGATCTTGCCGCAGACCATGGGCGGCAAGTTGTTCTTTGCCCTTTATGGGTTGTATGTCGGGCTGGTATTTGTTGCCAGTATCGGTTTGATTCTGACCCCTGTCGCTCATCGGATACTGCATCGCTTTCACTTCGACGACAGCGATGACGACGATTGACCGCAGCCGATAGGTGTGGGCTTGCCCTGCGATCAGGCGCATAAAAAAGGCCGCTGCAAAGCAGCGGCCAAGTAAGACGTTAGATCAAGGAGCTTCAAAATCAACGTCGGTGAACCTGATGCCGGGGACGGGGTGTGCACGTCTGAAATGCCCGGGCCAGAGCGGCTGTTGGTGATGGCGCGGTCCAGCTGCAAACAGAATAAGCCGCTGGCCCCAAAGGAAAAATAGTCGATTTGGACATTCACTGTTACATCAATGGCAACAGTGGCCTCGTCCTGACTTTCAAGTATTCAGGGGCGTTTCTTCGTAACCCATGCGCCAACTGATCATTTTTGCCGCCGCCAATAGTTGTTGCGCTGCCGGACCTTGTTCATCTGCATGGAAGATCGAAGTCGGTCCAACGACAGTCAATACCGCGACAATCTTTCCCACTGCATTGAATACCGGGGCCGAAAGCGCATCCACGCCCGGCATCAGCAAACCATGGATATGGTGCAGGCCGCGCCGGCGAATGTCGGCAAACAGCGTTTCATAGTCGTTGACGCTGTGTCCGAGGATGGCCAGTTCCTGGTCGCGTAGTTCGACGGTTTCGCGCTCGGGAAGGTAGGCACCAAATACCAGGCCGGTCGATGAGCTAAGCAAGGGCAGCACCGATCCGATCTGGGTGACCACGGTCACCGCGCGCACCGCCGGTTCGATATTGACCACCGTGGCGCCCTGATTGCCCCACACGGCAATGAAACAGCTTTCGTTGAGGGCATCACGCAATTGCGACAACGGCATTGCCGCAACCTTCAGCACATCCATGCCGCCAAGGGCGGCGAGACCCACGCGCAGCGCTTCACGACCCAGGCCGTAGTGGTTGGTGGCCGGATTTTGCTCGGCAAAGCCACTGGCGATCAGCGCCTGCAAATAGCGATGGACCTTGCTGGCAGGCATGTCGACATGTTCGGCAAGGCGCGACAGGGAGGTGGAGGGCGACAATTGGGCCAAGGCCTTGAGGATATCGGTACCGACCTCGGCCGAGCGTACCTTCTGTTTGCCGGCGCTGTCGGCGGTGGAGCTGGCTTTGGCCATTGTAGGAATGTTCCGGATGGTTCAGATGGGCGTCTTTATAGCTTGACGGTCTTCGCCAATCAAATTACGTTATGCGTAATGTAATTACGATAAAAATAATGCAGCGTGGTTGCCAGCGTCAACGGCGCCAGCCAGCTGCCATCAACCGGCCTGCAGTGGGCCCGGAGGCTCGATGAACCTCGAAAGCACCCCCGTCCTCGACTACTTGAGCGGCTTCGGCAACGAATTCGCCAGCGAAGCCTTACCCGGTGCCCTGCCGGTCGGCCAGAACTCGCCACAAAAGGCGCCCTATGGTCTGTATGCCGAGTTGCTTTCCGGCACTGCCTTCACCATGACCCGCAGTGAGTCTCGCCGCACCTGGCTCTACCGTATTCGTCCTTCGGCCCTGCACCCACGCTTCGAGCGCCTGGAGCGGCAGTTGGCCGGTGGTCCGCTGGGCCCGGTTACCCCTAACCGTCTGCGCTGGAGCCCGCAACCCATCCCGAGCGAGCCAACCGATTTCATCGACGGCTGGGTGGCCATGGCGGCCAACTCGGCGGGCGAAAAGCCGGCCGGTATCAGCATCTACACCTACTGCGCCAATCGCTCCATGGAGCGGGTCTTCTTCAACGCCGACGGTGAGCTGCTGCTGGTACCTGAACAAGGCCGCCTGCGTATCGTGACGGAACTGGGTGTACTGGCCGTCGAGCCGCTGGAAATTGCCGTACTGCCTCGTGGCCTCAAGTTCCGGGTTGAACTGATCGACGCCCAGGCCCGTGGCTATCTGGCCGAAAACCACGGGGCGCCCTTGCGTATCCCGGACCTGGGGCCGATTGGTAGCAATGGCCTGGCCAATCCGCGAGACTTCCTCGCGCCAGTGGCCCATTACGAAGAAATCGATGCCCCGGTGCAATTGGTGCAGAAGTTCCTTGGTGAGCTGTGGGGTTGCCAGCTTAACCATTCGCCATTGGACGTGGTCGCCTGGCACGGCAACAACGTGCCGTACAAGTACGACCTGCGCCGCTTCAACACCATCGGCACTGTTAGTTTCGATCACCCGGACCCGTCGATCTTCACCGTGCTGACCTCGCCGACCAGCGTGCCCGGCATGGCCAACCTCGATTTCGTGATCTTCCCGCCGCGTTGGATGGTGGCCGAGAACACTTTCCGTCCACCATGGTTCCACCGCAACCTGATGAATGAGTTCATGGGTTTGATCAAAGGCGAATACGACGCCAAGGCCGAAGGGTTCCTGCCAGGCGGCGCCTCGCTGCACGCATGCATGAGTGCCCATGGCCCGGACGCCGAAACCTGCGCCAAGGCCATTGCCGTGGAACTTGCGCCGAACAAAATCGACAACACCATGGCGTTCATGTTCGAGACCAGCCAAGTGCTGCGTCCGAGCCGTCATGCGCTAGAGTGCCCGCAGTTGCAGGCCGACTACGATAGTTGCTGGGCCTCGTTGCCGAGCACCTTCACCCCGAATCGGAGATAACCCATGAATCAGTCCGCTATTGCCCGCAGTTGGGTCGAACATGCCAACGGGCATCGCGATTTTCCACTGCAGAACCTGCCGCTGGGGATCTTTACCCACAAGGGTCAGGCCAAGCGCTGTGGCGTGGCCATTGGCGATGCGATTCTCGACCTTGAAGGTGCGTTGAGCGCTGGGCTGTTCGACGGTCAGGCGCGTGCCGCTGTCGAGGCCACCCGTGGCGGTGTGCTGAATGCGTTCTTTGCCCTGGGTCGTGGTGCCCGTGTGGCCTTGCGTGAACGCCTGCTGCAACTGCTCGGTGAGCACAGTGAGCATCAGGCTGCGCTCAAGCCGCTGTTGCTCGCCAGCGTCGAGTGTCAGCTACATCTGCCTGCGCAGATCGGCGACTACACCGATTTCTATGTTGGCATCGAGCATGCCAAGAACGTCGGCGCGCTATTCCGTCCCGACAACCCATTGCTGCCCAACTACAAGTACGTGCCGATCGGTTACCACGGCCGCGCTTCGACCATTCGCCCGTCCGGCACCGATGTGCGTCGACCAAAAGGCCAGACCCTGCCCGCAGGTCAGAGCGAACCGAGCTTCGGCCCGTGCGCACGCCTGGACTACGAACTGGAGCTGGGCATCTGGATTGGTCAGGGCAATGACATGGGTGATTCGATCCCCGTCGCCGAAGCCGCTGAACACATTGCCGGCTTCTGCCTGCTCAATGACTGGTCGGCTCGCGACATCCAGGCCTGGGAATATCAGCCGCTGGGTCCGTTCCTGTCCAAGAGCTTTATTTCGACCATCTCGCCATGGGTGGTGACCGCCGAAGCCCTTGAGCCGTTCCGCTGCGCCCAGCCGGCGCGTGCGGAGGGCGATCCGCAGCCGCTTTCGTACCTGCTCGACAAGCGCGACCAGGCTAACGGCGCCTTCGATATCGAACTGGAAGTGCTGCTGCTCACCGAGCGCATGCGCGAGCAAAATCTGCCCGCCCATCGCCTGACGTTGAGCAATACTTTAAGCATGTACTGGACCGTGGCTCAGATGGTCGCCCATCACAGCGTCAACGGTTGCCAGTTGCAGTCGGGCGACCTGTTCGGTTCGGGCACATTGTCCGGCGCCCAGCCTGGTCAGTTCGGCAGCCTGCTGGAGATTACCCAAGGTGGCAAGGAACCGGTGCAGCTGGCGTCGGGTGAGGTGCGCAAGTTCCTTGAAGATGGCGACGAAGTCATCCTGCGTGCTCGCTGTGTCCGGGACGGCGTGGCATCGATCGGCTTTGGCGAGTGCCGAGGCAAGATTCTGCCGGCACATTGAGAGGGCAACATCATGGATCTGCTCAACTACTACCGTTCGACCTCATCCTACCGGGTGAGGATTGCGCTGGCGCTCAAGCAACTTGAGTATCAGTACGTTCCGGTCAACCTGCTCAAGGGTGAGCAGCGCGAAGAGCATTTCCTCGCCCTCAATCCTCAGGGCCGGGTGCCGGCCTTGAAGATCGATTCCGGTGAACTGCTGGTGCAGTCACCCGCAATCATCGAGTACCTGGAAGAGGTGTATCCAAGCCCGGCGCTACTCCCCCAGGACCCAGTGCAACGTGCTCAGGTGCGGGGCGTGGCGGCATTGATCGGTTGTGATATTCACCCGCTGCACAACGTCAGTGTGCTTAACCAGCTGCGCGGGTTGGGGCAGGACGATGCGCAAGTCAGCCAGTGGATTGCCCATTGGGTAAGCCAGGGGCTGGCAGCCGTCGAGCAATTGATTGGTGACGAAGGCTTTTGCTTTGGAGAAGAACCGGGGCTGGCCGATGTCTACTTGATTCCACAGCTTTATGCGGCTGAACGTTTCAACATCGACCTTGGTGGCTTCTCGCGTATTCGTCGGGTCGCCGGGTTAGCCGAACAGCACGCGGCCTTTGTCCAGGCTCATCCGTCCAAACAACCGGATATGCCGGGTTAGTGCACAGATGGCGATATATGTGGCAGGTGGCTCAAGCGTTCAGTCAGGCGCAAGCGTTGGATTGGATCGTCACTGAGCAGTAATGCATGCTCCAGGTCGAAGCGTTCGGCCTGGGGGCATTCAAGGTGTTGGTACAAGGTGGCGCGGGCCATGTAGTCGCTGGCCAGGGCAGGCCCCAGCAACAGGACTCTTTCGGCATCCTTGAGCGCAGCCAAATCATCGTCATGAGTGGTATGCAACTGGCGCAGGTTGCGGGACAGGCGTTGAAGCATCTGCTTGGGGCTTGCAGTCAGCAGGTGGTCGGCAGTGAGCAGCAATTGCGGACCAAACTGACGACCGAGCAGCTCACGGCAATCGGCAGGGTAAAGCCTGCGTCCACCGCACGGGTCGAGCAGATGGTCGGCGCCGGGCACACGCAAAAGAAAATGCCCGGGAAAATTCACCCCTTCCAGCGGAATCGACAAGCCGCGGGCAAGTTCCAGGGTCAACAACGCCAGGGCCAGTGGCTGGCCGCGACGGCGCTCCAGGACTTTGTCGAGCAAGGCCACCTGGGGGCGCAAGGGGTGGTATTCGTCTTGCTGGAATCCCAAGGCGCTGAGCCTGCGTAACAACGGCTGGGCCAACTCGCAGAGGGGTAGCATCGGCAGGCCGGCGCTGACCTCCTGCTGAAGCGCCTTGACCTGTGCCATGACATCCACGGGACGAACACTGTCGTCGTGCTCGGCTGCCACCCACACCGCAGCCTCCAGCAAATCGACCGGTTCGCGTTCCAGGCAGGCAAGACAAGCTTGGCGTGGGGTCATGACAATCTCCGCTCAAGCTTATTTTGTAGCGCTGACTAAGCCTTTCGTCCAGTGGTCCGGGTCACGCCATCAATCGGTGTAGCGCAGCCTATACTGGGATCAGCACCTCATTGAGGAGCCCGCTGATGTTCGCGATCATGCAAAGCACCCGCACGCAATCGCTGCACATGTGCATTGACCCCTGTACCGGGCTCAAGGCGGTGGTCGCTATCCATAGCGAGCATCTTGGCCCGGCCATGGGCGGTTGCCGTTATCTGGCCTATCCGGATGACGACAGCGCGATGATCGATGCCATGCGCCTCGCCCAGGGTATGAGCTATAAGGCAGCGTTGGCTGGCCTGCCTTTGGGGGGCGGCAAGGCGGTGATCATTCGTAATCCACATGTGGAAAACCGTGCTGCGTTGTTTGAAGCGTTTGGTCGCTTTGTCGAAACCCTGCAAGGCCGGTTCATTACCGCCGTGGACAGCGGGACGTCAACCCTGGATATGGACTGCATCGCCCAGACCACCCAGCATGTCACCAGTACCACTTCTGCCGGCGACCCATCGCCCCATGCTGCCATGGGGGTATTTGCTGGTATTCGTGCCACCTCTATGGCCCGACTTGGCAGTGACAACCTGGAGGGGTTGCGGGTGGCAGTACAAGGTCTGGGGAACGTTGGTTATGCACTTGCCGAGCAACTGCATGCCGCGGGTGCCGAGCTACTGGTCAGCGACCTGGATCAGGGAAAGGTGCAATTGGCGATAGAGCAGTTCAATGCACGCCCGGTGGCCAATGAAATGTTGATCAGCACCCCCTGCGATATCTTCGCCCCTTGTGGGCTAGGGCCGGTACTCAACGGCCAGAGTGTGATGCAACTGCGCTGCGCAGCCGTGGCGGGAGCGGCGAACAACCAGCTCACCACCCTGCAGGTGGCTGATCAGTTGGAGAGTCGTGGAATACTCTATGCCCCTGACTATGTGATCAATGCCGGCGGCTTGATCTACGTAGCACTCAAGCACAGGGGAGAGGAACTGCCCACGATCACCGCACACCTGGCGCGCATCCCTTCGCGACTGACCGAAGTATTTGCCCATGCGCAAGCCGAAAAGCGCTCACCTGCGCGTGTCGCGCAGATGCTTGCCGAGCGGTTGATCTACAACTGACGGGTAGTTAGTCTGCAGCGCTGTCAGTGAGCAGCTCGGACAATGCGTCGGGTTGGCTCTTGAAAGCTTTGGCAAACACATCGCGGTTTTTCGCCATATAGATGCCAGCATCCTCGACCTGTTGTTCGCTCAGCGACGGCACGGCTTTTTTCAGGACCTCAGCGAGCAGCTCGGCCAATTCGAGCATTTTGTCGTGACGGTCAGCTTCGGCTTTATCCATGAACAAGCGCTCCAGATCGCGGCTGCTGCGGTATACCACTTCGACGGCCATTCATCACCTCACATGCCTTTTGAATATCGAGATGCTCGATACTGTTTATTTGTACAGTGTTAATGATAGGGTAATCCACACGACTAAGATAGTGGCAAATCAGCATTCTGCTTTTGCAGAAGCCGGTCATCCCGGGCTGAAACAGTGGGCGCGGCACTTTTACCGTTCTTGAAGGTCTTGATGAGCGTGTAGAATTCCCGCCAAGGCAGAAGAGCCATTCAGTTAACTAAGGATATGCAATGAACGAGCACACATCGCGCCTGAACCGGGAACGGCGCTTTCTGGTACTGCTGGGGGTGATCTGCCTGGCCTTGATTGGCGGTGCCTTATATATGCAGATCGTTCTCGGCGAGGCGCCTTGCCCGTTGTGTATCCTGCAACGCTACGCCTTGCTGCTGATAGCGGTGTTCGCGTTCATCGGTGCGGCAATGCCTGGGCGTCGCAGCCTCACCATCCTTGAAGGCCTGGTGGTACTCAGCGCCATCGGCGGCATGGCCGCTGCTGGCAACCATGTGTATATCCTCGCCAACCCTGCGATCAGTTGCGGCATCGATACTTTGCAGCCGATCGTCGATGGCCTGCCCCTGGCGTCGGTATTGCCGCTGGTGTTCCAGGTTGATGGATTCTGCTCTACACCCTACCCACCGGTGTTGGGTTTGTCGCTGGCGCAATGGGCATTGCTTGCCTTTACGCTCACAGCTGTTCTGGTGCCCGTCGGTATCTACCGCAATCGCCGCAAGCCTTAGACAAAAGTAATGTTTTGATACATCTGCGCCCCGTGCACAAACATCGCTGCGACGTTGCACTTCTCTTGATTCAGATCAAGCGCGAGACCTTGTATTACAAGGGCCTCAGGGGTATTGAGAGGGGTGCGACAAACTGTCGCGAAACTGATTTTTTAGGCTTGATTATTGTCAATTCTGTAAAGGACTGTTGCTCAATTAGTCATAGTCATTGAATGACGACCTATCTACAATCGCCCCCAATTTCCGTTCGGCACCGCTTGCGAGTCGCAGGATTAAAGGAGCTCAGGCTCTTTTTTGCAGACTCTGACGAGCATCGCCCGCGGCGATGCCGGGCTGACCCCCCTCCGTGATTTCCCGCACCAAATGGAATTGGTCTGAACACAGGCCTGTTGCCTACGAAGTCAAAACAATAAACACCGCAGTACCCGGTTTATGCCGAGCCGCCGCAGCTGGCCTCAAGGCATGACCGTACCCGCTCCCATAAATGCTAACGCTTGGCAGGACGAAGTGTTGGCGACCAAAACACAAATTGCATTGAAGCAAGCTGCTCTAGAGGTCGTGAGATGAGTAAAAAGCGTTACCCCAGACTGTTTGGCATTCTGCCCTTTTTAGGCATGCTTTTACTCAGTGGGTGCAACTGGACCCTGCTCGACCCGAAAGGTCAGGTCGGCATTGAGCAAAAGAACCTTATCTTGATCGCTACCGGCTTGATGTTGCTGGTGGTGATTCCTGTCATTTTCATGACCCTCGCTTTCGCCTGGAAGTACCGCGCCTCCAACAAGGCCGCTACTTACACGCCTGACTGGTCGCACTCGACCAAGATCGAAGTGGCGGTGTGGACTATCCCGGTTCTGATCATCATTGCCCTGGGCTATGTGACCTACCAGACCACCCATGAGCTGGACCCGTATCGTCCGCTGGTTTCCGATGTGAAACCGGTGCGGATCGACGTGGTTGCCCTGGACTGGAAATGGCTGTTCATCTACCCGGAACAAGGCATTGCCACGGTCAACAAGATCGTCTTCCCAGCTAACACCCCGATCAACTTCCGCGTGACCTCGGACTCTGTGATGAACTCGTTCTTCATCCCGGGCCTGGGCGGCCAGATCTACGCAATGGCCGGCATGACCACCAAGCTGCACCTGATCGCCAACGAAAATGGCGAGTTCGACGGTATCTCGGCGAACTACAGCGGCGCTGGCTTCACCGGTATGAAGTTCAAGGCAACCGCCACCTCCCAGGCTGATTTCGAAGCATGGGTGAACGAAGTCAAGCAATCGCCAAAACAGCTGGATGCGGCTGAATACGCAGCATTGGCCAAAACTAGCGAAAACAATCCAGTCGCGCTGTACAGCGTGGCCTCGCCTGAGCAGTTCCAGTCCATCGTCGACAAGTACGAAGGCATGAACCGCGGCCGGCCGGTCCACGAGAAAGAGCAGAGCAAAGAAGCGGCCGGTACCGAAGGGATGGACGTGAGTATGCATTCAGCTGCTGGGGCAGAGGAGTAAGAGATGTTCGGTAAACTAAGTCTGGATGCGATTCCGTATCACGAGCCGATAGTCATGGTGACCATTGCCATGATTGCGCTCGGCGGTCTCGCGCTCGTTGGTGCAATCACCTATTTCAAGAAATGGACCTACCTGTGGTCCGAGTGGCTGACTTCGGTCGACCACAAGAAAATCGGGGTGATGTACATCATCGTCGCGATGATCATGCTGCTGCGCGGTTTTGCCGACGCCATCATGATGCGTACGCAGTTGGCCATGGCCACCGGCGGTTCCGAGGGCTACCTGCCTCCCGAACACTATGACCAGATCTTCACCGCTCACGGTGTGATCATGATCATCTTCATGGCAATGCCATTCTTCACCGGCCTGATGAACCTGGCCCTGCCTCTGCAGATCGGTGCGCGTGACGTTGCCTTCCCGTTCCTCAACTCCCTGAGCTTCTGGCTCCTGGTGTCCGGCGTCGTGCTGGTCAACGTGTCCCTGGGTGTTGGTGAGTTCGCCAAGACCGGCTGGGTTGCTTATCCACCGTTGGCGGGTATCCAATACAGTCCGGGCGTGGGTGTTGACTACTACATCTGGGCGCTACAGCTATCCGGGTTAGGTACGACGCTAACGGGGGTCAACTTCCTGGCCACCGTGCTGAAAATGCGTGCGCCTGGCATGAAGCTGATGGACATGCCGATCTTCACTTGGACCTGCACCTGGGCCAACGTACTGATCGTTGCATCGTTCCCGATTCTGACCGCCGCTCTGGCACTGCTGACTGTTGACCGTTATCTGGACTTCCATATTTTCACCAATGAGCTTGGTGGGAACCCGATGATGTACGTCAACCTGTTCTGGGCCTGGGGTCACCCTGAGGTTTACATCCTGATCCTTCCGGCCTTCGGTGTGTTCTCGGAAGTGACCTCGACCTTCGCAGGTAAACGTCTGTTCGGCCACAAGTCGATGATCTACGCTTCGGGCGCGATCGCGGTACTGGGCTTTGCGGTATGGTTGCACCACTTCTTCACCATGGGTTCGGGCGCAAGCGTGAACACCTTCTTCGGGTTGGCAACCATGCTGATCTCGATTCCGACCGGGGTGAAGTTGTTCAACTGGCTGTTCACGATCTACCAAGGCCGTCTGCGCTTCACCGCGCCGGTCCTGTGGACCCTGGGCTTCATGGTTACCTTCTCCATCGGTGGTATGACCGGCGTACTGCTGGCTGTTCCAGGTGCTGACTTCGTTCTGCACAACAGCCTGTTCGTAATCGCTCACTTCCACAACGTGATCATCGGTGGTGCGGTATTCGGCTACATTGCCGGCTTCGCCTTCTGGTTCCCGAAAGCCTTCGGTTTCACCCTGAACGAGAAGTGGGGCAAAGCTGCCTTCTGGTTCTGGATCTCCGGTTTCTACGTGGCCTTCATGCCACTGTACGCACTGGGCTTCATGGGTATGACCCGTCGTCTGAACCACTCCGACAACCCACTGTGGGAACCCTACCTGTACGTAGCCGTATTCGGCGCCGTGCTGATCCTGTTCGGTATCGCTTGCCAGCTGATCCAGCTGTACGTTTCGATCCGCGACCGCAAGGACAACATGGACGTGACCGGCGACCCATGGGGCGGCCGTACCCTGGAATGGTCGACTTCGTCGCCACCTCCGTTCTACAACTTCGCCACCATGCCTGAAAACGTCGAGCTCGATGCCTGGCACGAAACCAAGCAAGCCGGCGGCGCCTACAAGGTTCCGGCCAAGTACGAAGCGATCCACATGCCGAACAACACCTCTACCGGTGTGTTCATGGGTGCGTTGCTCACCGTATTCGGTTTCGCTTTCATCTGGCACATCTGGTGGCTGGTTGCAGCCAGCCTGGTTGGCACCATCGCTGTCTTCGTCGCCCACGCTGCGCGTGACGACCAGGGCTACATGGTTCCTGCCGAGGAAGTGGCGCGTATCGAAGGCGAGCGCATGAAGGCCCTGGGCCTGGCTACCGGTTCGCCGGACGGCGCACGTGTCAAATCGTTTGAGCGGGTTTAATCAATGTCCAGTCATGTAATCAATGCAGACACTCATGCCCATGGTCACGACCATGGCCATGACGATCACCACCACGACTCGGGCCAGATGACCGTCTTCGGTTTCTGGCTGTACCTGATGACCGACTGCATCTTGTTTGCGTCGCTCTTCGCTACCTACGCGGTGCTGTCCGGCAGTTTTGCCGGCGGCCCGTCCGGTCACGACATTTTCCAACTGGACTTTGTCGCGGTCGAAACCGCATTGCTGTTGTTCTCGAGTATCACCTTCGGCTTCGCCATGTTGCAGATGTTCAAAGGCAACAAGAGCGGCGTGCTGGGCTGGCTGGCTGTCACCTTCCTACTAGGTGCTGGCTTCATCGCGATGGAAGTCTATGAATTCCATCACCTGATCGCTGAGGGCTTCGGCCCGCAGCGCAGCGGTTTCCTCTCGGCGTTCTTTGCGCTGGTAGGTACCCACGGTCTGCACGTGACTGCTGGTCTGATCTGGATGGCGGTAATGATGTACCAGATCAACAAGCACGGTATTACTGGCACTGCCAAGACCCGCATGAGCTGCCTGAGCCTGTTCTGGCACTTCCTGGACGTGGTCTGGATCTGTGTGTTCACCGTCGTGTATCTGCTGGGGGTTCTGTAAATGGCTAATGCACATAACAGCCACGCCGAGGGCAACCACGGTAGCGTCAAGTCCTATGTAATCGGCTTCATCCTCTCGGTGATTCTGACTGCAATTCCTTTCGGCCTGGTGATGTTCCCAAGCATGCCGAAGGACATCACTATCATGGTCGTAGTGGCCCTGGCGGTCATTCAGGTGGTCGTGCACTTGGTGTACTTCCTGCACATGGACCGTTCGCCTGAGCAGCGTTCCAACGTGTCGACCTTCCTGTTCACCGCGATGGTCATTGCACTGCTGGTCGGCCTGTCGCTGTGGATCATGTTCAGCATCCACACCAGCATGATGGCGAAGTGAGGTAAGACGACATGTCCATTAAGCACTTTATCCAAATCACCAAACCGGGGATCATTTTCGGTAACGTGCTTTCTGTGGCGGGCGGTTTCTTCCTTGCCGCGCAAGGGCATGTCGACTTCCTGCTGTTCCTGGCCACAGTGATTGGTACTTCGTTGGTGGTGGCGTCCGGTTGCGTGTTCAACAACTGCATCGACCGTGACATCGACATCAAGATGGAGCGCACCAAGAACCGTGCAATGGTTCAGGGCCAGATATCGCTGAAAGTAGCCTTGGTCTACGCCACCCTGCTCGGGGTGGCCGGCCTTGGCCTGCTGTATGTGCAGGCCAATGCGCTGGCAGCGTTGTTCGGCCTGATCGGCTTCATCATCTACGTTGGTTTCTACAGCCTGTATCTGAAGCGTAAATCGGTGCACGGCACCCTGGTTGGCAGCCTGTCCGGTGCCATGCCTCCGGTGATCGGCTACTGCGCCGTGAGCAATACCTTCGATCTGGCTGCACTGACGCTGCTGGTGATGTTCAGCCTTTGGCAGATGCCGCATTCCTATGCCATCGCGATCTTCCGCTTCAACGACTACCTGGCGGCCTCCATTCCGGTTCTGCCGGTCAAGCGCGGCATCCTGGTCGCCAAGAAGCACATCCTCTGGTACATCGTCGCGTTCCTTGCTGCAACCCTGATGCTCACCATCGGTGGTTACGCGGGCATGAGCTACATGGCGGTGGCTGCGGCCATGGGCATGTACTGGCTGTACATGGCCTGGACCGGCTACAAAGCGGTGGATGATCGCCTGTGGGCACGCAAGCTGTTTGTGTTCTCCATCTTCACCATCACCGCATTGAGCGTGATGATGTCGCTGGACACCAAAGTGCCGACAGAATTGTTGCTGACCTACGCACATTGAGTGTGTCGGGTTGAATGAGAACGCCCCGAACCGCAAGGTTCGGGGCGTTTTTGTTTGTGCCTCGGCCAGCACACGAAGTAGGGCAGGGTTGCCCTCTGCTGTTGTCTCAGCGCCGTGATTAGAGTGCCCTACTACTCATTCACGGAGGAAAATAACATGAGTGTGCTGACCGTCTATTTTTGTGGCACCGGTTCCCATCGCTTCGATGATGCCAACCCCAGCTTCTGGAATGGCGAGCTGGTTTCGACCCTGGCTGCCAACGATCAGGGTAAGGAATACGCCCATTGGATTGCAGTCGATGGACCAGGAAGTGGCAACCTTCAAGCCGATGAGTTGTTCGTAAAACCCGGTGGTTACTACAACTGGAACCAGACTTTGTTCGGCAAGGGCTGGGAAGAGAATGTCCAGCACGCAATGCAGATCATCAAGGGCCGCAGCAATTGGCAGCGCAAGGAGCTCAGTGAAGACGAGTATCAGCGTCTCAAGGCGTCTGGCGTACCTGTTCCGGAGCCTACCGCAACAGCCTCCTGGTTCTGGCGTACGTACAACTACGGTGACCGCAAGATCACCCCGCAGATGCTCCAGGAACAGATCATCAAGCAATTTCGCAAGGACGGCATAATCCCTACCCAGGTCAACCTGGTTGGATGGAGCCGGGGCGGTATCAGCTGTCACATGCTGGCTAACGCTATGCTCGCAGACAGTGAACTGAGCAAGCTCCCGGTAAATATTTTCGCCATTGACCCGGTTCCAGGTGTTGGCAATTTCGACAGCCATCGCGTGCAGCTCGGTGCCAATGTGAAGGAGTACGTTGGCTTCTTCTCCCGCGACGAGCGATCCAAGGGTTTCTCCTGTGTTGTTCCGCAAACCCATGGCACTACCCGCTGCCACGTCTACCCGATGCCAGGCCGACACGCGACGTTGGTAGGCAACGCCTCGGCAGATGGTGCCGGTGGCGGCAAGGTGCTCGCCGAACCCGGCCTGATCGTTCGGCACCTTGCCGAGGTCTGCCTGACGCGCTGGGGGGCAAAGTTGAACAAGATGCTCAAGCTCAGTGAAGGCGATTTGAACAACCACCATCAGGCGTTGGCTCGCGATGATGGCAAATATGAGTCGATGCGCAAGCACTCATACACCGTGATCACCGAGTCCGAGAAGAATGAACGCCGCGTCAGTCTGGGGGACCAAAGTGTGG
Source organism: Pseudomonas arcuscaelestis (assembly GCF_016881005.1). GTDB lineage: Bacteria > Pseudomonadota > Gammaproteobacteria > Pseudomonadales > Pseudomonadaceae > Aquipseudomonas > Aquipseudomonas arcuscaelestis. The sequence continues at coordinate 27,909 of NZ_JACOPV010000011.1, read as the reverse complement.
CGTTCTCAAGCGTCCAGGACGAGGCATTTCAACCGGACAGCGCCCTTGCGAGTCCTGTGACTTGGAGCGCCGCTACTTACAAGGACATCCGCTAGCTGCCCGCAGGCCTGGGCTGGCCGTCCTGGTATTTACTTTGCCACTGGACAGGCGGCACGCCCAGGCTCTATTGTTTGCCCCGGCCACCGCAGTGGCCAACGTCGCTCGGACGGTTCCGGGCGCTTACGTCTTCGAGGAAACCATGGCTGACCAAGGTTCGCCGCGCCGCTTTGCGCGCATTGATCGTCTCCCCCCTTACGTTTTCAACATCACCGCCGAACTCAAGATGGCTGCGCGCCGTCGTGGCGAGGATATTATCGACCTGAGCATGGGCAACCCCGATGGGGCGACGCCGCCGCACATTGTCGAGAAACTGGTGCAAGTCGCCCAGCGTGATGACACCCACGGCTACTCGACCTCTCGCGGTATTCCCCGCCTGCGCCGGGCGATTTCGCGTTGGTACAAAGAACGCTACGAGGTCGAGATCGACCCGGAAAGCGAAGCCATCGTCACCATCGGATCCAAAGAAGGTCTGGCGCACCTGATGCTTGCCACCCTGGATCATGGCGACACTGTGCTGGTCCCCAACCCAAGCTACCCGATTCACATCTACGGCGCGGTCATTGCCGGTGCCCAGGTGCGTTCGGTGCCGCTGGTGCCGGGTGTGGACTTCTTCAACGAGCTGGAACGGGCGATTCGCGAGTCGATTCCCAAGCCGAAGATGATGATTCTCGGCTTTCCTTCCAACCCCACCGCTCAATGTGTGGAACTGGACTTTTTCGAGCGCGTAGTGGCATTGGCCAAGCAGTACGACGTGCTGGTCATTCACGACCTGGCTTACGCCGACATCGTCTACGACGGCTGGAAAGCGCCATCGATCATGCAGGTTCCCGGCGCCAAGGACATTGCTGTGGAGTTCTTCACGCTGTCCAAGAGCTACAACATGGCGGGTTGGCGTATCGGTTTTATGGTCGGCAACCCGGAACTGGTCAACGCCTTGGCGCGGATCAAGAGCTACCACGACTACGGCACCTTCACCCCTCTTCAGGTTGCCGCGATCGCAGCCCTGGAAGGCGACCAGCAGTGCGTGCGGGATATTGCCGAGCAGTATCGCCAGCGTCGCAATGTGCTGGTCAAGGGTTTGCACGAGCTGGGCTGGATGGTCGAGAACCCCAAGGCCTCGATGTACGTCTGGGCAAAAATTCCCGAGCAATACGCTCATCTGGGCTCTTTGGAGTTTTCCAAAAAGCTGCTGGCCGAAGCCAAGGTTTGCGTATCCCCAGGTATTGGCTTTGGCGACTATGGCGATGATCACGTGCGCTTTGCCCTGATCGAAAACCAGGACCGGATCCGTCAGGCAGTCAGGGGTATTCGTCAGATGTTCCGTGCTGATGGGGTAGGGGTCAAGTCTCAGAAGTAAGCGCAGCAGTCGCACTGCGAGACCACGAAAAAACCGTCCGTCAGCGACGGTTTTTTTCTGCTCGCACCCCCTTCTCAAAATCGTGGCGAAGCATAGAATGGCGACGGGTTTTCTCCCAATAACGATAACTTGCCCCCCGTCTTCTCATCATGTCCGAACATAATCCTTGTTTGAACTGCGGCGCCTGCTGCGGGTTTTTCCGTGTGTCATTTTTCTGGGGTGAGTGCGAGTCGTCGGGAGGTCTGGTACCCGACGACCTGGTGGTGCAGATCAATCCTACCCGCGTAGCGATGATCGGCACCGACAGCAAGCCCTGCCGCTGTATTGGCCTTGAGGGCGAGATTGGCAAAGGTGTCAGCTGCAGCCTTTATGAAAAACGTTCCACCCCGTGCCGCGAGTTCGAAGCGGCGTGGGTCGATGGCCAGCCCAATCCGAGTTGTGATGCTGCGCGGGCAGCCTATGGTTTGACTCCGCTTGAAGCCAACGAGCCGATCTGGCCGGATGATGGCGCTGAGGTAGCCTGATCGTCGTGGGCAGTGCCTGGTAGCCTTGAGGTAGACTGTGCGGCTCTTCGCAAAGGACAGGAGCTCTGACCGTGCCGCATCCTCGGGTACTGCGCAATGATTGCTAGCCGTTACATTTCAATTACCCTGACACTGTTCTTGGTGAGCTTGTGCTTCAACGCCATGTACCTCACTGGTGAGGGGCGCCTACACGCCTTGCAGGCACTGTTGTACGGCCCTTGGGGCATGGTATTTGGCATGTTCGGCTGGTTTGCCAATCCCTTGCTTGGGCTGGCAATTCTTCTGCATCGTCGTTGGCGCTGGGTATCGCTGGCGCTGGGACTGGGCGCGTTGTGCCTGGCCTTGACCAGTTTCGGGGTTGATCGGATGCCGGATAACCGTAGCTACAACTTCGTCTACCTGACCCACTTCGCGCCGGGTTTTTACATCTGGTTGCTGTCGATTCTGTCCTTTTGCCTGGCGCAAGCCTGGTGGTGTGTTCAGGCGCGTCGAGGTGCCGCGATTCCTGGCTGGCATTGGCTGGACGGCGGCCTGCTGGTGGTGCTGGGCCTGACGGTCAGTTTTGCTATTGAAGAGCCTGGCCTGAGATTTGAAATCGATCGCGCCCTGGAGCCGCAACCTACAATCCAGCCGATTACCCCAGACACTATTTAGCCGACGTCGAAGTGCCCCATTGCACCACCAGCATACCGAGCACAATCAAACCGACCCCGGCCAGGCGCAGTCCATTCACCGGCCGTTGCGCCAGCCCCATCAAACCCCATTGATCGATCAGCAGGGATGACAGCACCTGACCGGCAATCACGCAGACAATAAACCCGGCTGCGCCCAGGCGCGGTGTGAGCATCAGTGCCGCGGTGATGTATGCCACGCCTCCTACGCCGCCCAGCCAGGCCCACCAAGGCGCCTGGGCGAGGGCGCCGACCTGGGGTAGCGGCGCGCGCAGCATCAACAGGGCTGGAATCACCATGAGCACACTCACCCCCAGCGATACCAGCGTGGCCCACAGCGGATGGCCGAGCAGGCGGCCCAAGGCTGCATTGCTGCCGGCCTGAAAAGGCACCGCTGCACCGGCTAACAGGGCGATGGCAAGCGGCAGGAGGGCCGCTGGGGTGAAAGATACGCTCATGGCAAGACTCCTTGAAAATGAATGGGTAAAGTCTTCGCTATCCATATTGCTAATGGAAATTCGAATGCTGCACGGGAGTTATTCGTCTGATGGATGATCTGCGTCGTATTGACCTTAACTTGCTGCTGACCTTGCATGCCTTGCTGGCTGAAAAGCATGTCTCGCGCGCAGCGTTGCGTTTGCACCGCAGCCAGCCTGCGGTAAGTCATGCCTTGGCGCAGTTGCGCGAGTTGTTTGCCGATCCCTTGTTGGTGCGCCGTGGTGGGCGCTTGCAGGCCACAGCCCGGGCGCAGGCTTTGGTCGAGCCGTTGCAGCAGGCTTTGGAGCAGCTTGATGGGTTGCTTGCCCATCCGGGTTTTGACCCGCGCAAGGCACGACGCAGCTTTCGCCTGGCCATGTCGGACTATGGCGCGCGAGTGGTATTGCCAGGGCTGATGCGGGTGCTGCGTGATGAGGCGCCGGAGGTAGACCTGGTGGTTATCCAGGGCAGTCGAGAAGCGATGCTTGGCCATCTGTTCGATGGCGAGGCCGACCTGGCACTGGGTGTTTTTGCGCAGCAACCGGCAGAGCTACAGGTTGAAACCCTGTTTGAGGAACGTTTTACCTGCCTTGCCGACCGTAGGTATTTGCCTGCCCGTGGTGGTCTGGAATTAACCGAGTGGCTGGCGCGCCCTCACGTACTGGTTGCGGTGCGACCCGGTGTCGACAACGAGATCGATCTGGCGCTTTCAGCAATTGACGCCCGTCGCCGGGTGGCACTGGCGTTGCCGCACTGGGCAGCGGCGCAGGAAGTGATTGCCGGTACCGACCTGATTCTCACCATTGCCCGACGTAGCCTCGACAACGGTAAACTCGATCCACGCCTGCGCCGCTTCGATCCGCCGCTACCGATCAAGGCCTTTGCTTTCCAGCAAGCTTGGCATCAACGTCGCGAGAGCGAAGCAGGGCACCGCTGGTTGCGTGAGCGAGTAGCACAGGTGTCAGCCTTATCACCCCGGTAACAGCGGGCTTGCCCGCGATTGGCAGCGCAGCAGCCGCGAAACCTGAGTGCGGCCTATTGTGACGCAAGCCTTCACCCTGCATTCTGAGCGCCCCTTACAAGGAGTTCCCCAGATGAAATATCCGCTGCTGGCCTTCACGCTGCTGGCCGTTGTTGCGCCATTCGCCGTGGCTCAAAACGATTCGCCTGCCTACAGCCAATGTATGGAAACCGCCCAATCAACGTTGGACATGAACAACTGCAACGGCGCCGAAATCGAACGCCAGGACGCTCGCCTCAACAGTGTTTACAAAAAGGCCAAGGCTGCGCTGGAGCCTGCCCAGCAAACTCAGTTGCTCGAGGCCCAGCGCTTGTGGATCAAATACCGCGACGCCAACTGCAAGGTGTACTTCAACCTCACCGGCGGCACCATCGATCAGCTCAATGGTGCAGGCTGCGTTCTGGATATGACCAAGGCTCGCGCTGATGAGCTGGCAACGCTGAGCCAGTCTTGATCGCTTGATCAGCGTCGGGCTGCGCGCGCTCGCAAGTATTCACGGACTTCGACATGATTGCCGGAAAACTCGATGCGCCCGACCTTGCTATCGCGATGAAAGGCGTACATCGGATCGTAGTACTCGCTGAGCAATCCACTGATCCAGGCGCGGTGCAGGTCGACTGCGCCGCTGCGCTGTTGTTCTTCCAGGGCTTGCAGCAACAACGTTGAAAGCCGCTGGTAGCGTTCGCCACCCAGGCGCTTGAGGATATTGCCCATGCTCTGGTTGAGGCGTGCGGCGAACAGCGTGAAGCCTTGCTCAGCACCATGCAGCGCCACGAACTCGGCGCACAGGTTGGTCACGTAGTCGCCAAGAATACGCTCGACGCGATTGTCGAAACTGTCTTCCAGCCATACCAGCGGGTACTGCTGCATGCCTTGGTACAGTTCCAGGGGCAGCGAGCAACTGCCAACGATTCGACCTTCATCCTCGAGCACGAACTGTTCGAGACCGCGTGCGCGTTTCTTCAGGATGTCGATGGCCAAGCTGTTTTCGAAATCGATTTGCACCGGTTGCCCGGTGGCGCGTTTCCCGAAGCTGGAGCCGCGATGGTTGGCATGGCCTTCAAGGTCCAGGGCGTTGTCCAGGTCTTGCAGCACCTCGGTCTTGCCGGTTCCCGTCAGGCCGCCAATCAATACGAAATCACACTCGGCCACTGCACTCTGGGTGGTGTCGAGGAGAAAGTTACGCAGCGCCTTGTAGCCACCAACCACCTTGGGATACTGAATGCCTGCCTCGCTTAGCAGCCATTGCTGGACAATCTGCGAACGCAGGCCACCGCGAAAGCAGTAGAGGTAGCCTTCAGGGTTGGCTTGGGCGAAGGCGACCCAGGCAGCAACCCGCTCATCCTTGGTCTGGCCGCTGACCAATTGATGGCCGAGGGCGATGGCGGCCTGTTGGCCTTGCTGCTTGTAGCAGGTGCCAACCTTTTGCCGTTCGAGGTCGTTCATCAGCGGCAGGTTGATCACGTTGGGAAAGGCGCCCTTGGCAAATTCGACCGGGGCGCGCATGTCCATCATGGGTACAGCGTGCAAAAACAGCTGGCGGTAGTCGGTGGTGTTGTCACGCATTACAGCACCTCAACCGCATGGCTCTGTCGCTCGACCAGTTCGCCGATTGGTGCCAGGTTCAGGCCCAGTTCAGCGGCTACGGCGAGAAACTCTGCTTCACCGTCAGGTGTTACCGCTACCAACAGGCCACCGCTGGTTTGCGGGTCGCACAGCAGGTGTTTCTGCTCGTCGTTCAACGGCGCGATTTTTTCGCCATAGCTTTCGAAATTGCGCAAGGTGCCGCCGGGCACACAGCCCTCAGCCAGATAATGCTCGACGCTCGGCAGGCGCGGAACGGCGTTATAGTTCAGGCGCGCACTCAGGCCGCTGCCATCTGCCAGTTCAACCAGATGGCCGAGCAGGCCGAAACCGGTAACGTCGGTCATGGCTTTGACGCCTGCCAGCTTGCCGAAGCGGCTGCCGGGGGTGTTCAGCGTGCACATCCAGTCGCGGGCCAGGCCTTTGTCCTGGTCGCGCAGCTTGGATTTTTTCTCGGCTGTGGTGAGGATGCCGATGCCTAAAGGCTTGGTCAGGTACAGGCGGCAACCTTGTATGGCGGTGTCGTTGCGCTTCATGTGGCGCTTTTGCACTACGCCGGTCACGGCCAGGCCGAAGATAGGTTCTGGCGCATCGATCGAGTGACCACCGGCCAGCGGGATACCGGCTTCGGCGCACACCGCGCGACCGCCGCGAATCACTTCGCGGGCTACTTCCGGGGCCAATACATTGATCGGCCAGCCGAGAATGGCAATGGCCATCAGCGGATCGCCGCCCATGGCGTAGATATCGCTGATGGCGTTGGTGGCGGCGATGCGACCGAAATCGTACGGGTCGTCGACGATAGGCATGAAGAAATCGGTGGTCGAAACTACGCCACGTTCATCGTCCAGCGCGTAAACTGCCGCGTCATCACGCGAGGCATTGCCAACCCAAAGCTTTGGGTCCAGCGCCTGGGTACCGCTTTCGGCAAGGATCACCTCCAGCATCTTTGGAGAGATCTTGCAGCCGCAACCGGCGCCATGGCTGTACTGGGTCAGACGAATCGGCTCGCTCATACGCACCTCGAAAAATCGTGAAGCCCGATTGTAGCAAAGCTGGTCTTTGCGCCGATGCCTCTTATAATTTGCGCAGCTAGCCCATTGCTGGCTCATTCCCCGCTATTGAACCGGAGAACCCCTCATGCTCAAACGTCCCCTGGCGCTGTTTGCCGGCCTCGTACTGTCGTGTTCGACTTACCTGGCCCAAGCGGCCGACACCCTGCGCGTCAGCGCCATCCCTGACGAGGCACCCACCGAACTGCTGCGCAAATTCAAGCCGCTGGGCGAATACCTGGAGCAGAAGCTGGGCATGAAGGTCGAATTCGTGCCGGTTTCCGACTATCCAGCGGTGGTCGAGGCACTGGCCACTGACCGTCTGGATATGGCCTGGCTGGGCGGCTTCACCTTTGTTCAGGTGCATCTGAAGAGCCCGACCGCTACACCACTGGTGCAGCGTGAGCAGGATGCCGAGTTCACCAGCAAATTCATCACCGCCAACCCGCAAATCAAGAGCCTGGCCGATCTCAAGGGCAAAACCTTTGCCTTCGGTTCGATTTCGTCCACCTCCGGCAGCCTGATGCCGCGCTACTTCATGCTCAAGGACAACAACATCAAGCCGGAAACCTACTTCAGCCGGGTGGCCTACTCGGGTGCTCACGATGCGACTGCAGCCTGGGTACAAGCCGGTAAGGTCGATGCCGGCGTGCTCAACGCCAGCGTATGGGACAAGCTGGTCGCCTCGGGCAAGGTCGATACCAACAAGGTCAAGGTGTTCGCCACCACCCCAAGTTACTACGACTACAACTGGACCGTACGCGGCAGCCTCGATCCGGCCTTGAAAGAGAAAATCAAGCAGGCCTTCCTTGACCTTGACCCGGCCAAACCCGCAGACAAGGCGATCCTCGACCTGCAGGCTGCCAGCCGCTTCATCGCCACCAGCCCGGACAACTACAAGGGTATCGAGGAGGCCGCTCGCGCTGCTGAGTTGCTCAAGTGACGATCCGGCTCAACTGCGTCAGCCTGCGCCATGGTGCGGTACAGGCATTGCTTGAGGTCGACCTGAGTGTCGAGGTCGGCGAGCGGCTGGCAATCATCGGCCCTTCGGGCGCCGGCAAGTCCAGCCTGCTACACCTCATAGCCAGTGCCATGGCGCCCACCAGCGGTAGCGTCGAGCTGCTCGGTGAAGCGCCTTGGCGTCTGTCTGCAGGTGCGCGTCAGCGTCTGCGCGCACGTATTGCTATGGTCCATCAAGCACCGCCATTGCCTCCGCGCCAACGCGTGGTGACTGCGGTGCTGGCTGGGCGCCTGGGTCAATGGAGCACCTTGCGTGGGTTGCTCAATCTGTTGCACCCCTCGGATGTACCCGGTGTGCGCGCGGTGCTGTCGCGGCTGGGCATGGCGGAAAAGGTATTTGCCCAGTGCGGGCAATTGTCTGGCGGGCAGTTGCAGCGTGTCGGCATTGCCCGCGCCCTGTATCAGCAACCGCAAATCCTGCTGGCGGATGAGCCTGTTTCGGCCATGGACCCAGTGCTGGCCGAACACAGCCTGAGAACGCTCAATCAACATGCCACTGAACGTGGTGTCACCCTGGTGGCGAGTCTGCACGCGGTGGAGCTTGCGTTGGCGCACTTCCCGCGGGTACTCGGCATTCGCGAAGGGCAGGTGATGTTCGACCTACCCGCTGCGCACGTCTCCCAAGACATGCTCGATGCGCTGTATGCCAACGAACATCTGGTTTCGCCTCAAGTGCCTTTGCCGGCCCTGCCCCTGCAGATTCCACGATGCTGAGTGCCGAAAAACGCGACCCTGCAGCCTTGCCCAGGCTGTTGCTGACCCTGCTGATTATTGCCGTGCTCTGGCCTGGTATTCAGTTGAGCGAGCTTAATCCCGGCGTGCTCCTAGAGGCTGAAAACCGTCGTGAAATGGGCAATTTCGTCAGCGCCTTCTGGCCTCCAGCGCATGACCCGGATTTTCTCGTCTTGCTCTGGCAGGCCACTTTGCAAACGCTGGCGGTGGCCACTGCCGGTATGGCCCTGGCGTTGATGCTGGCGATTCCAGCCAGCCTGCTGGCTAGCCGGGCGCTGTCCATGGACGCCGCCTCTCGTGGTGGCCGCCTGGGGTTTTGGTCACGCATGGTGCGCCTGCCGGTGCGTGGCCTGCTGATCTTTCTGCGCAGCGTGCCAGAGATTGTCTGGGCGCTGCTGTTCGTTCGCGCGGTGGGCCTGGGGCCGACTGCCGGGGTGTTGGCCATCGCCATTACCTACAGCGGTATGCTCGGCAAGGTTTATGCGGAGATCTTCGAGTCGGTCAACCAGCGTCCCGCCCACGCCCTGCTGCAAGCTGGCAGTAGTCGTCTGAGTGCATTCTTCTACGGCATCCTGCCCGATGCAGCAGCAGAGCTTGTGTCATACACGGTGTATCGCTGGGAGTGCGCGATACGCGCCTCGGTTGTGATGGGCTTTGTTGGCGCCGGAGGGCTCGGGCAACAGATCGATTTGTCGATGCGCATGTTCGCCGGCGCCGAGGTGGCGAGCATGTTGCTGGCTTTCCTGGTGTTGGTATGGCTGGCGGACCAACTCAGCCGAGTGCTGCGCGGGAGGCTGGCATGAGACGCTTGCTCAATGCCTCGCTGATTCTCGCCCTGCTGGCGGCCGTGTTTGCCTCGTTCGCCTACCTCAGCCTCGACTTGCAGTCGCTGTTCGGTAATGGCGGGCTGGGTCAGATGGGGGCCTATGCAGCACGCTTTCTCAGCCCGGACCTGAGCGCCGGGCATTTACAGGCAGTGGGCAAAGGCGCCCTTGAAACGTTGGCCATGTCTGGCTTGGGCACTTTGCTCGCGGTAATCCTCGGCCTGTTGCTGGCGTTGCCAGCCGCCGGGCGTTTTGGCTGGCCGCTGCAGGGCGCTGCACGTTTGTTGCTCAATGCCTTGCGTGCGATCCCGGAACTGGTCTGGGCCGCGCTGACAGTGCTGGCAGCTGGGCTGGGACCGAACGCCGGCACCCTGGCGTTGGCCCTGCACACCTCGGGAGTGCTGGGCCGGTTGTTCGCTGAAGCGCTGGAGAACGCGCCGCCTGAGCCGGCTGCTGCCATTCGTTTGCAGGGCGGTAGCCAAGTCGCGGCCTTCTGCTTTGGCACCTTGCCCAACCTCTGGCCGCAGTTGCTGGCCTACAGCCTATATCGCTGGGAAAACAATATTCGTATGGCCAGCGTGCTCGGCTTCGTGGGAGCCGGTGGCTTGGGGCAGATGCTCTACACCACGTTGAGCCTGTTCCAGGAGGCCCAGGCCAGCACGGTAATCATTGCCATGCTGGTGTTGGTGTTGCTGGTGGATGCCTTGAGTGATGTGCTCAGGCAGCGTTTTGTGCGGGCCTAACGGATGCCCAGGCGGTGATCCAGTGACCAGCGACCACCGCCACGACCGATCACCACCAGCAGCAAACCTGCCCAGCTCAAGTGAGTTGGCCAGGCGTCGGGATAGACAAACACCTGGATCACTAAGGTCATTCCCAGCAGCGCCAAGCCGGCGAAGCGGGTGCACAGGCCAAGTACCAGCAACAGCGGAAACACGTGTTCGGCATAAGTGGCCAGGTGAGCGGCCAGCCAGGGCGGGAGCAGCGGCAACACGTACTCGGTACGAAACAACTCATAGGTGCTGGGCGTGATGCTGAGAAAGCCTTCGACCTTGGTGCGCCCTGAAAGAAAGAAGATCGCCGCGATGCCCAGGCGGGCGATCAGTGACAGCAACGAGTCGCTGATCAGTCCTTGCAGCTGCCCTGCGCAACGCGACCAGAATGTGCCAGCGGCGGTTGGGTGTTTGTCGGGCGTTTCACTGATCGAGTGCATGGTGTTCTCCATTCAGGGGCACATGGGTAGGCGCTGCTCAAGCAAATACTTCCGCCGCCAGCAGGCGGGCGAGCAGGGTGGTGAAGTCCAGCGTTGGATCGAACGTCAGGGCGCTGTTGGTTGCCTGTTCCAGGGAGTTGCCCGCCGCGCAGGCGTCGAGAAAGATGCAATCGACTTCACTCAGAACTTGCCAGAGCACCTGGCCGTGGTGTCGGCGCATCAATACCCCTTCACCCTCCCAGGCAAGCGGCTCCGGCACGGGCGCGGCCCTGCGGTTACTGTCCCAAATGCTGTAGATCGGTTGTTCGGCGAACCATTGCCAGCGCACATCGGTGCGCGGGCGCAGGTGTTGTTGACCGAGCAGTTCAGGTGCCAGGTTGGTCATCGCCAGCCTGTTCAGGCTGCTGTCGGCAGGCGCGGTGTGCACCTCGATCCATAGCCTGTCAGCGCGGGCCACATTGGCCAGGTAAGGCAGATGTTGGGCGGGCTCGAATTGCTCAATGAAGGTTGCGAAGTGCTCTCCATAGAAGATCAGGCGCGCGTCGCTGGGCGGCGTCTGGGTTGCATGAACCGTAGCGGCAGCGCGGAACCAAGGGTTGCCCACCAGACGCTCGACGGAGGGAAAGTTGGCCTGCAAGGCATCCACACAGCCTTTGAGCACGGTATTGCGATACACCGTGAAACCAACTTGCTGGGTGAGTGCAAGCAGCTCATTCGACGCTGCGCCGCCGTACAAGGCGTTGACGAAAGCTGTCTGGAATTGTCCCAGCGTTGAAGTGCTCATGGTTGTCTACTGTTGCTATCGAGCAGCAACTGGGCCATGTCGCGCTCGCGCAGAAGTGCCTCGAAGGGGGGGATCTGATCGTCGCGCTCAATCAGGGTAGGACGCGTGCCAATGCGTTTTATCAAGCGCAGATAGAGCGTCCACACCTCGGCGGCAATGGGCGCATCGTGGGAGTCAATCAACAGGTCGCTGTTGGCGTCCTGACTGTAACCGGCCAGGTGAATCTCGCTGATCAGGTGGGCCGGAAATGCATCCAGGTAGGTGCTGGCCTCAAAGCCCATGTTATGGGCGCTGACATGCACATTGTTGATATCGAGCAACAGACTGCAGCCGGTACGCTGGGAAAGCTCGGTGAGAAAGTCGATCTCACTGAAGTCATGCCCGTCCAGGTGCGTGTAGTGGCTTGGGTTCTCGATCGCCAGCGGGCGGCCCAGGATATCCTGGGCGTAGTCAATGTTCTCGACTATGCGTTGCAGGGCCGCGTGGCTGCGCGCAAAGGGCAGCAAGTCCGGGTGGTACTGCCCTTGCCAGGTAGACCAGGCCAGGTGCTCCGACAACAGTTGTGGTTGCACTCGTTCGGTCAGCGCTTTGAGGCGATACAGATGCTCGGCATCCGGTAACTGGTCGGCGGCCAACGACATGGACACACCATGCAAAGACAGCGGGTGCTGCTCGGCAACGGCTTGTAGCCATTCCAGTCGAGGGCCTGCGACCATGTAATTCTCCGGGTGAACCTCGAACCACATTCCGGGTGCCCTACAGGCCATGGCGTGTTCGTAATGCTCGGCCTTGAGCCCGAGACCGGCGCCCAAGCCGGTGTTGGCACTCAGAGAGGAAGGTGTGTTCATGGTCGCTTCGCCCTTTACCGGTTGCCGAGGATCAGGACTGTTTTGCAGTCAGCGAGCCCATGCCGTTGGGCGTTTTGATCGAGGTGCAGGTGCCAGCAGGCACGTTCTTCCAGGCGTTGGCTTGGTAGTCCATTTTTGCTGTACCGGCGCAACTGGTGCCGGCCCCGGCTTTGCAATCGTTTTTACCTGCCATGGCCACGCCGTAGCATTTTTCCATGGCAGGTGCTGGCGCATCGGTGGACGAAGCGGCAACGGCAGTCCCTGCGATCGAAGCGAAGGCGAGAGCGGCGGCGGTAGCGGCGAAAGTTTTCATGGCGTCATACTCCAAAGGTTAGGTGGCCGGGCATTTTTGCTTGCGGCTCGTGAAGTAGTTCGCCGGGTTTAGCCGATGGGTTACAGCCCAGCAGAATTTTTTTGTCTTTTCGCCAGGTAGTTAAAAACGCTATCGTTTCTGGCAGCTATTTTCTTTTCGTCCCCTGTAACCAGAGCCTTGGATGGACCGAACTAAACAGAGTGAATTGCTGCGTGCGCGTGAAGCAGCGCTGCAAGGCTTGTTGGTGGCAGGACTGGACGGCGATGCGCAGGCTTATCGACTGTTCCTGCAGCAACTGAGCGGGCACCTTCGAGGTTTTTTGCGCAAGCGCCTGTATTCGCGCTCTGACGATCTCGAGGACTTGCTCCAAGAGGTGCTGCTGGCGGTGCATAACGCCCGTCAAAGCTATCAGCGCGATCAGCCGTTGACCGCCTGGGTGCAGGCCATTGCCCGCTATAAACTCGCCGATCATTTACGCGGCCAAGGGCGACGAGACGCCTTGAACGACCCACTGGAGGACAGCGACGAGCTGTTTGCACAGGAGCAGCAAGCGCCGGCTCAAGCCCAGCGGGACTTGGGTAAACTGCTGCAGCAACTGCCAGACAAGCAACGCTTGCCGATTGTGCACGTCAAGTTGGAGGGGCTGTCGGTCGAGGAAACCGCACAACTGACCGGGCTTTCCGGGTCAGCGGTGAAGGTTGGCATCCATCGGGGGCTCAAGGCACTCGCAGCGTTGATTCGAGGTACATGATGAAAACCGACGACCTGATTTCCCTGCTTGCCACCGGTATCGAACCGATCGATCGGCAGCAGTTTACGCGGCGTATTGGCCTTGCCATGCTGATCGCCATTGTCGGCGCAAGCGTACTGACAGTGCTGCTGTATGGGGTGCGTGCCGACCTTGCCGTGGTGGCGGCAACACCGTTGTTCTGGGGCAAGATCGCCTTGCCGGCAAGCTTGATGGTTGCTGCGCTACTGGTCTTCAACCGGTTGGCACGTCCTGGCCTTGAGGTTGGCCTGCGCTGGGGAGGGATTGGCGCGCCCGTGCTTGGGGTTTGGGCGGTGACGTTGCTGGTATTGAGCGGTGTGCCTGAAGAACAGCAATTGAGCATGATCTTCGGCCAGACCTGGCGCAGCTGTGCGTTCAACATTGTGTTGTTGTCGGTGCCGGGCTTCTTTGCGTTGATTCGTGTCTTGCGCGAGTTTGCACCTACTCAGTTGCGCCTGTCGGGTGCAGTGGCCGGTTTGTTGGCGAGCGCCACTGCCACCTTGGCCTACTGCCTGCATTGCCCAGAGATGGAAGTGCCGTTCTGGGGCGTCTGGTATGTGCTGGGTATGGCCATTCCCACTCTGCTAGGCGCGTTGCTCGGGCCGCGCTGGTTGCGTTGGTAACTTACAACATCTGCTTCATCTGCACCAAGGCTACCCGCGAATTGCCAGGCCCTTGGCGTTCCTCGATGGCAAAGGGTTCAAACCCCAGCTGTGGATAAAGCAACAAGCCGGCGGTATTGCTGTTGAAACACGATACCCATACTTCGCGGGCATCGAACTCGCTGCAGGCCAGATCAATCATGCTCTGCACCAAATAGCGCGCTACGCCATGACCCCGGGCCGCTGGGGCTACCACCACATTGCCCAAGGCGCAGACACCGCCTTGCTCGGCCTTGTAGAAGTTGGCAAACGCCAGCACCGTCCCGTCGCCCTCTACCACTGTCGAGCCGGCCCGCTGCGCGATTGCATCGCTCAATTGCGCTGGCGTCAGTGGGTAATTGGCCTTGGGGAACATGTAGAACAGCTCGTCGGGGCCTTGGGGAAAGCAGCAGATGGCGGCGATGTCCGCGGCCTGGACTGGGCGATGAGTCAGTTGCATAAGGTGGCTCGCTCATGGAGGAGGGTGTCAGGAATCCTACACTGCCTGCTGGCTTGCGCAGGTACAATTGGCAGCTGAAAAATCGCCACGCGGATATTGTCATGAGTCTTTCTGTTCCCATCGTGCCTGAACGTCGCCTCGGTGCGCCGCTGTTCGCCTTGGCGCTGCTGCTGATCGGTGCCTTGTTCCTCAAGGCTTATGTCGGCACCAACCAGGTGTTGCTGTTGATCGTTGGCGCCGCCTTGGGGCTCACTTTGTATCACGCCGCCTTTGGCTTTACCTCGGCCTGGCGCGTGTTCATCAATGAACGCCGCGGGGCAGGCTTGCGGGCGCAGATGGTCATGCTGACCATCGCCGTGTTGCTGTTCTTCCCGGCGCTGGATGCCGGCACCCTGTTCGGTCAGCCGGTCAAAGGCCTGGTGGCCCCGGCCGGGGTCTCGGTGGTGTTTGGTGCGTTCATCTTTGGCATCGGCATGCAGATGGGCGGTGGCTGTGCTTCCGGTACCTTGTTCACCGTCGGTGGCGGCAACGCACGGATGCTGGTGACCCTGCTGTTCTTCATCATCGGTTCGGTAACGGCCACCCATCACGTCGATTGGTGGTTCTCGCTGCCATCGTTGCCGGCCACCTCGATTGTTCAGTCTTTTGGCCTGCTTCCGGCAGTGCTGGTGAGCCTGGCGGTATTCGCGGTAATTGCATGGGCCACAGTGGTGTTGGAAAAGCGCCGTCACGGTCTGCTGGAAACTGCGCCACCCAGTGAGCACCAGGGCCTGCGTCGTTTTCTGCGTGGCCCATGGCCGCTGGTGTGGGGCGCTGTGGCCCTGGCGTTGCTCAATTACGCAACCCTGGCACTGGCCGGGCGACCATGGGGCATCACCTCGGCATTCGCCCTGTGGGGCGCAAAAACCCTTGGTGGCCTGGGCGTAGACGTCGGCAGTTGGGCGTTCTGGCAAGTACCGGCCAATGCCAAGGCCCTGGCGTCGCCACTGTGGGAGGATGTCACCACGGTAATGGACATCGGCATTGTCCTCGGTGCGCTGCTGGCCGCAGGCTTGGCGGGTCGCTTTGCGCCCAACCTGAACATTCCTTTGCGTTCACTGGTAGCCGCGGTTATTGGCGGTCTGCTATTGGGTTACGGCTCGCGCCTGGCCTATGGCTGCAACATCGGCGCGTACTTCAGCGGTATCGCCTCCGGTAGCGTGCATGGCTGGTTATGGTTGATTGCGGCGTATGCGGGCAACGTGGTTGGCGTGCGTATTCGTCCGTTCTTCTTCGCGCGATAAGCCTACAGAACCACATTATCGATAATGGCTTTAGCCATCTCACCTGGAAAATGCGCGGCCCATACCAGGGTCGCGTCTTCATCTGCAGTCCCGGCAACGCGGGCTCCCACATGGAACGGTATTACCCGCACTTTGTAGGCATTGGCAAAGCCTGCGAGCTCATCAGAGCGCTTGGGTATGTTGCCAAAGCTCGTGGCATGGCTCAGGTAGCCGTTGCCAGTGGGTTAGGTCGTGAAAGCCTCTACAAGGCATTGTCTCCAGGTGCGAAGCCTCGTTTCGACACGGTGCTGAGAGTTATTCGCGCCCTGGGAATCGACCTTTTGGCGATGCCGCATACAACGCCACATCATTAATCGCCATCAACTGCCAGGCTCGCCTGCAACCAAATACTAAAACTTCGCGTCAATGGGCTCTTCTCGCTATCGCGATGTATCAGGCAGCTCCAGTCAGGCCCGCGTACGGTTTGTGCGCACAGCGGCTGCAATAATCCTTGGCTGTTTGCCTGATTTGCCAGTAGTTGGCTGACCAAGGCAATTCCATGACCCGCGCAGGCGGCATCGAGCAGCAGGCCAGGGTCGGAGAAGTTCAGGCCATTGCTGCGTTGGCCAACATCTTCGCCGCCCTCTATTACCCAATGACTCCAGTCCATTTCGCGTTCGCCATGCAAGGTGGTGCGCTGCTCCCTGGGCGTGTTGAGCAAAGCAGGATGGCAAGCCGGGTAAAGGCGATCACGGCACAGGGTCCGGTGGCTGCATTCTGCCTGGGCGCTGAGGTCATCGCGAATGCTCAGGTCGATGGTTTGCGTGGCCATGTCCGGTGGCTCGAAACTGGTGAACAACCACAGGTCAACCTCGGGGTGCTGGCGATGAAAATCGCCCAGGCGCGGCAGCAACCAGTGGCGGGCAAACGCCGGAGTGGTGTTGACCACCAGTTGGTTGGGCTTGCGGTATTGCTCCAGACGGCGAATACCCACCGACAATTGCTGCAGCATCGCCTGGGTGGTGCTTTGCAGGTCGTAGCCGGCATCGGTAAGGCTCACGCTGCGGCCGCTGCGAAAGAACAACGGTTGCTCCAGGAATGTTTCGAGGCTGCGTATCTGCTGGCTGATCGCCGATTGAGTGAGATGTAGCTCTTCGGCTGCCTTGTGAAAGCTGCCCAGGCGAGCGGCAGCTTCAAAGCCGCGCAGGGCATTCAGGGGAGGCCAGTGCTTTAGCATTGATTAGCTCTACTTATCAGTTGTCGGCTAAATCTATCGTTTGTTTGCGCATTTATGAAGCCATAGCATGGACTTTCTTACCGCAGCAGCGGTTTTCAGTAATTAATATCCCTTAACTGAAAGGTGAGAAGCATGCAGCGCAATGACGATCTGAACAGTGGTTGGTTCATGCCCGCAGAGTGGGTGAACCATGCAGCGACCTGGATGGTCTGGCCGCACAACCAGCAGTTGTGGGAGTCCGGCTGGAAGGTGACGCTGGAGCAGGTTCAGGTGGACTTTGCCCGTGTTGCCAATGCGATTGCGCGCTTCGAACCGGTCAAGATGGTGGTTGATCCCTCCGCCCGCGCCAGTGCCAGCAAACTCTGTGGGGCGAACATCGAGTTGATCGAGCTGCCGGTGAACGACAGCTGGTGCCGCGACTCGGGCCCAAGCTTTGTTTGCCATCCCAAGCTGGGGCTGGCCGGTGTCAGCTGGCGCTTCAACGCCTGGGGCGGCAAGTCGGCGCATGACCTGGACGAAGGCTTGGCGCGGCGTGTGCTCAACACGCTCGGGCTGGACTGCTTTGGCACGGCCTTGAGCAACGAAGGCGGGGCAATTCATGTGGACGGCGAGGGTACGTTGATTACCACCGAGTCGGTGTTACTCAACCCTAACCGTAACCCGGGAATGACCAAGGCCGAGATCGAGGATATTTTCTCGCGCTTTCTGGGTATCAAAAAAACCATCTGGCTGCCGGGTGACCCAGACTACGTCACCGGTGACATGACCGATGGCCACGTTGATGGCGTCTGCGCGTTCGCTCGTCCTGGCGTGTTGCTGGTCGATGCGACCCGCGACCAGAGTTCGGTGTATGCCCAGGTGGCTCGGGAAAACCGTAGGGCGCTGGCGCTGGCCACCGATGCCCAGGGTCGCAGGTTTGAAATGCACGAGCTGTACGAAGCGAGCGAGGCAGTGGATGTCGATGCCGAGGTGTTCTGCGCTTCTTACACCAACTTCTATATTGCCAATGGCGCCATCATCATGCCGGCCTACGGCATCGAGGCGGACCATGCGGCTGCCGAGGTATTGGCCAAGGCGTTCCCTGGACGTGAAGTGGTCCCGGTGCAGATCAACCATCTGGCCCACGGTGGTGGGGGCGTGCACTGCATCACTCAACAGCAACCCGCCTGGCCGGTAAAGGGGTGATGCATGAGCATGTTGACCGTTGCTACTACGCAGATGCCCTGCACCTGGAATTTGCAGCACAACCTTGATCAGGCCGAACAGCTGGTGCGTCAGGCGGCGGCCCAGGGCGCCCAGGTAATCTTGCTGCAAGAGTTGTTCGCCACGCCGTACTTTTGCATCGAGCAGCATCACAAACATTTGGCCCTGGCCGAGGAGTATCAACACAGCCAGGTGCTCAAGCGCTTTGCCGCATTGGCTGCAGAGCTGGGCGTGGTACTGCCGCTGAGCTGGTTTGAAAAGGCTGGTAATGCCTACTTCAATTCGCTGAGCGTGGCCGATGCCGATGGTCGTCTGTTGGGGGTGTACCGCAAAACCCATATCCCCAACGCCATCGGCTATCAGGAGAAGGAATACTTCAGCCCTGGCGATACCGGCTTCCGCGTCTGGGATAGCGCATTTGGACGTTTGGGCGTGGGCATCTGCTGGGACCAGTGGTTCCCCGAAACTGCACGCTGCCTGGCGCTGATGGGCGCCGAGGTGTTGTTGTTCCCGACCGCTATCGGCTCTGAGCCAGGTGCTACGGAACTGGATTCGCGGGATCACTGGCAGATGGCAATGCGCGGACATGCAGCGGCCAATATCTTGCCGGTGGTTGCCTCCAACCGTGTGGGGCTTGAGGCAGCGACCACCGATCCCGAGTTGCAGATGACCTTTTATGGCTCGTCGTTTATCAGCAACCACAAAGGCAAGATGCTGGCCGAAGCCGACCGCAATACCTCTGGTGTGCTGGTGCAGCAACTGGACCTGGCGGCGATGCGTGAAGAGCGTCTTACCTGGGGTATTTACCGCGACCGCCGCCCGGAAATGTATGCAGCGCTTCTGGGGCTGGATGGCCGTCAAGTCAACGCGTGCTGGAAGACCCAAGGGGATTGATATGAACGTCAGCCATAAAGGTTTACTCGTTACCCTGGGCTTCGCGCTGGGGGCAACCTTGACCACGGCACATGCTGAGGAAAAGACCCTGCGCCTATACAACTGGGCTGATTACTTTGCCGAGGACACGCTATCCAAGTTCACCGCCGAGACCGGCATTAAGGTGATCTACGACGTGATGGACGGCAGCGAAGTGCTGGAAGCCAAATTGATGACCGGCGGCAGCGGCTACGACCTGATCTTTCCTGGCGACACCGTGGCGGAGCGACTGATGCGTGCCGGCAGCCTGCAGGAGCTGGACCGCTCGAAGATAACCGCGCTGGCCGATGTGGAGCCGGGCCTGCAGAAGCTGCGTACTCATTATCCGCACGCCAGCAAAGCGACAGTGCCTTTTCCCTGGGGCACCATCGGCCTGACGTACAACGATGAGCAGATTCGCAAGCGCATGCCGGATGCGCCGGTGGACAGCCTGGAGTTGTTGTTCAAACCGGAGCTGGCAGCCAAATTTGCCGACTGCGGGATTTCGATGATCGATTCGCCGGACGAAGCCCTGGCGGTAGTACTTAATTACTTAGGCCGCGATCCGCGCAGTGCCAAGAAGGAAGACCTCGCCGCGGCCAGCGAACTGCTGCTCAAGATCAGGCCGTATATCCGCAAGTTCCAGTCGCAGCCGGTCACCGACCTGGTCAACGGCAACTTGTGCCTGTCGCTCGGTTACAGCGGCGACATGACCCAGGCTCAGCGCACCGCCGACTCAGCGTCCAGGAAAGTCAGCTTCCAGTACCGCATCCCGCGTGAAGGCACCACGGTTTGGATGGACAACATGGCGATTCCAGTCGATGCCAAACACCCGGAATACGCCTATACCTTTATCAACTTCGTCATGCGTCCGGAGAACATGGCGGCTATCAGCAATTTCACCGGTTACCCCACCTCGAACGCCAAGGCGCGCCCGGATGTCGATCCGCAGATGCGCAACAACCCGGACATCTATCCGGCTGCAGAGGCCTTCGAGCGCCTGGTGACAGGTAAGGACATTCCCCAATCCGACATGCGTGCGCGGATGCGGGTTTGGACCAAATTCAAAACGGCGTCCGGCAACTGACGGCGTGGCGCCCGTTCACTGTTATTGATTTGATTGAGAGACAAACAGATGCCAACGCGTCGTGAATTTATACAGCAGGTTTCAGCGGCCGCCGGCCTGGGTCTGGTTGCATCGATGGGCTTTGGTTTCGGCACCCCCCGGGCGTTGGCAGCCGGTAATGGTCACTGGTTCATGCCGGACGAGGGCGAAAAGCAACAGTGCGCCTTTGTGTCCTTTGGTGCCCAAGAAGCCATCTGGGAAGACTTCACCGGTGACGTGCAAGAAGCGATCGGCCGGATCGCCAGCACCATCGCTCGCTACCAGCCTGTGGTTGTGCTGTGCCGTGCCCATGAGCGGGAGCTGGCCGAAGAACTATGTGGCAGCAAGAACACCACCTTTGTCGTTACCGAGCTGGATGACATTTGGATGCGTGACATCGGCGCCAACTTTGTCATCACCGAGCAAGGCGACTTGGGTGCAGTCGATTTCAACTTCAATGGCTGGGGCAACAAGCAACAGCATGCCTTTGACGCTCGGGTGGCAAGGCTGGTGGCGAACAACGCCGAGGCCACCTATCGGCGTAGCGAATTGGTGGGTGAAGGTGGTGGTATCGAAGTGGACGGTCACGGTACGGGCATCATGACCGAAAGCAGCTGGATCAATGCCAATCGCAACCGTGACTGGAGCAAGGCTGAGGTTGAAGAGGAACTCAAGACGCAACTGGGGCTGCGCAAGATCATCTGGTTGCCGGGGATCAAGGGCAAGGACATCACCGATGCGCATGTCGATTTCTATGCGCGTTTTGTCAGCCCTGGCGTCGTTATTGCCAACCTCGACACCGACCCTGATTCATACGATCACAAGGTAACCAAGAGGCATTTGGAAATTCTCAACAACGCGACCGACGCCGATGGCCGCAAGCTCAAGATACACACGGTGTCACCGCCACTGAATCCGCGTAGCAACCGCTTCAGCAAGGACAATCCGGATTTTGCTGCCGGTTATATCAACTACTTCGTTATCAACGGCGCAGTCATTGCTCCGCAGTTTGGGGATAAAACCGCCGACGCCAAAGCGTACGACTTGCTCACGGAACTGTACCCGGACCGTGATGTGGTGCAGCTCAATATCGACGCCATTGCAGCGGGTGGGGGCGGTATTCATTGCGTAACCCACCAACTGCCGATGGTATAAGCCCAGGTGTTCACTGAGCGGTAGAGCGCACGCGTGCTGGCTGCCCTTGCTGGCGGGTCAGCACAATGCCCAGTAAGGAAATCACCAGCGCCAGGCCGATGGTTGTGGTGACTTCGGCGCGGTGCTCCGGGGTTACCAGCATGACCCCGAGCGCTGCGATAATAAAGGCGATCACCGCATACGTGAGCCACGGAAACAGCCACATCTGAAAGTTGAGCTGCACGCCTTGGCGCCGCAGCTTAGCGCGCATGCGCATCTGTGAAATGGCGATAACCAGATACACCAGCAAGGCAATGGCGCCAGAGCTGGCCAGCAGGAACTGGAACAACCCAGCCGGGGCGAAGTAACTGACTACGGTGATCACGGCACCGAGCACGGTGCTGGCGATCACGGCAGTTCTTGGTACTCCTACTTTTGAGGTGACCTTAACCTGCCTGGGCGCCTCGCCACGCTTACCCAGCGAATAGAGCATGCGAGAGGCAATGTAAATCGAGGAGTTCATGCAACTGGCCACCGCGACCAGTACCACCACATCCATCATGAACTTGGCGTGGGGAATGTTCATCAACTCCAGTGCTCGCTGGTAGGAACCCACCGACGCCAACAAAGGATCGTTCCAGGGCACGATGGAAATGATTACGGAAATCGACAGTAGGTAAAACACGCCGATCCGCCAGATGACCGAACGGGTAGCCCTGGCGATGTTCCTTGCCGGACTTTGTGATTCAGCCGCGGCAATGGTAACCGCCTCGATACCAATGAAGCTGAACATTACGGTGATGAAGGCCCCTACCACGGCCGAAGCGCCGTTAGGTGCGAAGCCGCCGTGTTCCTCCAGTAATTGGCTAAACCCACTGACCTCCCGCTCTGGCACCCAGCCCATCAGCACCGCAGCGCCCAGGCCAATGAAGGCGATGATTGCCAGCACCTTGAACATCGCGAACCAGAATTCGAACTCACCGTACTTGGCAACACTGAATAAGTTGGTGGCGGCCAGGGCGATGATGGAGATCAGTGCAAACAACCAGGACTCGACCCCAGGAAACCAGGCGTTGAGTACATGCCCTGCAGCAAGCGCTTCAATTGGAATGACCAGCACCCAGAACCACCAGTACATCCAACCAATGCTGAAACCCGCCCATGGCCCGATAGCTTGGTCGGCGTAAGTGGAAAAAGAGCCGGTATCAGGATTGGCGACGGCCATCTCGCCAAGCATACGCATGACCAGGATGACCAGAATGCCGGACAAAAAGTAAGCCAGGATTGCAGCGGGACCGGCAGCGGCAATTGCATGTCCGGAACCGACGAATAGCCCCGCACCAATAATACCGGCAATGGAAAGCATGGTGACGTGGCGAGGTTTGAAACCTTGCGCCAACTGACCTTTCGAATCTTCGGAGCCCAAGCTGATCATTATGCTTATTCTCTTTGTGTTTGATCTTGGGGCGTGCTGACTGACCGTTAGGCGAACATCAATTCTTCCCGTTCGAACACCTTGAAAGCGGCATAGCTGAAACGCGCAGTTGCTCTAGTCGATCAGTCATCACGACGAACGCATGGTTGAAAAAGGCCTGGTCACATTACCTACGAGTGTGGGCTGGAGTGTTTGTCGAGCGCGCCGTAGCCAAGTCCGATTGCGACATGGCATGGCAGATCAGTCGGGTTAAAAAGACGCCCTAGAGCGGGTCCATTGCTGACTGGTGAGTTTTACAAGTTTTCCGTATAATCGCGCCGCCGCTATTAGGGCGGTGTTTCATAAATTAAAGGACTTAGTATGAAAAAGCTGTTGAAAGCATCTGTTGCTGTTGCCCTGGTTTCGGGCGTTGCTCTGCTGTCGGGCTGCACTGGCCAAGTTTACAACCAGCCAAAAAACTGCACCTACGACTACCTGTTCCACCCTTCGGTTTCCGTTTCTAAAATTATTGGTGGTTGCGGTCCTATCGACAAGCTGCCACAGCAGTAAGTTTAGAAGTGACTCGACTGGTCCCTTTCGGGATCAGTCCAAACCCCCTGTTACTGACGTAGCAGGGGGTTTTGTTTTTCTGCTGTTGTTAAGCTGCTTGTATCCCAACTAACTTGATCTTCAGGTTAACAATTTGTCAGGCTCTGGCGGCACGGGGAATGGTGCTAACATCCGCGATTGCAGCAGCGAGCTACGGCCTTACAATGACCAGCGAACAGTCACCATCGCATTGCGTGGCTCGCCGTACAGGCTATTGCCGTAGTCGGTGTTGGAGCTGATGTCCTGGTAGTAGGTTTTGTCGAAGACGTTGTTCAGGTTCACACGTACGTTCACGTTTTCCGAAGCCTGGTAACTGGTCATCAGGTCTACGACGGTGTAGGCCTTTTGTTCGATGCGATAGTCGAACGTGGTCAGGTAGTCGTTAGTGCCTTTGTTGTAGACAGTGTTCTGTCGGGAGAGACCGCCACCGATCGTCCAGCGATTGAGTTCACCCGGCAGTTGATAGGTGGTGAACGCCTTGAATATATGACGCGGAATGTTGGTGCTGAACAAGCGCCCGACATTATTGTGGTCAGTGTCCTTGGTGTATTTAGCCGCGGCATAGGTGTACCCGGCGCCCAACTCCCAGCCGGGCATCAGCGAGCCATTCACTTCCAGTTCGAAACCTTCGCTACGCACTTCCCCAGCGGCTTCAAAACAGGTGCTGCCCACCGGATTGCACTGGTTGGGGTTGAGCTCCTTGGCGCGGTTTTCCTGATCGATGCGAAAGATAGCTGCGCTGGCATTCAAGTTGCCGTTGAAGTATTCGCCCTTGATGCCGATCTCGTAGTTTTTACCTTCAATAGGCTTGAGTGCGTTGCTCTGAGCGTCTAGCTCGGTTTGCGGGCGGAAGATGTCGGTGTAACTGACATACACCGAGTGGTTCTGGTCCAGGTCATAGACAGCGCCGGCATAGCGGGTCAGATGGCGGGTGACTTTGTTCGGCAGGCTGCTGGCCGAGGTCTTGCCGTTCCAGCTGGTATCCACATCAAACTCGTACCAGTCCAGGCGTGCGCCGAGGATTAATTTCAAATCGTCGGTAATGCTCAGTCGCGTGGTGACATAGGCACCTTCCTGCTCACTGGTGCGGTCTTGTTTCCAGGGGTTTGCACTCAAGTCTGGCTTGGGAATGCCGCCGGGATTGTGCAGGTCGGTATGGGTATCGAGCGAAGTGGCCAGGCCCTTGCCCTTGAACTTCAAGTCACGCTTGCTGGCGCCGATAATCAGCTCATGGTTACGGCCGAGCAGCGAGAAGGGGCCGGTTACATAAGCGTCGTAACTACTCTGTCGGTCGTCGTAATCGTACCTGCCGATGTACTGGCCGAACTGGTCAAAGTTGTCACCCATTCGTTCAGGAATAGAGCCGGCCATGCTTAGGTCCGACCAGCTCTTACTGGCCGCCAGCATCATTTTCCAGCTGTTGGCGAAGCGGTATTCCAGGCGCGTGAAGGCAGTGGTGTTGTCTTGGTCCCAGAACTCCCAGTTGCTACCTAAATAAGTGGAGCGCTTGAGGTGCAGATCGCTGCCATCGGCGGCAACCGGCAAGCCGCCCCATGCACCGTTGTAGTTGGAGTTCTGGTTGCTGATGCCAAAGGTGAAGGTGGCGTCTTCGTTGAGGTCCGCTTCGGTAATGCCATAAAACACCGAGCGTTCGGCGCTGACAAAGTCCTGAAAACTGTTTTTGCTCTGATAGGCGCTAACCACGCGGCCGCGCAGGGTGCCGCTTTCATTGAGTGCATTAGAGGCATCGAATTCGGTGCGGTAGTTGTCCCAGCTGCCGGCGCTGCCGGTGATGCTCACACGCGGTGTGGCGGTAGGTCGTTTACGGATCATGTTGACCGCCGCCGCGGGATTGCCGGAGCCCTGCATCATGCCGGTTGCGCCACGGACCACCTCCACTCGGTCGAAGATCGCCATGTCGGGGGCGGAGTTCATGTCGCGGGTGAGGTAGTGCGAGAGATCGTTGGCCAGGCCGTCGGTCATCAGGTTTTCCACGGCAAAGCCGCGGGAGTAAAAGGTCGAGCGTTGCGGGCCATCTTTTGTAACGGCGATGCCGGGGGTGCTTTTCAGCACATCTTCCAGCGACTTCATGTTCTGGTCGTCCATGCGTTGGCGGGTAATGACCGTGACCGACTGTGGTGTTTCGCGAATCGACAGCGCAAGTTTGGTTGCCGTCTGCATGGAGCCGGTGGTGTAGGAACCGGTGTCTTCGGTGGTAGCGCCCAGGTATCCACCGGTGATGTTAGTGGTGTCGAGTTCCAGGGCCGAGCCGGATGGTGTGTTGATCAAGCTGAAGCGTCCGGCCCCCTCCTGACGCAGCTGCAGCCCGCTATTTGCCAGCAGCCGGGTGATGCCCTCATTGAATGAGTAGCGGCCCTTGATTCCCGGGGTGACCAGGCCCTGGGTTTGCGTTGAACCGAACGACAAGGTTACGCCACTTGCCGCGGCAAATTGGCTGAGCGCGGTTCCCAAGGGGCCGGCCGCAATGGTGTAGTCGAGCTGTTCGCTGGCTTGTTGCGCCCAGGCGCAGGGAGCAATGGCTGCGGAGCAAAAGGCAGCGCCGAGGCTGATGCGCAACAATGCACCATTGAGGTTCATCCGCAATGCGGTCTTCTGGAGGGGACTGGGGTGGCTCATGTAACGCTTCCTATGCCGTTGCAGTAAAGGCGGCTGATTAACCGCTCTACTGATGAGCCGAACGAAAAAAGGAATCGGCAAGACGCGATTTATTGTTATTCGCAGGTAGGCGAGCCGACTATGCCTCGACCCGCACCCAATATCTGGAAAAGCGCCGCACCTTCACAGGGAGCGAAACCTGCAGGTTGGCCAGCACACCATCAATATCGTCCAGGCGGAAAGCGCCGGAGATGCGCAGATCGCCGACGTTCTCGGCGCACCCGAGATAACCGCGGCGATAGCGAGCCAGCTCGGCGACAAAGTCTGCCAGTCGCCAGTCCACGACCACCAACAAACCTTGGCTCCAGGCGCTACTGCCGACAGGACTCGGGCGCAGCTTACCGAGCTGGGAGGTGCCGAAGGTCAGCGCTTGCCCTGCTTCGACTCTTTGTACTTGAAGTGGGGCGTCCAAGGCGCGCACCTCCACTGCATGCTTTTGCACCTCGACACTGCTGAAGCCCTGCTGCAGGCGTACATCGAAACGAGTGCCCAAGGCCAGGATGCGGCCATGCGGCGTTTGTACCGACAACGGGCGAGCGGGAGCGCGATCGGTTGCAGTGGTGACGAGGATTTCGCCCTGCCGCAGCAGAATCAATCGCTCCTCCAGGCTGTACGCGATGTCTACACGGGTGTCGGTGTTCAACTCAAGGTTACTGCCGTCCGGCAGGGTCACTTGCCGTTGTTGTCCGGTGCCGGTGGCGAAATCCGCGCTGTAGGGGGAGGCGCGGTAACCTGCAAAAGTCGTGGCACCGGCGGTCAACACCATCAGCATCTTCAGGCCCTGGCGCCGTTGCACGCCCATTTGCGACAACACTGGCAAGGCCACATCTGGCGCTACACCGCGCAACTGCTGCTGGAGCTTTTCGATGCGCGCCCAGGCATTTGCGTGCCGGGGGTCAGCGCCAAGCCAGCGCTGCCAAGCCATGCGCTGGTCGCAACTGACATCGACGTCGTTGAGTGCCAGGTACCACTGTACTGCCGCTTGCAAGTGCTCCTTGGTCGGCGCATCGATGTGCGCACCGCTCAATCGTCCATCAACAGAATGCATTGCATCAGCGCCTTTGCCAGATGGTTTTTCACTGTCGTTACCGATAGCCCCAACTGCTTGCCCACTTGCACGTAGCTAAGGCCTTCGAGCTGAACCAGCAGAAAGATTTTCCGGGTGCGTGCCCCAAGACCATCAAGCAGCGCGTCGATGGCCATCAGCGACTCAATGATCAGGTGATGAGTTTCCGGTGATATCTGCAGCGGCTCGGGGCGAGTGGCAAGTACGTCCAGATACGCCCGTTCGAGGGTTTGACGGCGGGCCTTGTCTATTAATAGCCCGCGGGCAATGGTCGCCAGATAATTCCGTGGTTCGCGCAGGAGGGGCGTGCTGCGCAGGGTCAGCATACGTATAAAGGTGTCTTGAGCCAGATCCGCAGCATCGGCGCTATTACCGATACGCGAACGTATCCAGCCTTTCAGCCAGCTATGATGCTCGCCGTACAGATGCTCGACATCCAGTGGTGTTGTAGCTTTGACCCCTGCGTCCATGATTGATCGCTGCAAATGATAATATGTCTCATTATTTGCGATGCTGCGCTTTAAGGCAATCGTAAGCGCTTGGTCAGCAGGGGCCAAAAGCAGTCAGTCAGTATCTATAGTGGCAACCCGGGTGCTTTGATAAGGAAAAAGAATTTCCAGGCAGGGGTTGACCGGGTATTTGAATACTGTATTATTCGCCTCCCGCTAACGAGCAGTTCGAAACTGCTTTTAGCTTAAGCGATTGAAGTTGAAAGAGAAATTCTGGAAAACTTCAAAATAAACGCTTGACACACTCTGAGGAAAGCGTAGAATGTGCGCCTCGGTTGAAGCGAAAGACTTCAGCCAACGCTCTTTAACAATCGAATCAAGCAATTCGTGTGGGTGCTTGTGACTCAGACTGATAGTCAGAAAGATTATCAGCATCACAAGTGACTGCACGAG
>NZ_JACOPV010000010.1 GCF_016881005.1 Pseudomonas arcuscaelestis | reverse complement strand
ACCGAAAGTTTGCAACTCACAAACATCACATACCCGATTCGCTGGAGTGTCTAACAAGACCTTCTGGCAACAGAATTTCTTGACGACCATAGAGCATTGGAACCACCTGATCCCATCCCGAACTCAGTAGTGAAACGATGCATCGCCGATGGTAGTGTGGGGTTTCCCCATGTGAGAGTAGGTCATCGTCAAGATTAAATTCCGAAACCCCTATCTGCGCATGCAGGTAGGGGTTTTGTCTTTTCCGCGACCATAAACCCCGACACTGTGGCGGTGTACGTTAGCTGTGCACCCGCAGATCGATGGGCAAAAAAATCCACCCCGCAGGGTGGATTGATCACAGCGAGTGCAGACTCAGTCGCCGTAATACTCGCAACCACTGGTGCAAGTCTCATGGATGCGCACCTTCGACAACTCTGGCAGCAACGGTTTGACCTGGTCCCATATCCACTTGGCGATGACTTCACTGGTAGGATTTTCCAGGCCAGGGATATCATTCAGATAGTTGTGGTCCAGTTGTTCGTACAGCGGCTTGAAGATTGCCTTGATCTCGGAAAAATCACGAATCCAGCCCGTGTGCGGGTCCAGTGGGCCGGTCAGGTGCAGGGCAACCTTGAACGAGTGGCCGTGCAGACGCCCACACTTGTGTCCTTCAGGGACGTGTGGAAGACGGTGTGCCGACTCGAAGGTAAACTCTTTGAAAATTTCCACGTTGTCTCAACTCTAAAAGCCTATGCTGGTATGCAGTTTACCAGTACGGTCGTTACAAAGGTTGCAGTTGCGCATGCAGCCTTCCGGTTTCTACCAGCTCCAGTAACTCATCACCCAATCTCCGGCTTTCGGACATTGCTTTGTGCCAGTAACGTTGACGGCCGCTGGCATCGCCCATAAAACGTTTAAAGTCGCTGCGATCAGGTAGCTTGCCGTAGGGCAGGGCCGCAAGGTATTGAGCCGAGGGCGCAAGCAACAATACATTGCGCAAGCGTTGGCCATCTCCTCGCCGCCAAGGCAGGGCTTTATCGAACCACCCAGGAATCACTTTGTCGGTGAAGTGTGGGTACAACACAATGTCATCGCCCCGATACGGCAAGTCCAAGTGGTAATCCAGCAGACCTCCATCACGGTAAGTGCCCACGCCTACGCCGGGGATGTCACGCACACCTTCCATTACCATCGGTATCGATCCAGAAGCGAGCAACGCGTGGCGCAGGTTACTGACATCCAGCGGTAAACAGCGTGATGGAAAATCGGTCAGTGGCTGCAAAGGCGGCACGCTTCGGGCGTCGTGGAGAATGATTCGCTCAAAGTGCCTGGCCAATCGAGGTCGTCCGATCAGGTTGTCGGCGATCACCGAAGACAGGCCCATTCCCAAGCGTGCGCGGTGATCATGTGCCAACAGGCCATGGCTTTTGACCACCATTATATTAAGCCGGTAATCCGGGCTTTGGAGAACCTGTGCGTCACGTCCTTGCAGCAACTCATCGAGCATGCCTCGGCAACTGCGGCTGACTTCGGCCTGGGTTACACCCTTGGCAAAGTCTTGCTCGGTGTAAAGCTGTCCCAAGCGCTGCAGTGCCTCGGCTGGGTTGGGCAGGCAGGCGCTAGCGAAGCGCCAGGAGCCGATGGATGCACCAATCAAAGCGCGCTCACGGGGGGCACTGGGCAGCCACTGACCGAACAGCGCCAGATCCAGGCCCTGGATGCCGAGCGCTTTTGGGCCGCCTGCTGCGCCGGGTAGCACACCGACATCGGCTGCTTGGAGTCCGCATTCTCGGATGCGCCGCAAGGCCTGACTGCCTGCCTTGAAGGTCAGCGCTGGATACTTGATATGGATCGCGCTCATTCGAGTCTCGCTGTCTGGAACAGGCAATTATAGAGAACGGTGGTCCTGTTGTGGGCCAGGGGTGCGCTATCATGTCGCCAGTTGTTTTCAGCTTCAATTAAGTTCTGTTGGTTAATCTAGTCCTCGTAGAAACATTCTGATCTCAACGGAGAGAACTCATGAAAACTTTGACTGCCCTGTTCGCCACCGCTGCCCTTGCTCTTAGTGCCAACGTTGCCTTGGCGAAAGACGTACAGCCTGATGAAGTTGTGAAGTTGGTCCAGGCCAAGACCATCATGTCGCTGGATGAGCTGAAAGCTAAGGCCGTGGCCAAGCACCCAGGTGCCACCGTTACCGATTCGGAACTGGAAGACGAGTACGGTCGCTATATTTACAAGGTTGAGCTTCGCGATGCTCAGAATGTTGAGTGGGACGTCGATTTCGATGCCAAGACCGGTGAAATCCTCAAGGACGCTCGAGACAACTAATGACCGTACGACTGCGATCAGCACAGACGGTTCTCGTTGCGCTGTTAGCCTTGAGCTCGCTGGCCGTAGCCCGTGATCTTGACCAGGATGAAGCCCTGAAGCTGCGGCAGCAGGGCGTAATCCTGCCGTTGGAACAACTCCTCAACGACGCCCTGGGACGCTATCCCGGGGCGAAGTTATTGGAGGCCGAACTTGAAGAGAAACACGACCGCTACGAATACGAAGTCGAGTTGTTGACCCCGGAAGGCGTGGTGCGTGAGATCAAACTCAACGCATCCAATGGAGTGTTGCTCAAAGACGAGGAAGATGATTGATGCGCCTTTTACTGGTCGAAGACAATGTCCCATTAGCGGACGAATTGATCCAAGGCCTACAGCGCCAAGGCTATGCAGTCGACTGGTTGGCCGATGGCAGGGATGCGGTCTATCAGGGAAGCAGCGAACCCTATGACCTGATCATTCTCGACCTCGGTCTACCTGGATTGTCAGGCCTTGAAGTACTGGCACAGTGGCGCGCCGGTGGGTTGCTGACGCCTGTGCTGATCCTCACCGCTCGCAGTTCCTGGGCTGAGCGCATCGAGGGCTTGAAAGCCGGTGCAGACGACTACCTGAGCAAGCCGTTTCATCCTGAAGAACTGATGCTGCGGGTTCAATCGTTACTTCGCCGCGCGCGAGGCCTGGCCAACCAGTCAACCCTGGAAGCTGCCGGCCTGCAACTGGATGAAGGACGCCAGTGTGTGACGCGCGACGGAGTCGATATCCAGCTTACGGCCGCAGAATTTCGGCTTTTGCGTTATTTCATGCTGCATCCGCAGCAAATTCTTTCCAAAAGCCATCTGGCAGAGCACCTGTATGACGGTGAGACCGAGCGCGACTCCAATGTGCTGGAGGTCCACGTCAACCACTTGCGTAGAAAACTTGGCCGTGACGTGATTGAAACACGACGGGGTCAAGGCTATCGCTATGCAGGGAGCGCCGGGTGAAGTCGATTCAGGCGCGTTTGAGCCTTGGCTTGATTGCGGTACTGGTGCTGGTAGGCCTGGCGCTGGCGCAGTTGAGCCTGTGGTTGTTTGAGGTAGGGCTGCAGCGATACCTGGAGACGGGATTGCGCAAAGAGAGCGAGAACCTGCTCATCGCGATGGTGCAAGGGCAATCTGGTCTTGAGCTGGATGAGCGGCGTATATCTTCGGCCTACAAACGACCGTTTTCCGGCTATTACTTTCGCATCGACTTTGACGGCAAGAGTTGGCGCTCTCGTTCACTTTGGGACCTCGATATGCCTGCACCGGCCAATAGCGGCCTGTACACAGACCTGGAGTTAGGGCCCGAAAACCAGCAACTGTTGGTATTGCGCAGCGACTACCGGCGCTTTGGTCAGTCCATTGCAATCAGCGTGGCTCAAGATTACACCCCGGTGCGGGATCAGTTTCGGCGCATGAAGCAGATCGGCCTGGGAATGGGGCTGGTTGCGCTGATCCTGGTGTTGATCCTGCAGCGCATTACTGTCACACGATCGCTGCGTCCACTCGAACGCGTACGCGTGCAGATTGCTCAGTTGCAGCAAGGCAAGCGCTCTCAGCTCGACACACAGGTGCCCAGCGAGCTCGAACCCTTGGTCGCGCAGATCAACCATCTGCTGGCCCATACCGAAGACAGTCTGCGTCGCTCACGTAATGCCTTGGGCAATCTTGGCCACGCACTGAAGACACCGTTGGCGGTGCTCTTGAGTCTGGCCTCCAGCGAGCAACTCAAGGATGCACCGCAGGTACGCGTGCAATTGCGCGAACAACTGCAGCAGATCCAGCAGCGCCTTAGCCGTGAGCTCAATCGTGCGCGGCTCGCGGGTGATGCGTTGCCGGGTGCGCAATTTGATTGCGATGCCGAGCTGCCAGGGCTGCTTTCGACCCTGAGTATGATCCATGGCCACGGTTTGCAGCTGAGTCAGCAGGTACGTCCCGGTCTAGTGCTGCCGTGGGATCGCGAAGACTTGCTCGAACTGCTCGGAAACTTGCTCGACAACGCCTGCAAGTGGGCCGACAGCGAAGTGCGTTTGAGCATCGAGGAGCAACCGGGTCGCTACCTGCTTGTTGTCGACGATGATGGGCCTGGAATACCTGTGTCGGAGCGCGAGCAAGTTCTCGAGCGTGGAACCCGGCTTGATGAACAGATCGATGGTCATGGCCTGGGCCTGGGCATCGTGCGCGACATCGTCGAAGTCTGGAGTGGGCACATGACCCTGCAAGACAGTCCCTTGGGAGGCTTGCGTGTCAACATAGAACTGCCAGCGAGGGCGGAGCACTAGGGCAACGTAGTTACACGAAAATGGCCATTGCGATCTCTTTTTGGCCAACCACACACTGTAAACCGGCAAAACGCTCAGCAAGAATCTGAAGGCCAAACTTGGGGGAAACAATCCATGGCCACACTTAAACGTATACTTGCTGTCGGCGCCGGAGCTTTGACGCTGTTAGCCGGCACCGTGAATGCTGAAGTGCGAGAGTTGAGGGTGTACAACTGGGCTGACTATATCTTGCCATCGGTGCCCAAGGACTTTGCTGCCAAGTCGGGTATCAAGGTCACCTGGGATACCTTCGATACCAACGAATCCCTGGAAGCCAAGCTGCTTACCGGCAATTCGGGCTACGATCTGGTCGTGCCTTCCAATCAGTTTCTCGATACCCAAATAAAGGCCGGCGTCTTTCAGAAGCTGGACAAGAGCAAGTTGCCCAACTGGAGTCATCAGGACCCGGTATTGCTCAAGCTGCTCGACAGTAATGATCCGGGCAACCAGTACGGCGTCCCCTATATGTACGGCACGGTGTTGATTGGTTTCAATCCAGCCAAGGTCAAGGCTGCGTTGGGTGAACAGGCGCCAGTGGACAGCTGGGACTTGGTATTCAAGCCGGAGAACATGCAGAAGCTCAAATCCTGTGGGGTGGCAATGCTTGATTCACCTTCGGAGATTTTGCCGCTTGCGTTGCACTACCTCGGACTGAATCCCAACAGCCAAAACCCTGAGGACTACGAAAAGGCCAAGGCCTTGATGCTCAAGGTTCGTCCTTATGTCACCTATTTCAATTCTGCCAAATACATGACCGACATCGCCAATGGCGATATCTGCGTGGCCATTGGCTATTCCGGAAGCTTCTACCAGTTTGGCAACCGCGCTAAAGAGGCAGGTAATGGCGTCGTGGTCGACTGGCGTTTGCCCAAAGAAGGTGCGCCAATCTGGTTCGACACGTTCGCGATTCCCAAAAGTGCGAAAAACGTGGCTGAGGCCCATGAATTCCTCAACAATCTGATGGATCCGAACGTCATTGCCCCGATCAGCGATTTCCTCGGCTATCCCAATGCCAACAAAGATTCGTTGGCGCTGATAAACCCCGAGATCACCGGCAACCCCAACCTGACGCCCACCTCGCAAGCACTGACAAAGCTGTATGTAGTGCAACCGCTGCCACAGAAGCTTGAGCGTGTACGCACGCGTGTCTGGACCAGCATCAAGTCGGATAAATAGCCTTTGCTGCCTGCGTGCATGGCACCACTACCGTGCACGCCATGCAGGTTCAAGTCAGGGTCAGGCTCAGCATTATCGGCAGGGTCAGCGCTGCCAGCAAGGTTTGCAAGGCAATGATGTTGGCCATCAGTGGAGCGTTGCCGCCCATCTGCCTGGCCATTACATAAGACGACGACGCCGTTGGCAGTGCCTGAAACAGTAGGGCGACGATTGCCGCTTGGCCGCTAAGCCCGAACAGCTGGCACACGCCGTAGGTAGTTAATGGCAGGACCACGAACTTGAACAACGAGGCGGCCACTAGCGGGCGAGGACCAAGCCCTTGCGCGCTGCTGCCCAGTGCTGCCCCCACGCATAGTAAACCCAGTGGCAACGCAGCCTGACCGAGCGCCTTGATGGTCGGTTCGATACCCGCTGGAAGGCCGATACCGGTGACTCTCAGGGCAATACCGGCGGCGCACCCGACAATCAGCGGGTTGCTGAAAATTGCCTTGATGACGCTGGCGGGCGAGCTACGTATACCGCTGTAACGTGCAAATACCATCACGCACAGGATGTTCACCGTTGGCACGATGGCAGCATTCGCCACTGCTGCCAGAGCGATACCGCCGGTGCCATAAATTCCGGCGGCCAATGTTGCGCCGATGTAGTTGTTAAACCGCACGCCACCCTGGAAAACCGATGTAAAGCTGGCACCATCGTCAGCCACCAGGCTCTTGCACAGCACCAGCAGGCTCCCGCCAATCAGGGTCGAAAGCAACAGCACAGTTACCATGTCGAGCACTGGCAGCCCGCCAAGATCAGCAGTAGCCAGGCCATGGGTGAACAACGCGGGTAACAATACGAAATAGCTCAGGCGTTCGGCGGCGGGCCAGAATGCTTCGCCGAGAAACCCGTGGCTCCTCAGTGCACGCCCCAGTGCGATCAGCAAGGCGATAGGCACGATGGTGGCGAGGATCAGGTTCAGCATCAGGCGATTTCCCTATGTTGGCGCAAGGTGGACTTCAAAACTGCGGTCAGGTGGCGCCGACGACTACTGGCATGTGCAAGGTAAAGTGGGGGGAAGTCCAGATTTCGACGTAGGGCGGTATTGTTTCGGTTGTGATCGCGGCATCGACGTGGTGGGAGCGTTCATCATGGCGGATGATCAGCGCTGATTGAAAGCGCTAGCCTTCGACTGTCCGTAAGCCTGGGTGATCCGGTCGATCACCATGGCCAGCGCAACTATCGCCAACCCTGCCTCGACACCTTTGCCCACATTCAACGTTTGAATACCTGCCAGTACATCTTCACCCAAGCCACGCGCACCGATCATCGAAGCGACCACGACCATTGACAGCGCCATCATCACTGACTGGTTGAGGCCGGCCATGATGCTCGGCATGGCCAGCGGTAACATGACCCGTCGCAAACGTTGCCAGCGACCGGCTCCAAGCCCTTGCGCCGCCTGAGTCAGGGATGGGTCGATTTGCGACAGGCCCAGTTCGGTCAGGCGTACCAGAGGTGGGAGGGCATAGATCAGGGTGGCGAAGATCGCCGGAACCTTGCCCAGGCCAAATAGCATCAGCACCGGGATCAGGTAGACAAAGCTTGGCAGCGTCTGCATGACATCGAGAACTGGCATCATCAACTGGCGGGCGCGCGGGCGGCTGGCCAGCAATACACCCAGCGGTACACCGATGAGGATGCACAGGCCTGTGCTTACCAGGACCAGGGCGCAGGTTTGCAGGAGCTTGTCCCACAAACCGATAACGCCGATCAGAAACAGCAAGCTGGTGAGTACCAGCGCACGAACAATGCTGCGGCTTGCGTGCCAGGTAAGCAGCGCGACGATCAGCAGCAGTAGCCACCAAGGCGTCGCGCGCAACAGGTTTTCCAGACCGACCAACAATTGCAATAGACTGTCTGAAACGCTGCGCAACTGGTCGCCGTAGCTTAGGACCAGCCAGTCGACAAAACGGTTAACGCTGTCAGCGAAGGAGAAATGCAGGGATTGCGGAAAGCCTCCATTCACAGGCCAGCCTCGACTTTCTGTGCCACGTCATCGGGTAACCAGGCTTTCCAGATGGCAGGCTGATCACGCATGAAGTTCACGGCAGCGTCCTTGGCCGACTCGCGCTTTTCGCTCATCTGCGCCAAGGTTTTGTTGAGGATATCGATAGGCAAGTCAACCTTGGCGAAAAAAACGACCAGCTCCGGATAGTCTTTATGAAAGGGCGCCGAGACGCCAATCGAGAGCTTCGCTGGCAGCGAGCGGCTGCCTTGGGGGCTAGGGTTGCTGGCGTCGGTCAGGGTTCTCCAGGCGGCTTCGTTGAACGCTGGTTCCTCCAGGCGCACCAGCGAGAATCGTCCCATAAGCGGTGTGGGCGACCAGTAGTAGAACAGCACCGCCTTGCCGCGACCAATAGCCGAGGTCACTTCGGCATCCAGGGCTGCGCCGGAACCACTGCGAAAATTCACATAGTCGTTTTCCAGCCCATAGGCCTTGAGCTTCTGGCTGTTGACGGTTTCGGAGGTCCAGCCGCTGGGGCTATTGAGAAAGCGACCCTTTTCAGGCGCCTCGGGATCGCTGAACACTGACTTGTACTGCTTGAGGTCGCTCACCGAGAGCAGCCCTGGTGCCAACGGTTTGATGTTGCGCGCAGGATCACCTTTGATCACATATTCAGGCACATACCAGCCCTCATCGGCGTTCTTTACCGTGTCGCCGATGGCAAAGACCTGCCCGGCTTGCTCGGCCTTGATCCACGCCGGGCTGCGGCCTGCCCATTCTTCGGCAATCACCTGGATATCGTTGCGGGCCAGAGCCACCTCCATGCTGACAGTGCTGCCCGGAAGGGTATCGGTTGAATAGCCATAACCCTTCTCGACGATCAGGCGCAGGATTTCGGTGGTCAGGCTACCGCTTTCCCAGGTGATATCGCCGAAATGGATGGTCTTCTTCGATTCGTTGGCTGAAGCACTGACGATACCGGTCAGGCCACAGGCGAATAGCAGACCGGCCAGTAGCATCACAATTTTCTTCATGGGGCCTCGTGGTTGGCAGTTACACGGATTCGGGAAAGTGTAGACGACGAGGTTGGTCGGGTCGGTGAAGGGGCTGCATCGGGAAGGTCTTCTATCTGCATGACATGGCTGGGCCGGGCAAGCATGTAAGCCGGTATGCCCGGCCAGGGCATGGAGATGAGACGTTTAAGGGGGAAGCCCATGAGTCTTGATGTGAGTTTTGTTTACTACCGCAACTTCCGCTTTGATGGAAAGTTTCACGTACGCTGTATTGGCAGTGGTCTTGGTAAGGTGAAAAGTATCCGTTATGAGTTGGAAAAGTTCGGGCCCGATGGTCCTGTCCAGGTCGATGCCAAGTCGGTGTACTCCCAGGCCCACAGTGGTGCGATGCGTGATCATGGCTGTCCTGCCACGCTCCAAGGCGCGATTGCGACAGGCACCTACACCATCAGACCGCGAATCAGGATAAAGGACGATGTATCCGATGTACCTGTCGATGAACACCACTCGCTGCTCATGGAACCCTTGGTCATTGTTATCAATGAAGGGGAGTTGGGCAGGAGCATCCTCGATACTGTACCGCTGGCGACTGGCAACAGCAGGCGTAGAAGGTCGGTGCCGGAAGTACAGGGCAACGAATTGGCAGATGAGACAGGGGAGGTGGAGGATCCGTGGGGCGGAT
This sequence comes from Pseudomonas arcuscaelestis, assembly GCF_016881005.1. GTDB lineage: Bacteria > Pseudomonadota > Gammaproteobacteria > Pseudomonadales > Pseudomonadaceae > Aquipseudomonas > Aquipseudomonas arcuscaelestis. Next base: position 244,058 of record NZ_JACOPV010000010.1, on the reverse strand, counting down.
CGCTGAAACCGTTTCCCTTTGTGGCCCCAGGTGTGTCCTATCCGACTTTGCTGCTCAAGTTCTTCGAGGGAGGGCTGGAGCGTTTCCTGGCCGAGCTTGAACCCGACTCCGGTTCCGATCTTGTGCGCCTCTGGCCTACGCTCAAAGACGTAATTGATCCACGTCCTCTTTTGGGCCCGCAGGAGCGTTACGACGATAAGTTGGCCGTGCTCGGCGCTTACTGCTATCTGGACCAGCCTTCAAGCATGCTCAATGATACCTATGTTGCGTTGATCCAGACCTTGGAGGCGCTGGACTATCTTGAGTCTCTCCAATTTGTAGCGCCTGAAGTCGAGTCGGCTGTGGTTGTCGCAGGTGCCGCGGCGGTGCTGGCGACCTTGCTCACTGGCGCAGCGGTAGTGGCTGGCAATAACGCCTATGACGAAGCCCAGCCAACGCCCGATTTCGAAGCCTTGCAGACTTACCTTGATGAACCCGGCATCAGGTACAAGGGCATGAATGTGCGCAAGGCATGGGCCCATCAGGTAACCGGAAAAGGGGCAAGGGTGCACTTTTCAGATGGTGGTTTGTTTCCAGACCACGAGGATCTGAAGGGCAATCCCAACCTCAGGATCATCACCCAACAGCCCAACGATGATCCCGGTCATGGCACCAAGTCAGTGGGAATTCTGTTGGCTACCCCCAATGCGCTCGGGATGACCGGTATTTGCCACGCCAGCGAGCTTTATCTCTACAACAATCGTGCGCGGGACCAGGCATCTCGTGTGCGAACCCCGAAGGATCTTCTGCGTTACGTCGAGCCCGGAGATATCGTGGCCATCAATCGGCAATCGGCGAACCCGAGCGTTTTGTCCACCTTCTTGCCATCACTGCATGAGCGGGACTGGTGGGACATGACTAAAGCGCTAACCGAGCGCGGAGCGGTAGTCGTGTTCGCGGCAGCCAATGGCAGTTCGAAAAGCCTTACCGATAAAGGTACGACTGCGCACTACGGGGTCAACCTTGCAGACTGGCGCTACTTTGATAATCACGGAGACGCGGAGGCGATCGTGGTGGGGGCGTGCCAGTCGTGGGATGGCAAACCCCATCAGTATTCGAACTTCAATTACCCGTATCGAATGCTCAACTCCTGGGGGGATAGTGTGGTAACCCTAGGGGGTGGTGATCTGCAGGACAAGTCTGGCGATGACAGGGATTACACCGCCCATTACGCTGGAACCTCGAGTGCCACGCCCTTGGTCACCGGCGCATTGAGCTTGATCCAGTCCTATGCCATGGAACAGCACCACATCTATCTGAACGCCGATCAGATGCATCTGTTGGTCATGCAGGCAGGCTACAGGGATGCCACCTTGCCTTACTCGGACGTTGCACCAATGGGGGCAAGGCCCGACGTGCATGGCACATTGGTCCTGCTCGATAAAATCCTGGGTGGTGGCAGGTTCCACCCACCCAGGGATGAGCTCTGAAAGGGCTCAGACGCGGAACTGATCCATAAGCCCTTGCTGTTGGTTGGCCAGGCTATTGAGTGATTGGCTGACTCGCGCCGATTCATTGGCCTGGTTGGAGAGCGATTCCGTCACGTCGCGGATGGTCGCGACGTTGTTGTTGATTTCCTCGGCGACAGCGCTTTGTTCTTCGGCGGCACTGGCGATCTGCAGATTCATGTCACTGATCACAGTCACCGCATTGCCGATTTGCTGCAGTGCGGTGACTGCCTGGCTGACTTGCTCGACGCTGCCTTGAGCCTGGCGATGGCTGTTGTCCATGGCGCCAACCACTTCGCGAGTACCGGCCTGCAGTTCTTCAATCACCTGACGGGTTTCTTCCACCGACTCCTGAGTACGGCGGGCCAGGTTGCGTACTTCATCGGCGACCACCGCAAATCCACGGCCCGCCTCACCGGCACGAGCAGCCTCGATGGCGGCATTGAGGGCCAGCAGATTGGTCTGTTCGGCGATGGAGCGGATGACTTCAAGCACCGAACCGATTTTGTCACTGTTTTCGGCCAGGCCCTCAACTTGCGCCATAGCGGTACTCATGTTGGCAGCCAGGGTATCGATACTGCTGGTGGTGCGATCGATTACCGAAAGGCCCTGCTGAGTTGCCTGGTCGGCTTCGCGCGCCGCCTGAGCGGCCTGGGCGGCACTGCGCGCAACATCCTGTGCGGTGGCGCTCATCTCGTGGGAGGCAGTGGCCACTTGATCCACCTGGCGATATTGCTGCTCCATGCCTGCACTGGTCTGGCTGGCGATGGCAGATGACTGGTCGGCAGTGTCACGGGCTGCCTGAACCGAACGTTTGACCTCGGCAATGGTTGGCTGCAGTTTGTCGAGAAAGCGGTTAAACCAACCTGCCAGCTCCCCCAGTTCGTCTTGCTTGTCGTATTGCAGCCGGCGGGTAAGATCACCCTCACCGCTGGCGATGTCTTTGAGCATGGCTGCTACGCCAAGGATCGGGCGGGTTACACCCTTGGCCATCAGCCAGATCAGCAGCAGGCCAACCACGGCAGCCAGGGCACCCAGGCCCAACTCAAGAAGGGTGCCGCTGGTGTTGCTGTTATCGAGTTCCTGCTTCAAGGCTTCTGCTGGGCCCGTCAGAGCGCTTTCCGGTACGTCCAGCAGAACGCCCCAGGACTTGCTGCCCGGGATAGGGGAGAAAGACGCCAGGACTTTGAGGCGGTCTTTATGATGAAGACTGTTGAGTGCTTTGCTGTCTGCCAGCAGGCGAATCAGTTCGGCACCGTTCTCGGTGTCGACCTGGTCGTAGCGCTGGGCCAGCTTCTTGGCGTCCGGGCTGTGACCGGCGAGCAAGCCCACAGGGCTGAGAATGCTCACCTGGGTCTGACCCTGGTAGAGATTGCTGCTGGCTTGCTGACTCATGGCCTGCAAGCTGTTGAGGTTGATGTCGATGGACAGCGTGGCGACTACCTTGTCGGCCACCATCAATGGAAACACGATGCTGGTCATCAGCACCTGCTGGCCGGCTATCTCATAAAAATAGGGTTCGATGACGCACGTCTTGCGGGTTGTGCGTGGGCATACAGACCAGGTGTTGGCCGGTTCGCCGCTCGGGCCGATGCTGGTATCGGCGAGGTCTTTTTCCGGCAGGGTCATGGACGTCAGCTTGCCTGGAGTCGGTTGCGACCAGTACAAGGAGAAGCGGCCTTGTTCGTTGCTACCCAGTTGCTCCTGGTTGGCGAACAGTTCGTCCTTGTTGTCCAGTGCATTGGGCTCAAACACCAGCGACAATCCGAGCAGGTCGGGATTGGCCTGCAGTGCTGCGCGCACCTGGCGGGTAAGGTCTTCACGCAGATCAAAGGCGTCGAGAAAACGCTTTTCGGCCTGCTCGCGCAGAAACAGCACCTGGCGGGAGAAACCGGCACCGTACTGGTAGGCATCCATGAACTGTCGACGAATGTTCAAGGCCTGGACTTCGCCTTGGGATTCGATGCGTCCCTGAGCGGCTTCGGTAAGCATTTGCATGCTGCTGGTCTTGACCAGCTCCGAGCTGTGCTCCATGCGGTACAACGAAAGGCCAACCAGCAGAGTAACGATGCTGGCGAGGCACAAACCGGCCAGCAGGGTAATTTTCCACTGAATGGAAAGTTGTCTGAACGACATGGCGAAGTCCTTTGATCCAAAAAAGATTGGGGCTGCCAACGTTATCGGCGGACAAGCTCCCTTCTTTATTCAAACGGTCAATTTAAATGCGTCGTTTTCGTTCATTCCTACGACAACATTCGACTTTCGAACTTTGACAAGCGCAAGGGCCTGCTTCAGAGTGTGCGCCCTCCATAAAAATACCGTCGTTCGGCCACTGCTCCAGGGCAGTTTGTCGCCGAATCGGTCGCTTTTTGTCTGGTTTCTAGAGGTCACAGGAATGAATGCAGTTATTGCCGCGGTCGGCATCATGCTGATCTTGAGTCTGTCCCGCGTGCATGTGGTGATCGCCCTGATCGTCGGTGCGTTGGCGGGCGGATTGGTGGGCGGCCTGGGGATTGAAGGAACGCTCAAGGCGTTCAACGGTGGCTTGGGTGGTGGGGCCACGGTTGCCTTGTCCTATGCCTTGCTCGGTGCCTTTGCCGTGGCAATTGCCAAATCCGGTATGGCCCATGCCCTGGCTGACCGTATTCTGGCGATGGTGGGGCAGCAAGGCCATGCCAACACTGGCAAGGTCAAATGGCTGTTGATCGGTCTGTTGTTGGTGGTGGCGATTTCCTCACAGAACATTCTGCCCATCCACATTGCCTTTATTCCATTGCTGGTACCGCCATTGCTGTATGTATTGACCAAACTGCAGATCGACCGGCGCTTGGTCGCTTGTGTCATGACGTTTGGCTTGATCACGCCCTACATGTTCTTGCCGGTGGGGTTTGGCAATATCTTCCTCAACGAGATCCTGCTGGCCAACGTCAGTCGCAGTGGCGTGGATGTCAGCGCGGTGAATGTGACACACGCCATGGCTATTCCTGCAGCGGGCATGCTTTTTGGCCTGCTGGTGGCGGTGCTTTTCAGCTATCGCAAGAAACGTGTCTATGACCTGGAAAAAATCGAGCAAGTCGAGCAGGTGGCAGTGCGCTACAACCCGATGACCCTACTGGTTGCCGGCGTTGCCATTGGCGCGGCGTTCATCATTCAGCTGTGGTTGGACTCGATGATTATCGGTGCAATGGCCGGATTTCTGATTTTCTCGGTATCAGGCATCGTGCGTTGGAGGGAAACCGACGACCTGTTTACCGAAGGGATGAAAATGATGGCCATGATCGGCTTCATCATGATCGCCGCCTCCGGCTTTGCTGAAGTCATGAAGGCCACCGGCGAGGTTAACAGCCTGGTCGAGGCCTCTGCGGTGTGGATCAATCACAGCAAAGGTATCGGCGCACTGTTGATGCTGCTGGTGGGCTTGCTGGTGACCATGGGCATTGGTTCGTCGTTTTCGACCGTGCCGATTCTTGCCGCGATCTTCGTGCCGCTGTGTGTTCAGTTGGGTTTCGATCCGGTTGCGACCGTATGCATTGTCGGCACCGCGGGCGCACTGGGCGATGCAGGGTCGCCTGCCTCGGACTCGACACTCGGCCCGACTTCTGGTTTGAACGTTGATGGCCAGCATCACCATATCTGGGACACTGTGGTGCCGACCTTTATCCATTACAACCTGCCGTTGTTGGCATTTGGCTGGCTGGCGGCAATGACACTGTAGTTTCAGTCAATTGGGGTTGAGCGCAACGCTCAACCCCGTGCAGGCGGCAGCGAGATACGGTTCAAAAGCATGCTGCCGTCTTTGTTGCGGGTCAGGTACACCGGCAGCACTTTGGGTAAATTGCTGACCAGACGCTTGATCTGGGTGGTGTCGTAGATTCCACTGATACGAATGTGGCCGGTGCTCTCATCGGCCAGCTTCAATGGCTGCTCCAGGTAGCGATTGATCTGCGGCAGGGCCTGGGCCAGGCTCAGGTTGTCGAGAATCAGTTTGCCATTGCGCCAGGCAAGGCTAGTGTCGTTGTCGTAGGTCTGGTTCAAGCGCGGCTCGTAGTCCCCGGACTTGTAGCGTGCCTGCATCCCTGGGCCGAGGCGGTAACCACCTTTGGGATCGCTGACGTCACTGCTGACCAGCACCGAGCCTTCGACCAAGGTTACTTTGACTTGGTCCTCATACTTCCACACATTGAACTGGGTTCCGGTCACCCGAGTCTGGCCATGGGCTGCATGCACCACGAAAGGGTGCAGGCTGTCGTGCTTTACCTTGAAGAAAGCCTCGCCTTTTACCAGCGTGACCCGGCGCTCATCCTTGTAGTTGGTAAAGCGCAACTCGCTATCCAGGTTCAACTCCACCTGACTGCCGTCAGGCAGCACGACATGGCTGATGGCGTTGCTGCTTTCCAGGTACTGATAGTTGTTCGGTAACCAGCCTTGCTCCCAGCCGATCCAGGCGCCTGCCGGCAACGCCGCCAACACCATGGCTGCGGCCGCCGCATAATGGCGCCATACAGTGGGGCGACGACGATCGGGAAGGGCAATGACATTGCCAGGTGTCGCAGTGCGCGGCAGATTGTCGGAGATCTCCCAGATCTCCAGCATTGCCTGGTATTCCTGGGCATGCAGCGGGTTGGCGGCCAACCATTGCTCAAACGCTAGCCGTTCGGCTGCGGTGCAGTCGGGTGCTTGCAGGCGCAGGCACCAATGCGCGGCGGCATCGGTGATGGCATCGTGTTCGTCGCCATTGTGGCTGGTGTGGTTCATCAAGGCTCCCGGTTTTGCCTATTCTACCCTTGCAGCCTAGGCGGCGAGAACCCGAGATAATGGCGAATGACTATCAGTTGTAGGATTTTCATCCGTCTTTGCCCGTAAAAGAACAGAGTTCTCAGTCATACCCCGCCTGAAGACCGGGTATGACGAGAGTCCCTGTACGACCAACGGTAGCGGCTGAGTTTCAGAACTGCTCGGCTGCGAGGCTGAATAACGAATGACTGCCTGCGCGAATGCTGGCGTGGAGCGACAGGGTGCGTGGCAGCAGCCGGGCAAAGAAGAAGGCGCTGGTTGCACGTTTGGCCATGTAGAAGTGTGGGTCCTGGGGCAGGCGCTCTTGCGCGACAGCATCCATGCGCGCCCACATATAGGCATAGGCCACGTAACCGAACGCCTGAAGATACTCGACCGAGGCTGCGCCCACCGCGTTGGCATCGTTGTGAGTCTGCTCGCACAACCATTGGCTAAGGCTTTCCAGCTCACTTGTTGCCTTGAGCAGAGGCACTCGATAGGCCGTGCTGGTTGCACAGAAGCAGCGAATTTCATCGATGAACTCAGCCAGCGCTTTACCGCCATCTGCAACAACTTTGCGGCCGAGCAGGTCCAACGCCTGAATCCCGTTGGTACCTTCGTAGATCTGAGCGATACGCACATCGCGCACCAGTTGTTCCTGGCCCCATTCACGAATGTAGCCGTGGCCGCCGAACACCTGCTGGCCGAGCACGCAACTTTCCAGGCCGTTGTCGGTAAAGAAGGCTTTCGCCACAGGTGTCAACAAAGCTACCTGACGCTGCGCGCGGTCGCGTTCCTCGGCATTTTCGGCGTACTTGGCAATATCCAACTGTTGCCCGACATACGTTGCAAAGGCCCGCCCTCCCTCGGTCAGGGCGCGCATGGTCAGGAGCATGCGCCGAACATCAGGGTGAACAATAATCGGGTCGGCAACCTTGTCGCGTAGCTGCGCTCCGGTTGCGGCGCGGCTTTGCAGGCGGTCCCGAGCGTAACGTGCGGCGTTCTGGTAGGAGGCTTCTGCGCAGCCGATACCTTGAATGCCGATAGACAGGCGCTCGTAGTTCATCATGGTGAACATGGCTGCCAGGCCACGGTTCGCCTCCCCAATCAGGTAGCCGGTGGCTGCGTCGAAGTTCATCACGCAGGTGGCCGAGGCCTTGATGCCCATTTTGTGTTCAAGGGAGCCGCAATGCACTGGATTGCGCGAGCCCAGGCTACCGTCGGCGTTGACCAGGAACTTGGGAACCAGAAACAGCGAAATACCTTTGGGGCCGGCCGGTGCGTCCGGCAGTTTAGCCAGCACCAGGTGGATGATGTTCTCGGTCAGGTCCTGCTCGCCACCGGTAATGAAAATCTTGGTGCCGCTGATTCGATAGCTGCCATCGACCTCAGGCTCGGCTTTGGTACGGATGATTCCGAGGTCCGTGCCAGCATGCGGTTCAGTCAGACACATGGTGCCTGCCCATTGCCCGCTATAGAGGGGTGGCAGATAAGTGGCCTTGAGATCCTCACTGGCGTGAGCGTCCAGCGCCAGGCAACTGCCAGCACTGAGCGCCGAGTACAGGCTGAAACTGCAGTTGGCGGCATAGAGCATTTCTTCGAACTGCACTGCGAGCATCTTCGGCATGCCCAGGCCGCCATGCTCGGGGTTGCCGGCAAGGCCGACCCAACCGCCTTCGCGGTAGGTTTTCCAGGCCTGGGCAAATCCATCCGGCGTACTGACCTGGCCTGCGTCGAAGGCAACGCCTTGCTCATCGCCGCTTCGGTTGAGAGGGGCAATCAGTTGCGCGGTAATTTTTGCCGCTTCTTCAAGAATTGCATCGGCAGTTTCGGCATCCACCCGCTCGGCCAGGGCCGGTAGGCGTGCCCACAGGGCCGGGCCCTGGAACACTTCGTGAAGTACAAAGCGCATGTCGCGCAAGGGAGCGTTGAATTCAGGCATGCGGGGGTCTCGCTGTCAAAGAGGTCAGAGCGCTTTGGCCCAATCGCGCAACAGGTATTTCTGGATCTTGCCGGTAGAGGTTTTCGGCAGCTCTCTGAAGATCACTGTCTTGGGCAATTTGAAACCGGCCAGGTGCTCACGGCAAAAACCGAGAATCTCCGCTTCGCGGGTTTGTTCGAAGCCAACCTTGAGCGTGACGAAGGCGCAGGGGGTTTCGCCCCACTTCTCGTCCGGGCGGGCGACCACGGCGGCTTCGAGAATTGCCGGGTGTTTGTACAGGGTGTCTTCGACTTCAATGGTGGAGATGTTTTCGCCGCCAGAGATGATGATGTCTTTGAGCCGGTCCTTGATCTCGACATAGCCATCGGCATGCCAGACAGCCAGGTCACCGGTATGGAACCAGCCGCCGCGAAAGGCTTCGGCGGTTGCCTCAGGATTCTTCAGGTAACCTTTCATCACGGTGTTGCCGCGCATGAAGATTTCACCCAGGGTGTTGCCGTCGCGCTGCACTGGCTCCAGTGTTTGCGGGTCCGCTACCATCAGGCCTTCAAGGGTCGGGTAGCGCACACCCTGGCGGGATTTGATCCGTGCGCGTTCCGCCAGCGGATGCTCGTCCCATTCGGCGTGCCAGGCACAAACCGTGACGGGGCCATAGACTTCGGTGAGGCCGTAAACGTGGGTCACCTTGATGCCCATTTCTTCCACCGCACCAATAACCTTGGCCGGCGGAGCCGCACCGGCAACCATGGCATTGACTGGGTGATCGATCGCCGCCTTGGCAGACTCGGGCATGTTGATCAGGGCATTGAGTACGATGGGGGCGCCGCACAAGTGAGTAACCTGATGCTCGCGAATCAGAGTGAGGATTTTTTGTGGGTCCACGCGACGCAGAAAAACGTGGGTTCCGGCCAGGGCGGTAACAGTCCATGGGTAGCACCAGCCGTTGCAATGGAACATCGGCAGGGTCCACAGGTAGACCGGGTGGTTGCCCATGGCCCATGTCATCTGATTGCCCAGGGAGTTGAGATAGGCGCCGCGATGGTGATAGACCACACCTTTGGGATTGCCTGTTGTACCGGAGGTATAGTTCAGCGAAATAGCCTGCCACTCGTCCTCGGGCCATTGCCAGGCAAACGCCGGGTCGCCTTCGGCGAGGAACGCCTCGTAGTCCAGATTACTGACCGCCTGGCCTTCGCCGTATTCTGGATCGTCAACATCAACCACCAGGGGTGGATATTCCATCAACGCCAGGGCGCCGGCGATAACCTTGTGGAACTCGCGGTCGGTGATCAGTACCTTCGCCTCGCCGTGCTCGAGCATGAAGGCGATGGCTTCGGCGTCCAGGCGCACGTTGAGGGCGTTGAGTACCGCGCCGATCATCGGCACACCGAAGTGCGCTTCGAGCATCGCCGGAATGTTGGGCAGCATCACTGCCACCGTGTCGCCTTGACCTATCCCGCGCCCGGCCAGTGCGCTGGCCAGGCGGCGTGAGCGTTCGTAGGTCTGTTGCCAATTACGCCGGATGGCGCCATGGATCACCGCTGGGTACTGGCCGTAGACCGCTGCCGTACGCTCGATGAAACTCAAGGGGGTCAAGGCTTGATGGTTGACAGGGGCGGGCGCCAGGCCCTGGGAGAAAATTGACATGAAATGTTCCTGTGCAGGGGGCGCCCATATGGCGTACTGCAACCCCCGGTGGCTGATTGTTAGCTCTGATCAGGTGTCGTGAAGGGTATCCCTTCGGCGTCGTATTATTACGCGGAATTCTATGGTACTTGGAAGATAGACTATAGCAATATGGTAGAAGTACTATATTGCCCCAGCGCCTATCCTTCGAGCATGCCAATGCCTTTTCTACTTGCCAGTGATCCACAACCCAGCGTGCTTCTGGATGCCTCTGCAACATTGCTGGCCGTCAATCCGGCACTGCAAGCCATGCTTGGACCGTGGCCTGAACGCGCCGTCGATTATTGGTTGCCCGCCAACTATCCGGCGTTGGTGTCGGCCTGTTTGAACCAGGCACGGGCGATCAGCGAGGTGGAAGCGCTGGTGGCTGGGCAGATTCTGCTCTGGACCTTTGTTCCCGATTGCGAAACGGGTCAGGTGTTGGCGCGTTGCCGTGATGCGACGGCCGAGCGCGTGACTGAGCGTGAGGCCAGCCAGGCGCGCCGCTTGTATCGCCTGATTACTGAAAACACCACCGACCTGATATCCCGGCACAGCCCCGATGGCTGCTTCCTCGACGCCTCACCGGCATCCTACCGTTTGCTCGGGTACTGGCCGGAGCAATTGCGCGGCGTCGCGGTGCAGGCGCTGTTTCATCCCCGGGACCGGCGGCAATCGCTGCAACAAGCCGCCCAGGCGCTGGAGCAGGATGGTTATCAAACCATGACCTGTCGGGTGCGCCACCGGGATGGCCATGACTTGTGGTTCGAGATAGCCAGCCGAGCGATTCGCGAGACCTACACGGGAGTAGTGGTAGAAATTGTCAGCGTTTCTCGGGATATCACCACGCGTATCGAGGCGCAAGAAAACCGCCGGCGCCTGGCGCAGGTGGTGGAAGCCAATACTGATCTTGTGCTGTTTACCGACCGTGGTGGCCGACTCAGCTACCTCAACCTGTCGGCGCGGCGTGCGCTGGGGCTGCAGGACGTCGATCCGTTGCCCTCATTGCAAGCATTGCTGGACCCCGGCCTGCAACATCAGCTGGAGCGCGAAGGCTGGCAGTGTGCCGAACAAACCGGTGTGTGGCATGCCGAGTCGCGTTTGATTCCTTGGCAGGGAGGGCAGGAGTTCCCAGTGTCATTGGTGCTGCTGGCTCATCGCGGTAATGGTGGCGAGCGGTACTACTCACTGGTGGCTCGTGACATGACCGAGCGTGAGCTACGCGAAAGCCAGCAGCGCCGTCATCAGGATGAACTGGCCCATAGCGCGCGGCTGATTACCTTGGGTGAATTGGCGTCGGGTATTGCCCATGAGATCAACCAGCCGCTGGCAGCGGTGGTCAATTATGCCGGCGCCAGCCAGCGTTACTTGCAAGCGCTGGATCGTGATCCGCAGGCGGCAACTCGAGTGGCGCAAGGGCTGACCCGAATCAGCGAGCAGGCAACCCATGCCGCTGAAGTGATCAAGCGCCTGCGGGCCTTCCTGCGAAAAGAACCTCGGCGCCTACAGGCTCTGGCAATAGCCGATGTCGCCGCAGAAGCCGTTCGGCTGTGCGATTGGGAGGCGAGTAGGGACCGGGTGAGCATTGTCCAGCACATGGCTGATCCGTTACCGCAGGTGTATGCCGACCGGGTACTGCTTGAACAAGTCCTGCTCAATCTGCTGCGCAATGCTCTGGACGCCAACCGCGAACAACATCAAGGCCAGCCCTCGCGTATTGTGCTTAGCGCAGCACTGGTTGGCGGACAGGTACAGGTGCTGGTCAGCGATCAGGGACCGGGTGTCGCGGCGGAGCGACTGGACGGTATTTTCACTCCCTTCACCACCAGCAAGCCTGAAGGCCTGGGGCTTGGATTAAGCATGAGTCGCAGTATCATCGAAGGTTTTGGCGGCACCCTGCAGGCGATGCCGGGGGCAGTGGGCGGCCTGACCTTGTGCTGCCAATTGGCGCCTGTGGCCAGCGCAGGAACAGAGGAGGCGTGATGCAACAACCGAAAGTCTATGTGGTTGATGATGACCAGGGCATGCTCGACTCAACAGTCTGGCTTTTGGAGTCATTGGGGATACAGGCGTTGCCCTTCACCAGTGGCCAGGCATTTCTGGACGCCTGTGACGGCGATCTACCGGCCTGTGTCCTGCTTGATGTGAGAATGCCGGGAATGGGTGGACTGAGCGTCCAGGAGGCCTTGCGCGCACGCGGCGTCGATCTGCCGGTGATCTTTCTCAGTGGCCATGCCGATGTTCCGATTGTGGTCCGGGCATTCAAGGCTGGGGCCTGTGACTTCATCGAAAAGCCCTATAACGAACAGCTGTTGCTGGATGCCGTCCAGGCTGCGTTGGAGCTTTCCAGTCAGGCCCTGGCGGGTAGTGGCCCCATCGCCTCGGTGCAGGCGCGAATCGATAGCCTGACCCCTCGCGAGCGAGATGTGTTCGTGCCGTTGGTTCAGGGTTTCAGCAATCGCGAGATCGCCGAGCAGCTTGAAGTCAGCGTAAAAACGGTGGACCTGTATCGAGCGCGGGTCATGAAACGCATGCAGGCCGAACACCTGCCAGCACTGGTGGGAATGGCGATCGCTTGTGCAGTGGTACAGCCATTGAGCTTACGCTGATCAATCGCGGGGCAAGTGTTGGCTAGTATTGCGGTGCCTCCACTTGCCCCACCCAGGAGGCTACGAGCGGCGTCCGAGCAGCAAGCCAACCACCAGGCCGAAGCCCGCCGAGATCGCTACGGTCTGCCACGGATGACCGCCAATGTAGTCTTGGGTGGCATCAACCACCGGTTGCGCCTTGCTGCGCACGCTACCGACCGACTCGCGTGCCTGCTTGAGCTTTAGCCCGATCTGCGCGCGCAACGTTTCGGCTTCTTCGCCGACCAGTGCTGCACTGTCGTTCAGGAGTTTTTCCGATTCTTCGATCAAGGCCTGCAGTTCGCTGAAAGCCTGATCCTTGATTTGCTCGGAGTTGGCTTGCACGGGAGTTTTCCTGGCCATTTACACTTCCTCGTCAATTGATGGGCGTTGAGCAATGGATACCGACGGGCACCGAAAGTTGCAGCGTTTTAGCGGGAGCCTGCGGCTACAGTGTAAGATAGTGCCTATTTTTCAGCGGCAGGACACCCCTCATGAGTTTCAATCTGGCCAACAAGAGCTTCGCCGAACGGGCGCAGATCGAGGACGAAAAAGCGCGACTGTTCGAACTCTGGCAAACCAACCTCGGTAAAGCCAAGGCAGAAGCCGCCCGCCTGATTGCGGAAAAACCACGACGCAAGGGCAAATGGGCTGAATGGGTACGCGCCGAACTCGACGGCATGTCGCCACCTGAATTCGCCAACATGGTGCGCAGTGAAGTCAACAAGCTGATGGCTGCAGCCAAGTAACAGCAGGACCCGTCACCAGGTGGCTCTGGCCGGTGCAGGCAAATCGAGTCGCCCGCTGTCGCTGAAGCGCCGCGTACCCAATAGGCCTGCTGCCAGTTTTCCGCGCACGACATAGGGCAGGCCATCGAGGTTCTGCACCTTGCCCAGGCCTACTGCCTGGCGCAAGACTGAAAAGGCAGTGATGCTCACGGGCACCACCAGCACGCTCTCGCCGAAGCGGCCAATGCTGCCGCTTTGATCACTGACCCCCGCCGCCAGGGGCTGGCCGTTGACTTCAAGGTTGAGCGCGATACCGTTGTAGTCGATAGCCGATTCATTGGGATTCTGCACCCGCAGCTTGACCGCCATGCGCAGTTCCAGGTCCTGGCCGGGCAGCGGCTCGATACCAATCACACTGATGTTCACCGGATCACGGTCCTGAAACACAGCGCAGGCGACCAAGCCCAACAGCATCGTCAGCACCAGGCACAGGTGCACCAGGCGACGGAAAACGAGGATCATCGGCACAGCTCCTAAGGCAGGCAATTGGTCTTCAGTGTGACAAATGCACGATGACGTTGAAAGCTGCAGACAGAATGAACGATACTGTTTCTCATTAACGTCTGTTCTTCATTCCCAAGGCCCTTCGAACCTTCCATGTTGACGTCTCCCGTGTCCGGGCTGCTTGCCAGTTTCCAGGAACATTATGATGACCTGCTGCAGTTTCTGACCCGGCGCATGAGCGATCGTCAGCGTGCGGCCGACGTGGCCCAGGAAACCTACCTCAAGCTGGTAAAGATCGAGCAACAGGACCTGCCGGTGTTGCACGCGCGCAGCTTCATTTTCCGCGTGGCAGGAAACCTTGCAATCGATACGTTGCGTCGCGAGCAGCGGTTGGCCGGCAGTCTGGATGACGTCGACGCGGTGCGCCGGTTGCCATGCCCGGCGCCAGTGCCGGAGGCCGCCTTGCTTGCCCGCGAACGCCTTGAACAATTGGACGAGGCTTTGTTGCAGCTTTCGCCCAATGCCCGCCAAGCACTGCTGCTCAACCGTGTGGAAGGGTTGACCCAGGCGCAGATTGCACAACAGTTGGGCGTTTCCGAAAGCATGGTGGCAAAATACATCGGCCAGGCCCTGCGCCATTGCCGTGACTGGCTCAAACACAACCATGATTGACGTTCTTGCCATGCCTCCAGTGCAACCCATCAGTGATTTGTCCGACGATGCCCTCGACTGGCAGGTCTTGCTGCATTCGGGTAATGCCAGTGAGGCTGATCGGGCTCGGTACCGGCGTTGGTGTCAGCTCAGTGCGGCGCACGCCGAAGCGGCGCGAGACGCCGAATCGTTGTGGGGTGACCTTGGCCAGACCCGCGCGGCCACAGCCTTGACCGCTGACCGAGCACCGCGTCGGCGTTGGCGGGCGGCGTTGGCGGCGTCGCTGGTGTTGGCCGTGACAGGTTATGGCGCCTGGCAACAGGCGCCGGCCTTGCTGGCCGATTACCACACCAGCGTGGGCCAACAGCAGCGCATCACGTTGGCAGATGGCTCGCGGGTGTTGCTCAACAGTGGTAGCGCACTGTCGGTGGACTTCAGCAACGACCGGCGGCGCGTGTTGCTTGCAGCAGGCGAGGCCCTGTTCGAACCCGCCCGTGACCCGCGTCCGTTTATCGTCGAGGCCGGTGGTGAAGCGGTGCAGGGCAGCGCGGCAGTGTTCAGTGTGCGTCGTGACGGCGAGCACAACCGTGTAGTCATTGCCCAGGGCGAGGCACAGGTGGGGTCGCAAACCTTGCAGGCCACGCCGGATGCCGGGGCATTGACCGCGTGGCAACGCGGCAAGCTGATCTTCAACGGCAAGCCTTTGCGTGAAGTGCTGAGTGAGCTTGAGCGCTATCAGCATGGGCGCATTGTGTTGTCCGATCAGCAGTTGTCAGCCATGGAGGTCAGCGGCGTGTTTGATCTCAATGATCCTCAAGGGCTGCTGCGAACACTCGAACAACGCTATGGACTGAAAGTCACTTATTTGCCCTGGCTGGCAGTGGTCTATTGACCTCTTCGCAGGCCCTGCCGAAGGGTGTGGTGGTCGAATGTGGCTTTAAAAAATATTCAATTTCGCACTGCAAGTTCTTCTTCGCCCAATCGTCGTAGTGAGACTGATCAGCATTTCATTCTCATCTACTACTTTTGCCTGGAAGAAAACAGTGAAGGGTTCGCTCAAGCCAATCGCCCGCTCCACCGGTAGTTTCAAACACGCTTTGCTCGCTTCGACCGCGCTTGCCGCGCTGCTCGGTCCTGCTTGGGTTCAGGCGGCCGATACCGTGAATGCTGTCCCCGCCAGTGCCCAACTGGATCGCGAAGTGAATCTGGCCGTGCCTACCCAGGCGCTTGATCAGGCCCTTACCGCGTTCGCTGACCAGGCCGGCCTGCACCTGTTGTACACCACCGCTGACGTTGCTGACCTGCGCAGTCCGGCGCTCAATGGTCGCTACAGCGTCGCCCAGGCATTGCAAAGTTTGCTGGCCGGCAGCGGCATGAGTTGGCAGTTCAGTGACTCGCGCACAGTTATCCTGCGCAAGGCTCAAGGAGCTCCTGCAAGCGTCAGCCTCAAGCCGATCGAAGTCAGTGTGGCGTCGCGTACCAGTACCTCTATCAGTGAAATTCCCGGTACGGTCTGGGTTGTCGATCAGCAGCAGCTCAACGAACAGATCAACAGCGGCGTAAGCCTCAAGGAGGCCATTGGCAAGCTGGTTCCAGGACTGGACCTGGCACCTGAAGGGCGTACCAACTACGGTCAGAACATGCGTGGGCGCAACGTACTGGTAATGATCGATGGCGTCAGCCAGAACAGCTCGCGTGGTCTTTCTCGGCAGTTCGACAGCATTTCACCGTTCAACGTCCAGCGCGTCGAAGTACTCTCCGGCGCCAGCGCTATCTACGGTGGCGGTGCCACCGGCGGTATCATCAACATTGTCACCAAGAAGGGCGAGGAAGGGCCTGCGCGTTTCGAGACGCAACTGGGGGCTAGCAGCGCCTTCAACAACAGCGACGACTTGTCTACCCGCATTGCCCAGTCGGTGAGTGGCGGCAATGAGCGGATCAATGCGCGGCTGGGTATTTCTGGCGAGCAGAACGAGGCGTTCTACGACGGAGCGGGTGACCAGATCTTTATCGACAATACCCAGACCGATCTGCAGTACAACCGCACCATCGATGTGCTGGGTAGCCTGGGACTAAAGTTTAACGACCAACAGAACCTCGATTTGCTGGCCCAGTACTACGATTCCGGCAACCACGGTAGCACCGGGATCTACTTCCCCAATTTGAACCACAACGCCCCGTCGGATCTGGAAGACGCCGAGCTGCGCAGTGGTTACTCAACTGACCTGGAACCACGCACCAAGCGTCTACTGCTCAACGCCAATTATCACCACAGTGATGTGCTCGGCCAGGACTTCTACCTGCAGGCTTCCTATCGCAAGGAAGACGACAATTTCTATCCGTTCCCGTACTACAACCCCGGCAAGCCGGCTGGATCCAAGGGCGTGTACTTTGCCGCGTCACAGCAGAACTTTGAAGTCAGCAGCCTCAAGGTATTGTTTGCCAAGCAATGGGACAGTCTGAAGCTGACCTATGGCGTAGATCTGGATCGCGAACGCTTCAATGCCGAGCAGACTACGTTCGATTCGCTGACCTCATCTGAAAGCGGTGGCCTGGACCTGGATAAGGCCAGCAAGGCTGCGCGCTATCCCAGCTATCGGGTTGACGGGCTGTCGTACTACACCCAGTTGGACTGGCATGCGACTGACAACCTGACCGTCTCCGGCGGGGCCCGACGCCAGCAGATGGACGTGGATGTCGGCAACTTCAAGGGTGTACCGGGCGGCACCAACGATTATCAGGTCAATCTGTTCAACTTGGGCGCCATCTACGACTTCAAGAATGGTCACCAGGTGTGGAGCAACTATGGCGAAGGTTTCGACCTGCCGGACCCGGCCAAGTATTACGGCAAGCCTGGATTGAGTGTCGAGGATAACCCGCTGGCCGGGATCAAGAGCCGTCAAGTGGAGCTGGGCTGGCGTTATGCCGACTTGGACTGGGATGCTCAGGCTGCGGTGTATTACATCTGGTCGGACAAGATCATCACCACCGATATGGCCACCTTGACGATTAACGTCGAGGACCAAAAAAGTCGTGACTTCGGCTTTGAAGGCGCGCTGACCCGTCACTTCGAAAGTGGCTGGGAGGCGGGCAGCACCTTGCATGTGGTGCGTTCGGAAGAGGAGGACAAGAGCGGTGACTGGATCAAGCGTGATGCGCGTTATGCATCGTTGTCCAAGTCCACTGTCTTCGTTGGCTGGAAAGACGAGGGGCGCAGCGCGCGCCTGCAAGCCAACCATGCCTTTACCCTCGAGGACGATGCCGATCACAAGATCAGCGGCTACACCACCTTTGACCTGCTGGGCAGCCAGGATACCGGCGTCGGAACCTTCAGCGCCGGTATCCAGAACCTGCTGGATAAACAGTACAGTACGGTCTGGGGCCAGCGCGCGACCTTGTTCTACTCGCCCACCTACGGCCCGGAATATTTGTATGACTATCAAGGCCGGGGGCGGACCTACACCCTGACCTGGTCGATGGCCTACTGATTCACTTGAACGCTGCCAGCAGGTCCACTTCGAAGGCCTGCTGCGCATCGCTGGGCACTTGGGCGCGATGGCGGGCCAGCGAGAATGGCACCTGAAAATTCAGCGCCGGATCCAGCGCATGCAACAGCCCGCGTTCGACCCAGGTGGCTGCGAAGTGGCAGGGTAAATACCCGATATGACGCCCGGATAAAATAAATGTCAGTGCGCCTTCCACCTGCTCCGACCTTGCCCAGGCGCGGCCGCCACTGAGGGGATCGGGGCTCTCCAGAAATCGGTAGGGATGCTCGACCTGATCGGCTTCCAGCAACATCTTCAGGTTCACCTGGGCCTGGCTCGCCAGAGGATGGTGGCTGGCGCAGTACAAGCGTTGGGTTTCTTCGAACAGCGCGGTGTAATCGAACGCCGATTGCTTGCCGGAGAAGTAACCAATAGCCAGGTCCAGGCGCTGTTGCAAAAGCAGGCGCTCCAGGTCGGCCGGCATGGCGCTGACCAGTTCCAGGCGTACGGACTCGTCACGTTGGCGAAAGCGCTCGATGGCGTGCGCCAGGCGCAGCGTCACGCTGCTGTCCTGGGCTTCGGAAATACCTATCCTGACCTCGCCCAGCAAGCGTCCAGCCACACCATTGGCCTGATGGCGAAAGGTTTCGATCTGCACCAGCAACTCTCGCGTAGCCTTGAGCAGCACCTCACCTTTGGCGGTCAGGCGAAAGCCACCCTTGCCGCGGCTGCACAGGCGATAGCCAAGGCGGGTTTCCAGACGTGCCATCTGTTGGCTGATGCTGGGCTGGCTCAAGCCCAGCACGCCTTGGGCGGCACTGAAGCCGCCGGCCTCGACGACGGTTACGAACAACCGCAGCAGGTGCAGGTCAAGGTCGTGCAGTTGTCCGAGCATTAAACATTGCTCCAGGTGCATGTCAGGTTAAG
Source organism: Pseudomonas arcuscaelestis (assembly GCF_016881005.1). GTDB lineage: Bacteria > Pseudomonadota > Gammaproteobacteria > Pseudomonadales > Pseudomonadaceae > Aquipseudomonas > Aquipseudomonas arcuscaelestis. Next base: position 225,269 of record NZ_JACOPV010000010.1, on the reverse strand, counting down.
TAACTTGCCATTTTAGCAATGTAATGTGGCGGGCATGCTGTTGGCACCCACTGAAAAAGGTGCCCGACATGCGTACATCCCTGTGGTTGTTTCCCCTGATCCTGGCCTTGCCGGTGCATGCCGAGGAAAAAGTGCTCAATCTTTACAGTTGGGCCGATTATGTAGCGCCGCAAACTTTGCAGCGCTTCGAAAAGGAAAGCGGTTACAAGGTGCGTTATGACACCTTTGATACCACTGAAGTCCTGGAAACCAAGTTGCTCACCGGTGGCAGTGGTTATGACGTCGTGGTGCCGTCTTCCAGCCTGCTGGCCAGGGCGCTGGTGGCAGGCGCACTGCAACCGCTGCAAGCGCAATCGATGCCTGGTTACGACAATCTGGATAAGGACCTACTGGCCAAGCTGGCTGAAGTCGACCCCGCCAACCAGTATGCGGTGCCCTACACCTGGGGCACCCTGGGCCTTGGGATGAACCTTGAAGCCGTTCGCCAGCGCTTGGGCGATGTGCCGCTCGACAGCCTGGACCTGTTGTTCAAGCCCGAGTACGCCAGCAAGCTCAAGGACTGTGGCATAGCCATGTCCGACTCGCCTCAGGAGGTGATCGGCGTGGCGCTGCATTACCTGGGCAAGGCCCCCTACAGTCGTGACAAAGATGACCTCGCTGCAGCCCAGGCCCTGCTGAAACAATTACAACCCTCCATCGCCTACGTGGCCAACGGCCGGCAGATCAATGACCTGGCCAATGGCAGTGTATGCCTGGCACTGACCTATAACGGTGATGCCGCTATGGCTGCCGAGCAAGCCAGGGCTGCCGCCAAGACGTACCAGGTTATCTATCGAATTCCCCGTGAGGGCACGCTGATCTGGCAGGACAACCTGGTGATTCCCAAGGACGCCCCACACCCAGAGGCGGCGCGCGCATTCATTGCGTTCATGTTGCGTCCCGAGTCGGTGGCGCCGTTGACCAGCACACTGTTCTTTGCCAATGCCAACCAGGCCGGCACTGCATTGGTCGACGAAAGCGTGCGCAATGACCCGGATATCTACCCTTCCAGCGAAGTGCGAGCCCGCCTGTTTGCCGATCGCAGCATGAGCCTGGCCGACATGCGCCAACGTACCCGTCTGTGGACCACGTTCCGCAGCCGCCAATAACCCGTAGCACAGGAACTCGATGATGGATCTCGCCCCCGACAACGACCAGGCTATAACCCGAGACAGTCTGTATGGCACTGTCGCCGAAAACAACTTTGCCGGTATCACCAGCTTTTCCCGCCGCCGTTACACACGTGACTTGCGCGGCGTGGACGTGGTGGTCAGCGGCGTGCCGTTCGATACCGCCACCAGCAACCGTCCGGGGGCACGCTTTGGCCCACGGGCCATCCGCAGTGCCTCGGTGCAGCAGGCCTGGGCGCGTCATTGGCCGTGGGAATTCGACCCCTTCGACCATTTGGCAGTGATTGATTATGGTGACTGCAACTTCGACTATGGCAGCCCGCAGACGATACCCGATAGCATCCAGGCGCATGCTGAACAGATTCTCGAGGCTGGCTGCGCCATGCTCACCCTGGGCGGCGATCACTTCATCAGCTACCCGCTGCTCAAGGCTCACGCGCGTAAACATGGCGCGTTGTCATTGGTCCACTTCGATGCTCACAGTGACACCTGGCCGTGCGAGGAAGGTGGCGGGCGCGTCGACCACGGCACTATGTTCTGGCACGCTGCCCGCGAGGGGCTGGTTGATCCGGCACGCTCGGTGCAGATCGGTTTGCGTACTACCAATGATGATAACCAGGGCTTTGCTGTGCTGGATGCGCGGCAGGTACACCAGCGTGGCTGCCAGGCGATCATCGAATCGATCCGCCAGCGAGTGGGCGACAATCCTGTGTACCTGACCTTTGATATCGACTGTCTGGACCCCGCCTACGCGCCCGGCACTGGCACCCCGGTATGTGGTGGCCTTACCACCGTGCAGGCGCTGGAAATTCTTGGCGGGTTGCGCGGTATTAACCTGGTGGGCATGGATCTGGTAGAAGTTGCGCCCGCTTATGATCACGCCGATATAACCGCCCTGGCTGGATCGACATTGGCCATGGAAATGCTCTGTCTGTACGCCGCTCGGCATAAGGTTGATAGTTGAAGTGGAAACAAAATGAATCACCTGTAGGGGAAATCGTTATTTCCTGACGAACCAGACGCGCCTTAGGCTATCCAAATGCTTGGGCGCGTTATTTCGCGCAGGAGGTAGCACCGTGAATACATCAATGTTGGGCTTGGTTGGCCTGTCTCTGGCCTTGTTGTTCGGCACCCCGGTGCAGGCAGCGCAGGTTGTAACGCCGCTGCAGGTGGCTGGCTCGGCGAACAATCCCTACAACAGCCCGATCATGCGCGCCAATCCCAATAGCCGCCAAGGCAGCGTGCCGGCCACACCTGCGGTACGTGGTCCTTCGACCCAACCGGTGCCGCGTCCGCCGACCCTTGAAAATCGTGGCATCGGTAACGGTGAAAACATTCGCCGCGAGCAGACACCACCGCGCCTGGAGCCCACCCGGCCGCCGCGCGAATCGCCTCGCATGCCTTGATTGGCAGACACTCCCTGGAAGGAAACGCTAATGCCCGTACGCACCTGGATACCCACTTTACTGGCCGCGACACTGCTACCGCTGCTGGCCCATGCCGCCCCCGAGCGCAGCTTTAAAAGCGAAGAGGGCACCGTCACCGTCAGTACATTGGCCGAGGGCCTGAGGAACCCGTGGGCGCTGGCTTTTTTGCCCGATAACAAAGGCATGTTGGTAACCGAGCGCATGGGCAACCTGCGCATCGTCAGCGTCGAGGGCAAGGTGGGCGCGCCGTTGGCTGGCGTTCCACAAGTGTGGGCTGAAGGGCAGGGCGGGTTGCTGGATGTGGTCTTGTCGCCGACCTTCAAGCAGGATCGCATGGTTTATCTCAGTTATGCCGAAGGAGGCGAGGATGGCAAGGCAGGTACCGCCGTGGGGCGTGGGCGATTGTCTGCCGACATGGCCAAGCTTGAAGATTTCAACGTCATTTTCCGCCAGTTGCCGAAGCTTTCCAGTGGTATCCACTTTGGTTCGCGGTTGGTGTTCGACCGCGATGGTTACCTGTTCATCGCCCTGGGAGAAAACAACCAACGTCCGACCGCCCAGGACCTCGACAAACTGCAAGGCAAGGTAGTGCGTATCCTCCCGGATGGCACTGTGCCCAAGGACAACCCTTTTGTAGGGCGGGAAAACGTACGTCCGCAGATTTGGTCATTCGGCCATCGCAATCAGCAGGGCGCCGCGCTCAACCCGTGGACAGGCGAGTTGTGGACCAACGAGCACGGCCCCCGTGGTGGCGATGAAATCAACCTGCCCAAGCCGGGTAAAAACTACGGCTGGCCTGTCGCGACCCACGGCATCAACTACACCTTGCTGCCAATCCCCGAGGCCAAGGGTGAGCATGTAGACGGCATGATTGACCCCCATCATGTCTGGGAAAAGTCGCCGGCCATCAGCGGTATGGCGTTCTATGACAATCCGCGTTTCGAGGCGTGGGACCACAACCTGTTCATCGGCGCCCTGGCAAGCCAGGCGTTGATCCGCCTGGAGTTGGACGGTGACAAGATCGTGCACGAAGAGCGCCTGTTGGGTGAGCTTGAAGCGCGAATCCGCGATGTCCGCGTGGGGCCGGATGGTTATCTGTACGTGCTGACCGATGACAGCGATGGTGCGTTGTTGAAGGTCGGGCTAGCGATATAGCCAGGCGCTGTTAAAGGGGGCAGCTGTCTTGTACAAAAATGGGCAGGGCTTGCGGCACTGGAATTCTCACAAGGTTTCAGGGGTTTTTAGGTAGAATGGTCGCTTTTGCGACGGACGCTGCGCATGACCTGCTTCACCGAGCAGTCCCCCCTCCAGCTCTACCAACAGTCCATTGATCGCGATGGCTTTGTCAGCGATCCGGCCCAGTTGCAGGCTGCCAGGGCCCTGCAAAGCTGCTTCGAAGTCCTGCAACGCGGCGAAACTCCCCAGGGCGTCTACCTATGGGGCCCGGTCGGGCGCGGCAAGACCTGGTTGATGGACCTGTTCTATCAGTGTTTGCAGGTACCAGCCCGGCGTCAGCATTTTCATCATTTCATGCGCTGGGTACATCAGCGCCTGTTTCAGCTCAATGGCACCGCCGACCCCTTGCAAGCCCTGGCGCTTTCATTGGCCGAAGAAATCCGCGTGCTGTGTTTTGATGAGCTGTTCGTCAATGACATTGGTGATGCAATCATTCTCGGCCGGCTTTTCCAGGTGTTGTTCGAGGCAGGCGTGGTGGTGGTTGCTACTTCCAACCAACCACCCGATCAGTTGTATCTCGACGGCTTCAACCGAGAGCGCTTTGTCCCGGCAATCGCCGCCATCGAGCAGCACATGCGGGTGCTTGCCGTTGCCGGTGAACAGGACCATCGTTTACACCCAGGTATTGCCCAGCAACGGTACTGGGTACATGAACCGGGACAGTCGCCAGCCCTGAGCGAGGTGTTCAAGCTACTGAGCGGCGGCGAAGCCGACTGCGATCAGCCTTTGGCCATCGGCTCACGGCAGTTGTCGGTAGTGCGGCGTAGCGAGTCGGTGATCTGGTGCCGCTATGCCGATCTGTGTGAACAGCCGTTCGCGGCCATGGACTTCATGGCCTTGTGCGACAGTTACAAGGCTATCCTGCTTGGCGATGTTCCAGCCCTTGGCGCTCGCCAGCGTCCGGCAAAGATCGCCCGGGGTACAGAGGACGGTGCCGAGCGGGTACCGGCGGGGGATCGGGAACTACCGCAATTGTCAGTGCATGATGACGGCGTGCGGCGCTTCATTGCACTGGTCGATGAGTGTTACGACCGTCGGGTCGCCCTGTACATCGAGGCTGAGGTAGCGCTGGATGCACTCTACACTCAAGGGTACCTGGAGTTCCCGTTCCGGCGCACCTTGAGCCGCCTGCGGGAGATGCAACTGCAACGCTTCTGTTGAAGGAGTCGATCATGCAGTCACTTTCGCATTATTTGCTGACCATGGCCTACCAGAACGGCTGGGCCAACCACCGGTTGTACAAAGCCTGCCTGCAACTGAGCCAAGACGAGTTCGTGGCACCACGTTGCAGCTTCTTTGGCTCAATCAAAGCCACGCTCAATCACATTCTTACCGTTGATTGGTTTTACTTGAATGCCCTGGAGTCCGAGCAGCGCGGTGAAGCGCCAGAGGCCGATAGCGAGCGCTTCTTCGAACCCCATGAGCCTTTCGCCAGTTGCGATGTGCTCGGTGCCGAGCAGGCCCAGGCTGATCATCGGCTGATCGCCTACTGCAGCCTGCTGCGCGACGATCAACTGCAACGTTACGTGAGCATCGTGCGCCCCGACTGGGTTCAGCGCGAACAACGCCTGCGGCTGCTATCTCATGTGTTCGAGCACCAGATTCATCACCGCGGGCAGGTTCACGCCATGCTCAGTGACACATCGGTGCGACCGCCACAGTTGGATGAGTTTTTCTGCGAAGAGGAAGCTCATTTGCGCGCACAAGACTTTGCCGAACTGGGGTGGACCGAAGCTATGATCTGGGGACGCTAGGCGCCCAGCCAGCCCAATGTTATCAGGGCCAGCACCGCATAGCGCCCGGCCTTGGCAATGGTAACCAAGGCCAGGAAACGCCAGAAGGGTTCGCGCATGATGCCGGCAATCAGGGTCAGGGGATCACCAATCACCGGCATCCAGCTCAGCAGCAATGACCATTGGCCGTAGCGTTGATAACGCTGTTGGGCTTTGTCCAGTTGAGCTTGCGTGAAGGGAAACCAACGGCGCTCGCGCAGGTGTTCGATGCCACGACCAAGCAGCCAGTTGACGATCGAGCCCAGCACATTGCCCAGCGTGGCTATCAGCAGCAGGCTGAACACCGCCTGTGGCTCGCGCACCAGCAAGCCCACCAGCACCGCTTCCGATTGCAGCGGTAGCAAGGTGGCTGCGCCAAAGGCGCTGAAAAACAGCGCCCATTCACTCAACATCCAGGGCAGCTCAGTAGTTGGCGACCACTTCGTCGCGGCCATCCTGGGTCAAGCCGATAACCTGGTAGGCGTCTTTATGGTCGCCCATTTCCATGCCGGGTGAACCCATCGGCATACCGGGTACTGCAAGACCGCGCAAATCGGAGCGCTTGGCTAACAGTTTGACCTGCTCGGCGGGAACATGTCCTTCGACGAACTTGCCGTCGATCACCCCGGTATGGCAGGAGGCCAGGCGTGGAGCCACACCCAAGCGCTGCTTGACCGCGCTCATGTTTGGCTCGACATGGTCGTTGACGGTAAAACCGTTGTCGCGCAGGTGGCTGATCCACTCTTTGCAGCAGCCGCAATTGGGATCACGGTATACATCGATAGTTTGTCCGGCTTGTGCCAGGGTGCTCAGGGCCAACAAGCCAAAAGCGACAATTTTCTTGCTCAACATACTGACTCTCCAAGGCTAGAAACGTAGGCGGACACCAGCAACCAGGCGAGTCTGGCCGATATCGCCATCGTCATCACGGATCTGTTCGGCAGCATTGCCATAACTGCGATTGAAACTGACGCCCAGGTAAGGGGCAAAACCGCGGGTAATTTCATAACGCAGGCGCAGGCCGATCTCAGTGTCGGCCAGGCCACTGCCCTGATCGCGACTGGCATCGTTACGGCCGAAGAAGTTGGCCTCAAGCGACGGCTCGAGAATCCAGCGGTTGGTCAGCAGGATAGCGTAACTGCTCTCCAGGCGCAGCGCGCTTTGTTGCCGCTCACCCACATAAGCCGTGGCTTCCAGTTCCAGGCCATACAGTGGCATGCCCTGAATACCGAAAGCGGCCCAGGTCTGGCCGCTGGCCGGCTTAAAGTCTTGGCGCACGCCGCCCATCAACTCCCACCAAGGACTGATGGCATGGCCCCAGAGTGCCTGCAACTCGGCCTTGTGGGTGACACCTTGCTCACGTTCGCCTTCGGTACGCAACCAGAGCCGGTCGATATCGCCGCCGATCCAGGCATTGGCATTCCAGTTCAGGGCACTGCTGCTTTCGAAGTTCTGATACTCCAATTGCTCGACAATCACTGCCCAATTGATCTGCTGATCATGCACTTGATGGCCGGGCAAAGGCGGGAATGCCGCGCGGCGATCGGCATCGGTGATGGGCCGCAATGGCGTACGCGGTGAAACGGGCGCCTGGCCTTGGCCCATGGCACCATGATCCATGCCGCTATGGTTCATACCGCTATGGTCCATGCTGGTGCCTTCCATATCGGCGTGATTCATGGGCGCCTTGGGCGGTGCGGCGTGATTCATGCTGCCATGATTCATCGTGCTGTGGTCCATGGCCTGGGCCGTGACTTCTTCACTGGCAAGCAAAGCGAGCAGGGCCAGGCTGCCCAGCAGAGGGCGATTGAATACTTCATTCATCGACGCGTACCTCGCGGAACATACCCATTTCCATGTGGTAAAGCAGGTGGCAGTGGTAAGCCCAACGCCCCAGGGCGTCTGCGCTGACGCGATAGCTGCGGCGACTGCCGGGAGGAATATCGAGGGTGTGCTTGCGCACCTGGAAACGCCCGTGTTCGTCCTCAAGGTCGCTCCACAAACCATGTAGGTGAATCGGGTGGGCCATCATCGTGTCGTTGACCAGGATGATGCGCAGGCGCTCGCCGTAGCGCAGGCGCAACGGTTCGGCATCGGAGAACTTGATGCCGTTGAACGACCAGGCAAAGCGTTCCATGTGCCCGGTCAAATGCAGCTCGATCTCCCGTGACGGTTCGCGCCCGTCAGGATCGGCAAAGGTACTTTTCAGGTCGGCATAGGTCAGCACTCGACGACCGTTGTTGCGCAGACCAATACCCGGGTCGGTGAGGTTGGGTTTGGGGCTCATGGTCTGCATGTCGACCAGCGGGTTATCCGTTTCACTGGCCGGGTGGGTCTGCATGCCGCCCATCTGGCTGTGATCCATGCCCGCCATACCTGCCATACCTGCCATCGAGTCCATACCATCGTGGCCCATGTCGGCCATGGTCAGGATCGGGCGCGGGTCAGGTGCTGGTACCGGCGCGCTGAGCCCGGCACTGCGCGCTAGCGTGCCACGGGCAAAGCCGGTGCGGTCCATGCTTTGCGCATAGAGGGTGTAGGCGGGCAGGTCACCGACCTCCACCAGCACATCATAGGTTTCGGCCACGGCGATGCGCAGTTCATCGACGCCGACTGGCTGCACCGGCATGCCATCAGCAGCGATAACCGTCATCTTCAAGCCTGGAATGCGAAAGTCGAAGTAACTCATGGCCGAGCCGTTGATCAGGCGCAGGCGCACGGTTTCGCCGGGTTGGAATAGACAGGTGAAGTTGCCATCCGGTGGCTGACCGTTGAGTAGGTAGGTGTAGGTTGCTGCGCTGATGTCGGCGAGGTCGGTGGGGCTCATGCGCATCTGCGCCCAGTTCTTGCGCTCAGCGACCGTCTTTGACCAACCCTGTGCGGCCACGTCGTCGATAAAATCACCAACGGTGCGCTTGTTGTAGTTGAAGGCGTCGGACTGCTTTTTCAGCGTTGCCATCAGGGCTTCGGGCGTCTGGTCGCTCCAGTCGCTGAGCAGCAGTACGTAATCGCGCTGATAGCGATGAAGCTCAGGCTCTTTCGGCTCAATGACAATGCCCCCGTACACACCGGCTTGTTCCTGCAGCCCGGAATGGCTGTGGTACCAATAGGTGCCGCTTTGTTGCAGGGTGAATTGATAGAGGTAATCACCACCCGGTTCGATGCCGGCAAAACTCAGCCCAGGAACGCCGTCCATGTTGGCTGGCAGAATAATGCCATGCCAATGCAGCGACGTTGGCTCGTCCAGGCGATTACGAACCCGCAGGGTTACCGTGTCGCCTTCGCGCCAGCGCAGCACCGGGCCCGGCAAGCTGTTGTTGATGGTCAGCGCCGTGCGCGGACGCCCCGTGATGTTGACCGGCGTCTGGCCGATGAACAAGTCGAAATCGCGGCCGCTGAGCTCATTGCCCAGGGGGGCACTGACGGCGAAAGCGGGTAGGCGCCAAAGGCCAAGTCCGGCCAGGACGCTGCCGGCGGCGAAGCCTTTGACGAAGGTACGGCGGGTAGGTTGTCGGAGCATAACGCGGCCATCTCGGGGGCTGGGATGGCACGACGTTAGCCAGCGACGACTGTCAGCGAGCTGAGCACCACATTACAGTTTTGTCAGCCAGCGTTCGCAGGCGGGTATACTGCGCCCCGCACGGAGATTCTCAACACTGAAGGAACAGCGATTCATGCAGGCAATCAGGGCCTATTTCAAACGCCACGGCAACGCCCCGTTCAAGCTCGGCGATGGACGTATCAGCGGTTACATCTCGGCCACACTGGGGGTGCTCAGCCTGCTGGCGGTGTTGTGCTTTTTATTCCCCGAGTGGTTGACCTTTGCCGAGTTTCGCAAGGTATACAGCGAACAGTTCGCCCGTACTACGTTGCTGGTCGGGCTGATCCTGGCATTCGGCCTCGGTACCTTGAATATCCTGCTCAACCGGCGCAAGCGCCTGGGGTTTACCGGTATCGCTGCAGCCGGACTGGCAATGTTCCTCGGTGGCACTAATATCCAGACCGAAACCATAGGTCAGACGCCTTACTCCCTGGGCCTGGATTGGTTCGTGCTGGCCCTGTTGGTCTCCGCGATCATATTTATTCCGCTGGAAAAGCTCTACGCCAAGGACCCGCAACAGAACATTCTGCGACCGCATTGGCGCACGGACCTCAGCTATTTTTTCGTCAGCCATATGCTGGTGCAATTCATCCTGATCTTTGTTACCGCATCCTCCAGTTGGCTGGCCGGTTGGGTGGTGTCCGAGACGTTGCAGGCCAAGGTGCAGGGGCTGCCGATCGTTGTGCAGTTCCTGCTTGCGGTGCTGGTCGCCGATCTTGGCCAGTATTGGCTGCACCGTCTCTATCATGTGGTGCCATGGATGTGGCGCTTTCATGCAGTCCACCACTCGAGCACGCACATGGACTGGCTGGCGGGTTCGCGTATCCACTTCTGCGAAATCCTCCTGACGCGCACCGGCGTGCTGGCACCGTTGATCCTGCTAGGCTTCTCGCCACAGGCGCTCAACGCATATGTCATTCTGGTCGGCGTTCAGGCTGTGCTGGCGCATGCCAACGTGCGTATCGACGGTGGTTGGCTCAATTATGTGCTCGTCCTGCCGCGCTACCATCACTGGCACCATGCTCGGCACAAGGACTACATCTACAAGAACTACGCCATCCACACACCGTTGGTGGACATGCTGTTCGGCACGTTCAAGCTGCCACCCAAGGAGTGGCCGACACGCTACGGCGTGTTTGGCAAGGAGCTGCCTGAAGGTATCGTGCGCCAGCATCTTTACCCGCTGCGCACGCCCGAACCCAAGGTGCCGACATCACCGCCGGCCACCTGAAGTGACTTTCCGCCTGGCCCTGCAGTGCGTTAGCCTTGAGGGTCAGGCCATTGGGGGAATGAGTATCGATGGACAACGTCATAGTGATTACCGGCGCCAGCCGGGGTATTGGAGCGGCAACAGCGCGGTTGGCTGCCTGTGCAGGCTACCGCATCTGCATCAACTATCTGAACGACGATGAGGCTGCACAAAAGGTGTTGGCCGAGGTTCGCGAGTTGGGTGCCGACGCTATAACGGTCAAGGCCGATGTGAGCGTCGAGGACGAGATCATCCAACTGTTTCAGCGCGTCGATGTCGAACTCGGGCCGGTTACTGCACTGGTGAATAACGCCGGGACCATCGGCCACAAGAGCCAGCTTGAACACATGTCCGAATTTCGCCTGCTCAAATTGATGAAGACCAATGTGGTCGGGCCGATGCTCTGTGCCAAGCATGCCTTACAGCGTATGTCCCAGTGCCACGGTGGCAAGGGTGGCAGTATCGTCAATGTCTCATCGGTGGCTGCCCGGCTCGGCTCGCCGAACGAGTATGTCGACTATGCGGCTTCCAAGGGCGCCCTGGACACGTTTACCCTGGGACTGGCAAAAGAAGTTGCCGCTGACGGTGTACGGGTCAATGCGGTGCGCCCAGGGTATATATTTACCGACTTTCATGCCCTCAGTGGCGACGCCGAACGCGTCAGCAAGCTTGAACCGAGCATACCCATGGGCCGGGGCGGTCAAGCCGAAGAAGTGGCCGAGGCGATCATGTGGCTGCTCTCGGACAAAGCCTCGTACTCGACCGGCAGCTTTATCGATCTGGGCGGCGGGCGCTGAGCCTACCGGCTAGAACGAGCGCACGATCCGCCCAAGGGTCTCCATGGCTTTCTCCGATTGTTCGGTCCAGGGGCTGCCGTAGTTCAGGCGAATACAGTTGCGAAAGCGCTGGGTTGGCGAAAAGATCGGCCCGGGGGCAATGCTGATACCTTGGGCCAGGGCCATTTGGAACAGCTTGAGCGAGTCCATCTGCTCGGGCAGCTCCAGCCACAGAAAGTAGCCACCAGAAGGATGGCTGACCCGTGTCTGCGCCGGAAAGTGCCTGGCAATCGCCGCAAGCATGGCACTCTGCTGCTCCTCAAGGGCATAGCGCAGCTTGCGCAGATGCCTGTCGTAACCGCCGTGTTGCAGGTAGTCGGCGATCGCCGCCTGGGCCGGCATCGAGGCACACAGCGAGGTCATCAGCTTGAGCCGTTCGATCTTCTGCGCATAGCGCCCGGCAGCCACCCAGCCAATCCTGTAACCAGGAGCCAGACTTTTGGAAAAGGAACCGCAGTGCATCACCAGACCGTCAGTATCGAAGGCCTTGGCTGGCTTCGGGGCTTGCTGGGCGTAGTACAACTCGGCATAGACATCGTCTTCGATCATCGGTACCTGGTGCTGGCGCAGCAGTTCTACCAACTGCTGCTTTTTCTCCTCTGGCATGCTCGCGCCAACCGGATTCTGGAAATTGGTCATGCACCAGACCGCCTTGACCGGATGCTTGTCCAGGGTTTGCGCCAGCACACCAAGATCGATGCCTTCACGAGGGTGTACCGGAATTTCCACGGCCTTGAGCTTGAGGCGTTCAAGCACTTGCAGGCAGGCGTAGAAGGCCGGGGCCTCGATTGCTACAAGGTCGCCGGGCTCGGTAACCGCCTGCAGGCACAGGTTGAGTGCTTCCAGGGCGCCGTTGGTAATCAGTAACTCTTCCATGGGCAGCATCAAGCCGCCGACCATGTAGCGCAGGGCAATCTGACGGCGCAGCTGCGGGTTGCCCGGCGACAGGTCGGTAACCACCATGCGCGGGTCCATCTCGCGGCTGGCGCTGGCCATGGAACGGGCCAGACGTGGCAGCGGGAATAGATTCGGGCTGGGGAAGGCCGAACCGAACGCGACCGTTTCGGGGTCCTTGATCGAATCCAGAATCGAGAACACCAGCGCGCTGACATCCACCTCGGTGGACTCACTCGCTTGTTCGATGATTTGTGGCTCGTTGAATTGCCGCGGCGCATGGGCGTTGACGAAGTAGCCCGAACGCGGCCGAGCACGGATCAGGCCGCGGCGCTCCAGCAGATAATAAGCCTGGAACACCGTGGAAGGGCTGACCCCGTGGGTCTGACTGGCGTAACGCACCGACGGCACGCGCTGGCCGGGGCCCAGGACCCCGGAGCGAATCAGTTCGGCAATGTCGTCGGCGAATTTTTCGTAGCGTTTCATCATGGCTCAGGACGTTTCGATTGCTTCGAAGTGTATGTGATCAGCGGTTCAAAGGCGCGACAAAACGGCTGTGGGCAACCGTGGAAATGCCTGGCTGGTCGGTGTCGCTCAGTTCAAAGCTGAGTTCCTGGGAGCTGCTCTGAGCCCGTTCGGCAAGCATTGCCACCGATACCGGCATCTCACTCATTTCTCCGGCCGCGAGGGTAAATTCGGTCTTGCCGTGCAACTCGAAGCCGTTGGCGTCCACCAGGCGCAGGCGGTAGTGCTGCGGTTGCTGGGTTTTGTTGATGACTTTGAGGGTGTAGATGTTTTCGATCTGGCCCAGGTTGTTCTCGCGGAACAGGCCACGGTCCTTGATAACGTCCATCGATACCATCGGCCGTTGTTGCAGCGCGATGACCAGGGCGCCAATCATCACCACCAGTGCCGTGACATAACCGAGCAGGCGAGGGCGCAGCCAGTTTGTCGTGCCACCCTGCAGGTTGTGTTCGGACTTGTAGCCCACCAGGCCACGGGCGTAACCCATCTTGTCCATTATCGAGTCGCAGGCGTCGATACAGGCGGCGCAGCCAATGCATTCCATCTGCAGGCCGTCGCGAATATCGATACCGGTCGGGCAGACCTGCACGCACATCTGGCAGTCGATGCAATCACCAAGGCCTTTGGCCTTGTAGTCGCTGTTCTTCTTGCGCGGGCCACGGGATTCGCCGCGGCTCGGGTCGTAGGCGATGGCCAGGGTATCTTTGTCGAACATCACGCTTTGGAACCGCGCATAGGGGCACATGTGCATGCACACCGCTTCACGCAGCCAACCGGCATTAATGTAGGTGGCCCCGGTAAAGAACAGGATCCAGAACAGGCTGACACCGCCCAGCTGTAAGGTAAATAGCTCCTCGGCCAACGGCCGGATCGGGGTGAAGTAACCGACGAAGGTCAAGCCGGTGAGCAGGCTGATAGCCAGCCACAGGGTGTGTTTGGCTGAGCGCCGAATCATCTTGTTCAGGCCCCAGGGTGCGGCATCGAGTTTGATCCGCTGGTTGCGATCACCCTCGGTAACTTTCTCGCACCACATAAATACCCATGTCCAGGTACTTTGTGGGCAGGTGTAACCGCACCACACGCGTCCGGCAAATACGGTGATGGCGAACAGGCCGAAGGCGCAGATGATCAACAGTGCCGACAACAAAATGAAGTCCTGTGGCCAGAAGGTCGCGCCAAAAATATGGAATTTGCTGTCAGCCAGGTCCCACAAAACTGCCTGGCGTCCCTCCCAGTTCAACCAGACGGTGCCGAAAAACAGCAGAAACAGAAATCCTGCGCCACCGAGGCGCAGGTTTCGAAACAAGCCGGTAAAGCTGCGGGTATGGATTTGTCTGTCGCTGCTGGCGGCCTTCTTCTTGAAAGTGGAAGGCTCGGCAATTTCAACGATCTGGACGGGGATTCTATCGCTCATGGTTCGTCGCTCATCAGGCCTCGATCAGGCCAGAGCACTATGGCGCCCCATCTGTTTGCATAACAGACTCAGATATTTAGATAAAAACCGTATCAGATTTTTCGGAAAATCCGCGCAGGGCTCAGATTATCGAGCCTTCCTCGCTTGCCTTGAGATGCCTGCGACCATCCACCGCACCCGCTACAGTTAGCGCATCGGCCTCTGCTTCAGTGATAGGCACGCGCTGGCCGTCAAGTTCGGCCACTGACATGCGTAGATGCTCATCGGTTACTACCGTAACGTCTGTAGCGGCGCCTTCGATTCGCAGGTCGTCGGCAATCAGCGTGCAGCGTTGATTGCTTTGATCAATTTCAATGGTCATGTCAGCGTCCTCGGACCGTCGGAGTTACGGATTTGGACTCCTGCGGGTGCGCGGTTACTGGGGCAAACCGATCAACGGTATGTGCAGCACTTTTAGCCGTAGCCTGTGGTCCATGCATTAACCCTCGTTGAATACGGACTACGTCGATGGACATCTGGTGGCAGCAAGTCTGGTTGACCCTGGTAGCCGAGTTCGCCGACATCAATGATGCCAAGCAACTGACCCAGGTCACGGTGCGCATGCTCATGGCCGCTCTGCTAGGGGCTGTGCTGGGCTTTGAGCGTGAACTGAAGGGCAAGGCAGCCGGAGTGCGCACGCACATGCTAGTGGCAATGGGGGCGGCGCTGTTCGTCCTGGTGCCGCGGATGGCCGGGGTCGATGATGCGGGCTTGAGCCGGGTGGTGCAGGGCATCGTTGCCGGTATCGGCTTTCTTGGCGCAGGCACCATACTCAAAGGGCGGGATCAGGAAGATGCCAGTCATGTCAAAGGGCTGACCACGGCTGCCGGGTTATGGATGACCGCTGCCATTGGCGTAGCCGCCGGTATGGGGCGTGAAGCTACCGCCGTCATCAGCACGCTATTGGCGCTGCTGGTACTGGGGGTCATGCCTTGGGTGGTGGACAAGCTGGAAACTGACAAGGATGAAAACGAGGACGAAAACGAGGACGAAAACAAGGAAGACAGAAAGCACTGAGGGGAGCCTAAGCTCCCCTCAAAGATTGTTGCGTGCTCTTTTTTTGTTATTGGAGGGCGGCCTATTATTGTTTTTGGCGACCGTTGCCTCTTGTCACTGGCGATCCCCATCCGGGATCAAGAGCAAACGTATTTTTTTGAGCGCTGATCTACTCTCATCATTACTGATCCAACCGTGACCTTCGCTACCTCAGGGTAGTTTTATTGTTTTCTGTCAGGTTGCGGGGGCGAACCCCAGGAAAGCACATCCTCTCCAAAAAAATCTGTTAGCTGCGTCTCTGTCGTGTTGTTCTTGTTATGTCAGAGTCGTTACGTCTTATTTTTATTAGGTGTTTCGTATTTTTGTTGTTCTTGTACCAAAGATATAGCAGATGCCGTGCCAACGTTTAAAAAGTCATCTAAATCAATGAGTTAGGAATTTAGGCAAGAAATTGGTACGCGAGGATTTGTCGATTTGTTTCCGTGTTACCCGGTTTTTCGCTGGAAAGTGCGGGGGCGGTAACACCCCCGGTGGGCTGAGCAGGTTATTGCGCGAGACGGGCGCGTGCTACGCGGGAGCCACTGGTACGACCCAAAACAGTGCTGATCCGCGAGCCCGCGTCGATTAACTGCTCCAGGTTGATACCGGTTTCGATACCCAGGCCCTGGAGCATATAAAGCACATCCTCACTGGCGACGTTACCGCTGGCGCCTTTGGCGTAGGGACAGCCACCCAGCCCAGCGACAGAACTGTCGAATACAGTGATGCCTTCAAGCAGGCTGGCATAGATGTTTGCCAGTGCCTGGCCGTAAGTGTCATGAAAGTGCCCGGCCAACTGCGCGCGAGGCACATGGGCTGCGACCACCTCAAACAGGCGGCGGGTGGAGCCTGGGGTGCCGGTACCGATGGTGTCGCCCAACGACACTTCATAGCAGCCCATCTCGAACAGCTCCCGAGCGACAGGTGCTACCTGCTCGGCGCTGACTGCACCTTCATAGGGACAGCCCAGTACGCAGGACACATAACCACGCACACGCACGCCGTGCTGTCGAGCAGCGTCCATGATCGGGGCGAAACGCGCCAGGCTCTCGCTGATGGAGCAGTTGATGTTGCGCTGGGAAAAAGCTTCGGATGCCGCAGCGAACACCGCCACTTCCTTCACACCAGCGGCAAGGGCATCTTCGAATCCACGCAGGTTCGGCGCCAACGCTGCGTAGGTAACACCTGGTTGCTGGCGAATATTGGCGAACACCTCGGCAGAACCTGCCATTTGCGGCACCCACTTGGGTGAGACGAAGCTGCCTACTTCAATGTAGGAGAGGCCCGCGGCGGTCAAATCATCCACCAGGCGGACTTTATCGGCCACGCTGATTGGCTGTGCTTCGTTCTGCAGGCCGTCGCGAGGGCCGACTTCGACCAGGCGGACTTTTTCAGGCAATGACATGGCGCAAATTCCTCGGGGCTCAGTGGCTGTTGTTCTGGTTCTTCAAGGTGGTGGCCAGCGCTTGTTCGCAGCGCTCTTCAGCAGTGTCCAGCTCCAGTTGCATCTGCTGAATATCTAGCAATTGCTGTTCGAGCTGAGCCCGACGTTCGGAAATTTTGGCCAACATGCTGTGCAATTGTTTGAGGTTGCCGCTGGTCGGATCATAGAGTTCGATCAGCTCGCGGCACTCGGCCAAGGAAAAGCCGATACGCTTGCCGCGCAGTATGAGCTTCAGGCTTACTTTGTCACGGGCGGAATAAACCCGCTCCAGCCCCCGGCGTTCGGGGCTGAGCAAGCCTTGCTCTTCATAGAAGCGAATAGCACGGGTAGTGATATCCAGCTCACGGGACAGGTCGGAAATGCTGTAGGTCTGGCTGCTCATGGTCAGGCTCGGGAAAAGGGCATGAGCTAACCTAATTGCAGCTTGACGTATACGTCAAGCGCGTCTTGCGACGTTGCTTGTGTCGAGTGTTACTGGTCTGGCCCGCGGCTAACGAGATTCAGCCTCGGCCGCGCGCTCATCTTGAGCGACCACCGTCTGGCACAACTCGATAATCTGTTCGCGCATCCAACGGTTGGCGGGGTCCTGGTCGGTGCTTTCATGCCAGTACAGGTGCGTTTCCAGCGGCGGTACGCCACTCACCGGCAGGCTCAGGTAGTTGAGTTGGTGACGCCGGGCGAACCGCTCCGGCACCGTCATCACCATATCGGTTTGCTGCAGTACCTGGGAAGCCATCAGGTAATGCTGTGAGCGCAGGGCGATCTTGCGCTGTACGCCCATTTTTCCCAGCGCCAGGTCGACATAGCCCAAACCGTTGCGTCGACTGGAAATATGAATGTGGGTCAAGCCCAGATAGTCTTCCAAGCTGAGTTTTTCTTTGGTCATCGGGTGGCCGTGGCGCATGGCACACACGTACTGGTCCTGCATCAGCTTGACGTGACGCACCTGCGGATCGGTGTTAAGCGGCGCATCAACGGCAAAATCCAGGCGCCCGGCAGCCAACTCCTTGGTGGTCTCGCGGCGCTTGCACAGGAAGCTTTCAATTATTACCGCCGGGGCCAGGCGACGGAGTCGCTGGAACAGTGGCGGCAGAATCACCGCTTCGGTGAGGTCAGTCATGCTGATACGGAAGGTTTTGTTCGCCTGCAGGGGGTTGAAGATGCGGCTCTCTTGCACCGATACACGCAGCAGCGACAAGGCATTGCGCACCGGACCAATGATGTTTTGGGCCATTGGCGTAGGCACCATGCCCTGAGCGGTACGCACGAACAGCGGATCATTGAAGGTTTCACGCAAGCGCGCCAAGGCATTGGACACCGCAGGCTGGGTAATGCCGACAATCTGCCCGGCACGGGTCAGGTTGGCTTCGGTGTAGATGGCATCGAAGACGATGAACAGATTGAGGTCGACCTTGCTCAGGTTCATGGGCGCTGCTCTTTTGTTGATGTTATGGGTGAATCATATATTGGTTATGAATGTTTATACACGCCGAGAATAGACTAGGTGGATTTTACTCGTTGATCTAGGCTCTTGTTCAGATCCCCTTTCCACAGAAGGTACTGCCAATGGATTTTGCCTATTCACCCAAGGTTCAGGCGCTGCGTGAACGCGTCACTGCGTTCATGGATGCTTATGTCTATCCCGCCGAGGCGGTGTTCGAGCGTGAAGTCGCCGAGGGCGATCGCTGGCAGCCCACCGCAATCATGGAAACATTGAAGAACAAGGCCAAGGCTGAAGGTCTGTGGAACCTGTTTCTGCCCGAATCGGAACTGGGCGCGGGGCTGACCAATCTGGAATATGCGCCGCTGGCCGAGATCATGGGCCGGTCGCTGTTGGGTCCGGAACCATTCAACTGCTCGGCCCCGGACACTGGCAACATGGAAGTACTGGTGCGTTACGCCAACGAGGCGCAGAAACGCCAGTGGCTGGAACCGCTACTGCGCGGCGATATCCGTTCCGCATTTGCCATGACGGAGCCCGATGTAGCGTCTTCGGATGCCACCAATATGGCCGCCCGAGCAGTGCGCGACGGTGATGAATGGGTGATCAACGGGCGCAAATGGTGGACTTCAGGTGCTTGCGATCCACGTTGCAAGATCATGATCTTCATGGGCTTGAGCAATCCGGAGGGGCCGCGCCATCAACAACATTCGATGATTCTGGTTCCCACCGATACCCCGGGCGTGAAAATTGTTCGTCCGCTGCCGGTGTTCGGTTATGACGACGCACCCCATGGCCACGCCGAGGTGCTGTTCGAAAATGTGCGGGTGCCTTACGAAAACGTACTGCTGGGCGAAGGACGCGGTTTCGAGATTGCCCAGGGACGTCTGGGCCCTGGACGAATTCACCATTGCATGCGCTCGATCGGCATGGCTGAGCGCGCCCTTGAACTGATGTGCAAGCGCTCTGTGGAGCGCACGGCATTCGGTCGTCCGTTGGCGCGCCTGGGGGGTAATGTCGACAAGATCGCCGATTCGCGCATGGAAATAGACATGGCTCGACTGCTGACGCTCAAAGCGGCCTACATGATGGACACCGTAGGTAACAAAGTGGCTCGCAGTGAGATCGCGCAAATCAAGGTAGTGGCGCCGAATGTGGCGTTGAAAGTCATCGACCGGGCAATCCAGATTCATGGCGGTGCCGGGGTAAGTGGTGATTTCCCCTTGGCCTACATGTACGCAATGCAGCGAACTCTACGCCTGGCTGACGGTCCGGACGAAGTGCACCGTGCCGCGATCGGCAAGTACGAAATCGGCAAATACGTACCAAAGGAAATGCTGCGTAGCGGGCATTGATCTGCCCGCCTTGCGTACCAGGTCCGCGACTGCGGGCCTGTTTCATTTGTGGTTACTGGAGTTTGCCGGGTGCGGTGGTTGATCGCGGGTCTTGAGCAGCGACAGCACCACGCCACCCGTCAAGAGCCCCAAGGTCACGCTCAGTGACAGCCACGCCGGCACCGCTCCAATCAGGCCGTGATAGAAGATCTTGCTACCGATGAAGATCAGTACCAGGGCCAGCGCATATTTCAGGTAGACGAAACGGTGCATGAGTGCCGCGAGGGCGAAATACAGCGCGCGCAGCCCGAGAATGGCGAAGATGTTCGAGGTATAGACAATGAATGGATCCTGAGTGATGGCAAAGATTGCCGGCACGCTGTCTACGGCAAATACCAAGTCGGCCAGCTCGATCAACACCAACGCCAGGAACAAGGGGGTGGCAAAGAGCACGGCCTTGTTTTGTCCGGCAGCCTTGATGCGTACAAAAAAACGCGGGCCATGCAGGTCATCGGTAACCCGTAGGTGGCGGCGCACAAACTTGAGCACCGCATTGTTGGCCAGGTCCGGGTGACCTTCCTCGCGAGAGAACAACATCTTGATGCCGGTAATCAGCAGGAAGGCGCCGAACACATAGAGAATCCAGGCGAACTCCTGCACCAGTGCGCTACCGACACCGATCATGATTGCTCGCAATACCACCACCCCGAGGATGCCCCAGAACAATACCCGGTGCTGGTAAAGGCGAGGAATGGAGAAGTAGCTGAAGATCATCGCCATGACAAACACGTTGTCCATGGACAATGATTGCTCCACCAGAAAACCGGTGTAGAACTCCAGGGCAGATTGCGCGCCAAGCTCCAGCCAGATCCACCCACCGAACAATACGCCGACACTGAAATAGCCCGCGTACAACAGCAGGCTTTCGCGCATTTCGATTTCGTGAGCTTTGCGGTGCAGAACGCCCAGGTCCAATATCAGCAGGGTCAAAACAATAGAAATGAATGCCAGCCAGAACCACATGCTGGTGCCAAGGAACTGGTTGTCGAGAAATGCCTGTAGAGCCGCCATGCGCCCCTCCTTGATTGTCGTCGTTGCGATTCGCAACAGTGACTCCGACATGGCGGCTTGGCAGCCGTCAGAGGGGCCCGGCGTCACTTACCCAAGCCTAGTTGCGATAAGTGCGTGCGCCCAATCGAGGCTGTAACAAATATTTGCACAGGGTAGCTGGGGGTTTAGTAGACCCAGACTTCAACCCGTCGGTTGCGGATTCGGCCTTCTTCGTCTGAGTTGGTTGCTACGGGCAGATCGTCGCCCATGCCAACCACTTGGCGCAGCGTGACGCCTTGCTTGGTCAGCTCGCGGCGTACCGCCATGGCGCGCAGGCGAGAAAGTAGGCTGGCACGCTCGGGGTCGGGCTTGGCATCGCCAAAGCCAACCAACACCACATCGCGGTCCAGCTGGTCGTTGTGGCGCAGAAACTCGACCAAGCGCTGAACGTCGCGCATCGCCTTGTTGTCGAGATTGGCGCTACCTTCCTGAAAACGGAAATTCACCGACAGGCGTTGGGCATTGCGCGCCAAGGTGCGATAAGACGTGGGCATCTCATCAGTAGCCGGCACTTTGGATGCATGGATTTGCTGGCCGACAAAACCATTACCGGTGACGATGGCTTGCCCCTTCGGGCTTTGCGCAAATTCCACCAGTGCCTGGGCCCACGGCGCAGGCTGCAGGGGAGGCAAATAGAAATACAGGCGGCGGGACAATGGATAGTCCTCGCTGGCCACCAATGTGGTGCTGGGTAGCATGGCGCGCGAGGCGCCATCAGCTATAGCCAGCACTTTGGCGCCATGTACCGAGGCCAGGCTGCTGAAGCCTATGGCCTGGCGGTCAGCCAGCACCTCGCGGGTCAACTGATCCGCCGACTCGAAGCGCTGCGCGGTCGACGCCAGGGGCTGTGCGGTCGGGTCGAGTACCAGTGCCTTGAAGGTTTCGAATGTACCGGAGCGGTCGTCCCGGGCGTACAGATGGATTGTGCCGTTGCCCAGGCCCAATTCGTCCCAGGTGGTGATTTTTCCGGCAAAAATTCCTGCCAGTTGAGCCGTGCTCAATTGGGGCAGGGGGTTGTCGGGATGCACAATCACAGCGACGCCATCCAGGCCGATAACCTGCTCAGCGTTGGTGCTGTTCAAGTCGCCCAGTGCGCGTAGCTCGCTCAGCTCGTTGAGCTTGATCGGGCGTGAAGCGGCAGCCAGATCTGCCTGGCCGGCTTTGAGCGCGGTAAAGCCGGTGCTGGAACCGTGGGCGGCAATATCGATACGAATTGCCTGGCCCTGGGAATCAACCGCCCGGACGCGAATCTCATTGGCAGTCGCGGTCGAATCGACCTTGATCTGACCAGCTCCCTGGGCCTCCAGCAAGCCTTTGACAAGCGCCGGGGCCAGCGTTGCGCCAATGGTATTGGAGCCCTGGATGCGTAGCAGCACCGACTCATCGGTGGCGCCATAGGCGAAGACAGGAAGCAAACAGGCAAGGAACAGGCAGAGGTGGCGGAACATGCCGGCGGGCACTCTTCAGGCAACGGATATGCCGCAGATTAAGACAGTTGGATGACTGTAAGATGACAGCCATCCAACCGTTCTGAACCTCTGCCTGCAGCCTTGGGTTATGCCAGCTCCAGCCAGATCGGCGCGTGGTCAGATGGCTTTTCCATGGCGCGCAGATCGTAGTCGACGCCGGCTGCCTTGATGCGTGGCAGCAAACCCTGGGAGGTCATGATCAAATCGATGCGCAGGCCGCGCTTGGGCTCGTCTTCAAAGCCGCGACTGCGGTAATCGAACCAGCTGAAACGGTCAGCGACTTCCGGGTGCAGGTGACGGAAGCTATCGACCAGGCCCCAGTTTTTCAGGCGGGCCATCCACTCACGTTCCTCGGGCAAGAAGCTGCATTTGCCGGTTTTGAGCCAGCGCTTGGCATTGTCGGCGCCAATGCCGATGTCACAGTCTTGCGGGGAGATGTTCACATCACCCATTACCACGACAGGCTGATCGTTTTTGAACTGGCTTTCCAACAGCGCTTGCAGGTCGCTGTAAAAACGCTCCTTGGCCGGAAACTTGGTTGGATGGTCACGGCTTTCACCTTGGGGGAAATAGCCGTTCATGATGGTGATAGGCGTGCCATCAGCATCGGCGAAGGTGCCCCAGATAAAGCGCCGTTGAGCGTCTTCCTCATCGCTGGCAAAGCCTTTATGCAAGCTCAGCGGTGCCTGGCGCGAGAGCAAGGCAACGCCGTAATGACCTTTCTGGCCATGAAAGTGCACGTGATAACCCAAGGCCTGGATATCTGCCAATGGAAACTGCTCGTCGCTGACCTTGGTTTCCTGCAGGCCGATAACATCCGGTTGATGCTTTTCGATCAGCGCCGCCAACTGATGAGGCCGTGCGCGCAGGCCGTTGATGTTGAACGAGACGATCTTCATGGCCAAAACAATCCTGATAAAAGCTGGAATCCTAGCCGACATCGACAGCTGCGACCAGCATGGCGCGCCATCCGATAGGCTGCTAACGTGGTGCTCGGGGTGAACGTCGGCGCAATGTACGCCTCGAAGGCAATGAATGCCCATTTGTGGAGGTTTGTCCGAATGACCGAATCGACTGCTGCCCCGGCGCAGATCCGCTTGCTTGATGGTGGTTACAGCCGTGAAGCACGTTCGTTGCTGTATCACGCCTATCGTCATGAACCTACGTATGCGTTCTTGTTCGAATCCCAGCGCCCAGGTTATGACCAACGTATCCGCGCGACGGTGCGCGAGCTGGTCAAGCAGCATTTCCTTCAAGACTTTCCTGCGTTGGGGTTGCTGGTCGATGATCGCCTGGTGGGTATTGCCCTGATTGCACCGCCGCAGCGCCGTCTGGGCGTGACCGAGAGTTGGGTCTGGCGCATGCGGATGGTTCTGAGTACCGGTTTTCGCTGCACTCGTCGCTTCCTGGATTATCAAGCCGCGCTGATGGCTTGCTTGCCGGGCGACGCTGTTCACGTGTTACCGCTGCTTGGCATTCACCCACAGTTTCAGGGCAACCATTACGGCGAGCAGTTGTTGCAAGCGGTCCACGACTGGTGCGCTGAAGACGAGAATTCGCAAGGTGTCGTACTCGACACCGGAAATGAACATTATCTGGCGTTTTATCAGCGCCAGGGCTATCGGGAAATCGGCGAAATTGCCGTAGGACCTGTTCGGGAACACGTGTTTTTTCACCCAAATCCGCAGCCGTCTCAACGTGCCTCCTTTGCGTCTGCGTAACCGGTCGCAGAGCCTCGGGCTCCATGCTGGCGCCAAGCTCTGGTAGCATCCGCGCCTATGACGTATTCAGGACGATTCACTTGCGGTTTGATTCTATTGTTTTCCAGTGCCGCCGCGTATGCGCAGAGCGAGCTGGTAGTAAAGATCAAACCTGCCAATAACGAACTCAAGGCCAATGTCGAAGGCTACATCGGCAGCCTTGGTAAACGCGATGAAGAGGCACTGCTGCGCTTTAGTCGCGGGGCTGTCGAGCAGGCCCGCAAGGCCGCCCAGGCGTTGGGCTATTACCAGGCGCAAATCGACAGCGAGGTCAAACCACCAGAAAAGGCCGACAAGGATCCGCAACTAGTCCTTACCATCGACCCGGGCGAACCCGTGCACCTGCGTGACGTCACCGTGCGCATCGAAGGCCCGGCAAGTGAGCTCAAGGCCTTTCGTATTCCCAACAGCAAGGCCCTGCGTTCAGGCGCAGTACTCAACCATGGGCATTACGACGATGCCAAGCGACTGATTCAAAACCAGGCTGCACGCTATGGTTTTTTCAGTGGGCATTTCGTTCGCCAGCGCCTGGCGGTTGATCCTCAGGCTGGAGTAGCCGATATCGAATTGGTTTACGACAGTGGTCCGCGCTACCGACTGGGCAACGTCAATTTTGCAGGTGATACACCCTTCGACGATTCGCTGCTCCAACGCATGGTGCCGTTCAAGGCCGATACGCCTTACGATTCCGAGCTGATCGCCGAACTCAATAATGCCCTGCAGTCCAGTGGTTACTTCGAAGGGGTGCGGGTAGACGCCGCGCCCAACGCTGCGGTGCAGCAGACCATTCCCGTCGCGGTGCAACTGACCACGCGCAAGCCGCGGACCATGGGTCTGGGTCTGGGCTATTCGACTGACGTCGGGCCTCGCGGCAAGGCAAACTGGACCCGTCACTGGGTCAATCCACAAGGCCATAGTTACGGCTGGGAAACCGAATTGTCGGCACCGCGCCAGAACGTCGGGCTGTGGTATGACATTCCGCTGGACCCACCATTGACCGATAAATTTCGTTTTGCCGGTGGCTATCAGAACGAAGAAATTGCCGGCACAGATACCCTGAGCAAGTTGCTCACCGTCGGCCCTGAATGGCACAGCAAGTTGCCCAGTGGCTGGCAGCGCGTGCTGTCGCTCAAATACCAGCGTGAAGAATATCGGCTGGGTGACGACTCGGGCCTGAGTAACCTGCTGATGCCAGGCGTCAGCTATTCCTATTTGCGCAGCGACAACCGCATAGATCCGCACAATGGATATCGTCTGCAGTTCGATGTGCAGGCCGCTAAAGAAGGCCTGGTATCGGATACCAACCTGTTGCATGCCAACGTAGTGCTCAAAGGGCTTACCACCCTGGGTCAGAAGCACCGCTTCCTGGGCCGTGTTCAAGTCGGCGGCAGCGCCACCAACGACTACCAGAGTTCGATGCCGCCATCGCTGCGCTTCTTTGCCGGTGGTGACCAGAGCGTGCGGGGTTATGACTACCAGAGCCTGTCGCCGGAGAACTCCGATGGCGATCGTATCGGTGGCCGCTATTTGGTTGCCGGCAGTGTCGAATATCAGTATGAAGTTGTCGAGAAATGGCGCGTGGCGACCTTTGTCGACCAAGGTAATTCATTCAACAATTTGGAGTTCCCAAGTCTCAAGACCGGTGTCGGTATCGGTGTCAGGTGGGTTTCTCCAGTCGGGCCGTTGCGTCTGGATCTGGCCCATGCGCTGGATGACGACGGCGGTATCCGTCTGCACTTTTCCATGGGGCCGGAACTGTGAGTCGCATCATTAGAAACATCCTCCTCGGTCTATTGGCGTTGGTGCTGATGGTGCTGCTTATGGTGGGCCTGATACTGGGAAGCCAAGCAGGTAGCCGCTGGGCTCTGGGTATGGTTCCGGGTCTGCAGTTGGAGAAGTTCCAGGGACGCCTGGCGGGTGGTTGGCAGGCCGATCGCGTGGTGTGGGAGCAGGGCGGAAATCGGGTCGAGCTGGTGGCGCCGGTTTTTTCCTGGTCACCTTCCTGCCTTTTGCGCATGACGTTGTGCATCGAACGTTTGCAGGCCGACCAGGTAAATCTTGCCTTCGCGCCGAGTGAGTCCAAGCCTGACAGCGGGCCTTTACAACTGCCTGCCCTGAAGCTTCCCGTAGCGATCGAGCTGGGCGAGGTGCGCATCGGCCATTTGCGTCTCGATGGCAATGAGCAGTTGAGCCAGCTGCAACTGGCTGCGCATTGGACCGCTGCCGGTTTGCAGATCGACAGCCTGCAGTTGCAGCGCGACGACGTGCACTTGAGTCTGCAAGGTCTGCTCCAGCCCGAGGGCGACTGGCCGATGCAGCTCCAGGGGCAGTTGCAGTTACCCAAGGTGGATAACCAGCAATGGCAACTGGCTTTACAGATCAACGGCGAGCTGCAGAAAACCCTGAAGATCACCGGTGACAGCAGTGGCTATCTGAACGCGCGACTCAAGGGCGAGTTGCAAGCGTTGGCCGAGCAGTTGCCAGCGAAGTTGCAGATTAGCGCGAAGGCGTTCAAGCCCGGTGCCGACCTGCCTGACACCGTGCAATTGAACAATCTTGAGCTCAGTGCCCAAGGCAACCTGCAAAGTGGCTATCAGTTGCTTGGTACGGCCAGCCTACCGGCCGAGCAAGAGCCTGTGGCATTGAATCTACAGGGCAAGGTCGACGCCAAGGGCGCGCAATTGAGTGCGCTGGATCTCACTGCCAGCGCAGACAAGCGCCTCAAACTCACCGCCAATGTCGATTGGCAGCAAGGCTTGAATGCCGAGGCAACCATTAACTGGTTGGATTTCCCTTGGCTGCGCCTCTACCCATTGGAAGAGGCACCGCAGGTGACGCTGCACCGTTTTGTCGGTCAAGTGCAGTACCGTGACGGCAATTACCAAGGTGAGTTCAAGGGGGATCTTGATGGCCCGGCGGGTGCGTTCAGCGTTAACAGTCCATTCAAGGGTGATTTGAAGCAGATCAGCTTTGCGCAACTGGCGCTCAATGCCGGGCAAGGCAAGCTTGAGGGCAATGTCAGTGTGCAATTTGCCGATGCTGTGGCCTGGGACGCTGCCCTTGAACTTTCGGCGCTGAACCCGGCCTACTGGCTCGCTGAACTGCCGGGCACCCTGGCTGGCCCACTGCGTAGTAAAGGGCAGATAAAAGATGGGGAACTCAGCCTCGACGCAGAGCTGGATCTGAAAGGGCGCTTGCGCGGACAACCTGCGGTACTCAAAGCGATTGCCCAGGGGGCAGGCCAGAGTTGGACGCTTGGGACGCTGGATATTCGCCTGGGCGACAACCATATCAATGGGAGCGGCAGTGTGCAGCAGCGCCTGGCCGGTCAATTGGACCTCAATCTGCCACGTCTCGGTCAACTCTGGCCACAACTGCAAGGCCAGGCAAAGGGCAAGCTCGAAGTCTCCGGCACCTTGAAGGCGCCGCAGGGAACATTGACGTTGCAGGGACAGAAGTTGGCCCATGCCGACAACCATTTGCTGCGTTTGGCGCTGGAGGCGCGCCTGGATACGGCTCAACATGCACTGATTGACTTGCAAGCCGGTGGTATTCGCTTGGGCGACACCAGCCTGGGTACGCTCACTGCCAAGGGACGCGGTGATATTCGCAAGCAGCAGTTGGATTTGGCCTTGGATGGGCCTCAACTCAAGCTTGATCTGGCCGCCGATGGCCAGTTGGACAAGAGCAACTGGCGTGGGCGTCTTGCCAGTGGTCGGATCCAGGCCGGTGGCCAGGACTGGCAATTGCAAGCGCCGGCGAAACTGCAACGCCTGGCCAGCGGACAGATAGATTTCGGTGCCCATTGCTGGCGTTCCGGGCAAGCGAGCCTGTGTGGTGAAGACCAGCGCCTGGCTCCCGATCCACGCCTGCGCTACCACTTGAAGCAGTTCCCGTTGCAGAGCCTGGCCCAGTGGTTGCCAAAAGACTTTGCCTGGCAGGGGTTGCTCAATGCCGATATCAATCTGGATGTTCCGGCCAGCGGCCCGAAAGGCACCATTATCGTCGATGCCAGCGGTGGCACCCTACGCCTGCGTGAAAAGGGGCAATGGCTTGATTTCCCTTATCAAACCCTGCGCCTGCAAAGCGATCTGTCGCCACGCCGGGTTGATACTCGCCTGAACTTCAAAGGTGAACGCTTGGGTGAGCTGTCAGTGGTCACCCGTCTCGACCCGGTAGCCCGCAATAAACCGTTGAGTGGCGATTTCCGCCTGACCGGACTGGATCTAGCCATCGCTCGCCCATTTGCACCCATGGTCGAGCGGCTGGCCGGCCAACTCAATGGCAGCGGTCAGCTCACAGGTACTTTGCTCGAGCCCCAGGTCAATGGCAGCTTGAACCTCACCGGTGGTGAAGTGGCTGGCGCCGAACTGCCGGTCAGCCTTAAAGACCTGCAACTGCAAGCACTGATCGCAGGTGAGCGGGTTCAGCTCAATGGCGCCTGGAAAAGCGGTGAGGCCGGCCAGGGCAGTTTGCGTGGCCAGATTGGCTGGGGACGAGCGTTAGTGGTCGACCTGCAACTGCAAGGCCAGCGCCTGCCGGTCACTGTCGAGCCCTATGCAAACCTTGAGGTAGAGCCGGACCTGAAAATAAGTCTTCTTGAGGACAAGCTGGCGGTATCGGGGAAGGTACGCGTGCCCAAGGGCAAGATCACCGTGCGTGAGCTGCCGCCGTCGACGGTCAAGGTTTCCGATGACACGGTCATCGTTGGTCATCAGACCGAAGAGGGCAAGGCGCCGATGGCCGTGGCTATGGACATCGACGTCGAAGTGGGCAGCGACAAGCTCTCCTTCAGTGGCTTTGGACTGACCGCCAATCTTCTCGGGCATGTGCACATCGGTGACAACCTGGACACCCGTGGCGAGCTCAGTCTGGCTGATGGCCGCTACCGTGCGTATGGTCAGCGCCTGACTATCCGCCGAGCACGACTGCTGTTTGCCGGGCCTATCGATCAGCCTTACCTGGACATCGAAGCCATCCGCCAGACTGATGATGTTATTGCCGGCATCCGCTTGAGCGGCAGTGCCGAGCAGCCCACCACCCAAGTGTTTTCCGAACCGGCCATGAGCCAGGAGCAAGCGCTGTCGTACCTGGTCATGGGCCGGCCGCTGGGCACTAGCGGTGAGGACAACAACATGCTCGCCGAAGCGGCCCTTGGCCTGGGGCTGGCGACCAGCGCCGGGGTAACCGGAAGCCTGGCGTCGAGCCTGGGCATCGACGACTTCCAGCTGGATACCGAAGGCAGCGGCAACAGCACCAGTGTGGTCGCCAGCGGCAACCTTACCGAGCGCCTGAGTCTGAGGTACGGGGTGGGTGTGTTCGAGCCTGTCAACACCGTCGCCTTGCGCTACAAGTTGAGCAAGAAGGTGTATCTGGAGGCCGCCAGTGGCCTGGCGAGCTCCCTGGATATCTTCTACAAGCGCGACTTCTGACGTTCGCTATTGTGGTGCGGTGACAGCCTCGATGACCTCGTTGCTGTCACCCTCGCGCCGATTATCGATCAACTTACATCATGCGCAGAGCAGGTTTTTACTGGCTCAAGGTGTGCGTGCAGGACTCCTGCCGGCGGATGTTGCCGATTTGGCGCAAGCTCAAACCGTACTTGTTGGCCAGGATGCTGCGTGACAAACCTTCGGCGCTTTCCTGCTGAATTTGCTGATTGCGCAACTGGCGCAGGAAATGGTCGACCTTGGGGATTTCCAGCGCCATGCCAGCATAGCGTTTGATCAAGGCATCGAGTGCATGGGCGGGGAGCACCTGTGCCAGAGCAGTCCGTTCACGATGCTTGGGAATATATTTGGGACGGCCGCCAAAGGCATTGGTGAGGTTGTAGGCGTTTTCGATGCCCAGGCATTCGATGAGCATCTGTAGTGAATGGGGAAGTTGGTGAATGTCGATACGTTCGAGGTCGCGCAGTTCCATAATGACTTCCTTGTTGGAGTTGACTTGACGCTCTCATGGTTGAACATCCGCGCCGCTCATAACAGGCTGCAAGCGCAGCAAGGGCGGTGGGCATCGGGTATGTGATTTGTAGGCAACAAGGGAGTGTTGCTTAGGAAGGTTATGCCTGACACGTCGCTAAGCCTTGATTGCTCAGTCTAATGGCATAAATGCATGGCGCATGGTTGGCCAACCCATGCTCAGCGGTCAGACGCATGAGCAACAGGCTTATCGGTCCGAGACCGGTGCCAGGTCGATTGGCGGGAAAAGGAAATTGTCCGCCCGGATCATGGGCGCGTTGTATGATACGCGCAGGCCGTTCTGGGCCACATATCCCGAAGTTGCAAGGAAATACCAATGACTCAAGGTCAACGCCTGAAATACTCCATCCTGATCTCCCTGCTGGTGCTGGGGATCATGCTCGGCCTGTCCTACCTGCAAAAGCAAGGCACGATCAGCGAGCAAGTGTTCCAGTACATCGCTATCGGTGTCGCGGTCGCGGTGGTGGTGATCAACGGCATCATGCGACGCAAGGTCAAAATCTGAATGATCTGCGCGGCCGGCTCGTTGCCGGCCTTTCGCTCAACGGGGGCCGAATTGTTCGAGAATGCTGCGCGCCTCGGGGTTGAGGGTGTAGCACTTTTCGTTGTCCATGCTGATTACGCCTTCAGTGCACAAGCGCTTGAGCACTTCACGAACGCTTAGAAATGACAGCGGAATGTCCAGCTGTTCAAGCTGACTGTGCACACCGCGTACGCCGATGCTGCGCCCGTTGCGGTGGGCCGTGTGCAAGGCATCGATCACTTTCAAGCGGATCAGGCTGGTGCGAAGCCCGAACGACCTCAGTAGTTCGCGAATATGTTCGTTGCCCGGGCGCTCGCTGTCGCCACTGTCGACTTTTACTACCGGCAGCACTTGGCGAGCCTTGCGCACTGGTCTGGTGGCGATCCCTGCCTGTTGCTGGTTGTACATGTGAACGCTCCTTTTCATGGCCAGTTCAGATACCGTTTTTGTGATGCTTACACCTATAAGACGAATGAGCGGCGCAAAACTGCAGTACCTGTCGAAAAAAAATCTTGAGTCGCTTTGGTAAAGACGTTTCGCAAGCGCAATTTCCGTAAATTTTTTCGCCGTGCTTCGTTCAATCAGGATCATTCGCGTTGTGATCTGTGAAGGAGTATTCGTGATCAACCCTCGTCCCTTGGCACGCGTCTGTCTGGCCGGGCTGCTCGTCGGCTTCAGCTTTACCTCCCAAGCTCGGGTCGCCGCAGGTGATGCCAGCGCCGAAATACGCCGTACCAGCTTTGGGGTGCCGCACATCCTGGCGCACGATGAACAGGGGCTGGGGTACGGAATTGGCTACGCGTATGCGCAAGACAATCTGTGCCTGCTAGCTAACGAGGTGATCACCGTCAACGGTGAGCGCTCACGCTTCTTTGGCCCCGACCAGGTAACCTTCGAGCAGGGCAAGAACCTGGGCAGCGATCTGTTTTTCAACTGGCTCAATACCCCCTCTGCGGTATTCGGCTTCTGGCAGGCGCAATCGAGGGAGGTGCGTGCCTTGCTTGAGGGTTATGCCAAGGGATACAACCGTGCACTGGCCGAGCTGCTCGTCAAGGGACAAGGTGCGCAATGCATGCAGGCGCAATGGTTGCGCCCGATCACCTCCCTCGATCTGGTCAAGTTGACCCGACGCCTGTTGGTTGAAGGCGGCGTCGGCCAGTTCGCCGAGGCCTTGGCTGGCGCGACACCACCCGGTGTAGTGGGGCAGTTGGGTACGAACCTGGACATGGGCGTTGCTCAGGCGCGTCAGGATAATTTTGCCCTTGAGCGAGGTAGCAATGCGGTGGCCGTGGGCAGCGAGCGCTCTGCCAATGGGCGCGGCATGTTGCTCGCCAACCCGCATTTCCCCTGGGCCGGTGGTATGCGTTTTTATCAGATGCAACTCACTGTGCCGGGCAAACTAGACGTCATGGGCGCTGCATTACCCGGGTTACCGTTGATCAACATCGGCTTTAACCGCCACCTTGCCTGGACCCATACGGTGGACACCTCCAGCCATTTCACCCTGTATCGACTCGAACTCGATCCCAAGGATGCCACCCGTTACATGCTTGATGGCAAGTCCTTACCCCTGAGTCGTCAGCGTCTGACGGTGATGGTCAAGGGCGAGGACGGCAAGCTCACTGCGGTCAACCGAGATGTCTACAGTTCGGTGTTTGGCCCGGTCGTGCAATGGCCTGGCCGGCTGGATTGGAACAAGCAACATGCGTTCAGCCTGCGCGATGCGAACCTGGAAAATACCCGGGTTCTGCAGCAGTGGTACAGCATGAACCAGGCACAAAGCCTGAAGGCGCTGCAGGACTCGGTTCAGCACCTGCAGGGTATTCCATGGGTCAACACCTTGGCTGTGGATGCCAAAGGGCAGACCTTGTATCTGAATCAATCGGTGGTGCCCTTTGTCGATGCTGCGTTGCTGACGCAGTGCAGTGACCCGGCTGCCGGGCAGGGCATGATTGTGCTCGATGGCTCGCGCAGTGTCTGTAATTGGAAGGTTGATGCGCGTGCAGCACAGGCGGGTATCTTTCCTGCGCAGCTTCAGCCAAGCCTGAGCCGCAACGACTTTATCCAGCACTCCAATGATTCGGCCTGGATGGTCAACCCGGCGCAGCCCTTGCGTGGTTACTCACCGTTGATCAGTCGCGAAGACCAGCCCCTGGGGCCGCGCACTCGCTATGCATTGCAGCGATTGAGTCGGGACGACAAGCTGACCGGCGCTGATCTGCAACAAATGGTGATGGACAACCAGGTCTATCTGGCCGAATTGGTGCTGTCGGATATGTTGCAGTGGTGTGGAGCGCAACCGCCAGCGTCGCAATTGGCGGCACTGTGCAGCAGCCTGAAAGCCTGGAACCTGCGTGCTGATCTGGACAGTGGCATGGGTCTGGTGCACTTTCAGAATATTCTGCAGAGCTTGCTCGAGCATCCAGACTTCTGGCGCGTGACATTCGATCCAGCTGACCCCCAGCACACTCCGCGTGGCTTGGCTGTCGAGCGTGCCGACGTGGCACGCGCGTTGAACGATGCGGCGCTCGCGTCGCTGGCGGAGGTGGAGCGTGCCGGCCTTGCTGCCGATGCGCGTTGGGGACAGATCCAGCAAGCCGCTGATGGCACGCCGATCCATGGTGGGCCGGCAAGCTTGGGGGTGTACAACGCAATCCAGAGTGTGCCGACAGCGCCGGGCAAGCGCCTGGTGGTCAGTGGCACCAGTTACTTGCAACTGGTGACCTTTGACGCGAAAGGCCCGCAGGCATTGGGTGTGCTGGCGTTTTCCGAGTCCAGTGAAGCAGGCTCTGCACACGCCAGTGACCAGACTCGCGCCTTCTCGGCCAAGCAATGGCATGTGCTGCCCTTCACCGAGGCGCAGATCAAGGCCGACCCGCAGTATCGCTTGCAGGTAATCAGGGAGGTTGAGCCTGCGGCGCTGGCAAAAAAGGCGCCTTGATTGAAGTTCCGACTGCTGGGCGCGTGGAAGCGCGCCCAGCGATGGCAGTGCGGCAGTTACTGCACCAATTCGCGCAACAGCAACCCAAACTCCAGCTCGACCTGTTCGGGAATCGGCAGGTAGACCGTGTGTCCATCACCTGGTGCCACATCGATCGCTGCGCCCTGGCGGTTGCGCAGTTGATGGAGGTCGAAGTGATAGTTGCCCCGCGGTGTCATCAATTCCAAGTGATCACCCAGGGCAAAGCGGTTCTTGACCCGCACTTCTGCCAAGCCCTCGACGCGCTCGCCGGTCAGTTCTCCAACAAACTGCTGGCGGTCGGAAACAGAGTTGCCACGCTGGTAGTTCTGATACTCATCATGCACGTGGCGGCGCAGAAAACCTTCGGTGTAACCGCGCTGGGCCAATGACTCAAGGTTGAGCATTAAGCTGCGGTCAAACTCCCGACCTTCCACGGCATCATCGATCGCCTGGCGATAAGCTTGGGTGGTGCGGGCGCAATAGAAGTGCGACTTGGTCCGGCCTTCGATTTTCAGCGAGTGCACACCCATGCGGGTGAGCCGTTCGATGTGTTGTACCGCGCGCAGGTCCTTGGCATTCATGATGTAGGTGCCGTGCTCGTCCTCGAAGGCGGGCATGTCCTCGTCTGGGCGATTGCTTTCTTGAAGCAGGAAGACCTGCTCGGTCGGTGCACCGACACCCAGGGTCGGTTGCACTTCGCGAACGATATCGCCGCTGGCATCCTCGGTGGCCGGCGTGGCGCTGTATTTCCAACGGCAGGCGTTGGTGCAACTGCCCTGGTTGGCATCGCGGCGGTTGAGGTAGCCCGATAACAAACAGCGGCCAGAGTAGGCCATGCAAAGCGCGCCATGGACGAAAACCTCCAGCTCCATCGTCGGCACTTGCTGACGAATCTCCTCGATTTCCTCCAGCGACAGTTCACGCGAAAGAATCACCCGTGTAAGCCCCTGGCTGCGCCAGAATTCGACGCTGGCCCAGTTCACGGTATTGGCTTGCACCGACAAGTGAATCGGTATCTGCGGGAAGTGCTGGCGCACCAGCATGATCAGGCCAGGGTCCGACATGATCAGTGCATCCGGGGCCATCTCGATGACCGGCGCGAGGTCTTTGAGGAAGGTCTTGAGCTTGGCGTTGTGAGGCGCAATGTTGACCACTACATAGAAACGTTTGCCCTGGGCCTGAGCTTCTTTGATACCCAAGGCCAGGTTAGCGTGGTCGAACTCGTTGTTGCGCACTCGCAGGCTGTAGCGCGGTTGACCTGCATAGACCGCGTCGGCGCCATAGGCGAAGGCGTAACGCATGTTCTTCAGGGTGCCGGCAGGGGCGAGCAATTCAGGTTTGGCGGGCAGGGTCATGGTCGGATCGCGGCAAAAGGCGGGAATGCTAACGGCAACGCCATGTCCAGACATTGATCTGCATCAAGGGCACTCCGGGTGCTGTGCAGGGCTGGATCAGTGGTGTCGTCGGGCACAATCCGTCGGCAAAGGACAGCGTCTGATTCGGCCATATAACGGTGCTTATATAACCCGGCCACATGCAATGACTTCGTATTAATAACTCAATGAAATCAATGGTTTGATATCAAATAAAGATTCTTGAGAAGGATTTGAAATCGGCCCGCGGGACAATTATGTAGCGCACAACGTGTGTGATCTCATTGGGGGCAATAAATGTCTGAAGCCGTTCGCTTGCATGCTCATCGCCAGGCCAGTTGCAAGACCTGCAGCCTAGCGTCGTTATGCCTGGCAGGCTCTGTGAGCCACGAAGAAGTCGACACTTTGGATGATCTGGTCAGGCATGGTCGACCATTGAAAAAAGACGACTTTCTGTTTCGCCAGGGAGACAGCTTCAACTCGATCTACACGATTCGCTCAGGCGCGTTGAAGTCCATCAGTCTGAGTGAAACCGGCGAGGAGAAAATTGTCGGTGTCCATTTGCCCGGAGAGCTGATCGGTCTGTCTGGTGTCGACGCACAAGCCTATCTGGTTTCAGTCCAGGCGCTTGAGGAAACCTACGTTTGCGAACTTCCTTTCGGACCACTCGACCACATGTTGACTCGGCTACCGCAACTGCGCCGCCACCTGATGCGGGCGATGAGCCGCGAAATCCGCGATACACAGCAAATGACGCGCCTGCTTTCCAAAAAGGCCGCCGATGCGCGAGTGGTGACATTGCTGGTTAATCTGGCGGCCCGTTTTCGCACCCTTGGCTACGCGGCCAACCGTTTGCACTTGAGCATTTCGCGCAATGAAATCGGCAACTACCTGGGCCTCGCCGGAGAGACCGTGTCTCGCGTGTTCACTCGCCTCCAGCAAAATGGCCTGATCAAGGTCGAAGGCAAGGATGTGCACATTCTCGAACCTGAACAGCTCTTTCTTCTGGCCGATGGATCAATGTCGGCTTGCAGCCTGCGTTAAGGAATATCAATGACTTTGATTCTCTCACATGGGCCTTGGTCCATCGCAGTGGCAAAACCTGTCGATTCACGTCCGGGGTTTCGTACTCAGTACGCATTGAACGAAGGGCGGGAGGTGGATAGCACGTACCGCTGGAACTGGAAGGCGCAATCGCTGACGGACGCCATCGACTGCACTTTTACGTTTGCCAATCTGCGGTTGCGCAGCCCCATCACCTGGAGTACCTCGGCTGACCAGCGAGCCTGGCAAATACCTACCAGCGGCAACCCTGCCGGGGCAGCCAGCAGGATAAAGGAGGGCCACGTGCACATCGAGCTAAAGGCGAACTTCTTCTGGGAAAGTGAAGTGAAAACGGGGCAAACCACGAATAACTGGCACGCGGGGCAGGAGCAGATCCTGGCAGGCACACATACCAATGAAGAGGTTAATTGTTCTGTGTGAACGGCACTTTTGCCGCAACACCATGCACTAACGTTGTGAGTGGCAACGGAGCGCATATGAACGAAACCAACCTGCAGCACAGGGCCCTGCACATGCTATTGGCCCTGGTTACCATTGCCTTCATCTGGATCCTGCTACCTTACTACGGTGCGGTGTTCTGGGCAGTGATCCTCGGCATCGTTTTCGCTCCGCTTCAGCGGCGCTTGCTGGCACGCCTGGACTGGCGACGCAACTTGGCCGCAGGCCTGACGTTGCTGATCTGCCTGGTCATCGCCATTCTCCCGGTGATCATCATTAGCATGTTGCTGGTGCAGGAAGGAGCTGCGCTGTACAAGACCATCGAGACGGGTCAATTGGACCTGGCCGGCTACATTGAACGCTTCAAGGATATCCTTCCGGGATTCGCTCAAAGCGGTCTGGAGCGAATGGGCATGGGGGACCTGAACGGCTTGCGCGACAAGATCGCCAGTAGTGCTTTACAGGGCAGTCAGTTCTTCGCTTCTCAGGCGTTCAACTTTGGCCAGGGTACATTCGAATTTCTGGTCAGCTTTGGCGTGATGCTCTATTTGCTGTTCTTCTTCTTGCGTGACGGCGCTGAGTTGGTACGCAAAATACGCACCGCAGTACCTTTGGCCGATCAGCAAAAGCGCCGTCTGCAACTCAAGTTCAACCGGGTGGTACGGGCCACGGTCAAAGGCAATCTGCTGGTGGCGGTGACCCAAGGCGCCCTTGGCGGAATCATTTTCTGGATCCTGGACATCCCCAGCGCGTTGGTCTGGGGAGTGCTGATGGCTTTCCTGTCGCTACTTCCGGCCGTCGGCGCAGGGATCGTCTGGGCGCCCGTGGCGATCTACTTCGTGGCCACCGGCGCGATATGGCAGGGGGCGGTGCTGGCGGCGTTTGGCATATTTGTGATTGGTCTGGTCGACAACCTGCTGCGGCCAATGCTGGTGGGCAAGGACACCAAAATGCCCGATTACCTGATCCTCGTTTCCACTCTCGGAGGGCTGGCGGTATTCGGGCTCAACGGCTTTGTCATCGGCCCGTTGATCGCCGCGCTGTTCATGTCCAGTTGGGGGATCTTTGTCTCGACCAAGCCCCAGGTGCAACTGCCCAATTAACGGAAGCTGTAAGACACGCCGGCATAGACGCCAAAGCCTTCGCCAGGCGTCGAATGGGGAGTGTCCTTGCCATTGTCGTTATAGCCAGGAGTGACCGTGGCGGCATAACGCTTGTTGGTCAGGTTGCGCAGGTCGAGCCAGGTCTGCCAGTCCTGCTTGGGTGAGTTGTAACCCAGGGTTGCGCCGAGCAGGGCGTAGGCATCAGTTGGGTAGCTGTTGGCGTAATCGACCTGAACCTTGGAAGCCATCTGAGTATTGATCCCGGCGTACAACCCGCTCGGCAAATCGAAACGCATCTCGGCCTGGTAATAGTGCATCGGGATGCCGGGCAGGCGGTTATCGCCGAAAACGTCGTCGTCGCGGTAATGGAAGTCGCTGAAGGTATAAGCCTGGCGCAGAGAGAGTTTACCAACCCCGCCGCGCTCCCAGAGCAGGCTGTCGAGGCCTGCTTCGACACCTTGGTGGACCGTGGGGCTGGCGTTGAACTCGGCTGCGGGCAGGCCGGGTACGATCTCGACCGCAAGCAGTTCGTGCCGTACGTTCGAGTAGTACCAAGTCAGGTCCCAGCGACCGAAATCTGAGTCGCCTCGGGCACCAAGCTCCAGCGTAGTCGCAGTCTGGTTATGCATTTCGATGGGCTGAGTTTGCAGGCCATTGACCCGCGGTGAACTCCAGATCAACGCCCATGGGTGAGGTGGCTCAACCGAGCGACTGATGTTGCCGAATAGCTGCAAACTTGGGCTCAGGTCATAGCGCAGGCCCAGGCGCGGCGCGTAATCCCAGTCATGCTTGCTTACTTTTCCACCCTCTTGCGGGTAAGTCACCGCACTTTCGCGTCGGGTATAAATCATCGCCAGACCGCTGGTCAGCCACAAGTCGGGGGCCAGCTCCAGCTCGTTGCCGGCATGCACGACGCTGTCAGAGCCTTGGTAGCTGAAATCGCGGGTGCGGGTGCCGACGGCTTGAGTGCCTGGCACACGGACGAACTCGGAGGCACCGCTGTTAGGCAGGTGTTTGGTGGTGCGCCAACCAAGGGTGGTTTTGCTTTCGTGGTCGAACAGGTTGTCGCGACGCACGTAATTCAAGGTCCCACTGACGTCGGAATAGGCCACTTTCAACCGGTTGGGCCCCTCCCGCAGGTCCATTGGATAGTCGTGGTAGACCAGTCCGGTTTCCAGGCGTGAATCTTCATCGAGGAAAAACGTGGTCTTGTTTCCCAGCCAAGTACTCCCCGGCTGTGGACGGCTGGCATCACGGCTCAGGTAGAGTGGGTTGGCGGCTCGCGGATCGTGCTTGATCTGCTCCTTGGTGAGGCGCCCGGCCAAGTCATTCTCGGTTTCCCGGTAACGCAAGTAGAAGCGGGTCTCCAGGTTAGGGTTGAAGCGATAACCGACATTGGCGGCGATACCCTTGCTGCTGCCGCTGCTATGTTGCTGATAACCATCGTACTCGGAGTCGGTCAGGGCTACGTAATAATCCAGATCACCCAGCACCTGACCCGAACTTATTTGGCGCTTGGCATAGCCACGGCTGCCGATTTCGTAACGCACCTGCAACGGCGCCGCATCATGGCCAGTGTGGGTGACGTAGTCGATGGCGCCGCCCAGGGCCAGGGCTCCGCGGTCGAAGCCGTTGGCGCCACGCAGTACTTCAGCACGGCTCAACCAGAGCGGCTCGAACAATTCATAAGGGGTACCGCCGGGGCCGGTCAACGGCAAACCGTCGAACATCACGTAGACGCCCGAGCCATGGCTGCCCGGCGCGCGGTTGATGCCCGATCCGCGAATCGACAGTTTGACGCCATCGTTGCCAGCCGACTGGGCAAACACGCCCGGTTGATAGGCAAGGACGTCCTCGTTGCTAGCGACCCGACCTTGCTCTACTTGTTGCATGTCCACCAGGTTCGTTGCGCCTGGTACTTGGCGCAAGCGCTCTTGGGCTGCATCCAATTCGTTCTGCTGCCGGCCTTCGATCAGCACCTGACCCAGTTCCAGAGGCGCAGCCTCCAGTGCCGGATTTATTGCAACGAACAACCCGAGCACACCAAGGGAAGAGGGGGAGAGTAAAGCGGGGCGCATCGTACGACTCCAACAGCAGAGGGCAGTGATCATCGAAGCTCAGACGACCGAAATTCACTTCAGATCACGCCAGGCAGTGCTGAACCTAGCGTAAGAATGTTTTGTAGGGTCGGTTCCTACAAGTTGGCTTTCTGGAAATGACGCAAGTGCTGTTCGTATGGTGACGGCACACCCTGATCCGGAATGACTCCGGAAAAAATGCGGAGATTAGCCATGACAACCCATTCCTCACAAAACCCTGTGAACGACGTATCTGCTGACAACACAGGCGCTCAATTCAAACTGACTGCTCGGGAGCAAGAGGTGCTTCTCTGGTGTGCTCACGCGAAGAGCTCTTGGGAGATCGGACAGATTCTCCAATGCAAGGAGTCGACCGTGAACTTCCATGTCAGCAACATCCTGCGCAAGTTCGACGTCACTAACCGAGTTGCTGCAGTGCTCAAGGGATTGCGCCACGGGATGTTGCAGCAACTGTGATGCGCGAAAGAAACGACGAACTCAAGGGAGCTCTATATGCAGAGCGACAACTACGCAGTAAATCACGCTGATCGGTGCTACATGCTGACCTGCGACGACCCGTTCTGGCCCAGTATCAACCTTCGGGAGCTGCGCCAGCATTTGGCACTTTGCGGTGCGATCAGCGATACACGACTGGAAGTGGCAGCTCGGGCTGCGGCCCACAAGGCGGGTAGAGAGTTTGCGCAATGGCGCAGGGTACTTCGAGATCGAGGCTATAAGCGTCTGGAAGACATGGCGTCGCACCAACTCTTGTCGGGTTGCTATCGGCGTGCGGTTGAGGCGAACACCCATTTGGCACTGGAGAAAGATGTACTGCTGGTCGCGTGCCAACCCGGTCCGAATGGAGTGCCAGCACATGAGTGAGCCAACCAGCGCGAGTCTTTCCAGCGTATTTATTGGCTTGGGTCTGGCTTCATCAATGCCGACAATTGACGGCGATACAATATTCGGTGCGGTGCTGGGGGCGTGGTTGGTCGCCAGTACCCGGCGGGCTCTCAAGGCTTGGCAGCGCCTGGGATCACTTTTCCTTTCAGCGGGTGTTGGCTATCTGTTCACACCCTTCGTGCTGTTATTGGCACCCTTTCTGTCGAGTGGTGTGGCGGCATTCGTTGCAGCTGTGGTGGTTATTCCGATCAGTATCAAGGTAATGATCTGGCTCGACTCTGCGGACCTTCGTGAAATTCTGCAGCGTGTGCGCAATGGCTCCTTAAAACGTTTCGGTTCAGCGACTGGCATGCAGCAGTTTGTGCATGTCCTC
The DNA here is from genome assembly GCF_016881005.1 of Pseudomonas arcuscaelestis. Classification (GTDB taxonomy): domain Bacteria; phylum Pseudomonadota; class Gammaproteobacteria; order Pseudomonadales; family Pseudomonadaceae; genus Aquipseudomonas; species Aquipseudomonas arcuscaelestis. Next base: position 184,715 of record NZ_JACOPV010000010.1, on the reverse strand, counting down.
TACCTGGCGCTCCAACTGACGAAAGCGTTGCCTGTCTTCTACCGCCTGTGCAATTGCCTGCTGGTCTTGTGGGCCGAGCGTACGCAGTTGAGTGAGCAGCCGAGTTTCCCAGTCGTGAGCGCTTTCATCCGTGGCGGTAGGCGTTGCGCCAAGCGGGCGTTGTTGCGGGCCTTCTCCCAGTAACAACCAATCCAGCGAAATACCATGGCATGTGGCAAGGCCTATGCATAATGAGTATGGGATGCTGTTGCGGCCTTTCCAGCTGCTCAAGGTCTGTGGGCTAACGTTCAGTGCGGCTGAAAGCTCGGCGTCTGTCGTGGACGCGGTGATCAGTTTCATCCGGCGTAGTACAGCAGTAAATCCATTTGTACTCATTGTGAGTATTCCTGTGGGATACTTCTATGAATATTTGCAAAGCAATATTCGATCTGAGTAATCATGATTCGGTACATCAAACGCAACTCATAAGGACATTATCGATCTATGGCGAATTCCGGGAGAAAAAGGAAAAAGTACGCTTTTCATCTACGCATGAGACTACATCAGATTCTGAAATGTATGAATTATTACCCAGTTAGCAGAGCATTTTGCGTTGTAGCTGTCGGGCATGTTCAGTGGTTCGCAGACTTTGGCGGGAGAGACTCGTGAGTACTTACAAGTTAGTGTGCCCTCATTGCAAAAGTCGCATGCGCATTCGCACCAGCGAGGGGCGACACATCTTTCTGCGGATAGCTTATCTTCAGTGCACCACCGAAGCCTGCGGTTGGTCGGTGCGCGCCGAGTTTGAGATGACCCATGAACTGTCACCCAGTGGCATGCCAAACCCAGATGTTCACCTGCCACGCGCTGGCGGAGAGTTGCGCCGGGCAGCGCTGCAACCAGTGCCTCGGTGTGACGATGACCACCAGGCCTCGGCACCACGCCATGGCATAGCGCAATTTGACCCCGCCTAGAACCTTCCCTAAAAAAAACACCCCGCCGAGGCGGGGTGTTTTTTATCGCGAAGTCGATCAGCCGATCAACTGCAGTCCAGCATGCTGGACGATGTCCAGCAATGGCTGCGGGTACACACCCAGCACGAAGGCCAGGATCGCGATCGCCAGCAACATGACACCACCGGTACGTTGTTCCCAGTTCAGCGGCGCATCGTGACGACGCAGGTTTGGTTCGATCAGGAACAGGGTGACCATTACGCGCAGGTAGTAGAACACGCCGATGGCACTGCCGATCACCAGGGCCCCGACCAGCCACCACAGCTGCGACTCGACGCCGGTAGCGATGATGTAGAACTTGCCGATGAAGCCTGCAGTCAGCGGAATACCGGCCAGCGACAACATCATCACGGTCAGCACCGCAGTCAGGTACGGACGACGCCAGAACAGGCCGCGATACTCGTACAGGGCATCGGCGTCACGGCCGTTGTACGGCGAGGACATCAGGGTGATAACCCCGAACGCACCCAGGCTGGTGATCACGTAAGTGACCAGGTACACGCCAATGGCTTCGACGGCCATACCCTTGCTCGCCACCAGGGCGATCAGCAGGTAACCGAAGTGGGCGATCGAGGAATAACCCAGCAGACGCTTGAGGTTGCTTTGGGTCAGCGCCAGCAGGTTACCGATCAGGATCGACGCTACGGCAATCACCGACAACACAGTGGTCAGCACGCCACTGCTGGCAGCAGGGGAGAGCATGAACAGGCGTACCACTACGGCGAATACCGCAACCTTGCTGGCGGTGGCCAGGAAGGCAGCGACCGGCGCAGGTGCGCCCTCGTAGACGTCCGGGGTCCATAGGTGGAAAGGCACCAGCGACAGTTTGAATGCCAGGCCCACCAGCATCATGGCCAAGCCCAGCTGTGCCAGCAGACTAGGCATGCTGGTAGTGGCCAGGGCTTTACCGATACCGTCAAAGCTCAGGCTGCCAGCGTCGGCGTACAGCAGAGCCATACCGAACAGCAAGAAGGCCGAACCTGCAGCCGAGAGCACCATGTACTTGATGCCTGCTTCCAGCGAACGCTTGTTGAAAAAAGCGTAGGCGACCAGGCCATAGACCGGTACCGACAGCAGCTCGAGGCCAATGAACAGGCCCGCCAGGTGCTGCGCGCTGACCAGTACCAGGCCACCGAGGGCAGCCAGGAGAATCAGCAGGTACAGCTCTTCGCGGTTGCCTGGGTAGCCTTTGCCGCCATCGCCCAGGTAGGCATGGGCAAGGGTTACACACGCCAGGGTGGCAACCAGGATCAGCGCCATGTACAGACAGGCGAAGTTGTCGATGGTCAGCAGCGGGGTGACTGCCAGTGGTGCAGTCTTCAGTGCCGGGATAATCGACAGCAGGGCCAGGTTCAGGCCCACGGTCGACAGCAGGAAGGTTTGCGAGTGATTGCGGCGCCAGGCGATGGCCAGCATCACCACGACAATGGTGATACTGGTGATCAGCAGCGGCGCAAGCGCAATAAAGTGTTGAATCGTCAGGTCCATAGCGCTCTTACCGGGCCGAAGCGAGTTGAGTGAAAGCGGAGCCGAGCCACTGCTGCACACCACTCATGGTGGCGGCGGAAGTGTCCAGGAACGGCTGCGGGTAGACGCCCAGCAAGATCAGCAGACCAGCCAGGCCCAACACCATGATCATCTCGCGGGTATCCAGGCCAGCCAGGACTTCGTCCGATTTCGCCGGGCCGAAGTAGGCACGGTGAATCATGATCAGCGAGTAGACCGAACCAAACACCAGGCCCGAGGTAGCAATGACCGTGATCCATGGCGCGCTGACGAAGCTGCCGATCAGGATCAGGAACTCGCCAACAAAGTTACCGGTGCCAGGCAAGCCCAGCGAGGCCGCAGCGAAGAACAGGCTGATCGCCGGCAGGTAGGCAATGCGATGCCACAGGCCTCCCATCTGGCGCATGTCACGGGTGTGCAGACGCTCATACAACTGGCCGCTGAGGATAAACAAGGCCGCTGCCGAAACACCGTGAGCCAGCATCTGGATAACTGCACCTTGCAGTGCTTGCTGGCTGCCGGAGTAGATACCGATCAGCACGAAGCCCATGTGCGACACGCTGGAGAAGGCGATCAAACGCTTGATGTCGGTCTGAGCGAAGGCCAGGAACGCACCGTAGAAAATCCCGATCAGACCCAGGGTCATGGCAATCGGCGCAAACTCGGCCGAGGCATTCGGGAACAGCGGCAGGGCAAAGCGCAGCAGGCCGTAGGCCGCGGTTTTCAGCAAGATACCGGCGAGGTCGACGGAGCCTGCAGTCGGTGCCTGGGCGTGAGCGTCAGGCAGCCAGGAGTGGAACGGAACAACGGGCAGCTTGACCGCGAAGGCGATGAAGAAACCAAGCATCAGCAGGTATTCGGTGCCAGCAGGCAGGTCGGCCTTGAGCAACTGGGTGTAATCGAAAGTGATCACGCCGGTGTTGTTGTAGTTGACCAGAACCAGACCCAGGATCGCCACCAACATGATCAGGCCGCTGGCCTGAGTGAAGATGAAGAACTTGGTTGCTGCGTAGATCCGGGTCTTCTTGCCGTCAGAGGAGCTGTGACCCCAGAGCGCGATGAGGAAATACATCGGCACCAGCATCATTTCCCAGAAGAAGAAGAACAGGAACAGGTCCAGGGCCAGGAACACACCGACCACGCCGCCAAGGATCCACATCAGGTTGAGGTGGAAGAAGCCGACGTGACGCTGGATCTCTTTCCAGGAACACAGTACCGAGAGCACACCGAGCAAGCCGGTGAGCAGGATCATCAGCAGCGACAGGCCATCGAGTGCCAGGTGCAGACTGATGCCGAAGCGTTCGATCCACAGTACTTTGAATTCGAACGCCCACTCGGGCGCAGCACCCGGTGCAGGGGCGAGGGTGTAGTCCCCGTTGGCCCACAGCCAGAGGCCGATACCAAGCAGCAGGGACATGGTCAGCAGCGCAATCCAGCGCGGCAGGGTGGCGCCGAAGCGCTCACCCAGCCAGCACAGCAGGCCGCCGATAAAGGGGATCAGGATCAGCCAAGGCAAAATCATGACGGGCTCAATTCCTTTCGCAAAGTCGCAAGGTTCATATCAGACCGCAGCCATAACAACGGCACCAAGAACAAGCACGGCACCTACGGCGATCGAAGCGGTGTACCAGCGCAGCTGGCCGGTTTCGGTCTTGCTCATGGCGGCATGACCGCCTTTTGCCAGACGCGGAATCAGGCCAATGCTGCGGTCAACCGGATCCTTGCGCAGGATGTGGCTGATCAGCAGGTAAGGTTTGACGAACAGCTTGTCGTAGATCCAGTCGAAGCCCCAGGCAGCGAACCACCAGGCCGAGAGGACGCGGCCGATGCCGCTATTGGCGATCGCGGTTGCCAGGCGACGCTTGCCCAGGAACAGCAGCGCGGCCAGGAGGATACCGGCGATGGCGATAGCGCCCGAGGCGATTTCCAGGCTGTGCTTGGCTTCACCACCGGCATGACCGACGCTCTGCGGCAGGACACCCGCCAGTGGTGGATGAATCCAGGCACCGATGAAGGTCGACAGCACGATCAGCACACCCAGTGGCAGCCAGTGGGAAATCCCGTGGCCGGCGTGAGCTTCGGTCTTGGCCTCGCCGTGGAAGGCGATGAAGATCAGGCGGAAGGTGTACAGCGAAGTCATGAACGCACCGACCAGGCCTGCGTAGAGCAAACCGTTGTTGCCGCTGGCGAAGGCTTCCCAGAGGATCTCGTCCTTGGAGTAGAAGCCGGCAGTCAGCAACGGCAGGGCAGCCAGAGCGGCACCACCGACGATGAAGCTGGCATAGGCCAACGGCAGCTTCTTCCACAGACCGCCCATCTTGAAGATGTTCTGCTCGTGGTGGCAGGCAACGATCACAGCACCGGAAGCAAGGAACAACAGGGCCTTGAAGAAGGCGTGGGTCATCAGGTGGAAGATCGCGCCGTCCCAGGCACCAACGCCCAGCGCCAGGAACATGTAGCCGATCTGGCTCATGGTCGAGTAGGCGAGGATACGTTTGATATCGGTTTGGACCAGGGCTGCAAAGCCCGCCAGCACCAGGGTCACACCGCCGACCACACCAACCAGGTGCAATACGTCAGGTGCCAGGGCAAACAGGCCGTGGGTGCGGGCAATCAGGTAGACGCCGGCGGTAACCATGGTTGCGGCGTGGATCAGTGCCGAAACCGGGGTAGGACCGGCCATCGCGTCTGCCAGCCAGGTTTGCAGCGGCAACTGGGCAGATTTACCCACCGCACCACCGAGCAACATCAGGGTGGCCAGGACCATCCAGAAATCACCGGCCTGGAACTTCTGCGGTGCCAGCACCAGCAGTTCCTGAACATTCAGAGTGCCCAGTTGCTGGAACAGTATGAACAGGCCGATGGCCATGAACACGTCGCCGATACGGGTAACGATGAAGGCTTTGAGTGCAGCGTTACCGTTGTTGCGGTTGCTGTAGTAGAAACCGATCAACAGGTACGAACACAGGCCTACGCCTTCCCAACCGAAGTAGATGAACAGCAGGTTGTCGCCCAGGATCAGGAACAACATGCTGGCAATGAACAGGTTGGTGTAGGCGAAGAAGCGCGAGTAGCCCGCTTCACCGCGCATGTACCAGGAGGCGAACAGGTGGATCAGGAAGCCCACGCCGACGACCACGCCGAGCATGGTTACCGAGAGTCCGTCCAGGTACAGGGTGAAGTTCGGCGCAAAGCCATCCACCGACATCCACTGCCACAGCAGTTGGCTGTACGCGCCGCCTTCAGGCGGCGCGACGTTGAACTGCCAGATCACATAGGCGGTGACGATGGCCGAGAGGCCAATCGAGCCGACACCGATCAGCGCCGACAGGTTCTCCGAGAACCGTCCGCGCGAGAACGACAGCAGCAGGAAGCCGATCAGGGGGAAAACGAAAGTCAGAAAGAGAAGGTTCATCCGCGCATCTCACTGGCTGCATCGATGTCGAGAGTGTGGAAGCGGCGATACAGTTGCAGCAGGATCGCCAGGCCGATACTGGCCTCGGCGGCTGCCAGGCTGATCACCAGGATGAACATGATCTGTCCATCCGGCTGCCCCCAACGGCTGCCCGCGACGATGAAAGCCAGAGCCGCGGCGTTCATCATGATTTCCAGGCTCATCAACACGAAAAGAATGTTGCGGCGCACCATCAGGCCGACGAGGCCGAGGCAGAACAGGATGCCGGCGACTGCCAGGCCATGCTCGAGAGGAATTGCAGGCATGTGATTACTCCTTCGCCTCGTTGCGGCCGAGGTGGAAAGCCGTTACCGCTGCAGCAAGCAGCAGCATCGAGGCCAGTTCCACCACCAGCAGGTAAGGACCATAAAGGCTGATGCCGACAGCCTTGGCGTCGACGGTGGTGTGACCGATGCTGGCACCGCTCTGGTTGCTGAACAGCACATACAGCAACTCGAGCAGCAGCAGCGCGGCCAGGACCACTGGCCCGAGCCAGATACCCGGCTTGAGCCAGCCTCGTTCCTGGGCGACCGACGCCGGGCCCAGGTTGAGCATCATCACCACGAAGACGAACAGCACCATGATGGCGCCAGCGTAGGCGATCACTTCCAGCACCCCGGCAAACGGGGCACCGAGGGCGAAGAAAGTCATCGCTACGGAGATCAGCGAAATGATCAAATAGAGCAGGGCGTGCACGGGGTTGGTGTTAGTGATTACCCGTAGGGTAGACACCACAGCGACACCGGATGCGAAATAGAAAGCGAATTCCATCTTTCTTCCTTAAGGGAGCAAGCTCTTCACGTTGATCGGCTCGGCTTCGTTCTGTGCGGCGCCTTTCGGCTTGCCGGCAACGGCCATACCTGCAACACGGTAGAAGTTGTAGTCAGGGTTCTTGCCGGGACCGGAGATCAGCAGATCTTCTTTCTCGTAAACCAGATCCTGACGTTTGAACTCGGCCATTTCGAAATCCGGCGTGAGCTGGATTGCGGTGGTCGGGCAGGCTTCCTCGCAGAGGCCGCAGAAGATGCAACGCGAGAAGTTGATGCGGAAAAACTCCGGGTACCAACGACCGTCTTCTGTTTCGGCTTTCTGCAGCGAAATGCAACCTACCGGGCAAGCCACGGCACACAGGTTGCACGCTACACAACGCTCTTCGCCATCCGGATCGCGGGTCAGGACAATGCGGCCACGGTAGCGTGGCGGCAGGTAGACCGGCTCTTCGGGGTACTGCAGGGTGTCACGTTTGCGAAAACCGTGAGAGAACACCATTGCCAGGCTGCGCAGCTGGGTGCCGGTGCCCTTAACGATGTCGCCAATATACTTGAACATGGGTCAAATCCTCACTGGGCCGCAACAGCTGGTGTGTTGAGCAACACAATCGCAGCGGTCACCAGCAAATTGATCAGGGTCAGCGGCAGGCAGAACTTCCAGCTGAAATCCATCACCTGGTCATAGCGCGGACGTGGAATCGAGGCACGCAGCAGGATGAACAGAACGATGAAGAACGCGGTCTTCAGGGCGAACCACAGGAACGGTACTTGCGGCAGGATGCCGAATGGACCGTGCCAGCCACCGAAGAACAGGGTTACCAGCAGCGCCGAGATGAGGATGATGCCGATGTACTCACCAACGAAGAACATGCCCCACTTCATACCGGCATATTCGATGTGGTAACCGTCGGCCAGTTCCTGTTCCGCTTCCGGTTGGTCGAACGGGTGACGGTGAGTCACGGCGACGCCAGCGATGAAGAAGGTACAGAAGCCGAAGAACTGCGGAATGATGAACCACAGGTTCTGGGCCTGGTAGTCAACGATATCACGCATGTTGAACGAGCCGACCTGGGCGACGATGCCCATCAGCGCCAGACCCATGAACACTTCGTACGACACGGTCTGCGCCGAGGCCCGCAGGCTGCCGAGCAGGGCGTATTTGTTGTTCGACGACCAACCGGCGAACAGCACCGCATACACCGACAGGCCGGCCATGGCGAAGAAGAACAGCAGGCCGATGTTGAGGTCCGCCACACCCCAGGTCGGGGTGATCGGGATGATTGCAAAGGCGATCAGCAAGGCACTCATGGCCACTACCGGCGCCAGGGTGAAGATCATCTTGTCGACGAAGGGTGGGTTCCAGTCCTCTTTAAAGAACATTTTAAGCATGTCGGCAGCAATCTGGAACATACCGAACGGACCCACGCGGTTCGGACCGTAACGGTCCTGCCACCAGCCCAGCAGACGCCGCTCGACGAAGCTGAGCAGCGCACCGCAGACCACCACGGCCAGCAAGACCACGATGGCCTTGATGACGGTGATGATCACATCGATCACTTCAGGGGTGAACCAAGTCATTGTGCTGCCTCCTGCAGACCTTCGACGGATGCACCGAAGATGGCTGGCGGAATGCCGGCCAGGCCTTTGGGCAGGGCAACCAGGCCTGCGCCCAGTTCTTCATTGATACGCAATGGCAGACGCAGGGTCTGGCCAGCCACGTTCAAACTGAGCATTGCGCCCTCATTGACGCCCAGGCGGTCGGCTTCGCACTTGGCCAGGCCCACGTAGGCCTGTGGAATGCGCTCTTGTACCGGTGCGGCGCGCGAGGAGTTCTCTTCGCTGCCGAACAGGTGGTAGAACGGCACGACCTGCCAGGTACCACGGGCTGGCGAAAACGCTGCCGGTACGTTGGCGAACCAGTTGAGCTTGTCGCCCTGGCTTTCGATCAGGCGAGTCCCTGGGTCGCCTGCGCGCAGGTGACCACCGACCTCGTCCTGGAACTTGTTCCAGGCTTGTGGCGAGTTCCAGCCCGGAGACCAGGCGAACGGCACTTGCGAGCGAGGTTCAGCCGAGCCCGAGTAACCTTCCATGGAGAAGGCGAACGCGGTGTCTTTGTCCTGTGGGGTGCGTGGCTCGTGCACACTGATGTTGGCGCGCATCGCAGTACGACCGGAGTAGCGCAGCGGCTCACGCGCGATCTTCATGCCTTTGATGCGGAACGAAGCGGACGGTGCAGCGTTGACGATCCCGGTCAGCTGTGGAGCGGCAGCGGCGCAGGCAGCGGTAACGTGGTCCAGCTGGGTCCAGTCCACAGGCTTGTTGAGCAGGGTGGCACGCAGCGCGTGCATCCAGCGCCAGCCTTCATGAACCAGGATGCTGCTGTCCAGGTACGTTGGATCGAATACCTGGAAGAAACGCTGGGCGCGGCCTTCGAGGCTGACCAGAGTACCGTCACCTTCGGCAAAGCTGGCTGCTGGCAGCACCAGGTGAGCGCGGTCTACCGTGCGCGTCTTCTGATGATCAGCGACGATCACCACCTTGGCCGCAGCCAGGGCAGCGTCGACCTTGGCAGCCGGAACGCGGCTGTACAGGTCGTTTTCGAGGACAACGATGGCGTCGGCCTTGCCGGAAATCACTGCGTCCAGGGCGGCATCGAGCGAATCACCACCGAGCATGGCCATGCCGAGGCTGTTGGCCTCAGGCACTACCAGGCTCAGTGAGCCATTCTTCTCGCGCAGCTTCAGGGCCTTGGCGATGTTGGCGGCGGCTTCGATCAGCGCGTTGGAGGCCAGGGAAGTACCGGCAACCACCAGTGGGCGATTGGCGGCAACCAGGGCGTCGGCAATACGCTGAGCCAGGGCCAGGGCTTCAGCGTCCAGGCCTTCAACGGCAGGGGCGCTTGGGTCGATGGCGTGAGCTACGGCGAAACCGATACGGGCCAGGTCGTCTGGCGCTGCGTGTACGCATTCTTCAGCGACATCATCGAGCTTGGTTTCGGCAAGGCTGGCGATGAACAGCGGGTACATGGCGTGTTGACCGATGTTTTTCACCGCGGCGTCGAGCCAAGGCTGAACGCGCATGGCATCGGCCATGGCCTCGGCCTTGCCCTTGACCGACTGGCGCAGTGCCAGGGCAACGCGGGCGGCGGTCTGGGTCAGATCTTCACCGAGGACGAATACCGCGTCATGGTCTTCCATGTCGCGCAGGGTCGGAACTGGCAGCGGGCTGTCGTTCAATACTTGCAGGGCTAGGCGTACGCGGGCCAGTTCACCGGCTTCCATACCCGAGTAGAAGTGCTCGGCACCCACCAGCTCACGCAGGCCGTAGTTGCTTTCCAGGCTGGCGCGCGGCGAGCCGATGCCAACGATATTACGGCCGCGGAGCATGTCGGCAGCTTTATCCAGCGCAGCGTCCAGGCTCAACTTGGTGCCGTTGGCGAGCAGCGGCTGGCGTGGGCGGTCTTCACGGTTGACGTAGCCATAGCCAAAACGGCCGCGGTCGCACAGGAAGTACTGGTTGACCGAACCGTTGAAGCGGTTTTCGATCCGACGCAGTTCGCCATAGCGCTCGCCCGGGCTGATGTTGCAGCCGCTGGAGCAGCCGTGGCAGATGCTCGGTGCGAATTGCATGTCCCACTTACGGTTGTAGCGCTCGGAGTGAGTCTTGTCGGTGAACACACCGGTAGGGCAGACCTCGGTGAGGTTGCCGGAGAACTCGCTCTCGAGGACGCCGTCTTCAACACGACCGAAGTAGACGTTGTCGTGGGCGCCGTATACACCCAGATCGGTGCCGCCGGCATAGTCCTTGTAGTAACGCACGCAACGGTAGCAGGCGATGCAGCGGTTCATCTCATGGGCGATGAACGGGCCGAGCTCCTGGTTCTGGTGGGTACGTTTGGTGAATCGGTAACGGCGCTCATTGTGGCCGGTCATTACCGTCATGTCTTGCAGGTGGCAGTGACCACCTTCCTCACAGACCGGGCAGTCGTGCGGGTGGTTGGTCATCAGCCATTCGACAACGCTGGCGCGAAACGCCTTGGACTCGTCGTCATCGATGGAAATCCAGGTGCCATCAGTGGCAGGGGTCATGCAGGACATGACGATACGACCACGGGTGTCGTTCTCGTCGGTGTACTGCTTGACCGCACACTGGCGGCAGGCACCAACGCTACCGAGCGCCGGGTGCCAGCAAAAATAGGGGATGTCGAGGCCGAGCGACAGACAGGCCTGTAACAGGTTGTCTGCACCGTTGACTTCGAGCGCTCTGCCGTCTACGTGGATAGTGGCCATGGTTCAAAGTTCTTCGTTGGCCCGCGTCTGCGGGCGTGGCTAATGGAAATCTGTGTGCTTGCAGCCCGCACGGGATTTGCCCGGCGAGCCGTCGAAGCGGCGGGTGGCACGGACCACCCGCATTTCATTTGTTATGCGCCGACGACAATCGGCTTGGCCAGGTTCGGGCGCAGGGCTTCGCTGCCTGTTACAGGCGCGACGCCGGCCTCGAACTCCGGACGGAAATACTTGATGGCACTGCCCAGCGGCTCGACGGCACCTGGCGCGTGAGCGCAGAAGGTGCGGCCAGGGCCGAGGAAGTTGACCAGGCCCAGCAGGGTCTCGATGTCTTCTGCCTTGCCTTGACCGTTCTCGAGGGAACGAAGCATTTTTACGCTCCAGGGCAGGCCGTCACGGCATGGCGTGCACCAGCCGCAAGATTCGCGGGCAAAGAACTCTTCCATGTTGCGCAGCAGCGAAACCATGTTGACGCTGTCGTCCACGGCCATGGCCAGGCCAGTACCCATACGGGTGCCGACTTTGGCGATGCCACCGGCATACATTTGCGCATCGAGATGCTCGGGCAGCAAAAAGCCGGTACCGGCGCCGCCTGGTTGCCAGCACTTGAGCTTGAAGCCGTCGCGCATGCCACCTGCGTAATCTTCGAACAGTTCGCGGGCGGTAACGCCGAATGGCAGTTCCCACAGGCCAGGGTTCTTGACCTTGCCGGAGAAGCCCATCAGCTTGGTGCCGTGATCTTCCGAACCTTCGCGTGCCAGCGACTTGTACCAGTCAACGCCGTTACCGACGATTGCCGGTACGTTGCACAGGGTCTCGACGTTGTTCACGCAGGTCGGTTTGCCCCATACGCCAACGGCTGCAGGGAAGGGTGGCTTGGAGCGCGGGTTGGCGCGACGCCCTTCCAGGGAGTTGATCAGCGCGGTTTCTTCGCCGCAGATGTAGCGGCCGGCGCCGGTGTGAACGAACAACTCGAAGTCAAAGCCGCTGCCCAGGATGTTCTTGCCCAGCAGGCCAGCGGCCTTGGCTTCATCGATGGCGCGGTTGAGGTTCTTCGCCGCAGTGGTGTATTCGCCACGCAGGAAGATATAACCACGGTAGGCCTTCAGTGCGCGGGCACTGATCAGCATGCCTTCGACCAACAGATGGGGCTGTTGCTCCATCAGCATGCGGTCTTTCCAGGTGTTGGGCTCCATTTCATCCGCGTTGCACAGCAGGTAGCGGATGTTCATGGATTCGTCTTTGGGCATCAGGCCCCATTTGACCCCAGTCGGGAAGCCCGCACCGCCGCGACCCTTGAGGCCAGCATCTTTCACGGTCTGGACGATATCGTCCTGGGACATCTGGGCCAGGGCCTTGCGGGCGGCACTGTAGCCGTCCTTGGCCTGGTACTCATCGAGCCACACAGGTTCGCCGTCATCGCGCAGGCGCCAGGTCAGCGGATGGGTCTCGGCGCTGCGCGCAATGCGGTTGGCCGGGCCGAAGGAAGTGATGGTCATACGTAACCCTCCAGCAACTTGGAGACGCCAGCAGGCTGGACATCACCAAAGGTGTCGTCGTCGATCATCAGCGCCGGAGCCTTGTCGCAGTTACCCAGGCAGCACACCGGCAGCAGGGTGAAGCGACCGTCGGCGGTAGTCTGGCCCAAGCCAATACCCAGCTCGTTCTGAATCTGGCTGACCACGGATTCGTGACCACCGATGTAGCAGACCATGCTGTCGCAAACGCGGATGATGTGCCGGCCAACCGGCTGACGGAAGATCTGACTATAGAAGGTAGCCACGCCTTCGACGTCGCTGGCAGGAATGCCGAGCACTTCGCCGATGGCATAGATGGCGCCGTCCGGCACCCAGCCACGTTCCTTCTGAACGATCTTCAGGGCTTCGATGGACGCCGCGCGCGGGTCCTCGTAGTGATGCATCTCGTGCTCGATGGCCGAGCGCTCGGTTTCGCTCAGGGCGAAACGGTCGGTTTGGATAAGCGTGTTATTCATGCTTAGCGGTCCACGTCAGCCATAACGAAGTCGATACTGCCCAGGTACGCAATGAGGTCCGCGACCATGCTGCCACGGATCACCGAAGGGATCTGCTGCAGGTGCGGGTAGCTCGGGGTGCGAATCCGGGTGCGGTAGCTCATGGTGCCGCCGTCGCTCGTCAGGTAGTAACTGTTGATGCCCTTGGTCGCCTCGATCATCTGGAAGGACTCGTTGGCCGGCATGACCGGGCCCCACGAAACCTGCAGGAAGTGAGTGATCAGGGTTTCGATGTGCTGCAGCGTGCGCTCTTTCGGCGGCGGCGTGGTCAGCGGGTGATCCGCCTTGTACGGACCTTCCGGCATGTTGCGCAGGCACTGGTCGATGATGCGGATACTCTGGCGCATCTCTTCGACACGGACCATGCAGCGATCGTAGGCATCGCCGTTGTGGGCCAGCGGTACTTCGAACTCGAAGTTCTCGTAGCCGGAGTAAGGGCGGGCTTTACGCAGGTCGAAGTCCAGGCCAGTGGAGCGCAGGCCAGCACCGGTAACGCCCCATTCGAGGGCTTCCTTGGTGTTGTACTGGGCAACGCCGATGGTACGACCCTTGAGAATGCTGTTCTGCAGGGCAGCCTTGGTGTATTCGTCGAGGCGCTTTGGCAGCCAGTCGACAAAATCCTTCACCAGTTTGTCCCAGCCGCGTGGCAAGTCGTGAGCAACACCGCCGATGCGGTACCAGGCCGGATGCAGACGGAAGCCGGTAATGGCTTCGATCACGGTGTAGGCACGTTGACGGTCGGTGAAGGTGAAGAATACCGGCGTCATGGCGCCAACGTCCTGGATGTAGGTGCCCAGGAACAGCAGGTGGCTGGTGATGCGGAAGAACTCGGCCAGCATGATACGGATCACGTCGACCTTTTGCGGGACCTGAATACCGGCCAGCTTCTCGACCGCGAGCACGTACGGCAGGTTGTTCATTACCCCGCCGAGGTAGTCGATACGGTCGGTGTAGGGAATGAAGCTGTGCCAGGACTGACGCTCGGCCATTTTCTCGGCACCACGGTGGTGGTAGCCGATGTCCGGGACGCAGTCGACGATTTCTTCACCGTCCAACTGCAGGACGATACGGAAGGCGCCGTGAGCCGAAGGGTGGTTCGGACCCAGGTTGAGGAACATATAGTCCTCGTTCGCACCGTGACGCTTCATGCCCCAGGCTTCAGGGTTGAAGCGTGCCGCTTCTTCTTCAAGCTGCTGCTTGGCCAGGGTCAGGCTGTAGGGATCGAACTCGGTCGCGCGCGCCGGGTAGTCCTTGCGCAGCGGGTGACCTTCCCAGGTAGGCGGCATCATGATGCGGGTGAGGTGCGGGTGGCCGGCAAAGTCGATGCCGAACATGTCCCAGACTTCACGTTCGTACCAGTTGGCGTTCGGCCAGATACCGGTCACGGTCGGCAGGTTCAGATCGCCTTCGGTCAAGGCAACCTTGATCATCACGTCACTGTTCCGCTCTACCGACAGCAGGTGGTAGAACACACTGAAGTCAGCGCCGGGCAGGCCGCGACGCTGGGTCCGCAGGCGCTCGTCAACACCGTGCAGGTCGTAAAGCATGCTGTACGGCTTGGCAACATTGCGCAGGAAGCTCAGCACGTCCTTGAGTTTGGCGCGGGTAACCCAAAGCACCGGCATGCCGGTGCGGGTTTCCTGGGCGACGAACGCCTCGGGGCCAAATTTATTGTTCAGTTCGACAACCACATCCTGGTCGTCAGCCTTGTAAGGCGGGATATAAATAGCGGTGTCCGCTGTCATGGTCTCGGTCGCTTTCGGTCAACGTAGAGAATGAAGCCAGGCTGCCTGTCGCGCATGCGCAGGCAACAGGTCGCTGGATCAGACTTCGTCGGGGCTGCGCAGGTTGGTGACCTGGATGCGCTGTTCACGGCGTTGCTCTTTCTGCGACGGCATCTCGGCACGGTAAATGCCTTGATCACCGACAACCCAAGAAAGAGGACGACGCTCCTGGCCAATCGACTCCTGCAACAGCATCAGGCCTTGCAGGAAGGCTTCAGGGCGGGGCGGGCAGCCGGGCACATAGACATCCACGGGGAGGAACTTGTCGACCCCCTGAACGACCGAGTAAATGTCGTACATGCCACCGGAGTTGGCGCACGAACCCATGGAGATGACCCACTTGGGTTCGAGCATCTGCTCATACAGGCGCTGGATGATCGGCGCCATTTTGATGAAGCAGGTGCCGGCGATAACCATGAAGTCGGCCTGACGCGGCGATGCCCGGATGACTTCCGCACCGAAGCGGGCGATGTCGTGAGGCGCCGTAAAGGCCGTGGTCATTTCCACGTAGCAGCAGGAGAGGCCGAAGTTGTAGGGCCACAAGGAGTTTTTACGCCCCCAGTTGACCGCACCACTGAGAACATCTTCGAGCTTGCCCATGAAGATATTCTTGTGGACCTGGTCCTCTAGTAGCGAATCGGAGACGGTTTCCCGCTCTCCGATTGGATATTGCTCGTTGGGAGCATCCGGGTCGATTCTGGTGAGATTGTATTGCATTGCCAAAGCCTCATTGTTTCAGCTTCGCTTGCCGCTTACGACGAGCTTCCGGAGCCCAATCAAGTGCCCCCACTCGGAATAGGTAGACAAGACCTGCCAACAGAATTGCTATGAAAACGAGAGCTTCGACGAATCCGGTCCAGCCGCTTTCGCGGACGGACACAGACCATGCAAAGAGAAAGAGGGCTTCGATATCGAAGATCACGAACAGCATCGCGACCAGATAGAATTTGGCTGACAGGCGCAAGCGGGCGCCGCCAGTAGGCAGCATGCCGGATTCGAAGGGTTCGTTCTTGCTGCGGCCCCAGGCCTTGCTACCGAGCAAAGCGGACAGACCGAGCATGAAGGCGCAGAGGCCAACGACACCCAAAAGGAAAATGGCAAAGCCCCAGTTGTGGGCGATGAGTCCTGTCGAATCGGGCATGCTGAAAATCCTTATACAGAGACCTGTCTCTGCGGCTTGGAAAGTAGTAAAGCAGTGACGATATGTCGCAGCGGAATCTATCGTGCTGATTTTATGGGTAAACCCGGTGCAAGTAAAATTTCTGCAGCAAATTTATTCGTAAGATTAAGAACAAAAAACTTGTGCACCTCGCTGCAGGCCGCATGGGGCGGGCATTGCCTCGGGTTTTGTTAATTATGTTTCTTGCATGGCGTAATGAACTCACAACTTCGTAATGATAATTGATATCATTTGCAGAAATGCAATTCGTCCTACTGTTAAGGTCAACTACAAAGTTGTGCGGCATTGGAATCACCTGCAAGTTTTTACCCCCGGTGTTTTAACCGAATTTATCCTGGCGTGTCGGGGTCTGGATCAAGGTTTTTGTCCGTTGGTTAGTGTAGACCGAAGCTGTGATCGCCCATTGTCCAAGCCAGTAGGCAAGGATGATCAGGTAAGGGGCAGCCCCGAAGTGCCCGACAAAACGGTCGATGCCGATCAAGCTATCGGAAAACACAAAGGCAATCGCCCCCAGTGCCGCGATGCCGCCGCAGGCCAGGGCGCGCCAGAGCATTGCGCTGATGGCCAGTGCGTAGACCGTTACCGGAACCAGCAATTCTCCAAGCCCGTGGTTGATCACCAGCGTGAGCAGCGCCACGCCGACAATCAGTGAAATGGCCAGTGCCCAGGTCGCCATTTGCCGCGTTTCATTCAGGTAGGCGCGCAAGTAGGCCAGGTGTGCGAACAGAAAGGCTGCCAGGCCGAACACGAAAAGATCGCCCGGTACGGCCAGGAGAATGTCGCCGAGCAATGAGAATGCCAGGCCCACGGTTATCCAGCGGCGGTAGCGGCAAGGTTCGGCAGCATACAGCCAGACGATCAGGGCGAGGACGGGAATCGGTTTGACTGCCAGGCCGAGCAGCGCGTTGTCGCTGGCCAGTGCATATATATAGAAGGCGGCACCTAGCAGGGCAAGGCACAGGAGGGTGAGGGGGCGGGGCATGACCGATCCTTGGTGTTGTAGTGCTCCTAGGATAGCCAATGAGGATTATTAAGGAAGTGCCGAATCCGCCGAATCAGCGGGCTTCGTGGAGCCTGTGCGCTGCGGCTGAAAAAGTAAAACCCGGAGCCCCATCACAGGCCCCGGGTTTTGTTTATTACCCGATCTTCAGCAATTGCCCACTAATCAGTGGAACTGCTCTTCTTCGGTGGAGCCGGTCAGGGCGGTAACCGAAGACTTGCCACCTTGAATCACAGTGGTCATGTCGTCGAAGTAGCCGGTGCCGACTTCTTGCTGGTGGGCCACAAAGGTGTAGCCTTTCGAGGCGTCAGCGAACTCTTGTTCCTGCAGTTTCACGTAAGCGGTCATGTCGTTGCGGGCGTAGTCGTGCGCCAGGTTGAACATGCCGTGCCACATGTTGTGGATGCCGGCCAGGGTGATGAACTGGTGCTTGTAGCCCATTGCCGACAGTTCGCGCTGGAACTTGGCGATGGTCGCGTCGTCCAGGTTTTTCTTCCAGTTGAAAGAAGGCGAGCAGTTGTAGGACAGGATCTGGTCCGGGTATTCCTTTTTGATCGCTTCGGCGAAGCGACGGGCTTCGTCCAGGTCTGGCTTGGCGGTTTCACACCAGATCAGGTCAGCGTAAGGCGCGTAGGCCAGGCCGCGGGCAATTGCTTGATCCAGGCCAGCACGTACTTTGTAGAAGCCTTCTGGAGTACGCTCGCCCATTACGAACGGCTGATCGTACGGGTCGCAGTCGCTGGTCAGCAGGTCAGCGGCGTTGGCGTCGGTACGGGCCAGAATAATGGTCGGTACGCCGGCAACGTCGGCAGCCAGACGCGCAGCGCTCAGCTTTTGTACGGCTTCCTGGGTTGGCACCAGTACCTTGCCGCCCATGTGACCGCATTTTTTAACCGAGGCCAGTTGGTCTTCGAAGTGAACGCCGGCGGCGCCTGCCTCGATCATGTTCTTCATCAGTTCGTAGGCGTTCAGCACGCCGCCGAAACCGGCTTCGGCGTCAGCCACGATTGGAGCGAAGTAGTCGATGTAGCCGTCATCGCCTGGGTTCTTGCCGGCTTTCCACTGGATCTGGTCAGCGCGACGGAACGAGTTGTTGATGCGCTTGACCACAGTTGGAACCGAGTCCACTGGGTACAGCGACTGATCTGGGTACATGGACTCGGCCGAGTTGTTGTCGGCAGCCACTTGCCAGCCGGACAGGTAGATAGCCTGGATGCCGGCCTTGACCTGCTGAACAGCCTGGCCGCCGGTCAGGGCGCCCATGCAGTTGACGAAATCTTTTTCTGGACGGAAGGCTGGGTGTGCGCCTTGGGTGACCAGCTTCCACAGCTTTTCAGCACCCATACGGGCCAAGGTGTGCTCAGGTTGGACCGAGCCACGCAGACGTACGACATCAGCGGCGGTGTAGGTACGGGTCACGCCTTTCCAGCGCGGGTTTTCGGCCCAGTCTTTTTCGAGGGCTGCAATTTGCTGTTCGCGTGTCAGTGCCATGGAAATAAACCTCGTCGCATCGGTCTTGGAAAAATTCTCGCTCACACAGCGCAGATCAGAAGCCTGGCGCAAGTTATGTTCAGCGAAATATGCGACGGTCGAACGATGGTGCTCGAAGCGGGGAAGCGAGCAGGCTTGGGTCAGGTATTCGCTGCAGGGTGGCTCGTGGTTGCCGAACTGCATTGAACAGTACTGCCGTGTGCCTTTTGATGCGCTTCCGTCCCTCGGGACAACTTCGTTCCAGTCGCAATCTCGTCAAACTGCCTTGTGGGCTGTGCAGACACGAGTCGGCTCAGGTGGGTAGTTTAGAGCGCGGCTCGAAGGCCTTTCGCAGGGCCTCTGATTAGCGGGAGCGGGGCCATCATGCCTATACCAAATGAGGTCGTCAAATGTTTTGTAGTGCTTTTTTATTACCACTACATCTTTTGTCTAATACGACCCATCAGTCAGTTCCGAGGCTGTTGGTCGAAGCCTTGATTTGCGCGGGCTCAGTCCAAAGCGTCGACTTTTACCCGCAAAGTCATGTTTTCACCGCGCTGTGTGCTGTAGGAAATGGCTGAAGCACTACGTTCGGCCTGGCTCTGCTGGTTGACTCCGGCGAGGGTTATCCATTCACCAAGCTTGCCACTGACCTTTGTGTCGGTACTTTGAACCTTCACTACATCGGGACGCTCAAGGCTCATGCGGTCATTGTTGGTGCTGATGCTAAGGCTGACGTTATTGCCGTTGACGCTGGCAGTAACGTAGAAGCCCTGGGTCACGTTGCGATATTCAGTATCGCTTTGCACCCGGCCGTAGCCGTCGGTGCTGGTGCTGGTTACGGGAATGCTTTGGCCAACCTGGATCAACGCAGGGCTGCCTTCGGTGGCCTGCACTTGCTGCAGGCCGCCTTCGCGGTTCGAGGTGCCGTAGTGAATAACGCGGGCATTGCCGCGATTGTCCTGGTAGTTGCTGTCACTATTGTCGACGCTGATCATCAGGCGGCGCGGCGCGGTATCCAGTTGCTCGAGCAGCGCGCGAAGATCGTCGATTCGTTCGGGGTCGGCGTTGACGATCAGCTTGTTTTCGAATGCGCTGACGGTGCCGTTTTTACCGAGAAATGATTGGGCGGTGGGTAGCAGTTCGGCGCTGGTGCGGTGGTTCAGCGGCAGAACTTCCGTGGCGGCTAGCGCGCTGAGGCTGAACGACAGGAGAAGAGAGGCGAGAAGGGGGCGTAGCGGCATGTCCATGATCTCCGCGGGTGGAGTGGACATGATGGCAAATTTGTAGGTTTTTTGCTGGCTTCATCGTGGTGCAGGCCCGCACCCATCAAAGGGGGCGAGCTTGCACTGCGATAAGCTGTCAGGCCAGTTCGCGTGACTCGCGAACCATGTCCACGTGCGGAATGCCCGCCTCGAGGAATTCTTCGCTGACCACCTTGAAACCGAGGCGTTCGTAGAACGGCGTAGCCTGTACTTGAGCACTGAGCATCTGCTGCTTCAGGTCGCGGTTTTGCGCTTCGACGATTACCGCCTGCATCAACGCATCGCCGACCTTCAGGCCGCGCCAGTCCTTGAGAACCGATACCCGGCCAATCTGGCCGTCACCCAGCAGGCGTGCGGTGCCGATGGCGTAGTCGCCTTCCATTGCCAGGAAGTGTACGGCGCTGTCGTCGTCGGCATCCCACTCCAGTTCGGGCGGCACGCATTGCTCGGCAATGAATACGGCTTCACGGATACGGCGGATGTCAGCGTTGTCTTTGTGCCAATCGGCGAGGCGAACGCGGATTTTATTCATTGGCAAACCCCAAGCTTCCTTGTTTGACCAGCTCGCAGATCAATGTAAGGCCTTGATCGCTTTCAAGCCACTGCTCAAGGTTTTCAATATGCAACGCGTCGGCGGCGCAGATCAGCTTCAGCAGTTCGCGCAGGTCGCCCGGCAGCAGGCGGCTTTGGCCGCTGGCGAACAACAGCAAGTTGTCGTCGACTTCCGACCAGGCCAGGCGGGCGCTCGGGTTGCGGATTAGGATTGCGCCCTGGGCCAGGCTTTCGATCAGCTGTGCTTCGTCCAGTGGCTCGCCGCTGACCAGTTCCGGGTAGCGCGGCTCGGTCATGAACTGGCCGAACCAGGTGAGCAGCAGGCGCTCGTCGCTCATGTGCTCGGTCAGCAGGTTCTTCAAGCGGTCCAGGGCGTCGTGCTGGATCTGGTGCGGATCGCTGACTGGTTGCGCGTCGGCGTCGCTGTAGCGTTCTTCGTCCGGCAGGAACTGGCTGAGGAAGTCGGTGAAATGAGTCAGCACTTCGGCGGCGCTAGGGGCGCGGAAGCCTACCGAGTACGTCAGGCAGTTGTCTTCGGCAATGCCGTAGTGAGCCAGGCGAGGTGGCAGGTAGAGCATGTCGCCCGGTTCCAGGGTCCATTCTTCGCTCTGCTCGAATTCAGCCAGAATGCGCAGGTCGGCGTGCTCCAGCAGTGGGCTGTCACTGTCGCACATCTGGCCAACTTTCCAGTTGCGCTTACCTTCGCCTTGCAGCAGGAACACGTCGTAGTTGTCGAAGTGTGGGCCGACGCTGCCGCCTGGAGCGGCGAAACTGATCATCACGTCGTCGATGCGCCAGCTTGGCAGGAAGCGGAAGTGCTCGAGCATCTCGTGGACTTCCGGCACGAACTGATCCACCGACTGCACCAGCAGGGTCCAGTCACGCTCAGGCAAGGTGCTGAAGGTGTCTTCCTCGAATGGGCCGCGACGCAGTTCCCATGGGCGCTCGCCGTGCTCGATAATCAGGCGCGATTCGACTTCTTCTTCAAGGGCCAGGCCGGCGAGTTCATCGGCGTCGATCGGGCTTTCGAAGTCGGTGAAGGCCTGGCGTACCAGCAGAGGTTTCTTCTGCCAGTAATCGCGCATGAATTCGCGGGCAGTGAGGCCGCCCAACAGCTGCAGTGGAGTATCAGGATTCATGTGTAACCTATTGAAAAAAAGTAATTTTCTTTCGGTAATAAAAACGCCCGGCTGAGCCGGGCGTTTACGCGCAGGGCGCAGATCAGACGCGTTTGGCTTGAGCTACGGCGTTACCGATGTAGGAGGCTGGTGTCAGCTTCTTCAGCTCGGCGCGAGCTTCTGCCGGCATGTCCAGGCCATCGATGAAGGTCAGCAGCGCTTCAGGGCTGATGCCTTTGCCACGGGTCAGCTCTTTGAGCTTCTCGTATGGATTCTCGATGTCGTAGCGACGCATGACGGTCTGGATTGGCTCAGCCAGTACTTCCCAGCAGGCGTCCAGGTCTTCGGCGATACGCTGGGTGTTGATTTCCAGCTTGCTGATGCCCTTGAGGCTGGCTTCGTAGGCGATGACACTGTGGGCGAAACCAACACCCAGGTTGCGCAGCACGGTGGAGTCGGTCAGGTCACGCTGCCAGCGCGAAATCGGCAGCTTGCTGGCCAAATGCTGGAACAGGGCGTTGGCGATACCCAGGTTGCCTTCGGAGTTTTCGAAGTCGATCGGGTTGACCTTGTGCGGCATGGTCGAGGAACCGATTTCACCTGCAATAGTGCGCTGCTTGAAGTAACCCAGGGAAATGTAGCCCCAGATATCGCGGTCGAAGTCGATCAGGATGGTGTTGAAGCGAGCGATCGCATCGAACATCTCGGCGATGTAGTCGTGCGGCTCGATCTGGGTGGTGTACGGGTTGAACACCAGGCCCAGCTCGTCTTCGATGAAGGCGCGGGCGTTGGCTTCCCAATCGATCTGCGGATAGGCCGAGAGGTGGGCGTTGTAGTTGCCTACGGCGCCATTGATCTTGCCCATCAGCGGTACTGCAGCGACTTGTGCGATCTGGCGCTCGAGGCGGTAGACCACGTTCGCCAGCTCTTTACCCAGGGTGGTCGGCGAGGCCGGTTGGCCGTGGGTGCGCGACAGCATCGGCACGTCGGCGAAGCGGTGGGCCAGTTCACGGATGGCCTGGGCGATCTGGCGCATCAACGGTAGCAGCACGTCATCACGGCCGGCGCGCAGCATCAGGGCGTGGGACAGGTTGTTGATGTCTTCACTGGTGCAGGCGAAGTGAATGAACTCGCTGACCTTGGCCAGTTCCGGCAGCTTGGCTGCCTGCTCCTTGAGCAGGTACTCAATGGCCTTGACGTCGTGGTTGGTGGTGCGCTCGATTTCTTTCACGCGCTCGGCGTGTTCGAGGGCGAACTCATCGGCCAGGCCGTTAAGCAGAGCGTTGGCTTCGGCAGAAAACGCTGGAACTTCAGCGATTTGCGGATGAGCGGCGAGGCGTTGCAACCAGCGCACTTCAACCAGGGCGCGGAAACGGATCAGACCGTATTCGCTGAAAATAGGGCGCAGGGCCTGGGTTTTGCCGGCATAACGGCCGTCAACAGGGGAAACCGCAGTGAGCGAGGAAAGCTGCATGGGGTGTTCTCGGACAGTCAGGCTTTGAAGAGGGCGCATATCATACATGAAAATCGCGCCCGAGTCGGGTGGCTGACCAATGGTCTGCCAGTAAATATGTAGTCGTATCGCCAGGCATGCTCGCTTCCACGGGTGTGGCGCTGTGGAAGCGGACATGCTCTGCGGCAACGTTGTCAGCCACGCAGCATCGGATACAGCTCTTTGAGCAGCTTGCGTCGGCTGATCACCAGTTGCCAGCGATGTCCGCCCAGTTGGCGCCACAGGCGCGCAGCACGAATGCCAGCCAGCAATAGCGCGCGGATCTTCGAAGCGTTGCTCGGTTGTTGCAGGTGGCGCATGTCGCCGTGTACCTGGATGCGCTGGCGCAGGGTGCTCAAGGTGTCTTGATACAGGGCGCCACTGGAAGCGATGACGTTTTCGTGCACCAGGCCGAAATGTTCGGCCTGGGATTGGATCTGTGGCAGTCGATTGCCGATTGCATCGAGCATATCGCCACGCTTGGCCAATTGCCGCTCCAGGCCCAGCATTGACAGGGCGTAGCGCAGGGGTTCGCGTTGCAGACTGCCCGGGTCGCGTTCCAGCGCGCTGGCGAGGGCGCGGTAGCCGTCGCGCAGGTTGAGATCGTCGCCGCCGAACACTTCCAGGGTGTTCTGTGGGTCACGCACCAGCAGGCTGCCAAGCATGCAACCCAGGTGGGCCTCGCTGGCCTGGCCGGTGCGGGCAATGCGGTCAACCAGTACTGCGGCCTGGAATACGCCGCCCAAGGCGATCAACTGCTCCTGAATCGAGCTCATCAGTGGCTGCTCCACGGCTCGGCCGTTTCTATCACTCCACCGCCCAGGCATATTTCGCCATCGTAGAACACCACGGACTGGCCGGGGGTTACGGCGCGTTGCGGTTCATCAAACACGGCGCGATAACCGCTTTCGGTGAGTTCCAGGGTGCAGGCCTGATCACTCTGGCGATAGCGTACCTTGGCGGTCAGTGTGCGCGGGGTGGTCAGGTCTATCGGGTTTACCCAGAAAATTTCCGAAGCCAGCAGGGCGCGGGAAAACAGCCATGGGTGTTCATTGCCCTGACCCACTACCAGCACGTTGCGCTCGAGGTCTTTTTCCAGCACGTACCACGGCTCGTCACCGGCATCCTTGAGGCCGCCAATGCCCAGGCCCTGGCGCTGGCCAATGGTGTGATACATCAGGCCGTGATGGCGACCGATCACTTCGCCCTCGGTGGTCTGGATCTCGCCGGGCTGCGCAGGCAGGTACTGCTTGAGGAAGTCGCTGAAGCGACGTTCGCCAATAAAGCAGATGCCGGTAGAGTCTTTCTTTTTTGCTGTGGCCAGGCCGTGTTTTTCGGCAATGGCGCGCACTTCGGGTTTTTCCAGCTCACCGACCGGGAACAGTGTCCGGGCAATTTCCTTGCCGCCGACGGCATGCAGGAAATAGCTCTGATCCTTGTTCGGGTCCAGGCCTTTGAGCAATTCAGTGCGGCCGTCAGTGTCGCGACGACGCACATAATGGCCCGTCGCAATCAGATCGGCACCCAGCATCAGGGCGTAATCGAGGAAGGCCTTGAACTTGATTTCACGGTTACACAGGATGTCCGGGTTCGGCGTGCGACCGGCCTTGTATTCGGCCAGAAAGTGCTCGAAAACGTTGTCCCAGTATTCGTCGGCGAAGTTGGCAGTGTGCAGCTTGATGCCAATGCGATCGCACACAGCCTGCGCGTCGGCCAGGTCTTCGCGGGCGGTGCAGTATTCGGTGCCGTCGTCTTCCTCCCAGTTCTTCATGAACAGGCCTTCCACCTGGTAGCCCTGCTCCATCAGCAGGAGGGCGGAGACGGAAGAGTCCACGCCGCCGGACATGCCGACAATAACGCGTGTCTTTTCGGGTTCGTAAAGTGCTGGACTGGTCATAGGTACCGGCTGTGTATCTGGAAAAAGACGGCGATTCTATCAGGCCGTGGCCTTCAAGGCATCGTCACTGTCAGTCACGGATCAAGGCCAGGCTGTGCAGCGGTCCGGCCAGGTAGTCGTCGATGCAGCGTGGCACCAACTCGCTGCGCCAGCGCTCGGGCACTGCCAGCAGCTCGTCACGGCTCAGCCAGAGGGCGCGAACAATGTCGCTGTCCAGAGGGCGCTGCGGGTGGTGCTTGAGCGGGCGCGCGGCAAAACAGACGCGTTGGTAGGTTACGCCGTTGCTTGGGGCCGTATAGAGGTAGATGCCAACGATGCCGGTGAGTTCGACTTCCCATGCGCTCTCTTCGAGGGTTTCGCGGCGGGCGGCGTCGAGCAGGCTTTCGTTGGCTTCAAGATGGCCGGCGGGCTGGTTGAAAACGTGCTTGCCAGCCTTGAATTCCTCGACCATCAGGAAGCGGCCTTGGTCTTCAACGATAGTGGCGACAGTGATATGAGGTCGCACGGTCGAATCTCTCCCTTGGTTGTAAGCAGCAAGCTGTAAGCCACACGTAGAGGTTGGGCAGGAGCGCCCGTTCTTGTGGCTTAAAGCTTACAGCTAAAGAAAACCCCGGTGCGTGGCCGGGGTTTCTTTTACTGCTTCAAGCTGCGTCTCTTACAGTGCGGCAACCGCGCTGTTGAAGGTCTGGCTTGGGCGCATCACTTTGCTGGTCAGTTCGGCGTCCGGGTAGTAGTAACCACCGATTTCGGCCGGCTTGCCCTGAACGGCGTTGAGTTCGGCGACGATGGTCGCTTCGTTCTCGGTCAGGGCTTTTGCCAGTGGGGCGAAGCGCGCTTGCAGTGCGGCGTCGTCGCTCTGTGCAGCCAGCGCCTGGGCCCAATACAGGGTCAGGTAGAAGTGGCTGCCGCGGTTGTCGATGCCGCCGACCTTGCGCGCTGGGGACTTGTTGGTGTCCAGGAACTGGCCAGTGGCCTGGTCGAGGGTCGCCGCCAGT
The DNA here is from genome assembly GCF_016881005.1 of Pseudomonas arcuscaelestis. Lineage (GTDB taxonomy): Bacteria > Pseudomonadota > Gammaproteobacteria > Pseudomonadales > Pseudomonadaceae > Aquipseudomonas > Aquipseudomonas arcuscaelestis. The sequence goes on along the minus strand of NZ_JACOPV010000010.1, from coordinate 158,922 downwards.
ACCTTGGCTTTCGGGTTCGCGTAGGCAGTGCCCAGGTGCTCCAGGGACGCGGCCAGGGCCAGGAACTCACCCAGCGAGTCCCAGCGCAGGAAGTTTTCTTCAACCAACTGCTGTACGTGCTTTGGAGCCGAACCGCCGGCGCCGGTTTCGAACAGGCCGCCGTTGTTCATCAGCGGTACGATCGACAGCATCTTGGCGCTGGTGCCCAGCTCCATGATCGGGAACAGGTCGGTCAGGTAGTCGCGCAACACGTTACCGGTTACCGAGATGGTGTCCTGGCCGGCGCGGATGCGCTCCAGGGAAACCTTCATGGCGTCGACAGGCGACAGGACGCGAATGTCCAGGCCGGTAGTGTCGTGATCTTTCAGGTACTGCTGGACCTTCTCGATCAGAACGCCGTCGTGGGCGCGCTGCGGGTCGAGCCAGAACAGTGCCGGAGTATTGCTGGCACGGGCGCGGTTTACGGCCAGTTTGACCCAGTCCTGAATCGGAGCGTCTTTGGTCTGGCACATGCGGAAGATGTCGCCGGCTTCAACTTCCTGGGACAACAGCAGGTTGCCCTTGCCGTCAACTACGCGGATTACGCCGTCGACCTTGGCCTGGAAAGTCTTGTCATGGGAACCGTACTCTTCGGCTTTTTGCGCCATCAGGCCAACGTTCGGTACGCTGCCCATGGTGGTCGGATCGAAGGCGCCATGCTGCTTGCAGTCTTCGATAACGGCCTGGTAGATGGTCGCGTAGCAGCGATCCGGGATCACCGCCTTGGTGTCTTGCAACTGGCCTTCGGTGTTCCACATCTTGCCCGAGTCGCGGATCATCGCCGGCATCGACGCGTCGACGATAACGTCGCTAGGCACGTGCAGGTTGGTGATGCCCTTGTCGGAGTTGACCATGGCCAGGGGCGGGCGTACGTCGTAGACGGCTTTGATGTCCGCTTCGATCTGCGCTTGCTGCTCGGCTGGCAGGTCTTTGATACGGGCGTACAGGTCGCCAATACCGTTGTTCAGGTTGAAACCGATCTGTTCCAGTACGGCGGCGTGCTTGCTCAGCGCGTCCTTATAGTACTCGGCAACGATCTGGCCAAACATGATTGGGTCGGAGACCTTCATCATGGTGGCTTTCAGGTGTACCGACAGCAGTACGCCCTTGGCCTTGGCATCTTCGATTTCGGTGGCGATGAATGCGCGCAGTGCCTTGGTGCTCATGGTCGCGCAGTCGATGATTTCGCCGGCCTTGACCGCGGTTTTTTCTTTCAGGACGGTCGTGTTGCCGTTCTTGTCCAGCAATTCGATGCGCAGGCTGTCATCAGCTTCGATCAGTGCGGCTTTCTCGCTGCCGTAGAAGTCACCCTGGCTCATGTGGGCCACGTGGGACTTGGAGTCGGCAGCCCAGGCGCCCATTTTGTGCGGGTGCTTGCGAGCGTAGTTCTTGACCGACAACGGGGCGCGGCGGTCGGAGTTGCCTTCACGCAGAACCGGGTTTACGGCGCTGCCCTTGATACGGTCGTAGCGAGCCTTGGCTTCTTTCTCGGCGTCGCTGGTAACGGCTTCAGGGTAGTCGGGAACGTTGAAGCCCTTGGCTTGCAGTTCCTTGATTGCGGCCTTGAGCTGCGGAACCGAGGCGCTGATGTTAGGCAGCTTGATGATGTTGGCTTCTGGCGTAGTAGCCAGTTGGCCCAGTTCTGCCAAATGGTCGGCCACTTGCTTGTCGGCGCCGAGCTGTTCGGGGAAGGCAGAAAGGATGCGGCCGGCCAGAGAGATGTCCCGGGTTTCTACGGCGATGTCCGCGCAAGCGGTAAAGGCTTCGACGATGGGGAGCAGTGAATAGGTGGCGAGGGCAGGGGCTTCGTCGGTGAAGGTGTAGATGATCTTGGATCGGGTGGGCATATTCGGGTTAACTCTCTGTTTTGCTGAGCGTGCGCAGAATCTCGAAGTGCGCAGGGTAGGCGCTTCGCTCAGACACATCTATGAGCAGAAGGTCGAGGGTTCTGTGCAGTGATGGTGGATTGCATCAGTCGAGTGTCAAACGGCTGGACTGCGGTAACAGTTCAGTCAGGTCGAGCCAATCAAGTCGGGGTCGCGTTTCAGACGGTTTGCCCCAGTGACCCTTTGGTCACCGGCGGAGTATACCAAAACCTTGGTCGTAATCATCAAGATCAACGTGTAACAGCGGCTTTTTTAGACCAAAGATGTAGGCGCAACAGCCCCAAAATGGTGCATTCGCCACCATGGTTCCCGTTGCCGTGCAACTGGGGTACGCTCTGGGGATCCAGATGACGTACCACACCAAAAAAAACGGAGTGCAGCATGGGATACCAGAAAATCAAGGTTCCGGCAGTCGGCGACAAAATCACCGTCAATGCGGACCATTCTCTCAATGTTCCTGATAATCCGATCATCCCGTTCATCGAAGGCGACGGCATTGGCGTAGACGTCAGTCCCGTCATGATCAAAGTGGTCGATGCTGCTGTAGAAAAAGCCTATGGGGGCAAGCGCAAGATTTCCTGGATGGAAGTCTATGCCGGCGAAAAGGCCACCCAGGTGTATGACCAGGATACCTGGCTGCCACAGGAAACCCTGGATGCGGTCAAGGACTACGTCGTCTCCATCAAGGGTCCGCTGACCACGCCGGTTGGTGGGGGTATTCGTTCTCTCAACGTGGCCCTGCGCCAGCAACTGGACCTGTATGTCTGCCTGCGTCCTGTGGTTTGGTTCCAGGGTGTGCCAAGCCCGGTGAAAAAGCCGGGTGACGTCGACATGGTGATCTTTCGCGAAAACTCCGAAGACATTTATGCCGGCATCGAATGGAAAGCCGGTTCGCCCGAGGCAAACAAGGTCATCAAGTTCCTCAAGGAAGAAATGGGTGTCACCAAGATCCGTTTCGACCAGGACTGCGGTATCGGCATCAAGCCGGTGTCGAAAGAAGGTACCCAGCGCCTGGTGCGCAAGGCCCTGCAATACGTAGTGGACAACGATCGTGAGTCGCTGACCATCGTGCACAAGGGCAATATCATGAAATTCACCGAAGGTGCCTTCAAGGACTGGGGCTATGAAGTCGCCAAGAACGAATTTGGCGCCGAGCTGCTGGATGGCGGCCCATGGATGAAATTCAAGAACCCGAAAACCGGCCGTGAAGTCATCGTCAAGGATGCCATTGCCGACGCCATGCTCCAGCAGATTCTGCTGCGCCCGGCTGAATACGATGTCATTGCCACCCTGAACCTCAACGGCGACTACCTTTCCGACGCACTGGCTGCAGAAGTAGGCGGTATCGGCATTGCGCCGGGCGCCAACCTGTCCGACACCGTGGCAATGTTCGAAGCCACCCACGGTACCGCGCCCAAGTATGCCGGCAAGGACCAGGTCAACCCGGGGTCGGTGATTCTCTCCGCCGAAATGATGTTGCGTCACCTGGGCTGGATCGAGGCTGCCGATCTGATTATCAAGGGCACCAACGGCGCTATTGCTGCCAAAACCGTAACCTATGACTTCGAGCGCCTGATGGAAGGCGCCACACTGGTCAGCAGCTCCGGTTTCGGTGAGGCTATGATCAAGCATATGTAAGCAAGGCAATAAAAAGCCGGCCCCTTCGCAAGAACGGGCCGGCTTTTTCTATGTGCTGTGGCGGTCAGGCAGTTACGGTAATGGTCGAGGCTGGCGCGGGTTCGGTGATGGCTGCTTTGACTCCGGTGATTTTCACCGCATGCAACCCCTTTGGCCCCTGGATGATGTCAAAGCTGACAGCCTGTCCGGCTTTCAGGGTTTTGTAACCATCCATCTCGATAGCGGAGTAGTGGGCGAACAAATCGTCGCTTTTCCCCTCTTCGTTGATGAATCCATAGCCTTTGGCGTTGTTGAACCACTTGACTTTACCGCTTGCCATCCTCATATCCCTCTGCAAAGGACTCCATCACTGGAGTATCATCCACTCCATCCGCATATGAACCTGCGAAAATTCTGGTTGACTGCGCGGATCTTTATCGACCACGGTGGGTTCTTATTGGTTGTAACACCGTTTTGCCGATAGTCAAGGTGAGGTGACGGCAATCCCGCGTCATCTGTGCGGTCAATCCACAATCCAACTTGTCGAAATGATGAAATTCTTTCCATGCATGCACATAGCCAGATTCGACTAACATTCAATCAGGATCGCCCGCAATCGCATGAGGACGATGGTTCTGGCCTAGCGGTACAGGAGGCCAAGCCGGCCCTGCAGGCGCCACCAATGTACAAGGTGATTTTGTTCAACGATGACTACACGCCGATGGATTTCGTCGTCGAAGTGCTCGAGGTGTTTTTTAACCTGAATCGTGAGCTGGCGACCAAGGTCATGCTGGCCGTCCATACAGAAGGACGGGCAGTTTGCGGATTGTTTACCCGTGACATTGCCGAGACCAAGGCTATGCAGGTCAATCAATACGCTAGGGAAAGCCAGCATCCGCTACTCTGTGAAATCGAGAAGGACGGTTAATCGCCGACCACTTGGGTATGAGGTGAAGCTATGTTAAACCGCGAGCTCGAAGTCACCCTCAATCTGGCCTTCAAGGAGGCTCGCTCGAAACGTCATGAGTTCATGACTGTCGAGCACCTTTTGTTGGCGCTATTGGATAATGAGGCCGCCGCGACCGTTCTACGCGCCTGTGGCGCGAACCTCGACAAACTCAAACATGACCTGCAAGAGTTCATCGACTCCACCACCCCATTGATCCCCGTGCATGACGAAGATCGTGAAACCCAGCCAACCCTGGGCTTTCAGCGTGTGTTGCAGCGCGCAGTCTTCCATGTCCAGAGCTCGGGCAAGCGTGAAGTCACCGGCGCCAATGTGCTGGTAGCGATCTTCAGCGAACAGGAAAGCCAGGCGGTGTTTCTGCTCAAGCAGCAGAGCGTCGCGCGTATCGATGTGGTCAATTTCATCGCCCATGGTATCTCCAAGGTGCCGGGTCATGGTGATCACTCCGAAGGCGAGCAGGACATGCAAGACGAGGAAGGGGGCGAAACTTCGTCATCCGGCAATCCTCTGGACGCTTATGCCAGCAACCTCAACGAGCAGGCTCGCCAAGGTCGTATCGACCCGCTGGTGGGACGTGAGCTTGAAGTTGAGCGCGTAGCGCAGATCCTTGCGCGTCGGCGCAAGAACAACCCTCTACTGGTCGGTGAGGCCGGTGTCGGCAAGACCGCCATTGCCGAAGGCCTGGCCAAGCGAATTGTCGACGGACAGGTGCCTGATCTGCTGGCGCAAAGCGTGGTCTATTCCCTTGACCTGGGCGCCTTGCTGGCCGGTACCAAATACCGTGGTGATTTCGAAAAGCGCTTCAAGGCGCTGTTGAACGAGCTGCGCAAGCGGCCGCAGGCCATTCTCTTCATCGATGAGATCCACACCATCATTGGTGCCGGTGCGGCCTCTGGTGGGGTGATGGATGCTTCCAACCTGCTCAAACCGTTGTTGTCTTCCGGTGATATACGCTGCATCGGCTCGACCACCTTCCAGGAGTTTCGTGGCATCTTCGAGAAGGACCGGGCGTTGGCGCGGCGCTTCCAGAAAGTCGATGTCAGCGAGCCATCGGTGGAAGACACCGTAGGTATCCTGCGGGGCCTGAAAGGGCGCTTCGAGTCGCACCACAATATCGAATACAGTGATGAGGCGTTGCGCGCTGCTGCCGAGCTTGCAGCGCGCTACATCAACGATCGGCACATGCCGGACAAGGCTATCGACGTCATCGACGAGGCCGGAGCCTATCAGCGTCTGCAACCGGTGGAGATGCGCGTAAAACGTATCGATGTGCCACAAGTTGAGGACATCGTTGCGAAGATCGCACGTATTCCGCCAAAGCATGTCACCAGTTCCGACAAAGAGCTTCTGCGTAACCTTGAGCGGGACCTGAAGTTGACTGTGTTTGGTCAGGATGCCGCCATCGACTCGCTTGCGACCGCTATCAAGCTGTCGCGTGCCGGGTTGAAGGCGCCTGACAAGCCAGTGGGCTCGTTCCTGTTCGCAGGGCCTACCGGTGTAGGTAAAACCGAGGCGGCGCGTCAGTTGGCCAAGGCGCTGGGTGTTGAGTTGGTGCGTTTCGACATGTCCGAGTACATGGAGCGTCACACCGTATCGCGTTTGATCGGTGCGCCTCCAGGCTATGTCGGTTTCGACCAGGGTGGCTTGCTTACCGAAGCCATTACCAAGCAGCCTCACTGCGTTCTGTTGCTCGATGAAATCGAGAAGGCGCATCCGGAGGTCTTTAACCTGCTGTTGCAGGTAATGGACCACGGTACTCTAACCGACAACAACGGGCGCAAGGCGGACTTTCGCAACGTCATCGTGATCATGACCACTAACGCCGGTGCCGAAACGGCGGCGCGAGCCTCGATTGGCTTCACGCAGCAGGATCACTCTTCCGACGCGATGGAAGTGCTCAAGAAGAGCTTCACACCAGAGTTCCGTAACCGCCTGGACACCATCATCCAGTTTGGTCGCCTGAGCCATGAAGTGATCAAGAGTGTGGTGGACAAGTTTCTTACTGAACTGCAGGCTCAGCTTGAAGATAAGCGTGTTCTGCTGGAGGTGAGTGACGCGGCGCGCAGTTGGCTGGCTGCCGGTGGCTACGATGCGCAGATGGGCGCGCGGCCAATGGCACGGCTGATTCAGGACAAGATCAAGCGGCCGTTGGCCGAAGAGATCCTGTTTGGCGAACTGGCCGAGCATGGCGGCGTGGTGCACATCGACATTCGCGAGGGTGAGCTGGTATTCGACTTCGAAACCACGGCGGAGATGGCATGACGGCTTAGGTGGGGCGAGCCTGGTCCGCGATTGCGGTGCGTAAGCACATGGCTATCGCGGGTTAGGCACGGTCCCGTCGCAAGCCCGCTACCAGTAGTTTTCTGAGACGAACAAAAACGCCCGGCATATAGCCGGGCGTTTTTGTTGGTGTCGCTTAGCGGGCGCGGTAGGTGATGCGCCCTTTGCTCAGGTCATAAGGCGTCAGTTCAACGCGGACCTTGTCACCGGTCAGGATTCGAATGTAGTTCTTGCGCATTTTTCCGGAGATATGCGCGGTAACGACGTGCCCGTTTTCCAACTCCACACGGAACATGGTGTTGGGCAGGGTGTCGACGACAGTGCCTTCCATTTCGAAGCTGTCTTCTTTCGACATGCAGTAAAGCCCTCGGTGTCCAGTTATTGGCCCGGTGCACAACTGCGCCAGGCTAAAAAAGTGGCGTGCATTGTGCCCGAAAAATGGACTTCAAGCCAATGATTTCAGTTTAGGCTCACCCAGCGCTGATTGATCAGGAGCTCGATAGGGCGATACTGGGTCTTGTAGTTCATCTTTTTACAGTTTTTGATCCAATATCCGAGGTAAACCGCATCCAGATCCTGGCGCAGCGCTTCTGTGATTTGCCAGAGGATTGCGAAGCGGCCAAGGCTGCGACGTTCTTCGTCGGGTTCGTAGAAGGTGTAGACCGCCGAGAGGCCGTTGGGCAGCAGATCAGTAACCGCCACGGCGACCAGGCGGCCGTGCAGGCGAAATTCGTAAAAGCGTGAAAACGGCAGGTCGCGGACCAGGAACGTTGCGAACTGATCGCGGCTGGGTGGGTACATGTCGCCGTCTGCATGGCGTTGCTCGATGTAGCGCCGGTACAGCTCGAAGTATTCCTCTTTGAAGGCAGGGCGCGCAGCGGTGACGCTGATATCGGCGTTGCGTTTGAGAATGCGTTTCTGCTGGCGGCTGGGTAAAAACCGCGCAGCCGGGATTCGCGCCGGTACGCAGGCGTTGCAGTTTTGGCAATGCGGGCGATACAGATGATCGCCGCTACGCCGAAAACCCATTTCCGACAGGTCTGCGTAGACATTCACATCCATCGGCTGGCTCGGATCGAGAAACAGCGTGGTGGCTTGTTCGTCAGGCAGGTAGCTGCAGGAATGGGGTTGAGTGGCATAAAACTTCAACCGCGCCAGCTCTGTCATGATCAACCCCTCGGGAGGTGCTTTAGATTTAAGTGTATGCCAGCTGGGAAAACTCGCCTAACAAACCCAGGTAGCGCTGTTGGGTTGATCCAGGTAGCGCTGCAGATAGTCGGCGAACGTGGCGCGGGGGATGGCTCGAGCGCCCAGGCTGTGCAGGTGTTCAGTGGGCATCTGGCAGTCAATCAGTACAAAACCTGCTTGCTGCAGGTGCTCGACCAGCGTCACGAAGCCAACCTTGGATGCATTGTCGGCGCGACTGAACATTGATTCGCCGAAAAACAGACGGCCCATGGCCAACCCATACAGGCCGCCGACCAGTTCGCCGTTCTGGCGTACCTCAACCGAGTGGGCGAAACCTTGGCTATGCAGTTTGAGGTAGGCCGCTTGCATGCTGTCGGTGATCCAGGTGCCGTCTGCGTAGTCGCGTGGCGCAGCGCAGGCGGCAATCACCGCGGCGAAGTCCTGATCGAAACTGACCTGGTAGTGGCCCTGGCGGATGAATTTGCGCAGTGAGCGCGAAACGTGCAATTCGTCGGGGAATAGCACTGTGCGCGGGTCCGGTGACCACCAGAGGATTGGCTGGCCGTCCTGATACCAGGGAAAGCAGCCGTGACGATAGGCTTGCACCAGGCGCTCGGCGCTTAGATCCCCGCCAGCGGCGAGTAGGCCGTTAGGGTCGCGCATGGCTTTGTCCAGCGCGGGGAATGTCAGGGAGTCGCGGCTCAACCAGGTCAGCATCGTGGTCCAAAGATGGAGGAGGGGAGGGCATCCAGCATTGCCTGAAAGCACCTTGCGGGGCAAGTCGCGTCGTCACCAGCGGCTTTATGGCAACTTGCTTTGTCGTTTGTTGTCACACCTGTGCAAAAACAACGCATAAGCCTTTGTCACAAAAGAAAATGCATGCTCAAATTGCGATATAGGAAATTGGCCACCGTTTACGCTTGTTTCTAGCGTGCCGCCATAGCGGTAGGCGGGCAGTAATGTTAAAAGTAGTGGTTTATTGACCGTTCAAATAGGTCAATCACTGTTGGACGCGCGTTGAGCGCAGGAATAGAAGCGTTTTGAAGAAATCCACCGCAACATCGAAGCCCTTGCCTGTGCCGCTCTGGCGTCAGCAGCTGCATTATCGCCTCAAGGAAGGTGCGCTGATCGCCTTTGGTGCGCTGTGCCTGTACTTGCTGATGGCGCTGCTGACCTACGATCAGGCCGATCCAGGTTTCAGTCATACCAGCAATGTCGACCAGGTGCAGAATGCCGCCGGGCGCGCGGGTGCCTATTTCGCCGACGTGTTGTTCATGGTCCTCGGCTATTTCGCCTATATCTTTCCGTTACTGCTGGCCATCAAAACCTGGCAGATTTTCCGCGAGCGCCATCAGCCATGGCAGTGGAGCGGCTGGCTGTTTTCCTGGCGCTTGATTGGCCTGGTGTTCCTGGTGCTCTCCGGCGCTGCCCTTGCGCACATTCACTTCCATTCTGCTGCCAGCCTGCCTGCCTCGGCCGGTGGCGCCCTGGGCGAAAGTCTGGGAGACCTGGCCAAGAATGCCTTGAACGTTCAGGGCAGCACCCTGATGTTCATTGCCTTGTTCCTGTTTGGCCTGACCGTGTTTACCGACCTGTCCTGGTTCAAGGTCATGGACGTTACCGGCAAGATCACCCTCGACCTGTTCGAGCTGTTCCAGGGCGCCGCCAATCGCTGGTGGGCTGCGCGCAACGAGCGCAAGCGTCTGGTCGCGCAACTGCGTGAAGTCGATGATCAGGTTCATGATGTCGTAGCTCCAATGGTCCCGGACCGCCGTGAGCAAGCCAAGGCCAAGGAACGTATCATCGAGCGTGACCAGGCGTTGACCAAGCATGTGGCCGAGCGTGCGCAACAGCCAGCGCCGGTGATCATGCCAGCGCCAGCCAAGGTGCCTGAGCCGAGCAAGCGCGTGCAGAAGGAAAAGCAGGCGCCGCTGTTCGTCGACAGTGCCATTGAAGGCACCTTGCCGCCGATTTCGATTCTAGATCCTGCCGAGAAAAAGCAGGTCAATTATTCGCCTGAATCCCTGGCCGGCGTGGGTCATCTGCTGGAAATCAAGCTCAAGGAATTCGGCGTGGAGGTCTCGGTGGACTCCATTCACCCGGGCCCTGTGATTACCCGCTACGAAATCCAGCCGGCAGCAGGCGTCAAGGTCAGTCGCATTTCCAACCTGGCGAAAGACTTGGCCCGTTCCCTGGCAGTGACCAGTGTGCGTGTGGTTGAAGTAATTCCCGGCAAGACCACCGTCGGTATCGAGATTCCCAACGAAGACCGGCAGATCGTGCGCTTCTCCGAAGTGCTGTCGTCGCCGCAGTACGACGAAGCCAAGTCGCCGGTCACCATGGCCCTGGGTCACGACATTGGCGGCAAGCCGGTCATTACCGATCTGGCCAAGATGCCGCACCTGTTGGTAGCCGGTACGACAGGTTCGGGTAAGTCGGTGGGCGTTAACGCAATGATCCTTTCGATTCTGTTCAAGTCGGGGCCCGAAGACGCCAAGCTGATCATGATCGACCCGAAAATGCTCGAATTGTCGATCTACGAGGGCATCCCGCACTTGCTGTGCCCTGTGGTTACCGACATGAAGGACGCCGCCAATGCGCTGCGCTGGAGCGTGGCCGAGATGGAGCGGCGCTATAAGCTGATGGCCGCGATGGGCGTACGTAACCTGGCAGGCTTCAACCGCAAGGTCAAAGACGCCGAGGAAGCGGGCGAGCCTATCTACGACCCGATGTTCAAGCGTGAAAGCATGGATGACGTGCCGCCGCTGCTGAAAACCCTGCCAACTATCGTTGTGGTGGTCGACGAATTTGCTGACATGATGATGATCGTCGGCAAGAAGGTCGAAGAGCTGATCGCACGTATCGCCCAGAAGGCCCGAGCTGCCGGTATCCACTTGATCCTTGCGACACAGCGGCCGTCGGTAGACGTGATCACCGGCCTGATCAAGGCCAACATTCCGACCCGTATGGCGTTCCAGGTATCGAGCAAGATCGACTCTCGGACCATCATCGACCAGGGCGGTGCCGAGCAGTTGCTCGGTCACGGTGACATGCTCTATATGCCGCCTGGCACCAGCCTGCCGATTCGGGTGCATGGCGCCTTCGTTTCCGACGAAGAGGTTCACCGCGTGGTCGAGGCCTGGAAGCTGCGTGGCGCCCCAGACTACAACGACGACATTCTCAACGGTGTCGAGGAGGCCGGTAGCGGCTTCGACGGCGGCAGTAGTGGCGATGGCGATGATGCCGAAACCGATGCCCTGTACGATGAAGCCGTACAATTCGTGCTGGAAAGCCGCCGTGCTTCCATTTCTGCTGTGCAGCGCAAGCTGAAGATTGGCTACAACCGCGCCGCGCGCATGATCGAGTCGATGGAAATGGCCGGCGTCGTAACCGCCATGAACACCAACGGCTCGCGTGAAGTGATTGCCCCCGGGCCGTCTCGCGACTGATGACCTTCCAGCCTGTGGCCAGCGACGGCCACAGGCCCATTCATACTGCAACGAGGATTGCCATGCGCCTTATTCGCATGATGTTGGTTTCCGCTTTGGCCGTGTCCAGCGCGTCGGTTTTTGCTGGCGAGCAGGATGTGGCGCGCTTGACCCAATTGCTGGAAAAATCCCGGACTATCGAGGCTCGATTCTCGCAGTTGACCCTGGATGCCAGCGGTACCAGCCTGCAGGAAACGGCCGGGCAAATGTCGGTTCAGCGCCCTGGACTGTTTTACTGGCACACTGACGCGCCACAGGAGCAAGTCGTAGTTTCCGACGGCAAGACCGTCACCTTGTGGGACCCTGACCTGGAGCAGGCGACGATCAAGAAGCTCGACCAGCGCCTGACCGAAACGCCTGCACTGCTGTTATCCGGTGATGTATCGAAGATCAGCCAGAGCTTCGATATCACCTCCAAGGAGCAAGGTGATGTCATGGATTTCACCCTCAAGCCGAAAACCAAGGACACCCTGTTTGACTCCCTGCGCCTTTCGTTCCGCAAGGGGCTGGTCAATGATATGCAACTGATCGACAGCGTCGGCCAGCGCACCAACATCCTGTTTACCGGCGTCAAAGCCAACCAGGCGATTGCGGCAGGTAAGTTCAAGTTCGACATCCCGAAAGGCGCTGACGTCATTTCGGAATAAGAGGTAGTAGCGCCATCCATGGACCTGTTTCGTAGCGACCCCGTAGCCCAGCCTCTGGCAGCGCGCCTGCGCCCGGCCAACCTGGACGAGTACGTTGGCCAGGAGCACTTGCTGGCCCGCGGCAAGCCGCTGCGCGAAGCGCTGGAGCAGGGGGCGCTGCACTCAATGATTTTCTGGGGCCCACCCGGGGTCGGCAAGACCACCCTGGCGCGGCTGCTGGCGCAGTTCTGCGATGCCCACTTCGAAACCGTTTCGGCGGTTCTGGCGGGGGTCAAGGAAATCCGCCATGCGGTGGAAATCGCCAAGCAGCAGGCAGGGCAATACGGGCGGCGCACCATCCTGTTCGTTGATGAAGTGCACCGTTTCAACAAATCCCAGCAAGATGCCTTCTTGCCATATGTGGAAGACGGCACGCTGATTTTCATCGGTGCTACCACTGAGAACCCTTCGTTTGAGCTCAACAATGCATTGTTGTCGCGGGCGCGGGTGTATGTGCTCAAGAGTCTCGATGAAGCGGCCCTGCGCAAATTGGTCAATCGCGCCCTGAGCGAGGAGCGTGGCCTCGGCAAACGCCAGTTGCACGTCGGCGATGAAGCGTTCCAGATGCTCATGGCTGCTGCCGATGGCGATGGTCGGCGCATGCTCAACTTCCTCGAAAACGCTTCAGATCTGGCCGAGGATGGCGGCGAAATCGGTGTGGAGTTGCTGCAAAGCTTGCTGGGTGACAGTCGTCGTCGTTTCGACAAGGGCGGCGAAGCCTTTTACGATCAGATCTCGGCGCTGCACAAGTCGGTACGCGGTTCGAACCCCAACGGCGCACTGTATTGGTTTGCGCGCATGCTCGACGGCGGTTGTGATCCGCTGTATATCGCGCGTCGCGTCGTGCGCATGGCCAGCGAAGACATCGGCAACGCCGACCCCCGCGCCTTGAGCCTGTGCCTGGCAGCCTGGGATGTGCAAGAGCGTCTCGGCAGCCCTGAGGGTGAGCTGGCCGTGGCCCAGGCCATCACCTACCTTGCCTGTGCACCGAAGAGCAATGCAGTGTACATGGGCTTCAAGACTGCCCTGCGTGAAGCGGGTGAGCATGGTTCGCTGGAAGTGCCGCTACACTTGCGCAATGCGCCGACCAAGTTGATGAAACAACTGGGCTATGGCGACGAGTACCGTTACGCCCATGATGAACCGGATGCCTATGCAGCCGGGGAAGATTACTTCCCGGATAACCTCGAGCCGCGCCCTTACTATCAGCCTGTGCCGCGCGGCCTGGAATTGAAGATTGGTGAGAAGCTCAAGCACCTCGCTGAGCTTGATCGCAAGAGCCCACGGCAACGGAGAAAGTCATGATTGCTGTGATCGCCGCTGTCAGCGCGGGGGGTATCGCCGGGACCTTGCTGCGATTTGCCACGTCCAATTGGGTCAATGCCCACTGGCCACGCCACTTCTATCTCGGTACGCTGGCGGTCAATCTGATTGGCTGTCTGCTGATCGGCCTGCTATACGGGTTGTTTCTGCATCGCCCGATGGTGCCGGTCGAGCTGCGTGCTGGCCTGATCGTCGGCTTTCTTGGCGGTTTGACTACATTTTCATCCTTTTCCCTGGATACCGTGCGCCTGCTCGAAAGCGGGCAGGCGCCGCTGGCCTTCGGTTATGCCGGGCTTAGCGTATTTGGCGGGCTGCTCGCGACCTGGGCCGGCCTGTCTTTAACCAAATTCTGAACCAACGAGAGAACGATATGCTCGATTCCAAACTGTTACGCGGCCAACTTCAGGAAGTGGCGGACCGCCTGGCCTCCCGTGGCTTCAGCCTGGATGTCGCGCGCATCGAAGCACTGGAAGAACGCCGCAAGGTGGTGCAGACCCGCACCGAACAACTGCAGGCCGAGCGTAACGCCCGTTCCAAATCCATCGGCCAGGCCAAGGCCCGTGGCGAAGACATCGCGCCGCTGATGGCCGATGTAGAGCGCATGGCCCAAGAGCTGGCCAGTGGTAAAACCGAACTGGACGGCATTCAGGCCGAGCTGGATGCGATTGTACTGGGCATTCCTAACCTGCCGGACGAAAGCGTGCCGGTTGGCGCCGATGAAGATCACAACGTTGAAGTGCGTCGCTGGGGCACCCCGCGCCAGTTCGACTTCGATATCAAGGATCACGTCGCCCTGGGCGAATTGAGCGGTGGCCTGGACTTCGAAACAGCAGCTAAGCTCTCGGGGGCTCGTTTCGCCTTGCTGCGTGGGCCAATCGCGCGCCTGCACCGCGCCCTGGCGCAGTTCATGATCAACCTGCACACCAGCGAACACGGCTACGAAGAAGCCTACACCCCGTACCTGGTCCAGGCGCCGGCGCTGCAAGGCACCGGTCAACTGCCAAAGTTCGAAGAAGACCTGTTCAAGATCAGCCGTGAAGGCGAAGCCGACTTCTACCTGATTCCGACCGCCGAAGTGTCGCTGACCAATATCGTCGCGGGCGAGATCCTCGACGCCAAGCAACTGCCGGTCAAGTTTGTCGCCCACACGCCATGCTTCCGCAGTGAAGCCGGCGCTTCGGGTCGTGACACCCGCGGGATGATCCGCCAGCACCAGTTCGACAAGGTAGAGATGGTCCAGATCGTCGAGCCAGGTAAATCCATGGAAGCGCTGGAAGGCTTGACTGCCAACGCCGAGCGCGTGCTGCAGGCGCTGGAGCTGCCGTACCGGGTATTGGCGCTGTGCACCGGCGACATGGGCTTCAGTGCGGTCAAGACCTATGACCTGGAAGTCTGGGTGCCGAGCCAGGATAAATACCGCGAGATCTCTTCGTGCTCCAACTGTGGTGACTTCCAGGCGCGTCGCATGCAGGCTCGCTGGCGCAATCCGGAAACCGGCAAGCCGGAATTGGTCCATACCCTGAACGGTTCTGGCCTGGCGGTGGGTCGTACCCTGGTTGCGGTTCTGGAGAACTACCAGCAGGCCGATGGTTCGATCCGCGTGCCTGAAGTGCTCAAGCCGTACATGGGCGGGCTGGAGATCATCGCTTAAATGGAATTTCTGCCGCTGTTCCACAAACTGCGCGGCAGCCGCGTGCTGGTTGTCGGTGGAGGTGAAATTGCCCTGCGCAAGTCGCGTCTGCTGGCCGATGCCGGGGCGGTATTGCGCGTGGTTGCGCCTCAGATCGAAGCGCAACTGAGCGAGCTTGTTCGGCACAGCGGTGGCGAAATCCTCAGCCGTGGCTATCAGTCGGGCGACCTTGACGGTTGCCAGCTGATCATTGCTGCAACAGATGACCAGGCACTCAACGCCCAGGTTTCAGCCGACGCCCACCAGCGCTGTGTGCCGGTCAACGTGGTTGATGCTCCTGCTTTGTGCTCGGTGATCTTCCCGGCGATTGTCGACCGTTCGCCCCTGGTGGTGGCGGTGTCCAGTGGTGGTGATGCACCGGTGTTGGCGCGGTTGATCCGCGCCAAGCTGGAAACCTGGATTCCGGCCGCCTATGGCGAGCTTGCCGGTTTGGGCGCGCGTTTTCGTCACAAGGTCAAGGCCCTGTATCCGGACGTCAATCAACGTCGTGGCTTTTGGGAAGATGTTTTCCAGGGGCCGATCGCCGAGCGGCAACTGGCCGGGCAGGGTGCTGAAGCCGAGCGGTTGCTGCAAGCCAAGATCGACGGCGCCAGCTATCAGGCGCCGGGTGAGGTGTATCTGGTCGGTGCAGGGCCGGGTGACCCGGATCTGCTTACCTTCCGTGCCTTGCGCTTGATGCAGCAGGCTGACGTAGTGCTTTACGATCGTTTGGTTGCTCCGGCGATCATAGAGCTGTGCCGTCGTGATGCCGAGCGCATCTACGTCGGTAAACGTCGCGCCGATCATGCTGTGCCTCAGGATCAGATCAACCAATTGCTGGTGACCCTGGCTCGTCAGGGCAAGCGGGTATTGCGTTTGAAGGGCGGTGATCCGTTCATCTTCGGCCGGGGTGGTGAAGAGATCGAGGAACTGGCAGAGCAGGGCATTCCTTTCCAGGTGGTGCCGGGTATCACTGCCGCCAGTGGTTGCTCAGCGTATGCTGGCATACCGCTCACTCATCGCGATTACGCCCAATCGGTGCGGTTCGTTACCGGCCACCTCAAGGACGGTACCAGTAACCTGCCTTGGAATGATCTGGTGGCACCGGCTCAGACCCTGGTGTTCTACATGGGGCTGGTTGGCTTGCCGACCATCTGTGCCGAGTTGATTCGCCATGGTCGCGCTGCCGACACGCCCGCAGCGCTGGTACAGCAGGGCACTACGCCGAACCAGCGGGTGTTTACCGGCACGCTGGCTGACTTGCCGGCGCTGGTCGCCGAGCATGAGGTTCATGCGCCGACCCTGGTGATCGTGGGGGAAGTGGTCCAGTTGCGTGAAAAGCTGGCCTGGTTCGAAGGCTCCCAGGGCTGAAATGCATCGCGAGGCAAGCCCGCGTCTACAGATTCACCCTCTGTAGACGCGCGATTGCCTCGCGATCACCAATCACAGCATCAATCGTTGGTCCAGATACCTCGTCCCGCCCACCGTTGCCGATCATGCTGCTGGGTAAAGTCCTGCAATGGGCCTTTAGGCACAATTCCATTCGGGTTGATGGTCTTGTGGCTCATGTAATAATGCTTCTGGATATGCTCGAAGTTCACCGTCTGCGCCACCCCTGGCCACTGATACAACTCTCGTAGCCAATTCGACAGGTTTGGGTAGTCGGCAAGGCGCCGCAGGTTGCACTTGAAGTGCCCGTGGTACACCGCATCAAAGCGAATCAACGTAGTGAACAGTCGCCAATCGGCTTCAGTCAGGTACTCGCCGGTTAAATAACGGCGTTCGCCGAGGCGTTGATCCAGGCAGTCCAGTTCCGCAAACAATTGATCGAAAGCCTGTTCATACGCCTCTTGCGAGGTGGCGAAGCCTGCTTGATACACACCGTTGTTGACCGCCGGATAGATGCGCTCGTTGAGGGCATCTATCTCTGTTTGCAGCGGCTCGGGGTAGAGGTCCAGGCGATTGCCGGTCAGGTCATCGAAGGCATGGTTGAAAATGCGGATGATCTCTGCCGACTCATTGTTGACGATGCGCTGTTCCTGCTTGTCCCACAGCACCGGCACGGTAACCCGGCCGCTGTACTGTGGATCGTCGCGGGTGTAACGCTGATGGAGAAACTGCAGATGCTCGAGCTTGTCGCCGGTCGAGCCCGTGCTCTGATCGAATGTCCAGCCGTTCTCGCCCATCAGCCAGCTGACAACTGACACATCGATGAGACTTTCCAGGCCTTTAAGCTTGCGAAAGATCAGGGTGCGGTGTGCCCAGGGGCAGGCCAGCGACACGTACAGGTGATAGCGCCCGGCCTCGGCGGCCGGTAGTTGATTGCGGCGCTGCGCGCTTTCACGTTGGAAGGCGCCGTCTTTGCTGCTTTCATACCACTGGTCATGCCAGCGTCCATCGATCAAAAGGCCCATGCTGAACTCCTTGGCGATTCATTCTGATATAGAGCCCAGTTTACGGAGCAGGGTTCGAACGAATAGCGCAAAGTCCGGGCCGGTTTAATCGGCTTGTTCGATCAGTTGCGCTTGTCCCAGTAGCGTTGGGCTTGAGCGAAGGCGTCTTCACGCGACTGGCCAAGGCCACGCAAGGCCAGGGCCATGGTTGCGACCACCGCTAGTTCACCATAGCTGTTGTGCGCTTCACCTCGCCATACCGAGAGTAATTGCTCTGGCTCCAGGCTCGCTGGTTTTACATGCCGCTGGGCAGCCAGGGCTGGCCACTCTTCATCCCAATCCACGCCCGCCGCAGTGCCGTACAGATGGCTGGTGGTGTCGGGGTTGATCTCGATCTCGCCTCCGTCACCCTTGACCACAATAGCGGTATCGCCAAGCAGGCGGCTGGCTTCGCGGTGTACCGCCTGATAACCCGGGTGGAAGATGCTCTGCAGGCCGCAGCGTGCGCCCAGCGGGTTGAGCACCCGTGCCAGGGAATGGATAGGCGAGCGCAGGCCCAGGGTGTTGCGCAGGTCGATCATGTGTTGCAGGCGTGGTGCCCAGTCGTGCAGCGGAATAAATGCCAATTGCTGGCTGTCGAGCGCCTCGGCCACTGCCTGCCAGTTGCGGCACAGGGGGATCTGCAACAACTCCAGCACTTGTTCGGTGTACAGCCGCCCGGCGGTGTGTGCGCCACCCCCATGCAGGAGAATACGTACGCCATTGGCGGCCAGGCATTTGGCCGCCAGCAGGTACCAGGGCAGGTGGCGCTTTTTCCCGGCATAACTAGGCCAGTCCAGGTCTACCTGGATCGCTGGTGCATGCACGCGCTGACGCAGCGCTTCAGTGAAGCCCGCCAACTCCTCAGGGCTTTCTTCCTTGTGCCGCAGCAGCATCAGGAAGGCGCCCAGTTGCGCTTCTTCGACCTCGCCGTCGAGCAACATGCCCATAGCCTCACGGGCTTCCTCCCGGGTCAGGCCGCGAGCGCCACGCTTGCCCTTGCCAAGGATGCGTACAAACTGGGCAAAGGGATGTTCGGCCGGGGTTTCGGTGATCAGCGGGCGAAGGTCGGTCATATGCAATTGGTCGGCTTTGGCAGGCCCGCAAGTTTTGCGGCGAGTTTGGCAGGAGTGCCTTTGAACAGGCGGTTCAGGTGCATGCTGTTGCCTTTCTCCGGCCCCAGCTTGAGTGCCGTGTACTTGATCAGCGGGCGTGTGGCCGGCGACAACTCGAACTCCTGGTAAAAGGCGCGCAGTACTGTCAGCACTTCCCAGTGCTCCTCGGTCAGCTCCAATTGCTCGCGGTCGGCGAGGGCGTTGGCAACCTCCTCGGACCAATCGCTGAGCTCAAGCAGATAACCGTCCTTGTCCAGGGCGATGTTGCGCGCGCCTACAGTGAGGGTGCTCATAGCCAGGTGTTGACCTTGTCGTAGTCCAGCGAAAGTGCAACGAACGCCGGGTAGTCGATGGCCTGAACGCCGTCGTCGGTGTTGATGGCGCGGGCTTGCAGGTCTTCCTCGAGGGCGAACAGGCGGCCTTGCAGATTGCTCGCGTGCAGGCTGGCCAGCGGTGCGCTGGCAGCTTGCAGGGCATACACGGCATCGCCGCACAGCAACAGGCCATCTTTGCTGCCGAGCAGGCGCAAACAGCTGTTCAAGCGATTGTCACCGAAGGGCGAATGGGAGATTACGTGCAAGGTGCTCATCAGAGGGTTACCACCTGGTCGAAACGGTCAATCAATGCAGCCAGTTCGGCGTCATCCAGCACCTGCACCGGCAGGCTGAGGTTCTCTGCCGTCAAGCCACGCTCCTGCAGGCTGCTGCGGGCAACAAAAAGCTCGTCGACACCGAACATCGGCAAGGCCTGTAAGTTAGCGGCGAGGTTCTTCTGTTGCAGTTGGGCGGGCTGCTGACCAGGCGCGAGCTGAAACACCCCGTCATCGAGAAACAGCATGCCCAGGGGTAGATCGAAGGCGCCACCGGCCAGGGCGATATCCAAGGTTTCGCGGGCAGACAGACCCGCCCAAGGCGCCTTGCGGCTTATCAGTAGTAATGACTTGGCCATCTCAGTCGCCTCCAAAGCAGAGCAAACGGTCGGCCAGTTGTGCACCTTCATGTAGTTGGCCAAGGCCAGACAGCTCCCAGGGCGCCGGAAGGTTTACCGCGGTGCGCTGGTAGCGTTGGGCTTCCTCGTCATTGAGTACGCCACGGCGCAACGCCGCGGCAATACACACCACGGCATCGAGGTGGTGCTCACTGATAAAGGATCGCCATTGGGCGGCGACATCCAGTTCATCCTGTGGGGCGACGATATTGCCCGAGGCGCAGTGCACGCCGTCTTGATAAAAAAACAAGCGGACAATTTCGTGGCCGCTGGCGAGCGTCGCCTGAGCAAAGCGCAGGGCGCGGCGTGAGGAGGGCGCATGGGCCGGGGAAAAAACCGCAATGGCAAACTTCATGGAGGGCTCATTCAGCAAAACTGCGCCAATCATAAAGCAAATCGAGGGAGCGGGCTTGCCCTGCGACGGCCCGCCCCGTTCGCTTAAGCCTTCTCTTTATGCTCCGGCAGGAACCAGTTCAGCACCAGTGCACAAATTCCCCCGGTAGCGACTCCCGACTCGAGCACATTGCGCAGCGCCGACGGCATGTGCGCAAGAAACTCCGGCACCTGCGCCACCCCCAGGCCCAACGCCAGCGACACCGCAATAATCAGCAGTGCACGGCGGTCCAGGCTGATGCTGGCCAGAATGTTGATCCCCGACGCTGCCACTGCACCGAACATCACCATCGCAGCGCCACCCAGCACTGGCTCCGGCACTGCCTGAATCACTCCGGCAACACTTGGGAACAGGCCAAGAATGACCAGCATGGCCGCGATCCACACGCCGATATGGCGACTGGCAATTCCGGTCAGTTGGATAACGCCGTTGTTCTGGGCAAACACCGAACTTGGGAAGGTGTTGAACACCCCGGCCAGCAACGAGTTGGCACCATTGACCAGAACGCCGCCCTTGATCCGTTGCATCCACAGCGGCCCTTCGACCGGCTGGCGCGAAACCTTGCTGGTCGCAGTCACGTCACCAATGGCTTCCAGGGAGGTCACCAGGTAAATCACCAGCATCGGAATGAACAGCGCCCAAGAGAAACCCAGGCCAAAGTGCAGTGGCACGGGCACCTGGAACAGCTCGGCTTCATGCATGCCGGTGAAATCCAGGCGACCGAGATAACCGGCCAGGGCATACCCAACGGCCAAGGCAATGACAATGGCGCAACTGCGCATCCACACCACTGGAATACGGTTGAGCACCACGATAATCGCCAACACCACGCCCGACAGCAGCAGGTTTTCGCCGTTGGCGAAGGTGCCGTTGCTCATTGCCGCAAAGCCACCGCCCATGCTGATCAGGCCGACCTTGATCAAGGTCAGGCCGATCATCAGCACCACAATGCCGGTCACCAGCGGCGTGATCAGGCGTTTAACGAAAGGCAGGATGCGCGAAATGCCCATTTCAACGAACGAACCGGCAATCACCACACCGAAAATCGCCGCCATCACGGCTTCCACCGGCGTACCTTGCTTGACCATCAGCGCGCCACCGGCGATCAAGGGTCCGACAAAGTTGAAACTGGTGCCTTGCACAATCAGCAGACCCGCGCCGAATGGCCCGAAACGACGGCATTGCACAAAGGTGGCGATACCCGAGATTACCAGTGACATCGACACAATCAAATTGGTGTCGCGTGCCGAAACGCCCAGCGCCTGGCAAATCAGCAAGCCGGGGGTCACGATCGGCACGATGATCGCCAGCAAGTGCTGCAGTGCTGCCAGCATGGCAATCAGCGGCCGCGGCTTGTCCTCAAGGCCGAGGACCAGTTCATTGGCCTGCGCGGGTGCGCTGGGTCCTTGCTCGATTGAACTCATGGGAGTGCTGCCCCGGAAGAAAAAGGAGCGCATTCTACGGGGCTATGGGCGTTTGGGGTAGTAATAGCTGGCACAAAAAAGCCCGCCGAAGCGGGCTTTCCTACAACTGCCTAGCCTATGATCAGTCGTCGCGACCCATCAGACCGAACAGCTGCAGCAGGCTGACGAACAGGTTGTAGATAGAAACATACAAGCTGATCGTGGCCATGATGTAGTTACGCTCGCCACCGTGAATGATCGCGCTGGTCTGGAACAGGATGCAGACCGACGAGAACAACACGAAGCCAGCGCTGATTGCCAGTTGCAGGCCGCTGATCTGGAAGAACAGGCTAGCCAGCACAGCACCCATCAGCACGAAGAAACCTGCGGTGATGAAACCACCGAGGAAGCTCATGTCCTTACGGGTGATCAGCACATAGGCCGACAGGCCACCGAACACCAGCGCGGTCATGGCGAAGGCCGAACTGACAACCTCGGCGCCACCGGCCATGCCCAGGTAACGGTTGAGGATAGGGCCAAGGATAAAGCCCATGAAACCGGTAAGGGCGAAGGTAGATACCAGGCCCCACGCCGAGTCACGCAGCTTGTTGGTGAGAAAGAACAGGCCATAGAAGCCGATCAGCACCACGAAAATGTTCGGGTAGCCAACGCGCATCTGCTGCGCAATAAAGGCCATGAGACCACTGAAGGCGAGGGTAATAGCCAACAGCCCGTACGTATTGCGCAGGACTCGGCTGACCTCCTGCTGCTCGACCTGCTGGCCGTGATTGACGGCGTAATCCTGTTCGCGCATGGCGACACTCCTGTGGGTTTGAAACGTTCAGATGCAAAGATCATAACAGAGCGATGGCAACCAGCTACACAGAGAGTTTGACAGCTTGTTTCATTTCGGTATTATGGCGCCCGCAATACGAGGAAGCGTGGCCGAGTGGTTTAAGGCAACGGTCTTGAAAACCGTCGATGGGCAACTATCCTAGAGTTCGAATCTCTACGCTTCCGCCATATTCAAAGCCCTGATTAGTCAGGGCTTTTTGCGTTTCTGAGGCATGCAAAAACAACCCATGGGAACACCCTTGGGAATGCGTTTTTTGTCAGCGCTGACAATACTTAGGCTATTTGGTGGGTTTCGCCAAGGCTCCGATGCGTCGGTAAACTCGCTCGGTGATGTCACCTTTGGTGTGCCCCAGCAGCAGACTGGCGTGCTCCACATCGGTGATTTCCGATGCAGCCTTGGGGCGTATGTCACGGAACTGGAACTGACTGATGCGGCCGGCCAGGACCTGGTCGCCGGAGGCAGTCGCTTCCTTCACCGCCTCCTCCCGTGCATCATCCCAGCGCCGCCGAAGCATCGACGCTGTCACTCGCAGGCCGCCGTCCGTCAGGATCAGGTACGGTGATGTGTGTGCTTCGTTTCTCTTCAGGATCTCCCCGATTAGGACGCCAAGGCCGCTCACAGCCCCATCCACTTCAAGCATAATCCGCAGCTTCTTGTGGGTCTTTTTCTGCGTCACGCCGAGGGCGTTATCCTCGATGTCATCCTTCCTCATCACCAGTACGTCCGCTGGGCGCTGGCCTGTCAGATACGCCAAGTCCATGGCTACCTTCAATTCATCCACCGCTTTGGCATACA
The DNA here is from genome assembly GCF_016881005.1 of Pseudomonas arcuscaelestis. Lineage (GTDB taxonomy): Bacteria > Pseudomonadota > Gammaproteobacteria > Pseudomonadales > Pseudomonadaceae > Aquipseudomonas > Aquipseudomonas arcuscaelestis. Next base: position 135,797 of record NZ_JACOPV010000010.1, on the reverse strand, counting down.
CGGCTTTCCAGACCGAATCGTTTGCATAGAAGTCGCGAGGCTTCTCCTTATTCTTGCGTACACCCTGGCACGGGTTTTCCTTAGTAGATAGGCCCCACTCGCGCGCAATATTGTAGATGTGAGATAGGAGAGCGATCTCCCTGTTCGCCCGGACAGGGGCCGAGCGGGCATCCCTGTACTGGGCGACAAGCGACGGCGTGATGGCGTCTATAGGGGCGCCGTCGAAGAAAGGCCGAAGCTGGCGAAGCTCCGCCAGGTTGTCTTTCTGCGTGCGTGGTGCCTTCTTGGGGATGATGTCTCGTTCGTATCGATCGAAGACCGACTTCATTTGAAGGAGATCGCGCGGCTTCTCCTTGGCTTCCAGCTCGGCCCACTTAAGCCTGGCCAAGTTCAGGTCGGTACCCAGAGGGATTGGTTTGCCTGACTTGTCCAGGTAGATGTAACTGATCCACTCTTTTTTCGGGTTCTTCTTGCTTTTACTACTGCGTATGCGCCGGTACATCCCCGGCGGCAAGTCCCTGTTTTCGTTCTTCCGGGGGCGCATATCACCTAACCTTAGAAATATCAGGCGTCCATGCCGGTACCGGCAGAGGCGGGGGCGCTACGGGCATCACTTGAAGGGTGACACCCAGCTTCATTCGGGCGTACTGCCGGCCAACCAGTGGGCGACCACCGCGGCTTTCGACAAAGTGCCATTGGCGTTCTTCAAGCCAGCGGCGCTGGTAGCCCCTGGCCTTGTAGCCGGTCAGCTCGGCCAGTTCTTTCTCCGAGAGGATTTCGGTTTCCATGGAATAGGCTCCACGCCGCGCATGGCGGCAGAGGTGGGGAGGGATCAGAGTTTTCCTACAGACGCTGGTGAAGGCGGCTGTCATGATGTTCTTGCTCGCACAGTCAGTTGTCTTGGGTCCAAGACCGACGTAAGTCTGGCTGGGCGGGCTCTATTACTGTTTCACGGCCTCGGACCCTTCCAGATGAGCCAGGCTATGTAGAGCGGGGCGGCGATGGGTAGGACGATCATGGCTGCAGCTCCTTCGGCACCTGGACAAGCAGTCCAACTTTGGCGGCGACGATGGTGCGGCACGCGGCCTGTAGGGCTGAATCGCCAGCCTGGGCAATATCGCTGCCGCCACCGGTGATCCAGGCTGCCCACACGTCGCCAACGCTCTGCGGGCAATGCAGGCTGATGTTGTGCTTCTCGATCAGTGGACCGCATACCAGCCAATCAACAGCTGGTTTGTAGCGCACCGGGAACATCCCTTCTTGCTGGATGAACACCCGAGCAGGGACGCCGTACTGCGCTGGCGAAACGAAAGGATTCAGGCTCACGGCAATTGCCAGCGACCAGTTCAGCGCCTCACCTGCAAGGTCGGCCGTCTTCACTTCGATTAGGTCGGTCATGACTTTGTGCCTCCGTGGCACTTCGCCTTGTATTCGGCGATGAAGTCAGCCGGGAATTGCGAACGCCAGCCGCATCGGCACTTGAACTGCTCGCCATCCCAAGTGGTGCGCGGCAGCATGTGGGTGCAGTTCTCGTCTCCGCAATACGGTGAGTAGCCTTCGCGGGTCATCAGGTTTTCTCGAACCAGGCTCACAGCTCATACCTCTCATCAATCCAGCGCCCAGGCGCCAGTGCGGGTGTAGGTTCAGATTCGGTTTCGTGCGGGGAGAGCTCGCGCTCGGTGCCGGCCTGCAGCTGGCTGTCGGGGATGCAACTGATGCCGCCTGCATAGCCATACTTGTAAAGCCAGCAAGTGGCGCCGTGCTCATCGTCATGGAAGACGCGAACCCCATACGGCAAAGGGTCAGCGCTGGCGCCGGTGGCCAGTAGCAGGAGGCAGAGGGCGAGGCGGGTCATGGAGTCACCACTCGGCGAGCCCACCAGCAGACGGGGCCGTCGTCGCTATCGTGTATGGCCAGGCAGAACCAGCCTTCTCCGTCAGGTCGATTCGGCTCCCAATAGCTGCAATCAGGATCGTCTGACTCGAAGTAGCGATCTGCGATTTCCACGGGCGCGTCGGTTTCAAGCTCAATCATGATGACCTGCAGGCCTTGCTCCGCGATCCAGGCTTTGCACTTCTCGCCGTCACCCTCGTCGAAGTCGGGAAGGTCGGGATGCTGAAACATGCCGTTTTCGTCTCGGCGGACAACTGCACGCTGGATAAGCGTCTGGCGGTCAAGGCGCTCGATCTCCGCGAGGATCAGCGCGCCGGCCTTTATCAGGTCACGCCGGCGATCAGCGCCTGGCTTGAAGGTGCCTTCGCCCCACGGCCAGTCTGTGCTCATGGTGCCAGGCTTACCCGCCAGCCGGGCGTACACGCTTGCCGCCCTGGCCAGCTCTCCAGACGCATAACCATCGTCGCGATACAGCGAGAATCCTTCGTCGCTTACCTGCCGCTGGCGCTCGAGCACGACATCCAGCGCCGCTCGGTTTAGGGTGATTCCACTTTTCTCGGGCATGACGATTCCTTGGCCGCCATATCGCGGCTATGAATAGAGGGGAGAGGGGTTAAAGCGGGGCGGAGTACAAATGTACTCTTGTCAGGATTTGCGCTTGGTGGCGGCGATGGCCTTGGCGTACTCGGGGAAGTCAGCCAGCATCCTGTCGACGCTGTCACAGTCGCCGCCCAAGGCCGTTATGCGGGCGTGGCCTGCCTGAACCGCCATGCGATACCCGCAAGTCATCGCCCGCAGCAACTCGCGCAGCTCCTCCATTTCCGGATCACGCGCAGCGAACGCCTTGGCACCCTGGTCGGCCATGTCACCGGCGCTGAAGCCGTCGGAGGTTGGTGGGTGGAGGTAGAGCTTTCGGACCTCGTACTCATCCGGCATCGACAAGGCTATGTCCAAGCCCTCGCCATTCGACTCTTCCCAGCAGCAGGAGCCATGAGATCGGACCATGAAAACCGGCTCGCCCTGGTGCTGGGTGGCTTTCAGTTCGGCGAAAAGACGCTTGAACTGCTTGTAGGTTGGATGCGAGTGCAGGCCTTCAATCTCAAAGCGTTCTGCAATGTCGTCGATTTTTTCGAGCACGCTGACCATCTGTTCGGTGTTGCTGGATCGGTTTTCTGTGGGCATGGGGATACCTCGCTTGGGTTATCGCTTTGGGTAGGTCTTGGTCAGGTCGCCATTGACCATGTGTCCGCGCTGAAGCACCAGATTGGCGAGCGCAGCACGATCCTTCTGGCTGTGACTGGCTTGGGTGAGCAGGCCGAAATAGCTGTTGGCGGTTTCGCGCAACTGTTCGGCTGGTGCGACGGCTGTCCGCTTCATGGCCTGACCCACAGATCGCTTGCGGGTGGTGCGCCGCCATGGCTTGATCACATGCCCGACGAAGTCAACGCCGCGGTCAATCGGCTGCAGGATGGTCTTCGACGGGTTGAGCCTGGCGCCAAGTTTCGGCAGGAAGGCTTCGATCTCGGCCTTCCAGGCATTCAGCTGTCGGGCTGATTCATGCAGCAGTACGAAGTCGTCGACGTAGCGGACGTAGTGCTTCGCGCCGAGCCGGTGCTTGCAGAACTGGTCCAAGGCGTCGAGGTAGACGTTGGCGAAGAACTGCGACGACAGGTTGCCTATTGGTAGACCCAGGTGCGCCGGCTGCGCGGTGAGGCGCTTGTGCTGCGGTACCCGGTTGAACAGGTGCGCCGGGCTGCGGACTTGATAGTCGGTGCGTGGATCATGCATCAGCACCTGTAGCGCCAGGGCTCGCCACCAGGGTTCCGTGATCTTGGCCGACAGCTGGCCGGCCAGCACGTGCTTGTCGATGGCTACGAAGAAGTTGGCCAGGTCGCACTTCAGGTAGAAAGCTGGCTTCGACCAGTTCTGGGTCTGGCTGCGGATCTTCGCCTCAAGGCGCTTCGCGGCGTACAGCGTGCCACGCTCTCGGATACAGGCGCAGCTGTCCGCTATAAAGCTGCTTTCTATCCGTGGACCGATGCGGTTGTAGAGTAGGTGGTGCACGATGCGGTCGCGGAAGTCGGCGGCCCACACCTCGCGGGCCTTTGGCCGGGTGACCACAAAACATATTGAGCGGCCTGGCCGGTATTGGCCGGTTATCAGGTCGCGGTGAAGAGCCGTTAAGTTCCGCTCCAGGTTCATTTCGAAAGCCAGTGCGCTGGCGCTGTTTCGCTTTGAGCGCCGGCAGTCGTAATAGGCCTGGACGAGATCGCTGAACGGGTAGGGCTCTGAAGCTGCGGACGGGGCGGACGCGGAGCTCGTTGTTCTTGTCGTTGTTGTTCTGATTGCCATCATCGAAGTTCATGTTGAATGCGTTGTTGGCGGAGCGCTGCGACCTGTCGTGCTATCTACGTCGGCCTGCCGATTCCTCAGCGGGCAAACTGCGCTGGACCTACACGGACGCTTTAGACCGGTGGTATCCAGGGTGCGCATGGCGGTGACCAAAGGTCAGCGGCACGACCAGGTTCAATTCGCACAGACCTGAAAGCCGTGACTCTCAGGTAGCGGGCGCGGTTGGGGTGGAGCGTTTCCAGGCGTTGGCCTGTTTTCCGATAGAAGTGGTGATCTCCATCGTTTTGGCGTGCTGCGGCACGCTGATGAACCGACTTTCCTTGAACAGTCGCATTAGGAATTCGATCACCTGGACCTTCTCGACCAACTGAGTCAGGTGTGGTCGCTTGTCCTGCGTGGCATTGGCCCGGGCAATCAGCATCAGCACATCGATGCACTCATCAATCACCCGCTTGCCAAGTGACTGCTTGAGGTCGCGCGGGATGTTTCGGGTCAGGTTCGTGGCCATTTGCAGCAGGCCGAGCGATGACTTGTAGATCGATAGATCGGTGTGCATTGCCACAGCGGCGCTCCTCCTTGAGCAACCGACCGCAAGCGGCCGGATTAAATGAACGAATTAATCAATAAGCGACCTGCGGACGGGGCGGACGCGGAGCTCGTAGTCCTTGCCGCGGTGGCATGATAGCCATCATCGAAGTGCATGCTGAATGCGTTGTAGGCGGAGCGCTGCGAAGATGACCAATACCAGTCGGCCTGGAAGGCTTCTGGCTCGCCTTCAGCAAATCCAGGCACCAGGGTCTTGGTCGGAGACTCCTTGGTGTACAGCAAGCCAACCGGCAGGCTGTTTGGGTTGTCGCCGTCTCGGTTCCAGCAGTAGTTCTCGCGGCTGGTCGGTTTGAAGTGACGATACTGCAGCTCCTGCACATCGCGCGCCGGGATCGCCCAGTCAGTGAATCCGCCGATATCCAAGGCCATAACCTTCTGTGCCAGCTCACTGCCGCTGGCGGCCATGGCCTCGGTGTTGGCGCGGCTATCAGTGAAGCTGTCGACGCCGTCAATCTTCACGCCATACTCGCCCCATTCGCCGGTCAGCTCATGCGCGGCACCGGCGGTGATGTTGGCGAAGCGCTGGCCGTTCTCGATGGTGATTCCGGAGAAGAAGCCGCCACCGAAGGGCTGGCCGATTTCGGGAAGTTGTACTGCAGGTGCCAATTTCTCTACTGAGTTCATGTGATGCTCCTTTGAAGGCAACAAAAAAGGCGCTGATGCGCCTCTGTTCGAATGAATGAAGGATTAAATGAACAACCTGCGGACGGGGCGGACGCGGAGCGCGTTGAGCTTGCCGTTGCCGTCCTGAGGGCCACCATCGAAGTGCACGTGGAACGCGCCGTGGGCGGAGCGCTGCGAAGATGACCAGTAGTAGCAGTCCTGGGCGAATACCTCGGGGCAGTTGACCCAGCCCTGGTACAGCTCGGCAGCGGCTGGTAGGTAGAAATCATTGAGGTTGTCGGCGGTGTAGTTGCTCGCAGCCTTGGCGGCAGGGTGGCTGCCTTCTTCCAGTAGGATCGCGCTGTTGGCCAGCCCATCGGTTTTGCTTGTAGCTCCAGAGGTTTCACCGCGGCGCCCCCATTCATGGCTGCCAGCGTCTTCGGCAGCAATGATTAGGTAATGCTCCGGCACGTCGCCGCGAGCAGCGACCAGGCCGCCGTTGATGCCACCCTGGCCGGGCCATGGCTGGCCGATCTCGGGAATGTCAGACTGAACGCTTGCCGCGAGCGCAGCTCCGACCAATGCCAAGGCTGGCGCGGAGGACTTCGGCGAAGCGTGAATGTTCAGGGTGAGGTTCTTGATGCTGATGCTAGGCGCTTGCATGGGGTCGTCCTTATAGAGCGGGTTGCAGAATGTCGAGTTGCGCAGCGTTGCATTGCTGCTCGCCGTGCGGGAGGGGCTTTGGGGCGATGATCTGGTGGCCAGGGTCACGCTTCAGTTCTGCTCTACTGGCTTCTTCGAACTGACGCGCTAGTTTTGGCGATATCTCAAAAGCTGATGCGTCAGGTCGCTTGAGGCGGCGCGCTTGTTCCTCTGGCTCAGCAGCAATCAGCGACAGCGCAAGATCCTGCCAAAGCTCCTGAAGCTGGCTGTACCCATGCCGCTTCATGACCTCGTCTATCCTCTTGCGAATCGCGACAGGCAAGTCCACCGGCGTCCGCTCGACGCCCAGGCGCTGCGCCTCGGCCTTCTTGTTGGCCCGGTAGGTCGCTGCGTGCTTGGCTGCTCCCGTCTTCTTCTCGGCCATTGCCGGTACCTCTCAAGCCGCTGGGCGGCAGTTTGATCCATTGCTGGCGCCGGCCATGCCGGACGCGGTGGTTGATTCGTTTCATGCCGCGAGCTTTACCTGCCTCCAGGCGCCGACGGCTTCGAAAACTGCGGCGGCCTGCGCCTCTTCAAGCGTCAAATCAGCGGGAACCGCGATCCACCCGGCGGCCACGATGTGCTGCGGGTTGCACTGTTCGCGCAGGCCCATATATGTGGCCTCGATCACGTCGGTAAGGTGAGAGGCCAGGTAGTTGCCTTGAGGGGCGACCTCGATGGATTTGCAGTACTGCTCGCCATCGGGTTTTTGGCACATCACGCTGAGATAGATGGTCCAGCGGTGGGCGATGTCGCAAACTGCATTGACGATTTGCTCCTGCCGTATCTGCTTGCAGTTCTTCCAGTTGACCAGCACCTGCTGCCCGCTGGGATCGATGTTCACCACTGCCGCGTGATTGGATGCGACCAAGGCCCTGCACGAGCGCTCCAGCCGGGCCCGCATGCTGTGCGGCTTGCGCTTACTCATTGACGCCCAACCAGCTTGCGCGTTGCAGCTGCCTCCATCACATCCACAAACTGCATTGCCGCGTGATAGCTGTAGGCGTGACCCTTCTTCTCACCGCTGGCGATCTCGATCACATCCCAGGTGCTGCCCTTGTTGGCAGCCTGGAAGCGCGGGGCTGAATCGCCGATCTTGGTGCGCGCCTCGGCTCTTACTGCCTTGCTGCGCTCGAGCAGTGCCGCGAGCACGGCAATCTTCTGCTGAAAAGCAGGATGCATTGCTGTCTGCATGGTGTCTTCCTCAGTTGGGGTCAGGCGTGCAGGTCGAACGATTCGGCCTTGCGGATGATTCGGATCTGAGCAATACGTCGCTCAGGCACGCGCCGGTCGCGACGCATCGGGTCGGTGTCGCCCATGACAGCGTGCATAGCCATCAAACCGGCAAGCACGAAGCACATAGGGCTGATGATCTGGCGCTTCATGGCTTCGGCTACCAGGGCAGCACGACGGTGCACACCGAGCTTGTACATCGCGTTTTCGATGCGGTTGGCCACGGTGCCCGGCGTGATCTGCATCAGGCGGGCAATCTCTTTGGCTGTCATGCCCTGAGCTACCGCAAGCAGTGCTTCAAGTTCACGCGGTGCCAGGCCGCGCCCGAGGAAGCCCTTCCAGGAGCCGCTGGTGATCGTTTCCATGATGAGTAACCTCGGGTGTTGGCTGCATGGGGGTGTGATCGTGAAGGCCGGGCAATCGACCGCATGCGCGCGCCGAGGTGGCCTCCCCGCTGTTTGCTTGCGGCTCATCCGATCACACTCCGATGCAGCCTGGTGATGGGGAACCAGGTGATCGGGCAGTTAACGTCAGGCTGACGTGGCGCTGGTTGTTCAGCTGAATGGGTCGGCAGGCTTCGCGATCGAGCGGACGAACCACATGAAGCCCTGCTGCAGGTTGGTCTTGGCCAAGGCCAGTAGGCGAGGGTCAACGCCCTCGATCTGGCCGATCTGCTTGAATAGCTCGCCGGCATCAGCCTCCAGGGCCTTGATCGAGTTCATGCCGTCGATTTCGCTCTGAGTGAGGTCGCGGTAACCGGTGATCTTTTTGTGCTGGTTGTCCATGGGGTAGTCCTCTGGTTGATTTCCCGTCTGGCCCTGTCGCCAAGGCCAGCTAGTGAAATCGTCAGGCTGCGGTTGTTGCTTGTCGCTCATCCTGAATCCGCTGATAGATCTCTTCGCGATGAGCGACGACCTGTTCAGGGGCATCAACCCCCAGCCTGATCTGTCGGCCGCAAACGCTCAGCACGGTCACGCTGATGTCGTCGTTGATGCGGATGGTTTCGCCGGGGCGGCGGGTGAGTATCAACATTTGCCTTCTCCTTGGTTGTCATCCCGCTGCCCACTCAGTGAATGGGCAGAAGTGATGCTCTATTGCTGGGTTGATGCAGGGGGCCGCATTCGCGGTGTGTTCTCGTCCGCATCCCAAAGCACCCGTCTCCAGGTGCTTCAGTGATGCATTCCATTTCTCCACCACGCGCATCGCCCGATTCATATCTCTGGCCGGCGTCACACATTTCGTGTTCGGTGTTCTTCACCGGCTGGCTTGCGTGGTTTCGCGCACTCACATCTGGTGAGCACGGCCAGTTCCAGAGCTGGCATGGGCGGCGGTTTAGCTTTTCCCGACCCAGGTGATGGCCTGGGTACGTCGCGGTGGTCACGTCTAGTTGTGTAAAGAGCGGTGGCAGCTTTCGCTGCCTGGCCGGTATTGCCCGGCGACGAATAAATATTGCCCCCGGATATACTTAAAGTCAACGCCGCAGGCGATATATTTTCTTTGGGCATAAAAAAACCCGCACAGGGCGGGCAAAGAGGGAGCGTCGAAATCAGTCTTCTTTGGGCACGGTCCAGAAAATCTGCACGTTGCCATCGTCGCGATGGGCCAATGTGACGTTGTCGTTCTCGGCGATCTCATCGATCAGGCGATCCCAGTCTTCAGACAGATCCCCGGGAGCACGCTCAAGCAGCGCGGACTTCGATGCTTGGGCGCCGGTGCTGTTGATGACCTTTTGGATTCTCATGCCGAGCATCTCGTAAGAACTTGGCAGGGCAGGGGCTTGTTGTTTGGCTTTGGCCACGGCAAATACTCCATTCACTGTATAGATGAACAGTATTTTATCTCTCAGTAAATGGCAATACTGGATAGAGCACGTTTGTACTCTTTAGGCGAGCGGGCAACAAAAAGCCCGCGCTAGGCGGGCTTGATCAATTCTTTGCTGGTGGCCTCGCCTGGGGTGATACTGGGGTCTCCAGCGCCGACGGCGCGGTGATAGGTGTTGCCCGATCTCCCTTGCCGGTTTGATAGAAGGTGACGCTAAGCGCTGCCACCGCAACACCAACACCAACTGCAGTCAGCATTGCGCCCCAAATATTGAGCTTCACATTTCCGAGGCGATCAATATCTCTACGGACGCCCGCGATCGATTCGTCGAGGCGCTTATCTCGCTCAGCCTGCGCTGCGAGAAACCCATCAATTTTCGATGAAATCGCCTCAACCCGAGCATCCATCTTTACTTCAATGGTCTCGAGCTTGGCGTTGAATTCTTCGCGGGTGATGTCGTTCATCTGTGAAGTATCGGCTAGCGCTTCGGGTTTGTCATCAACGTACTTACGCCCCACGCCAATACGGGCTGAGCTACTTCCGGCGATTACAACTCGATACCTCCCGCCTTCGGAGACGGCCTCAGGCGGTGGAGTGCCCTTGTCGGAGCGATGCAGGGATTTTTTGAGGAATGCCGAAAAGGCCGGGTCGTCTGATGCGTCTTCGTTCTCATGGGAAAATCGAAAACCTTTCGATCTCATGTTTTCGAATCCATTGAAGTTCTGCCCTGAGCATGATGAACCATCTTCAGGATGGTTATAGCTAGATCCTCGGCGACCTCTAACGGTATGGTCAGCGCCACCACATCATTACGGTGCGCCGTGACCCTTGGATGCGCAAGCACAGCCCTATCTGGGTTCTGGGGATCAGGGACTATGCTCTCGCTGATCACCTCTAAGGAATCTCTGCCGAATGTGAGATGGAGTCGCTCCTCATCATTCCAGCTGATAGCCATGGCGGTGTATTTATCTACAAACTCGTCCGCAAATCCTGCCGACCTTCTGTGTAGAAGTTCACTAATAGTGTTTTTCCCTTCATCTTCCATGCATCAAAGCCCTCAGGTACTAAAGCGTTTCTCCCCAGCGGCGCTGTTCTTTGCTGGGCTTGTTCGGGCTCGTGGCTGCACTACTTAAAAGCGGCCAAGCACCTTGCTTGGAGCCAGAATATTGCCCACGTAGTGGATCTTCTCGATGTCTGCCCAAGCGATCACTCGGCGCTCGCCATAGGCAGAGTTCACAGAGGCAAGGTTCACGCCTTCCTCGTTCTCGAAAAGCAATTCTTTGACCATGCTCTGGCCGTCAGTGGTCGTGACCATGACGTATTCACCCGGCACAAGGCGGTGATTCGGCTCGCAAACCGCGATCCAGCCGCTGCGGATCGCTGGCGCCATTGAGTCGCCCTTCAGGCGCAGCGCGTAGGCGTCTTCATCACGCGACCAGGTCTCAACCCATCCCTCGGCGATATCAAGGCCAACCCAATAGCCATCGTTTCCAAGCTGGGCTGTGCCCACAATTTCGATCCTTCGAGTGGGGGAGATGATTGGCGGGCCTTGCTCGACGTTTGTTTCAAAGCTGGAGCGCGCTAACTGCGCAATTTCTTCGGCCAGTCGAGGGCTGAAAGTCTCCACCGGCTGAGAGATCAGCCCGGCAATAACGCTTGCGACTTTAACGTTCAGGGCGTTGTAACCGTTGAGGTAAGCGCTCACAGAGCCTTGGTTGATGCCAAGCGCCTCGGCGATTTTTCCTTGCGTAAGGCTATCGCGGCGGGACTTCCCCTCATTGAAGGAATCCACAGCCGCTTTCAGGGCAAGGCACTCGGCCATTTCCCAGTCTTCGAGTTCGCGTTTGCGTTTATTCATGTCCCTGATTATTCCTCACGGCAATATTTTATCAATCGCCTCCGGTGTTGATAAATAAATCGCCGGAGGCGATACTTGCGTGATACCAACGGAGGAGACCTGCGATATGGGTCGCAAACACCTTAAAGAATTTGCCGCCGAGCACGGGCAAACCAAGGCGGCTGCCTTGCTGGGAATGGCGCAGGGCTCGCTAAACAAGGCGCTTCGACTGGGTCGCGACGTATACGTCACCGAGCATGCCGACGGGACCTACACCGCCGAAGAGATTCGGCCATTCCCGTCGCAGCATCGCCCAGCCACGAATCAAATTATCCACCCACTGGCAAACCGCCAGTAGATGCCTAAAACACCTGTGAATTCATCCAGCTGAAAACGGCAAGCGCAACACCATTAGCGGGGGCTGATGAGCAATAAAGGCGTAGCTGGCAACTGAGCCGCTCGCACCAGAAGACCATAAGGGGAAGGACGTGGAAAGCAGCACATCAGGACGCATGGGGATATTGAACGCTGAGGGCAGTAGCTCAGTCGGCGGGGCAGGTCGCGTCTACAGGAAAGCAATCGCCTGAATTGCAGGCACAAAAAAGCCGGGTGGCACCCCGGCTTCTTCGTACTTTTTTACAGCGCTGAGAGGTGAGTATGCCAATCAAGTTTCCATCAATCAATACCGCGACTGATGCGTCAGGTTTTGGCGTTGCGCCAAATCTGTCGCGTCAGATCGACACCAGTAAGAGCGAGGGTGGGGCGTGAGTGTTCAAGCCATGACCTGGGCCTTGGCCATTCCCAAGGCTGCCCTGGATAACCCCGCAGCACGCCATGTTCTTCTGTGTCTCGCCAACTATGCCGGCAGTGATGGTCGTGGTGCATTCCCGTCGGCAGGAACCCTTTCGGAGGACACCGGCCTGTCCGAGCGCACCGTGCGCCTGAAACTGGATGAGCTGGAGAAGGGAGGGTGGATCGCCGAAGGCAACCAGGCAATCGCTGCTGCCTACATCGAGCGCCGCGATCGGCGCCCAGTGGTTTATGACCTCCAACTGAAGCGGGGTGCAAATGCTGCACCTCGTAAAGAACGGGGTGCAGATAACCGCACGGGGTGCAGCTCACAGCAGAACGGGGTGCAGGAAAACGCAGAACGGGGTGCAGCAGCTGCACCCAATCCGTCAGTGAACCATCAAGGAACCGAAGAGCAGCAGCCGCGCGAGATTTCTGAGCTGGTTGCCGAGCAGGATCGTCAGGCGTTGGAGTCGCAGGATGACCTGCAGCGTTTCGCCATGTTCGCTGAGTGGAATCCGCCGGTCGACAAGGTGACCGCCCAATTGACCCTGGCAGGGCTGACCCTTGAAGCGATCACAGAGGAATCTCTCAAGAGCTTCCTGGGTTACTACGTCGCCAAGCCCCGGCTACTCGACAGCAGTGGCGGCTGGTGCTTCCGGCTGGCCAAGTGGCTCAAGGGCGAGAAGGCCAGGAGCGCGAGCGAGGTCGAGCAGGACGAGACCCAAACCGACTGGACCGCGAAGGGAGTTCGAGTATGACCGCAACCAGCGTTCGGCAGCTTCTGGCCAATCGCCAAACCGATCCGACCTACCAGCCACCGGTAGAGCCCGGCGCGATGCCAATCGATCCAGCTACCCGCCAGGTGATCGAAGACCTGTTCCTTCGACTGCGCGGTGCCTGTGGCGCCTGGCGGCAGTCCTGGCCGACCCCTGCGGTGATGGATGCGGCCAAGCTGGAATGGCTCGGCGAGTTCATGCGCTCGGGCATCACCCGCCTTGAGCAGATCGACCATGGTATGCGAGTGCTGAGTGCGAGCAAATCGGCATTCGTGCCAGCGCCGGGCGTGTTCGTGAGCTGGTGCTTTGCCCCGGAAGGACTTGGCCTGCCCTGCACCGAAAAGGCCTATGCCCAAGGCCTGCGTAATTGCCACCCAGCCATGCGCGCTTCAGCGAAGTGGATGCACCCAGCCGTTTACCACGCAACCGCGGCCGCTGGCTTCCACAGCCTGCCGCTGATGTCGCGCGACCTCGGGATGAGCTGCTTCGAGAAGCACTACCTGGTGCAGTGCCGAAAGATCTGGAAGGGCGAGGGCCTGGGTCCGGTACCGGTTGCCGAGCTTCCCGCTCCGGCTGCGCCGCGCTCGCTGGATGTTGGCCGTGCTGCCCTTGAGGCATTGCGCTCTGCTCGAGGTGTCCGCCCGTGATCGATCCGAAGTTGATTGCACCAGACCTCACCGAATACCGCTGGGCTCTTTACGCCTGCGGACACCTGCTGGACCTCACCAGCCAGCCACATCCACCCGTGGGCCTGTATCGCGACGAGCAATCGGCGAACCTGTACGGCCTGCACATGTGGCCATCCACCTTCACCGTTGTTGACCTCCACAAGGACGACCGCTCATGAAGCAATCCAAGTTGACCAAAGCCGCGCGCGGCCGGGAATGCCAGGTGCGCATTCCTGGCGTTTGCAACGGTAATCCTGAAACCACCGTGCTGGCTCATTACCGGATGTCCGGCACCTGTGGCGTCGGTATGAAGCCGAACGATCTGCAGGGCGCCTGGGCGTGCAGCGCCTGCCATGACGCCTGTGACGGTCGCAGCCAGTTGACCAGTCGCGCCGAAGCCCGCCAGCACCACGCCGAGGGTGTTATGCGCACCCAGGCCATCCTGATCCGCGAGGGGGTTGTTGCCGCATGATCAAGCCTGCCAAGCCGCGCCTGTTCGCGGCGAAGAAGACCCGCACCAAGCCCATCGACCGCGAAGGCCTGGAGCAGGCCTCGCTGATGCGAGAAGTCGCGCTGCGCTATCCGGCTGCTGCCAAGCTGATCTACCACGTCCCGAACGGTGGTCACCGGCATAAGCTGGTGGCGATGAAACTGAAAGAGCAGGGCGTGAAGGCCGGCGTGCCTGACCTGGTGCTGCCGATGGCGCGCGGTGGCCACTTCGGTCTGTACATCGAGTTCAAGGCCAAGCCGCCATTCGACGCCGCCGTTTCGCCGAGCCAGGACGCCTACCTCCAAGCGCTGCTCGATCAAGGCTATCTGGCGATCGTGTGCCGGGGCGCTATTGATGCGCTGGAAGCAATCCGAGCTTACTTGCTGCAGCCGCAGACCAAGGTGGCCGCATGACACTGGCGGTCGCTTTCTCCGATGCCGAGATTCGCCGCCGTGCTGAAGATCCGGCCACCGTGCTGATGCGCGATCCGCGTCACCCTGGCCTGTACTTCCGCTTCACTGAGGCGCGACCGCGTGGCACCTGGTCCCTGGTGGTGCGCAAGAAGTGGAACCGGATCGGCGCCTACCCTGACTTGTCGACCAAGACCGTGCTGGCCGCGCTGCCGGACCTACGTCAGCGCCTGGCGAACGACGCCCAGGCCAGCGCCGCCGTTTCGGCCTGGGCCACGCTCGGCGAGCTACTGGCCTGGTTCAGCGACCGGATGTCCCGCGACCGCAACCTGTCGACCAAGCGCAAGGCGACGGCCAAGTCGGCGATTGCCTGTCACCTGATCCCGCGAGTTGGCGGCTTGGCTTTTGCCGATGTGCGTCACGGCACCCTGGATGCGCAGTTGATGTGGCCATTGCAGGCCACCCTGTCGCTGGAATTCGTCCGGCTGATCTTCGGCCTGCTGGTGGTGGCCTGCCGTCGAGCGCACACCCTGGGCCTGATCCCGAGCAACCCGATGACGGGGATTAAGTTCAGCGACTTCTCGAAGACCAAAATCAAGGCCAAGGCCGCCCGGTTGCGTGGTGTGCAGATCGAGCCGCTGCTGGCCCAGTTGGAAGGGGTCATGGAGGACGATCCCGCCGACGCCATGCTGGCCTTGCTGATGCTGTGCCATGGCGCCCGGGTAGGCGAGACACGCATGGCGCAGTGGCCGCACCTCAGTCTGGCCGAACGCACTTGGCACATCCCGGCCGAGCACACCAAGACCCGCGTTGAGCATTCCTTGCCACTGACTGATCAGGTCTGCGCACTGCTGACCCAGTACCGCGACCGGCAGCTTGCCAGCGGCTACAGCGGTCAGTACCTGTTTCCGGCGCGTAACGGCAAGGGCCTGAGCGAGAGCCAAGCCAGCGCCGTGTTCACCCGGCTGGGCAAGGGGAAGTGGACCAGTCATGACCTGCGCAAGCTGGCCCGCACCGGCTGGGCGGACCTAGGCATCGACTTCCTGATCGGCGAACTGCTGATCAATCACGCCATGGGCCACAACGTGCAGGCCTATATCCACAGCACGGTCGAGGAGCGCAAGCGTGTGGCCCTGGAGCAGTGGCACGCCCATTTAGACGGCAAGGGTTTCATCCTCATTCACGGGTTGGAGGAGGGTGGAAACAAAGATTCGCGAAATGAGCCGGAGGCCGCGCAGGTCAAGGGCTGCAAGGTCACTGAGAAAACAACCATAGGCGAGGATTCAAAGGCATGAAAAAGAGCCATGGACCGGCCTTCAAGAAGGAGGTGATCGAGCTGCTTCAGTGCCCGGCGTGCCGTGGCAAAGCGGTGATCAAGGGCGTGTTCCATGACTTGGTCTGCGTGCAATGCAACGCCTCGGGCTGGGTGGCCGCCGCGACGGGGGAGGCCCTACCGCTGGAAGAACTGGTCACCCAATTGAGTCTGCGCCTGCAGGCCGCACAGCGACACATCAACGAATTGAAGCAACCTCGGGCCACTGGGCCAGAGGCGCTGTATCAGGAAGGCAACCGGCTGGGCGCCGGCGGCATCAACTACACCGGGGATTGAGGGGCAGGACATGATCTACAACAGCGTATCGGGGGCGGTAGTTGCGGCATTGGCGGCAGGAGAGAAGGGCGCAGCGAAGGGCCAGGCGTGGCAGAAGCTGTACAAATCGGCAGAAGAAGAGGGTGGCTGCCTGGCTTCGCTGGGCGGTCAGTCACACGGGTTAGATCGTGCCCAGGTGGACTACTGGTTGTCGGCCCGGCTGCATCACCTACTCATCCCACGGCACTGGGATGCACTGAATGCCAAGTACGCCACCAGCAAGGCGAAGAAGGTCCAGGCTATTGCGGCCATCAAGCCCCTAATCGCCAGTCCAGCACCGCCGCTCTTTGTCTACAAGGCAGTCACTGCCTGGGCGGTACCGAAACTCAAAGGCGCACCTCGGAAAGGCCCGCGTTCGGTATCGGTCGAGATCCCTCTGGAGACTTCGGATTGGCGCCGTGAGGCCATGGTGAAAGCCGCCTTGGCTGCAGGTCAGTCCGAGAAGCGAAAAGCCGAGGCGGTAGAAGAGGATGTGATCATCTTGGCCGACAGCTTCTACGACATGAATACCTGGGACCTGGATGCCAACCCCGAGTCAACTCGGCGTCGTTGGCGGCAGGGCATCAACGAGAAGTTGGACGGCATGGTGGATGATGCCTTGGCTGAAGTGCGCATGATTCTGGAGGCTGAAGGATTGCTGATGAAAGAGGCGGCATGATTGCCTGTTGACATCAGTGAGCGACTGAGCGAAATTATCTCCATCCTGTCATTCCTGCGCGTGTTGAGGAGTGACCCCGAAAGCCCGGCCATTGTGTCGGGCTTCGTTGTTTCTGGGCCCTGGCAAATGCCGGGGCTTTTTCGTTTCTGGAGGCCAGCAATGACTGATCAAGCGAAGCGTGACAAGCAGGCGGTAATCGATGCGGTGGTGGGTGGTGATGTTGGCCGTCTTGAATCGGCACTGCTGCGACTAGCCAAGAGCGACGCCTCTGGCTTCCTGTACATGACAGGCCAGCTGAAGAGTACCGAGCAGACTAAGCAGCATTTATCGATCGGCCTTGGCGTCTACAGCATAGGCCTGCCACCGTTTTACTTTGACGATGGCGTCTTGTACGGCGCGACCTACACCGACTCGGATCACTTCATGACCAAGGACGCCCACCGTTCGGGTGCCGGCATCGTGCATGAAGAAGTTTGCCAAATCGTCTCGAAGGTCCGCGCCGAGTACGACGAAGGTGTGCTGAAGAAGGTGCGAGAGCTCAAGGCGAACATGGAGGAGCTCGATGCCCTGCTGGCCGGACACTCCTTCGCGGATAGCAAGCTGGCAAGCCTGGCCCATGTCGACCTGGTGCGAGGCCAGGCGCTTCTGGTGGCTGCCTTGACCGCCAGCCAATAACAACCCCGCTGTTAAGGGCTCACTGATGAACACAGAACACCAGGCGCTCACTGATGTACCGCTCTGGCTGCTGGTGCTGCTGAGCATGGCAGGCCTGTCCGGGGAGATGCTGAGGGCGTCAGGTACTGACTTGGGGCTGCGGCAGATCCTTCAGCGTGTGGCGTTGCGCTTCCTAGCGTCGGGCTTGTTGGGTATGGCCACGCTGCTGCTGGCCCTGGCGCTCTGGAGCAACCTCTACTTGGCTGCTGGCCTGGGCATCGTTATTGCGGTGATCGGCGCCGATGTTGCAGGCGGCTTGTATACACAGTTCCTGGCCAAGAAGGCCGGCATCAGTGGAGAGCGTAATGACCCAGCCTAATAGCAAGGCCGAGTACTACCAGATGAAGGGCATGGTTGCCGACCTTTCAGCGGAGGATCAGGGCGAGGTCATGAAAGCTGAGGCAGAAGTGACTGCGATAGCCAAGCGGTCCGACAAGGCGCTGATTGGCGCGTTGATGGCTATGACTAAGATCGCAGCTGAGGCCTAGGCTGATGGCCTGCAGCGGATGCGCCGCCCGGCGCGAGTGGATCAACAAATGGACAAAGGTGGCATATGAGCGAGCCAAGCAAATCATTGTCGGTGGCGACGATCATACCGGCAGTAATGAGCCATCCGGACAATCCCCACCCCGTAATGGGGACCAAGGTTCTGCTGAGTGATGGTAGCGAGCTGAATGGTGTGACGAGTGTGGAGCTCAAGGCTTCGGTCGAGGGCGGTGTGTGGCATGCAGTTATCACTGTCTTGCCGCGCGAGATCCCGACTATCTGCGCCAACGCGCGGTTCGTTGAGGTGGATATCTCCGACCTCAAGAGCACTGCCCGAGAACACGCTCGGGTGGCGCCATGAGCATGCGGCAGGTGTCGCTGCTGGAGCGGATGCTGGCCGAGCAAGTGAAGCAGACCGAACTGCTGCAGCAGATCGCAAAGAACCAGGCGGTACTGATCCAAGCGCTGGGTGAAGACCAAGGCTTGGATGACGATGGCCCACCGCCCACTTACCTGAGCGGCCAGCCATGCCGATGAGGCCGCAGCGCCCATGCCGCGCGTCTGGCTGTCGAGCCCTTCACCGCAACGCCAACGGCTACTGCGATGCTCACGCCGATCAAGTGAAGAGCTTTGTCAGGGAGAGACCCCGCGAGAGCTCAACCGCTCGTGGCTACGGGTACAAGTGGCAGCAGGCGCGTGCTGGCTTCCTGGTCAAGCACCCGTTATGCGTTAAGTGTCAGCTCAATGGCTTGGTGGTTGTGGCCACCGATGTTGATCACATCGAGCCGCACAAGGGCGATATGACTGTGTTCTGGGATCGGTCGAACTGGCAGAGTCTGTGTGCACCCTGCCACTCGGCCAAGACAGCGGCCGAAGACGGTGGCTTCGGTAACGCGCGCCGCTGATCGACCGAAAGCGCACCAAAAGCGGGCGAAATGAGCCGGAATCGGCGCGCTGGGGAGGGGGAGAGTCGAAAGTCTGGGCCTTTTCGCTTCTAGACCGCGCCCTCAGTCGTTTTTTTACACCCGCGAAATTAAAAATTCAGGAGTTGCGCGATGGGAGGCACCGCCACGGTCGCCGGCCGTGGTCGCAAACCCAAGCCGACGGCCAAGAAACAGCTCGCCGGAAACCCCGGCAAGCGGGCCTTAAATACGGCTGAGCCCAAGTTTTCCCAGGTCACCGATATCGATCCGCCGGAGTGGTTGAGCGACCGAGCCGCCACGATGTGGAAGATGCTGGTGCCGGAATTGCTCCGCGAGCATGTTGTCGCCCTGACGGATCTGCACAACGTCGAAGCTTTCTGCACCGCCTATGACAAGTGGCGGATGGCTGAAGAGTCGGTTCAGCAGTTCGGTATCGTCGTCGAGTCGTCGCAAGGCAGCCCAATGAAGAACCCAGCGCTGACCGCAGCCAATGAGGCGATGCGCCAAATGGTTACCTTCGGTTCGATGCTCGGCCTCGACCCGGCCAGCCGGACCCGCATCATCGGCGGTAATAAGCAGAGATCCACCAACGAATTTGCAGCCCTACTGAGTTCCTAATGGCCAAGACCGCTCACCCCAACGTCGACAAGGCGATGGCTTGGGCAAGGTCCGTCCTGAAAGGGAAGTTTCCGGCCTGCCGTTACACTCACCAGGCTATTCAGCGGCACTTCGATGAAGTAGCGGCGAGTCGCTCCAAGTCGTTCCCGTACAAGTTCGACCCGAAGAAGGCGGAGAAGAAGCTCAAGCTTCAGCAGCTGCTCCCTCACACAAAAGGGGAATGGGCCTTTAAGCGACAGCTGATTACGCTGGAGCCCTGGCAGTTGTTTGGCCTGGCCTGCACCTTTGGCTGGGTCAGAAAAAAAGGCGTGTACCGTCGGTTCCGCGAGAGCTACTGGGAGGTGCCGCGGAAGAACGGTAAATCGGTAATCGCCGCGGGTGTTGGCATCAGCATGTTTGTTGCCGATGGCGAGTTCGGTGCCGAGGTTTACTCCGGCGCGACCACCGAGAAGCAGGCGTGGGAGGTGTTCCGCCCGGCCAGGCTTATGGTGAGTCGTTCGCCGATGCTGATAGAGGCGGCAGGCATAGAGGTCAACGCCTCGAACCTGAACATCCCTTCCAACGGCAGCCGCTTCGAGCCACTGATTGGCAACCCTGGTGATGGTGCTTCGCCATCCTGCGCGATCATCGACGAATTCCACGAGCACGACAGTTCGGCCCAGTACGACACCATGCTCACCGGCATGGGCGCCCGGCGGCAGCCGCTGATGTTCATCATCACCACCGCCGGGGCGAACATCGAGGGTCCTTGCTACGACAAGCGTCGCCAAGTTATCGAGATGCTCGAAGGCACTGTTCCAGACGATGAGCTGTTCGGTTACATCTGGACGCTGGACGAGGGGGATGACTGGACTGATCCGAAGAACTTGGCCAAGGCCAACCCTTGTATGGGGGTCTCGGTATTCCAAGAGTACTTGGAGAGCCAGTTGGCTCGAGCCATCCGCTCTGCGCGGTTCACCAACACCTTCAAGACCAAGCACCTCAATCTGTGGGTGAGCGCGAAGTCCGGCTTCTACAACATGGAAAGCTGGAAGGCCTGCGAAGACACCACGCTCACCCTGGAGCAGTTTGAGGGTCAGGAGTGGGTGGCCGGATTCGACTTGGCGCGCAAGCTGGATATGAACTCCCGGGCCCGTTTGTTCTGGCGGGTCATTGACGGCAAGACCCATTACTACAGCATCGCGCCGGCCTTCTGGGTTCCGGAAGACACGGCCTTCGACCCTGACAACAAACGCATGTCGGAGCGCTTTCAGGCCTGGATCAACTCCGGCCACCTTTGCACCACTGACGGGGCAGAGGTCGATTACCGAGAGATCCTTGAGGACACCAAAGAGGCGAATCATCACGCACCGATCCGAGAGGCGCCTATTGACCCCCACGGGGCAACCGGCCTCAGCCATGAGCTGGACGATGAAGGCTTCAACCCAGTCACCATCACCCAGAACTACACCAACATGTCGGACGGAATGAAGGAGTTGGAGGCCGCTATTGAGGCTGGCCGGTTCCACCATGACGGCAATCCGATCATGACCTGGTGTATCGGCAACGTGATTGGCAAGCACCTGCCGGGTAACGATGACGTAGTGCGCCCAATAAAGCAGGGCGAAGACAACAAAATCGATGGCGCAGTGGCGCTGATCATGGCGATCGGCCGGGTGCTGGCGAACGCCCACCCTGAAGACACCCTTTCTGACCATCTATCCAAACACGGAATCAGAACCCTATGACCCCTGAAAACGAGACGCCTCGTGATGACGAGGTGTCGGCCCTCGCGCGCCTGCGCGAAAGCTTGCCGGATTTGGTCGGCCTGGCCGGCTTCGGGCTGCTCGCGCGCGGTTTGTGGGTAGGCTTCGGTGAAGCCGTGTCGCTTTCTGTATGCGGGGTGATCCTGATGGGGCTCGCCGCTTACGCGATCATTCGAGGGGGCAGCTGATGCTTCGAGCACTCCTTGGGAGAAAGAGCAACCCACTGATTATCGACACGCCAGAAAAGCTGGCGCAGGCCCTCGGCACTGGCTACGAAACAACGTCCGGCCAGCGAGTTACTACCAACAGTGCTCTGCAGCAACTGGTGGTGTTCAACTGCGTTCGCGTGCTGGCCGAGTCGATTGGCATGTTGCCGTGCCGACTGATGAAGCAGACCGATAAAGTGCGCTTGCCGGCGACCAGCCATCGACTCTACCCGCTGCTGACTATGGCGCCGAACGGTTACATGACCGCCCAGGAGTTCTGGGAGATGCTGGTTGCTTGCCTGTGTTTGCGTGGCAACTTCTACGCCTACAAGGTTGAGGCTCTCGGCAATGTCGTTGAGCTTCTACCGCTCAACCCCGACATCGTCCAACCGAAGCTCAACGACGATTGGTCGGTTGAATACAAAGTCAATTTCAAGGCAGGCCCGCAGACGCTCACACAGAAAGAGATCTGGCACGTCCGGCTGTTCACGCTGGACGGTTTGAACGGCCTGAACCCTATCGCTTACGCGCGGCAAACTCTTGGCCTTGGCCAAGCAATGGATGCGCACGCCGGCAAGCTTTTCACGAACGGGGCTGTGACCAGCGGGGTTCTGCGTACTGAGCAGCAGCTGACTGACGAGGCCTTTGGCCGACTCAAGACCGAGTTCCAGGGCGAGCACATGGGTGTGGCGAACGCCTATAAGCCGATGATCTTGGAGATGGGGCTGGACTGGAAGCCGATTAGCCTGAATGCCCAGGACGCCCAGTTCATTGAGTCCAAGCGCATGACCGAAGCGCAGCTCTGCGGCCTCTTTCGTGTGCCACCGCACCTGGTTGCGAACATGGACAAGATGACGCTCAACAACGTTGAGCAGATGGGCATGAACTTCGTGAACTACTCACTGGTGCCGATCATCACGCGAATTGAGCACCGCATTCAGGTTGGCCTGCTCAATGAGAAGGACCGACTGACTCACTACGCCAAATTCAACGCCGGCGCCCTGATGCGCGGCGACCTAAATGGGCGCTACAACTCCTACGGCAAGGGTATCCAGTGGGGAATCCTGAGCCCCAATGATTGCCGCGAGCTGGAAGATGAGAACCCTCGAGAGGGCGGCGACATCTACCTGACCCCAATGAACATGACCACTAAACCAGAGGCTACCGACGATGCAGACAAAACAGCGCCTTGACCGGCCGCTGACCATCAAGTCGGTCAGTGAAACGGGCGAGTTCGAGGGTTATGGCTCGGTCTTCGGTGTCGAGGACAGCTACGGAGACGTGGTTGTCCGCGGAGCTTTCGAGGCGAGCCTGGCCAGATGGAAAGAGAAGGGCCGTCTCCCAGCAATGCTCTGGCAGCACAACATGAGCGAGCCGATCGGCATCTACACCGAGATGCGCGAGGATGATGTGGGGTTGTTCTTCAAGGGGCGCCTGCTCATCGAAGACGACCCGCTTGCCAAGCGTGCTCATGCGCACATGAAGGCAGGCAGCCTGACTGGCACATCCATTGGCTACATGCTTGATGACTACGAGTACGACAAGGAAAAGGGCGTCTGGATCCTGAAGCAGATCGACCTCTGGGAGCTCTCCCTGGTCACCTTCCCGGCCAACGACGAAGCCCGAATCACCGACGTGAAATCTCTGCTGGCGCGTGGTGAAACCCCGCCGCCCAGCAAAGTGGAGCGGGCCCTACGAGAGGTAGGGTTTTCCGGCTCCCAGGCCAAGGCCTTTATGGCTAAGGGCTACGGTGCAGTGTCACCGCGAGAGGCGGATGCCGACGAAGCACTTCAATCACTGAAATCCCTTTTGGACCGAATTTAAGGAGCCTCTCATGGCTGTTGAAAAGAAAGACATCGAAGACGTCGCTGAAGCCCTGGGCAAGAAGTTCGACGAGTTCAAGGAAAAAAACGACAAGCGCATCGACGGCCTGGAGGCCGAGAAAGGCAAGCTGTCGGGCCAGGTCGACACCCTGAACGAGAAGTTGACCGAGCTCGACGAGTTGAAGTCGGCGCTGGAAAAGGAACTGGCCGACCTGAAGCGTCCCGACGGCACCGGAACCAAGGCAGCCAGCGAGCACAAGACGGCGTTCATGCAGTTCGTCCGTAAGGGCATCGATACCGGCCTGGGCGACCTCCAGGCGAAAGCCTTGCAGATCGGTAACGATGCCGATGGCGGCTACGCGGTGCCGGAAGAACTGGACCGCAGCATTATTGAGCTGCTGAAAGACACTTCGCCGATGCGCCAGGTGTGCAACCAGATTACCGTCGGCTCGCCGGACTACAAGCGTCTGGTGAGCCTGGGCGGCGCTGGCTCCGGTTGGGTAGGTGAAACCGATGCTCGCCCGGCGACTGGCAACCCGACTCTCGGTCAGATCTCGGCGTTCATGGGTGAGATCTACGCCAACCCGCAGGCCACTCAGACCAGCCTTGACGACATCTTCTTCGATGCCGAGGGCTGGCTGAACAGCGAAGTCTCGCGTGAGTTCTCCGAGAAGGAGGGGAGCGCGTTCACCAGCGGCAACGGCGTGAACAAGCCGAAGGGTTACCTGGCCTACGAACTGGTCACTGACAGCGACAAAACCCGCGCGTTCGGTAAGCTGCAGAAGCTGATTTCTGGTACCGCCGGTGGCTTCACCGGTGACAACCTGATCGACCTGATCCACTCCCTGAAAGCGGGCTATCGCGCCAATGGTCGTTTCATGATGACCAACCTGACCCTGGCCTATGTGCGCAAACTGAAGGACAGCGAAGGCAACTACCTGTGGCGCCCAGGCCTGGAGCTGGGCCAACCATCGACGCTGCTGAGCTACGGCATCACCGAGAACGAAGACATGCCAGATGTCGCTGCTGATGCCAACGCGATCTCGTTCGGCGACTTCAAACGCGGCTACACCATCGTCGACCGCATCGGCACCCGCGTTCTGCGCGACCCCTACACCAACAAGCCTTTCGTAGGTTTCTACACCACCAAGCGCGTCGGCGGCATGCTCGTTGACTCCCAGGCAATCAAGGTCCTGGCTCTGAGCGCTGCCTAATCGGGTGGGCGCCTTCGGGCGCTCTCTCGCAGGAGGATTTATGCCGAGTATTTTTGTGAAGAAGCCTTTTCCGTTCGCGGTGGATGGAAACCAGGTGGTTGAGATCCAGGCAGGAGAGCAGGATGTTTCTGACCGCTGTGCACTGGTGGCGGTCGAGCACTTGGGCGTGGCGACCTACCTCGATCCCGATAAGGTGTCTGGGCTGCGCCTGGATGGCCCGACCATTGCCGAGTTTGTTGAGACCGGCTATCTAGCGTCGAATTACCCGCCTGAAGGATTTGCATCACGCAGCTCGCAGGAAGAGATCGACGCGGCGATCAAGGCACACAAGGACGCCGAGGAAGAAACTGATCCGCTCAAGATGACGGTGCCCAAGCTGAAGGAGTGGCTCACCGCCAAGGGTATCGACTTCGATCCGTCTGCGCTAAAGCCCGCCTTGCAGGCCTTGGTGCCGAGCAATGATTGACCTCGCTACCGTGAAGGCGCACCTGCGCGTTACTCACGATGCCGAGGACGATCTGATTCAGGGCTACACGGATGCAGCTCTGAGCACCTTCGAGCTCTGGACTAACCGTGAGCTTATCGAGGAGGGCAGTGTGCTGCCAGATCCAATCGGCAAGGCCATGGTCATCACCAAGCCCATCCGACAGGGCGCTCTTTTGCTGATTGGCCACTGGTACGCAAGTCGCGAGTCTGTGGTGATCGGAACAATCACTGCCGAGCTTCCCATGGCAACCAATGCCCTGTGGTCGCCATATCGTTGGGTGAATGTATGAGGGCGGGCGATCTGCGTCACCCGATTGAAATCCAGCACAAAGTCGCCATCCGCGACCCAGGGTCGGGCGAATTCGGCGAGCCATCCTGGCAGCCATTCGCTAGCACCTGGGCTGCCGTTGAGCCGCTCTCGGCGCGTGACCTTATTGCTGCCCAGGCGGCGCAATCAGAGGCGACGGCTCGTGTCGTCATCCGTTACCGGTCCGGCGTGCTGCCGACGATGCGTATCGTCCACCGCGGCGAGCTGTACAGCATCGAAGGCCCACCATTGGAGGACCCCAAGTCCGGGCGCGACTACTTGACCATCCTTGTCTCGATGGGGGTGAAGGATGGCTGAAACAGTCGAGTTCAGCCTATTGGGGCTGGATAGCCTGCTCGGCAAGATCCAGGCTGTGAAGTACGAAACAAAGCGCAAAGGCGGTCGGGCTGCACTTCGGCGCGCTGCTAACGTAGTCGCCGAAAAAGCCAAGCAAGGGGCTGAGCGTCTCGACAACAAAGAGACGGGCAGGGCGATATCCGACAACATTGCAGTACGTTGGAATGGCCGTCTATTCAAGCGCAGCGGAGACCTTGGGTTTCGGGTTGGCGTTCTGCATGGCGCGGTACTTGCCGACGGCGGTGACCTGAGCCCGAACGCGCCTACCCCGCACTGGCGGTTGCTTGAGTTCGGTACCGAGAAAATGCCCGCGGCTCCCTTCATGCGTCCGGCACTGGCTGACAACATCAGCGAGGTAACCGGCACGTTTATCACCGAGTACGAAAAGGCTATTGATCGCGCCATCAAGCGAGCTCTGAAGAAAGGGGAAACTGCCTGATGAGCGCTCCCATTTTCGAAATCTGCTCGAAGGACGCAGGCGTCGGTGCTCTGCTAGGAACCGGGGTAGATACCAGGCTCTATTCCTTCGGGGAAGCGCCTGATGGCGTGGTTAAGCCCTACGCGGTCTGGCAAGTCATCGCTGGCAGCCCAGAGAACTACCTTGCTGGGCGCCCTGATGTCGACGGCTTCACCCTGCAGGTCGACGTTTACGCAACAACGGGCACCACCGCCCGGCGTGTTCGCGATGCTTTGCGTGATGCGATCGAGCTTCACGCCTACATCACCCGCTGGGGTGTCGAAGGCCGTGACCCTACTACCAAGAACTATCGAGCCGGCTTTGATGCCGACTGGATAGTCCAGCGCTGACACCACCCCGACCAAGGCCCGCCCAGTGCGGGTTTTCTTTTGCCCGACATTTGGAGAACGCCATGTCGATTCTGTCCCAAGGGACCCAGATCTACGCTCTGGTGCCTGCCTCTGGTAACCCGTCGATCTTTGAAGTTATGGAGATCGAGTGCGCAACTGCATTCAGTCCTGGCGGCAACCCCGCCGACCAGATCGAGACCACCTGCCTCAGCGAGACAGTTCGCAGCTACATGCGAGGCCTGAGAACCCCTGGCCAGGCAACCCTCAGCCTGAACGCTGACCCGCGCAACGCTTCGCACGTTCGCCTGCACCAGCTCTCCGAAGACGATTCGATCGAAAGCATTCGCTGGGTTGTCGGTTGGTCAGACGGCAAGGGCATTGCCCCCACCGTGGGCACCTCGGGCTCGCTCGCGGCGATCAGCCTCGCCGACGGCGGCAGCGGCTACACCAGTGCGCCGGCAGTCGCTATCACGGGCGGTGGCGGTTCCGGGGCCGCTGCTACTGCAATCGTCTCCGGGGGCGAGGTGACCGGTTTCAACATCACCAACCCAGGCTCCGGCTACACCACGGCGCCGAACATTGCCCTGACTGGCGGTGGCGGTGCTGATGCCTCTGCCACCGCTGTGCTCGGTGATGGTGACGATTTCGTGTTGCCGCCCACTCGCACCTGGTTCGTCTTCGATGGCTATGTATCGGACTTCCCGTTCGACTTCGCCGCTAACACCGTGGTGACCACCGCCGCGACCATCCAGCGTTCGGGCGGCTCCGCCTGGATCCGCAAGACTGCGTAAGGACAGGCCATGAACCTCAGCATCCAGAGTCTCAAAGAAATGGGCGCCTTCACCGGCGCCCCGGTCAAAAAGACCGTCAAGTGGCAGCAGGGAGGCGAGGAGCTTCAGGGCGAGGTGTTTGTTCGCCCGCTGGGCTACCGCGCCGCTGTCAGCGACTTGATCGCGTCGGCGGGAATGCAGGACGGCATTGCCGGGCGGATCGCGGCCAGCATCTGCAACGAGGCAGGCGAGCCGGTCTTCACCGTGGCCGACATCACTGGCGATGCCGATCCGGAGCGCGGCTCCCTGGACCGTAACCTGACCACGGCGCTGCTCACCGCCATCGGTGAGGTGAACAATCTGGGAAAGACCCAGAGCTCAGCGACTTCGACGAAGTCTGGCACGAAATCGCCATCACGCTCTCCTGCACGATCGCGGAAGCCCAAGAGCGCTTGAGTCTTCCTGAGTTCCGCCGCTGGGTGGAGTACCGGCGTAAGCGCGGCTCGCTCAATTGGGGGCTGCGCATCGAGCGCGGGTGTGCACTGCTGGCAACGCTCTATGCCAACACCCACACAGACAAGGTCAAGTACAAGATCTTCGATTTCATGCCGCACGAGTCTGAGCCTGAAATGACTCTTGAAGAAGCGATGGCAAGCTGGGCTTGAGGCCGTCCATCAACATAGTAATGCTGGGGTAGCCCATGGCTTCAACACTCGGAACGCTCACGCTCGACCTCATCGCCAGGATTGGCGGATTCACTGGCCCGATGGACAAGGCCGAGGCAGCGGCCCGCAAGTCCGGCAAAGCTATCGCCGAGTCGGCTGACGTGGCGGCACTTGCTTGGGAGGCGCTGGGCGAAGTGGCAGCGGGGGCCTTGGCCGGGCTTTCTGTGGGTGCAATCTTCACCGTATTCATTGCCGAGACCCAAGCGGCAGAGAAGGAGCAGGCCCAGTTGGCGGCCGTGCTGCGCTCGACTGGCGAGGCCGCAGGCTTCAGTCGCGACCAGCTGAACGACATGGCCGATGCCATGGAGAAGGCGACCACCTTCTCCGGCGGGGACATCAACCAGGCCCAGACAGCGCTGCTTGCATTCACCGGCGTGGTTGGCAACCAGTTCACGCGCGCTTTGCAAGCATCAGCTGACATGGCTGCGCGAACCGGAATGACTGTTCAGCAGGCCTCCGAGACAATCGGGCGGGCTTTGGACGTGCCCTCTCAAGGCCTGAGCTCACTAACCAAGCAGGGCTTTCGATTCACCGAGGAACAGAAGAAACTTGCTCTGGCGTTTGAGTCCACCGGAGACGTGGCAGGCGCTCAAGGAATTATCCTCAATGCCTTGGAAGAGTCGTACAGCGGCGCTGCCGCAGCTGCGCGCGATACCTTTGGAGGGGCGCTCGATGGCCTGCGCAATACCGTCTCGGGACTGCTGACTGGCGAAGGCAGCCTCGATTCAGCCAAAGCTGCAATCGAAGGATTGAATGCAGTTTTGTCCGATCCGAAGGCAAAAGCGGCGCTCAATCTTACTGCTCAAGCGGCTGCCGCGCTGGCAGTAGTCCTGGCCACCAGGCTTGCCGCTAGCGTGCTGGGCACGTCTGCGGCGTTCGTGGCTGGGCAGATAGAGGTCGTTCGGTACCAGCTGGCGCTGGCGCGCATGGCAGGCATCGCGCCTGGCGCAGCCGCGGGTATTGTCAGTGTCGGCGTTGCCGCCCGTGGCGCATCGGCCGCCATGGCATTGCTGGGCGGACCTGCCGGGGTGGCGTTACTCGCAGCGAGCGCGCTCGCTTATTTTGCCCTCAGCGGCGATGATGCGGAGGAGTCGGCCGCGACCCTGAGCAACAAGGTTGATTTGCTCAGCCAGTCCTTTGACGGCTTTACACGCAACCAGGCCGCTGCCGCGCTTCAAGACATAAACAAGGACCTGCTTGACGCCCAGTTGCGGGCAATCGATGCCGAAAGCGCGGTCAATCAGTACCAGCGGCTGCTCCGCGAGCACCCAACCGACGCACGGCAACGCGAGTGGAATGAATCGCTGATTGCCGCCCAGGGTGAACTCGATACGGCCCGCCAAAAGGTTGAAGCCTTTGGCGACCAGATCAACATCCTGAACGGCATCCTCTCCGCTGCTCCAGTCGTGGAGCAGTCCAAGGCCTACCGGGACCTGGCGAAGACGCTCGACGAGCAGATCCTCCTGGCCGACAAGAAGACAAATGCCGACAAGCTGGCCGCGCGCATTGGCGCAGGCCTGGTAACCGGCCTTAAAGAGGGCGAGGGCGATTTACTCATCGCCAAGGCCAAAACCCTCGACGCGAGCGAGGCTGCTGCTGATGCAGAGAAGAAGCGGGGGGAGGCTGCGAAAAGCGCTGAGAAAGCTGCGGCGAGCGCTGAAGCCGCAACTCGCAAGCGGGGAGAGGATGCCGTTACCGATTATCGGCGGCAGATCGCGCTGATCAATACCAGTGCAGATGCCCGGAAGAAAGCGACGGAGGTCGCCAAGCTCCAGTTCGACATTGAGTCCGGCAAGCTAGTGGGAATCAACGCGAAGCAGCAGGAGCGGCTCAAAAGTCTTGCCGCCGAACTGGACGGTCTTCAACAGCTAAAACAGGCGAATGAGGAAAATTCCAAGGTTGCATCTTACGCCGCGACATTGGCTGCATCTAATGCCTCCGCCCGCTCCGCTTTTTCTATTGATCTTGCTGGCGCTGGGTTAGGTGAGAAAACCAGGGAACGCCTCCGCCAGAGCCTGCAAATTGAGCAGGAGTACAACGACAAGCTCGCCGATCTCCAGGCGCAGAGAAACGCTGGCGATATAAGCGAATCGCTGTTTCGCAAAGAGACAGCCTTGCTCAAAGCGTCGCTGGCCGAGCGACTCTCCGACCAGCAAAACTATTATTCCCAGTTGGATGAAGCGCAATTGGATTGGCTAGCAGGCGCAAGCGATGCGCTGCACAACTACATGGATCATGCGAAAGAGATCACCGGCCAAATGAGCAGCGCGTTTACCTCGCTATTCGACGGATTGACCGATGCGGCTGTTGATTGGGCATTTGGCGCCGATCAGAAATTCAGCGACGTGGCCGTTAGCTTCGGGAAAATGGTGGCAAAGATGGCAATGCAGGCGGCGGCTTCCAACGTGTTCTCCAGTATTTTCCCAAGCCTTGCCACTGCTGCTGCCGGATCGTATGCATCCTCAGCTGGCCCTGGCGGTTTCGACTACGGGTTGGGTGGCGCTTCATCAGGCATGACTTACAACCCTTCCGGGTTCTCGGATGGCGGGTACACCGGCCCGGGCGGAAAATTTGACCCAGCTGGGATCGTCCACGCCGGGGAGTTCGTGCTGCGCAAGGAAGTGGTGGGCCAGCCTGGTATGCGCGCATTCCTAGAGGGTCTGAACGCAAAAGGTTACGCGGATGGAGGCTTTGTACTCCCCGCTGGCAAGTCTTATCCGAGCGCTGCAATGCAAGCGGTAGGGCAAGTTCGGGGCGGCTCGTCGGTGACTATCCAGCAGGATATATCGGTTGACGGGTCGGGCGGGCAAGGTGGCTCCGCCTCTAGCGATATGAGTGCAGTAGCTCAGGCCTATGCGAAAGCAGCGAAGGACGGTGCGCAGCAGGAGATCGCCAAGCAACTTCAACGTGGCGGCATGATCTGGAGTGCCATCAATCGACCCGTCCGCTGAAACAATGACAGAGCGAAATCATGGCAGACACTTTTCACTGGTGCCCGTACATCGAGCCGACGGGCACTGGGACCTTCCGCGTTCGCAGCGCGCAGTTCGGCAACGGCTACCGACAGGTCGCTGGGGACGGCATCAATAATGAAGTGCAGAGTTGGCCGCTCACCTTCCGCGGGCGAGAGGCCTATGTTCAGCAGATCCTGAGCTTTCTCCGGGGCCGCAAGGGATTCATCCCCTTTGTCTGGACCCCGCCGCTTGGCTCGGCATCGCTGTTCACCTGCGCAACCTGGGGCGTCACCCCGCACGGCGCCGGGATATTCACCCTGACCGCGACATTCGAACAATATTTTGGGGCAGCCTGATGGCCGAGAGCATTTACGAGGATATCCAGAAGCTCGCACCGGGTCAGTACGTCGAGTTGTTCGAGTTGGACCTCAGCGCCTTGGGCGGCGATGTCTATTACTTCCACGGCTATACCCAGGTTGGGCCTGTCTTGTGGCAGGGTAAGGAGTACTCTCCCTGGCCGATCAAGGTGGAGGGGATG
This sequence comes from Pseudomonas arcuscaelestis, assembly GCF_016881005.1. Taxonomy (GTDB): domain Bacteria; phylum Pseudomonadota; class Gammaproteobacteria; order Pseudomonadales; family Pseudomonadaceae; genus Aquipseudomonas; species Aquipseudomonas arcuscaelestis. The sequence continues at coordinate 104,635 of NZ_JACOPV010000010.1, read as the reverse complement.
GGCATGACAGGCGAGGGTCAGCAGAACAGTCCGACGCTGTCAGTTGGCAACGTGTCAGGCCTGCTCACCGCGCTCTGCCGGATCTACGACGACTTGGTAGACGGCAAAGTCGTTCGTCACCGGACGCTGGGGCGCTTCCTCGACGCGGCGAACTTCCCAGGCGGCAACCCAGAGGCCGACCCACAAGAGCACTTTGCAGACGATACCTACACCATCGACCAGAAGCAGTCGGCAGACGATGAACTGGTCGTCTTCGTGCTGAAGTCTCCCCTGATCGCATCAGATCGGAAGCTCCCTGGCCGGCAGATCGTCGCCAACTGCTGCCAGTGGCTGACGATTGGCGGGTACCGCGGCGTCTACTGCGGGTACACCGGCTCAAACTACGCCACCGACAAGGATGCTCCGACCGACGATCCAGATCGCGACATGTGCTCTGGCACGCTTACCGGCTGCAAGCTGCGCTTCGGCGCAAACAATCCGCTGCGCTACGGCAGCTTCCCCTCCGCAGGCAACTGAGGTTTCTCAATGAAGGTTTCGCAGGGCGTCATCGACGCCATGTACGCACATGCCCGCGAAAAAGCCCCTGAGGAGTGCTGCGGCTTGCTGATCAGGGTTGGCCGAAAGTTGCTCTACCTTCCAGTTCCCAACGCCGCAGCGAGCCCGCAGGAGGGGTTTCGTATTGCTGCTGAAGACTGGGCAGGCGCGGAAGACCAAGGTGCAGTGATTGCGGTGGTACACAGTCACCCCGGGCAGTCAGCGCGCCTCAGCGCGGCAGACCGCACCGCTATGGAAGCGACTGCGCTCCCATGGGTAATTATCGAGGTTCGCGACGGGCAGCCAGTGACCCATCTGGTGCATGAGCCTACGGGCTACCAGGCGCCACTCGTGGGCCGACCGTTCCACCATGGGGTTTTGGATTGCTACACGCTGGTTCGGGACTACTACCAGCGCGAGTTAGGCATCACGTTACCTAACTTCGAGCGCGCGGACGGCTGGTGGGAGAAAGGCCAAGACCTCTACGTCGATAACTTCGAAGGGGCAGGCTTTTATCCAGTTGACCCCGCCGACCTTCACCAAGGTGACCTAATCGTCATGCAGGTGCGGTCCGAGAAGGCGAACCATGCCGGCATCTACCTTGCCGATGGTTGCCTCAAAACTGAGCCCAGCCACTACCCGGTTCCGGGCGGCATTCTCCACCACCTCTACGGGCGTGATTCGAAGCGCGACGTCTTTGGCGGTTTCTGGCGCGAGGCGGCGCGGTTCTACATGCGGCACAAGGAGTCCCCCTATGGCTGAGCGCATTCGTGTGATCCGCCTTTACGGCGAACTGGGTCGCCTGTTTGGTCGCGCGCATCACTTGGCGGTGCAGTCCTCAGCTGAGGCGGTGAAGGCCCTGGGCGTTCTGCTCCCGGGCTTCAGCCAGTATCTATCCGAGTCGAAAGACCGAGGCCTCGGCTTCGCTGTGTTCTACGGCAAGCGGAACATAGGCAAGGATGAGCTTGGCCATCCGTCTGGTGCGGGTGATATCCGCATTGCTCCTGTCGTTCAGGGGCGGAAAAGTGGGGGAGGACTGCAGGTGATCTTGGGTGTAGCACTCATCGCTGCGGCTAGCTTTTTCAGTGGCGGCTTGCTTGCTCCGGCGGGTGCGTCTGCGCTGTTCGGCACCGCCTCGGCGGGCTGGGCGACGGCGGGGATGATTGGCATATCACTCGCCGTTGGTGGTGTCGCGCAAATGGTCACAGGCAGCCAGGCCAAGATCGACAGCAGCGAAGCTGCCGACAACCGCCCTAGCTACAACTTCTCCGGTATCAAAAACACCATCACTCAGGGCAACCCGGTCCCTCTCTGCTACGGCGAGATGACGACAGGGTCTGCTCAGCTTTCTCTTGGCATTCGCGCCGAAGACCAGCAATAGAGGCACTCCATGACTGACATGTCTATCTTGGGCTCCAAAGGTGGGTCCAAGCCGCACGCGCCTGTAGAAAGCCCAGACAGTCTGATCAACACCAGCTACGCGAACATTCTCGACGGGCTGAGCGAGGGGCCCATCGTCGGACTGGTCAATGGGGCGCAGTCTATTTACCTGGATAAAACGCCGCTGGCCAACAGCGACGGCAGCATGAACTTCACTGGCGTGAGCTGGGAGCAGCGCACGGGCGAACACGACCAGGATCACATTGCAGGCTTTCCAGCAGTGGAGTCGCAAACTTCGGTTGGTGTTGAATTGAAGGCCAGCGATCCATGGGTGCAGTCGTTCAGCAATATCGAGCTTTCTGCTGTACGGATCCAGCTTGCCGTAGGATCCCTGGTTAGAACCGAGAGCGACGGCAATATGGTTGGCTATACCGTTAACTACGAGATCGATCTGTCTACGGATGACGGCGACTATAAAACGGTTCTCAAGGCGGCGTTCAGCGGAAAAACGACCACCGGATATCAGCGTTCGCACCGGATCGATTTCCCCAAGGCAACCGCTGGCTGGCGTATCCGGGTTCGTCGGACTACCGCAGATTCCGAAGATTCGCGCATCCAAGCCACCACATCGATCGGCACCTACACGGAAGTCATCGACGCCAAGTTGCAGTATCCCTACACCGCACTGTGCGGTCTGAAGATCGATGCGAGCCAGTTTTCGGCAGTACCCGAACGTGCGTACCGAATTCGTGGTCGCATCATCCAGGTGCCGAGCAACTACGACGCGGCCACCCGCACCTACACCGGGTCGTGGGATGGAACCTTCAAACTTGCTTGGACCGACTGCCCGCCGTGGATCTGGCGCGATATCGTTCTGAACGATCGTTACGGCCTGGGTCGATTCATAGACGCGAGCCAGGTGGACAAGTGGGGCCTGTACCAGATTGCGCAGTACTGCGATCTTCTAGTGCCCAATGGGAAAGGCGGTCAAGAGCCGCGCTTCACCTGCAACGTCTACCTTCAGTCGCGGGCCGACGCATTGAATGTCCTTCAGGACTTGGGCAGCGTCTTCCGTGGCATGAGCTACTACGCAGGCAGCGAGGTTGCGTGTGCGGCAGATATGCCTGGTGACCCGGTCTACACCTACACCAATGCCAACGTGATCGATGGCAAGTTCAATCGCCCTGGTTCGAGCGGTTCTACTCGCTTTAGCGTGGCGAAGGTCGCTTGGAGCGATCGGGAAAACTTCGGCAACCAGCGCGTCGAATATGTGCAGGACCAGACCGCGATCGGTCGGTACGGCATTCGCGAAACAGAGATCACTGCTTTCGGCTGTGTATCCCAAGGCCAAGCGCAACGCGCCGGCAAGTACATCCTTCTGACCAACAGGTTGGAAACCGGCACTATCAACTTCAGCGTGGGCCTGGATGGCACCATCTGCCGGCCAGGCGACATCATCCGCGTAGCTGACGAAAACTTCGCCGGATTACCTATTGGGGGGCGCCTCAAGGCCGCAACCACTACTACCGTTACGCTCGACAACGATGTAACGGCCTCTGCTGGCGATACCCTGGTGGTCATCCTGCCAAAGGGCGTGGCGGAGACGCGGATCATCCGCTCCATTGTTGGGCGGCTGGTCACCGTAACTCAGTCGTTCTCCAAGGTGCCGGTCAAGGAATCGATCTACACAATTGAGACTGCTGAACTTGTAGCTGAGACCTACCGGGTACTGACCGTTAATGAGAATTTCGGCGACGACAAGCTGCAGTACGACATCGTCGCTGTTGAGCGCAATGCGAGTAAGTTTGAGGCGATCGACAATGGCGCGCAAATCGTTACCCCCCCGACCAGTGTGCTCCCTGGCGCTGTCCAGGCCCCGCCTACCAATGTGGTGTTGAGCACCTTCGACACCGTCAGCCAGGGCATGAACATTGCCACGATGCGCATAACCTGGGATGCCCCGCGGAGGGCCCAGCGCTATAACGCGTGGTGGAAGCGCGACGATGGCGATTGGGTATACGCAGGTGTCACGTACACCGCATCAGTTGAGGTGAAAGGCATCTACTCAGGCGTCTACACCGCGCGCGTTTCTGCTGTTGGGGTAGCAGACAGCAGCTCGCTATGGGCTTACTCGGAGCCGACGCAACTCTACGGCAAGACAGGGGAGCCGCCAGCCCTGGCCAGTTTCAGCGCTGCCACTGAGCTGTTCGGCATCCGCTTGAATTGGGCATTCCCTCAAGGCTCTGCTGACACGTTCTATACCGAGATCCAGGAGTCCTTGGTAGCAACCGGCGATGATCCGGCGCAGCTGTCGATGGTGGCTTACCCGGCAAGGACTTATCTGAAGAGCGGCATGGCTGCGGGTGTCACCCGGTTCTTCCGGGCGCGGTTGGCGGATCGCACCGGGAATACTGGGCCATGGACCACGTGGGTGTTCGGCCAGTCCGGCGCCGACGCTGGTCCGATCCTTGATCTCATCAGCGGCCAGATCACTGAGAGCGAACTTGGCCAAGAGCTGCTGAAGGAAATCGAAAAGATCTCAGGCGACTTCCCTGGCTCGGTGAATGATCGGATCGACTCGGCCAAGCAGGAACTGGAGGGACTGATCACTGAGCTGACTGACCCGCTGGAGTATGTGCCGACCAATGCCTATCTGAAGAATGATGCCGTTCGTCACGGGCAGCGTCTGTACATGGCTATCGCGCCAGTTCCGGCCGCCGCCGACGGTAGCAATGCGCCGCCGAACCCGACGTACTGGGTGGATATCGGCAGCATTGCCGAGGCTTCTAACGCCCTGGCCAGTACCGTGGCGAAGAACACCAGCGACATCACGGAAATCGAAGGCCAGGTCACGGCTCAGGCTTCAGCGCTGCAGGCAGTCCAGTCTTCCTACCGCGACGACAACGGCGAGGGTGACCTTGCTGACGCTCTGCGCGGCTGGGACACCACGGCCAAAGTGGCAGAAGAAAGTCGCACCCGGGCTACCCAGAACGAGGCGATGGCCACTCGCGTCACTGAGGTCGAGGCGACTGTCGGCAAGAACGCCGCCGGCATCAGTAGCCTGGAAAAGACTGTAGCCACCAACGAAAGCGCTACAGCCAGCCGGTTTGCCGATGTGGCCACCAAGGTGGGCGAGAACTCGGCCAATATCTCGCAGCTCGATCAGGCCGTTACGGATAACGAGTCTTCGACGGCTTCACGACTGCAGGAGGTCAACTCCCGTGTTGACGATGCCGAGACCGCGATCAGCGACGAGGCGCGCACCCGGGCGGATGGAGATGAAGCCCTGGGTGAGCGCATTGGCTACATGGAGGCGTCCCTCGTCTCGCCGCAGGGAGAGCGGGACGATAACGGCGAGGGCGATCTGGCCGGTGCCCTGAAGTCCTGGGAGAGCACAGCCAAGATCGCTGAAGAGTCGAAGGTGCGGGCAACTGCTATTGAGGCTCAGGCGCGCAAGTCCGAGACGCTCGAGGCTTCATTCAACAGCTCTCTGGACAAGACCAACGGCGAAATTCAGAAGACCAACGCATCGGTTCAGACCACCAGCCAGGCGCTGGCCGCGCTGGACGGCAAAGCCAGCACCATGTGGTCGGTGAAGATGCAGGTCAACTCCCAGGGGCAGTACGTTGCTGCCGGAATCGGCCTGGGCATCGAGAACGGCCCGGCTGGATTGCAGAGCCAGTTCCTGGTCAGCGCAGATCGGTTCGCGGTGGTCAACGGGGTCAACGGTACGCTGTCTTCACCGTTTGTGGTTCAGGGCGGCCAGGTCTTTATCAACCAGGCGTTTATCAATACCGCGTTCATCCAGCAGATCATCCTGGGCATGACTCTACGTTCGCAGGCGGTCGATTCAGCGGGGAGGCCGCTCATTGAGCTCAACATGGTCTCCGGATCGTTCACTGTACGTGGCCAGGATGCCGACGGCTCGACGCTGCTCAACAACCGCGGCGTTTACGTATACGACGCGAGCAGCGTAGAGCGGGGCGCACTGGGGAGGTTGACCTGATGGCCGCGCAACATGGACTCAGGACCAAGGACGCGTCCGGGGTCGTCACACTTGATACGACTACTGTCTCGATTCGCTCAATCAAGATGGTCACGGTAACGGGCAACGGCGCCTGGGATCAGTACTTCAGCATTCCGGAGATAACGGCAGGTTCGTTTGTTGTCATGGCTACGTCCGCGACGGGGCAGTATGCGAACACTCCGGATGCCTGGTGGACGCCTGGTCAGCTGCATCTGCGGCGGGCTGGTACCGGCACATGGCAGGTGCTGATCATGTCCTACGGCGGCAGCCACCCGGCTGGCGTGCGCTATGGCATCAGGACGCGGAACAACGACCTGGTGACGCAGATCGATAACGAGAACAGGGTGCTGACGGTTTCCAGCAGTGGCTCATTCTTTCTCGGTCGCCGCGGCCCGGGCGACTATGTGATGAGTCAGAACATCACTTTCCCGGCCAAGGTCACGTCACAAGAAAAGCCGCTCATCTTCCTGAACGCCGCTGACTTCATGATGGTGTCTGGCTTCTACGTGCTGGGCAGCCCAGGCAACTGGACGGGGTTTCACCTCGACTTCTGGGCGGGTTACAACGCCAACGCTGCATTCACGGTGAAGTGGATGTGTGGTGACTTCAGTCGCCTGATCAGCGCGACGGGATATGGTGCCAGGGTCAAGGACGAACAAGGGCGGGTCATCTTCAGCACCACCGAGAACATCATCCTACTGAACGGGCCGCCGACTTCGAACGGATTTACGGTCAGGGGCAATCCCATCACAACGACAACAGAGTATTACGGCAGCTTTCAAATGAACTGGACCGGCAGCAGCGCTGACTATGTGCTGGCCAATTCACTGATGAACGACGCTTATTACCCGAACGGGGCGACGCCTTACTACCAATCTCCCGCAGGCTTCTTGCCCGGCAGGCGCGATGTGCTGCAGGCCTATTCCGGCGCAGACAACCAGACACAGCCAAGCGGCGTAAACGGCCGGACAGTGTTCGCTGGTCGCCCGATGCGTCCACTTTAATCAACTACGGAGACATTTATGCCTTGGTACAGAGTTGGCCAAGTAGCGATAGCGGCTGGCCAAAATACGGTGACCGGTACCGGCACCGCCTTTTCGGCAAATGCCCGGGTGGGCGATGCGCTTCAAGGGCCTGATGGTCGCTGGTACGAGGTGACCAATATTGCGAGCGCTACGGCGCTCAGTATTCTCCCTGCCTATCAGGGCGCAACGGTGGCCAGCGGCTCGTATGGCTTGGCACCGATGCAGGGGTACGTAAAGGAATCGGCTGACCGACTGCGTCAGCTTGTAGATCAGTGGGGTAGCACCTTAGCTGGCCTGGGCTCTGTCTCGACCGAAAACGTAGTTCCGGTGGCCAAGGGTGGCACCGGCGGTACGAATCCGGCATTGGCTCGCAGCGGGCTCGGCCTGAAGTCTGCAGCGATAGCGGATATCGTCGGTGCTGTCAGCCAGAGTGGTGGTGTGCCGACAGGGGCCATTGTTGAGCGTGGAAACAGTGCGAACGGAGAGTATGTGAAGTTCGCTGACGGGACGATGATTTGCACATCTTTGGGAAGAGCGCTCGAGTTTTTCAACCCATCCAACCTTTTTACCGGATGGACGTATCCGGTTGCTTTTGCAGCTACGCCAATGGTTCTGGTGAATCAGTCCGGTAGCTCAATTCCGTTCACGAAACAGGCAACTGGGTGTTATGCGTATACACGCACTAATACTTCGGCGCTTTGCTCAATAGCTTCTGTTGGGCAATTTGTTTCCTCCGACGCATCAGCCGGTGTCCTTGACGTGGTCGCCATAGGAAGGTGGTACTAATGATTATCAAACTCTCACCCGTTAGATCCGATGCACAGCTTACTGTTTCGCGACTCGTCGATATGCTCACGATCAACAACGTGGCCATGGATTTCAGCAAGTTGCCTGACGGCGCAACGTTACCGGCAAGCGCAGTGGGCAGCCCGCATGTGTTGGGTACAATAGAGCGTGTTGATGGCAAACTGATTGTAACGCTGCGACTCCCGCACTCGGCAGATGCTCCTCACCATGCGCGCTTCCCGGCTGACATTGTTGATCCTGCTGATGGCGCTATCCAGTTGCCAGGTCTTGAGATCGGGGAGCAGCAGCCGTCGGCTGCTGGCGTCATTGACTGGTCGCAGGTGGTCACTGCCGAACAGAAAGCGACCGCCCAGCTTGAGCAATTGCGTACTGATGCTGTCGCTGAGGCTGCCAGGAATCGCGCCATTGCTGATAGGGCCATTGGCCCCCTGCAGGATGCTGTCGATCTCGAAGAAGCGACCGAGGCTGAAGCAGCTGAGCTCAAGGCCTGGAAGAAATACCGCATCGCGTTGATTCGCGTGCCGGACCAGCCAGGCTATCCCGATACCATCGACTGGCCAGCGCCTCCCGCCTGACCCATACCGCGCCCAAAGCACCCGCCATCGAGCGGGTTTATTTTTGCCTGGAGAAAAGTAAATGCGTACATCGCAACGAGGCCTGAGCCTCATCAAATCCTTCGAAGGCCTGAGGCTGCTCGCGTATCGGGATGCCGTCGGCGTTTGGACCATCGGCTATGGCGCCACTCGAGGAGTGAAGGCTGGCATGTCGATCACCAAAGAGCAGGCCGAGCGGATGCTGCTCAACGACGTGCAGCGCTTCGAACCGGAAGTCGAGCGACTGGTGAAGGTGCCGCTCAACAAGAATCAGTGGGATGCCCTGGTCAGCTTCACCTACAACCTCGGCGCGGCCAACCTCGAATCGTCGACGCTGCTGCGCAAGCTCAACGCCGGTGACTATGAGGGAGCTGCCGAGCAGTTTCCGCGCTGGAACAAGGCGGGTGGAAAGGTGCTGCCAGGGCTCGTCCGGCGCCGGGAAGCTGAGCGCGTGCTGTTTCTGGAGGCGGGGTGATCAGCGCCCGAACCATTGGCGCCGCGGCAGCCTTGGCACTGGTGCTCGCTGCCTTCTGGGGCACCTACCAGCATGGTCGCTCGACTAAGGATGCGGAGTGGCGAGCTAAGAGCGCGGAGCAGGCTAACGCATTTCAGCGTGAGCGAGAGGCTGCCGCCGTAGCAGTAATCGATTGGCAGTCTGCCGAGCAGGTTCGCCGTCGCGCGCTGGAGGAACGGCTACAGGCCAAAGACAAAACCCACTTCAAGGAACTGCACGATGCCCAACAAGCTCAGGCTCGCTTGCGCGATCGCCTCGCTACTTCTGATCTCCGGCTGTCAGTCCTACTCGCCGCCCCAGGTGGTTGCAGTGGGATGCCAGCCGCCTCCCGCACCAGCGGCTTGGTTCATGGAGCCGCGCGAGGCGAACTTGACCCAGCGGCTGCTCAACGAATTGTCGCCATCGCCGGAGACGGTGACGAGGGATTGATTGCCCTCAAGGCCTGTCAGGCGTACGTGCGGGAACTGCGGGAGTAGGGGGGGGCACGGTCGGCAGAACGCCGTAGGCGGGGGTGAAAACCGCTGTCAAAACTGAAGTGGCGATCCAGGCAGGATGCGGCCTGTAGCCGTGCTGTTTCGTCGTTTTATTGTCAGCGATCTTGTCGCCAACGCAGCATGGATTGGGGGTTTATGACACGGTCTTGAAAACCGTCGATGGGCAACTATCCTAGAGTTCGAATCTCTACGCTTCCGCCATATTCAAAGCCCTGATTATTCAGGGCTTTTTGCGTTTTTGGGGGGCGAAAAATATGGCCTTTAGGACACGGTGAGGCACGTCAGAAGCCCATCGCTTCCAAGTTGTTCTGTAATCGCTTCCAAACCTTTCCCTATTTCGAAGGCTTGGCGATGGCTCCCACTCTCAGATGGACACGCCCTGCAATGTCGCCTGTGATGTGACCCAAGAGCAGACTGGCGCCCTTGATGCCCTTGATTGCGGAAGCTACCTTCGGGCGGATAACACGGGCTTTGAGCTGAGCGATCGGGTTGTGAGCAGACTATCTGCCATCCTCTAAAGCAGCCGATTTGGCAAGGACTCTTGCATCGTCTCATCGGTTCAGAAGCGTTGAGGCCTTCGAACACTCCTCACTTTGGATGATTTTTGGAGCCATGGCGGCGCTGATATTATCTATAAGCCACTACCCACTGAAGGATCAGACCGTTGAAGCTTCTCGTTATTGAATGTCATAGTCCTGAACTCCCAGAGCCGATTTCCTTTAGGAAGGGAGCATTTCTGGTTGTCGGTGACGAGTACAGTGGGCCAGAGGGTTGGCCGGGTTGGTATTTTTGCTCCACCGAAGCTCAGCAGAGTGGATGGGTTCCAGCGCAGGTGTTCGAACGCATCGGTGAAAGCAGCGCAAGAGCGGTTGCAGACTACTCCTCTGTCGAGTTAAGCGTAGATCCTGGAGATATCTTGTTCGGCCAGAACCACCTGAACGAGTGGACATGGTGCCGTAAGCAGGGAAGTTCTGAGGCTGGTTGGGTGCCAACAAGTAAACTGGAAAGAATGCCAAGCTAGGCCGCTGGCAGGGTAGTGTGGTGCCGGCAATCAATCCAGCTCATCTTTTGGCACTTCAGTTTTAAACTCATCAGGCATAAAGAAAAGAAAACGCTGCGAGCAGGCCTGGGGTGGCCTGCTGCAATAACGATAAATTGTGGCGAGCGCAATACTATTTTTTTTGGCTGTTTCTATAGGGTTTTAGACTATTGCTCTAGCTCGGTCGTTTTATTGATGTACAGCTTCATTGCGGCAGCTTTCGCAGCGCCACTCTTTATAATTTTCGGCTTTCTCAAGCGCTGTAACCAAATCACGACCGCCTATAGTATTTTGGCAGTTGTTATGTTTTTCATTTGGATTTTTCACGCCCTCGCATTTTTTTTGCAGGAACGGGCTTACCACTGCCTGTTGCTTTGAGGAAAGCGCTCTAAACCCCTTGTCGACGGCGAGCTGGGCGTAGCTTTGTACGCTCGGTTTTTCACCTTGAAATGCATTTTGCGCGATAAGGGCCGAGAAAATCTCTCGCTCGATAGTCATTTGTTAATCCTTTATTCAACCAACAAGTTTGCTCATGTTTTTTCTAGTGCTGAGCATTGCGAAAGCATACGTTACCACTGGGTACGGTTTTAATGAACTGGGTTTCCATCCAGCTATAAAAAGTTGGATTTCTCGTTTTTGCTCGGTAACTATTGGTTTTCTGATGTTTAGAATATTTCAAGGGGTCTTTGTTACAATTTATTTCTTATTTGGTGATGTGGGAAAGTTTCACTTTTTATTTTTATGGCTGGCACGCTGAGGGAAACTTCCAAACTTTCTCGGTAAATTTAAGGAGGCAGTACTCTTTATCCGCTTCTGTTTTTTTATAAGGGATGCGCTGATACGCGCCTTACGGCTCACCCGTTGTTTCAGCTATCGCCGGCGCGTACTGCGGTGGGTACTGGCTGCAAGATTGTGGCAACCGGCTATGCACCTGCGGGGTGGTGCAGGGGCGAAGGGAGAACGTCTTGATCACCGACGCGTTCGCATCCATTCGTCTGCGACGTCGCCCATGTTGGACGGGGCGCCGCTTTTGATCCACGCCATGAGGGCTCGATCAAACTTGAAGGCTTTGCCACACTCGTTCACCAGAAACTGCCGGACCTTCTGAGTGTTGCGGTAGTTCTTGTCGAGGGGAGTGGACCGGGTGATTGGTCCTGCGTGCCAGTCAAAGCTCATGTCCATTTCCCTGGATGGTGAATTCGACCGGAGCCTAGCACTGCCCGCGGCACAAAACACTCATGCGGCTTTTTCGTGGTGCGGGAATGGGATAAGCCGATGGGCAGACTGCCTGATATGACCGAAGTATTCATCATGCTCGGGGCTGGTTTTTGGATCGCCCCCCGGGTTCTCGGCCCGGTGCCTTTTTCGCCTCCAGGACTGCTGAGACCCAAAGGAGTGTGGCGAGCATTCGCGAGTAAGGACCTGCCGAGCCACGCAATGTCGAGCCCCTGACTATCCCCCGATCCATCTACCCCCCGCGGTGTATGTACACCCCGTCAACCGCATTGATAGCGTTGCTCCCACTTTCTGTTTACGTCACACCGCTTTTCATTAAAACAACAATAGTGGAGAGGTGCGTTATGAGTAGTTTGAAGTTGAGCCGAAGCCTGGGGTTCTGGGCGGCCTACTCCACATCGGTGGGGCTGGTGGTTTCGGGCACCGCGATGGTGGCGCTGGGTAATGGTTACGGCGTTTCCGGACCGGCCTTCAGTGTCGTTGCGCTGTTGGCGCTGCTGGTAATTCTGTGCGTTGCGATGTCTTACTCGGAGCTGGCAGCAATGCTGCCGGGGGCGGGTATGGTGGGGGAGTACACGCTGCCCGCCCTGGGAAAACTTCCTGCGCTGTTCGCCGTTCTGGCAGGTTACATCGTGCTGGTGGGCACCGATGGTGGTACCAACATGATCATCGGCGGCCAGTCGCTTGAGCGCTTGACCGGTTTTCCCTGGTATCTGTTCTCACTCGGGATCCTGGCTGTGCTGGTGGGTATCAACCTCAAAGGCGTCGATCTGTTCGGGCGGGTGCAAACCACCCTGGCGATTGCCATGATGCTGATGCTTGGGCTGGTGGGTGTCTGGGGGTTGTCCGGTTTCGAAACCGCGCCGCAATTGGCTGAGCAGCCGCCGTTTTCGGTAATTTCCTGGCAGGATCAATTCAGCCACCTGAGTTTGGCGATCTGGCTGTTCATCGGCATGGAGTTCGTTGCGCCCTTGGCCGAGGAGGTCAAAAATCCGGGTAAAACCATTCCGCTGGCGATGATCTTTGGCTGCGCAAGTATCTGGCTTGTCGATCTGCTTTTCGGCTTGAGCATCACGCGCTACTTGTCGCTGGAAGAACTGGCCGCTTCGACCATTCCACATGTCGATGGCGCCGCAGCCATGCTCGGGCAACCGGGCCTGATTCTGATGGGCAGCATCTCGATTCTGGCTGCGGTCACCACCTGTGACACTTACCTGATCGCGGTGCCGCGCATGCTTTATGGCTTGTCGCGTGAAGGCATGCTGCCGAAGATTTTCTCCTGGCTGCACCCCACCGCCAGAACGCCATGGTTCAGTATCTTCTTCGTGGTGGCGTTGATCCTTATCGTGCTGGTCTACGCCATGGCCAATCATGCCGATATTGCCCTGATCACCATGATGATCAGCGTGGCCTGCACCACCTGGTTGATGTCGTACCTGATTGCCCAGGTGAACGTAGTGATTCTGCGCTTCAAGTATCCCAACGCCAACCGTCCGTTCCGGACGCCGCTTTATCCATTGCCGCAATTGATTGGTATCGCTGCATGCCTGTACATGATCGGCACATTGGTTGCAGACGCCCAAGTACTGGGTATCGCGGTGGTGTGCTCGGCATTGATCCTGGCATTTGGCGTTATCTACCTGAAGAAGACCGGTCAGGACCTGTTCAAGCCCGTGCCATTGGATGACGTGTTGCGACGCATTGTCCATCGTTCCGAATCTATCGATGAGCCCAGCACTGGCAGCGAAGCGGTATTGCTTGCCCAGTTGAAACGTCAATAACTGTAGGTCGGAGTGAGCATGGGTCTTTATTCAGTCATCGACCGGCGCGCCGAGCAAACGCTGCGCGATACGGTGTCTCGTTTTGACCAATACATGGGGCACGACGTCGCCATAGGGGCGCGGACAGTGTCGGGAATCGATCATCGCCTGGCAGCGGACGACCTGGTGCTTGAGCATCGCTTGTCGAGCAAGGTGATTGGCAGAATCTACACCTGCCGCTGGCGCTGGAAAGTCGCTGCGGACCTCGGGCCCACGGCGATGACTATCCGTCTTGATTATCGAGGCTGGAAGCCTTCAAGCCGAACCGCGAAGTTTGTTGGGCCCGCAATCAGCGCTGCCTTACGGGACCCGCTCAATGCCAGTGACGTGGTGCTTCCCTTGTGTGCTGCGATGGAGCTGGGCGGCTTGAGTATTCATTACCACCCAGCGGACAAGGCCTGTGAAGTGGTGCTGACACCCAACTATGGAGACTTCGTCTGGATGCTCATTCCACCGGTGAAGTACGCACGCCAACCCACCGCTGCGGAAGTGGACAGCACGGTGCTGCTCATTCAGCAAATCTCAGTGATTCTTCAAGCCAAGGGTGCGGTTGCACTCGCCAGCTGATGGTCGAGATGGATCACTCACTCGCACCTCGATAACAACCGGGACGCGTGGGCAAGTGCCAGCCAAAAACCGTTATTTCATGAGGATGTAGCCATGTTGGACTCGAACAATAAAACCATGACCGCCGCTGTTCTCCGCGAGCTTGGCGGGCCACTGAAACTTGAACAGGTACCGATTCCGAAGCCGGGCATTGGCGAAATTCTTATCAAGGTGGTGGCCTGCGGTGTCTGCCACAGCGATGTGCATGCCTGCGACGGCGACTGGCCAAGCCCGCCGAATCTGCCGCTGATTCCCGGTCACGAAGTCACCGGGCATATTGCCGAACTGGGCGAAGGCGTGACCGGCTATGCGCTCGGCGACACCGTTGGCGTACCTTGGATGTACAGCGCCTGTGGCGCCTGCGAGTACTGCCGCGCCGGCATGGAGACCATCTGCAAGCAAGGCGAGGCCACCGGCTACAGCAAGCCCGGCGGCTACGCCGAGTACATGATCGCGCCGGCGGCATTTGTCGCAAAAGTACCGGCTGGCGCTGATCTGTATGGCCTGGCGCCCATCCTTTGCGCAGGGGTTACCACCTACCGCGGCCTGAAACGATCGGGGGCACGGCCGGGGCAATGGATGGCGGTCATCGGCATTGGTGGGTTGGGTCATGTGGCGGTGCAATATGCCAAGGCCATGGGCCTGAGGGTGGTTGCGGTCGACGTCAGTGATGAAAAGCTGGAGCTGGCCCATCGCTTGGGTGCCGAGCGGGTTTACAACGTGATGAACGACCCGGAAAGTGCCATTCACGCAGAGCTGGGCGGTGTGCACGGTGTGCTGGTGACGGCAACCTCCAACAAGGCATTCGAGCTTGCAGTGAAGCTGTTGCGCCCTGGCGGCACAGCAATCTATATCGGCCAGCCGGGTGGCGCCGCCGACGAGGTGCGCAGCTCCATCGACCGTATCGTCAACTGGGAACTGTCCATTCGTGGCTCCAACGTCGGTACCCGGCAAGACCTGCACGAGGCTGTCGAGTTTGCAGCCAATGGCTTGGTTGCAGTCCAGGCCAGCTTGACCACCCTGGATGAGATCAGCGAGATTTTCGACCAGATTCGTAAAGGCACGGTAGTCGGTCGCAAGGTGCTGAAAATTTCCTGATCCTGATCCTGATCCTGATCCTGATCCTGATCCTGATGCGGTTGGCGTGCGAGCGCCAACTGTGTTGCTTGCTTGGAGCGCAAACATGAATGCCGATACTCAGCTGTATATCAATGGCCAATGGGTGGACCCGGTTGAGGGTGGGGCGTTCGATACGATCGATCCCAGTAGTGAAACGCTGATTGCCAGTGTTGCTGCGGCCACCGCCGCTGACGTTGATCTGGCAGTGCGGGCTGCCCGTCACGCCTTCGACGAGGGGCCGTGGCCGCAGATGAGCGGTTCGGCACGGGCCGAGGTGCTGCGGCGCATTGCTCAGGGCATCCGTGATCGACAGCAGGAACTGGCAGTGCTGGAAGTGCTGGATAACGGTAAGCCGTTGCCCGAGGCGCTGTGGGATATCGGTGATACCGCAGGCTGCTTCGATTATTACGCGGACCTTGCCGAAGGTCTGGACAGCGAGCGAGAACAGACGGTCGCCCTGGCCGACGAGCGCTTCAGTTCGCTGGCGCGCAAGGAGCCGGTCGGCGTCGCGGGGGCGATTATCCCGTGGAACTTCCCCATGCTCATGGCCGCCTGGAAAGTTGCGCCGGCCCTGGCAGCGGGATGCTGCATGGTCCTCAAACCGTCCGAACTGACCCCGCTCACCGCGCTGAAGCTGGCGCGTATCGCCCACAATGCC
Source organism: Pseudomonas arcuscaelestis (assembly GCF_016881005.1). Classification (GTDB taxonomy): domain Bacteria; phylum Pseudomonadota; class Gammaproteobacteria; order Pseudomonadales; family Pseudomonadaceae; genus Aquipseudomonas; species Aquipseudomonas arcuscaelestis. The sequence goes on along the minus strand of NZ_JACOPV010000010.1, from coordinate 88,783 downwards.
GGGCTGCCGGCAGGGGTGTTGAACGTGCTTCCAGGCCTGGGCCAGGACGCCGGCGCGGCGCTAGCCCAGCATCCTGGCATCGACAAACTGGCCTTTACTGGCAGTGTGCCCACGGGCAGCCGGATCATGCAGGCGGCCGCACGCGACATCAAGAACATCAGCTTGGAGTTGGGCGGAAAGTCACCCTTCATCATCTTCGATGACAGTGATCTGGAAGCCGCGGTCGAATGGATCATGTTCGGTATTTTCTGGAACCAGGGCCAGGTGTGCTCCGCGACGTCCCGCGTGCTTGTCCAGCGCAATCTGTATGCGCCGTTGCTTGAGCGGCTAAAGCAGGAAGCGGAGAAAGTCAGTATCGGCAATGGTCTGGAAGAGGGCGTCCTGCTCGGGCCGCTAGTGAGCAAAGGTCAGTACGACAAAGTGCTGGCGGCGATCGCCCGGGGTCAGGAGGAAGGCGCTCGACGGGTGTACGGTGGCGGCCGACCGGCCGGATTCGACAAGGGCTTCTATTTGCAACCGACTATCTTCGCCGATGTCGCGCAAGACAGTTGGATCTGGCAGGAAGAGATCTTCGGCCCGGTGGTATGTATCCGTGCATTCGATGATGAAAACGAAGCGCTGCAGTGCGCTAACAATTCGCGCTTTGGCCTGGCCGCCGCAGTGATGTCTGCAGACCTGGAGCGTGCCGAGCGCGTAGCCCGCAAGCTGCGTGCCGGTATTGTCTGGATCAACTGCTCACAGCCAACTTTCACCGAAGCGCCGTGGGGTGGCTACAAACAGAGTGGTATCGGCCGCGAGCTGGGGGAATGGGGCTTGAACAACTACCTGGAAGTTAAACAGATCACTCGCTACGACAGTGAACAGAAGTGGGGCTGGTACCTCAAGTAGGGAGCATGCCCGCTGCAACGGTGGCGGTTTTGAAGATAACATCAGGGCGCCACCTGCTGTCTTGTTGGCCGAACCTCATAAAGGCATCACACCATGCAAATGCACCTGACTGATTGGACGCGCAGTGTCGTCGAGGTAATGAGCCAACCTGCCGGTGGCCGGCAATTACAGGCTGTTGCAGCCTGGTTGAGGCGATTGAGCATTGCGGATCATTTCGTGCTGTTCATCTATGAGGGAAGTTATCGGCCGCTGTCGTTGTTCGACACGTTCACCGACGAGCAGCGGTGCATCTTCATTGATGAGTACCAGACGGGACCCTACCTACTGGATCCTTTCTACCTGGCCTCGCAACCGTCCCAGCCTGAAGGCGTGTACAGCATGCGTCAGTTGGCACCGGATCAGTTCTACAACAGCGAGTACTTTCGTACCTATTACCATCACCTCGGGTTGTGTGAGGAGGTCGGTTTCTTCATCAACCTCGGGCCCGACACCCATGCCGTACTGTCGCTGATGCGCCGACGCGGGCGCACCCGATTTTATGATGATGAGATCCGTCAACTGGAAAGCGCCGTTCCGGTTGTTAGTGCCGCGGTGCGGGCCGCGTGGGAGGCAAGCAGGCAAGTTGCAGTCAGGCCCTTGGATGATCACGACCACCTGGTCCAGGAAGCCTTTGCCAACTTTGGCCTTGGCTTGCTCACCGAGCGCGAGTGCGAAGTGGTCAGGCTGCTGTTGCAGGGGCATTCCAGCCAGTCCATCGCGCAAAAGCTGCGGATCAGCCCGGCGACGGTCAAGGTTCATCGAAAGAACCTGTATGAGAAGTTGGGAATCGGCAGTCAGTCCGAGTTGTTGGCGCTGTTTGTCCAGGCGATCAAGGGTAAGCCTTCGATGGCAGTTACAATAGATTGATGCGTATTCATGCCACCTTGGTGCTGGGCCTTATCGAACTCATACCCGACTTCGTCCCTGTACTAGAGCCGGAAGTGTCCTTTGATCAGGCGCAAAATCCTGCGCATATCAATCCGAAGCTCTTTGGATGACAAACCAATGGGTGCACAGTCATTGATCTCCAGGTTTTCATCACCAACCCGTGTGTTCGACGGTAATGCGTGATAGTCGATTTTATAGGCGTCGCTGAATAGGGGTTTGATCCACATAGACGCGTTGGTCAGAATAATTCCATCGGTTGCGGTGCCCAGTTTAGTGGTATCAATAACGGCGATGACGGCATCTATCGGTGCGCCATCTTCGATTCGACCAAACGAATTCAGTGCATTGCCCAATTTTTTCAGGCCTTTCGTGCTGACGAGTTCTTCGCCCCAGATCACAGACTCGGACTTGACGCCTTCTACCTTCAAAAAGTCTGTTAAGGCCTCTGCGAAGGTGGCCGTCAATTCAGCGGTGTCCGGGTTTATTGGCAATTCGCCGTTGTATTCTGCGGCGCTTAGTTCACCGATGATGCGGGCTTGCTGCTGTATCAGCTCATCTTCTGGGGGCGCTCCAATCGCCGCGCGCAATTTCAAAGCTACTTGAGCATAACCTTCAAGCCGCTGGCTCATGAACTCGACTCGACCTGCATCTCCCATGGCGTGCGCCTGCATGAAGAAGTCTGGCAACCCATCTTCGTCCAGCAGGCTGACGATGTCTTCGATTTCATCACTTAGCAGCAGGTAGTCTTTGGCAACTTTCACTAACTGCATTTCAAACAAGGCTTGAAGGGCCACTGCGTCGTCGATGATTAGGTTGTCCATCACCGAACTGGTTAAGTAGCCTGCGGCCAGGCTGCCACCGATGGCCCCGAGGATACCGCCAATCAGCGTGCCTGGACCCGGAAAGCATGCAGTTCCGGCCAGTGCGCCGCTGGTGAAACCTGCATATCCGCCTCCAACGCTACTGGCGGTGCTGGTAAGGTTCTTGGCAAACTGCAGCGTGGAAATACGTCCTCGACACGTTCGAATGATATCGCCGGTCGAGAGCACGACAGTCGATACCACCAAACTGACCAGGTTGCCGCGCAGCAGTTTGGCTAGCGTGTTAGTCGCGGCGGCGCCGGTTAGCACTTTCCCCGTCATGGACTTGACCAGAGCGGATACCAATTTGGGGCTCAGCTTCTCAACGAATGCCTTGCTCACTTCGCGAAACGCTTGTTCGAAGGCCGTTCGCCCCAATTGGCTGGAAATCACGCTGATAGCCAATGTGTTGCCACCTACTTTCAGGCCTGCCCAAGCGGCGTTTTTCAAGGCGACAGCAGGAGGTTGTCCCGACCAGATGCCTTGGGCGAACGCCACTGCGGCAGAAAGTGAGCCAGCTGCAACGCCGACTTTGACGCCATTGAGCGCATCAAAAGTGACGCTTTCGACGGTTCCAAACTTGGCGATGTTAACGGCTTGCTTGTAGGTAAGATTTCCTTTGCGAACAACTTTTTCTGCGTCATTCGGATCGGTGTATCCCGGAATTTTTCCTGCTTCGATCCGGGCCCTGACAGATTTGAGTGCATCCTCGTATTTGTCCGACGGCACTTCGATCTGCATAGCCTTGCCGTCGTGGATGTAGCGAAAGTTTCCAGATTTGTCATAGCAACTGGAGATACACCGCCCACCGGTCGCACAGTATTTGGATTGAATCTTTACCCCGTCAATGATTCGGTCAGCACCATTCAAAGCGTTGTCATCGCCGATGATTCTGGCTTTTTTCAGGTTAATCCGATCGATGAGGTGGTTGCCTTGTTCTGCGGCAAAGCCGTGACCGCCACTGGCGTTGAATCGAACTTGGTCGGAGTACAGATTACTGGTTTCGTTTGTTCCGAACGCGGTGCCGACGGCTACATCGGGTCGGTATTTGTCACCAGCATGGGCAGACTTTTCGGACGCGTTACGGGACCTATGGTTAATCGGCGCACGGACTTCGTCGATCAGCTTGATTTTGGGCAGTTTGCGTCGAGTGTGCGTATCGCAATCAGTGACGTCATTGTCATTTGCAGCGCTTGCGTGTTCGGTTGCGCCGGGTTCTCTCGAGTTCAATTTGTACCAGCCAAAACTTGAAAGAATCCAAAGATATCAAAGTGCCATTATCTCGTTCAAGGTGAGTAGCATCTGTTTTTTGATGAACTATCGCGTAAAACGCAGCATCGACGACTTCAGCTTGCGCAGCATGAACATTATCGGTCGCAGCAGTTGCGTGCGGTCAAGCACCGACAGTTCATGCAGGTCGGTACGCGAGGGCCTTTGATAGCCCAGGTTCCAGGTGAAATAGTAGGCCCGGACATCCTTGCGCTGGTGGATCAAGGTGTTGAGCGCCGCGTCGTAGTGCATGGGGCCGCCGTCTGGGTGGCCGGGTGGGCGCTCAAGAATCTGCAGGAGAAAGTCGCGCAGCTGTGGCAGGAAGGCCCCGTTTACCGCATAGAAGTGCGACAAGTGGATCGGCCGGTCGACTACGCTCCAGGCTGGCAGGTTGGCGTTTCCTTCAAACGGGTGGCCAAAGTAGGCGATGTCCCATTCCATGCCCTCCAGTAACGCGATGGCCTGTTTCCCGTATTGGCCAATATGCTTGGAGAACTGTATGTCGTCTTCGAGGATGAGGATGTTGTTCAGGTTCAGGCGAATTGCATCTTCGATGATTCCCAGGTGGCTCATAAAGCAGCCTCTGGCGCCAATGCTGGGGAAGCCATCTTCTTCGTTGGGCTTCACCGCCTCAAAAAAACCGGCTTTGTTGTGATCGATGTGAAAACCGTTACGGCTGAACTCTTCCACCGTTTCTACGCGGCGGTCCTGTCTGGATGGAATATTGATGATTCTGGTCTGATCAAAGTAGTCAATCACGTTCATCCATCAGGTCCTCAGTGGAATTCAGTTCACCGCGCACTAGGGGGGCGGCAACAGGTCCAGGGTTTGCTCAAGTTCATTCAAGTCGATTTTGAAGCCATTGCCATCAGGTGTGCCCACCACGAAGGCAAAATGTTGTTTGTCGCGGTCGGTCAGGTATTTGTAGAAGCAGACAAAACGATCAGGCGGCTGTAGCGTCAGCATAGTCGCCCCAGGCTCCATTATGTGAACGGCATGGACCAATTGGCTGCCCTCGACGCCAGCGATAACCCGTGCTCCGGCACAGGCTGCGATTATTGTCGAAACGTCGTTTTTCAACGGGTCGATGATGCGAAAGCCCCGATTCACCCTAAGGTGTTCGGCTACCTCAAGCTCGTTGCGCAACAGGCGCAAATCACCGGCTTCGCCACGGAGGATGAAAATCCCCGGGTGTGGTTTGTAGTCCACCCGAGCCAGGAGTTTTTCCCCAAGCGCTCGGTGACGCAGGTACTGATTGCTGTTGTGGCTCGCATCGTCAAATAGCACCAGTTCGCGGATGAACGCGTTGTGCAGGCGAAGCGGGCGCATGCCTAGCAGGTCCTCATAAGGTGGGGCCTGGAGGAACAGCGGAAAGCGCGCAGAAGGCGCGGTGGTGATTGGTGTTCCTTCGTTGCAGGCCAGTGCGTAGGTGAGGCAGTCCTCGGCCAGCCAGGTGCCAAACCAGCGGTTGCCATAGGGCGAGCAATAGGCTGCGGCGCGCTCGATCTCTTTTTCCACCACGACCCCTGGCAGCCGGCTGGAGTGGTCGGACAGTCGGTGGCTGGCATTGCCCTTGTAGAGCGTGCCGTCGACCAGCAGCACGTCCTTGATCAGATAGCCGCGGGTAGGCGGTTGCTCCACGCTGCCCAGTCCCTCCATGGTCCGGCGTGGGTGTTCATAGGGAAAAAAGCGCGCTGCTTCCCATCCGCTTACCCGTTGCAACTGGTTGGGCAGGAAAAAGGCCGCAGGTGCAGGGGTAACCTCGGCAGGTGCTATCTCCCAGGTCTTGACCGCAAGCTGTTTCAGGCTTTGCGACGGCTTGTGCCACAGTCGCTCCCTGACCAGCTGCCGATAGGCGGCAAGGCTCCAGATCTTGTGGTCCGACCCTGCCGTTTGTACATCCGAGAGATCGCTTTCCATGAACAGCCTGCCTGCAATGGAGGTCTATCTTCTACGTTCAGTTAGACGGGATTTTTTCGACAATAGGCGGAGACTGGAAGTGGGCGTAACGGTCACGTAGGTTTTCCAGCAACACTTCGCCAGGGTTTTTTGCGCAGTAGAGGTATATCTTGAATAAACCGCCAAACACCATTTCGCGATAGCGATTGACAACTTCCTCGTCACTCGGCCCATTAGGCAGACCCAAATGAAGTGTGAGTTTATTGTCTTCGACGGCAAATAGCGGAAACTCCCAAAGGAACTTGGCGATGCCGGTCTTTGGTAAACGGACGAACATATAAGCCTGATTGCCCAATGTATCTACATCACCACCGCGGCGGCGTTTCCATTTCAACAGGCCGTCATCCGGGCGCGCCAGGCACTGGCCTATATCGTAATAGTCAAAGCCCTGTTCAATGGCCCACTCCAGGGCCATGAACGTGGTAATGGAATTGACCTCGCGCAGTTGCTTGGGGTCGTTGAAAACCGACTCGGGGTAGCCAAAGCGCAGGGTGCTCCAGTAGCGCTTGCCGTCCCTGGTTATCACGCAGCCAAAGTGGCAGGCGACCACCTCATCACCTTTGAGGATCAGGTCGAGGCGGCCGACAGTCTTGGCGATGCGGGCCAGATCGTTTGAGTCGAACTGCTTGGCGTGCTCGCCGTGGCGCGCCTGGGCATAGGGCTGGAGCATCTCGCGATCGGCTTTGGCGATCTCTTCGTCGGTAGACACTTGCTGCATGCGGTACAGTGGCCGGCACTTGCGGATGTTGCGCCGCAGTTCGCCGTCGTATCTGGCGATGATATCTTCCAAGGGGCGGCCCAGGGGAATCACGGCGCTCAGGTAGTGGGGCACATACAGCGCGCCCGCGCTGGGCATTTCGCTGACGACCACGACATGGGGCGTGGCACTGGGTTGCTCGGCACCGGCGTCTGCGCCGGCTGCCAACTGAGGCTTGCCGCCGATGAGCAGCTTGGCCATGTCCCTGCGGGTTTTCCTGCCCACATAAAGAATCTCATAGTCGCTACTGGTCGGCAGGCGAAACCTGGCCACCTCCCAACTCCACAGGCATGCACGTCCAAGAATATCTCGCGCCCAGGCCATATTGGTTCTTATTTTGAAACGCACCGATGGAGTTACGAGCTTGCGCAACACGACTGCCAGCTGTTCTCTCATTTCTCTTTGATATCCTTTGAAGTTTCCAGTAGTTACTTCTAAAAAATCAAAAAATTTCAATTAGATTCTTATATAGTTTTAGTTGTGGCGGTAATACTTGTAACTAAATGTTATTGAATATTTATGGTTAGTAAAGGTCCGTTCCCAACGATTGTCAAGGACAGTCGAGAGGCAGAATTAGACCTATTTAATGACGTCAAATATTCGCTGCACTGAAGCAGTCGTGACTATCGCGTTAGCGCCTCGAGGGATAGCAGCTTAAGGTTGCTGCGGGGCAAGAACAGGCTGGCTGGGCTGATTCTCGCTTTGTTCGTTGGTGCTCGATGCCCGGTCATGCAAGACGCTATCGACCCTGGCAAAAAGTGCGTCCAACAGTTCGTAGCGGCGGCGGTACATGGCGCGCTTCTTGGCCGGGATGTCCTCTAGGGGTGTTCTTGACGGTTCAGTGGGCATGCTGAAAAAGTCTTCACGCTCACACGGTATTGCTCCGTGCTCTTGCCATATGACGTCGTAGTTGGCGAGTAGCTCCTGGGATTTTTCGACCCCGAAGTACGCGTGGCGATGGTGGCGATAACCGTCAGCTACGGCATAGATGTGCGTAACGCCAAGGCCACGAGCAACCTGTTTGAGCACCTCGATCAATAGACTTCTGGGGCGCAGCCCTTCAAAGTCCTTGGTCAGATCCCGGTAAATGGCCAATGACCGTTCGCTGTCCACGCCCTTATGAATGCCCTGTACAGCGCCGATGAACATGCAGGTGCCGTTGTCGGTGCGGGACAGGGTAAAGGCCAGCGAGGCCACTCGCAGCTCGTCCTGGAACAAATTCAGCACCAGCTCTCCTTCGCGCATGAACCAGAATGCCCGGTCAAGCACCAGGGAACAGCCGCGGGAGTATTGCTCCAGGTCGGCTAACAGCAGCGAGTCGTCGCGCCCCAACAGCATCAGGGGCTGGCAACGTTGGCTGACTACCTCGTAGTGCGAGGCAAGCACGTCGAAGCGTGTGGTCGGGCTCCACGATTTACTGATGTAAGGCCATTGGATGACACCGATGCAGTCCACTCCCATGCGCTGGAGTCCTTCGCGGCCCACGGTGTCGGTCAAACGCTGCAGATACCCATTGAGGCCGGGCCAGCCGCGGGCAATCAGCAGTGCCAGGCGCAACTTGTTGCGCATCGCCCGCAAGGAATAGCCGGGATGCAGCACCCAGACGCTTTTCGCTACCGATCTGTAGATCATGCTGTCTCCACCTGTACTCGATTGCGGTGCTGGTTGTTCGCCATCGCCGGGCTTAGGCAAACAGCCACGTGGCGAGTTCTCCACACAGGGCACCGAGCACCATGGCAGGGAGTACGATCAGCTCGCGCTTGGTATCCCAAAGGCCAAGCTGGCGGTTCACATAGTAAATAAGGAACAGCGTTGTATAGGTATGTAGCGCTACACCCCAGATCGCATAGTGCACCCCGCCGATGGAAAGAAGCACAGGCAGTAGGATGAACAGCGATACCACCCGGATAACGTTGTCTATCGCCATGTATTTGGTCAGCCCCAGGGCCATCCAAACTTGCTGCGCCAGGGCGAAGCGCAGGGTAAAGAACGATAGCGAGAGAATGGCCATCATCTGCCCGGCGCCGGCATAGCGATCGTCATACAGCCAACTAATGAGCAGCGGGCTGGCCGTCAGCAAGGCGCCGCACGTGAACAAGGTGACCAGGTCGAAGAGCAGCTTTGAGCGATAATAAATATTGCGCACCCGCTCTTTGTCGCCGGTCCTGGCCGCCTCACTGAAGGCCGGTAGCGCAACCGCTCCGGCAAGGCGCTGCAGAACCAGTTGAATGGCCCCTAGAAGCGTTACGGCAATGGAGTAAATGCCTAGCTCGTTGACTGTCATGCTGCCGCCGAACCAGATCCGGTCGCCTTGCATGGCCAGAACGCCCACCGCCGACGACAACAGAATCCAGCGGCCGTAGTCGAGCATTTCGCGCAGGGCAGTGCGGTCCCACTGCGGACGGTTGCGTGGGCCCTGGAAAATCACGTGGCTGAGCACAGTAAACACCAGCGTGCCTACCAAGCCAGCTGCCACTAGCGACCAGATGGAACGGGTTAGATAGCCTGCCACCAACATCACGGCCAGGCTGACGATTTGCGAGATCAGCTCGGCGAGTACCACTTTCTTCTGCTGGAACGTGCGGATGGCGACGTCGACCTTGGTCGACTGAAAGCCGTAAAAAACCGCGGAAAGTCCACTCAAGGCCAGAACCAGCGGCAGCTCCGGTGATGCGTAGGTAGAGTGTGCCGGCCACAGTTGGACTTGCTGCGCGTAATACGCGCCAAAGGCCAGCAAAAGCATCATCAGGAACAACACGAAACCGCGGATGATCTGCACTGTCCATACGGTGTTGAGAAACACCGGATCATCGCCGCGTTGACTCTGGATAATGTTCTGCCGCAGGCCCGCGTCAGAGAGCAATTGCAAGATGACAGTCACGGTGGTTGCGATAGCCATGATGCCGAACATTTCGGGCACCAGCAGGCGGGTGATAACCAGGTTGCCGCCCAAACGTATGACCTGGGACGCAAACATCGCCCCGACATTCAATACGCTTGCCCATATGGCCCGCTTGCGTAGGCTCAACGGTGTCGACAAATCAATCGAAGGCATAACGACGTCCCTGACCCGATGGCTCGCCGATTACTATAGTCTCAATTTGCCATGCTGCTAGACGCTGTTGTCGTTTCCCTGAAACAATTTCCAGTCAGGTTTTCGCGGGACCTGCGCAAGCAGTTGGCTTAGCCTAGACTGATTATCTGCCATCCTTTTAAGATGGCCGCCAAAGCTACCGCTTGGCGCATTCGATGCTGCCAATGTGCGGCATCCTTGTGCTTTTTATTTAGGGTTCAGGTTCGGCTGTGCCGATCTCACTCGATATTTTCGATGCGTCGAGAACCAGAGGTTAGCTATGCGGCTTTCACATTTTATTTTGAACAATCTCGAGCCGATCCTGCAGGAGTGGGAAAACTTTGCCAGGACCGTCGACGCACCTGCGCAAGCTCTTGACTCTCTGGGTTTGAGAAATCATGCGGAGTATGTGCTCAGGGCTGTGGCCAGAGACATGAATACGCCGCAGTCCGAGCAGGAGGGCATCGACAAGTCCCAAGGCCTTGGACCTGTCAGCAACGCGGAAACGGCGGCCCAAACCCACGCAGTGTTGCGCTTGGTTGACGGTTATTCGCTGGATCAGATGGTCTCTGAGTATCGTGCGTTGAGATCCAGCGTACTCAGACTATGGCTGGCGAAAGAGTTTGCAGGGGACGAGCATCACGTGCGCGATATCATTCGTTTCAATGAATCGATCGATCAGGCACTCGGTGAGTCGATTGCAGCGTTTGGACACGCAGTAGATACAACTCGCAAGATGTTCCTTGGCGTCCTCGGGCACGACCTGCGAACGCCCCTGGCCGCTGTAATGATGGGCGCCGATTTGTTGCGCCAGGATCAGGACCTGAGCGGTCGTCCGCAAAAGCTCGCTGTACAGATTGCAGCCAGCGTTCGCCGTGCCAATCAGATCGTTAACGACTTGCTCGACCTGGCGCGTTGCAACCTGGGCTCGGGAATCCCGATCAAACCTCAAAATACTGACTTGAAAGCTGTCTGCAAGTCGGTGGTGGAGGAAGTCACTGCCGGTCATCCGCAGGCAAAGATTGTATTCGCTGATTCAGGCTCGGTTCCTGGAGCGTTCGATCCGCTGCGCATGGGGCAAGTTATCACTAACCTGGTCAACAACGCTGTGCAGCATGGAGAGAGTGGACGAGAAATTCTGGTCACATTGGGGAAAAATGCCGAGCATGCCTGCCTTAGTGTGCTGAATTTCGGTGAGCCTATCCCGCTGAGTGCGCTCCCGTTTCTTTTCAACCCGCAGGGGCGTTTTTCACGGTTTGCGGCCAGTGAAGAGGGCGCATCTGCAGGCCTGGGTCTGGGCCTGTTCATTGCCGCCGAGATTGTCAAAAGCCACGGCGGAAATATTGAGGTCGAGTCAACGCTTGGGCAGGGCACACGCTTTCGCGTTACCTTACCGTTGCGCTAGTGTCGTGGTCGCTATGTAAATCTATGAACCTCTGCCTCGCTCGTTACCTCTACACCAGTATGATCGGTGGAGGAACGCGTGATGGACAGTAACAGCCACAGTAACCTGGCCTCGTGGTATCGCCTGCTTGAAGTGCCGGGGATCGACATGAATTGCGTTGAACAGTACGAAGAATTGATGAAGATGGCGGACAAACTTCAGCGCCAGGGTGTAATAAGTGCTGAAGAAAGAAACGCATTGATTCTCGAGGCGACAGCGCATTACGCCAGTGTTGTCGAGAAACCGGGCGAGCATTTTTCGCCATCGCTTTAAACCGCATGTTTGCGGCAATCAAAGGGAGTTGAGATGGCTTTTTCAGCGCAAGAAACGCAACTGTTGTTGAGTGTCAAGGGCGTAGGCCCGACCGTGGTCAAACGCCTTGAGCAACTGGGGTTCAAGACGTTATCGGAACTGGCCCAGGCGGATGCCTTGACTATCGTTACCCAGGCCTCGGCGCTTGTCGGTTCTACATGCTGGAAGAACAGCCCGCAGGCACGTGCCGCTATCCAGGCTGCGCTCGCCAAGGCCCGGGAATACCAGGGCTAGGCAGGCGAGCTCAGGGCACTCAGTGAACATGGCCGGTTTGTTCATCCGCCGGCCGGACATCGACTTGTACTTCCACCTTGCCTGCCTTTTCGAACTCCAGCGTCAGTGGGAACTGTTCACCGGCTTTTAGTGGCTGCTCCATCCCGGACAACATCACGTGGTTGGCGCCGGGCTTGAAGGTGGTCTCTGAGTGGGCGGGAATCTCCATGGCGGTCATGTGCTGCATGTTCATCATGCCATCGCTGGCCGCTTGTGCGTGTAAGCTGGTCTTTTGTGCGCGTGGGCTGCTGACGCTGATCAGGCGGTCGGATTCACCACCCAGATTGTCGATGCTGAAATACGCCGAACCGCCCGGCAGGTTCACCGGTAATTCCCGTGACCAAGGGCTTTTGATCAGCAGTTCGCCGACCTGATAATCATGCGCGACACTCAAGGTGCTGCAAGCAAGCAGGGCAGCACAAACCAAGAGACGAGGGACCATGGCAGAACTCCTTGCTTAGTTGGCTGTTTGCGAAGTTTTGACGAGCGTCCGCGCTTGCATACGCTTGGTCTCTTCATCCAGGTACGTCAGCACCGCGGTGATTTCGACATCGCCCAGACGCAGGTTTGGCATCGCCAGGCGGTTGTACTGCTCGAACAGTTGCATCGCCAGCGGGTCCTTTTCTGCCAACATCAGATTTGGCTCTTTCAGCCAGCGAGTGAGCCAGGCCGGGTCACGTTGCTGGGTTACGCCGAGAAGATCCGGGCCGATGCTGCGCATACCAGCGTGTTCGGTGTCGCCGAGGGTGTGGCACGAAGAGCAGCGCGTGCGGTAGATCTGTTCGCCAATGCTTGGCGGGCGCACGCTGGGTGCGTCAGCAGCTTCGTTGGTATCCGTACTGGCCAGCTTCCAGTTGTGCAGGCTTTTTCCCAGACGGTCGGCGAGTACGTAGGGGTTCTCCATCGGCGAGGCCTTCATCCAGCGCCCGGTACTTTGATTGCCAATAATCAGGCTGAGGTTGTGATCTTTGGTTTGGCCGTCATCGACACCCTTGATGAACAGGCCGAGCTTCTGTCGTAGCAAGGTGATTTCTTCTTTGTTGCCGGTGAGAAACTGCCAGCCGGGGCCGATCTTGAATTTCTCCCTGTACTGTTTGAGTACTTCCGGGGTATCGGTTTCTGGATCGATACTGATCGAATAAAAAAACACATCGCGGCCGACCCGGTCACCCAGCAGCTTTTGCACCTGGCGCAAGCGTGCGGTTTCCAACGGGCACGAGTCGGTGCAAGTGGTGAAAATGAAGTTGATCGCTACAACCTTGTCTTTGATCAGGTCATCAAAAAAGCGCACTGGCTGGCCATCCTGAGTAACCAGGGCGGTGTTGGGGAAATAGGCCTGCCCCCATTGCTGACTGGAGGTGTTCTCGCTGACGGCCGCTTGCGCCACGGCGCACGCTGACAGCAGCAGATGGCCGAGGGTTAACCAGGTTTTCCAGCCCATGACTGTTGCCTCCCGATAAGTCTGTGCCTATAGCCGTGTATACGCCGGCCTCCCGATCAGACTGCGCTGAACGGGAGGCCGGAGGGGTCACCGTATGCTCAACGGTGCGGTAACCGCTTTGCCATTGGCGGGCTTGATTGTTACCGTTGGCGGCTGCGAAGGCACCGTGCCGACGGTGTTCGCCGACAGCCGCCACATACCACCGGACAGCACCGTGGCAGTTCCTAGGTTCAACGTGCCGCTGGTGGTCGATGCTGTAACTGCCAGGGTATCGCCAACTTTCAGCGCACTGGTTCCCGCCAGTTCCCAGGCGTAGCGGTTGTTGCTGCGCACGGTGACAGTGGCGTTGGTGACCTTCACGTTCTGATCGACTTCGACAACCGCCGGGGTCACCGAAACCCTTACGTTGGCGGCCAACTCCGAGACCGCGCCGCGGGCATCCTTGATCTTGTATTCGAAGAGCGCGGTGTAGGCTTCACTTACCGTTTCAGGCGGCGTGAAGGTCACCCGTGTGCCGTCGGTACTGACAATGCCCAGGCCGGAGTCGGGTTGCCCCAGGCTGACCACTGTGAGCGGCATATCCCCATCTGGGTCGCTGTCGTTGCTCAGTACATTGAGCGTGACCGCGACTCCCGCTTTGGTCGCGCCGCTGTCATCCCGGGCGATCGGTAGTTGATTGTCTTCGTCATCGCCGCCACCGGGTCCCTGTTCTTCCTCGTCACGGAAGGAGGGCAAGGCTGCAGAACTGATGTAGGTCACACCGTCCCAGGTGGGCATGGGCGAGGGCATCAGTTCGAGCTGACCAGGGTTCTCGAGGTCGAAGCGCAGCAACATGGAGTTGTCTTCGTGCTGGGTGTTGTGGCAATGCTCCATGAATGTGCCAGCAAACTCGCGGAAGCGAATCGCCATTTCCAGCTCGCCGGAGCTGTCCACCTCCGGACCTACCCGATACACGTCCTTACGGGCCCATTTTTCCCATTCAGGCGGAGCCTTGCCGTCGCGATTGAGAATGACACCTTCCTCGAAGTGCACATGCACCGGGTGGCTCCAGCCATTGCCGCCATTCTTGATTTTCCAGACTTCCAGGGTGCCATCTCCTGCGTAGCCTGCGTCTGTCGGCCCGTTGGCCAACTGAGGCGCGGCGGTAATTCGCCGCGGGTCCATGGAGTAACCAAAGCCGCCATCGGTCTTGATCGTCCAGGGGGCGGTGTCGGTACCGTCGGAGCGTCCAAATTCAAAGCTGCGATGGCGTGCCTGCTTGAGCTTGGCTTGCATGTTCTGATCGTTGCGGTCGATGGTCAGCGGAATCATTTTCTTGCCCGCAGCCTTGCCAGGCTTGGCCGGTTCGTAGGCAACCGGGTCGAGGCTCTGGTCTACGCCGCTGTAGGGTTTTACGTTGAACTGCAGGAATTTGCCGACGACAGGGTCGCCGTCGCGCCACCTGGGACCCTTGCTGGTTTGATCGATGACCGCCTTGTATTTCTCCGAGAGCACATCAGCCAGGGACACGGCATCCTTGCTTGGGCCTTTGCCGGTGTCATGTTCCATGAGGTTGACGAAGAAAATCTTGTCGCCAGGTTGAATGCCATGTTTGGCGAAGTTAATGATGATGTCGTAGCGCTCGGCAATGGCCATGGTTGGCATGATGCCGTTGTCGTCCTTGAGGTCGCCATTGCCGTTCAGGTCCAGGCTGCCGTCGAACGGTATGGCGTGTTCCATGATGTTGCCGTCGTTGGCGATCATGTGGAACGGCACGCGGTTGTAGGAAACCCCGGAGCCTTGCGGGCCACGGAACTCGCCGCCATTGCCACGGACCTCACGCACCACGGCAATCTTCATGTAGCGCGACACCGAGCCGTTGAGGATGCGCAGGCGATAGCTGCGGGCACGTACGTCGAAGTAGGGCTTGTACAGCCAGTTGACCATCATTTGGTCGCCGATGAACCCGTCGATGTTGAACGGGTTGAACCACAGCTGGCCGCTCTGATCCCAGGCCTTGTCGGCGAAGGTCAGGTTGACGTCGTAGTCGCGGTTACCCCAAGCCAGCGCCGAGCCGCTGGGCAGGCGCAAGTTGACCCCATCCTCCAGGGCTTCGTTGCCGCGGTCGAGGGCGCTGTAGTAGTTCATCATCGCCGCATTGCCTTTGTAGACGTTGTGGGCGGTGAAATCGAGCATGTGGTCGTGGAACCAGTGGGTACTCATGGTCTCGCGCCAGTCCCCGCGCACCTTGATGCTGCCGTTCTCACAGGTCTTGATGCCGGGGTTGCGGTCGTTGACCCACAGCGTTTCACCCTGGTCGCATGGGAAGGCGGCCCTGGGGTCCTGGGCGGTCGTGTTGAT
This sequence comes from Pseudomonas arcuscaelestis, assembly GCF_016881005.1. Taxonomy (GTDB): domain Bacteria; phylum Pseudomonadota; class Gammaproteobacteria; order Pseudomonadales; family Pseudomonadaceae; genus Aquipseudomonas; species Aquipseudomonas arcuscaelestis. Next base: position 73,240 of record NZ_JACOPV010000010.1, on the reverse strand, counting down.
GGTGTCGTAGCCTGCCAGTTGCACCGGCCAGCGGTAGTCGTAGTACTGGCCTGGGAAGAAGAACGCATTGGTGTAACCGTCGCTTTCAGCGGGGTTATGGCCGTTGTGTTCATGGGTGCTGAGGGTATGCAGGCCAAAGCCGCCATTGGCTGCCGGGTCGATCGGCAAGGCGTTGTAATGACGCATCAGAATCGGCTGCCCGTACCGGGCCATCAGTAATTTGGGGGGCAAGGTGCCATCGAACGTCCACAGCGCATTGTGGTTCTGAATGGGCATGTTTGGGTGAAAGCGAATGCTGATGCCTTTGGCCGTGCCGTCGGTGGCCGGTACACCTGCGGTATTGTGATAAAGGCCACCGGGACCGAATTCGCCCTTGGCGTAGCCGTGCATCTGACGGTTATCGCGCAGGCCCTGGTTGACCCGCGCCCCGGCCTGCGCGGTCTTGATCGCGGCCTGGGGGTAGAACTCGTTCCAGCGCTGATGCGACCAGCCTTTTCCTGGTGGACGTCCTTCTGCCGGCGAGCCTACCGGATGGCGGTTGAGGAACGCTTCGATTTGCGCTTTCCAAGGGTTGCGGTCCAGCACATTGGAATACTGGGTCGGGAACGGCGAGAGTCCGGGTTGACGCAAAAACGCTTCGAGTGCGGCGCCTGCAGGGCCGCTGCGGGCGACACTGTTGGGGTCTTGCTCGGGCGCTGGCCCGGTTGTGGGGATGGGGAAGGGAATGTTCCCGGCTTCGACAGTGGGGTCGAGCTTTTCCGGGCCGAACTCTTCGTACAAGAGCATCTGCTGGGTGAAGGGTTGCGCGCCAAACAAAGGACTGGCCAAGCCGTTGGTTGGGTAATTGAACGATGTCTGCTTTAACGGCGGCATCACGTTCTCGCTGCGCGGTGTCGTTCTATCGCCGTAGACGCCATTGGGCAGAGCGAGCGAGCCATGGTTGCCCTCTGGCAGCAACTTCAACCCTTCCAGTGCCTGCAGCGCAGCCTGAGGGTCGGTGGGGTGGTAGGTGTAGGCCGAAGGGTCGGTAGGCGATGGTGGACTGGTATCGTCCATCGGCGCGGCATTGGCTATGGCGATCAGCAGCGCGGACGCAATGCCTGAGTATCTGAAAAGGTGAAGCGTTGATCGGCGCTGCGTAGTGGTGTTGTACATAGCGTTTGCCTCGTGCCTATCCGTTCGGTTTCTTCGGCGTTGCCCAAATAAATATCAAATTGCCACTTTGTGATGGCATGGGGCAAAAACCGCACCAAGTCGGGTATACGAGGACGTTTAAATAAAAACGCACTGTGGTTCAAAGGCTTGCAGGGGGGGGTAGAGCGGGCCTGAAGTGAGGAACCGTTGGGGAAAGTGGGGGGAGTTCCCCATATTTGGTTATGAGTGAAAAGCTCCCCCGGTAGCCAAACCTGTCAGTCCAGGTCCGCTGCTTGATGGCGTTCCGGTACTTGGCTCGCTTCATCGCCCCAAGTTCGGTTGACTCGTCGGCCACGTTGCACCGCAGGGCGTGCGGCGATGTCCTCGGCCCAGCGTTGCACGTGGGTGTATTCCTGGACATTGAGGAATTCTGCCGCCGAATACAGGTTGCCCAGCGCCAGTTGCCCGTACCACGACCAGACCGCGATGTCAGCGATGGTGTAGCTGTCACCCGCCAGATATCGGCTTTCAGCCAGGCGACGGTTAAGCACGTCGAGTTGGCGTTTTGCTTCCATGGTGAAGCGGTTGATCGGGTACTCGAACTTCTCCGGCGCATAGGCATAGAAATGCCCGAAGCCACCGCCCAGGTAGGGCGCGGCACCCATTTGCCAAAACAGCCAATTCAAGGTTTCTGTGCGTGCGCCTGGTTCGGTAGGCAGGAAGTGGCCAAACTTTTCCGCCAGGTACAGCAGGATCGAGCCGGACTCGAATACCCGAATGGCAGGCTCCACGCTACGATCCAGCAGTGCCGGAATTTTCGAGTTGGGATTGATCTCGACAAATCCGCTGGAGAACTGATCGCCGTCGTTGATGCGAATGAGCCAGGCGTCGTATTCGGCGCGGGTTTCCCCAAGCGCCAGCAGTTCTTCGAGCAGGATCGTGACCTTTATGCCATTAGGCGTTGCCAACGAATACAACTGTAAGGGGTGCTTGCCAACCGGAAGTACCTTGTCGTGGGTTGGCCCTGCGGTTGGCCTGTTGATATTGGCGAACTCACCTCCCGACGGTGCGTCATGTTTCCAGACCTTGGGCGGGGTGTAGGTGGCTTTGCTCATAGGGTCAAATTCCTGGTTAGCTCAAGAAGTTGTGGGTAGATTGGCGCGTAAATAACGGAAGGAAAGCACACATGTTCAAGATGAATGCGCTGGTGCCGGAGATGATCGTTTCCGAACTCTCACACAGCCTACGCTTTTACTGCGAGGTGCTGGGCTTCAAAATTGAATACCAGCGTGAAGAAGACAGGTTTGCCGTCCTGTCCTTTGGTGCCAGCCAGATCATGCTTGAGCAGGATTGGCACAGCGAATCGCCGTGGCGTGTTGGACCACTGGAGCGGCCTTTTGGTCGCGGCATGAACCTGTCTATCGAATGCCCAGACGCCTCGGCATTGGCGGGTGCCTTGCTGGAGGCGGGGTATGAACTGCGCCAAGCGGTTGAAGAGCGCTGGTACCGTCAGAACGATCAACACCGAGGACAACGAAATTTTCTCGTCCTTGACCCCGACGGTTACCTCCTGCGCTTCGCCCAGGATCTCGGCGTCAAGTAGCTCCTGAGTAGACGCCATCTAACGCCGCTAGGCATGGGCTTGCCCCTCGATCTGCTGCAAAACGCGAGCCGATCGCGGGGCGAGTCCCACAGGCGGTGTGCACACTCACATGAACCAGCGGTACTCCCGGGCGCTGATGTCATGCAAGAAGGCCAGATGGTCCTGGCGCTTGTTTTCGCAGTAGACCATCACAAATTCGCTGCCCAGGCTCTGGTTGACCACAGGGTGCTGGCGCATGGCGCTGACAGCCGTAAGCATGTCCTTGGGAAACTCGATACCGCTGGCGCGATCGTCGTTGAGAGGCGCAATAGGCTCTTGGCCTGCATCCAACCCATGTTCCATGCCACTGAGAATGGCCGCCAGCACCAGGTAAGGGTTGGCGTCGGCACCGGCCAGGCGATGTTCGATGCGCAAGTTGCGCGGGTCGGACTCAGGAATGCGAATGCACGCATCACGATCCTCGTAACCCCAACTAGCACGGCTGGCAGCGTTGACCATGGCGCCGTAGCGGCGCATGGCGTTGTGGTTGGCGGCAAAGATCGGCATGCAGTTTGGCAGCAGCTCCAGGCAGCCCGCCACTGCATGGCGCAACGGACGTTGTTCATCAGCGGCGAGCAGGTTGTTGCCATCCCGGTCATACAAGCTGACGTGCACGTGCATGCCGCTGCCCGGTGCTTCCAGGTAAGGCTTGCTCATGAAGCTGGCGCGCATGCCATGCTTGAGCGCCACCCCACGCGTGCTACGGCAGAACAGCGCCGCCCAGTCAGCAGCGCGCAGGCCGTCATCGCAGTGGCCGAAGTTGATTTCAAACTGGCCGGGGCCAAGCTCGGCGGTGATCACGTTGGCGTCCACGCCTTGCTCGTTGGCCGCTTCAACCATGTCGCGCAATACGTCGGAGTAGCGTGACAAACGCTCGATGTGCATGTTCGGCTGGTCGTCCGGGTCATCACTGAACGGATCGCGGGGAAATTGTGGCAAGCCTTCCTTGAGATTGCGATCGAACAGATAGAACTCCAGCTCAAAGGCCACCACCGGACGAATGCCGCGACGTTCCAGTCGCTGCAATACCTGGGCAAGCACTTCCCGTGGCTCGAACTCGATGGGGGCGTTGGTGCCGTCCGAGCTGATGAGCATTTGCCCCAATGGCTGGTTCTCCCAGCGTACCGGCTTGAGCGTGCCTGGGATCAGGCGCCGAGGTGCGTCGGGGTCGCCATCGTTGAAGCAATAATCGCCGATGGGAAACAGGCCGCCCTGGGTCCCCAGCAGCACGCAGTTCTGCGGCAGTTTCAAAGGGCTGCCCGCGGCGACTTTTTCAAGCATGTCGATCGGGTAGCGTTTGCCATAGAAATGCCCGGGAATGTCCAGGCTGATCAAATCGACATAGCGCACTTGCGGGAATCGAGTGCGAAACTCACGAACTTCAGTGAGCAGATCGGGAAAGCTTTTTGTTGTTGTCATCGATTGCGGTCCTGCAGCGTGGTTCAACGGAATACCCAGAGCACCCGTGTTGGCTGCTCGGTGAGGTTGGCGTAGCGAAACTGGCTGTGTGGCGGTAGCTGAAAACTGTCGTTGGGGCCCAGGGTCACGGGGTCTTCGCTGTCATCGAGCCACAGGCTCAATTGCCCTTCGAGTACAAAGCCGCCTTGTTCGGAACTGTCGTTCAAGTGGCCTTCACCGCTGGTGGCGCCCGGTGCCAGATGGCTTTCGAGCATGGAGAAACTGCCAGTGAGTTTGGGCGAGACCAGCACGTCGGTGATGCCGCCGGCGTAGTAGAGCGTGCGCCGCTCTCCCGGACGCGTCACCCAGTCGACTTCCCGTGGTTTGCTCAGGTTGTAGAAGTAGGTGGTGGGCACATCCAGGGTTTCACTGATAGCGGTCAGATCGGCAACGGTGGGGCGCGAGAGGCCCCGCTCGACCTGGGACAGGAAACCCACCGAACGATCAATGCGCTGGGCAAGTTCGCCCAGGGTCAGGTTGCGGTGTTTGCGCAGATCACGGATCAGGATCGCCAGTCCTTCGATTTCGTCCTGCATGTCCATGTAGCTGTCCTCTTAAAGGTTGTCGCGCAGGCGGTACCAGGCCTTCGCCGCGGCTTCCAGCGGGGCGGCGAGCCTATCGCCGCCAGGGAAGTGACCGTTGTCGATGGCCTGGTACAGCGCAAGCAATTGGTTGTCGCCGAGAATGGCGTCGCTGACGGCGCGGGCACCGGCCAGGGTGGGCAGCACGCCATGCCCGGAAAAGCCCTGCAACCAATAACGTTGGCCGGTTCGGCCAATGTCCGGAGTGCGGCGCAGGCTGCAATCCAGGTGTCCGCCCCAGGCGTAGTCGATGGCCACCTCACGCAACTGCGGGAAGGCCCTTTCCAGTACCGGTCGGGTGGCAGCTGCAACATCCTTGGGAATGCCGCCCAGGTACGTACAGCCACCGCCAAACAGCAGGCGGTGATCCGGGGTCAGGCGGAAGTAATCAGGCACGAATTGGTTGTCGATCACACAACTGTTGCGTGGCAGCAATGAGTGCGCCAAGGCAGGATCCAGAGGTGCAGTGGCCACCTGATAAGAGCCTACCGGCAACAAGCGTCGTGATAACTGGCGGTCGAGTTTGTCGATGTAGGCGTTGCAGGCCAGCACCAGCACGTCGCTGCGCACTTCGCCGTGTTCGGTGCGGGCGACGAAGCCGTTGGAAGTTTCGCGGTAGTCAAGCACGCGGGTTTGTTCAAACAGGCGTCCGCCTGCTGCTTCAAAAGCGCCAGCCAGGCCTTGGGCCAGTTTCAGTGGGTTGAGGTGGGCGCCTTGCGGATCGTAGAGTGCTGCCTGGTAGCGGGGGCTGTCGATCCACTCGGGCAAGGCTTCGCGCTCGATTACCTGCAGCTTGTCGTAGCCCCATTTTTCTGCAGCTTCGCGTTGAGCTTCACGGAGCATCTCGACCCGCCGTGGCAGTACGGCCGTCCACAGACTGCCGGGTCGGTAATCGACGTCGAAGCCGTGGCGTTGCGGCAAATCACGCATTTCGCTAGCCGCCCAGCACATGCTTTGCCAAAGGCGGCGGGCGTGTTCTACACCCAAGGTCTTTTCCAGCGGTTGCATGTCGCACGACCAACCCAGCAGGGCTTGCCCACCATTACGTCCAGAGGCGGCCCAGGCAACCCGGCTAGCTTCCAGCAGCGTCACCCGCTTGCCGGCCAGGGCCAGGCGCAGGGCGGTGTGCAAGCCACTGAAACCTGCTCCAATGATCAGTACCTCGGTATCCAGTCCCTCTTGCAAGGTAGGGCGCAAAGGAATGGCCCCAGGGTAGGTCTGGGCGTAGTAGCTGGCGACATGCTGGGCGGATTGCTTGAACATGGCGAGTCTCGTGAATTTTTATTGGTATATTTTCATGAAAAACTACCAGATAAATTTCACGAGTCCAAGCCCCCGCTGAATTATCGCGGGTGAATGCAGGGCCTATTGCAATTGCAGGCGGCCGCTCCTGGCTTTGATCCAGCGCTGGCGCAACAGGTCATAAACCCAGTTGTAGGCCATGGTGTAGGGCAGCATGAACGCGAAGAAGCCAATCTCCAGCATAAAGGCCTGAACCAGCGACAGGTTGAGCATCAGCGCGGCGATGGGAACCCCAATCACGACAAAGCCGATTTCGAAGCCGCTGGCGTGCAGGGCTCGCACCTTGATGCTGCGGGTAACCCGCTCGACAGGCCAGAGGCGGTCAAACACGCTGTTGTAGAGCATGTTCCAGAGCATTGCGACGGTGGACAGCACAACCGCCAACGTACCGACTTCAAGCATCGAACGATTGAGCAGCCAGGCACCGACAGGGGCGCAGATCAGCACAGCAATGACCTCGAAGCCCACGGCGTGGACGATACGCTCGACGATGGATTTATTGGAAGCAAGCATGACAGCACCTGAACAATTGGATTCGATGGGAGGATTGTCATCGCTTTTTTGCCTATGTTAAAAATAGGTTCCATCGATAAAAGCGATACACCTATGCGCTACTCTCCCGAAGCATTGCAAGCCTTTGTCGAAGCCGTGGCGCTGGGTTCCTTCTCGGCAGCGGCGCGCAAGTTGCGCAAAAGCCAGTCGACCGTCAGCGCGGCAATTGCCAATCTGGAGGCCGACCTGGGCGTCAGCCTGTTCGACCGCCAGGCACGTCATCCGGTGCTGACCGAGGCCGGTCGCAAGGTGTTGGGGCATGTCCAGGAAATTCTCGCCGCCAGTGAACGGCTCGATGAGCTGAGTATTCGCTTGGCCGACAACGTCGAGCCGCGACTGACCATTGTTCTGTCGGATATGTACCAGCTCACGCCGGATAATCAGGTGATGCATCACTTCGAGCAGCGTTACCAGGATATCGAGCTTGAATGCATGATTGCCGAGGCAGGCGATGTGCTGAGCCTGCTGCAGAGTGGCCGGGCTCATTTGGGCTTGCTTGCGGCGCAAGGGAGCTACCCGCCCGACATCGGCACCCGCAGGTTGCCCAAACAAGCACAAATGGGCATTTTCGTTGCCAGCGGACACCCCTTGGCGACCGTGCAGCAACCGACCCAGGCGCACTTGGCTAGCCATCGCCAGTTGTACCTCAACACCTACACCGACAGCGAAAACAAACCCCAAGGCCGGGTCTGGTCGGCGCCGGATTACCTGTTGCTGCTGGAAATGACCGAACAGGGGTTTGGCTGGGCCGAGCTGCCACATGGGTTGGTGCAGCAGTACGGCCATGGCCAGTTGGTAGAGCTGATGTTGGGCGGATGGCCACGGCCGATCGCTGTGGATGCGGCGTGGTCGCGCCTCACTCCGCCGGGGCCGGCGGGGTTATGGTTGCTGGACTGGCTGGCTCGTGAGCACTGACAGGGCGTCGGTACACGCGCACGCGATTACGGCCTGCATCCTTGGCCGCATACAGCGCATTGTCGGCCATTGAGAGCAGGCGTGAAAGCTCATGCTCGCCGGCCTTGCTGGTAACAATGCCGATGCTCACACTCAGCAGACCAGGGGCCGGCAGCGGCACGGCATGGAAGCTGCTGCAGATGCGTTGGGCCACTTGCAGTGCTTGATCCTCGTCGGCATTGCCGAGCAGGCAGGCGAATTCCTCTCCGCCGATGCGAGCGAACACGTCTTCCTGGCGAATATTTTGATTGGCTACCTGGCTGAAGTCGATCAATGCGCGGTCGCCGGACTGATGACCATAGGCATCGTTGAGTCGTTTGAAGTGATCCAGGTCGCACAGTAACAGGGCTACCGACTCGCCTCGTCGCGCGCACCCCGCCAGCAACTGCTCACCACGCGACATGAATGCGCGGCGATTGCCGATACCGGTCAACGCGTCGGTGTAGGCGGCCGCCTTGAACTTCAGCTCGGCACGCTCGCGCACCATGGCCAAGGTTACATAAGCGATCGCAATGGCGTAGAGCATCGACTCGAACAGCAGAATGGCGAAAAAGAGCGTGCCACGGCCTGTACTGGCGAGCGCGTGCTCAATGGAAATCCCATGGTCGGCGAAGCTGCGTAAGGCGTAGAAGCCTGTGTGTGCCAGGGTCAGCAGCAACGCAGGCAGGTAGGCCACTTCCAGACGCTTGCGATTGCGCCACAGCTCGAATGCCGACAGTGCGCCATAGATCGCCGTGATCGACGAGTACAGACCCACGCGCAGACCAAGGTCGCGGTAGAAGTCCGGCATCAGCCCCCAACAGGACCAGAGTAGGGCGCCGGCAAAAATACCCGGCAAGTGCGGCGGTCTACCGCCAAATACCCGCATCGCGGTCCAGTTCAGCGCGGCGCCCAGTAGCAGGATGTTGTTGCCCAGCACCAGCGAAGCAAATTCGGGCGCCTGGCCGCGCAGGCTGACCAGCGTTGCGCCGAGCGCGGCGCATATCAGCATGCCTCCCAGGTAGCCGAGTGTTTGCTCACGCGTGCCCCGGGACCAGGCGTGCAAGGTCAGCACACCCATCAAGCCGAAAATAAACACGGCCACCATCAACAGGGTCGGGATGCTCAGCAGCACCGGTTGGTTTCTCCGTATTCAGCCTTGCGGCCCACCGGCCAATGCCGGTTTTCAGCGGCATGCTAGCGGAGCAGGTGGTACTTTGCCAGCAGGCCGCTGCCGTCAAGCATCGGCTTGGGCTATGCTGCCTGCCGATCCTCAATCAACGAGTTGCCGATGCGTCGACTGCCTTCGCTGACCGCCCTGCGTACATTCGAGTGCGCTGCCCGCCACGGCCATTTTGGCCGGGCCGCCGCTGAATTGTGCGTGACCGACAGTGCGGTGAGCCATCAGATCCGCCAGTTGGAAGAGCAACTGGGCTGCGCGTTGTTCGTGCGCGAAGGCCGTCAGGTTCGCTTGACCAGTGAAGCGGGACGGCTATTGCAACATCTGCAGCAAGCCTTCGAGTTGATCGGCAAGGCCTGCGATGAGCTGCGCGACCCGGCTTCGCAAGCGGTGCTGCGCTTGGCCGTGACTGCGGAGTTGGCGCAGAAGTGGCTGGTGGCGCGTTTGGCGGACTTCAGCAGCCGCTATCCGCACATCACCCTGCACCTGCACGAACAACCCATTGATGCTGGCGCGCCGGCGGCCGACATCGACATCGCTATCACCTATGGCACCAGCCCGATGGATGCCAGCACCCACTTTGTTCGGCCTTTGCCGCTGTTGCAGTTCTTTCCGGTGTGCAGCCCGGGGTTATTCAACCTCGGTGGGCTCAAGCGTCCGCGTGACCTGGTGCGCCAGTGCCTGTTGCATGACGACCAGGACGGCAAGACCTGGACCGCCTGGCTCGCCACCCATGCCGAAGACGCGCAACCTGGCCGCCAACTGTATTTTCCTCACGCAGCGCTGGCCCTGGAGGCGGCGGCGCTGGGGCAGGGCGTGGCCATGGGCGACAACCTCACGTGCCAGGCCGACCTGGTCAGTGGTCGCCTGGTACGTCCGTTCGGCGCCAGTGTGGCGGCGATGGGTCAATATGCCCTGGTGTGCGAGCGCTTGCGTCTGGAGCGCGGTGCGGTGGCCGACTTCATAGAATGGTTCACCACTCAGATCAGTGAACCCTGAATTCAATTCATCAATCGCTGAGTTTTCATCGTTGGAAGCCTCGGACCGGGCGGCGTAGCGTGCAGCTATCCCCACCCAACGCAGAGGTTGTCCATGGCTCGTTCGCTTACCACCACTCCCAAGGCTGATGGTTTCCGCCTGCCCGGCGAATTCGAGAAAAAGGCCGGTTGCTGGCTGGGCTGGCCGGAACGTCCGGATGTCTGGCGTAACGGCGCTAAGCCTGCTCAGAAGGTTTGGGTCGAGATCGTTACCGCTATTGCCTCGAGTGAGCCGGTTACGGTTTGTGCGTCGGCCGCGCAGTACGCCAACGCACGCCGCCTGCTGCCCGCCCATGTGCGGGTGGTGGAGATGACCTGCAACGACACCTGGTTTAGGGACAGTGGTGCCTGCTTTGTGGTGAACGATGCCAGCGGCGAAGTGCGCGGTGTCGACTTTGAGTTCAATGCCTATGGTGGCCTCGATGGCGGCCTGTACTACCCCTGGGACAAGGACGACCAGATTGCGCAGAAGATCCTCGAAATCGAGAACCTCGACCGCTACCGTGCGCCGCTGATTGCCGAGCTTGGTGGTATTCAAAGTGATGGCCAGGGCAGCATCCTGACCACCGAGCAATGCCTGCTCAATCGCAACCGCAACGCGCATTTGGGGAAGGACGAAGTGACTCGGCGCCTGCAGGAATATCTGGGTGCTGAGCAGGTGATCTGGTTGCCGCGGGGCTGCAAGTTCGACGAGACCGATGGCCACGTCGATGATCTCGCCTGTTTCGTACGCCCTGGTGAAGTGGTGCTGCAATGGACTGACAACCGTGATGACCCACAATGGGAAATCTACCAGGAAGCCTATGACATCCTGCGCAGCACACGCGACAGCCGCGGCCGCGAGCTCACGGTGCACAAGCTGCCACAGCCCGCTGTGCTGGAGTGGACCGCCGAAGAAGCCGCCGGCCTTGATCAGGTCGATGGCACTCATCTGCGCCAGGCCGGGACGAAAATCTGCGCCTCGTACATCAACTACTATGCGGGCAACTCAGTGATCGTCCTGCCGCTGTTTGGTGATCGCAACGACACCGTTGCCCAGGCTACCCTGGCAGAACTGTTCCCCGGTCATCGCATTATCGGAATCGACAATTCCCGCGAGATTTTGCTGGGTGGGGGCAATGTCGCCTGCATCACCATGCCGCAATATGCGGGAGGAAAAATCTCATGAACCTGCGCGCCTGTGGCTTGGCCCTGGCGCTGGCGTGCGCTACGACGCAGGCGCTGGCCGCCAACGCTGAGCAGCCGACGGTAAACCTGTATATCTGGGGTGAATACCTGGCCCCAGACACCTTGGCCAACTTTGAGAAGCTCACCGGTATCCGCGTTGTCGCCGATCATTTCGACTCGCTGGAAACCGCGGAGACCAAGTTGTTGACGGGTCGCAGTGGCTACGATCTGGTACTTACAGCCGGCCAGCACCTGTCACGGGCAATCAGCAGTGGCGCGCTGCAACCTTTGGACAAGGTACGGCTACCGCATTTGGCCGGAATAGGCACTGAATTCCGCCAGCACATGGCGGTATTCGATCCAGACAATCGCTATGCCGGCACCTATGCCTGGGGTACCACGGGTGTCGGTTATCAGCAGCAGGCGATTGCTGCCCGGTTGCCCACAGCGCCGGTCGATAGCTGGGCGATGCTGTTCGACCCCGAGGTAGTTTCGAAGTTTGCCAGCTGCGGCGTGAGCCTGCTCAACGATCCCAACGAAGTGTTCGCTGCCGCCATGCGTTACCTTGGCCTGGACATCAACCAGCAGCGCACCGAAGACCTGCACCAGGCTGAAGCGTTGTTGCAGAAGGTGCGGCCGTACATTCGCTACTTTGACAACGACCGCAACATCAACGACCTGGCCAATGGCGAGACGTGTCTTGCGATGTCCTGGAATGGCAACGTGGCCATCGCACGCAATCAGGCGCAGCAGGCGGGCAAAGCCATCGATATTGCTTTCAGCATTCCGCGTGAAGGTACGTTGATCTGGCTGGATGCGCTGGTAATACCCAAGGATGCGCCGCATCCAGAGGCGGCGCTGGCGTTGATGGACTACTTGATGCGCCCGGAAGTGATCGCCCCGATCACCAACAGCATCCAGTACGCCAATGCCATTACCGCAGCCGATGCGCTGGTGGACCCGGCAATTCGCAATGATGCCGGTACTTATCCACCAACGGCGGTGCGGGCGCGGCTGTACAGCAAGAATGACAACAGCAAAGCGTTCAACCGAGAGTTGACGCGTGCCTTCAGCCGGCTCAAGTCCGGGACCTGAGCCTTGAAACTGTGCGGGCTGGCAGCTTCAGGGTTGCAGCTCGCCACGCCGGACCATGCGCCGCTCGCCAGGGACGGCGGCGACTGCGGCGGCGGCATTGGGGGCCTTGAGCACGAGGAAGGTCGCTTCATTGCCCACCTCCAATCCATAGCCGCTTTTTTCCATCACCGCGGCGCCTGCCGTGGTAGCCATGGCCAAGGCAACGTTCAAGTCCTCGTCGCTGTAAAAGCCCGAGCGGTAGCCGATCAGCATGGCGCGCTGGAGCATGTCGGCATTGCCGTAGGGCCACCAAGCGTCGCGAATGTTGTCGTTACCGGCAAACACGTTCACCCCGGCAGCGCGCAGGCGCAGGATCGGTGGAAAGGCGTGGTCGCCGGGGGCATTGGTCAGGATCGATACCTGAGCCTGGGCCAGGGTCGCGGCAATCCGCGCAAGGACATCATCAGGCACTTGGCCCAGGGCATAGGCATGGCTGACAGTGACGCGTCCCTGCAAGCCGCCAGCGCAGGTGCGCGCGGCAATTCGCTGCAGTTGTTCGACGCCTTGCAGGCCGGGCTCGTGCAAGTGAATATCAATCTTCACGCCATGGCGTTCGGCGATTCCAAAGACCACATCCAGTTGACCTTCGGCATCGCCATCCAGGGTAGTGGGGTCGATTCCGCCGATCACATCGGCACCGTCACGGATGGCTGCTTCGAGCACATCGGCGGTGCCTGAGCAAGACATCACCCCAGCCTGTGGAAAGGCCACCAGTTCGATGTCGACAATGCCTCGCCATTTTTCTCGCGCCTGCATCACTGCATGCAGATTGGTCAAACCGGTCGTGGCATCGACATCGACATGACTACGCATCGCCACGGTGCCAAACGACACGGCCTGGGCAATCAACGCATCTGCTCGCGCCACGATCGAGGGCGCGAGGGCCAATTCGCGCTTTTCCACCGCCAGGCGCTCGCGCAGGCTGCCGACTGCCTGGTGCGGATGCCAGCGATCGCCGACGAAGCTTTTGTCCAGATGAATATGGCCGTCAACAAAGCCCGGCAGCAGCAGTTGCCCACCCAGGTCGATGCACTCAACGCCTGCGATGCCAGCCACGTCGGTGCCAAGGCGGGCGATACGGCCATCGGCAACAGCCAGGGACAAGGGGCTGCCATCGGCGGCGACGGCATTGACGAACACACGATCAATCATTTCACGACCTCTTGAAGGAGGCTGCGTACCCTATAAAAAGCCAGAGGTATCGGCCAATTAAATATCGGGATCGATAGCAGTGGATTCGTGAATGCGTTGTTCAGCCACCGATCAAATGTTTAAGCGGGTGGTAGTCGGCCTTGAGATTATGGGTAGCCTTGAGAATGGCCTCCTCGATACCACTCAGGTGGGTGCACACCAGTTCAATCGCCGCCGACTGATCGCCAGCTTCCAGGTACTCGATCAGGCGTAGGTGTTCATTGCCGCGACACGCTTCATGACGCTCGTCGTCGAGGGTGGAGGCATACAGTGAGCCGCGCTCGATCAGCTTGCGGAACCAGTCGAGCAGCACCGGGTTGTCCAGCACCTCGGCAAGTCGCAAGTGAAACTCACCCAGCAGGTTGACATAGCGAGCGTGGTCGCCAGCATCGGCAGCGGCTTCTTCTGCGGCCACATGCACGCGTAATGGCTGCAGCAGGGTCTTGTCGGCACGTCGGCAAAGCTCGGTGACGATGCCGATCTCTATCAGCCGGCGGGTTTCGAACACCGAGCGGATGTCTTCGTCGCTGGGCAGCGACACCCAGGCGCCCTTGTTCAGCTCGGTAGACACCAGCCCATCGCCTTCCAGTTGCTTGAGCGCCGCGCGTACCGACGTGCGACTGACCTTGAACAGTTCGGCAAGCGAGGACTCACCCAGTTTCATACCAGGGCGCAGCGTGCGCTTTCTGATTGCCTCGTGGACCCCCAGGTAGACACGCTCTACGGTCGATGCGGGGAGTTTTTCCGTCATTACCAGCTCCGAAATTCCTTAATGGCCCCAGCATGCCGCAAATGAGCGATGACCAAAAGTTTGGATATAAAAATTCATCCGCGACCCAGCCCTCCATGCAACCCCAGTAGGAGCGGACGGGCTACGCGATAATGTGCACATAAGTATCATCTAATTGGATACACGTTACCGGCTACCGTTACCCAAAGCCCCATTAACACCACGATCTACGCTGACCAAACGGTCAACTAAATCATCTTGTAGAGGTGTTCGATCAAAAATTAACTCAGTTATAAAACAGCAGGTTAGACCAAAAACGCAGCGTACCTTCAGCACCGAATGCTACTCATTTGGCACACAAATTGTTCCTCGAAAATCGTAATACAAATATTGTATGCAATCTTTGTATGCAGCGCAGACCAGGCGCTGACAGCGGTCCCAACTCTCAAGTCCAACAATAATTTGCTGCAGCACCATAGGCGCTGCAGCAGGAGCCCGGGGAACATGCAATTGGATACTTCCAAACCTCTGGATACCGCGTACCTGTCACCTGACCCTGCTGTAACCGCGCAGGTCTCGGGGCACAGCAGTCTGAGCCCGAAACTGCACAACGCCGATCTTGCGCCAACCAAGGCTGCCGGCCGACGCTGGGGTGGCTACAGCATTTTCGCCTTGTGGACCAACGATGTGCACAACATCGCCAACTACTCCTTTGCCATGGGCCTGTTCGCGCTCGGTCTGTCCGGTTGGCAGATTCTCGCTGCCTTGGCGGTAGGTGCGGCGCTGGTGTACTTCTTCATGAACCTGTCCGGCTATATGGGGCAGAAGACCGGCGTGCCGTTTCCGGTCATCAGCCGCATGAGCTTCGGGATTTACGGCGCACAATTGCCGGCGATCATCCGTGCGGTGATTGCCATCGCCTGGTTCGGCATTCAGACATACCTGGCTTCAGTGGTTCTGAGGGTGTTGCTGGTGGCGGTCTGGCCGCAATTGGCAAGCTTCGATCACAACGCCATCCTTGGCCTTTCAACCCTGGGCTGGGCCAGTTTTGTCGCGATCTGGTTTGTGCAGTTGGTGATCCTCACCTTCGGCATGGAGATGGTGCGCAAATACGAGTCCTTTGCCGGCCCGGTAATTCTCTCGACCGTCCTGGTGCTGGCAGTGTGGATGTACCTGCGCGTGGATGGCAATTTGGCCTGGTCGGTGGGCGAGCCGCTGACTGGTGCGAAAATGTGGACGCAGATCTTTGCCGGCGGCGCCTTGTGGTTGGCCATCTATGGCACGCTGATTCTCAACTTCTGCGACTTTGCACGCTCCTCGCCATGCCGCAAAACCATTCGCGTGGGCAACTTCTGGGGCCTGCCGGTGAACATTCTGGTGTTTGCGGTCATCAGCTTCGTGTTGTCCGGGGCGCAGTTCAGTATCGATGGCACCGTCATCGACAGCCCCACGCAGATCATTGCGGCCATTCCCGACAAGACTTTCCTGGTGCTCGGTTGCCTGGCGTTTCTCATCGTCACCGTGGCGGTGAACATCATGGCCAACTTTGTCGCCCCAGCCTTTGTGCTTTCAAGCCTGGCACCCAGCCGTTTGAACTTTCGCAGCGCCGGTCTGATCAGTGCCACCTTGGCGGTGCTGATCCTGCCCTGGAACCTCTACAACAGCCCGCTGGTGATCGTGTACTTCCTTTCCGGTCTGGGTGCGCTGCTGGGCCCGCTGTACGGGATCATCATGGTCGACTACTGGCTGATTCGCAAAGCCCAGGTGCATGTCCCGGATCTCTACAGTGAAGCGGTAACCGGCACCTACCACTACACCCGCGGAATCAACTACAAGGCTATCGCGTCCCTGGTGCCCTCGGCGATTGCCGCGGTGTTGCTGGCCCTGGTTCCGGCATTCAGCGATCTGACGCCGTTCTCCTGGCTGTTCGGTGCGGCAATTGCCGGTGGCGTGTACTACCTGATTTCCGATCGCAAACAACATTACATGGACTGTTCCGGTGAGCACTTTGCCGTCGACAGCGCCCAGCATTAAGCGTGTAGAACAAGGAAACGACTTATGAGAATACTGGTAGTCAACGTCAATACCACGGTGTCGATCACTGAGGCCATTGCCCGCCAGGCACGCAGCGTGGCCTCGCCAGGCACCGAGATTGTCGGCCTGACCCCACGCTTTGGCGCCGAGTCGGTAGAAGGGAATTTCGAGAGTTACCTGGCAGCCATTGCCGTCATGGAGCGGGTGCTCAGCTATGACCAGCCTTATGATGCGGTGATCCAGGCCGGCTACGGGGAGCATGGCCGTGAAGGCCTGCAAGAGCTGCTCAATGTACCGGTGGTGGACATTACCGAGGCCGCCGCCAGCGTGGCCATGCTGCTGGGGCACCGCTACTCGGTGGTCACCACCCTGGATCGCACCGTGCCGCTGATTGAAGACCGTTTGAAACTGGCCGGGCTGGACAGTCGCTGCGCCTCGGTTCGGGCCAGTGGGCTTGCGGTGCTGGAGTTGGAGGAAGATCCCGAGGGGGCTATCGAGGCCGTGGTGGGGCAGGCGCAGGAGGCGGTGCAGTTCGACAAGGCTGAAGTGATCTGCCTGGGTTGCGGCGGCATGGTCGGCCTTGATGAGCGCATTCAGGCGCGCACGGGGGTGCCGGTAGTCGATGGCGTTACGGCTGCGGTGGCTCTGGCCGAGTCGCTGGTGCGTTTGAAATTGAGTACCTCCAAGGTTCGCACCTATGCACCACCGCGACCAAAACAGATTCTTGGCTGGCCACGGACCTTGCTGGGCTGATCGTTCAACCCCACAGGCCAATACCCCTTGCCCAGGGGTATTGGCCTATCCATCAGCGCCGCAACTTGGCGCAGTGATCCTGCGCCGGCTGCGCTGCGGTGTACCACACATAGTCGGCGCTTTGGGCTGTTACCGTCTTGCCGACCTCGGCCAGGATCACCACCTGGTTTCCTTCGCCGGCACCCAGGTCGCTCAGGTGCAGAGGTACGCCAAGATCCTTGCGCACGTGGAAGGCACCGGCCAGCAGTAGCGCAGGGGTGGGTGCGGCCAGCAGGCTCTCGGCCATGCGCCGGTCGCGCTGTTGTTGCACAGCAAGCATCGCCGGCATCTGTGTTTCGGGCAGCAAGCCGCAATGCGACTCACGAATATCATCGAGCAACGTCGCTTGCACATTCGCGCGTGTTGAAGCACTGCCTGCCAGCACTGGGCGTTGTTTGTAGATCTGCATGATCTGGGCGCGGTCCAGGTTGGCCGAGAGCAGCGGGTAGGGTTGGCGCAGGGCGTAGGTGACGAGTGCGCCGTAGACGCTCCAGTCCCAGTTGGCCTGCCAGGCAAGTGCCTGGAACGCATCGCTCGGCGGTTGACCGGCACGGGTCGAGGCCTGCGCGGCATTGACCTTGTCCTGCTGGTTGGGGTTGAGCATTTCCAGCAACAGGCTGCCTTGTGGACGTTGCTTGGCCAGTTCGCGCAGCAACCACAATTGCAGGGCATGGTGATCAGGGTTGTCGTGTTGCTCTCCAACCAGCACCCGTGGCGCCGCGGCCAGGCGCTCAACCAGTTGTTGCGGGGTCAGGCTGCGACCCGTGGCCAGCTCGCGGATAACCCCCAGTTCGGCGTGATCACGCCCCTGTGGCGCAATAGGTGCCGGAGGTGGCGCTGTGTATTGGGACTGGCAGGCCGCCAACAGGCTGACAAGGCAAAGCAATAGCAGGCGCATCGGGATTCCTTGCGAGGTAATGAGGGTTTAACGCGCGATGATCAAAGGGTGGCCGCGTTCAGGGTGCTGATGAATCAGGACTTGCAACCCATAGACCGCCGCCAGTGCATCTGCCGTCAGTACCTCTGCCGGAGGGCCGTAGGCGTGGGGCTGGCCGTCCTGCAGCAACAGCAATTGATCGCAGTAGCGGGCAGCCAGATTGAGATCGTGAAGAATCACCATCACCGCGGCGCCACGCTCGGCGAAATCGCGTACCGCTTGCAAAATGGTGTGCTGGTGCAACGGGTCGAGCATCGAGGTTGGTTCGTCAAGCAGCAGCGTCTGTCCTTCGCCACCCGGCCACAGCTGAGCCAGTACGCGCGCCAGATGAACGCGCTGACGCTCGCCACCGGAGAGCGCAAGGTAGCTGCGCTCGGCCAGGTGCAGGGCGTCGGCGGCACGCAGTGCTTCTGAGACGATTTCGCCATCACGCACCCGGCCGCTGGCATGTGGCAAACGGCCCATACCGACCACCTCGTTGACGGTAAAGGCGAAGTTCAGGCTCGAACTCTGCGGTAGCACGGCCAGGCGTTTGGCTCGGTCCTGGCCCGGCCAGTCGGCAAGCTTGCGTTGATCCAGGCTGACGTGGCCTTCGCTGATCGGCAATTCGCCGCACAGGGCTGAGAGCAAGGTGCTCTTGCCGGCGCCGTTGGGTCCAAGGACCCCCAGCACTTCACCGGGATGCAATTGCACCGCAATGTTGGCCAACACCGTGCGATGCCCGCGGCGTACCAGCAGGTTGTCTGCTTCAAGCATCAGGTACGCCCTCGTACGAGTAGGAAGAGGAAGAACGGCGCGCCAATCAGCGCGGTAACAATGCCAATCGGCAGTTCAGCGGGTGCCAGCAGCAGGCGGGCGATCAGGTCGGCCAATAGCAACAGGCCGGCGCCTGCCAATAGCGAGGCCGGCAGCAGCACCCGATGATCCGGACCCACCAGCAGGCGCATCAGGTGCGGAACCACCAGGCCGATAAAACCGATCAAGCCCGCCGCGGCCACAGCCGCGCCAACACCCAGGGCAGTACATAGCACCAGTTCCAGTTTGATCCGCTCGACATCGAAGCCCAGGTGACGGGCTTCAGATTCGCCCAGCAGCAGCGCATTGAGTGCTGCCGCTCGGCGCGGCAGCCAGAGGGCCACACCCACCGCGACAATCAGCAACGGCCACAAGCGCTGATAGCTGGCACCGTTGAGACTGCCCAGGTTCCAGAAGGTCAGGGTGCGCAGGGTGGCGTCATCGGCAAGGTAGGTGAACAGCCCGACACCGGCGCCGGCCATGGCCGTCATTGCCACACCTGCCAGCAACATGGTGGCAACGTTGGTCTGGCCGTTGCTGCGACCGAAGCGATACACCACGAAGGTAACGATCAGGCCGCCGACGAAGGCGCACACCGAGAGGATGTAAGGCTCGATGGCCGCCGGCAGTCCGCCGACCATGCTGCCACCGACAATCGCAATGGCCGCTCCCAGCGCCGCACCGCCCGACACCCCAACCAGTCCGGGGTCGGCCAAGGGGTTGCGAAACAACCCCTGCATGGCCACCCCGGACAATGCCAGCACCGCACCTACGGCAATGCCGAGCAACGTGCGCGGCATGCGGATCTGCCCGAGGATCAAATCCGCCTGTTGCGTGGTATCGCCTTCCAGCGTAAGGCCAAGCAGACGCAGCCCGGCCTTGAGTGTTTCGCCCAGGGGCAGGCTGACCGGCCCGAGGGCCAGCGACAGCCAGATCACTACCAGCAACGACAAACCCAGGGCAAACAACATCGGACGCGGCCGGACAATGGCCGTCATAGGCTAGCCTCGGCACTTAGCGCCTTGTCATTGGGGTAGAAAGCTGCGGTCAACGTCTTCAGCGCATCCGGCACGCGCGGGCCCAGGCCGCCGACCAACAAGGTCGGGTCAAGCACCAGTACCCGACCGTCACGACCGGCCTGGGTGGTTGCCAGTGTCGGGTTCTGCTCAAGCAACGCGGCACGTGCGGCATCACCTTGCAGGCGGCTGCCGGCCAGAATAATAACCTGCGGGTCGAGCGCCAGCATGGCTTCGCTGGACACCGGCTTGTAGCCAATGTGTTCGCCCAGGCTTTTACCTCCCGCCTGCTCGATCATCCAGGCTGCCAGTGTGTCCTTGCCGGCCACTTGCAGGTTGCCGCCGGAATGGCTGAGCAGCATCAGCACGCGTGGGGCAGGGTTTTGCTGTTGTGCGTGTTTGACTATCGCAGCCTGTTGCTGCAGGCGTTGCTGGTAGTCACTGAACAAATTTTGCGCCTGAGGCTGCTCTCCGAGCAGTTGACCCAGCGTCGTCAAATTGTGTTGCAAGGCGGGCAGGTCGGCTTTGGCGGACAACAGCTCAATGCGCACACCTGCCGCTTTGAGCTGTTCCAGAACCGGCGGTGGCCCCATTTCGTTACTGCCCACGAGAATGTCCGGGCGCAGGGCCAGGATACCTTCGGCCGCAAGCTGGCGTTGATAGCCGACGCCGGGCAGTGTCTGCAGCGAGCGCGGGTATTGGCTGGTGCTGTCGACCCCCACCAGCTTGCTTTCGCCGCCCAGGGCAACCACCCATTCACTAAACGCCCCACCGGCGCTGACCCAGCGCTGGGGCAAGGCTTCACTGGCACTGGCAAGCTGGCTAAAGAGCACGCCAGCGCAGGCCAGGAGGATTTTCTTACGCATCAAAGTCATTCCTCAGGCGGTCATCGGGGTCGCAAGTTCTGCCAGAGTACGCCAGTCGTCACGCTCAGGCACACCTGGTTTACGTACACCAAACAGTTGGATAACCAGCTCGCCATCGGCGTCGAAGCCTTCATAGCTGGTGACGATGCCGTCCACGCTTGGCTTGCGTACACGCCACAGTTCGGTCACCCCCGTGGTTTTCAGGTGCAGGTTGAAGGCAGGGTCGAGAACGTTGAACCAGGTGTCCATCCAGCGCAGGTTAGTGACGGGGCCTGAGTGAATCTGGATGCAGTGCTTATTGCCGACGAAGACCATGATCGGCACTTCGCGTCTGCCCGCTTCTTCGATGAGATTGGTCAGCTCGACGGTAGCCAGAGGTTCGGCCCATTGAGCTCCGGCCAGGCGCAAAGCTTGGGTACGTACCACGTCATTGCGCTTGAGCAAGCCGAAGAAATCATGCGTGTCCTGAAGTTGCGACCACTCGCTGCGCAGGGTTTCGGCGTCTACCTCGGCATCCGTGCGTGCGGCCTTGGCGGCTGGCAGGGGTTGGAGGTCCAGCTCCGAGCTTTGCTCGTCGGCGCGATATCGCTCCACCAGCGGTGCCCAGGCGGACACTTCACTGGTATCGGTGAGAAACACCTTATGCACGGCGGTGCCCTGGCGGTCGAAGACCTGGATGCTGCGTTGCGGTCCACGGGCGGTGGTTTCGTCGACGGCGAACACGCTGGCCCAGCCGCTGAGGAACAGGCGCAGGTCGATATCCGGCGACAGCACCATGCCCATCTGGCCGCTGCCCATGATGCTCACTTCCTGATAAACACCCTTGCGCTCGTGCACGCAGTGTTCGTTGCGGGTCAGCGCCATGATGTAACCCAGTTCGCCCAGAGCCGGCAGCAAGGTTTTCCATTCCGGACGCAGGCGCACGGTATCGACGCCCAGGCGGCTGGCGGTCAGTTCAGCCTCGCTGACGCCAAGCTTGTTAGCGGCATCGCGGGCCCGCAGGCCCGTTTGCTCAGTGCGCAACTGTTGCCATTGCTGGTACAGCTCAGGGCCGGCAGCCAAGGCGAGAGTAGGGGCGGTCATGGTTAACTCCTCAGGGTCATCGATTCGCCGTCAGGGCGAATTCTATTGGTATTTCGACGCGGCTGGGCACGGTCCGGCCATCAACAACTTCTGGGCGGAAGCGCCATTTGGTTACGGCTTCAAGTGCAGCCTGATCAAGGCTTTCAATGCCTGATGAACGCACCAGGGTGAGCTTGAGCTGGTTGCCGCGCTCATCGAGGCTCACCTCGACGCGCACAATCCCTTGCTGGTTGCGGCGTCGGGCTTGCGACGGGTAGCGCGGTGGCGGTGGCGGGCTGACAAAACTGGGACGCAGGCTGACAACCGGAGCCAGCGGCGCTGGGCTCGCCACCGTGCTGGCAGGTGCAGGGGCACTCTTGCCTATGGCAGTTGGACGCGATGGCGGCGGCGCAGGTGCGCTCTCTGAACGGGCCGGGCGTGGCTCGCCAAGGGGTTTGGAGCGTGCTGGTGGCACCGATTTGACAATTGCAGGCTGTGAATGGGGCGTCACCGCCTTGGGCGGAGTGGCTTTTGCCGCAGGTTTCACTGCGGGCTCCGCTAGCGCAGAGGTTGCGACTGGCTGCGATGCCGGGCGTACAGGCTCTGTTGCCAGGGGCGGGGCCGCCTGAGCGAGGCTCACCAGTTGAATCGTGATGGGTACTTGCCAGGCCAGTGCCTGGGGTTTAACCCGAAACGCATGCAGCAGCCAACCTACGCCCGCGTGCAGCGCTATGGACAACATCAGGTAGCTCGCAAGGCGCTTCATGCACGATCGTTCTTATAAGATTGAATGCACATGGTAATAATTTGCATTTACAAGTCAAGCTGGTTATCTTCGCCGCCGCTGCCAAAACAACCACTCGGTGAGTAGCCATGCACAGAATGTGGTCATCGCCGGGCTCATAACAAAACATATGCCAGTCAGCTGCAGCGGCTCGTGCAGGGCGCCTTGAGGCCGCCAGCGCGTGATCGTGGCTGATGTTCAGGAGTCCAGTCAGATGTCGATCCGTCCGCCATTTCCCCAGCGTTCCTGGCTTGCCTTGCTGCTGCTATCGCCATCGCTGGCCCTGGCTGCCGAGCCGGTTACTCAATTCGATACAGTCAGCGTGACCGCCACGCGCACCGAGCAAACATTGCTGCAGGTGCCCAGTACGGTGTCGGTGCACGACGAGCGTGAAATCGATCAGCACAACGACAAGAACCTCAAGGATCTGGTGCGCTACGAGCCGGGCGTTTCGGTGAGTGGTACCGGTAGTCGCTTCGGTCTGTCGGGGGCCAATATCCGCGGTATCGATGGCAACCGCGTGCTCACCCAGGTCGATGGTGTTCGGGTACCGCAAAGCAACTTCTTCAGCCCGTTCCAGGACGTGCGCAGTAACTACGTCGATCTCGACACCATCAAACAGGTAGAAATCATTCGTGGTCCGGCGTCTTCCCTGTACGGCAGCGATGCCATTGGTGGTGCGGTCAGCTTCCTGACCAAGGATGCTGCTGACTACCTGGAAGCGGGTGATGACTCCTACGCCCGATTCAAGACCGGCTACGACGGCAGTGATGACAGCTGGCAGCGCAGCGCCACCTTCGCCGGGCGTACCGGCACGGTAGACGGCTTGCTGCACTTGGGTCGCCGCGACGGCCAGTCCACCGACACCTGGGGCGGCAACGGCGGTGTTGGCAGCTCGCGAGAAGAAGCCAACCCGCTTGATTACACCACCGAAAACCTGCTGGCAAAACTGGGCTGGGACTATGCTGACGGCGATCGCCTGCAGTTCACCTACGAGCGTTATCAGGACGACGCCAACAGCAACCTGCTCAGCGACATCACCTCACGGGCAACCTTTACCAGCCCGGCTATCCTCGGTTCGCAATCGAAGGACAGCATCGATCGTGACCGCTACAGCCTTGAGCACACCCTGAGCCTGAACAGCCTGCTGGCAGACCAGTTGAAATGGCAGCTCAACTACCAGGAAAGCTTCAACCAGCAGAAAACCCTGCAGCAACGCCGGACCGCTACCGGGGTTGATCGGGTACGTTCGCGTGACTCGCACTACCATGAGCGCCTGTGGAGCCTGAACACCCAGGCAGACAAACAGTTCGCGATGGGTGATACCCGTCACCACATGATTTACGGGGCCGAGCTCAAACGTATCGAGGCCAGCAACCTGCGCAAAGGCAGCGAAGTGCGCCTCGACACCGGCGCTACGGTACCGGCCACCGAGAACTTCCCGGTCAGCGACTTCCCGGATCCGACCAGTGAATCCCTGGGTCTGTTCGTGCAGGACAGCATCGAGATAGGTCGCTGGACCTTGCTGCCAGGCCTGCGTTACGACTACTACCGCCAGACCCCGCACGTCACCGATGAGTTCCTCAACGGGCTGCCGGCCGAAACCGATCCATCGCGTATTACCGATGACCATATCTCGCCAAAGTTCGCGGTTACCTATCAGCTGACCGAGCATGAAAGCGTCTATGGTCAGTACGCCGCCGGCTTTCGTGCGCCAAGCCCGGTGAACATGTACGGTGAGTTCAGCAACCCGCAGTTCGGTTATCAGCAAATCGGCAACCCGGACCTCAAGCCGGAAACCAGCGACAGCTATGAATTTGGCCTGCGCGGGCGCTATGACCTGGGCAGCTTCGGTGTGGCGCTGTTCTACAACAAGTACAAAGACTTTATCGCCACCGACACCGTACCGGATCCCAATGGCACCGGTCTGTTGACCTTCCAGCCACGCAACCTGGGCAAGGTCACCATTCGCGGTGCCGAAGCCAAAGGGGATATCAAGCTCGATGCATTCATGCCCGCGGGTACGCGTGCCCTGGGTTCGATTGCCTATGCTCGCGGCAAGGATGAGGAAAGCGGTCAGGCGCTCAACAGTGTCGATCCGCTCAAGGCTGTTATTGGCCTGGGCTACGATGCCCCGAGCGGTATCTACGGTGGCCAGTTGACCTGGACCCTGGTCAAGTCCAAGGACCGCGTGGACCACACTGGCGATGCTGAACTGCTGATAGATCGCCAGTTCGAAACCCCAGGTTACGGCGTACTCGACCTCAATGCCTGGTGGCAAGTGACTGAACAGGTGTCGATCAACGGCGGCCTGTTCAACGTAACCGACAAGCAATACTGGAACTGGGGTGACGTTCAGGGTCGCGACCAAGACTCTACCAGTCTTGGCCGTTTGACCCAGCCAGGGCGTTATGCAGCAGTCAACGTGATCTGGGAAATCTGACTGCGTTAATCGTCATCGTCGTCGTCATCCCGGTCGCGGCGGCGGTCGTTGTCGTAGTATCGATAACGGTCGTCGTCGCGATAGCGCTTGTTGTACTTGCGATGGTCGCGGTCATCGCGGTCGCCATCCCAGTCGCGAGAATAGCGGTGGTCGCGGTCCCGGCGATGATCGTCGCGGTCGTAATCATGGTAGTAGCAGCCAGAGCTGGCCAGTACGGTAGTAATGACGGCAAATCGGGTGAAAAATTTCAGCACTGTGGTTCCTTGATCCGCACAGCGGTAAAGAGGGTACAGGCTCAGACCATCATTTCGGTTTTTAGTTTGCGCGCAAAAAAAAGGCTCACACAAGGTGAGCCAAACGTCGTTCTGAAGGGAAGAGCCTTGAAGATAAGGCCACGCAATTAAGCCAGGGTTAACGCCTCCACCGATCAGTAAACCGGAACCCTCAGCAAATGCTGCCCTCACAGCAATAGGCCTTCCAACAACGGAGCGGCCACGAAGGAGGCATTACATGAGTAACAACACCCGCACCGGCCCTCACTCCTCCGAGCATGCGACCAACCCGCCTGACCTGGGCTTTGATCCTGATTCGCCGGATCTTGCAGACCCGCAAGTCGATCCGACAGGCCCGGCAAAAGCGCCGCACAAACCCAAGCATGATCCCGAGGCGCGTGATAACGATTACAGCCCCAACTTCAAGTCGGAGCCCGAAGACAAGCCCAATCGTGATGCCGACATCGATACCGATGGCGGTTAGTCGTTGATTCGCGGCAATTCGATACGTGCCATCAGGCCGCCACCCGTTTGATTGCTCAGGGTCAGTTCGCCACCTTGTTCGCGGACCGCCGTGCGTGCCGAGGGCAGTCCCAGCCCGACGCCGCCTGTGTTGCGGTTGCGGGAGCTTTCAAGACGAAAGAACGGTACGAACACCAATTCCAGCGCTTCCTGGGGAATTCCCGGACCATGGTCATTGATATCGATGAACAGGCTATGTGCGCTGCTGCTCAAGCGGATGGAAGGTGGCTGCGCATACTTGATCGCGTTTTCCAGGAGGTTTGTCACCGCACGTTTCAAGCCCAGCGGCCGGCCAACATAAACCAAGTTGGTCGGGCCCTGGAAGTCGATGCCAATCTGTTGGTCGCGGTAGTCGTCTACCAGCGTTTGCAGCAGTTCGGCCAAGTCGAAAGGCGTGGTGGTTTCCAGGTGGGTTTCGTCGCGAAAAAAGCCCAACGCTGCATTGATCATGCTTTGCATTTCATCCACATCCCGGAACAGCTTGCGTTGCTGCTCGGCGTCTTCGATGAACTCGCCACGCAGGCGCATGCGTGTCAGCGGGGCGCGCAGGTCATGGGAAATGGCGGCGAGCATTTGCGTGCGCTCGGCAATGAAGTGCTGGATCTGTGCCTGCATGGTGTTGAAGGCAGTGATTGCCTGGCGCAATTCATGCGGGCCTTCGAGGCGGATCGGTGGTGCCCGCAGGTCACTGCCAAAACGCTGCGCGGCGCGGGCGAAACGCTGCAGGGGACCGGCCAGCTGACGGGTGGCAACCCAGGCCACCATTAACGCTGCGATCAGCGCGAGGATACCGATGATGGTAAAGCGCATGCCTGAACTGAGGCCCCAGCTACGGTGGGGTGGGGTAAATGCCAGCCAACTGCCGTCGGCCAATTGCATCACCAGCTTGTAGTGGGCGTCGGGATCGTTATCGGGCCAGTCGCCGGGTTGAAAACCTTCAACCCGGCGGGGAGGGTTGGCCAGTAATTTTTGCAGTTCCGGCACGGTTGCCAGGTCGATCAGCTCACCGTTACCCGGCAGCGCCAGGGCCTCACGCTGTCGGCTCCACTGCACCTGCAGCAGCGGATTGCTGGCGGTGCTGGCCAGCTGTTCGCGTTGCTCGGCGGGTGCGGCGTCGAGCACACGACTGGTCACGGCAATCTGTTCGATCAGCCCGGTCTGGCTCAATGGCGGTCGCGCCCAAACCCCGGCCAGTTGCACGAACAGAATGTTCAGCGCCACCGAGATCAACATCGCGGCAATGATGGTCAAGGCGATGCGGCGGCTGATGCCATCGTGGTGCAGGCCCAGGCGGATCATGAGCGGCTGACCTTGGCATCGAACAGATAGCCGCCATTACGTACCGTGCGAATCAATGCCGGGCGTTTGCTGTCGGGTTCAATCTTGCGGCGCAAACGGCTGACCTGCACGTCGATGCTGCGGTCGTAGGCTTCATGGCCTTGGCCGCGGGCCAGGTCGATCAACTGCTCGCGGGTGAGAATGCGCTGCGGGTGTTCAAGAAAGACCAGAAGCAAATCGAACTCTCCGGCCGACAGCGGCACCATTACCCCTTGCGGGGTGCGCAGTTCCCGGCGGGTGACATCCAATTGCCAGTCGTCGAAGCGGATCAGCGGGCGGGTTTCTTCGCTCTGGGCGCGCAACTGTTCGCCGGCTCGACGTTGCACCGCGCGCAATCGGGCCAATAGCTCGCGGGCGTCGAACGGCTTGCCCACATAGTCATCGGCGCCCAGTTCCAGGCCGACAATACGATCGCTCAACTCATCCATGGCGGTGAGCATGATGATGGGAATGCCGGTGCTGGTACGCAACTTCTGGCACAGGTTCAGGCCGCTTTCGCCAGGCAGCATCAGATCGAGAATGATGGTATCCGGACGCTGCTTTTCGATCGCCGACCACATCGCCGTGCCATTTGCGGCCAGGTCGACTTCGTAGCCATGCATGACAAAAAACTTCTTCAGCAGGGCACAAATTTCCACATCGTCATCGACGATCAGCAGTCTGCTCACGGTAAGGTCCAGTGGGGCGTAAAAAGTGCCTATCTAAAACCATTCTGCGGTGTTGGTCATATATTTCAAACATGCAATAAAGCTGCGGCCGCGACACAAAGCGGACATCAGCCAGCAAAGGCCCTGGGCGATTCTGACGGCAGTCTAAAACAAGGGTAATTTCCATGCCGGCACAACCTCCAATCGACGGCCTCGACTGCAGCCAATCCCTGACCCTCGACCTGCGCACCCAGGACCTGTGGCGCAATGCCTTGCTCAGCTACCAGGACTCGCGCCTTGGCCTTGGCAGTGACGGTACGCACATGATTCTGAGCCACTACTTCGAGCGTTACAGCCCAGCCAACAGCCAGTGGATGGAGTACAGCTACAAGGTGTCTCTAACCGAATTGGTGCACTGGATCATGGCCAACGGTCAACTGCACGTCGACCGCTCGGGCACGGCGCCCAAGGCCGTTCGTCATCAGGCCGGGAGCCCTCGCCATGCGTAATCATCTGTTTGCACCGGTGTTGTGCCTGTCGATGCTGGTGGTCGGGTGTAGCCAGACCCGTGTGTCGCCCAAGGAGTATTCCGGCTTTCTGCGCAATTACGACCAGTTGAGCGAACAGAAGACGGCATCCGGCGATTCGGTGCTGCGTTGGGTAAGCCCGAGATTGCAGATGGAACGCTACACCGAGGTCTATATCGCGCCAAGCCAGTTCTACCCACAACCCAAGGCCAGCGAGCGGATACCCGATTCGACCTTGAAAGCGATAACCACCTATTACGATGCGGCGCTCAAGCGTGAGCTGGGCAAGGTGCTTAACCTGGTCGAACTGCCAGGACCCAACACCCTGATTGTGCGGCCGGCCATTACCTCGGTGGGCGCGCATACCCAGTCATTGCACTTCTATGAGTACCTGCCTGTCACCCTGGTCGCAGCGGGGGTCAGCAGCGCCATTGGCGTTCGCGACCTGGACAGCGTAATCGCCACCGAAGCGGCCTTCCTCGATGGCGGCAGCCGTGCTGTGGTCGCCGAGGTGGTGCGCAAGGGCACCGGCTTGCCGCTGGAAAACGACGATCAGGTCATGACCGCCGAAAACCTCAAACAGGTGCTTGATGGCTGGGCCCAGGATTGGCGCAATGCTGCTGTTACCTTGAAACAGCAAAACGCCGCTGCCTTCACAGGGCAAAAATCCACGGCACCATAAATACGCTGACCACCATCACCAGCAAGGTGAAGGGTACGCCGACTTTAACGAAGTCGGCGAATCGATACTGTCCGGGGCCCAGGACCAACGTGTTTACCGGTGACGAGACTGGCGTCATGAATGCAGCTGATGCCGCCAGGGCTACGATCATCGCGAAGGGGTAGGGCGAGGCGCCCAACTGCTCAGCAGTACTGATAGCCACCGGGGCCATCAGTACTGCTGTTGCCGTATTTGAAATGAACAAACCGATGATTGCGGTAATGGCGAACAGGCAGGCAAGAATCATGTAGGGCCCAGCTTCACCCAGCACGCGCACCAACACCTCCACTGCAATGGCAATACCGCCGGTTTTCTGCAATGCCAAAGCAAAGGGCAGCATACCAACGATCAATATCAGGCTCTGCCAGTGGATCGCGCGGTAAGCGCTGTTCATGTCGATACAGCGGCCGGCGCCCATCAGCAGGCAAGCGATCAGAGCGGCGATAACGTTGGGCACCACACCGCTGATCATCAGACCGACCATCACCGCCAGACTAATCAGCGCATAAGGTGCCTGGTTCAATGCCGGGGCTACGTTGTCGACTTCGGCGGGCAAGCTCAATACCAGGAAGTCCCGAGGTTGTGCCTGCAGTTGGCGTACAGACTTCCAAGGGCCGATCACCAACAGGGTGTCGCCAAGCTTGAGCTTTTCTTCCACCAGTTGTTCTTCAATCGCTGTCTGGCCGCGCCGCAGACCCACCACGTTGAGGTCCCAGCGGCTACGAAAATTCAGCTCCAGCACGCTTTTGCCAATCAGTTGCGAGCCGGGCACCACAGCCACTTCGGCCATGCCCACCGCGTGGGATTGATCGATGAAGTAGGCCGCCTTGAAGTGCAGCGGTTCCAGTTTCATGGTCTGGCACAGGCTGCGCAGATCGTCACGCGGGGCGAACAGGTCGAGCAACAACACATCGCCCTCATGCACGGTGGTGCTGGAATCGGGACTGATCACGCGGGTGGTGAATTTGTGCTGGCGCTCGATGCCGACAACGTTGGCGCCATGCACGGTGCGCAATTTCAATTCGCTCAAGCTGTGGCCGATCAGGGGCGAATCCGGACGCACCCGCAGGCGTCGCTCGCGGCCAGCCAGCTTGTAATCGATGATCAGGTCGAGCAGGGTACGACGGGTTTGTGGGCTGCCGTCCTTGCGCACTTCACCGCTGAGCCAATGGCGGGTCAGCAGCATATAGCCAATGCCCAGCACGAGGATCACCAGGCCAAATGGGGTAAAACTGAAAAAGCTGAAGCCAGTCTCACCATGGCGTACCAGTTCACTGTGCACCACGACGTTGGGCGGGGTGGCGACGAGGCTGAGCATGCCACTGATCAAACCGGCAAAACTCAACGGCATCATCAGGCGGCTCGGCGATACCTTCATCCGCGCGGCAATGCTCAAAACCACTGGAATGAAAATGGCCACGACGCCAGTGGAACTCATCACCGAACCCAGCCCCGCCACACACACCATCAACAGCACCAGCAGGCGCACTTCGCTGTTACCGGCACGATCGGCCATCCACTCGCCAATCCGGTAGGCAATGCCCGTGCGCACCAAGCCTTCACCGATAACGAACAGCGCTGCAATCAACACCACGTTGGGGTCACTGAACCCTGCCAGGGCTTCTTCAACACTGAGAATACCGGTCAGTGGTAGCGCCACGATCACCAGCAGGGCGACCACATCCATGCGTGGTCGATTGGCGATGAACAAGACCACGCTGGTAAACAGTAGGCCAAGTACCCAGAGCAATTCGTGATTCATGCAATCTTCCTGATCCGTAATGGCAAGAGTCTGGCAGAAAGTGCATGACCGTTCATTGATTTGCGTAGGAGCGGTCTCTATGGCTGAGGCTGTATTAGCCCGGCACCCTGGTTGCGTACATTGCCCACCGCTTTATCGACTCGGTACCAGGCGAAAGCCTCGGCGGGTTCGCCCAAGTTGAGCAGCATCTGCTCTGCCTGCGTTTTGTCACACGCAGGGTTCAACCAATCTCTGGCCAACTCTGGCGCGAACACCACTGGGCGGCGGTCATGGATATCGACCATGCCGCCCACACTGTCGGCGGTCACGATGACAAAGCCATCATCCTCGGCCATGCGCCATTGGCCAATGCCGGCGCAGAACGCCGGTAGGCCATCACGGCGGCGGATGTAATAGGGCTGCTTTTTCGCCTCGCCTTCATCGACCCATTCAAACCAGCCATCGACCGGGACCAACAGCCGCTGGCCCCAGATCGCCCGAAAGAAGGGGGAGTGTGCCACTTTCTCGACCCGCGCATTGATCGGTGGGGCACGATCATGGGCCCACTGTGGGCGCCAGCCCCAACGTAGCCAGCGGACTTGCGTGGGGGTGATGACGGCCACATTGGTGCTCGGCGCGACGTTGAAGCGGACCAATGGCTGCTCGCCTACTTCATTGGCCAAGGCACCGGGGATGCTCAGTGCGTCGACGAAGTCGTGGATGCCATGGTACTGGCTGAGTCTTCCACACATGTGCGTTGCCCCGCCTTGATGGCGCTGATGACAGTCGAGCGTTTACGGGCGGGCCGAACTCATGGGAATTCACCTATATAGCGAAGGGTTATTGGCCAATCGCCCGAGCTTCTTCAACTATAGCCCGCGTTATGTCGAGCTTTGGCTGCAAGGAGGCGCACAAATGGCAAAACATATCCTTATCGTAGGGGGCGGGGTTGGCGGCACCATGCTGGCCAACCAGTTGGTCAGCAAACTGTATCCGGAGATCCTTCGCGATCAGGTGCGTATCACCCTGCTGTCCAATTGTCCCGATCATTTCTATAAGCCGGCCTTCATGTACGTGGCCTTCGATTTGTTCTTCCAGGAAGAGTTGAAACGCCCGGAGCGGTCGTTGCTGCGTCCGGAAATCGACTTTCAGGTGCAGGACGTCACGCGTTTCGATTTTGCCGCTCAGGCCGTGCACACCCGTAGCGGCAAACGCTTTGGGTATGATTTTCTGGTGATTGCTACTGGCTGTATTCCGGCCCCTGAGCGTATCGAAGGGCTTGCGCAGGGCGGTGATCATTTCTATCAATACCAACCGGCGCGTCAGCTTGCCAAGCGCCTGGCGAGTATCGAGAAAGGACGAATCTTCGTGACAGTGTCCTTTCCGCAAACACCCAACGTGCCGCATCAGTGCGGTATCGCGCCCATTGAAACCACGCTTATGCTCGATGACTATTTGCGTCGCCGGGGTGTACGCGACAACGTCGAGATCATCTACACCTACCCAACCACCGCACAGCTACTGCGCAATTGCCTGTTTTTGCAGCGCCCGACCGGGGAGATCCTGCCCGGCATTTTTGCCCAGAAAAACATCAAGTTTCAGCGCAGCTTTACCTTGGCCAAGGTCGATCCGGATCAGCGCATCGCCTATTCCGAAGAGGGGGATGCGCAGCCGTACGACATCCTCATGGCCACGCCGCCGATCCGCGCGGTGGACGCGGTGCTCGAAAGTGGCGTGTCCCAGGCTGCAAACAATGAAGGCTGGCTGCCGACCAACCACGAGACCTTGCAGGTTTATGGCCTGCACGGGGTGTATGTAATTGGCGACACAGTCGATTTGCCGGTGAGCAAGGCAGGAGGTGCCTGTCACAATCAGGCGCCGGTGATTGCCAACAACATAGCGGGCGAGATTCGCCTGGGTACTACCGTGGCCGTGTATGACGGCAAGGTCCAGGCTGCCGCGCAGATGGGCCTGAACGCGGGCATGCCCCTGACCTACGATTATCGCCATGATGTGTTGCCTACGCCGCCGACCAAACTTGGTGGCCTGCTGCGCAATGGATTCAACCGTGGCCTGTACTGGGCGGCGGCACGGGGCATGCTGTGACCAAGGAGCTGACACCCATGGAAGTAACCGAAACACTCGCCTTGCCGGCCAACAATCCAGGGCTTGAGGCGTTGCTGAACAAACTGCAGCCCTTGCTCGATGGCGGTCGTATGGACAATCTGGTCGACCTGGCGTCGCTGCTGTCCGACCTTGTCGATTTGCTCGATGCGCCGCTGGTAGAAAAGCTCTCGGTGCAATACGAAGAAGCTACGGCGCTGACCTGGAACCTTGGCAATGCCATTCGCCAGGCCAAAGCCCAAACCCGCGAACAACCGACACCGCCCAGCCTCTATGGCTTGCTGTCGATGCTGCGCGATCCGGATACTCGCCAGGGATGTGCCTTGGTGCTGAGAGTATTGAACGCCCTCGGCAAACAGCATTGATCCGCCGCCGGCTTCTGCCGCGCGAGCGTTGATCCGCAGGCAATGCTAAAGTCGGTCTTTTTTCCGACGAGGGTGTGTCATGCGGGTAGTAATGGTGATGGTTGCTGCAGCACTGTTGGCCGGTTGTGCCTCATCGGCCATGGAAGCAGCGCGCACCCAAGCGCCGACCAAAAGCTTTACGTCGAGTAAACCTGCTGATCGCGTTGCCGAGTGCATCCAGTTCGGCTGGCAGGACGAAGCGGTGTTCGATGTCGATGCCAGCGGCTACCTGGAGCCGGGCAAACAGGGCGGGTTCACGGTGTACACCCGTGAGGCTGAGTCGTTCGCGGATATCCAGCCGCAAGGCGCGAGCACCGCTGTCAGCTACTACGCGAAAAACAACGACAGCGTTGCCCTGCGGCGGATGGCGGCATTGGCCACCTGCCTGTAACGATCAGCGGGGCATATAGCCAAGCTGCCAGCGCCGGGGGATTTTCAACGAAATGAACCCGAGCACGGCAGCGAGCAGGGCGCTGAACAGCAGGGCACTCAGATCGAAGGCCTGTTCCAGCAGCACACCAATGATTGCGCCGACGAACATTCCGCTCCAGGGAATCAGTTGCACACGCCAGCCTTGCCGGCGCTCCCCCATCAGTGCCCGTCCCAGGCCACGGCCAAACCGAGATAACGCCCCCGTCACGTAGGTGAGGCCAATCGGCAGGCCGTTCACTTCCTCGACCACGGCATTGATCATGCCCATGGCGGTCACCGCTGCGATCAGCGCGGGCAGTTGCCAGTCCAGTGGAATCAGGCCGGCCACGGCTAACAGTGCAGCAATGATCAACAACAGCGGCAACGGACGGCGGCCACTGATACGGGCGATTACCACACCCAGGGCATTGCCCAGGACAAAGGCCAGCAGCACCGCGCCGATGCGCAGCACCAGCCCAACTTCACCTTCGCCCAACGAGACGGCCAGGCGCGTGGTGTTGCCGCTCATGAACGAGACAAAATCACCGGTGGCCATGAAACCGATTGCATCGGTCATGCCGGCCAGGACCGATAGCGCCGCGACAAAATACAAACCGACTTTGCCGCGTAACTTGGCCACTCGCACTGACCGGGCCGAAGCGTAAGTAGAACCTGGCAGCATCCATCAAGCTCCCAATCTAAGTGGAGTAACTCACGACTGAAGATTCAGGCGCGCTGCGCCAATCGCGCCTCGAGCCCGGCAATATGTGCCTGGAGCCGTTCGCGCTCGAGGCGCTCGGCACTGATGTCTTCGAACACGCTGATCAAATGTTCTGGTTCACCATCGTCGCGGCGCTGCAGCGAGGTGCGAGCGCGCACCCAGATGTAATCGCCGCTTTTGTGACGCACGCGTTTTTCCACTTCATAGCGTTCGCTTTCGCCGGCCAGCATGCCCTGTAACAACTGCAGGTTGAGCGCCAGGTCGTCGGGGTGGGTGATCTGCTGGAAGGTCATGGCATACAGCTCTTCGGCGCGGTAGCCGAGTAGCTCGCACAGGCTGTTGTTGACCCGCTGCCAACGCCCATCCGGATCGATATAGGCGAGGGCGCCCCAGGCCAGTTCGAAGATTGCTCGAAAGCGCTCTTCGCTTCTGCGCAAAGCCTGTTCGGCAACTTGGCGTTCGGTATTGTCCATGCTGATGCCGACCATCTTCACTGAGCGTCCGGCGCTGTCGCGGACCACGGTGGCGCGCGAGGAAATCCAGCGCAGTTCGCCATCGGGACGGGTAATACGGAAATCACACTCGCAACCGCTGCCCTCGGCCACTGCCTGGGCGTACATGGCTTGCATGTGCGTGACATCTTCGGGGAGTAGATGTATCCAGAAGTCTTCGTTGCGATGGACCGGCCAGCCATAGACCTGTTCAACGTTTGGCGAGTAGGTCACCTCGTCGCTGATCAGGTTCCACTCCCAGGTGACAATGCGTGCGCCTTCCTGGGCCAGCTTCATGCGCGTTTCACTTTCCATGATCTCGGCGGTGTAGCGACGGCGCAGGTCGGTCATCGGCAGCTCGACAACCTGCGGTTGCTGGATGTTCTGCAGGGCTTCTTCGCCGTAGCGCAACCAGATCCAGTTGACCTTGAGAAAGTCGGCCAGTTTGCGCAGATTGTCGTAGTCGACTTCACCGCCGCGGGTCCATTTGTGCACTGCGGTGCGCGATATACCCAGGGCCGTGCCCACGGCTTGCAGGGTTAATTTGTGATGCTCGAGCAGTTCCTTGAGGCGGAAGGCGAAACTGTTTTCCAACATGGGCAGGGTGTCCTGATCTGGAGCCACGAGGCTGCCAGTATACGCAAACCGTCAACTTTGGGTTGACGGCCTGGCTTCCAGCTACATAGCGAACCTGCCCAGCTCTTCCTAGCAGCTAGAAGCCTACCGCTTCAGAGATCCAGCACAAGGCGCGCCGAGCGTGCGCGCGATACACACAGCATCATGCTTTGCTGCGCTGCTTTTTCTTCGTCGCTCAAGTACTGGTCGAAGTGTTCGGCTTCGCCTTCCAGGATTGCTGTCTCGCAGGTACCACACACACCTTCTCGGCACAGGCATTCCACTTTGGCAGCCTTGGACTTTTCGATGGCTTGAAGAATGGTCATGCCTTCTTCTACCTGTAGTTCGATACCCGACTGGGCCAGCACCACAGTAAAGGCGGCGCCGGTCACCGGGGCGGCGGCGAACTGTTCCCAATGCACACGTTGCTCGGCTATGCCGGCGTTGGCGGCGGTAGCAATGACCGCGTCGATCAGCGGTTTGGGGCCGCACACATACAAGTGCGCCTGCTCATCCAGGCCCGCGCACAAAGCAGCCAGATCAAGCTTGCGATCGAGGCTGTCGATGTAGAAATGGGTGTTGTCTGCGTGTGGGCCGGTGGCCAGTTGCTCGTAGAAAGCGCCATGCTCCGGGGCGCGGAAGGCATAGTGCAGTTCGTAGCTGGCGGCGCTGCCTTCGAGTTCATGCAACTGTGCCAGGAACGGCGTGATGCCAATGCCGCCGGCAATCAGTACATGACGGCCAGCGCTGTGGTCCAGGGCGAAGAGGTTGTTTGGCGAAGAGATGGTCAGGCGACTGCCGACTTCCACCTGCTGATGCATGAACGCCGAACCACCCTTGGATTGCTCTTCAAGGCGCACGCCGATCTGGTAGCTGCGGGTGTCGCGCGGGTCGCTCATCAGCGAGTAGGCATTACTGAACTGGTTGCCGTCGGCACCTTGCATCTGCACGATGACATGGCTGCCACCGGTGAAAGCCGGCATCGGCGCGCCATCTTCACGGGCCAGGGTGAAGCGCTTGATCAGCGGCGTGGCCTGCTCTACTTCGGTTACCTGCACGCTGAACATTTCGTATTTGTTGGCCATGTTTCACCTCGACTGCAAGGGCGTGCGGCAGGCCCTGCCGCACCCCGGAACCAGGCGCTCGCTCAGACGGCGAGGCACAGGTATTTGATTTCCAGATAGTCCTCGATGCCGTACTTGGAGCCTTCACGGCCCAGGCCCGATTGTTTGATGCCACCAAACGGCGCGACCTCGTTGGAGATCAGCCCGGTGTTGACCCCGACCATGCCGTACTCCAGCTGCTCGGCAACCTTGAAGACACGGGCGATATCACGGCTGTAGAAGTAGGCCGCGAGGCCGTACTGGGTCGCGTTGGCAAGGGCGACAACTTCTTCGTCAGTGTTGAAACGCACCAGTGCTGCCACAGGGCCGAAGATCTCCTCGTCGAGCAGTTCCATGCCTGGGCCGACATTGGCCAGCACGGTAGGCTCGAAGAAGTTGCCGCCCAGGGCATGAGCCTGGCCGCCAAGTACCAGTTCGGCACCCTTGGCGACGGCGTCGTCGATCAAGCTACGGACTTTAACGACGGCCTTTTCATTGATCAGCGGGCCAATCTGCGTACCCTCGGCGCTGCCATGACCCACACCCAGTTCACGCACGCGCGCGATGAAGCGTTGGCTGAACTGTGCATAGACGCTGTCGTGGATATAGAAGCGGTTGACGCAGACGCACGTTTGCCCGGCGTTGCGGTATTTGGCAATCAGCGCACCTTCAACGGCGGCGTCGATATCGGCATCGGCGAAGACAATGAACGGCGCGTTGCCGCCCAGTTCCAGGCTGACTTTCTTGATGGTTTCAGCGCACTGGCCCATGAGCAGACGGCCCACGGGGGTAGAGCCGGTGAAGCTCAGTTTACGCACTGATGGATGGCCGGTGAACTGCGCGCCAATGGCCGGCGCATCACCGGTCACCACGCTGAAAACGCCAGCCGGCACACCGGCACGTTCGGCCAACTCGACCAGGGCGAGCGCGCAGAACGGGGTTTCGTTGGCCGGCTTGACGACCATGGTGCAGCCAGCGGCCAGGGCCGGGGCGACCTTGCGGGTAATCATTGCGGCGGGGAAATTCCACGGTGTGATTGCAGTGCACACGCCAATGCCTTGCTTGATCACCAGCAGGCGCTTGTCGTTGGCAGGGCTGGGAATCACATCACCGTAAACGCGCTTGCCCTCTTCAGCGAACCACTCGACGAAGGAGGCGGCATAGCGGATCTCACCGAGGGCTTCATGCAGGGGCTTGCCCTGTTCGAAGGTCATCAGGCGAGCCAGGTCTTGCTCGTGTTCAAGCAGCAGCTCGAACCAGCGGCGCAGAATTTGCGCGCGCTCTTTGGCGGTACGTGCACGCCAATCGCCCAGCGCTGCTTCGGCGGCTTCGATGGCGCGTACGGCTTCGGCACCGCCCATCAGCGGTACGCTGCCAAGCAGCTCGCCATTGGCCGGATCGGTTACCTGCAGGCTGCGCCCGTCATCGGCGTCGCACCAGCGTCCGGCGATGTAGGCCTGCTGGCGGAACAGCTTATTGTCATTGAGTTTCACGCAAGGCACTCCGAAGGCCGCCGCAGGCTGTAGCGCCTGCGGCGGTTGTTATCAGTCGTTGAGGTGGGCGACGGCGATCAGGTTGTGGAAGTGGGCAATGCCGTGTTCGCTCATGCCGCTGCGCTCGCGGTCAGCCATGATTCGGCCTTGGCCACGATAGCCGCGGGACTTCAGGCCCTTTTGCACGCTTTCCACCAGACGCAGGTCTTCTGGACGGAACACTTCGCGGTACCAGTCGATCAGCTTCTGTTGCTCTTCGGTGATGTCTTTGTTTAGGAAGTAAATGTCGTAGTGCTGCAGGGTGGTTTCTGCATCGACCGGGAACTCGTAGATCACGGTCATGAAGTTCGCTCCTGGCGGCACGTTGAACATGGTGCACGGCCAGGCCCAGAAGCCTGCGAAAGATGGGTCTTTGACGCTTTCATCGAACTTGAATGATTGCTCCGACGGTTTTGCCAGACCGTACTGCAGGGTCCAGTTGCCATGCAGGTTGTGGCTGTACTGACCGACGTCCACCGAGTCGGCGAAGCCTGGGTGGGCAGGGGCGCAGTGGTAGCACTCGAGGTAGTTGTCGACGATCGACTTCCAGTTGGCCGGCGTGTCGCTGACAAAGCGCGCCGCCAGGTGCAGATCATCGATCACGGCGCACGCTTCACGCATGCGCTTTTGCAGGCCTGGCAGTTGCTCTTCGACCGAGCCTGCTTGCATGTCCATATTGATGAAGATGAAGCCTGCGTATTCTTCGACGCGCAGTTGCACCAGGGTGGAGTTTTCTTTATCGAAGTTCACCACGTTGTCGCAGTTGCGGGCGTGGGCGAGCTCGCCGTCGAGCTTGAAGGTCCAGGCGTGGTACGGGCAGGTGATAACGTTCTTGGCTTTGCCGCTACCGCTGAGCAGTTGGTGGCCGCGATGTGGGCAGACGTTGTAGAAGGCACGCAGCACGCTGTCGCGACCACGCACGACAATGATGCTTTCGCCGATCACTTCACGGGTGATATAGGCGTTATTCTCGGCCACTTCACTGCGATGGCCAATGCAGATCCAGCTGCGGGCGAAGATGCTTTCCTTCTCGTGTTCGAACACCCCAGGCTGGGTGTAGAAGCTGGCGGGAATAGTGAAAGCCTCTTCGGCGTTGGCGCAGAAATCGGCGGGCAGGCGTTTGAAGTCATTCATTGTGGGGTCTCTCACAAGCTCGGTTTTTTAGTTATTGGTTAACACGTATCTATAAGTTAACAAGTAAGGCAAAAAAATTTGGCTACTGCCTGCAGGAACGGGGCAAGCCCGCTCCTGCAGGGGGCGCTTAGTGCACGGCTGCAGTGCTGCGCGGGGCCTGGTGTTGCGATTCTTCACCGGCCAGGCGCGCCGCTTCTTCCTCGATGCGGTAGGCCGGAACCTGACCGTAGTCTTCGATCATCCACTTGAAGAAGCCGTAGATCTTCACCAGCAGGATCACCATGAACGGGATCGCGGTCAGCACCACGGCGGTTTTCATGGTTGACAGCGATGCCTTGGCAAACAGCATGGCCAACGGCACCAGGGTCAGCACTACACACCAGAACAAACGATGGGTGGGCGTCGGGTCGTCGCCTTCACGCAGGTTGCGGGTACTGGTAGCAGCGACCGCGTAGGCGGCGGCGTCCATGTGCGAGGCGCAGAAAATCGCCATGATGAACAAGTACACGCCGAGGAACACCTGACCCCACGGCAAGGCAAGCAGCAGGTGCGTTACCGCTGATTCACCGCCTTGTTCACTGAGCATTTTCGGCACGTCCACGGCACCGGTAATGAACTGGTGCATGCTGTAGCTTTCCAGGGCGCCGAAGAAGAACCAGCATCCGAAGCTACCGCCCAGCAGCAAGGCCAGTACCACTTCCTTGATCTGCCGGCCACGCGAAACGCGGGTTACGAACATTGCCACGCCTGGGGCGTAGGACACCCACCAGAGCCAGTAGAACACCGTCCAGTTACGGGTGAAGGCACCATCGCCGGCCGGGTCAGTGAACAGGCTCATGTGCACGTAGTTCTGGATCATCAAGCCAATCGAGTTGGCGGTGTTGTTGATGGTGAACTGGGTAGGGCCGACCAGCAGCACGACGGCGGCAAAAACCAGTGCGCCGATGCAGACGATCTTGCTCAAGCGCTGCAGGCCACCATCGATACCGATGTAGGAGCTGAGCGAGAACATGACCGCGACGGCGCCGATCACCATCAGCTGTACAGTGAAGGTATCCGGGGTGCCGGTGAGGTCATGCAAGCCACGAGTCAAGGTCGAGGCGGTCAACGCCAGCGACACCGTCAATGCGCCCATCATGGTCAGCAGGAAGATCAGATCGACACTGCGGCCAACAGGGCCGGTAGCCTTGAAGCCGGTGACTGCCTCAACGATGGAGGCCAGGTTCAGGCCGCTCTTTTTGCGCACATGGAAGTGGTAGGCCATGGCCAGCGACGCCAGGGCGTAGATCGACCAGGCGCTGACACCCCAGTGGAAGAACGAGTAGCTGATGCTGTACTCGAGCGCTTTCGGGCTGGCAGCGGCGATGTTCAGGCCAGGGGTTTGATAGTAGTAGGCCCATTCCATCACACCCCAGTAGAGGGTCGACGAACCCATACCGGCGCAGATAAACATGAACACCCAAGTAGCGGTTGCATACTCGGGTTTGCCACTGCCCAGACGGATATTGCCGTATTTGCTGAAAGCCAGGTACAACACGGCCAATGAGCTACCGAACACCAGTACCTGGACGCTGGTACCAAAGGTGCGGGTAGACAGTTCGAACAACTGGTTGGCAGCGCTTTCAGCTTCGCTAGGGAAAGCTGCAAGGCCTATTACAGTGAGCAGCACGGCTATCAGACTCACGGTAATCAGGAACACATCAATCTTTTTATTCTTGTGCGACATCATCGTCTCCTGGACGTTGGCGTACTTATCTATACCCGGCAGGCATTTCCGGGGTGTTGCGGTATTACTCCTTCCTTGGCTGTTAACCAAAAGTTTACATGAATCTTTTGGTTAACAGATTTTGCATTTAATCCACGCCGCTAGCAAGAGGGTGAAGGATGGTTTGTCAGACAATTCTGATGGTTGGCCCTGCTTTCTCAGGCTTCGATCAGTGCGGTGATGGCCTGGCCGACTTCCTGGGTCGATTTCTGCCCACCCATGTCTCGCGTGGTGTCACCGGCAGCAATGACCTGTTCGATGGCCTTGAGAATGTCATCGTGGGCTGCGCGATAGCGTGCGTCGGCACCGTCGTTACCGAGGAACTCGAGCATCAGCGCACCGGACCAGATCATCGCGATCGGGTTGGCGATGTTCTGGCCGAAAATGTCCGGCGCCGAGCCGTGTACGGGTTCGAACAGGGATGGGAATTTGCGCTCTGGGTTGAGGTTGGCCGATGGCGCGATTCCGATGGTGCCAGCGCAGGCTGGACCGAGGTCGGAAAGGATGTCGCCGAACAGGTTCGAGGCTACAACGACGTCGAAGCGATCCGGTTGCAACACGAAACGGGCGCAGAGGATATCAATGTGCTGCTTGTCCCAGCTGATTTCCGGATAATTGGCAGCCATGGCGGCGGTGCGCTCATCCCAGTACGGCATGCTCACGGCCATGCCGTTGGACTTGGTCGCCGAAGTGACATGCTTGCGTTCGCGGGTCTGGGCCACATCGAAGGCGTACTTGAGGATGCGATCAACGCCGCGGCGAGTGAACACCGATTCTTGCAGGACAAATTCGTTTTCGGTGCCTTCGAACATGCGCCCGCCCAGGGACGAGTATTCGCCTTCGGTGTTTTCGCGGATAACCACGAAGTCGATATTACCTGGCTCGCGGCCGGCCAGGGGGCAAGGTACGCCCGGGAACAGGCGCACTGGGCGAATGTTTACGTACTGGTCGAAGTCGCGACGGAACTTGAGCAGCGAGCCCCACAGGGAGATGTGGTCCGGCACCTTGTCTGGCCAACCCACGGCGCCGAAGTACAAGGCGTCGAAACCCTTGAGCTGCTCGAACCAATCGTCCGGCATCATCTTGCCGTGAGCCAAGTAGTAATCGCAGCTGGCCCACTCGAAGAATTCAAAGCTGATGTCCAGGCCGTGCTTGCGCGCAGCAGCCTCGACTACGCGAATACCTTCGGGGA
Source organism: Pseudomonas arcuscaelestis (assembly GCF_016881005.1). Lineage (GTDB taxonomy): Bacteria > Pseudomonadota > Gammaproteobacteria > Pseudomonadales > Pseudomonadaceae > Aquipseudomonas > Aquipseudomonas arcuscaelestis. The sequence continues at coordinate 31,210 of NZ_JACOPV010000010.1, read as the reverse complement.
GAACTTCGAGGCCGATGCCGTCACCAGGAATTGCGGCGATTTTGAAAGTCTTGCTCATGGGGCGCACTCGTTGTCTAGGGAACAGGTGCCGACCATGCTATAAGGGCTTGATTCAGAGATAATCTCGCCATTCATTGATTCTTAGAACACGAAACGTGAATAATCTTCCTAGCCTCGACGATCTCAATATCTTTCTTCAGGTGGCCAAGCGCGCCAGCTTCGCCGCGGTGGCTGATGAGCTGGGCATGTCGGCGGCCTTTGTCAGCAAGCGCATTCGCGTGCTCGAGCAAACCCTTGAAGTACGCTTGCTGCATCGCACCACTCGCCGGGTGACCATTAGCGAGGAGGGCGAGCGGGTTTACCAATGGGCGCAACAGATTTTCGATGCGGTGCAGCGCATGGGGGACGACATCAGCGCCCAGCACCGCGAGCCGGCAGGACAATTGCGCATTGCCAGCAGCCTGGGTCTGGGGCGGCGCCTCGTGGCCCCGGCCTTGTCGGAATTGGCCGAGCGGTATCCGCGCCTGGACATAAGGCTGGATGTTCACGACCGCTTGGTGGATTTGATCGAGGAGGGCGTGGACCTGGATATCCGGGTTGGCAACATCATTGCCCCTAACCTGATCGCCAAACCCCTGGCCCGGAACCGCCGGGTGCTGTGTGCCTCACCCGCCTACCTGGCGCGCCGTGGCACGCCCAAAGTGCTGGCCGAGCTGGGCAGCCATGACTGCCTGGTGATCAAGGAACGCGACCACCCCTTTGGCATCTGGCAGCTAGAAGGACCCCAAGGTGAGGAGAGCGTACGGGTCACTGGCGGCTTGTCGAGCAACCATGGCGAGGTAGCTCATCAGTGGTGCCTGGATGGACGGGGGATATTGCTGCGCTCGTGGTGGGATGTACATGACAGCCTGGAGGATGGGCGACTGGTCCAGGTGCTGGGCGACTATCACCAACCGGCGGATATCTGGGCGGTCTATACCTCGCCGCTGGCAAGCTCGGCAAAGGTGCGCGTGGCGGTGGAGTTCTTCCGACACTACTTTGCCGAGCGCTACAGCCTGCCTGCGCTAGGATGAAGGTGTGGTAAGAGCAGGCCTTGCATAACGCGCGGTCTAAACCAGAAGATCCCGTTCAAACGCAGCGCAGTCCTGGCATTCAACTGCCGACAAGAGCAGCCGGTGTTGCCATTTTTTATGTGCGCGCCACATCAGGCCACGTGCTTCGCCTTGTTCGATGCTGCCTTGCTTGACCACATCCCAGGTTCGATACAGATACCGGGCAAGTTCGGTGATTTCCTTCTGCGGCCAGCAGCAGCCATGCTTTTTCAGCAGTTCCACCATGTTGGCGATGTGGATCGCTTCATGTTCCTGCTCCAGGCCATGCAATGCGGGTATCACATCCATTGCCTGCCAGAGTGCGCTGTAACCCGAGTACTGCTGCTCGATGCCATCGATCATGTCATCCAGCGCGTCCCAGATTTGTACCAGGCTGAGTTCGCTTTCATACAGTGCCTTTTCTCGACTGCGGATTTCCGTCAGCCATTGCTCGGCCAAGCGATAGACGATTGCTTCCTTGTTGGGGAAAAACCGATAGAGCGATTTGATGTCGATGCCGGAGCGCTCGGCAATGGCATTGGTGTTGAGCTGGGTGATGCCGCCCTCCTTGAGCAGCGCCAACGTTGCTTGTTCGACCTTTTCGATGATCGCCAAGGTCCGCTGTTGCCGCGGCTCGCGGCGCATTCTCAAGTCTTGCGAAGTCATCCAGCACCCAGCCTTATCGTTCATTGGCCCGCATTTCACATTGACTCGGTCGATGGAGTCAAATCTCGACAATTGACGCTGTTGCGCAACGCTGGTAGAAGATCAGATTACAGTATTTACTGTAATTTATCGGAGAAGGTATGCGCTCAAAACAAAAACAACACCTATCGCTTTCCTCCATCGCCCTGATCGCAGGGGTTGTTGGCTGCGGACAAGCGTTGGCTGCAACCGTCGACAGCGGTAAGAACACGGTGTACCTCAATGGCGAGATCTACACCCAGAATCGCCAGCACCAAAAAGTCGAAGCCATCGCCGTGGCCGATGACAAATTTGTTTACGCCGGTAACCGAGAGGGGGCAGAAAGCTTCATCAAGCAAGGTTTTCAGGTCGTCGACCTGGGCGGGAAAATGGTGCTGCCGGGGCTGCATGACAACCATATCCATGTGCTGGGTACGGTCGCGCTGGATGTCTGCGATCTGCAAGGCAAGGCGGTGAATCTCGATCAATTGGCCAGCAAGGTGAAGGAGTGCCTCCCTCGTTACGCGAGTGAGCCGGGTGCCTGGCTTAAGATCGACCAGTGGGTTCCCTATGAAGGCAACGAACCGACGGCCCAATACAAGACCATTCTTGCAGCCCTCGATGCAGCTGCCGATGGTCATCCGATCATCTTGTCCGGGGTCGACGGCCATGCCAGTGCCTATAACTCCAAAGCCTTGAGCATGGCTGAAGACGAGCAGGGCAACAGCATCGGTTTCAACCCCAAGACGCTGGGCAAGGGCGGGGTATTCGCCGAGCTGGCGCCGTATGTCAGCCTCGACACCGGGGTGGTACGTGATGCGGCGAAAGAAAAGATCCCGGTGGGCAACTTCGACATGTTCGCGCAAAAACCGGGCGATCCGCGCGGTGAAAAAATCTATGGCGATATCCTTCCGGACGTCGCCAAGGTCATGGCGCAAAGTGGTATCACCAGTATCCAGGATGCGTGTAGCAACGATTTCATCCGTGAACAGTTGGTGAAGATGCAAACGCAGAACCTGCTGAACATGCGGGTCACGGCTGCCACCTGTTTCATTGACGATGACTATAAGGGCAAGGTCGATATTGCCGGTCACTTGAAAAAAGCCCAGGAAGTACGCGCCGCGTTCGCTGACAACCCGCTGATCAAGGCCGATGCGGTGAAGATATTTGCCGATGGTGTGCTTGAAGGCGACTCGTTCAGTAATCCGCCGTTTTCACCCAACGCCGGGATGTTGCATACCTATCAAACCCCCCATCTAAAACTCAATGAGGACACTGGCGCGATCACTGTCAGCGCCGACAGCGAAGATTCCAAGAATAACGGTATCGTCAATTACCGCGATGAGGACTTCAAGAACTACGCCAGTGCACTCGATGCCGATGGTTTCGCCATCCATGTACATAGCATTGGCGACCGTGCCACGCGGGTGGCTCTTGATGCGCTTGAGGCTGCGCGGCAACGCAATGGCAACAGCCATATCCCGCATACCCTTGCCCACTTGCAGGTGATCCATCCGGACGATCAACGCCGCCTCGGCGAACTGGGCGTCTTTTTGACCTATACCTACGCTTGGATCAATCAGCAGCCAGAGTATGACGTGCTGATCACCCCATTTCTGGAGAAGAGTAAAAAGGGCCAGGACATCAACGACCTGCTCTACAACAAAAACAACTACACCTGGAATGCCACCTACCCGGTGCAAAGCTCCTACAAGGCCGGGGCGGTTCTGGTTGCGGGCAGTGATGCGCCAGTCGACTCGCGCGACCCGCGTCCATTCATGAATATCGCTGCCGGTATCACCCGCGCCATTCCTGGTGAGCCCGCCTACAACGCGGAGCAGTCGGCCACGTTGGAGCAGATGCTGGACGCTTACACCATCAACGGCGCTCGAGCGGTTCGCCAAGACAAAATTATCGGCTCGATTGAACCGGGTAAGTCAGCCGATTTCATTGTGCTAGATCGCAACCTGTTCAGTTTGGTCGAGCAGGGCAAACCCGAACAAATCGCCGATACCAAAGTTGTGCAGACCGTATTCCGTGGACAGACGATCTACACCAACTGACGCGTACGAGCAGTCGTTGTCTGAAAGGGGCCATTTACGGCCCCTTTTTCTTTGACAGCGCAGCCATCGGCGAAACGCGCAACCTCCCCATTTTTCGAGAGACGGGCAGGGTAGTGCGCAGGGGATGTGAAAAATTCGTCAAAAAACAGGCCGCCAAGTCTTTTTATTTGCGACACATTCTGACAAGCTAATGATAACGATTATCAAAAGTAATCGTATTTGCTGTTTCCGAGCCGGGCAACAGCCGTTTCGATCCGCAGTCTGACCTACCCGTTACGCCTGCCTCTGAGACACCCGCGCACCCCAATCGCTGAATTACACACCTGCAAATGTAAGGAGAAGTCTGCGTGCACCCTTTTTGGCCCCGCGCCCTCGCTGTTGCTGTCTCACTGGCAAGCGCCGCCCCCTTCGCTGTTGCCCAGGAACCGGTCGCGGTTGCTTCGGCTGACGACAAGCCTGCCGCCCAGGCCGGTGATGGCGAAACGATGATCCTTGATGCCTTGAGCATCAACTCCACTGGCTTGGGTCAGACCACCGAAGGTACAGGCTCGTATACCACCGGCGCCATGCAGACCGCTACCAAGCTGCCCCTGACCATGCGTGAAACCCCGCAGGCGGTGACGGTGATTACCCGCCAGCGCATGGATGACCAGGCCATGACCAGTGTCAATGACGTGGTCAAGGCGACCCCCGGCCTGTTCCTCAGCCAGTCCAGCGGTCCGGGGCGGCAAACCTATAGCGCTCGCGGTTTCGACATCGATAACATCATGTACGACGCCCTGCCGACGTCGTATTCGGGGTGGGGGGTAGGTGTACAGCCGAACCTGGCGATGTTTGATCGGGTCGAGATTATTCGTGGGGCAACCGGCTTGATCACCGGTAGCGGTAACCCTTCGGCGGCGATCAACATGGTGCGCAAGCGCCCGACTGTCGACCAGCAAGTGACCTTGACCGGGGCTACCGGCAGTTGGGATGACAACCGAGGGGAAATCGATGCCTCCAGCCCGCTGAACGAAAGCGGCACCCTGCGCGGTCGAGTTGTAGGCTCGTACCGCGATGCCGACACCTTCCGCGACAAGGAGAACAGTGATCACGGCGTGTTCTATGCCGTGGGCGAGGCAGACCTGAGTGAAGACACCACCGCAACCCTGGGCTTCTCCCGTCAGCATGACCGGACCAACTTCTTCTGGGGCGGCCTGCCAATCGGCACCAACGGTCATCATTTGGATCTGCCACGCTCCACGTATCCAGGCACCGATTGGGAAGACAAGACCCAAGACATCAATACCGTGTTTGGCGAAGTCAAACATCGCTTTGCCAACGATTGGGAACTGCACCTGGCGGCGTCTCAAGCGACGCAGAAAGCACTGTTCTCCGGCACCTATCTGTCACGCTACAGCGGCCCGCTGGCAACCACTGCCTGGCAAGCGCGCTACGATGAAGTCAAAACGGCCTATGACGTATTTGCCAGTGGCCCGGTTGAAGCATTCGGCCGCAGCCATGAAGTGGTCGTCGGCACCAGCAGCCGTCAGTCTGACGTGACCACGCATAACTACAGCCCCTATGTGTTCAGCCTGCCAATCGGTGCGCCGAAGCCGAACTTTGTGCGCACCAACGACGATCATGAAGTCACCACGCAGAAGGGGGTTTACCTGACCACCCGACTGAGCCTGGCCGACCCGCTCACCTTGATTCTCGGTGGTCGCCTGGACTGGTATGACTATGACAACAGGCCAGAGGTAGTTGACCCGCAAGCCGGCGATGGCGACTACAAAGTCACCCGTAACGTTACGCGTTATGGCGGTCTGATCTACGACATCAACGACACCTACTCGGTGTATGCCAGCTACACCGATATTTTCACGCCGCAAACCGAGAAAGACCTGTCGCGCAGTGTGCTCAAGCCTATCGTCGGTGAAAACTATGAAATCGGCATCAAGGGTGAGTACTTCGAGGGCGCCCTCAACGCCAGCCTGGCGGTGTTCCAGGTCGACCAGTTGAACCGCGCGGTACAAGTGGATAACCCGGTGGGTTGCCCGAAGCTCGACTGCTACCAGGCCGCTGGCAAGGTGCGCAGCCAAGGGTTTGATCTGGAGCTGCAAGGTGCGTTGACCGAGCAATGGCAGGTGGGTGCCGGTTACACCTATACCCGTGCCCATTACATCAAGGACCAGGACCCGTCCAAAGAGAACCAGGCTGTTCTTCCTGAACAGCCGGAACACCTGTTCAAAGTATCGACCCTCTACCGCTTCAAAGGCCCATTGGAAAAGCTGCGTGTCGGCGGCAACGTCTACTGGCAGAGTCGCATGTATAACGATGTGGATGTCACCGGTGGCAGCTATCGGGTCGAACAAGGCAGCTATGCAATTACCGACCTGATGGCCGGCTACGAGGTGAACAAGCATCTCGACCTGCAACTCAACGCCAACAACGTCTTCGATCGCGTCTACTACTCAGCGATTGGTTCCGACGTGAAGTGGGGCTCCACCGATACCTACGGTAATCCGCGTAACTACATGCTGACTGCCAAGTACAAATTCTAAGTCGCTAAACCTGTAACCCCCAGCACCTGATAATCGCAGAAGAAAAACGGCGAGCGTGAAAGGACTCACCTTGCTCACCGTCGAGTGCAATGCTGCTTCAGCCTTTGAGTGCGGCTTCAATCCCCGCAATATCTATCTTGCCCATTTCCATCATCGCCTCGAAGGCGCGCTTGGCCGCTGCCCGATCGGTATGGGTGATTGCCTGGGTCAGAATTCGCGGTGTGATCTGCCATGAAATACCCCACTTGTCCCTGCACCAACCACAGACACTTTCCTCGCCGCCGTTGCTGACAATCGCACTCCAGAAGCGATCGGTTTCGGCCTGGTCGTCGGTCGCTACTTGAAAGGAGAACGCTTCGCAGTGCTTGAATGTGGGGCCTCCATTGAGGCCCAGGCAGGGAATGCCCATCACCGTGAATTCCACGGTCAAAACATCGCCGGTCTTGCCCGAAGGGTAATCGCCTGGGGCGTGGTTCACTGCGACCACAGCGCTGTCGGGGAAGGTCTGGGCGTAGAATTGCGCAGCGTCCAACGCCGTGCCGTCGAACCACAGGCATATTGTATTTTTACGGGTCATCGTAGGTCTCCGAAACCGGGACTGGGACAATCAGTGTAGCCCCATGCGTCGGCCGGACTTCCTTGCCCGGTTTGCGATCAAGCAATCAATTCGACTTTGCCGGTGCTCAAACGATAGACGCCACCGACTATCTTCAACGTTCCTTTTCCAAGTGCCTCAGTAAGCAGTGGCGTGGCATTGTTGAGACTCTGGACCGAGTCTTTGACGTTTTGTGCGATGGCATTTTCCATCAGATTGCCGGGTTGCTTGAGCACCTTTTCGATTGAGGGTTTGAGCGCCTCAGTCAGTTTCGGAATGTGCCCAGGGAACACGGTTTGATCTTTAATCGCTTTGATCCCCGCCTCGATGGCGCCACAGCTTTCGTGACCCAGCACCAGGATCAGCGGGGCGCCGAGTACGGCGACGGCATATTCAAGGCTGGCCAGTCCTTCTGCGGTGACGAAGTTGCCTGCTACACGTATTGCGAAAAGATCGCCGCGTGCGGTGTCGAACGCATACTCGGGAGCGATCCGTGAGTCGGAGCAACTAAGCACCGCGACAAACGGGTTCTGGCCAGATACCAACGCTTCGCGCTCATCCTTGAAGTCATGGGTTTGCGAATTCCCGCTCACATACCGCTCATTGCCCGCTATCAATCGCTGCAACGCCTGCTCGGGGCCGATTGCGTTTTGAGGTTTTGGAGGCGTAGAGGTTTTCTCGGCTGCCGTGGCAAGTTTGCCTGGCAGGGTGCCGGCGAGCAGCAGGGCGCCTGCTCCAAGTCCGGCAATACGAAGAAAACGACGCCGATCAGTTGAGTTTGAAGAGGAAGTTGAAGCACATGATTTACACATGATGGTGTGTACTCAGGTCAACTCAGTGGATGTAACTACTGTTGGCAAACTGGCGCTATTTTCGGCGCCAGAACCCTGAAGTTTAGTTGACCTGATCCATTATGTTTTTTGCGCAACCGTGGCGGATGGCTCAGTTGTCCGCGCCTTGGTTGTTGCCTGGCGCGGCTTCAAACGGGAGACGCCAAACAGCACCAGGGCCAGGCCGATAATCTGATAGATCGAAACTTCTTCGCTCAGTACTGCCCAGGACGCAAACACCGTCAACACCGGACCCAGGTTTCCGACGGCAGCAGTATGCGTAGCGCCCATGCGCTGGATCGCCAGTGCCACCCAATAGATCGGCAGCACGGTGGAGACCAGCGCCATCAAGGCGGCATACACCCACACCGAACCCGGCAATTGCCAGAGCACGCTGAAATCGGCAACCAATAGGTAATGCACCAGAACCATCACCGCCGAAGCGCCGCCAGCCAACCCGGCCAGGCGCATGGAACTCATGCGCTTGAGCATGATGCCGGTGCCCGAGTAATACAGCGCATAGGTCACCGCACTCGCAAACACCCACGCCGCGCCTAGTATCACCTGACCACCCAGGCCGGCAACGCTGACGTCATGCACGAAGGCGATGCCCAGGCCCAAATAGCACAAACCCATCGCCGCCAGCGTGCGCGGGGTAGGGCGCTCTCGCAGGGCAATGGCTTGAAAGATCAATACCAGGGTCGGGTAGATGAACAGAATAAGCCGCTCAAGGCCGGCGCTGATGTACTGCAAACCATAGAAGTCGAACAAGCTCGCCAAGTAATAGCCGAACAGCCCCAAGAGCATTACCCGCACACCATCACCAAGACCCAGCGGTGCATTGCTTGGGCCGCGGCTGGCCCATACCAGCCAGGCAAACAGTGGCAGAGACAGCCCCATGCGCATGGCCAACAGGGTGATTGCATCCACCTGGCTGTCGGCGTAGGACAGCTTGACGAAAATAGCCTTGAGGCTGAAACCCAATGCCGACAACACCGCAAACAGGCTGCCGTTCTGGACACAACGCTGGAACAATCCACGCAAACGATTCATTGGCGGCCTGATAAAGAAAGGTTCATTGGGGTTATTCTAAAGTGAACGCCGTTGGCGCAGAATCGCATTTCTACGAACGTGGCCTTCGCCAAAAGAGAAACCTTGTGCACTTTGATCTTGCTGATTTGCGCCTGCTCACGGCCATTTCCACTTCCGGCAGCTTGAGCAAGGCCGCCGCCAGCATCCCGGTTGCCGTCTCAGCCGCCAGCACGCGACTGCGCCTGCTGGAAGAGCGCTGTGGCGTCATCCTGTTCACCCGCAAGGCCGACGGCATGCAGCTCACCCCGGCCGGCCGCCTGGTGCTGGAAGCGGCCGGCAGCGTGCTGGCCGAAGCGCAAAAGCTGCAAGACATACTCAAGGAACTTGCCGGACAGCGCCGTATCACTTTGCGGCTGGCCGCAACCACCGTGACCACCAGCAGTCTGTTACCTGCGGTGCTGGGAAAGTTTCTTGCCGACTATCCCGAGGTTGACTTGCAGTTGAGCGAATTCAGAAGCGCGGACGTGATGCGTGCGGTGCTTTCTGGTGAATGCGAGATAGGTGTGTTTGATGGCAGTGTCATCAGCGATGGGGTGATGTCATTGCCCTTTTGCAATGAACGCTTGGTGATGCTGGTGCCTCATGAGCACCCTTTGGCAGAGCGCGAGCAGACCCGCTTGCGCGACGCCTTGGGCTATCCCTTCATTGGCATGCCGGCCGAGCGGGCCATGCAGCGCTTTGTCGAAGAACGGGCCATCAAAGAAGCCATGCCCCTGCATATTCGCGTGCGTGCGCCGAGCTTCGAAGCCATCGCCCAACTGGTTGCCCAACGGGCTGGTATTGCCATGCTGCCGCAGGCCATTGCGCTGCGCATGGAGCAGGAGCTGCCGGTACGCATGGTGTTACTCGAAGAGGGGTGGGCCACCCTTGAACTGCGCTTGTGCATTCGGGGATGGGCGTCGCTCAGCAGTCACGGTCGTCAGTTAGTCAACTTTTTGTCTGGGCGTAGTGATTGAGTGCAAAGGTCGGTGCGGTCAGGGCTAGGTGCTGGCGCTTCTCTCACTAGGAATGCAAAGAATGCCGTACCGCTTGTCGGTGTCCGTCTGGCTGTGTCGAAACAGTGCGCTGTGAATCGACTACTGCATAGATCGAACGGATCGCTTCAATCCCTGCACAGGAGAACACGCTATGTCTTATGTCGATGGTTTTGTGATCGCCGTACCTACTGCCAATCGGGAGCAATTTAAGCAGCATGCCGAGGAAGCGGCGGTGGTGTTCAAGGAGTGCGGCGCCCAGCGCGTTATTGAGTGCTGGGGGGATGATGTACCTGACGGCAAACTGACTTCGTTTCCGATGGCGGTCAAATGCAAACCAGATGAAACCGTGGTGTTTTCCTGGATTCTATGGCCGTCTCGACAGGTGCGTGATGCTGGGATGAAGAAAATGATGGAAGACCCACGCCTGCAGCCGGACAAGAACCCGATGCCGTTTGATGGGCAGCGGATGATCTTTGGTGGCTTCAACATTTTGGTGGATGTGTAGCAATGCCGGTGCAAGGCACTGACGGTGGGGAACAGCAGAATGAGGGTAAACATTTACAACAACCAGAACCTTCCAGTACGGACTCTGGTGCCTAAATTGGCCTGAGTTCGACTACAGAGCGGTGATTGTTTCAGCGCCCCTCATGCTGACGCCGGTAAGCGCCCGGCTGTACACCCATGGCCTTGCCAAAGGCGCGGGTAAAAGCCGCAATAGATTGATAGCCCACGCTAGCGCATACCTGTTCGACGGTGTTGTGGGCCTTGAGCAATTGGCAGGCATGGCGCATGCGCAGCGCCAGCAACACTTGTCCAGGCGATTGCCCGGCCAGTTCGCTGAAACGCTTGAAGAAGGCCGAGCGCGACAGGCCGGTGCAGGCGGCCATGCTTTCCAGCGGCCAGGGCTGCTCCGGGTGTGCGATCAGTTGCTCTACCAGCGCAGCGAACTGCGGGTGGCGCGCCAGGGTTACCAGGCCGGCCATTGGCAGATCAGCTTGGACTTGCTGGCGCAGCACATAGAGAAACAGCAAATGACTCAGGCGTTCGAGCAAGGCCGAGGAGGGCGCGGGCTGACGCTGGCATTCAGCGAGGATCAGCTCGAACAGGGCGGTTGCGGCGCTCAACGCCGGGTCACCGGCACGCAGGATAGTCCAGTCGGGAAGGCCGTCGATGATCAGCGACGAGAGCCCAGGCTGAAAGTGAAAGAACCCGCACACCAATCCCACACCGTCGTTGGCTCCGCTGTCCAGCGGCAGCATGGCCATGCGCGGTAGCTGCAGCGCCAGTTCGCAGTCGCCAGTACCAGAAAGCCGGTACTCAAGGTCGCGCAGCAGGAACACGGCATCACCGGCCTCAAGGGCCAAGGCCTGGGGCTGACTGGCGATATGCAGCCAGCAATGTCCTTGCACCACGAGGTGAAAGCTGGCCCGTGCCAAACCGTGGGTGCTGGCGTGCCAACCACCACAGTAGCGCCCGACATGGAACAGGCTGGCGTCTAGCTCAAGGCTTTCTAATAACCAATCGACAACAGGGCTGGATGAAATCATCTAATGGAAAGACTCAGGAGCAAGTAATAGCGACTCTAGAATATGGAAGGTATTTCTTATAACCAACAGACTTGTGCGACACCCTAGTATGCAGGAGACCACACCATGTCGCGCATTACTCTACACACGCTGCAAAGCGCCCCTGAAGCTGCTCGCCCTTTTCTGGAAAACGCCCAGAAAAATTCCGGCTTCATTCCCAACCTGCTGGGCGTGTTGGCCAATGCCCCGGCCGCGCTGGAAACCTACGTTACCGTTTCGGCCCTCAACGGCAAGGCTGAACTGAATCTGGCCGAGCGCGAAGTGGTGCAACTGGTGGCGGCCACCAATCACGGTTGCGACTTCTGTGTGGCCGGCCATACGGCCGTGGCCCTGAACAAGGCCAAGCTGCCGCAAGAGGTGGTCGATGCTCTGCGCGCCCGTGGAGAACTGCCGCAGGAAAAACTCGAAGCCCTGGCCGCGTTCACCCGTGAAGTTATCGCTACCCGCGGCAATGTGAGTGATGCCGCGTACAGCGCTTTTCGCGACGCTGGTTATGGTGAAGGCCACGCTCTGGAGGTGATTCTCGGCGTGAGCCTCGCCACCCTGTGCAACTTTGCTAATGTGTTTGCCCAGACGCCGCTCAATGATGAGCTGAGCAAGTACCGCTGGCAGCCTTCGGCATAACGATCCCTGGGCGCCGGCGCAGGCTGGCGCTTTTTTTAAAGGAGTAAACGACATGCTCGATCCTGCATTGGTCACGTGGCTGGATGCACAGGCCGAAGCCCTCGATCTGGGGCACTGCGATCCGCAGGAAGTGCTGGGACAACTGGCGGCAGCACAGGTGTTGCGTGTTGGCATTGATCCAGCCCAGGGCGGCAGCGGTGGCTCGGTGGCCGACGCGGTGGAAACCGTCGCCAACGTGGCTAGCCATTCATTGGCTGCAGCCTTTGTGTTCTGGGGTCAGCGTGCCTTCATCGAATACCTGTTGCACAGCCCCAACAGTGCCTTGCGCGAGCGTCTGCTGCCTGGCCTGCTCAGCGGCGAACTGGCCGGCGCTACCGGACTGTCCAACGCCATGAAGTATCTATCCGGTATCGAAGCATTACAGGTCAGGGGGCTTGCCGGTGAGCAGGGCTGGACCCTGGACGGCCGCTTGCATTGGGTTACCAACCTGCGCAAGGGCGGCTTTGTAGTGGCTGCGGCGATTGAACAAGAGGGCGCTTCCCCCTTCGTATTGGCCATCCCCGACACCGCAGCTGGGCTTTCGCGCTCGGATGACCTGCAATTGATGGGGCTGCAATCGAGCAATACCGCGGCCTTGAACTTCGAACAGGTAGCCATCAGCAGCGACTGGCTGTTGCATGAGAATGCCAGGCAGTTTCTACCGGCGGTTCGCCCTTCGTTCCTGGGCCTGCAATGTGGCATGGCCGTCGGCTTGGCACGGCGGTCGTTACGTGAAGTTGAGGCGCATCTGCAGGGCACGTGTTCGCTTCTCGGCGAGACCTTGAGTGTGCTGCAGGAGCGCCTGGAAAACACCGTTGTCGAGTTGAAAAATGGCTTGCTCGATGGGCGCTTCCAGGGCCAGCCAGCGGCATTGTTCAAGGTGCGCATCACCCTGGCTGAAACAGCCGCCGATGCCGTACAGCTTGAGTTGCAGGCCAGCGGTGGCAAGGCTTACTTGAGTGCGTATGGTGCAGGTTTCGCGCGGCGTTGGCGTGAGTCGGCATTCGTGCCGATCGTTACCCCAAGCCTTGTGCAACTGCGTACCGAACTGCAGCGCCAGGCGTCGGCGGTATGACCCAAGTATTGCTCGAAGCCCGCGCAATCAGTCTAGGTTACCCGCGTGAGCAAGGCTGGCAAAGTGTGCTGGAGGACTTCGACCTGCAACTGGCACCGGGTGAAGTGATCACCCTTCTCGGCCCCAGTGGTGTTGGTAAGTCGAGCCTGCTGCGGGTGCTGGCTGGGCTGCAGCAGGCGCGCAGTGGCAGTGTCAGCCTGTTGGGTGAGCCGCTGCACGGGCCGCACCCACGGTTGGCCGTAGCCTTTCAGGACCCCAGCCTGTTGCCTTGGCTGAGCCTGGAAAAGAATGTCGCCTTCGGCCTGGATTTCGCCCGGCAACCGAAGGTTACTGCCAGCGAGCGGCGCACGCGGATCGACCACGCTATTGAAGCAGTGGGTTTGCAGCATGCCCGCGAACAGTATCCGGCGCAGCTTTCCGGTGGCATGGCCCAGCGCACCGCGCTGGCCCGTTGCCTGGCGCGACAACCGCAAGTACTGCTGCTCGATGAACCTTTCGGTGCCCTCGATGAAGTGACGCGCGCCGACATGCAACAACTGCTGCTGCAACTGATCGCCCAGCACAATACCGCGGCGATCCTGATTACCCACGATATCGACGAAGCCTTGCTGCTGTCCGATCGCGTGCTGCTACTGGGCAACCACCCGGCGCGCACTCTCGGCCAATGGCACATCGACCTGCCGCAACCCCGCGCGCAGCGGGTCGAGGAACTGGGCGCGTTGCGTATCGACATCCTCAAAACCCTTCGGCGGGCCAGCCGCACACCTGAACCTACTCCTGAACCTTTGCCGCTGCCGTCGGAGACTGCCCATGTGCCTGGACGACTTCACCCACACTCGTCGTGACTTCATCAAACTCAGCGCCTTGCTGACTGCTGGCGGTGCCATGCCGCTGCTGAGCAGCCTGCAGGCACGGGCGGCCAGCGATCCGGATGCGCCAGTGCGTATTGGCTACTTGCCCATCACCGATGCCACCCCTTTGCTGGTGGCGCACAACAACGGCCTGTTCGAGGCCGAGGGCATCAAGGCCGAGCGGCCGGTGCTGTTGCGCAGTTGGGCGCAGGTGATCGAGGCATTCATTTCCGGTCAGGTCAACGTGATTCACCTGCTGTCGCCGATGACCGTATGGGCGCGCTATGGCAGTAAGGTGCCGGCCAAGGTGGTGGCCTGGAACCATGTCGGTGGCTCGGGTCTGACCGTGGCCCCGAATATTACCGAGGTCAAGCAACTCGGCGGGCAAACCGTAGCGATTCCGTTCTGGTATTCGATTCACAACGTTGTGGTGCAGCAGCTGTTCCGTGATCACGGCCTGACCCCGGTGTCGAAACCGACCAGCGCCGAGCTTGCGGCCAACGAGGTGAACCTGGTGGTGCTGCCGCCGTCGGATATGCCGCCGGCATTGGCCAGCAAGCGTATTGCCGGCTACATCGTCGCCGAGCCCTTCAACGCCCTGGCCGAAGACCTCAAGGTGGGTCGGGTGCAGCGCTTTACCGGTGACATCTGGCGCAATCACGCCTGTTGCGTTGTGTTCATGCACGAGCATGACCTCAACAACCGCCCGGAGTGGTCGCAGAAGGTCGTCAACGCCATTGTCAAAGCCCAGCTGTGGACGCGGGATCATCGCGCCGAAGCAGCGGCGCTGTTGTCCAAGGCGGGTCCCAACCGCTATACCCCACACACGCCGCAGGTGCTCAGCCAGGTGTTGGCACCGTCTGCCGAAGCGCGGGCCCGCTATATCGCCAGTGGTGCAATTGAACATGCGCAGTGGGACGAAAAACGCATCGACTTCCAGCCCTATCCCTTCCCCAGTTATACCGAGGAATTGGTGCGACGCTTGCAAAACACTTTGATTGAAGGTGACAAGGGCTTTCTCGCCGGTCTTGATCCGCAGCAGACTGCCCGCGACCTGGTGGATGACCGCTTCGTGCGCAACAGCATCGAGGCGGTCGGTGGACTGAAGGCTTTCGGTTTACCGGACAGCTTCGAGCGTAACGAGGAGTTCGCAATCTGATGGGTAAGCATCTATTGCATGGTGCGCTGGGTGCGGGCGGTTTGCTCGGGTTATTGCTGCTGTGGTGGTTGGGTGTGCACCTGTTTGGCGAAGTCGATGGCCTGTCGGCGCGGTTCTCGCCCCAGGCCACACTCGCCAGCCTGGTGGAGCTGCTGGGGCAGGGCGAGGTCTACGAGCATGCGTGGGTCAGCCTCAAGCGTATTCTGGTGGGCTTGGCGTTGGCGTTGCTGATCGGTGTGCCGCTGGGTTTGCTGGTGGGCAGTTATCGCCACCTTGAGTCGGCCACTACACCCGCGTTCCAGTTCCTGCGCATGATCTCGCCGCTGTCGTGGATGCCTGTGGTGGTGATGTTGATGGGGGTAGGCGATCAGCCGATCTACTTCCTCCTGGCCTTTGCTGCGTTATGGCCGATCCTACTCAATACTGCCGCCGGTGTGCGCCAACTCGATCCGCGCTGGCTGCAACTGAGCCGTAGCCTCAGTGCTACCCGCTGGGAGACGTTGTGCAAGGTGATTATCCCGGGCGTTATCGGCCATGTGCTCACCGGGGTGCGCCTGGCGATCGGTATTCTGTGGATCGTGCTGGTGCCATGCGAAATGCTTGGGGTGAGTGCCGGCCTGGGCTACTTCATTCTTGATACCCGGGATCGCCTGGCGTACTCGGAGTTGATGGCCATGGTGCTGCTTATCGGGGTGCTGGGGTTCATGCTTGATGCCCTGGCCCGCGGCCTGCACCGGCGCTGGGTTCATGCCTGAGCGGTAGGCGATGTGTGATTGATAGCGGGGCAAGTTCACCTTGGGCGCGATGGTTTGGCGCCTCAAGGGCGGGCTTACCCCGCGTTTGGTTCGATTATTCGATTTCCAATGGCTGCCTTAATTGTTATGTTATTACATAATTTATAAGGAGCTTCCATGAACTACTTCCCAGGAAGGCTGCCGCTCGGCCTGTCTGCCTCGTTGCTCGCGCTGCCAGCTGCTGCGGCCGAACCTGTTTTGCTCGACACCTTGACGGTGAGTGAGCGTCAATTTCAAGAGTCCGCCAATGGTCCCGTACAGGGCTATCGCGCCAACCGCTCGAGCACGGCAACCAGGACCGATACCGACATTCGCGACACCCCCCAAAGTATTGCCGTGGTACCGCGCCAGGTGCTTGAAGACCTCAACACTACCCGCATTGATCGCGCGCTGGATTTTGCCGGTGGCGTGAGCCGACAAAATAACTTTGGCGGCCTGACCTTCCTCAACTACAGCGTGCGAGGCTTTACCACCAGCGAGCTGTACAAGAACGGCTTTGCGGTTAACCGTGGCAGCTACAGTGCCCCGGACACCTCCAATATCGAACGCATTGAAGTGCTCAAGGGGCCGGCGGCCAGTTTGTACGGACGTGGCGATCCGGGTGGCCTGGTGAACATTGTCACCAAGCGCCCTCAGTTCGATGCGTTCACTCACTTCAAGGTCAGCGCCGGAAGCTGGGACCGCTACCGCAGCAGCCTGGATGTGAATACGCCATTGAGCGACGACGGCCGCGTGTTGTCGCGGGTTAATCTTGCGGTGGAGGACAACGGCAGTTTTCGTGATTACGTTGGCAGTGAGCGACGCATCGTCAGCCCGTCGCTGAGCTGGCAGTTGAGTCCGGACACGTTGCTGTCGATCGACAGCGAATTTTCGCGCACCGAGTCGGTGTTCGACCGTGGTGTTCCGGCAGTCAACAACGCGCTTGGCGCTGTCAGTCGCTCGGCCTTTTTCGGCGAGCCCAACGACGGGCGCATCCGCAACGACAACCAGACATTGGACCTGACGTTGGAGCACTACCTCAACGACAGCTGGAAGTTGCGTCTGGCCAATCACTATACGCAGGGTCGACTCAAGGGCAACAGCTCCGAGCCCCAGCTGCTGGTGGGTACTACGTTGAGCCGCTTTTATCGAGAGCGTGATTTTGAATGGAATGACTCCATCACCCAGGCGGAACTGCATGGCCAGTTCGATTTTGCCGGGTGGCAGCACCAGAGCCTGATTGGGGTGGAGTACGAAAACTACCGCAACAGCCAGAAGTATCCGCAGAGCGCCACGTCACTGGCGTATGGGCTGGACATCTATAACCCTGTGTATGGCAAACCCAAGCCACCTCTTACCCGAGCCAATGACTTTTTCGAGAGCACGCAGAGCTACGCGCTCAACCTGCAAGATCAGATCACCTTCACCGATCGCTTGCGCGGCCTGATCGGGGTGCGCCTGGAACACATTGAGCAGACGGCGCAAAACCGTAGCAGCCGTGTGAGCAATACCCAGGAAAAAGACGTCGCCACGCCGCGTGTAGGGTTGCTGTATCAACTCACGCCTGAGGTCGGTGTGTTTGCCAATGCCTCGACTTCGTTCAAGCCCAACAGCATTGGCACCCAGGGGCAGGTGTACAAACCGGAGAAGGGACTGGGTTATGAAACCGGGCTCAAACTGGACTTGTTCGACAGCCGCTTGGGCGCAACCCTGGCACTGTTCCAGATCGATAAGGAAAACGTCATTACCACTGACGCCTTTGGCGACAGCATCGCAGCCGGTAAGGCGCGTAGCCAGGGCGTAGACGTGCAGTTCAGTGGGCAGCTGAGTGATGCCGTGCGATTGATCGGTGCTTACGCCTATATCGATGCCGAAGTCACCAAAGGCGATGCCAACCTGCCGAAGGGTAGCGACCTGCTGGGCATCCCTCGGCACAGCGGTAGCCTGATGGCGGTGTACGCGTTTCAGCACGGCCTGTTGCAGGGCTCCGATGTGGGGGCTGCGGCCAATTACGTAGGAGACCGTTCCAGTCAGGCAGGTAGCAGCTTTCGCTTGCCCAGCTACAGCACGCTCGATCTGCTGGCGCATTACAAGCTTAACGACAACGCAACCGTGGGCCTGAACTTGAATAATGTGTTCGACCGCAAATACTACGAGCGTGGATACAACGCTGTCTGGAACCTGCCTGGAGAACCGCGCAATTTGATGGTCAGCTTGAGCCTGGCGCTTTGAGGGGGCTATAGTCGAGCGCTTGAACATCTTGCCAAAGGAAGGCCGGCCATGAGCGACTCGATCGACCTGAATCGCCGCAGTTGGGATGAACGAGCGTCTGTGCACGCAGCCTCTGAAGAGTATGAAGTCGACACGTTCATTGCCGACCCTCGGCACTTGTCGCAAGTGGTACGTTTCGACCTGCCACGCCTTGGCGATATCCGCGGTTTGCGTGCCGTGCATCTGCAGTGTCATATCGGCACGGATACCTTGTCGCTGGCGCGCTTGGGGGCGCAGATGAGTGGGCTGGATTTTTCCACGCAATCGCTGGCACAGGCCCGTGCCCTGGCCCAGCGTTGCGACCAGCCAATCGAATACGTCGAGTCGGATGTCTACGCGGCCGATACGGTGTTGACCCCGGGTGCTTTCGACCTGGTCTACACCGGCATCGGCGCCTTGATCTGGTTACCCAGCATCGAGCGTTGGGCGCAAACGGTCGCGACGTTGCTCAAGCCGGGAGGGCGCTTGTTCTTGCGTGAAGGTCATCCAATGCTGCTGACAGTCAATGAGGACTACCAGGATCGGTTGGTGATCGAGTATCCCTATTTCGAGCGACAAGCGCCGATGGTCTGGAACAGCGACCAGACCTATGTCGAAACCGACACAGCGCTTAGCGAAACGGTCACCCATGAGTGGAGTCATGGCCTGGGTGAAGTGGTTACTGCATTGTTGCGCCAAGGCATGCAGATCACCGCGCTGGTGGAACACGACAGTATTCCCTGGGAGGCCTTACCGGGACAGATGAGCAAGAACTCGGCTGGAGAATGGTCGCTGGATAAAGACCCCTGGCGTCTACCCCTGAGCTATACCCTGCAGGCGATAAAGGCGGGCTGATCAGCGCACAGCTTTACTGCGCTTTTACCCGCGGTTTGCGTGGCGCTTTCGCCGCAGTTTTACCTGTTGCGGTGCTGCGTTTACGCTTTTTCTTCCAGGGTGTTTTCGGCACCGCCGGGCCACTGATGGTCAGGCTCAATCCGGCGCAACGCTCCACTTGCTTGCTCATCCAGGCGGACTGTTTGGCGACAAACTCTTCCAGGCTCATCTCTCCGCTCTGGACCATGTCCAGCGCTTGTTCCCAGATGGCCGTGGTACCAGGGTCGGCAATCGCCCGGGGTACCGCGTCGATCAGACTGAACGCAGCGGGTGTAGCACTCAGCGCCTTGCCCTGTTTGACCAGGTAACCACGGTCAAGCAGGCCCTGGATAATGCCTGCGCGGGTGGCTTCGGTACCGATGCCGGTGGTGTCCTTGAGCTTTTGCTTGAGGCGTGGGTCATCTACTAGCTTGGCGACGTTTTTCATGGCCTTGATCAAGTCGCCTTCGGTGAAGGGTTTCGGCGGTTGGGTCCACAAGTCCTTGAGGTTGACCTCGGCTACGGCGCAGTCCTGACCTTGATGCAAGGCGGGCAACACCTGGGCAACGGGCGCTTCGCGGCCCTTGGCCGGGGTCAAGGCTTCAGGCAAGGCGCGGCGCCAGCCCGGCTCGACAATCTGCTTGCCCACTGCGCGCAAGGCCTGGCCTGCGCAATCAAAGTCGGCCTGGGTGCGGTCGTACTCGTGATTAGGCAGGAACTGCGCCAGGTAGCGGGCGCGAATCAAGGTGTAGACCGCCTTGTACTTGGGTGGCAAGCGCGAAGGATCGCTCGCTGCTGCGGTAGGAATAATACCGTGGTGGGCGCTGACCTTGGCATCGTTCCAGGCCCTTGAGCGGCGTTGGGCCTGCAGGTGCTGTTGCAGCGGCGCCAGGCTTGAGTCGGCGCGCAGCAAGGCACCGAGGATGCTTGAGGCTTCGGCGTGTTGGCTCAATGGCAGATAGCCGCAGTCACTGCGCGGGTAGGTGATCAGCTTGTGGGTTTCGTAAAGCGCCTGGGCAATGTCGAGGGTTTCCTGGGCGCCAAGCCCGAGCTTTTTTGAGCACAGCTCCTGCAAGGTGCCGAGGTCGAAGGGCAGGGGGGCAGCTTCGCGCACGCGTTCGGTAGCAACGTTGACCACCCGTGCGCAGTCGGCATTGCTGATCGCGGAGGCAGCCTGCTGCGCCAGTGAGTGGTTCAGACAGCGGCCCTGGTCGTCACAGGTGTCTTCGCTGGCGCGCCATTGTGCCGTGAAGCGCGTGCCGGCACTGTCGAGCACCACATCAATGGCCCAGAATGCTACCGGCACGAAGTCGGCGATGCTGCGGTCACGGTCTACTACCAGACGTAATGTTGGCGTTTGCACCCGACCTACGGGCAGAACACCTTGGTAGCCAGATTGACGGCCGAGCAGAGTGAACAAGCGGCTCATGTTCATACCAATCAGCCAGTCCGCGCGTGAGCGGCCCAATGCCGAATGGTAAAGGCTGAATGTCTCGTTACCTGGCTTGAGCGCAGCCAAGGCCTTGCGGATCGATGCATCATCGAGTGCCGACAACCACAGGCGGCGAATCGGCCCACGGTAACGGCAATGCTCAACCAGCTCCCGGGCAATCATTTCTCCCTCGCGGTCGGCATCGGTAGCGATCACCAGTTCTCGGGCCTCTCCCAGCAGGCGTTTGACAGCCTTGAACTGACTGGCGGTTCTGGGTTTGACCAGCATCTTCCACTGGCTTGGAATGATGGGCAGGTCAGCCAGTACCCAACGTTTGTAGCGCGCGTCATAGCTGTCGGGTGGCGCAGTTTCCAGCAGGTGACCGATGCACCAGGTGACGGTGACGTCAGTGCCAACCCAGCAGCCATCGCCGCGGCGGTTGGCGCCGAGAACCTTGGCAATGTCCTTGGCCTGGGAGGGCTTTTCGCAAAGAAACAGACGCATGCCGGTGGGAAGTCATTCTATGGCTGGAGTGAGGCATAGAATGCGCAGGATTGACAGGGCTGGCAAGCTTTATCTGTATGTATATACAGTCAAGTGTTTCTGCAAAAGATGTTCACCCACAGCGGTCGGTCTTGCGCGCCAGAACCGACCAGCTATGCCAGTGTTTGCGTTTACCAAGCAGGGTTTGTCCTGGTTGATTGTGCTCGTATACATCGAGCACCTCAAAGCCACGCATTAGCTGCTCGATCTGCTCATATTCATGAATGCTCAAATCATTACGCTGTAGTTGTGCCCAGCTGTCTTGGGGGCCCATGAAATGTCCACAGAACACGCCATTGGGCCGCAAGGCGTGGACTATCTTCTGCCAGACCGCGGGGAAAACCTGAGGAGGGCAGAAGAACAGGCTGGAGCACGCGGTGATCAGATCGGCTTGCGGATAATCGAAGGCGTCGAAGCTGCTTTGGTGCACCTTTAGTCGAGGATGCGCATTGAGGTCCTGCAGGTGGGCCAGTGCATTGGCATCCTGATCGAAGGCATGAACAACGAAGCCTTGCTCAAGCAGGTAACGGCTATCTCGACCTGCACCGCAACCAACGTCAATTGCCGTGCTTCCGGCGGCCCAGCGGCACTGTTCAACAGCCTGCCTCAGGTGGGCATACACAGGGATTTTTTGAGCGGCGAGGTGGTAGTTGGCTTGGCTTGAGATTTCGTCGTTCATCGTTGATGGGGTTCCGGGTCATGCGCAGGCTGTTTGGCGAGAATGAAACTGCTTAATGCCTGCATAAGGCCTTTGGCCAATGGTAGTTGCGGGTTGCTATAGGCGGCAAAATTGGCCTGCCGATCATCAACAGGCACATCCTTGAGCACATGGTTAGCGTGCTCAAGGATCACCAGATGAGCATCTTGCTTCGCTGCCTTGAGCAAATTTGCGTCGGTTTGCGTTATCTGCAAATCCTGGCCACCCTGCACAATCAGGACCGGTTGGGTGGTCTGGGCAATCAGCTGTGCCGGGTCGCGAGCCAGCTCACTGATGAGGAGGCTTTGTACCTCCCGACGCATGATTGGTTGCAGCACCGGCACTATGTGTTGATCTTCCACCGGCTCGCCGGCTTTCAGGCTGCGCAGTATCGTCGATGCAGGCGCGACGAGCGCGGTGTATTCAGGGTGTCTTTGCAGTTGCTCGACAATTACTTGATCGAGGCTGCGCCCCGCAGTGGCGACGAGGACCACGCCGTGGATAGTTGGGTTGTCCTGTGCCGCCAGCAGGGCGATCAAGCCACCTTGGCTATGGCCCAATATCCAGATCGGGGTGCCAGGCAAGCGCTGGCGCAACAGGTCTGCCCAGGCTCGCACGTCGCTGGCGTAATCTTCAATAATGATTTGACCAATATCGACAATCGCTCCGGCGCTGGCACGCACCGCGCGCTTGTCGAAACGCAAACTGGCAATTCCCTGTGTAGCCAAGCCTTGAGCCAGCATCTTGTAGGTCCAGGGGGTGAGGCCAGTTTCACGACTGTTGCCGTTGCGATCGGTGGGGCCGGAGCCCGCAACAATGATCACTACCGCAGCATTGCGCTCGCTGGAGAGCAAGCTGCCCGCAAGCGGCCCTTGAGGGCCTGAAATCTGGATCGCTGTTTCTTTCATTGATGCAGCAGCGGTGAGAGGCAGCGAGAGAGCCAGCACGACTGCGAGTTCCTTAATCCGTTGCATCTCCACCGCGACTCCTGTCAGGTGCTAGTAGCAATTCTCATTATTGATTGTGTGAGCGCACAGGACTGTAGAGGTAAAGGAAGAGAGGTGCAAGACGGTTGCCGTCACCCAGCCTTGCGCAGGGTCAGGTTGATCCGCAGGCTGCCCAACTGGGGATGTGCGCCGGCTTTGAGCGGCAATACCCCATGAAAGCGCAGCCGATCATCACCACCCCAGACCAGTACATCGCCGTGGCGTAGACCAATACGCTGAGTGGGTTCACTACGGCTATGCCCACCCAAGAGGAACACTGCGGGCAACCCCAGCGACACCGACACGATGGGTTGGGTGAAGTCGCGCTCGTCGCGGTCTTGATGCAGGCTCAAGCGATTGCCGGGGCGATAGCAGTTGACCAGACAGGCATCAGGCTGGAAGTCAGTGAACCCGGCCACCAGCGCTGCACGACTGGCCAGTTCTAGCAGTACACCAGGCAATTCCGGCCACGGACGATTGCTCAGCGGATCGACCGGGCTGTAGCGGTAGCCCTGGCGGTCACTGACCCATCCCAACGCGCCACAGTTCGTTAGCCCAACCGCCATTTTCAGGCCACCTGGTGTCAGCATGTGGCGAAACGGAGCCTGAGCGACCACGTGACGCAACAGAGGGAGCATCACCTCAACCTGGGGCAAGGCAAACCCGGGCAAAACAACAGCCTGCGCGGCAACCCACTGGGGCGGCAGCGGGCTTTCGGGGTCGAAAAGATCCAGTTCGGTTTGCATGGTCGACGACAGTTGATCAGGCAGGCAGCGGGGGAGGCACTATGATAAGACCCTTTTGCAGTGGTGCGTGACCTTGGTTTCAGGGGCATGGGCCGTGTATCCAGGCTCGTCGTGCCGTGTTGAGGAAAAAAATAAACTTTTTGAATTCAAGGGCTTGCCAGCTCAAACGAATGAGTACATAATTGCGTCCATCGAAAACGAGGCAGCTGAAAAGCTCAGCGTTTTCAAGGGGATAGCAGTTGTAATGAGTTATTTCCTTAAAGAGTTGTATATGTTTGAGATCGCTTGTTCAAGGGTTTCGGGCATTTGAGGCCGAGTAGCAAAGTGGTTATGCTCCGGATTGCAAATCCGTCTACGCCGGTTCGATTCCGACCTCGGCCTCCATTATTGAAAGCCCCGCAGATTAACGTCTGCGGGGCTTTTTTCATGCCTGCGGATTGTCACAGCCATCTGGGTTTGGGACAAATTTGGGACACCAAAGGAAATTGCGTGTCCCACATGTCCCCGGCAAATTCCGCAGCATGGCCATTTATGAACAGCGTCCAGGCGGCGCATGGCGGGCAAAGATCCGCCGCAAAGAATACCCTCAACTTTCCGGTACCTTCGACACCAAGGCAGAGGCCCAGCGATAGGCGGCCGAGATCGAGGGTGATATGTCGCGGGCAAGATTCGTCGATATGCGCGAGGCGGAAAGCACGACCTTGACCGAAGCGTTGGATACACAACGACCAACCAGCGGCAAGGCAAGGCAGAGCTCACTGGTGAGTTGGTGATTCTGAACTGGACCCCCGATGCACTAGGGGGTGTTCTGAAATAAGCCTTGAGATTTTTTCAAGCGGGTTGGGGAAGGTTGCGAGCGTCTAGGAGCAGGGTCGAGATGGGTCGAAAGTAGCTCGATAAAAGCGTCCTGCTACGACCTATAGCGGATAGTCAATTGCTTACTCCAAACCATGGGGTGAGGCGGGCGCTAATGCGCCAACTCTGCGTTGGTCTGAACAATTACCGTAGACCCTTTCGCGGCTGCACGGTCTGCTCCACCTGCTCCTCAAACCAATTCAACACTGCTTGGCACGCGGGATGAGCAACACCGCTGTCCCGTAGCCACAGGGCATACACACCGCCGGTCTTCAGTGCTTCGCCGAAGGGCACCACTAGATCACCGCGCACGAGAGCGTCGTGGGCCAACATGCGGTCGGTCATGGCGATGCCCAGGCCACGGGCAGCGGCGTCCAGCGCCAGATCGTCGAGGTTGAAAAGCAGGTGCTGGTAGCTGTGCGCCGGCAAGTTCTTCTGCGCCTTGAGCCACAGGTTCCATTCGCCGCGTGAAGTGGAACCATGGATCAGTGAGTGCCCGCCCAGTGCCTCGGCCGAGCAGGGTGGGGCGCGTCCGTCGTTTAGCTGCGCAGCGCACACCGGGATTAAGTATTCGTCGAACAGGGGCGTCAGTCGACGATCGTCTAGGCCGCCAGGCAAGTACAAGACATAGGCATCGCAATCGCCGCCTTCATCCACCAGTTCCCCGCTGACGGTCTCGATGGACAGGGTCAGTCCGGGGTTCACCGCATAGAACGAACTCAGCCGTGGCAATAGCCAGCGTACCGCAAGGGATACAAATATCCGGATGCGAAAAGGACGGTCCAAGGGGGCTGGGGCCAGGCGCTGTTCCAGCATGCGCAGGGACTTGAGCAGGTCCCGCGCCACCTCGTATACCTCGCGACCGTGCTCGGTCAGCGCTACCTTGCGGCTGGTGCGGTCGAACAGCACTGTCTGGTAGTGCTCCTCCAACTGCTGTATCTGGCGGCTGATCGCGCTCTGAGTCAAGTGCAGTTGGCGGGCGGCTTCAGTGAAGTTGCGGGTGACCGCCACCTGGACCAGCGCCTGCAGCGCTTGCAGCGAGGGCGTGCGAAGGTTTCTATCCATGCAAATTCCGAATAGATGGATGATTTATTAGCGTTAGAAAGCTCGGCATTATGCCCGTAGATTAGAGGAATGCAGCGGGCTACCGAGTACCTTGTCAATCACGCCTGCGCATCGATTGTGAAGGAGTGACTGACAATGAACAACCACTGTGGCTGGATCGCTCTGGCTGGAGAGTCGCCGGTAAAGCCGCGCCTTGAAGGCACGCAACAGGTCGACTGGCTGATCATCGGCGGTGGCATCACCGGCCTCTCGGCGGCCCATACCCTGGCGCGGCGATTTCCGTCGCAACGGGTGGTGCTGCTGGACCGCCAGCGCGTCGCCCAAGGCGCGTCGGCGCGCAATTCCGGGTTTGTGGTCAGCCACGAGCTGCCTGGCGCTGGCGAACTGATCGGCACGGCCGGCTTCGCCGGATATCAGGTTGCGTCGCGCATTGGCGTCGCGGCTGGGGAGGAAGTGCGTCGACGCATCGCCGAGCTGAAGCTGGACTGCGAACTCAGTGACAACGGCTACCACTTCGCGGTGCACGAACCGGCGCACCTGCAGCAAGTCGAGAAGGCGCTGGAAACCCTGGCGTCTGTGGGCGCCCAGGTGCAGTTCTTCGAAGGCGCGCCTCTGCAGCAGCGCCTGGGCACGTCGTTTTATGCCCGCGCCATCCACTGCGCGGGTGGCAACGGGCTGATGCAGCCGGCCCGCTACGTCAAAGGTTTGGCCGACAGCCTGCCGGAACAGGTGGAAATCTTCGAGCACAGCGCCGTCACCGACCTGCGCCGTCGCCCCGACAAAGGCTGGACCGCGAAAACCGAAACTGGCGAAGTGCAGGCCCGGCAGGTGCTGCTGTGTGTGGGCGCATTCCTGCGAAGGGTTGGCCTCAAGCGCAGCGGCACCTTCCCACTAGAACTGAGCGCCAGCATCACCCGTCCGCTTACCGAAGGGCATTGGCAGCAGTTGTTCGACGCGCAGGGTTGGGGCGTGCTGTCCACCTTGCCTGGTGGCTGCACCTTGCGCCTGCTGCCGGAGCGCCGGCTGTTGATCCGCAACACCGTGGAATATCGCCACCGCGACATCGATGCCGCCGGCCTGGCCGTGCGCCAGCGCGAACACCTACTGGGCCTGCAGAAGCGCTTCCCGGGCATCACGGAGCAAGACCTCGAATACACCTGGACTGGACACCTCAGCGGCACCCGTTCCGGCGAGCCGTATTTCGCTCGGGTCGAGGACGGGCTGCATGCCGTGGCGGGGTGCAATGGCTCCGGTGTCGCCCGCGGCACCTTGTGGGGGCGCTTGCTGGTGGATATGGCCATTGGAGCTGACTCGCCCCTACTGGGTGATGTGCTGGGCCAGGCTCGCCCGGGCTACCTGCCGCCACGGCCTTTTTTCGACCTAGGTGCCAGCGTACGCATGGCCTGGGAAGTGCGCCGCGCCCAGGGCGAACGCTGATTTTCCAATTACGTTACAAACAAGAACAAGAGAGCGAATCCATGATCAAGCACACTTGCGCGGCCCTGTTGTCCTCAGCGCTGCTGGCTACAGCAACGCACGCCGAAGAACGGGTCAATATCGCCAACTGGAGCGGCTATATTGCCGATGACACCCTGGCCGAGTTCAGCCGGCGCACTGGCATCCAGACCACCTACGACCTGATCGACAGCAACGAGACCACAGAAGCCAAGCTGATGACCGGCAACAGCGGTTACGACCTGGTGAGCCCCTCGAACCACTTCCTGCCGCGCCTGATCAAGGCGGGGGCCATTGAGGAGCTGGACCGTAGCCAACTGCCCAACTGGCATAACCTTGATCCGAAGCTGATGAAGATCCTGGAGGCCAGCGACCCGGGCAACCGATACGCGATTCCGTACATGTGGGTGACCACCGGCATTGGCTACAACGTGGAGAAGATCAAGGCGATCTTCGGCAGCACCGAGGTGACCCAATCTTGGGACCTGCTGCTCAAGCCAGAAAACATCCAGAAGCTCAGCCGGTGTGGCGTGGCGTTCCTCGACAACCCAACGCAGATCGTTTCCATCACCCTTAAGGCATTGGGCCTGGATCCGCATAGCGAGAACCCTGAAGACCTGAAGAAGGCTGAGGCGACGTTGCTGGCGGTGCGGCCTTACATCAGTTACTTCCACCAATCTAAGTACGTGAGCGACCTGGCCAACGGCAATATCTGCGTGGCCATCGGTTTCAGTGGCGACGTGTTGCAGGCCATGGGCAGTGCCAAACAGGCCGGGAACGGAGTGGATGTGGGCTACAGCATTCCCCATGAAGGTTCGACCGTGGCGGTGGACATGGTAGTGATGCCGAAGGGGGCTCCGCATCGGCAGAATGGGTATGCATACTTGAACTACCTGTTGGAGCCTCAGGTGATCGCTAATATCAGCAATGCAGTGAATTACCCGAATGGAAACGCGGCGTCGCTGGAATACATCAAGCCTGAGTTGCGGGACAATCCAGCGATCTACCCGCCGGAATCAATCCTTGATTCGCTATTCCCGATAAAGACTTTGTCGCCGGCCGGTATGCGCTTGAATACCCGATTGTGGACCAGAGTGACGAGTGGAAAGTGATAGCACGGCCATCCGCCGCGAGTGAATGCGGCTCTTTTGAAAAAGAGGCCACATCCCACCTCGTCTACTTCTGAGATGAGTCAGCAAGATCGACCTGAAGTTTAAGGACAAGCCTGATGTGGACAGGGTCGACAACCTTATCATCAATGGCGCACTGAGCCGCTTGGGTACAGAGTCGCTGGAGCTGGGGATGGCGGTGCCACAAACCGCTGTTCAGTATTGCCCACGAACTCAATGCGCAATGGAAGCTATTGGGCAGTCTCGGCTGGCAGGACTGGAGTGAGTTCGGCAACATCGGCGTTGGAGTGGATGCCGATGCCCTAGGCGTCAGTCGTACTGCCGATCGCGAATATAAAGACACCGGGCATGCCTCTGTCGGTACGCAGCACCAGATCAATCCGCGCCTGCGCTTGAACTTAGGCCTGGGTTACGACAGTTCTGCGGTGGACGACAAACACCGCACGGTCGACAACCCCATGGGCGAAGCCTGGCGGTTGGCTACCGGGGTCAACTATCAAGTTGACCAGGGCCTTGACGTGCACGCCGAGTACACACGGGTCTGGCTTGGCGACATGGACGTGGAGCAAACCAAGGCGCGCTCAGGTACCACGTTGTCTGGCACTTATCGCACCCTGCACATTCTCGGCGCCGGTGCCACGTGGCGGTTCTAAAGCTGACGTTCCGTGCTCCGTGACGATTCAGCGCAGAAGGCCTCATGCGTTTTTGTCTACGCCTAAGTCAGAGGGGGGATACGGTGATCACGGAGGAAGCTGAGAAACCTCCAGGCGCGACAGTTCCGTTACTTTTCAATGTTGAAGTGATAGAAAGTGGGCTGAACTGGCCGCCCGAAACTTGCACATTTATTCCCGTAAACGCATCTTTGCCGTTTATGGTTAACTTCGAATATAAACTTCCGTCCTTTCTTAGCATCACGCCATTATAATTCGATCTTGATGTTGAAACGGTCACGGTTGTCACACCCTGACAATGCAAATAGAGTTGGGTTGACGCCTTCGCTCCGTCCAATGCGTTGTCTGCTAGACTTTTATGGTCGATGGTAGTATTTCCTGTAATCTTGCAGTCAACCGTCGCGGTGGCAACTGAAATGCATGGGCCGAAATAGCTAATGCCGCCTGCGATGTTGACGCCGGTACGGGCAGAACCAAATCCGACGCAAAGGTCATTGCTGGCGGATTCACTAGGAACTAGAATAGATCCGCTAAAGGGTATACTGAAACCTTGACCTTGGAGGTCTGAAAGAAGTTGGCCCAAATTAGACGAGCCTCGGCGGATGGGGAAACGCCATTCGTAATCCTTTCCTACAGAAAGAATCGATCCAGGTAGCCTCAAACCTAAGAAAATGTGGCAAGTAGTCAATTGTAGATCGCTCGATACGCAAGGGCTATAGCCAGTGTCGCCAGTTGTCCAATTTCTTACTTCGAAATAATAACGTACCCCGCCTGATTCATATTTGCTATTTGTTGTGGTGATACTGTAGGCCTGTGCTAGGGGCGCTGCTCCAACCAACAGCAGCGATGCTACGATGGTGCCTAGCGCAGATACGAAAGAATTGTTCATTGTGAGTACTCGTAACTTAAAGCGAAGGTGTGAGGCGCGTCAAAATCAGCTAATTCCATCGCGTGCTTAGCAATAGTTTCCGGCTGCACTTGCAGGTAAGCATTGAAGCTGAGCAGGTTGTCACCGCTATTCAGAACGCTCATGCGGCGGGCTTTTGTTTAAAGGTAGGGCGGTGCCGCTCGTTGTTTTCAGGGCTACAAACATGCGCTGTACTGTGGCGCTTTAGAGCACCAGAAGCTCCGATGGACCGCTGCTTTCGTTACCGCTGAAGGTGATGCTGACCATCTATGATGAACACATGGGGATTCAGTTCGCACACAAACCGAACAGCGTCGCAGACTAAGTTCCGTGCTTTTCCAGCAATACCCTGAGAGCTAGTCGAGTGACCGGATGATCGTCAGCTATCAGAACGTTTTGCATAGTGTGCTTTTACCTTGAGTAAGGGCTCATTGCCACCTGGCTGTGGGTAAGTTAGAACTAGTGTATGGGCGAGTGCAGCAAATCACCCTAGGAAATCTCCTAAGGCTCGTAAGAAGTTTCCTATAAACGCCTTTCAACAGCCGGTTATCGTGCTTGGACTCTGTCGGGCCTCTTTTTGCAAGCAGTGTGATCATGCCCTCTGCTTAACAGCCATCAATCTTGTTGAAGGCATTGCAGATAATTGGTTGGAGCCTACCGCACCAAGTTAGGGCGCACCCTACATGAATCTATTCGAAACTCAATGCCATGGTTAATGATGTATCAAGGTCACTTAGCCCGATGGAGCGATGAGCTATCGCTTGGGACCGCTTTGGAAGGCGCGTTGGTGGCCTCTGGGAAAATTCCTACAGATCGTTCGGAAAGATCCTAGATATTGGTGCGGACAGGGCGACTACCATTCCTGATCATCCTTGCAGGTCTAATATTTTGAAAGATAAATTCTTCCATAAGGTTCTAGTTTTTATTGTGCTCGGGTTTATGTCGAATATCACTTGTGCTATCTCGATTGTGTCGACTGGGAGCCAATACGAAGTTGGGGGGAGGCGATTTTTTTTTACGGTTACTGCTTGGGAGGGTGGTGATAAGATATGTAACGATTTAACATTTAGTACATGTGGCGTTAGTATAGTGGGAGCGCAATATAAGGGTTCGGGAAATTGGCAAGATGTAGTGTACAGTTCTGATTACAGCTGGCAGCATCTCAAGCCAAATGCTTCGATGGCAGAGGTCCGTAAGCAGTTGGAAGCAATGGGCGGTTTTTCAATTCCACTTCAAGGGAGCCTATTTGTTCCGAAAGATAGGAAGATCTCCAAAAGTTTCTGTATTACTTTTGCCGAGTCAAAATTTCAACCGGGAGGTATATCTTTTGTAGTGCCTACGGGACCATGCGCTCCTGTAATATTGCCAGCGTTGGTTTGCGATATACAGGGGAATCCAATAATAAATCATGGTGATATAAGTGATGCCAATGTTGAAGGGAATGAAGCATGGACTCATATGTATATAACCTGCACTGGTCCTTCTAGTGTGAATGGGCGGCCTCAAGGAGCAAGTGCAACACCTGATGTAAGGTGTTGTCATGTCTACCCAATACAGTCACCTGAGTACCGAGGAGCGCGTCACCATCATGGTGATGCTATTTCAACGGCAGACGCTA
>NZ_JACOPV010000001.1 GCF_016881005.1 Pseudomonas arcuscaelestis | reverse complement strand
TCAATACTGCTTGGGTTTTGAGAAAACCCTAAACTTGGCTCAGCAATCTCAAATGACTAATTCGAAGTCTTTCGACTTCTCGTGCAGTCACTTGTGATGCTGATAATCTTTCTGACTATCAGTCTGAGTCACAAGCACCCACACGAATTGCTTGATTCGATTGTTAAAGAGCGTTGGCTGAAGTCTTTCGCTTCAACCGAGGCGCGCATTCTACGCTTTCCTCAGAGTGTGTCAAGCGCTTATTTTGAAGTTTTTCAGAATTTCTCTTTCAACTTCAACCGCTTAACTCGCTGCGATCTCTCGTCAGCGGGAGGCGAATTCTACAGCGTTTCAATTCGCTGTCAACCACCTTTTTCACCGCTGCCGATCTTTCGATCGAAGCACTTCCAGCACTACCTGAAACATCTAACTCATTGAATATCAAGGAGTTTTCTGTTCCGACTATGCCGGAAGTGGGGCGAATTATAGACACATCCGCAGGGGCGTCAAGGACTTATTACAACTTTGATTAAGGAGGGGCATTTTGGCTATAAGAAGCAAGCTGCACGCTAAAAGGAGAAACGCGCACACCGCGCTTCTCTCCTTACCGCGTCAGACCACCCCAGCAGTACGCAAGCGCTCAATATCCGACGATGTCATCCCCAGAACATCGCCCAATATCTGCTCGGTATGCTCGCCTAAAAGTGGCGGGGCATTGCGGTACTCCACTGGCGTCTCAGAAAGCCGAATAGGGCTCGCAACCTGCGGCACATGCCCAGCCAATGGGTGAGGCATCTCAATAGCCAGCTCTCGCGCCTTGACCTGCGGATCGGCAAACATCTGCGCCAGATCATTAATCGGCCCACAAGGCACACCAGCC
Source organism: Pseudomonas arcuscaelestis (assembly GCF_016881005.1). Taxonomy (GTDB): domain Bacteria; phylum Pseudomonadota; class Gammaproteobacteria; order Pseudomonadales; family Pseudomonadaceae; genus Aquipseudomonas; species Aquipseudomonas arcuscaelestis. The sequence continues at coordinate 495,608 of NZ_JACOPV010000001.1, read as the reverse complement.
TTCTCAAGCAACGACACCCACTCGGCAGTGGTCTTGAATACTGTTGCCTGACGAATCAACGGGATCAGCACCGTCCGATTCGCCACTCGCTGCTTATTAGTAGCAAAGCGCGGGTCGTCCGCCCATTGCGGTTGACCAGCCACCTCAGCGAACTTGCGAAACTGCCCGTCGTTGCCCACGGTAAGAATGAAGTCGCCATCAGACGTGGGGAAGGCCTGGTAAGGGACGATATTAGGGTGTGCATTGCCCAGTCGATTAGGCGGCGTGCCCGTAGTCAGGTAATTCATGGCCTGGTTGGCCAAGCAGGCAACCTGGACATCGAGCAATGCCATATCGATATGCTGGCCTCCACCATCATGATCGCGATGGGCGAGGGCGGCCAGAACTGCCACAGTAGAATACAGCCCGGTAAGAATGTCGGTCAGCGCTACTCCTACCTTTACCGGACCCGCACCCTCCTCACCCTCCGCAAGGCCGGTAAGGCTCATCAAGCCGCCAAGCCCCTGGATCATGAAGTCGTACCCGGCACGCTTGGCATACGGGCCAGTCTGGCCAAAGCCGGTAATCGAGCAATAAATCAGCTGTGGGTTGATGACCCTCAGGCTTTCATAATCCAGCCCATAAGCGGCCAAACCACCCACTTTGAAGTTCTCGATGACCACATCCGATTTTGCCGCAAGCTCACGCACTAAGCGCTGACCTTCCGGCTGGGTGAAGTCGATAGTCACCGAGCGCTTGTTACGGTTGGCCGACAAGTAGTAGGCCGCCTCGGTAGTGTTCTTACCGTAGGCATCTTTAAGGAAGGGTGGCCCCCAGGCACGCGTGTCATCGCCGGTTCCCGGGCGCTCGACCTTGATCACTTCGGCCCCAAGGTCGGCGAGAATCTGCCCGGACCAAGGCCCGGCCAGCACTCGCGACAAATCCAGTACCCGCAGATGAGATAGCGCGCCCATGGGCTGGCTCCTTAATTAATAGAAGGACTGGATGCCGGTTTGTGCGCGACCCAGGATCAACGCGTGAACGTCGTGGGTACCCTCATAGGTGTTGACCACTTCGAGGTTAACCAGATGGCGGGCCACACCGAACTCGTCGGAGATGCCGTTACCACCGAGCATGTCACGTGCCATGCGAGCAATTTCCAGGGACTTGCCGCAGGAGTTGCGCTTCATGATGGAAGTGATTTCGACAGCCGCAGTGCCTTCATCCTTCATACGCCCGAGACGCAAGCAGCCTTGCAGTGCCAAGGTGATCTCTGTCTGCATGTCCGCCAGCTTCTTCTGGATCAACTGGTTGGCCGCCAGGGGACGGCCAAACTGTTTACGATCCAAGGTGTATTGGCGAGCGGTGTGCCAGCAGGCTTCTGCCGCACCCAACGCACCCCAGGAAATGCCATAGCGAGCAGAGTTGAGGCAGGTGAAAGGACCTTTCAGGCCGCGCACATCCGGGAAGATGTTCTCTTCAGGTACGAACACATTATCCATGACGATTTCGCCGGTGATCGAGGCGCGCAGGCCAACCTTACCGTGAATCGCTGGAGCGCTGAGGCCTTGCCAGCCTTTTTCCAGAACAAAGCCGCGGATGTCGCCGGCGTCGTCCTTGGCCCACACCACGAACACATCAGCGATAGGGCTGTTGGTAATCCACATTTTGCTGCCAGACAGGCGATAGCCACCGTCGACCTTTTTAGCCCGGGTAATCATTGAGCCCGGATCGGAACCATGATCAGGCTCGGTCAGACCGAAACAACCGATCCACTCACCACTGGCCAGCTTCGGCAGGTACTTCTGCTTCGTCGCTTCAGTACCGAACTCATTGATAGGCACCATCACCAGAGAGGACTGCACACTCATCATCGAACGATAGCCGGAGTCGATACGCTCGACCTCACGGGCGATCAGGCCGTAGCAGACATAGTTCAGGCCACTGCCACCGTATTGCTCAGGAATGGTAGCGCCAAGGAGACCGACCTCACCCATCTCGCGGAAAATCGCGGGGTCAGTCTGCTCATGCCGAAAAGCTTCCAGCACGCGCGGGGCCAGCTTGTCCTGGGCGAACTGATAAGCGCTGTCACGCACCATGCGCTCTTCTTCAGTGAGCTGTTGGTCTAGCAACAGCGGGTCGATCCAGTTGAAGCTTGCTTTACCGGCCATGAGCGTATCCTCGAAATAGGGGAGCAAAGTTGTTGTGGATTGATCCTAGGCCTGTTCGAGGCATGAGACAAACGAGGAATACGCATGGTCTTGTGATAATTTCTCACTCCGTGATGGTAGAGAACCCCACACTTACGCGCTATTAGTGAGGTTGACGTACATGCGACGAAAGATTCCCAGTACAGCGGCCCTGGTTTGCTTCGAGGCAGCCGCCCGCCACGAGAGCTTTACCAAGGCTTCCCAAGAGCTGTCCCTTACCCAGGGCGCCGTCTGTCGGCAAATTGCCGGACTCGAAGAATTTCTCAACGTTGAACTGTTCCGTCGATCGCGGCGCGGGGTAAAGCTCACAGAGGCTGGCCTCTCTTACAGCCGCAGGGTGGCCACGCAGCTCGACGCCGTGGAGCGCGACACCTTGTCAGTGATGGGCCAACAGGGCGCCAACGTTATCGAGCTTGCCGTGGTTCCGACCTTTGGCACCCAATGGTTGCTGCCAAGGCTCAAAGACTTCCAGCAGCGCCATCCGGAGGTCACCGTCAATCTGACAAACCGCACGCGGCCGTTCCTGTTCGCCGATACCCCCTTTGACGCAGCCATCTATTTCGGTGATGCCGATTGGTCGGGCACTCACTCTCATCGACTGATGAGCGAAAGCCCGGTACCGGTTTGCAGCCCTGACTTGTTGGCAGGTGCCACACAGCTGGATGCGGAACAAATCGCTCGGTTGCCGCTACTTCAACAAACCACGCGCCCATACGCCTGGCGCCAATGGTTCAACAGCTTGGACATGAACGTTAACCGTGACATGACAGGGCCACGCTATGAGCTATTCTCGATGCTGGCTCAGGCGGCCATGCATGAGATGGGAATAGCCCTGATTCCTCCTTTTCTGATTCAGCGAGAATTGGCAGAAGGGCACCTGGTAATAGCCAACCGACACGGCTTGTCCAGCATCAAGGCGTATTACCTGATGATCCCTGAACGGAAGGTCGAATCTGCTTCGTTGCGCGCTTTCCGCGATTGGCTGGTTGCCGAATCTCAGCGCTACGCCGCGGAGCACAAGGCTGAAAGCGATAACCTGACCCCGTAGTCAGCAAAGTCAGAACCCTACAGATATAAGTAAATGTCGCAATTATCAAAACTGTATTAATTGGCACGACATCGCTCTTAACCCTAGTATCTATGCGGCATTCGCAGCATAAATCACGTTTTGACCGAAGCAATCGGCACATTCAGCGGAATTTTTTTAAAAATTACCGTAATCTCCCTGAAGCCCGTATTTAACGGGCTCCAGGCCTGTTCTTGCGACATTCAGTCACAGGGTGACTTGTAGTTTGATTACCGTCACCCTCCAAAACTGGTTGAAGCAACTCGGGAATCACCTGCAAAATGCCGCGCCCCGCCTGGATTCGGCGGGGTCGTGCTGATCGGCCGCCCCAGACGCACCATCCGCAGTGCGCTGGTTTTCCAACAAAAGATCACGCAGGAGATTTGACGTGCACATTGGTGTTCCTCTCGAAACGCAGACGGGCGAAACACGGGTTGCTGCAACCCCGGAAACCATCAAGAAACTGATTGGTCAGGGGCATCAGGTTACTGTCCAAAGTGGCGCCGGCATCAATGCCAGCGTTCCGGACAGTGCCTATGAAGCAGTAGGCGCTGCTATTGGCAGCGCAGCCGATGCGTTTGGCGCACAGCTTGTTTTGAAAGTTGTGGCTCCCAACGATAGCGAACTGGCCCAAATCAAGAGCGGCACCATCCTGGTGGGCATGCTCAATCCGTTCAACAACGACATGATCGCCAAGATGGCCGAGCGCGGTATTACCGCATTCGCGCTGGAGGCGGCTCCTCGCACATCACGGGCACAAAGCCTCGACGTGCTGTCTTCGCAAGCCAACATTGCCGGTTACAAGGCCGTGTTGCTGGCTGCCCATCACTATCCGCGCTTCATGCCGATGCTGATGACCGCTGCCGGTACCGTGAAGGCCGCTCGCGTGCTGATTCTCGGTGCAGGTGTTGCCGGGCTGCAGGCCATTGCCACGGCCAAACGCCTGGGTGCGGTGATTGAAGCCTCGGACGTGCGTCCTGCGGTGAAGGAGCAGATCGAGTCGCTGGGTGCCAAGTTCATCGACGTGCCTTATGAGACCGACGAGGAACGTGAATGTGCTGTCGGCGTGGGTGGCTACGCCCGCCCAATGCCAGCAAGCTGGATGCAACGTCAGGCCCAGGCTGTGCATGAGCGCGCCAAACAGGCCGATATTGTTATCACCACAGCCCTTATTCCTGGGCGCAAGGCGCCGACGTTGCTCAGCGCCGAGACGGTTGCACAGATGAAGCCAGGCTCGGTGGTCATCGACCTGGCGGCAGCACAAGGCGGCAACTGCCCATTGACTGTCGCTGACCAGGTGGTGATAGAGCAGGGCGTAACCATTGTCGGCCCGACCAATCTGCCCGCGCAGGTGAGTGCCGATGCTTCGGCCCTCTATGCTCGCAACGTGCTGGACTTCATGAAGCTGCTGTTCGACAAGGACAGTCAGCTGGTGATCAACCTCGAAGACGATATCGTCGCCGCGTGCCTGATGTGCCGCGACGGCCAGATCATCCGCAAGAACGGATAAGGAGCCAGACAATGGAAGACATGCTGATCTCTCACGGCGTCTATAACCTGATCATCTTCGTTCTGGCGATCTATATCGGTTATCACGTGGTGTGGAACGTTACGCCCGCGCTGCACACCCCCTTGATGGCAGTTACCAACGCCATCTCCGCCATTGTCATTGTCGGGGCCATGCTGGCCGCCGCCCTGACTGTTACGCCGCTGGGCAAAATCATGGGCACCCTTGCGGTGACCCTGGCAGCGGTAAACGTATTCGGTGGTTTCCTGGTCACCCGGCGCATGCTGGAGATGTTCAAGAAGAAAGCCGCAAAGGCTGAGGGGAAGCAGTAAACATGAGCATGAACCTGGTTACACTTCTCTACCTTGTCGCTTCGGTGTGCTTCATTCAGGCGCTCAAGGGCCTTTCGCACCCGACCACATCTCGGCGCGGCAACGTTTTTGGCATGCTAGGCATGGCCTTGGCCGTGGTCACCACTGTCGGGCTGATCTACAAGCTGGGCGCTGAACTGGCCACTGCCGGCATCGGCTACGTAATTGTCGGCCTGCTGATTGGCGGTACGGCGGGCTCGATCATGGCCAAGCGCGTAGAAATGACCAAGATGCCTGAGCTGGTTGCCTTCATGCACAGCATGATTGGTCTGGCTGCCGTGTTCATTGCGATCGCCGCAGTGCTCGAGCCGCAGTCGCTGGGTATTGTCTCCAGCATCAGCGACCCGATTCCTACCGGCAACCGTCTGGAGCTGTTCCTGGGCGCAGCGATCGGTGCAATCACCTTTTCCGGTTCGGTCATTGCCTTCGGCAAGCTCTCCGGCAAGTACAAGTTCCGATTGTTCCAGGGCGCCCCGGTACAGTTCAGCGGCCAGCATAAGCTGAACCTGATCCTGGGTCTGGCTACAATAGGCTTCGGCTTGGTCTTCACGTTTACCGGCAGCTACAGCGCTTTCGCCCTTATGTTGATCCTGGCATTCGTCATGGGTGTACTGATCATCATCCCGATTGGTGGCGCCGACATGCCGGTGGTGGTCTCGATGCTCAACAGCTACTCGGGCTGGGCGGCGGCTGGTATCGGCTTCTCGCTGAACAACTCGATGCTGATCATCGCAGGCTCGCTGGTAGGCTCGTCGGGTGCCATCCTCTCGTACATCATGTGCAAGGCGATGAACCGTTCGTTCTTCAACGTGATCCTCGGTGGCTTCGGCGGCGCCACAGATAGCGCCGGCCCGGCTGGCGCGCAAGAGGCTCGTCCGGTCAAGTCCGGCTCAGCCGATGACGCGACCTTCCTGCTGAGCAACGCCGACACCGTGATCATCGTTCCGGGCTACGGCCTGGCGGTAGCCCGCGCCCAGCACGCACTCAAGGAGCTCACCGAGAAGCTTACGCACAACGGCGTAACCGTTAAGTATGCAATTCACCCGGTAGCTGGCCGTATGCCTGGCCATATGAACGTGCTGCTGGCAGAAGCCGAAGTGCCCTACGACCAGGTGTTCGAGATGGAGGACATCAACTCCGAGTTCGGTCAGGCTGACGTGGTGCTGGTACTGGGCGCCAACGACGTGGTCAACCCAGCAGCCAAGAACGATCCAAAGTCGCCGATCGCGGGTATGCCGATCCTCGAAGCCTTCAAGGCCAAGACCATCATCGTCAACAAGCGCTCCATGGCCAGTGGCTATGCCGGCCTTGATAACGAACTGTTCTACCTGGACAAAACCATGATGGTTTTCGGTGACGCGAAGAAGGTCATCGAAGATATGGTCAAAGCCGTCGATTAAGCCTTTTCCAGGCTGTGACAATTAGCCCCAGCGCGGTATCGGCTGGGGCTTTCTAATGCCCGGCCCACCGACAGATGGCTTCAAATCAAAGCCTAGCATTCGACCATGGTCGCGGGACGCCGGGACACTAAATCTCTAGACTGCGCATCTAGCTTTAGTAGCCTGAGATAACAATCCATGTACCGTGATCGTATCCGCTTGTCCTCCCTGCACAGCAAGGTTATGAGTGCGGCTGATGCCGCTGGCCTGATCGAGGACGGCATGACCGTCGGCATGAGCGGTTTTACCCGCGCCGGCGAAGCTAAGGCCGTGCCGCACGCACTGGCCGAGCGCGCCAAGCAATCTCCGCTGCAAATCAGCCTGATGACAGGTGCCAGCCTGGGCAACGACCTGGACAAAGAACTGACCGAAGCCGGCGTTCTTGCCCGTCGCATGCCTTTTCAGGTCGACAGCACACTGCGCAAGGCCATCAATGAAGGCAAGGTCATGTTCATCGACCAGCACTTGTCTGAGACCGTGGAACAGCTGCGCAACCAGCAGCTGAAGCTGCCAGACATCGCGGTCATCGAAGCCGTTGCAATCACTGAGCAAGGCCACATTGTTCCGACCACGTCGGTGGGCAACTCAGCCAGCTTCGCCATTTTTGCCAAACAGGTGATCGTCGAGATCAACATGGCTCATAACGCCAACCTGGAAGGCCTGCACGACATCTACATCCCGACTTACCGCCCGACCCGCACTCCGATTCCGCTGGTCAAAGTCGATGATCGTATTGGTAGCACCGCCATCGCGATCGACCCTGCAAAGATCGTCGGCATCGTCATTACCGAACAGCCGGACTCGCCGTCGACTGTACTGCCGGCCGATGCAGAAACCCAGGGCATCGCCGACCACCTGATCAACTTCCTCAAGCAGGAAGTTGAAGCTGGGCGCATGACCAACAAGCTGGGTCCATTGCAAGCGGGCATCGGCACCATCGCCAATGCCGTGATGTGCGGCTTGATCGACTCGCCTTTCGAAGACCTGACCATGTACTCCGAAGTACTCCAGGATTCGACTTTCGACCTGATCGATGCAGGCAAGCTCAGCTTTGCCTCGGGCAGCTCCATTACCCTGTCGAGCCGTCGCAATGCCGACGTATTCGGTAATCTGGAGCGCTACAAGGACAAGCTGGTGCTACGTCCCCAGGAAATTTCCAACCACCCGGAAGTGGTCCGTAGACTCGGCATCATTGGCATCAACACTGCCCTGGAGTTCGACCTGTACGGGAACGTCAACTCCACTCACGTCTGCGGCACGCGGATGATGAACGGCATCGGTGGCTCGGGGGATTTCGCACGAAATGCACACTTGGCAATCTTCGTTACCAAGTCCATTGCCAAAGGCGGCGCGATTTCCAGCGTTGTACCCATGGTCAGCCACGTGGACCACACCGAGCATGACGTCGACATCCTCGTCACAGAACAAGGTCTGGCCGACTTGCGCGGTTTGGCGCCCCGCGAGCGCGCCCGAGTGATCATCGACAACTGTGTGCACCCGGACTATCGCGAAGCCTTGAATGACTACTTCGCTCGGGCCTGCGAGCGCGGCGGTCATACGCCGCACATCCTGCGCGAAGCACTGTCCTGGCACGAAAACCTGGAAGAAACCGGGCGCATGCTCGCCAGCTAAAGCTGATTGGATCGCGGCCGGTGATGCGCAATGCTCACCGGCTGTACAGTTACTACCGATTAGATGCAAAAAACTGTACTACTGTATCGGTGTTTTTACCCCGCAAGCCCGTCCTACCCTCCCAAGCCTCGCGCAAATCGCACCATTTCAGTGCATACCAGTACAGTTCCGTCTATTTAGAGTGCAACAGTGCTATAAAACAGTTAACTGGACCATCACAATGCAACCGAACTGTATCTACTGTTATGGACGACAGAGGAGGATCATGGGCACCAGTTAAATCACTATCTAATGCCGCCACAAGCGGAAGGATGACATCATGGAACGTACCCTCAGTTCCGATCTGGTTTTCGAACGTAACAACGAACAATCCAAAGCTGCGCTGCCACTGCGCCTGTTGGCCAACCTGATGCTATGGCAACGCCGCATCGCCAGCCGCCACCAGTTGGCTCGCCTGGACTCGCGCCTGCTGGCCGACGCTGGTATCAGCGAAGCACAACGCTACGAAGAGCTGAGCAAGCCGTTCTGGCGTTGATGCAGGGCTCGCCGGCCCTAGGCCGGCGCCCTCGAATTCTAAAACCCGTCGCAGGTAACTGCTGACGGGTTTTTTATTTTCAAAGCCCTGAATAGAGCCTTCGCCATCGATACCAGTACAGTTTATTTGATCTAATAAATTGCCGGTACAGCTGAGAAGCTTCCTGTTTACCCTGTCCAACTCGCAGTTGCTCATCGCGTGATACGCTTACAGCACCCAGTCGGGGAAATAAGTAGCCCTTCCGGCTGAGCGTGCGTCTGACACAAAGAACCCGTCTTAAACCAGGAGATTGACCATGTTCCGTACAAGCTTGTTTGGCGCCGCGCTGGTACTTGCTCTGGCTTCCACAGCCAACGCCACCAGCTTCGTGGTAACCACTGATGCCGTTGTTGGTGCTGTTGCAGCCTCCACGGACGCCACTTCCGACGTATCGTCTTCGTTTCGTGACGACAAAATTGTTCGCGCTGCCCGCGACGATGCCGCCAGCTTTGTAGCCAGCCATGGCGAAATCCGCGGCGTAAAACTGGAAAGCGCATTTGCCCACATCCGCAAGCAGGCCCCAACCCTGCAAGCAAGCGATGCACAATTGGCCCAGGCAATCCTGGCGCTGTGAAATCGTCTGCCCCCGGCTCAGTCATGTAACAACATGCAACGAAGCCGGCCCCCCTGCGCTGGCCCTGGCCAGCGCATTGGGATAGCCTTTGCCGCCTGATCCGCCAAGCCCAACGAAACTCATGCGTTATCTGTCATTTCTATTGTTTGTGCTCTGCTGGACGAATACAGCCCAAGCGCTGGACCTCACCACCAACAATCTTGTCGTAAGCGGTTATGTCACCAGCAAGGTGACCTCGGCGCCCTTCGATCGCAAATTGCTTCTTGACGCTCAAGATGATGCCGCCGCGTTTGTTGCCAGCGACGGTCAGATACACGGCGCGCGACTCCAGGCGGCCTTTGAGCGACTACGCCTGGCAGACCTCGAACTTCATGCCGACGACCTTGAACTGGCGCAGGCAATTCTCGTCCAATAAGTAACCATATTTTTTCGGAGATGCTCCATGCGTAACCCGCTGATTGCCGCCACCCTTGGCCTTATGTTGCTGGCCGATGTGGCCCAGGCACAAACCCTGGTGGCCACCAGCAATATTATCGTTCGTGCATTCGGCCGCTCGATCGACTTCACCTCTGATACAACCACTTCAATCCGTGACTCCAAAGTCGTGCGTGAAGCCCGTGACGACGCCGCCAGTTATGTCGCCAGCAACGGCGAAATCCGCGGCGCACAACTGGAAGCTGCCTTTGACACACTGCGCCAGCGCGTACCTGATGCACGCCAGGCGAGCGATCAGGATCTGGCTGAAGCCATTCTCGCCCTGTGAACACCCTGCGCGCCTGGTTGCTCGGTAGCCTGCTAGCGCTACTGGCTAGCCCTGTTCTGGCCGATCTAGAGCTGCAGCTGCAGACCGAGGGCCTGGAGCCTGCCCAGCAGCGAGCCAGCCAGGCGTTACTGGATGAAGCATTGCAAGCCTTGCCGCCCAGTTTCAAGGCGCGCCTGGATCGCCGTATCCAGGTCAACTGGAGTGCGAAAATGCCTAAGGATGCCTATGGCCAGGCATCACTGGTTTCCACGCTTGAGCTCAATAGCCAACTTCTGCCGAGCCTCACCGACGGCAGCGCAGCTACTAGCAAAACCGGACGCGCGCATGGCACTGTGCGCCAGGAACTGCTCGCCACAGTGCTCCACGAGCTGACGCACATCTATGACCGTGCGCGGCTGTGGCAGGGCCGCGAACGGCAACTGATCATTCAATGCACGCGGCACGTGAGCAGCCAGGGCAAAGTCGGCCTGCCCGAGGAATGTCGCGGCCAAGCTGAGCGACGCTTTACGCTCAGCGACGACCCACGCCTGCTCGACCTGGCCGGCTGGCCGCAGTATGTAGGCCGACGAGGGGAGAGGGAGCAACACAACCGCCAGGTCGCACGCAGCCCTGACGACTATGAATTGAGCAGCCCGAAGGAATTCATCGCGGTCAACATGGAGTACTTCCTCCTTGACCCGAGTTTCGCCTGCCGACGCCCAGCGCTGCACACCTATCTCAAAGCACACTTTGACTGGGCCCCAGATCATCCGGCGTGCGCGCAGGCGCTGCCATTTCTCAATGCCGGAAATGATTTTGCCAAAGCGCCTCTGGGCGAGATTGATCCAGAGCGCGTATACGCCGTGGATTACCTGCTGGCTGAAGCCAACCAGAACTGGGTCAGTCGCTGGGGACACAGCATGCTGCGCCTGGTCATCTGTGCCCCGGGGCGCCCGCGTGGGCCTGACTGCCGGCTGGACCTTGATCAGCACTTGGTGCTGTCGTACCGCGCCTTCGTCAATGATGTGCAATTGTCGAGCTGGGACGGCCTGACAGGTGCATACCCCTCGCGCCTGTTCGTATTGCCCCTGGCTCAGGTTATCGATGAGTACACCAAAACCGAACTGCGCAGCCTGGCCTCGATACCTTTGAAGTTTGACCGTAATGAGCTGGAAAGCCTGGTCCGCCAGGCAGCGGAGATGCACTGGAGCTACGACGGCAACTATTACTTCTTGTCCAACAACTGCGCAGTGGAAACCCTGAAGTTGCTGCGTAGCGGCACTGCCAACCCGCGTCTTTCAGACTTGGACAGCATCGTGCCCAATGGTTTGCTGGAAGTTTTGCAAGGGCGCGGACTGGCCGATGTCAGTGTCCTCGATGATCCCCGCGAGGCCTTGCGCCTGGGATACCGCTTCGACTCCTACCGCGACCGTTACCAGGCCATGTTCCTGGTGTTAAAGCAGCACTTGCCCATCCCCCAGGACAGCGTCGAAGGCTGGCTGGAGCAATCCGCCGAGCAACGCCGGCAGTGGTTCGCCAAGGCTGACTTGCGCACCAGCGCAGCACTACTCCTGCTAGAACAGGCAAGCCTGCGCAAGCAGTTGCTGCTGGCTCAGGATGAAGTCAAACAGCGTTACTTGACCGGGCGCGCCGAAAATGATGCCAGCGTCAGCAAGGCCAATGGCACGCTGCAGCAGATTCTCGCCAACAGTGGGTTTCTCAGCCGGCCCGCGGAGCTCTTGGGAAGTAGTGGCTACGGACTACCGCAAGCAAGTGAACGCAAGCAACTGATCAGCGAGTCCAGCCAACGGCAAAAGCAGTTGCAATCACTCAGTGCCGAACTGGACAAAGAAGTGCGTGCACTTCTTGGCCCTGCCCGGACCGCAGAAATTGCTGCGGTCGAAGCGAACATCAAGCAGGTTGGCGAGCACCTGCGCGCTTTGCACAAAGCCGCCGGAGGGTTGCAGCTACCGTGAGGGCTCCAAACTAAAGAGTTTCCTCTGGCTCGCCGGGCAAATGCTCATCCAACTGCAGCCAGGGTAGGCGACTGCTGGTCCAGATATGCCGACTGGGCCGGGCCACTTCAGGCTGGTCCAGCGTGGCTATTGTGATGTCGATAGTTTCCGGGCTCAGATCCGTGCTCAGCGCCACATGAGCACCGCACCGACTGCAGAAATACCGCACGCAGCTAGGTGATGAGTCATAGCACTGCGGGGTCCCGCTCAACCACTGGAAATCAGCGCAGGGCAAGGTTGCCCAGGTTACCAGCAGCCCACCGCTCACCCGTCGACACACCGAACAATGGCAGTGTGCAACGTCGATTAATGGCCCCCGAACCTGGTAGCGCAGGGCCCCGCAATGACAGCCACCTTCATGCATGTCGCGCATCGCAACTCCCTCTCCCTTCAGTCTATTGCCAACAATGCACCTCTCGTCGTCTTTGAGCCAGCGAAAGCTGGCTGAAAGCTTGCCGACTTAGGATTGCCTCCACCACCGGCACAGACCGGTCAGCCAGGGTATCTGACGTCCAGTACAGCGCCCGGCCCAATTAACAACAACAATGGTGATTCTGATGTCTGCTTACAACCGCCACCCCGCCGTATTTCCCCCGCTACTCCACGCACTGCGCCTCGCGCGCTGATCCGCCCGACCCGTTCCCTATTCGACGCGATACGCCTGGAGTACTCCCATGCTGACCTTCCTCGGCTTTGCCATGGTCATCACCTTCATGTACCTGATCATGACCAAGCGCCTTTCAGCCTTGATCGCCCTGATTCTGGTACCGATCCTGTTCGCCTTGTTCGGCGGTTTTTCGGGCGATATCGGCCCGATGATGCTGCAAGGTATTACCAAGCTTGCCCCTACCGGGGTGATGCTGATGTTCGCCATTCTGTATTTCGGACTGATGATTGATTCCGGGTTGTTTGACCCAGCCGTGCGCAAGATCCTCAAAATGGTCAAGGGTGACCCGCTGAAGGTATCGGTAGGCACCGCGGTGCTGGCACTGGTTGTGTCACTGGACGGCGATGGCGCCACCACCTACATGATCTGCGTGGCCGCCATGCTGCCGCTGTACAGCCGCCTGGGCATGAGCCCTCGGATTATGGCTGGCTTGATCATTCTCGCAGGTGGGGTGATGAACATGACCCCCTGGGGAGGACCGACCGCCCGCGCCGCCAGCGCCCTGCATGTCGACCCCTCGGATATTTTCGTGCCGATGATTCCGGCCATGCTCTTCGGCGTGGTCGCCATCTTGGCTATTGCCTACATGTACGGTAAACGTGAGCGTGCACGCCTTGGTGAGCTGCACCTTCCCGGCGATGAAATCGATCACAGTGAAATCAGTGTTTCGCAGTTCCCGGATGCCCGTCGGCCAAAAATGATTTGGTTCAACGGCGCACTGACGGCCGTACTGATGGTAACGCTGGTAGCCGGGCTGCTGCCGCTGCCCGTGTTGTTCATGGTTGCCTTCAGTATCGCCATGATCGCCAATTACCCTTGCCTGCAGATGCAGAAGGATCGGGTTGCGGCACACTCCGGCAGCGTGCTGGCTGTGGTCGGGCTGATCTTCGCCGCAGGTATCTTCACCGGCATTCTCTCCGGTACCGGCATGGTCGAAGCCATGTCCAAGAGCTTGCTGGCAGTTATTCCAGACGCCCTGGGCCCCTATCTGGCGGTGATTACAGCAATTGTCAGCATGCCATTCACCTTCTTCATGTCCAACGACGCCTTCTATTACGGGGTGCTGCCAGTGCTGGCAGAAGCAGCCAGCCACTATGGTATTTCGCCTGTGGAAATGGCTCGCGCGTCGATCGTCGGCCAACCGGTACACCTGCTCAGTCCGCTGGTACCCTCTACTTATCTGTTGGTGGCTCTGGCCGGGATCGAGTTTGGCGATCATCAGCGCTTCACCCTGAAGTGGGCAGTGCTGGTTTGCCTGTGCATAATGCTCGCCGCGCTGCTTCTGGGAACATTCCCACTGTTCAGCAGCCTATAAACCGTAGACTTATCCAACCGTAGTGGCGCCTTTGCCCAGGCGCCCTGCATCAAACGCTCGAAGGAATACACATGGAATGGCTGACCAGCCCAGAAATCTGGGTTGCCTTTTTTACCTTGACGGCTCTTGAGATCGTTCTCGGCATCGACAACATCATCATGATCTCGATCCTGGTCAGCCGTATGCCCAAGCATATGCAGCAGCGCACCCGGATTTTCGGTCTGGCCCTGGCAATGGTCACGCGTATCCTTCTGCTGCTGTCGATTACCTGGGTAATGCGCCTCACCGCCGACCTGTTCGTGGTGATGGGCCACGGTATTTCCGGTCGCGACCTGATTCTGTTCTTTGGTGGCCTGTTCCTGCTGTGGAAAAGCTCTCAGGAGATCTACCACGGCCTCGAAGGCGAAGATGAGACCCACGACGAACCTACCGGCAAAGGCGGCAAGTTCCTCTACACAATTATCCAGATCGCGATCATCGACATCGTCTTCTCCCTGGACTCGGTGATCACTGCTGTGGGCATGGTCTCGCACGTTCCGGTGATGATCGCCGCAATTGTCGTAGCGGTATTGGTGATGATGCTGTGCGCCGGCGCTATCAGTAACTTCATCGACAAGCACCCTTCATTGAAAATGCTCGCCCTGTCGTTCCTGATTGTGGTCGGTACTGTGCTGATCGCCGAAGCCTTCGAAGTGCATGTACCTAAAGGCTACGTATACTTTGCCATGGCTTTCTCTCTGGCAGTCGAAGCCGTCAACATCAAGATGCGCTCGGCCATGGCCCGGAAGAAAAACCAGGAGCAAGGCGACCCGGTGAAACTTCGCAAGGATATTCCGGGTCAGTAACCCTGGAGTGTTTTGATCAAAGGGCCTGCGGGCCCTTTTTTCATTTGTTTTCATGACGCTTTTGTTTCAAAGCCTGTGCAGGCTATGCGATGCTGGCGTCAGTCCTTCGGACCGACTAAAGCTTAAGTGAGCACTGGTAAAAACCGCCTACGATCAGGCCGGGCTCACGGCACTATCCATTCTGTCCCACTGGGGCACGCTCAACAGGGGGCCTGTTAAATGCTGACCCTGCTCAATCTGCTTTCCGCTGTAGCGCTGTTGATCTGGGGTACGCACATCGTGCGGACCGGAATCCTGCGGGTGTACGGTTCCAACCTGCGACGCGTATTGAGCCAGAACATGTCCAAGCGGCCGCTGGCGTTCATCGCTGGCATTGTGGTTACCGCCATGGTCCAGAGCAGCAATGCCACGGCAATGCTGGTGACCTCATTTGTGGGGCAAGGATTGATGACCTTGACCCCGGCGCTGGCGATCATGCTCGGCGCCGATGTCGGTACAGCGCTGATGGCGCGCGTACTGACTTTTGACTTGTCATGGCTGTCACCGCTGCTGATTTTTCTCGGGGTGATCTTTTTTCTGTCCCGTAAACAAACCCGTGCCGGACAACTAGGCCGCGTCGGTATTGGCCTGGGCCTGATCATCCTCGCTTTGCAACTGATCGTGGAGGCTGCCGCGCCCATTACCCAGGCTCAGGGCGTAAAGGTGCTGTTCGCCTCCCTGACCGGTGACATACTTCTCGACGCCTTGGTCGGCGCCCTGTTCGCACTTATTTCCTACTCAAGCCTGGCCGCTGTACTCCTTACCGCGACCCTGGCTGGTGCTGAACTGATTAGCCTGCCCGTTGCCATCGGCCTGGTGATTGGCGCCAACATCGGCAGTGGTTTGTTGGCGTTCCTCAGTACCAGCATGCAAAACGCAGCCGGGCGGCAAGTTGCCTTGGGCAGTTTGTTGTACAAGCTGATCGGTCTGGTCCTGATCATCCCGGTACTTGATCCACTGGTGCACTGGATGGACACACTGAGTTTCAGTGCCCAGGAACTGGTGATCGGCTTTCACCTCATCTACAACAGTCTGCGTTGCCTGATCATGCTGCCAACGGTCACCCCCATGGGGCGGCTCTGCAGTTGGTTGTTGCCGGAGCGGGCAGAGACCAATGGTCGGGCCAAGCCGCGCCATCTCGATCCCGCTGCATTGGGAACCCCCAGCCTGGCCTTGGCCAACGCTGTGCGTGAAACCCTGCGTGTAGGTGATTTGATCGATAACATGCTTGATGCCATGCAGGGCGTACTGCTGGGTACTCACACAGCAATGACCCAACAGGTGCGCGGCCTGGCTGAAGACGTCGAAGCGCTCAACAATGCGATCAAGCTGTACCTGGCGCAGATGCCCCGAGAGGACCTCAGCGATCAGGACAGCAAGCGTTGGGCAGAAATCATTGAGCTGGCAATCAATCTCAAGCTGGCCAGCGACTTGATCGAACGTATGCTGCGCAAGGTACAGCAGCAGAAAACCTCCCAGCGTCGGGAATTCTCTGACGTGGGCCTCGAAGAGTTGACCGGGCTGCATAGCCAGCTACTGGCCAACCTGCGCCTGGGGCTTTCGGTGTTTCTCAGCGCCGACCCGGAGAGCGCTCGCCAACTGTTACGGGAAAAACGCCGTTTCAGAGCGCAAGAGCGGCGCCTGGCCCACGCCCATGTAAGCCGACTGCAACGTAAAGTGTTGCAAAGTATCGAAACCAGCGCGTTGCACCTGGAACTGATTGCCGATATGAAACGATTGAACTCCTTGTTCTGCAGCAGTGCCTATGTGGTATTGGGTGGATCCGATACCGGCGGTCTACTGTTGGATAGCGTGCCAGATGATGCCCACTCACCTTGACCACTACCTAGAACGCCCGCAAGGAAGCTCCCCATGCGTTGCCTGATGTTCTTGTGCCTGTTATTAGGTGCCTTGCCCAGCTTTGCACTCGACCGCTCTCAGGTCGAAGGCTACTTGCTGCCCAATGGCCTGCAGGTGCTGCTCAAATCTGGATATGAACGCAACCATGTGTCGATCCGCCTGGTTGTGGGTGTCGGCTTTGACGACTTTCCCTGCGAGCAGCAAGAACTACCGCATCTGCTCGAGCACCTGCTGTTCAGTGGCCTGGATAACACCGGTGAAGGCGGTTTAGAGGCCCGCATGCAGGCTTTAGGCGGGGAGTGGAACGCCTATACCAGCAGTGCTGATACCACCTTCGTTATCGAAGCCCCTGCGCGCAACCAACGTAAAGTGCTCGACCTGCTGCTGGCTATGATCAAGGACACCGAGATCAATGAGAAATCGCTGGCACTGTCGAAAAAGATCGTCGAGCGCGAAGACGGTGGGCACTATTCGCACCTGCAGCGCTGGCTGGATCGTCAGGATTTGGGTCACCGTGCAAGCGATCAGCTCGCAGTGGAGCTGGGGCTCAAATGCGCAGAGCGCTCAGCCGTTGCGGACATGACGCTGGAACAGGTCAAGGACGTCCGCCAGCACTGGTATGCCGCTAACAATATGAGCCTGATCATAGTCGGCGGCCTGGATCGTCTGCTGCCGGCCTATCTGGAACGAACCTACGGCGAACTCGACCCGGCTGAGCCTGGCGAGCGTCGGGCCCTTGACGGTGTTGTTCACAAGGCTGAAGCACGCCGCGAGCTGACCCGTGGCTGGCTCGGCGACAGCGCCCGCCTGCACTGGATGTTTCTGGAGCCGGTGCTGGACAACGATCACGGCCAGACTTACGACTTGTTGCAGCGCTACCTGGAGTGGAGGCTCTACGAAGAGTTACGCCTCAACCACGGGCTGTCCTACGGGCCGTTCAGCCAACGGGAGAGTTTTGGCGACACGGGGATAATGAGCCTTAATGCCGATCTGGATCGCGCCGACGTCAAGGACGCCGAGCAAGCGTTGGGCGACATGCTTGAACGCTTGCGCAAGGACGGTCTGGATCCGGCAACCTTTGAGCGCATCAAGCAAGCCGCAATCGACCGCGAAGCCTGGACTACACAAGGTAACGCGGCGCTGGCCGATTACTATTGGGGTGCGCTCAACGATTACCTTGACGGGCACTTTGCCGATCCCGTGCGCTCAATGCGCCGGGTAAGCCTGAAAGACGCCAACCAGGCCCTGCGCCAGCTACTGGCCGAACCTGGCTATGTGCGTGTTGAGCAACCCATGATCAGTTATGACGAGTTGTACGGACTGATTGCTCTAGGGCTGGGTGTAATACTCGCTGGCGGCCTGATCCTAGGGCGACGACGGCGCCCCTGATTCTATCGCTTGCGTGGCCGGAAAACGCTGACCACGCAAGCAATAGAGACCGCCTGAAACACAAACAAGAGTATTCTGTTCAGGTTTAAACCCGACCCCTGCGAACACCGCCATGCCTCTCTATCTTCAGCGCGTGATCGAACTGATCAAGCGCTATCCCGGCGTCATCGCCCTCGGCGGCTTTATCTCCGGTATTGCCAGTTTCATTCTGGTCGACCGTCAGGAAAGCCTGGCCAGCTGGATCGCCATCGTGATGCTGATCAGTTGGATCTGGCTGATGATGGAAAACACCTTTACCAAAGTGTTCGCCAAGGTGTTCAAGCGCGAAATACCGCAACCGTTGCTGCGCTACGCCACACAGATGATCCACCAGGAAAGCCTGTTCTTCGTCCTGCCGTTCTTTTTCGTCACCACCACCTGGAACAGTGGCCAGCTCGTGTTTACCGGGCTGCTCGGCGCCGCAGGACTGATATCGATCGTTGACCCGCTCTATTACAAATGGCTGGCGCCGCGACGCTGGCTGTTCCTCGCACTGCACACCCTTACCTTGTTTGCGGCGCTACTCACTGCGCTACCGATCATTCTGCATCTGACCACTTCGCAAAGCTTCAAGCTGGCACTGGTGATTGCCATGCTGCTTTCCTTCCCAAGTCTGGCCAGCAGCTTCCCCATCAACCACTGGCGACGCGGCGTTATGCTGGTAGTCATAACACTTGCAGTAGGCGCCAGCGGCTGGATGATGCGTTCCTGGGTACCGCCGGCAACCTTGTGGATGACCGAAGTAGCTGTCAGTACCCAGCTGGAAAACCGCACGCCCGGAAACAGCTTGAGTGAGGTAACAGCCAGCCAGATCCGCACAGGGCTATACGCATTCACGTCCATCAATGCACCGCGCGGGCTGAATGAGCGGATTTATCACGTCTGGCAATTCAACGGCAAAGAGGTCGATCGAATTGCCCTGGATATTCATGGTGGCCGCAAAGAAGGCTACCGCGCCTGGACGCACAAGCAGAACTTCCCCGCCAATCCGATCGGACGCTGGCAGGTGAGGGTACTGACCGAGGATGGTCAGGTCATCGGTGTCCTGCGCTTCAATGTGGTTGACGATGGTCAAGCACCCAAAGGCGAGTAACGCTATGCTCTGAGGTTGCGAAACGTCAGTCGGAATGCATGGAGCCTATGACTACACAAGCCAGCGCAACCCTGGACACCTCGAGCAATCCGTCGTGCCTGCGGATTATCGGTGACTGGACACTGGCCAATTACGCCAGTCTCAAGCGCACCATCGATGGCCTGATCGGCCAATACGACCAAAGCACCGAGGTCGACTTCCAACAGCTTGGACATCTGGATACCGCGGGTGCTTCTCTGTTGGTGGAGTTGCTCGGAGCCGATCGGCTATCCCGTCTGACCGCAACGACACAACTGCCCGAGGCCAGCCGCGCGCTGCTGCAGACGGTGTACTGCTCGGTGCAAGACTTCTGCATCCCGCAGAAGCAGCCTGAGCAGTCGATAATGATCCAGTTGCTCAGCCGTATTGGCTGCGCGGTCGACACCCTTTGGAATGACACCTTGCAGGTATTGGGCTTTGTCGGCCTGATTCTGCAATCCCTGGTATCGCGCCTGTTTCAGCCTCGGCGCTGGCGGATCACCGCCGTGGTCGCGCATATCGAACAAACCGGACTGGACGCAGCGCCCATCGTTGCCTTGCTGACTTTTCTGGTGGGCGCCGTGGTGGCCTTCCTCGGTGCCACAGTACTGGCCGGATTTGGCGCCAGCATCTTCACCGTGGACCTGGTTGCATTCTCCTTCCTGCGTGAATTCGGTGTCCTGCTAACAGCGATTCTTATGGCTGGCCGCACCGCCAGTGCGTTTACTGCACAGATCGGCTCGATGAAAGCCAACGAGGAAATTGATGCCATTCGCACCCTGGGCCTGGACCCGGTCGAGTTGCTCGTAGTGCCTCGGGTGCTGGCCCTACTAATTGTTTTACCACTGCTTACGTTCCTCGCCATGCTCTGCGGCATGGTTGGCGGCGCGGTGGTGTGCGCGCTGTCGCTGGACATTTCCCCGGCCATGTTCCTTTCGTTGCTGCAAAGCGACATTGGCGTCCAGCATTTCCTTGTCGGCCTGGCCAAGGCGCCATTCTTCGCCTTCCTGATCGCTGCAATTGGCTGCCTGGAAGGCTTCAAGGTCAGCGGTAGCGCCGAGTCGGTAGGTGCTCACACCACTTCCAGTGTGGTGCAGTCGATTTTCGTGGTGATCGTTCTTGATGCGGTGGCTGCGCTGTTTTTCATGGAGATGGGCTGGTGAGTCAGACAACCCCCAATAATCGCGAGGTGGTGATCGAGGCGCGCGGCATTTGTAACCGCTTCGGCACCCAGAGCGTGCACGAACAACTCGACCTGGACTTGTTTCGCGGCGAGATCCTGGCTGTGGTGGGTGGTTCCGGCAGTGGCAAGTCAGTGCTGTTGCGGAGCATCATCGGCTTGCGCCGCCCCAACGAGGGCACGATAAAAGTGTTCGACCAAGAACTCAGCGGCCTGAACGATGATCAGCGCTCAAAGGTTGAACGTCGCTTTGGGGTGTTGTTTCAGAAGGGTGCCTTGTTCTCTTCCCTGACCGTCACCGAGAACGTCGCCTTGCCACTGATCGAGCATGCCGGCCTGTCACGTGCCGACGCCGAGCACCTGGCTGGGGTCAAGCTGGCGCTGGCCGGTTTGCCGATATCCGCCGCCGACAAATACCCCTCATCCTTGTCCGGCGGCATGATCAAACGCGCGGCACTGGCCAGGGCCTTGGCCCTGGATCCAGACATCCTGTTTCTCGATGAGCCCACTGCGGGCCTTGATCCAATCGGTGCAGCGGCCTTCGATCAATTGATTCTTACCCTGCGCGACGCCTTGGGCTTGAGTGTGTTCCTGATCACCCATGATCTGGACACCCTCTACACCATTACCGACCGGGTGGCGGTGCTGTCGCAGAAGAAAGTACTGGTCGCAGGTCCGATTGCCCAGGTCGAAGACACCGACGACGCCTGGATTCATGACTACTTTCATGGCCCTCGTGGCCGTGCGGCGTATGTGGCCGCCTCAGCAGCAAAGGAGCGCTGAAATGGAAACCCGTGCACATCACGTGCTGATCGGTCTGGTCACAGTCATTGTGGTCGCTGGCGCCATGCTGTTTGGCCTATGGCTGACCAAATCCAGCGTCGACAGCACTTTCAAGGACTACGAAGTGGTCTTCAACGAAGCGGTCTCGGGTTTGTCCCGGGGCAGCTCGGTGCAGTACAGCGGTATCAAGGTGGGGGATGTCACCAGTTTGCGCCTTGATCCCAAGGATCCTCGCCGAGTGTTGGCCCAGGTGCGCTTGAGTGCCGATACACCGGTAAAGGAAGACACCAAGGCGAAGCTGACCTTGACCGGCATTACCGGCACTTCGTTTATCCAGCTCAGCGGCGGTACGCCGCATAGTCCCGAGCTCAAGGGTAAGGACGGCAAGCTGCCGGTGATCGTTGCATCGCCATCACCTATTGCTCGCCTGCTTGATGACGGCAGTGACCTGCTGACCAATATCAACATGCTGGTGCACAACGCCAACAAGCTGTTCTCCGAAGACAACGCCGCCAGCCTGACCAACACCTTGAATCATTTGGAGCAGACAACAGCTGCATTCAGCGAACAGCGTGGCGACATTCGTACCGCGATTCAGCAATTGGCCCAGATCGGCAGTCAAGCCAGTTCCATGCTTGAGCAGACCAGCGAGCTGATGCGCAATGCCAATGGCCTGCTGAGTAACCAGGGCAAGCAGGCCTTCGGCAGCGCGGAACTGGCCATGCAGTCGCTGGCGCAAAGCACTGCGACCATCAACAGCCTGCTCAACGACAACCGTGAAGCTCTTGATGGCGGTGCACAGGGGCTCAACCAACTGGCGCCTGCCATTCGCGAACTGCGCGAGACCCTCAATTCGTTGAAAGCTATCTCCCAGCGCCTGGAAGCCAACCCCAGCGGTTACCTGCTTGGCCGTGACACTAACAAGGAGTTCACCCCATGAGTCGCACCTGCCGCTACTTGGCCCTGGCTGTGGCGCTGAGCCTGGGCAGTGCCTGCTCAATCCTGCCCAAGCCAGAGCCTGCCGATGTCTACCGCCTGCCGTCGTTGCAAGCCGCTCACCCCGCGCTGGCGAGCAGCGCAGCCACCTGGTCGCTGCGTCTGAACAAGCCGTTGGCCAGTGATGCCCTGAACAACCCAAAGATTGCCGTGGTGCCACAGGGTGATTTGATCAGTCACTATAAGGGGGCACGCTGGAGTGACCCGGCACCCCTGTTGCTACGCAACCGCATGCTCGATGCCTTCCAAAGTGATGGCCGCGTACCCCGGCTCAGTGCCGACGACAGCAACCTGCAGGCCGATTATGAATTGGCGGGTGAACTCCAGGCATTCCAGAGCGAATACAGTGCCGAGGGGGTGATGGTGGTGATCCGCTACGACGCACGCCTGGTGCAAGGGCGCGACCAGCGCATCCTTGCCAGCCGGCGCTTTGAAGTGCGCCAGCCGCTCAGCGACAAGCAAATACCAGCAGTGGTCAGTGGCTTTGCCGCTGCCAGTGACAGGCTAATGGCGCAACTGGTGGACTGGACCGTGGCCCAGGCCAACCGAGCGCAGGTTCAGGCAAAGAACCAGTAGCAGACACAGATAGCCGCGATAACCCCGGACAACTCGGCAAGCAAGGCGCAGCCCACCGCATGGCGGGCACGCTGAATGCCGACAGCACCAAAGTAGACTGCCAGTACATAGAAGGTGGTCTCTGTACTGCCCTGGATAGTCGCGGCCACCAGTGCCGGGAAGCTGTCGACGCCATGGGTTTGCATGGTTTCGATCAACATCGCCCGAGCGGCACTGCCAGAGAAGGGCTTGACCAGTGCAGTAGGCAAGCCTTCGACAAAGCGCGTATCCATGCCCAGCCATTCAACCACGTGTCGGATGCCATCCAGGCTCAGCTCCAGAGCCCCTGAGGCGCGCAGCACGCCGACTGCGCAGAGCATGGCAACCAGATAGGGCAGCAGGCTTTTGGCGACGTCAAAGCCCTCCTTGGCGCCTTCCACGAAGGTTTCGTACACCTTCACCCGCTTGAACGCACCAATCACCAGAAACAGGATGATCAAGCCGAACAAGGTGAGGTTGCCCAGGATCGACGACAACCCGGCCAAGGCGGTGGCCGAAAGGGTGCCGAGAAAAGCCATGAAACCACCCAGCATGAGGGCGCCAGGAATCAGATACGCCAGGACTACCGGGTCCCAAAGACGCAGGCGTTGCATCACCG
The DNA here is from genome assembly GCF_016881005.1 of Pseudomonas arcuscaelestis. GTDB lineage: Bacteria > Pseudomonadota > Gammaproteobacteria > Pseudomonadales > Pseudomonadaceae > Aquipseudomonas > Aquipseudomonas arcuscaelestis. Next base: position 472,062 of record NZ_JACOPV010000001.1, on the reverse strand, counting down.
CGACCGAAAGTAGACCCACCAGGGTCGAAGCACTGGTCGCCAGCAGGATTGGCAGAAATACCAGGGTCGGATCGGTGGCGCCTTGCTGGGCGCGATACATGAAGATAGTCACCGGCAGCAGCGTCAAAGAAGACGCATTGAGCACCAGGAAAAGAATTTGCGCATTGCTGGCCGTGGTCGAGCTGGGGTTGAGCTCCTGCAGAGCGCGCATAGCCTTGAGGCCAATGGGTGTGGCGGCGTTGTCCAAGCCCAGGCCATTGGCGGCGAAGTTCAAGGTGATCAGACCCAGTGCCGGGTGACCGGGTGGAACTTCGGGCATCAGACGGGCGAAGAGCGGACCGAGAACCTTGGCCAGCCAATCGACAATGCCCGCCTTTTCGGCAATCTTCAGAAAGCCTAGCCAGAGGGTCAAGGTGCCAAACAGCAAGACCATGACTTCAACCGACAGTTTGGCCATGGCAAAAATACTTTCAACCATTGCGGCAAAGATCCCGGCATTACCGCCTATCAGCCATTGCGCCAGCGCTGAGACGGCTGCGACCAAGAAAAAACCAAGCCAAAGGCCGTTAAGCATCCGTTGTTCCCCCACAAAGTTGCGACGAATGATAACGGCAGAGGTCGCGCAATGCACCGCTGCAAGAAGGGCCGATCGTGGAGCAGGGCACCGCCAACAACGAAAAAGCCCCGACCAGGTCGGGGCTCATTCAGTCAGCCAGGCGATATCTTAATCGTTGGCCGTCTTGCCAGCAGGAACAGCTTCTTTGCTGCGCCAGTGCGGCAGCGAGTTCCAGTAGCGCTGACCTTTGGCGTCGTCGTACATGCCTTCCCAGCGTGCAATAACCAGTACGGCCAGAGCGTTACCGATCACGTTCAGTGCGGTACGGGCCATGTCCATGACACGGTCGACACCGGCGATGAATGCCAGGCCTTCCAGCGGAATACCGACGCTGCCCAGGGTGGCCAACAGAACCACGAAGGAAACACCCGGTACACCGGCGATGCCCTTGGAGGTAACCATCAGGGTCAGAACCAGAAGCAATTGCTGGCTGATCGACAGGTCGATGCCATACAGCTGGGCAATGAAGATGGCCGCGATGCTCTGGTACAAGGTAGAGCCGTCAAGGTTGAACGAGTAGCCGGTCGGGACCACGAAGCTGCAGATGGCTTTCGGCGCACCGTAGGCTTCCATCTTCTCGATCACACGCGGCAACACGGTCTCGGAGCTGGCAGTGGAGTAGGCCAGGACCAACTCATCCTTGAAGATGCGCATCAGCTTGATCACCGAGAAGCCAAACAGGCGGGCGATCAGGCCAAGGACCATGAAGGCGAAGAAGGCGATGGCGAAGTACACCAGCAACACCAGCTTGGCCAACGGCAGCAGCGAGGCAAAGCCAAAGTTGGCTACGGTCACGGCGATCAACGCGAACACACCGATTGGCGCGTAGTTCATGATCATGTGAGTGACCTTGAACATGGCTTCGGAGACGCCCTGGAAGGTTTTCACCAATGGGTCGCGGATGTCTGCCTGCAGGCTCGACAAGCCAAGACCAAACAATACCGAGAAGAAGATGATCGGCAGCATTTCGCCACGCATCAGCGCTGCGAAGATGTTCGACGGAATCAGGTTGAGGATAGTCTCGATGAACGCGTGTTCATGCTGAACCTCGGCCGCAGTAGCCTGGTATTTGGAGATATCGACGGTACCCAGGGTACTCATGTCGATACCTGCACCCGGGTGGAACAGGTTGGCCAGAACCAAACCCACTACGATTGCGATGGTAGTAACCACCTCAAAGTAAATGATGGTCTTCAGACCGATACTACCCAACTTTTTCGCGTCGCCTACCCCGGCGATACCCACAATCAGTGACGAAATCACGATTGGGATGACGATCATCTTGATCAGGCGAATGAAGATGTCCCCAGCAGGTTGCAGGACGTTACTGATCCACCATGCCTTTTCTGCACTGAAATGATTCAGTAAAGCGCCGATTGCAATCCCCAGAACCAGACCGATGAGGATCTGCCAGGCGAGGCTTAGCTTTGCCTTCTTCATGTCGTTACCTTTTCTTCAAGTGGACACGGGCGTCTGACTAACAACCGCGACCTAGACCTGTTGAAGCGTCATTTTGATCGTGAATGGTTATCGACAGATGACTCCGTAGAAGGTCACCGCAGGCGAGCGTAGGAACGTTCGACCCAGCGAAAAAAGGCGCAACTATTCCCACGTGAGGGGGGGGCGTCTAATGCCGTAAACGACTACCCCATGCCGAATCGGCATGACCTTTTTACACCAAAACGAGCGTCCCAGAGGGCTTCTTAGAGCGCGTTCGGAATTCCGACGATGACCAAAGCGCCACATTTAGGCCGATTTAGACGTATCCTCCTGAGTGGAAAATACGGTTGTTCGACAATCCGAATGCGTGAAAGCGCATCGATCAAGTACCCCTGGCAGGGTAAAAAAATATCGATGTACGGTCGGATGAAAATGTGCCTGCGTACGTCTGGCGGGGAAACTCGAGAAAATAGATAGCTAACGATCGATGTCCAAAGCGATACGGAAGCCAGATCAAACACCTTGCCTGAAAGGCAGTTGTTCGACCTGAAACTTCCGCTATCGCTTCACCTGACCCGGCCCTCGTCGGAGGCACTCCCTGTACCCCTAGGCCTCTCCGATCCTGAAACAATCAAAGCTGCCCGACCCCTTGGTCATGCACCTACCGTCCTCGGGCGGGTGCAACATAGAAGCGTGAAACGGAAAAAGGTTCAGCTTCTATATATGTACGTGAATGGCAAAGCCACTCGGTACCTGTGTTTGTTCAACCTCTACCGCGACGACCAAAGAAGAAGGAGGCCACGAACAGCACCAGGAATACGACGAACAGAATCTTCGCAATACCGGTAGCGGCGCCCGCGATACCACCGAAGCCCAACACTGCAGCGACAATGGCGATAATCAGAAAGGTGATAGCCCAACTCAACATGGTGATTCTCCTTACCGTTCTTGAAAGAAATCCTCGGATAACGCTTAGAACACCCAACGATCACGCGGTGTAGTGGTATCCACCGAAGCTGCACTCGCGGCCTGCGGCCGGGATTGCATAAGCATCGGAGGGCTAGCCACCGGCGCTTTGATAATCAGGGCGTCCCGGGCTGCTATCTGATGAGCACTCTGTACAACTTGCCAGTTGTGATAGAGCTGGCCCGCAATGAGGGTTAGCAGCAGCGTCAAACTGAGGAGCAGTCCCTGGCGCAATTGATGTGGAGATATTTGCACTAAGGTGGCGGTGTGGCGGTTCATGCCGTGCTCCTCCTGCTGCATTCATTGTTGTCTTGCAGTAGTTATTGCAGAGTGCATGCCAGTCGACGAATTTGAATATTTTCTATATAAATCAATAACTTAAAAAATAAGAGCAAATTACTTGGTGCGTATCCTGCACGATGCTCGCTATGGGGCCGTGCGATTTGCATGATTAGCCTGAGACTTTGCTGGCGATTTTGAGCATGTCTGCGTCGACACCTCTAACGCCACGAATTTGCCGTGCAACCTCGACCGCAATGGTTTTCTGCTCACTGCTGACTACCTCGCCAGACAGGCGTACGACGCCATCTTGAGTGGCAACTTTGATATTCGGGCCGTCAAGGTTTCGGCTGTACATAAAGCTGGTCTGGATCTTGTCGTTGATCCAGGCATCACTAAGTTGTGGGTCGATCCGAACTTGTTGCTGCTCCTCTCGCAGCTTGGCCATATCGGCGGCGCTGAGGCTGATCAGGTTGTTGAGCAAAAACACCCCCTCTGTGGAACCCGCCAGTACGCCCGCCAATTCCTTGGCCTCGGCACTGTTCACCTGGCCTCGCAAGGTCACCACACCGTCGCGGCTTTCTACTTCTATAGGTACCGCCTGGGTATGGGTACTCCACAACAAGCGTGCCTGAATGATTGAAGCCAGCGTCGCGTCCTCCAACCGTTGGGCATACGCCCGTCGCTCCAGAGGCTGTTCGACCAGCTCGGCATTGACCTGCAGATTGTTCTCAACGCTTTCAATACCCCGGGTCGCCCGGGCAACCTGCTCGGCCAGTTGCCGTTCAACTTGGTTTTCGACTTCGCCCTGCAGGTACGCGGTCTTTTCTTCCACTCGCACGTCTATCTTGTAGGGATTGAGCAGCCGATTCAGTGCCAGCGCAGTTTGCAGCCCGCCCTCCAGCCGCGCTTGTTGAATGGGGGCAGGGAGGGATTCTGCGGCACAAACAGCCAGGGGTAGCGAAAGCAACATGGCAGCAGCAACTGCCAGTCGGTAAGGAGCAGCCATGGGAAAACCTCCTACAGAGTACAAAACCTTTGGACAGCAGGGTGGGCTGTAAGGTCCTACAAAGGAGATCACTCTAAAGTTTTCAAGGAGTTAGATATGTGTATCGACAGGAGCTACCATGCAGTGATCGGAATAAATCAGAAAAAAGCATGCAACTTGCCCGATTTCTCCGGCACTAAGTAAAGATCATTCTAAAAGGAGCGTAGGAAATGGAGTCAGCCCAGGACCATCAAGGCCGTATCCTGTTGGTGGACGACGAATCTGCCATTCTGCGAACCTTCCGATATTGCCTTGAAGATGAAGGCTACAGCGTGGCCACCGCCACCAGCGCAACGCAGGCCGAAACATTGCTTCAACGCCAGGTCTTCGACCTGTGCTTCCTTGACCTGCGCCTGGGCGAGGACAATGGCCTGGATGTACTGGCACAGATGCGTATCCAGGCCCCCTGGATGCGCATCGTCATCGTAACGGCCCACTCAGCGGTCGATACTGCCGTCGACGCTATCCAGGCCGGTGCAGCGGATTACCTGATCAAGCCTTGCAGCCCGGACCAGTTGCGTCTGGCAGCAGCCAAGCAATTGGAGGTACGCCAGCTGTCGGCGCGGCTTGAAGCGTTGGAAGGAGAGATACTCAAACCTAAGGACGGTCTGGATTCGCACAGCCCGGCCATGATGGCTGTGCTGGAAACCGCGCGCCAGGTAGCAGGCACCGATGCCAACATCCTGATTCTCGGAGAGTCCGGCACGGGTAAGGGCGAATTGGCTAGAGCCGTTCACGGCTGGAGCAAACGCGCGCGCAAGGCCTGCACAACCATTAACTGTCCGTCACTCACTGCCGAATTGATGGAAAGCGAGTTGTTCGGTCATAGCCGCGGCGCCTTCACCGGAGCCAGTGAAAGCACCCTGGGCCGAGTCAATCAAGCCGACGGCGGCACCCTGTTCCTCGACGAGATCGGGGACTTCCCGCTGACATTACAACCCAAGCTGCTGCGCTTTATTCAAGACAAAGAGTACGAACGGGTCGGCGACCCGGTTACCCGCCGCGCCGATGTACGCATTCTGGCCGCAACCAACCTCAACCTTGAGGACATGGTTCGCGATGGTCGCTTTCGCGAAGACCTGCTTTATCGCTTGAATGTGATCACGTTGCACTTGCCTCCGTTGCGCGAACGTAGCGAAGACATCCTGACCCTCGCCGATCGCTTCCTTGCGCGCTTTGTGAAAGAGTACTCGCGGCCAGCACGCATCTTCAGCGAAGAAGCGCGGGCAGCACTCCTCAATTACCGCTGGCCGGGGAACATTCGCGAATTGCGCAACGTGGTAGAGCGGGCCAGTATCATCTGCCCTCAGGAGCGAGTTGAAATCAGCCACCTGGGCATGGCCGAACAACCGGCAACCAACGCGCCACGTGTCGGCGCCTCGCTAAGTCTCGACGAGCTGGAGCGTGCCCATATCGGTGCGGTACTGGCCACCAGTGAAACTCTGGACCAAGCCGCAAAAACCCTGGGTATTGACGCCTCGACGTTGTATCGAAAACGTAAGCAGTACAACTTATGAAATGGTCGATGAAGCTGCGTTCGCAGCTTTTTCTCAGCATTTCGGCGCTGATTACAGTAGCGCTGTTTGGCTTGTTGCTGGGTCTGGTCAGTGTTTTGCAGATGGCTAACACCCAGCAAGCGCTGATCCGCGAAAACGCCGCCACTTTGGATCTGGGTCTGAAGCTACGACAAAACCTTGGCGAACAGCTGACGTTGATGCTGAACGAAACAGCCGATATGAACGCCCTTGGCAATGTGCAGGCGCAGTTTCAGAAGTTGTTGGACGAAGGGATCAAACGGGGTAAAAGCCATGACGCCGACGCCGGCTTCGTCGGTACCAATGCCCTTTATCAGCACTACCTCGAGACCTTTAACAGCACCCCCGTTCCTGCCCATGGCCTGGGGCCCGATCAACCGCTAGGCAACGCATTCGGGTTGCTGCGCAGCAGTTTGGTCGATGCTCACAAGCGGGCGCTTGAACACATCAATGACAATGAACAACGCAGCTATGAACGCGCCTTGATGATCTCGGCGCTGCTCGGTCTGGTGGGTTTAAGCGTACTAATCCTGGGCTTTGTCACCGCCCATAGTCTGGCTCGACGCTTCGGGCAACCTATCGAGGCTCTGGCCAAAGCGGCTGACCAGATAGGCCAGGGCGACTTCAAAATCACCTTGCCGACGGCCCGTGCGCTTGAGATCAACCAACTGACTCGGCGCTTCGGTTTGATGGCTGAAGCCTTGAGCAAGCATCAGGCAACCAACATCGACGAAATGCTCACTGGCCAGCAGCGCCTGCAAGCAGTACTCGACAGCATCGATGACGGTCTATTGATCATTGATCGCCAAGGCCACCTTGAGCACATCAACCCCGTTGCCCGTCGCCAACTGAGCTGGGACGACAGCCGCCTGGGTGCCAGCCTTAGTGACGCGTTGCAGCGACCGGACCTGGAGGAACAGCTGCAACGGGTGCTTCGCGGCGCCAGTCTGGACCGGGTACCTGAAGACCTGAGCCTGGAGATCGATGACGAGCCGCGGCTGCTGGCCTATCGTATGACCCCTATATGTCATCCTGACGGACAGATCCTGGGTGCGGTCATGGTGCTTAACGACGTTACTGAGCAACGCATCTTCGAGCGAGTACGCAGCGAATTCGTCCTACGTGCTTCTCACGAACTGCGGACCCCGGTCACGGGAATGCATATGGCCTTCGGGCTGCTGCGAGAGCGGCTGACCTTCCCAGCGCAAGCGCGAGAGACCGACCTGCTCGATACCATCGGTGAAGAAATGCAGCGTCTGACTCAACTGATAAATGACCTGCTGAACTTCTCCCGCTACCAAAGTGGGCAGCAAAAGCTGGAATTGATGCCCTGCGCTGTCGACGAGTTACTGGCCCGAGCCTGCACTCGATTTGCCGGCCCCGCCAGTGACAAGCAAATCGAGCTTCAAGTGGAATTGGCTACGCCGCTACCACATATCCAGGCCGATCCTGCGCAACTGGATCGGGTCATCGACAATCTTCTCGACAACGCCGTTCGCCACACCCCTGTGGCCGGCAGTATTCGCCTGCATGCCAGGCGGCAAGCGGAACGGGTCATCATCAGCATTGAAGACAACGGTGAAGGTATCGCCTATAGCCAGCAGGGACGGATATTTGAGCCGTTCGTGCAGGTAGGTCGTAAAAAAGGGGGAGCGGGTCTGGGACTGGCACTGTGCAAGGAAATTGTTCAATTGCATGGCGGGCGTATGGGTGTTTATTCCCGCCCTGGGCAAGGCACTCAGTTCTACATGGCCTTGCCCGTTTGAAGCCGCACAGCATCATCAGGCTTCATCGTCGATCCGTCGCGGCGCCATGCGCCGCCCTCGGGTAATCAATTCCACGAACTGGCGGGCGCTAAGCGGATGTGCAAACAGCCAGCCCTGGCCATAATCGACACCTTCGCTGTTGAGCAGCAAGGCCTGGTCTTCATATTCGATGCCTTCCGCTATAACCCGCAACTGCAAGGCATGCGCCATTCGAATGATGTGAGGGGCCACGCCGCTGCTGGCCGCATCATGTCCAAGTGCGTCGATAAAAGCCTTATCGATCTTCAGGCAGTCCACCGGAAGCGTCTGCAAGTAAGCAAGGCTGCAATAACCTGTACCAAAGTCATCGATTAATACCTGGTGGCCGCACGCCCGCAAGGACTGCAGGTTGTCACGAGCGACCACGACGTCGATCAGGCCGCGCTCGGTAACTTCGAACGCAATCTGACTGGCAGAGACATGGTGCATTGCCAGTAAACGTGCAGCCACTCTGCCAATCCGAGGCACCATCACGTCACAAGCGGCCAAATTGACCGATACATACAACTGCCGATTGGATCGTAGAAGTTGTCCTAACTGTTCAAGCACCCGCTGCAACACGAAGTCAGTGATCGGTCGAATCTGCCCGGTGTTTTCCGCCAGCGGAATAAATAGGTCTGGGCTGGTCAAAGTGCCGTCCGGTCGACGCCAGCGCACCAACGCCTCAGCCCCGACACAGCGACGGCTATTGAGCTCGAAGATCGGCTGGTACAGCACCTGCAATTCGCCCCGACGCAGCGCGCCCTGCAGTTCGGAGCTCATCGAACGCCGCTGACGTACCAACTGCAGCACCAACCAACCCAGGCACCACGCTAACACCAGGCTGCCGGGAAAAAGCAGCCACAACACCCCGTTCATTTTCAGCGGCAAACTGGCACGCGGCACGATCAACGCCAACTCATAATCAGGCGACTTGGTAGGCATCAGGTAAACCAGTCGATCGGGCAGTTCCAGCAGCGAGTCCTTGGATTTCGGTGGCCAGTCCGCCGAAGGCGGCCATACCTGCGGAGGACCCAGCACCGGCACGGCCCGCGTGCCGTTATCCAGAACCACCAGCAAGCTACCGTCCGGGGGTAGATCGACTACATCCGTCAAATGTCCGCGCGAGGTAGCTACCAGGAATTTTCCACGACCCAGCATCAGCGCTGCAATGTTGTCATCTGGCTCAGTTGTGGTGTTCAACCAATAGCTATAGGTCGGCCCATGAATATCCGGAGGTCGCAAAGGGCTGATGGTGCGCTGGCCAATTCGATTGGAGCAGGCCACCGTGCCATCAACATAAGCTGCTTCATAGACGAAGCGATAGTTGAACCCAACCATCTGCAAGGCATTGAGCATGGCTGCATCACAACCCCGAAGCGGTTGCGCCTCCAGTTGGTCAACACCCTCGCGCAGTTGCCCGAAAATCTGCTCCAAACGCTCGAGAAAACGCTCGCCTTTGGCGTTCATCTGGTCGCTTTCACTCAACTGCATCTGATGCATGGCCACACCGATGCTGGCGAGCAGCAACAAGATTGCGCTGGCCGAAGCCGCAAGTGTGGCCAGTAACCAGGGACGGTAGAGCAAGTGGCGCAGCACAGAAATGGCAGCTGACATCAAGAAACACCCAGTTGAATACCAAGAGGTATAGCAACTGCCGATCAAGTCAGCCTGGCCGTTTAGCGGCGCCGTTACTCAGCGGCTGTTGAGCACCTGCAACATCGCAGCCGTTTGCGCATCTGCTACGCCGTCGAAACGCTGGGGACGAAAGCGCATCTGGAAGGCCGCCAGCACATGTTTGGTACTGACATCGTAGACACCGGTCTGCTCGATTGCGTAGCCGAATCGTGCCAATTGCTGCTGATACCAGATGATGCTGGGTGGGTTGACGCTGAAGCGCGCCTGCTGCTGAGCCACTGCCTGCGCATTGGGCCAAACACCCAGACCTGCATCGGCCAGGCGCTTCCAGGGGAACATTGGACCGGGATCGAGCTTGCGCGCCGGTGCAATGTCGCTGTGACCAACGATGTAGCGCGGTTGAATGTTGTTACGTTTGACGATGTCCTTGAGCAACGCGATCAAGGCTTCGATCTGCGCTTCGGTATAAGGCTGCCAGACCCGTCCTGTCGGTGTATCGGTGAAGCCCGGGTTGACTATCTCGATACCGATGGAGCTGGAGTTGAGCCAAGTACGCCCATCCCACCGACTATCGCCAGCATGCCAGGCGCGGCGACTCTCATCGACCAACTGGTAGACCGTCGCCGGCGAGTCGCCAATCAGGTAGTGGCTACTGACCTCACCATGAGTCAGCAGCGCCAAGGAGCGCTCAAGGTCCGCGTTGGTGTAATGCAGGACGACAAACTGGATACGTCCGTCCTGGTTGACCGAAGGGTGGCTGCGGTCGATACGCAAACCGCTGCTGCATCCTGCAAGCGCAAGCAGCAGGAACGCGGTAAAAATGGCTTTCATGGTGAAGGGCACATGTGATGATCTGCAATGCAATAGCATAACGTATCTGCGTTACCGCCACTTACCCTTGTTCGACTCGATTTCTACCCAGATGTTTCGCTCGATAAAGCGCTTCGTCAGCTCGTTTGAGCACCACTTCACTGCGCTCCCCTGAGCGAAACGCGCTGATTCCGATCGACAGGGTAATGGTCACGCGCTCGCCCTTGAAGTGGAAAGGACAAGCTTCTACGGCGGCACGCAAGGTTTCGACCAATTGGCAGCCTGCAGCCAAAGCAGTCTGTGGAATCAACAGGACAAACTCCTCACCACCAAAGCGAGCAATGAAGTCCTGGGGGCGTAAGCGTTTACGCAACTCATTGGCGACTATCTTGAGCACCTTGTCGCCGGCCAAATGGCCGTAGCTGTCGTTGATGCGTTTGAAGTGGTCCAGATCGAGGATAGCCATCAGCAGATGGCCACCGATCTCTTGCCACTGCAGCAACTCCTGGTCGACACGTTCAGACCAGGCCGCCCGATTGGGTAGCCCGGTCAAGGGGTCGATCAAGGCTTTCTGTCGCTGCTCCTCGAGATGCTCGCGATAGCCCAGGGCTTCCTGTTCCATGTTGGCCACACGCTCGGCCAGGCCCTGCAGGCGACCCGCCATTTCCTGCTCGCGCTGATCACGTTGGTGCTGATGCGCATCCATGGTGCCGAGCAACCCTTCAAGGCGGTTTTCCAGAACCGACTTGAGGCTGTCCAGATCGGCTGCACCTTGCACACTGCTTTGCAATCCATCGACCTGTTTGCGCAACTGGCTGTCCAGGTCCCGGGCAGCGGTGCTGTTGTCGGCATGGCCTTCGCTGGCTTCCTGCAAATGGCTCTGAAACGACTCAAGTCGTTCGTTGAGCTGTTGCAGGTACGCTTCAAATTCGTGCTGGCCGCTGTCATTGATGGCCAGCATGAGCACGGCCAGGTCGTCCAGCACAGGTAGCAGCTCATACCAGTTCAGACCATGTTCCAGGCGTTCGCGCACATGTTGCGCCTGTTCCTTGTGGCGTTCGGGAAAGTCCAGGTCGTTGAGCAGGCCCAGCAAGGTTTCTTCAATGTGCGCCGCAACCGAGCTGTAGCTTGGTTCGGTGCCATCGGGCAGAGAGTATTGGATGGCCTCCGATAGCGCTTCGTCGGTCTCATGCTGATGCGAAGCAAGGGATGTCCCAGCATCCACAAGTATCTCGACGTCTTCCAGAACTTCGAGTTCTTGTGCCTGTAGCTCTGGCTCTGGCTCTGGCTCTGGCTCTGGCTCTGGCGCCGAGACTACTGGCAAGGCTTCGGGTCCGAGCGCAATGCTAGCGGTTTGAGCTTCAGCGACGGGCTGCAACTCATCGATGTCTGCAGGCTCGTTGGGTGCAAGTTTTGGTTCTACATGAAATGCCGGTTGCAGCGCAGGAACACTATCCGCCGTAGCGTGCCCCTCGCCTGCAAAAGCCGGCTGCAGTTCTTCGACTTCTGTCTCGCGACCGCCAAACAACCGCTGTAGCAAGCCGGGACGCGTGGCTTCCTCCGGCCGCTCCAACGCCGACAGCGCCTGACCTTGCAGGCTGCTGAGTTCACCCAGCAACAGCGGCATCTCGCGTGACTGGCCAGCCCGGGCGTCGAGCTGCTTGGCGAATTTTTTCAGCGCGCGACTGACATCACTAGGCAAGGGCAAGTTCTGCAACTGACTCACCAACGCGTTCAACGCGGTGCCTACCTGGCCGATCCGGGTTTCGCGACGCTGTTCGGAATCGAGTACCGCCTTTTCCAGGCGCGGAATGAGCCCAGCCAGGGCGGCATCCATATTGTCGGTGCGGATAACTTCGCGCATTTCCTTCATGCACTGATCCACCGCACGATCGCTGCCTTCGGCGGCCAAGGTGCTACGCACCAGACCACGGCGCAACAAGTCGAGGCGGGCTTCCCACCGGCGCTCGAGCTTCTCTTGCTGTTCGATACTCTTGAGGTACTTTTCTTTCCAGCGTTGCGCTTCGTCGGTCATGCCTGGGTCCGCAGAGGGTAGTGGCAATTAGCTCAAAGCGGGCAGCGTATCCATAGCAAGGGCATCAGGCAAACGAATCTCAACAGCAACCGGAAGATGATCGGAAATTGGTTGGGCCAGCACCTCGACCCGCTCCAAGGTCAGGCTCGAACTGAGCAAAATATGGTCAAGGCAACGCTGCGGCCGCCAGCTGGGGAAGGTGGCTTGCACTTGCGGAGCGACAAGGCCCAAATCGCGCAGGGGAGAGTGTTCGAGCAAGTCATTGGCGTGGGTATTCATGTCGCCCATCAGCACCTGATGTCGATAGCCGCCAATCAATTCGCGAATATAAGCGAGCTGCAGGGCCCGGGTCTTGGAACCCAGCGCCAAGTGCATCATGACCACGACCAGCGCGTCTTCGCCCTCACCAAAGCGCACCAGAATCGCCCCGCGCCCAGCTGGTCCGGGCAGGGGATGGTCTTCGAGCAATTGTGGCTTGAGGCGGCTGAGCACCCCATTGCTGTGCTGAGCAAAGCGCCCAAGGTTGCGGTTGAGCTGTTGGTACCAGTAAGGGAAGGCACCCAGTTGAGCCAGATGTTCGACCTGATTGACGTACCCCGAACGCAGGCTTCCGCCATCGGCTTCCTGAAGGGCAACCAAGTCGAAATCACCAAGCAATTCACCGATTTTCTGCAGATTACCGGCACGACCGTTATGCGGCAGCAAGTGCTGCCAGCTCTTGGTCAGGTAGTGCCGGTAACGTTCGGTGCTGATTCCCACCTGGATATTGAAACTGAGCAGACGCAGCCTGCCATCCTCTGGCAGGCCATTAGCCTGCAGGTGATGTTCGTTGACCCGCGGGTCGTGCAGGCCTACGCCTCGCTCAGCTTTCCAACGTCGCATGATGGGCGCCGCTTACTTGGCGGCGCGCTCCTTGGCGATCAGTTGGTCTGCAACGTTCAGCACGCCTTGTGGACCTTGGGCAGTGCCCAGGTCGAAGCGATACTTGCCGTTGACGACCATGCTTGGAACGCCGGTGATTTCATATTTCTTGGCCAGCTCTTTGGCCTGCTGTACCTGACCTTTGATGGCAAAGGAGTTAAAAGTGGCGAGGAATTTGTCTTTATCGACACCCTGGGTAGCCAGGAACTCGGCCATTTCTTCAGGGTCGGTAAGTTTCTTGCGCTGTACCTGAATCGCTTCAAACACTGCAGCGTGCACATTGTGCTCGACACCCATGGCTTCTAGAGTGAGGAACATTTGACCATGTGCATCCCATGGGCCACCGAACATGGCGGGGACACGCTTGAAATTGACATCGGCAGGCAGTTTTTCAGCCCATGGATTAACCACCGGCTCGAAGCTGTAGCAGTGTGGGCAGCCGTACCAGAACAGCTCGACGACTTCGATTTTACCTGGCACCGACACCGGTACTGCGTTGCTCAGCTCGACATACTCCCGACCGGCTTCGATGGGCTCGGCAGCCTGGGCAGTCATTCCGAATACGCTGGCGGCGACCAGCGTGGCGCTGAGAATCAAATTACGCATGCTTCACTCCTGAGCAATCTATTGGTCGCCTCGATACGACCTGCAATAAGACAGGTCGAAGCGGGCCCGAGTTCGTTAGTGTAACGGCAGCGGGCACAAAAAAGGGTGGCCCAAGCCACCCTTTTCATCTTTACGCTGCAGTATTAACCCAGCGTTAAAGCGTGGATCAGTGCAGACCCTGAATATAGCTGGACAGCGCTTCGATATCTTTGTTGCTCAGCTTGGCAGCGATGGTGCGCATGGTGGTGGCATCGCCATCATTGGTACGGTTGCCTTCGCGGAAGTCGGTCAGCTGTTTGGCAACATAGGTAGCGTGCTGGCCACCCAGGTGCGGGAAGCCGGCCAGGGCAATGCCCGCGCCGTTAGGGGAGTGGCAGCCGGTACAGGCTGGCAGGCCCTTTTCGATGTCACCACCATTGAACAGGGCGCGGCCATGCTCTACCAGCTTAGGATCGGCAGCACCTACGCTACCTTTCTGGCTGGAGAAGTAGGCAGCGATATCCGCCATATCCTGGTCGTTAAAAGCGGCAAGCATGCCAGTCATTTCCAGCACGGTGCGCTTGCCCGACTTGATGTCGTGCAGTTGTTTCTCCAGGTACTTTTCACCCTGGCCTGCAAGTTTCGGGAAATTCGGCGCCATGCTGTTGCCGTCAGGATTGTGACAAGCGCCACATACAGCAGTTTTGGCCTGACCAGCAGCGGCATCCCCTTTGATAGGCTCTGCGGCATTGGCTGCACCAGTGACGCCTAAGGTCAACAGCAGACTCACGAGTAGTTTGTTCATCAGCTAATCCAACTACGGCTAAGGGTGAAAGAGTTATGTATCGGGACTTTGGCTCATCCAATGGATGATCACCTGGTAGTCCTCGGCACTGCAGTCCATGCACAATCCACGCGGCGGCATAGCCTTGAAACCCTGTGTAACATGCTTCACCAGCGTCTCCATTCCTTGCGCCAGCCGAGGCTCCCAAGCTGCCTTGTCACCGACCTGCGGTGCCTGCGGTAGCTGTCCGGCATGGCAAGCGGCACATGCTCGCTTGTACACTGCCTGAGGATCCTGTGTAGCCTGAGCGCTGAAAAACGGTATCAAGACACCAGCAGCAAGCAGCCATTTCGTCATACGAACGACCTTTCAGGGTTGGGGGTTGCACTGCGTTCTACTGCGCGAGCTTGAATCAACCGCCCCCGTGCACATCCTCCTACGCCGGGATAATGCGCACACAAAAACTGGGGCATTATATACTCCCGTTACTGAAACGGAAACGACACTGCTTGCCGAGACCTCCTCGCGCAACGCCCAACCGGAAAAACCATGCAAGTCAAAAACCCCATTCTCGGTCTCTGCCAACAGGCCAAATTCGCTCTCAGCGCTGCCAAGGTCGACCAGTGCCCGGACGACCAAGGCTATGAAGTGGCTTTTGCCGGCCGCTCCAACGCCGGTAAATCCAGCGCCCTGAATACCCTGACCCACGCCAGCCTGGCGCGCACCTCGAAAACGCCAGGGCGCACCCAGCTTTTGAATTTCTTCAGTCTGGACGATGAACGGCGTTTGGTCGACTTGCCGGGTTACGGTTATGCCAAGGTTCCGATTCCGCTCAAGCAACACTGGCAGAAGCACCTGGAAGCCTACCTGGGCAGCCGCGAATGCCTGAAGGGCCTGATCCTGATGATGGACGTGCGCCATCCAATGACCGATTTCGACAAGATGATGCTCGACTGGTCCCAGGCCGCTGGCATGCCTATGCATATCCTGTTGACCAAGGCCGACAAGCTGACCTTCGGCGCAGCCAAGAACACCCTGCTCAAAGTGCAGTCCGAAATCCGCAAGGGTTGGGGTGACGCCGTGACTATCCAGTTGTTCTCGGCACCCAAGCGCCAGGGTCTGGAAGAAGCCTATGGCGTATTGGCCAAGTGGATGGAATTGGCCGACAAGCCCGTAGAATAAGGGCTGCCCGGTAAACGCCGGGCAAAAAAAACCCCGGACTTCGTATGGGGAGGGGGAAGTTCGGGGTCCAAGTTTCCGGACCGCTAGGGCGGGGTCCAGATATCTGCCAACACTTAACACAACATAGGAGCATCGAAGGGCTTCACCAGCCATTCAGGTACTCTGAGTCACAGTTCACTGGTTTAGTTCCGAAGCGTTAGAAACTATTTGCGATAGGGTCAAATTCCTTTCGAGCTAACGACCCGGAAACCGGAAAAAGCCGCGACGATATGTCGCAGCATTTCCCGGCAATTAGCCGCGTTTTTAATGCGCTTCGTCCCAGTTTGCCCCTACTCCTACCTCAACCAGCAGCGGAACATCGAGTGATGCCGCGTTGCTCATATGCGGGCGAATTTGTTCACGAACCTGCTCGATCAGGTCTTCGCGCACCTCCAGAACCAATTCGTCGTGGACCTGTAGAATGACTCGAGCGTCCAGGCCAGACTCGGTAAGCCAGTTATCCACAGCTACCATGGCGCGCTTGATAATGTCTGCCGCCGTGCCCTGCATCGGCGCGTTGATCGCCGTGCGTTCTGCCCCCTTGCGCAAGGCTGGGTTCTTGGCATTGATTTCAGGCAAGTACAAACGGCGACCAAACAGTGTTTCGACAAAGCCTTGTTCCGCCGCCTGCGCGCGAGTGCGCTCCATGTAGGCCAGCACGCCAGGGTAACGCGCAAAATAGCGGTCGATGTAAGCCTGGGACTGTTTGCGGTCCACGCCAATCTGTTTGGCCAGACCAAAAGCGCTCATGCCATAGATCAAACCGAAGTTGATCGCCTTGGCACTGCGTCGCTGATCGACGGTGACATCCGCCAGATCAACACCGAAAACCTCCGCCGCAGTGGCCCGGTGTACGTCCAGGTCGTTGCGAAACGCGTGCAGCAGCCCCTCGTCCTTGGCCAGGTGCGCCATGATTCGCAGCTCAATCTGCGAATAGTCCGCCGCCAGAAGCTGATAGCCAGGCGCTGCGATGAAGGCTTGGCGAATCCGCCGACCTTCAGCGGTACGGATCGGGATGTTCTGCAGGTTCGGATCACTGGAGGACAAACGACCGGTGGCTGCGACAGCCTGCTGGTACGAAGTATGGATACGCCCGGTGCGCGGGTTGATCTGTTCTGGCAGGCGGTCGGTGTAGGTGCTTTTGAGCTTGCTCAAGGAGCGGTATTGCATCAGCACCTTCGGCAGTGGGAACTCCATGTCGGCCAGTTCAGCCAATACCGCTTCAGCGGTAGAAGCCTGGCCCTTGGCAGTCTTGCTCAGCACCGGCATGCCGAGCTTTTCGTAAAGGATCACACCCAATTGCTTCGGAGAACCGAGGTTGAACTCCTCACCTGCAATGGCAAAAGCCTCGCGCTCCAGCTCAACCAGCTTCTCGCCCAGCTCGACACTCTGGATACCCAGCAGATTCGCATCGACCAGCGCCCCTTGGCGTTCGATTTTCGCCAACACTGGCACCAGCGGCATTTCGATATCGGTCAGCACCGGCAATACGCTGGGTGTTTTGGCCAGCTTTTGTTGCAGTGCCTGATGCAGGCGCAGGGTAACGTCCGCATCTTCAGCCGCGTAGGGGCCGGCTTGTTCCAGACTGATCTGGTCGAACGTCAGCTGTTTGGCACCTTTCCCGGCAATGTCGGTAAAACCGATGGTGGTGTGGTTCAGGTACTTGAGCGCCAGGCTATCCATGTCGTGACGGGTAGCCGTGGAGTCCAGCACATAAGATTCAAGCATGGTGTCGAAGGCCACACCCTGCATCAGAATGCCATTGGCACTATCACCGCCGATGGCGCAGTTGGCGAGGATGTTCATGTCGTACTTGGCGTTCTGCCCAACCTTGAGCTTGCTCGGGTCTTCCAGCAACGGTTTGAGCGCCAACAGCACGCTGTCACGATCCAGTTGCTCGGGTACGCCCATGTAACTATGGGTCAAGGGCACATAGGCGGCTTCGTGGGCCTGTACGGCGAACGACAGGCCCACCAGCTGCGCCTGTTGCGCATCAAGGCCGGTTGTTTCGGTATCAAAGGCAAACAATGGGGCGGCGCGCAGCTTTTCCAGCCAAGCGTCGAAGCGGGCCTGATCGAGGATGGTTTCATACTTCGCCTCGACCACTTCCTCGACGACCTCGGCGACGATCTCCTGGCCGGCTCGCTTGGCGTCGCGCTGTACCTCGTCGATCCAGCTCTTGAACTCCATTTCGGTGTATAGCTCAAGCAGTGCTTCACGATCCGGCTCGCCACACACCAGGTCGTCGACTTCGACATCCAGCGGCACATCGACCTTGATCGTTGCCAGTTCATAGGAAAGGAAGGCCGCATCGCGGTGTTCTTCAAGCTTTGCTGGCAGCGTCTTGGCGCCACGAATGGCCAGGCCTGGAACCTTGTCCAGGTTCTCGTAAAGCTCGCGCAAACCGCCGCCAATACCGGTCAACAGGCCAACGGCGGTCTTTTCGCCGACGCCTGGAACACCCGGAATGTTGTCGACTTTGTCACCCATCAGGGCAAGAAAGTCGATGATGTGCTCAGGACCGACGCCGAATTTCTCGTGTACGCCAGGTACGTCGAGGACAGTACCGGTCATGGTGTTGACCAGCGTAATGTGGCCATCAACCAATTGCGCCATGTCCTTGTCACCGGTAGAGATGATCACCGGGCGGTCCAGAGCGGCGCTGCTGCGGGCCAGTGTGCCGATAACGTCGTCGGCTTCAACCCCTTCAACGCACAACAATGGATAGCCCAAGGCGCGAACGCTGGCATGCAACGGCTCGACTTGCACACGCAGATCATCCGGCATGCTGGGCCGGTTGGCCTTGTACTCGGCGAACATCTCATCACGGAAGGTGCCGCCCTTGGCGTCGAACACCACCGCAAACAAGCTGTCTGGATACTGCCTGCGCAAGCTCTTGAGCATGTTCAGCACGCCCTTGACCGCACCGGTCGGCATGCCCTTGGAGGTGGTCAGCGGCGGCAGCGCATGGAAGGCGCGGTAGAGGTACGAGGAACCGTCCACCAGGACGAGGGGAGCTTGGCTCATGAGCAGAATCAACCTTTTCGGCGGGCCCGGCGCTAGAATGTCCGGAACATTGACGACAAAGGGACAAGGTTATCATGCGTACACTAAATCGCCTGTTGCTGCTCAGCCTGTTGGCAGCCACTCCGGTCGTCACCTTGGCCGCAGAAGATGCGCCATCGGCTGATCCGGAAGTAACTATTCGCACGGAAGGCGACAAGACTATTCAGGAATACCGTCAAAATGGCTTCCTGTATGCAATCAAGGTCACCCCAAAAGGTGGCAAGCCTTATTTCCTGGTACGCGCCGACGGTACGGACGCCAACTTTGTTCGCTCCGACCAACCAGACATGCTGATCCCTTCGTGGAAAATCTTCGAGTGGAAGTAAGCCGTACCCTTCACATCAACTTGGCACTTCGCTGTAGAGGTGCCCGTATGGGCAATTTTTGATCATGTCAGTCTTCACCCCCCTGACCCGGCCTGAGCTGGAAACCTTTCTGGCGCCGTACGGCCTTGGCCGCCTGCGAGACTTCCAGGGCATTGCCGCCGGCACCGAGAACAGCAATTTCTTTGTCAGTCTGGAACAGGGAGAGTACGTGCTGACGCTGGTCGAACGCGGTCCGATCCAGGATCTGCCGTTCTTCATCGAATTGCTCGACGTATTGCATGAAGCCGACCTGCCGGTGCCTTACGCCCTGCGCGACACCGACGGCGTGGCCTTGCGCGAGCTGGCTGGCAAACCGGCCCTGCTGCAGCCGCGCCTGGCTGGCAAGCACATCAAGGCGGTCAACAATCAGCACTGTGTACAGATCGGCGAATGGCTAGGCCACCTTCACCTGGCAACTCGCAACAAAGTGCTGGAGCGCAAGACTGATCGCGGTCTGGACTGGATGCTGGAGACCGGTGTCGAGCTGATGCCACGCTTGAGTGAACAACAGCGCCAGTTGTTGCAAGGCTGCCTCGACGAGATCAGCGCGCATCAGGCGCAGATCATGGCACTGCCACGGTCCAACCTGCATGCCGACCTGTTCCGCGACAATGTCTTGTTCGAAGGCACTCACCTTACCGGCGTGATTGACTTCTACAATGCCTGCTCCGGGCCGATGCTCTATGACCTGGCCATTACCCTGAACGATTGGTGCTGCGACGACCTCGGCAACATCGACAGCCCGCGCGCGCGCGCGCTGCTCGGCGCCTACGCGGCACTGCGTCCATTCACTGCTGCCGAAGCCCAGCTATGGCCGGTCATGTTGCGCATTGCCTGCGTCCGCTTCTGGCTGTCGCGCTTGATCGCTGCCGAATCTTTCGCGGGCATGGATGTGCTGATCCACGACCCAGCTGATTTTGAAGTTCGGCTGGCGGCGCGCCAGCACGTGGAAATAGCCTTGCCGTTTGCCTTGTAAGGTAACGAGCGATCCCGGTCGGGATGGGTTTGCTCCGGAACCGGCTGTGCAGCAGCCGTGAAACCTCGGAGCATGCCTGCCACGTTGCGGCAGGATCGCGGGGTAAGCCCGCTCCTGCCGGACTACCGCCGTCGTCCTAGAGTTTTTCCAAGCACCCAGCCAAATCATTGCCCAGCGTTTCAAGCAATTGCTCGTAGCCTTGAGCGCTGGCCGGCGCCGTACCGCCCAATGCATCCAGTTCAGCCAGGGTTACCGGCAAACCTGCCGTCAATGTCTCGGCCAGGCGTGGGCGCAACGGCGGTTCACTGAACACGCAGGTCTTGCCTGCTTCTTGCAGGCGCTTGCGCATTGCTGCCACGTGCTGTGCACCTGGCTGTACTTCGGCAGCCACACTGAAAACGCCCGCATGCTTGAGGCCATACGCCGACTCGAAATAATCGAATGCTTCGTGGAACACAAAGAACGGCTTGGCGCTGATAGCAGCCAAACGCTTCTTCAGGCGCGCATCCAGGGCATCCAGCCGTTCATTGAACGTTTTCAGGTTGCTCTGGTAACGAGTCGCATTGGCTGGGTCGATGCCGCTAAGGTCAGCAGCCATCTTTGCCGCAATGACCCGGGCATTGACCGATGACAGCCACAGGTGCGCATCAAGGCTGCCCGGACGATGGTCGTGGTCATGGTCGTCGCCGTCTTCGTCATGCGAATGGCTGTCTTCACCAAAATGACGCAGATGCAGCCCCGGCAGTTCCTGTACAGCTACGCTCGGTTTGCTGCGGGTTTTAAGCACCCGAGGCAGGAAGCCTTCCATATCCGGGCCGATCCAGTACAACAACTCGGCATCGCCAACCCGACGCACATCAGAAGGGCGCAGAGCGTAGTGGTGTGGCGAGGCGCCTGGCGGCAGCAACACTTCGGGGCTGCCAACACCATCCTGAACTGCAGCCGCGATCTGCTGCAGAGGCTTGATGCTGGTCAGAACACGGACTTCAGCCTGTGCCTGAACCATCACCATCGAGGTGATAAAAGCGACAAAAAGGGCAAAAAATCGAGACACGATGACCACTCACAGGGGCAGGAACAGGTAACATAATAACGTCTCTAATCAGAACCGTCGCCGCCCATGCCTAAAACCCCGCTGGCCACTCGTCCCCACGACCACTCCCACTGCGTCCACAGCGCCTTGGCCGAGGCCGATGCACTGTGCGCGCGCAAAGGCCTGCGTCTTACCGCCCTGCGCCGACGCGTGCTGGAATTGGTATGGCAAAGCCATAAGCCGCTGGGTGCCTACGACATTCTCGCCGTATTGAGCGAGCAGGATGGTCGTCGGGCGGCGCCACCCACCGTGTACCGTGCCCTGGATTTCCTCTTGGAGAACGGTCTGGTTCACCGTATCGCCTCGCTCAACGCATTCATGGGCTGCAGTCACCCCGAGCATGCGCACCAAGGCCAGTTCCTGATTTGCCGCGAGTGTCATGTAGCCATCGAGCTGGAACAGACCAGCATCAGCGACGCAATTGTGGCCAGTGCCAACGACGTCGGCTTCAGCGTCGAAGCGCAAACCGTCGAAGTCGTCGGTTTGTGCGGCAACTGCCGGAGCGCCTGATGAGCAATGCGCTGATTCGACTCGAACAGGTCGGCGTGGCTTTCTCCGGGCAAGCGGTGCTCGACAGTATCGACCTGGCCGTGGAACCCGGACAAATCGTCACCTTGATCGGCCCCAACGGGGCGGGCAAAACCACCTTGGTGCGCGCCGTGCTGGGTCTGCTCAAACCCCACACCGGCAAAGTCTGGCGCAAGCCGCGCCTGCGCGTTGGCTATATGCCGCAAAAGCTGCAGGTGGATGCCACGTTGCCGCTGTCGGTCCTGCGCTTTCTACGCCTGGTACCAGGTGTGGATCGCAACGCCGCACTGAGTGCGTTGAAAGAGGTCGGCGCCGAGCAAGTTATCGACAACCCGATACAAGGTATCTCCGGCGGTGAAATGCAACGGGTGTTGCTGGCCCGGGCGCTGCTACGCGAGCCTGAACTGCTGGTGCTTGATGAGCCGGTGCAAGGCGTCGATGTTGCCGGCCAGGCAGAGCTTTATAGCTTGATCACACGTTTGCGCGATCGCCATGGCTGCGGCGTACTGATGGTTTCTCACGACCTGCACCTGGTAATGAGCACCACTGACCAGGTGGTGTGCCTTAATCGTCACGTCTGCTGTTCCGGCCATCCAGAACAAGTCAGTGGCGATCCGGCGTTCGTCGAACTGTTCGGCAACAACGCGCCAAGCCTGGCGATTTACCACCACCATCACGACCATTCCCACGACCTGCATGGGTCGGTTGTCGCCCCGGCCCAAGGCGGGCATGTACACGGAGAAAACTGCAAGCATGGCTGATTTTCTGCTTTACGCCCTGCTCGCAGGCCTGGCCCTGGCGGTTGTAGCCGGCCCTTTGGGCTCGTTCGTGGTCTGGCGGCGCATGGCCTATTTCGGCGATACGCTCTCTCATGCAGCATTGCTGGGCGTAGCCCTGGGCTTCGCATTGGATGTCAGCCCCGCATTGGCAGTGACGATTGGCTGCCTGTTGCTGGCGCTGCTGCTGGTCACCCTGCAACAACGCCAGCCGCTGGCGTCCGACACCTTGCTGGGAATTCTGGCCCCGAGCACCCTGTCTCTGGGGCTTGTGGTACTGAGCTTCATGCATGATGTACGCATCGACCTGATGGCTTATCTGTTTGGCGACCTGCTGGCGATCAGCCCGGGTGATCTGGCCTGGATACTCGGTGGCAGTGCTGCGGTACTGCTCTTGCTGGTCGTACTCTGGCGCCCTCTGCTGGCGGTGACCGTGCATGAAGAACTGGCGATGGTCGAAGGCCTACCAGTGGCGGCGCTGCGCTTGGCACTCATGCTGCTGATTGCGGTGGTGATCGCCGTGGCGATGAAAATCGTCGGTGTTTTATTGATCACCTCGTTGTTGATCATTCCGGCCGCTGCGGCGCAACGCCACGCCCGGTCGCCGGAACAGATGGCCCTGGGCGCCAGCCTGCTGGGGGTTACAGCGGTCTGTGGCGGTTTGGCCATGTCATGGTTCAAAGACACGCCGGCCGGCCCTTCGATCGTGGTCTGCGCGGCAGTGCTATTCTTGCTGAGCCTGGCGATACCCCGACGTTGATATTGCAGGGGGCCGTCTTGGCGGTTGCACCCTGCGACAGTTAAATCGCGCAGGACCCTGAAGATTTATTTTCGAGTCTGCGGACTGGGTGTAGACTTGCTCGCTTTTTGCGCAATTAGAGAGTCGCAGGAATGAAGCCGTTCGCCTTCCGTTATCTGCTCCTTGCCGCGTTTTCGGTAATCCTGGCCGCGTGTTCCAGCACCCCAGCCGATAACGCTGCCACGACCGCCCAGGCCGATGCCTGGCAGCAGTTGGAGCAAAGCATCGCCAGCAGTGAGCTGGCTACCGCCGAAGATCAACTGGCCGCACTGCAGGCCCAGGCACCTGATGACAGCCGGGTAGAGCAGTACCAGCGCCAGTTGGCCGAGGCCTATCTGCAACGCAGCCAGATCGTTCTGCAAAAGGGTGATGTCAATGCCGCCGCCACTGCCTTGAGCCGCGCCCGGGCGTTAATGCCCAAGGCCCCGGCGTTGACCGGCGGCGTCAATGGCGCCATTGCCCAGGCCCGCAAGGCTGAGCTGGAAAAAGCCGAAGCAGCCCTCAAGGCAGCGGAAGCACGCCCGGCCGCAAGGCTTGTCGACCCCACGGCCCAGAGCACGGTTGTTGCACTCAAAACCACGAATATTCGTGAAATGCGCCGCCAACTGGATGATATCGCCGCTGATGTTGTGAACTATAAGTGCGATGTTGTGTTCCAGGTTCCGCGCAAGGACGACGCGCCATGGCTCAAGACCCTGCTGGGC
The DNA here is from genome assembly GCF_016881005.1 of Pseudomonas arcuscaelestis. Taxonomy (GTDB): domain Bacteria; phylum Pseudomonadota; class Gammaproteobacteria; order Pseudomonadales; family Pseudomonadaceae; genus Aquipseudomonas; species Aquipseudomonas arcuscaelestis. The sequence goes on along the minus strand of NZ_JACOPV010000001.1, from coordinate 448,093 downwards.
AAGCGGGTGCTCAAGCTCGACAGCGAGTTCGACCTTCAGCAATCGCATGAAATTCAGCGCAATCAGCCAGCACAAGTTGTGCTGGTGCCTCGGCGCCCCTGAAGGTACGGGTGCCTGCCCAGGCACCCGTTACCCTATAGCTACGCCGGAACGCCCTGAGCGGCAGCCTCGCGCTCCCACACCCGATGCTTGCTGATGGCGGTGATGAACGCTTTGTGGGTTTGCGCGTCATTCCCCAGCAGCAATCCGCTATCTGCCTTCAAACCAAGCTTGTCGAGCAATGGCTGTGCTTCACTGGCAAGCCCCATCGGCTTCAAGTGCTTATAAGCTTCGAGCAGAAAATGCAGGGCCAGGCCGCTGTTCATCAAGGCTTGAAGCGACACTTTGCCGGCCGGCACCCAAACCGCATCGAAGACCACCGAGGGCATGCCCTCCATCGAGGCATCCACTGCTAAAGCCTTGCCTTGAGCGGTTTTCACCGGCGCAGAGGTTGGCCCCAGCAGCTTGATCTGCGCACTCTGCGCTTCCAGCGTTTTCACCAGTGTGTCGACACTCTCGGCATCGACGCCATCGGCTACCAGCACCGCCACCTTGCGCCCCTTGATACCGTCCCCAAGAAGGTTCATCTGGCTCAAGGCAGGTGATTGCTTGAGGCTCGGCTCGCGAACATCAACGGTGCCTTTTTTCGGTGCAGGCAGCCCGAGGTTCGCCGCCACACGAGCCGCCAGCTTCAGGTCGATGTTGGCCAGAATCTCATTCACTTCACGCGCGCGAATAAACTCTCGCTCCACCTTCCCCAGCTCAAAACTGTAAGCACTGATGATGTGCTCCTGTTCGGTTGGGCTCATGCTTTGGAAAAACAGCCGCGCTTGGGAAAAGTGATCGGCGAACGAGGGGCTGCGCTGACGCACTTTATGTGCCTCGATTCGTTCAGGGTAGGACTCAAAACCACCGTCACGGGCAGCAGGAGGCGTTTCCTTCGGCCAGCCGCCGTCGATTGAGTTGGGTTCATAAGAGGCCCGTCCTTTGTCGAGGGTGACCCGGTGCTGTGCATCGCGTTGACCGTTATGGTTGGGCGCGAGCGGTCGGTTGATTGGAATTTCATGAAAATTCGGACCCCCGAGTCTACTGATCTGGGTATCGGTGTATGAGAACAATCGGCCCTGTAGCAGCGGATCGTTGGAGAAATCAATGCCGGGGACAATGTGCCCAGGGCAGAACGCTACCTGCTCGGTTTCGGCAAAGAAGTTGTCGGGGTTGCGGTTGAGCACCATTTTGCCCAGCGGTGTTACCGGCACCAGCTCTTCAGGAATGATCTTGGTGGGATCAAGCAAGTCGAAATCGAACTTGTGCTCATCCTCTTCAGCAACGATCTGCACACCGAATTCCCATTCCGGGTAATTACCGGTCTCGATAGCTTCCCAAAGGTCTCGCCGGTGGTAGTCGGTGTCCTTGCCGGCCAACTTCTGCGCCTCATCCCAAAGCAGTGAGCAAACGCCAGCTTTAGGCTTCCAGTGGAATTTAACGAAACTCGATTTGCCCTCGGCATTTATCAATCGGAAGGTATGCACACCGAAGCCCTGCATGGTGCGCAGGCTTTTCGGAATGGCTCTATCGGACATAGCCCAGATAACCATGTGAGCCGATTCCGGAACCAGCGAGACAAAGTCCCAGAAAGTGTCATGGGCTGAGCCACCAGTGGGTATCTCGTTGTGCGGCTCGGGTTTTACTGCATGTACAAAATCGGGAAACTTGACCGCATCCTGGATGAAAAATACCGGCATATTGTTACCAACGAGATCGAAATTGCCCTCATCGGTGAAGAACTTGACGGCGAACCCTCGCACGTCGCGCACGGTGTCGCCAGACCCACGTGGCCCCTGAACCGTCGAAAAGCGCACAAACACCGGCGTGATCTTCTCAGGGTCCTGAAGAAATCCTGCCTTGGTCAACGCAGCATGGGATTGATAACTCTGGAAGTAGCCATGAGCGCCAGTACCGCGCGCGTGAACGATCCGCTCTGGAATACGCTCATGGTCAAAGTGCGTGATTTTCTCACGCATGATGAAGTCTTCGAGTAACGACGGGCCACGCTCTCCGGCTTTGAGCGTGTTTTGATTATCAGCAATTTTCACGCCCTGATTGGTACGTAAGGCCTGGCCGGTAGCATCGCTGCGAACGGCCTCAAGACTCTGTAGCTTGGCATTGGTATTGGCCCGGTCCGGGGTCTGGGTACCGGCCAGTTGACTTTCCTTGGGCGGATTCTTCTTGCTAGGCATTGGAACGCTCTCCTCAATCAGTCTTGGATCGACCCCACGGCGGGTCCATTTAGTAGTGACTGGTTGAGGCCTGCGAGCGTTCATTCGGATTGACCACTGATCGCGTTATTCCAACAGCATTGGTCAAATGCAAAATAAATGCTAAGAACCTCTATATGAACAGGCTAAAATGCGGCCCCGGCTAACCGCTGACCTAAATTTCATGCGCCCCACAAGGTTCGCTACGTGATCGAGTTTCAAAATGTGCATAAAACCTACCGCGTCGCCGGTAGGGACATTCCCGCGCTGCACCCGACCAACCTGAGTGTCGAGAACGGCCAGGTGTTTGGACTGATCGGCCACTCCGGTGCCGGCAAAAGTACCCTGCTGCGCCTTATCAACCGCCTGGAAGCCCCAAGTGGCGGCAAGATCATCGTTGACGGCGAAGATGTCACCGCGTTCAACGCTGATGAGCTGCGCCGCTTTCGCCAACAGGTCGGGATGATTTTCCAGCACTTCAACTTGCTGGCCTCCAAGACCGTGGCCGACAACGTTGCGCTACCGCTGACCCTGGCCGGCCAGCTGTCGCGCAAGGAAATCGATGCTCGGGTCAGTGAGTTGCTGACCCGCGTGGGTTTGTCCGAACATGCCAGGAAGTATCCCGCGCAATTATCCGGCGGTCAGAAGCAACGTGTAGGTATCGCTCGCGCCTTGGCCACCAAGCCAAAAATCCTGCTGTGCGACGAAGCCACCAGCGCCCTCGACCCGCAGACAACCGCATCGGTCCTGCAATTGCTGGCAGAGATCAACCGCGAACTGAAGCTGACCATTGTGTTGATCACCCATGAAATGGACGTGATCCGCCGCGTGTGTGACCGAGTTGCGGTAATGGACGACGGAAAGATTGTCGAGCACGGGCCGGTGGCAGATGTATTTCTGCATCCACAGCATCCGACCACCAAGCGTTTTGTTCAGGAAGATGAACAAGTCGACGAGAATGAACAGCGCGACGACTTCGCCCACGTTCCGGGTCGCATCGTGCGCCTGACCTTCCAGGGTGACTCGACCTACGCGCCACTGCTGGGCACCGTAGCCCGCGAAACCGGCGTCGACTACAGCATCCTCGCGGGTCGTATCGACCGTATCAAAGACACCCCGTATGGGCAGCTGACCCTGGCCGTGACTGGCGGCGACATGGAAGCGGCTTTCGCCCGCTTCACGGCGGCTGATGTTCATATGGAGGTATTGCGCTAATGGACGCTTTGAGTTTCTTTGCCAACGTCGACTGGGCCGAAATCTGGCTAGCCACGATTGACACCATGATCATGCTGTTCGGATCGCTGTTCTTCACCGTGTTGCTCGGTCTGCCGCTGGGCGTGCTGCTGTTCCTCTGCGGCCCGCGCCAGTTGTTCGAGCAAAAGGGCGTATATGCGCTACTGTCGCTGGTGGTCAACGTGCTGCGTTCGCTGCCGTTTATCATCCTGTTGATTGTGATGATCCCGTTCACGGTGTTGATCACCGGCACTTCGCTGGGCGTCGCCGGGGCGATCCCGCCGCTGGTTGTGGGCGCAACACCCTTCTTCGCCCGCCTGGTTGAAACAGCCCTGCGTGAAGTCGACCGAGGCATTATCGAAGCAACCCAATCAATGGGTGCAACCACTCGCCAGATCATCACCAATGCGTTGCTGCCAGAGGCCCGCCCGGGCATTTTCGCGGCAATCACCGTCACTGCCATCACCTTGGTCTCCTACACCGCAATGGCGGGTGTAGTGGGAGCAGGCGGCCTCGGCGACCTGGCGATTCGCTTTGGCTATCAACGCTTCCAAACCGACGTAATGGTCGTAACCGTGGTCCTGCTGCTGATACTCGTTCAAGTACTGCAGAGCGTGGGCGACAAACTGGTTGTGCATTTTTCCCGTAAGTAACCCCATGGGTCGGCAAAGCCGACGCACCGGGGGCCGGATCGGCCCTCACAAGGAGTGATTTGATGAAAAAGCTGCTTGCTGTTGTCGCCGCCGTCGCGGCCTTCTCCGCTCAGGCTGAAACCCTGACCGTAGCTGCCACCCCGGTGCCGCACGCCGAGATCCTGGAGTTCGTCAAACCGGCCCTGGCCAAAGAAGGCGTGGACTTGAAAGTCAAAGTCTTCACCGACTACATCCAGCCGAACGTGCAGGTTGCCGAGAAACGCCTGGACGCCAACTTCTTCCAGCACCAACCGTACCTGGATGAGTTCAACAAGGCCAAGGGTACCAAGCTGGTCAGCGTTGCCGGTGTTCACCTGGAGCCGCTGGGTGCTTACTCGAGCAAATACAAAAAGCTCGATGAACTGCCATCGACCGCCACCGTCGTTATCCCCAACGACGCTACCAACGGTGGTCGTGCCTTGCTGCTGCTGGACAAGGCTGGCGTCATCAAGCTCAAAGACAACACCAATATCCTCTCGACCGTCAAAGACATCACCGAGAACAGCAAGAACCTGAAATTCCGTGAACTGGAAGCGGCGACCATTCCACGCGTACTGACTCAGGTCGATCTGGCACTGATCAACACCAACTACGCGCTGGAAGCAAAGCTCAACCCAGAGAAAGACGCCCTGGTCATTGAAGGTGCCGATTCGCCTTACGTGAACATCCTGGTTACCCGTGAAGACAACAAAGATGCCGAGGCAGTGAAGAAGCTGGTTGCAGCCCTGCACACCCCGGAAGTGAAGAAGTTCATCGAAGACAAGTACAAGGGCGCGGTCAAGCCTGCGTTCTGATCCAGAAGACTATCGTCGGGCAAGCTCTCTCCCACAGCGTCGGTGGGAGCGGACCTGCCCGGCGATGCTTTTAGTCGCGCTTGAGCAAGCCCGGCAACTGCGCTACCAACTTCTGATTGTTGAACGGTGCGCGAATAAACCCCCGCTGCTTGCCGTCTGGCCCAATCACCGCCAGGTTGCCACTGTGATCAACCGTGTAGTTCGGCTTGCTGGTATCGGCCGGAATGAACGGGATGCTTACCGCATTGGCCAGCTTCTGCAAGTTATCCAGTGAGCCGGTCAGGCCACGGAAATCCTTGTCGAAATATCCCAGATACTGCTGCAGCTGAGTCGGGGTATCACGGTTCGGGTCAACACTAACCAGAATGACCTGCAAGCGGTCTACCGCTTCCTTGGGCAATTCGCTCTTAACCTGACGCAACTGCGCAAGGGTGGTCGGGCAGATGTCCGGGCAGAAGGTGTAGCCGAAGAACAGTAGCGACCATTTACCTGTAAGTTCATCCACCGCCACGGTCTGACCCTTTTCGTCAGTCATTTCCAGGCTTGGCACCGTGCGGCTCTGCGGCAGCAGAATAATGCCCGCATCGATCAGTTCAGCAGGGTTGCCCTCACTGCGGCCATTGAGCACTTTGTTGACGGTAAGCCCAAGGATCACGGCGACCAGGGCAACGAGGATGAAAACGGTTTTCTGGGTTCGAGTCATAGGTTCAACAGTAAGTAGTGATCAACAAGCAGCGCGATGAACAGCAAAAACAGGTACCAGATAGAGTACTTGAAGGTCTTGATCGCGGCATGCGGCCGACTGCCACGGTACAACACCCAGGCCCATTGCAGGAAGCGCAAGCCCAGTACCGCGGCGCAGGCCAGGTACAGCGGCCCACTCATATGAATGGCATAGGGCAGCAGGCTGACTGCCAGCAACACCAAGGTATAGAGCAAGATGTGCACCTTGGTGTAGTGCTCGCCATGGGTTACCGGCAACATCGGAATATCCGCCTTGGCATACTCTTCCTTGCGGTGAATGGCCAGGGCCCAGAAATGCGGGGGAGTCCAGGCAAAAATGATCAGTACCAGCAGCAGCGGTTCGGCACTGATATGGCCGCTGACCGCCACCCAGCCCAGCAACGGCGGCGCCGCGCCGGCCAACCCGCCAATGACGATGTTCTGCGGCGTGGCTCGCTTGAGAAAGCCGGTGTAGATCACTGCGTAGCCCAGCAGTGAAGCGAGGGTTAGCCAGGCGGTGAGGGCATTGGTAAACACCAGCAGCAGGCCCATGCCTGACAGCGAAAGCAGCAGGGCGAAAATCAGCGCGGCGCCTGGCGTTACCCGGCCTTCGGCCAACGGCCGCTTGTGTGTACGTGCCATTAGCGCATCGATGCGCCGATCCACTACATGATTCACCGCAGCAGCACCGCCGGCGCAGCAGGCGATGCCCAGATTGCCAAACAACAGCACCGTCCAGGGCACCCCCGCACGTGTGGCTAGGAACATGCCGACCAGCGAGGTGATCAGCATCAGCACCACCACCTTGGGCTTGGTCAGTTCCAGATAGTCGCGCCAGCCAGCCTGCTGACTGCGTTCACTCAGAAGCGACGCCATGAGTTATCTCCCAGATAGTGAACCACGCCGCCGTTAGTAAGCGGTGTCAGGCGCCAACCTTGGCTGACTCGACGCGCCTTGGCCTTGGCCACCAGGCGTATGCGGTAATTGACTAGCACCATGCTCAGCAGCAGCATGGCGCCACCGGCGTTATGCGCCACGGCCACCGGCAATGGCAGGTGGAACAACACATTACTTATCCCCAATCCAACCTGTGCACCCAGTGCCAGCAATACCACGCCTGCCAACTTGCTCAGGCCATGGCGGTGCAGCTTCCAGCTGAGCATCAGCAACACGCATGTGACCAACAAGGCCCCCATCCGATGGCTCATGTGAATAGCAGTGCGTGCATCACTGTCCAACTGCCCGCCGAGGTAATTGGGGCCAATGTGTTGAGTGAGATGAAAGCCGTTGGCGAAGTCTGCCTGTGGCCACCACTGGCCATGGCAGGTGGGTAGGTCCACACAGGCCACCGCGGCGTAGTTGGCACTTACCCAACCACCCAAGGCGATTTGGCCGATAACGACAAGGAACCCCAACGCTGCCACCCGCCTGACGCTCAGGGGCAGCTTGGGCAGGGGAGCAAATGCTCGCGACAATCGCAGGCTCAAAAGGAACAGCAGGCTCAAGGTGGCAAAACCACCTAATAAATGTGCCGTAACGACCTGCGGCCAAAGCTTGAGGGTTACCGTCCACATACCGAATGCTGCCTGAGCGAACACCACTGCGAGCAACAGCAAGGGCAGACGATAAGGCTGGCCATCCCGGCCATGACGACGCCAGGCCTGCCAGGCCAGCAGGGTGATCACCAACGCCAGGGTGCCGGCAAAGTAGCGATGGACCATTTCGTTGCGACCCTTGTGCTCCTCCACCGGCGAGTCCGGATAATGCAGTTCGGCGTGAGCCAGCTGTGCCTCGCTCTTGGGCACGCTGATGAAGCCGTAGCAACCCGGCCAGTCGGGGCACCCCAGGCCAGCATGGGTGAGACGGGTATAGGCCCCGAGCAGCACAACTACCAGCGCCAGCAAGGTGGCAAATACTGCAAGACGGTATCCAGGTCTGGCCATGATCTAGTCCTACCCGATATTGGACAGTTTCAACAGATGGCGCAGGTCGTTGAGCACGTCCTTGCCCTTGACCCTGGCGTCATAGCGCAGCACCAGATTGCCGTGTGGATCGATGACCCAAAGCTGAGCATCTTGCTTGCCCTGACTCACGGCACCGTACTTGTCCGGGTTCAGCGGGTAACGTTGCAGTTGTGGATATTCACGATCGAGCCGGGCCTGATAATCACCCGTCAACGGCTGAGTAGTGGCCAGGGCATGACTGGCGCGGCTGGCATCGCGACCGAGGCCTACTTGAATCTGCCGGGCCAGGTACACCAGTTGCTGACAATCCAGGCCACATTCCTTAGGCGCGCTGACCAATAGCTGCCAGCGCTGTTCATCGGCGTCCACGCCAAGGTCGGCGCGGCTTTTACCATCACCGATCATCTCGCCGTGATAGCTGCGGCTATCGGGCACCCAGAACTGCAACTTATACATGGCAGTGGCCAGGAACATAGGACCGACTACCACCAGCAGGATCAGGATCAGTTGCAAGCGTCCGCGGATACGTCCGCGCGGCGTCTTGCCTTCAGACATGTTGAGTGGACTCGTGACGGCTCCCATGCTGTTTCTCCTTTTTGTTGTTATGCCAGCCGAAGTAGAGGTAGAGCAGGACCAACGCCAACGCCAGGGCAAACCACTGCACGGCGTAGCCCACATGTTTTTCCGGACCCATGGCAACCACAGGCCAGTCCAGACGGTAGCTCACTGGACTGGCCTCCAGACGCAGTTCATGAGCAAAGCCCTGGCGCGCCAACTGCGTCCAGAGATGACCGGCATCGATGGCCGTCAGCAGCCGCGGCCAACTGCCACCCTCAGGATCGGCATGCAGCTGGAAGGTCGCGCCTGGGGCGATATATACCCAGGCATCCAGGCTCAAGGTTTGCTCCGGCGTAGCGAACTGCACGGGATTGCGTCGGTCCGGCCATGGTAACCAGCCGCGATTGAGCAGTAGCCAAAGCCCGCTGGACTGATCGAAAAAGGGTTGTAAAAGCTCGACGCCGACCTGGCCATCCCGCATGCGGTTATCCAGCAGCAAACTGTGCTGGGTATCAAAATGGCCGAATAGGCGAACACGGCGGTAAGCCGGGTCTTGCACCTGGGTCAGTTGCGTCACACCAATGGGTTCGCCAGCCTGGCGCTCGGCGTAGCTGCCAAGCAGGTCGCGCTTTTGTTCCGCACGCCCGAGTTGCCAGAAACCGAGGCCGATCAAGCCCGGTAGCAGCAACAGCACTACCAGCGTCGGCAGCCAACCAGGGCGAAATGGCTTCACCCGGTCACCCCATGGTCAATCGCTATACTTAAGGTCATCGATGCATCCCCCCGGAGTTTCGCCATGCTTAAAGCTGCGATTGTCCTGATGCTGCTGGCGACCATCGCCAGTCTGTTCAGTGGCCTGTTCTTTCTGGTCAAGGACGATGGCGACTCCACACGTCTGCTCAAAGCCCTGACCGTGCGGGTTACCCTCGCCGCGCTGACCCTGGCGCTGGTGACCTGGGGCTTTTACAGCGGCCAACTGGTCTCCCACGCGCCGTTCTAAAACCCGCTACAGCACATACACAAAGATAAACAACCCGACCCAGACCACGTCGACGAAGTGCCAATACCAGCTAGCCGCTTCGAAGCCGAAATGCTTATCGGGGCTGAAGTGTCCACGCATGATGCGCACCAACATAACGAACAAAATCAGCGTGCCCATGGTGACGTGCGCACCATGGAATCCGGTGAGCATGAAGAATGTTGCGCCATAGATTCCCGAACCCAGGGTCAAACCAAGCTCGTTGTAGGCTTCGTGATACTCGTACGCCTGCAGAATGAGGAAGGCGACTCCGAGCACGATGGTCAAGCCGAGCCAGAATTTCAGCGCACCCCGGTGATCCTTGCGCAGGGCGTGGTGCGCGATAGTCACCGTGACACTGGAGCTGACCAGCAAAATGGTATTGATCAACGGCAGATGCCAAGGATCGATGATGTCTTTTGCCGGTGGAAACAGCTTCGGATCCGGCGTGTTCAGCAATGGCCAGGAAAACTCGAAGTTTGGCCAGAGCATGTGCGCTACGCCCTTGGCACCTTCTCCCCCCAACCAGGGCCCGGCCAGATTGCGGACGTAGAACAACGCCCCGAAGAAGGCGATGAAAAACATTACCTCGGAAAAAATGAACCACGACATCCCCCAGCGGAACGACCTGTCCAGTTGCGGGCTATAGAGCCCGGCGCGACTTTCCTTGACTACCGCGCCAAACCAGCCGAACAGCATGTAAGCCAGGCATAGCGCGCCGAAGAAGAAGATCCACGGACCATGGGAATCCGGTCGCCCGGCCTTGAGATCGTTGAACCAGGTACCCAGGCCAAACACCGTAATGAACATACCGATGGTGGCAATGATCGGCCACTTGCTCTGCGCCGGAACGTAGTAGTGCTCATGCGAAGCCATTGAGTGTTCTCCTTATCGGGCACCCTGTGTGTCCTGGCTCACCAGGTGTGCAACCGGCGGGTGGCGAGCAGTGATATCGAACAACGTGTAAGCCAGCGTCAGGTGTTTCACATCCTTGGGCAGATCGCGGTCGACGATAAAACGCACCGGCATCTCGATACGCTCTCCTGGCTGCAGTACTTGCTGGGTAAAACAAAAGCACTCGGTCTTGTGAAAGTAGGCCGCTGCCTCTGCCGGGGTGATGCTTGGAACCGCTTGAGCGCTCATCGGCTTGTCGGTCGGATTGCGCGCGATGAAAACCATCTGGTTCACCGCACCGGGGTTAACGTCGATCTGGTCGGCCGTGGAGTAGAACTCCCAGACCATGTCACTGGCATTGGTCGACATAAACTGCACCTTCACCATGCGACTCGGGTCACTGACCTGACTGCCTTCGTATTGCCCCCCGGTCTTGCCGTTGATACCGAATGCCTTGCACATCACGTCGTAGATCGGCACCAAGGCAAAGCCGAAGGCGAACATCACCACAGTCAGCAGCAACAGTCGCACTACCAGGCGTTTGAGCGAGGTCCTTTCACTCATGGTTCATCCTCCGGCCCAGGCCGTTCATTTCACTTCCGGTGGTGTCTGGAAGGTGTGGTAAGGCGCAGGGGATGGCACTGACCACTCCAGGCCCTCAGCACCATCCCAAGGCTTGGCTGGGGCAGGCGCACCACCGCGAATGCATTTGATGACAATGAACAGGAAGAAGATCTGTGTGGCGCCGAACATGAAGGCACCGATCGATGAAATCATGTTGAAGTCGGCGAACTGCAGGTTGTAGTCCGGGATCCGTCGGGGCATCCCGGCCAAACCGACAAAGTGCATCGGGAAGAACGCCATGTTCATGCCGATGAAGGACAGCCAGAAATGCAGCTTGCCGAGGGTTTCGTCGTACATGTGCCCAGTCCACTTCGGCAGCCAATAATAGGCCGAAGCAAAAATCCCGAAGATCGCACCCGGCACCAGTACGTAGTGGAAGTGGGCGACCACGAAATAGGTATCGTGGTATTGGAAGTCCGCCGGGGCGATTGCCAGCATCAGCCCTGAAAACCCGCCAATGGTGAACAGGATGACGAAGGCAATGGCGAACAGCATCGGTGTCTCGAAGGTCAGCGAGCCTTCCCACATGGTGCTGACCCAGTTGAATACCTTCACCCCGGTTGGCACTGCGATCAGCATGGTGGCGTACATGAAGAACAGCTCGCCAACCACCGGAATGCCCACCACGAACATATGGTGGGCCCACACGATAAAGGACAGGAAGGCGATCGCGCCGGTGGCATAAACCATCGAGGTATAGCCGAACAGTGGCTTGCGCGAAAACGCCGGGATGATCGAGCTGACCGCGCCGAATGCCGGCAGGATCATGATGTAGACCTCGGGGTGGCCGAAGAACCAGAACACATGCTGGAACAACACTGGATCACCGCCGCCCGCAGCGCTGAAGAAGCTGGTGCCGAAATGAATATCCATGAGCATCATGGTTACCACACCGGCCAGAACCGGCATGACCGCAATCAACAGAAACGCGGTGATCAACCAGGTCCAGACGAACAGCGGCATTTTCATCAGCGTCATGCCTGGGGCGCGCAGGTTGAGAATGGTGGCAATCACGTTGATCGCCCCCATGATCGAGCTGATACCCATCAGGTGAATGGCGAAAATAAAGAAGGTCACGCTTTCCGGAGCATAGGTAGTCGATAGCGGGGCATAAAACGTCCAGCCAAAGTTGGGCCCGCCACCCGGCATGAACAGCGTCGAAACCAGCAGCAGAAAGGCTGCTGGCAGCAGCCAGAAGCTGAAGTTGTTCATACGCGGCAAGGCCATGTCCGGCGCGCCGATCATCAATGGAATCATCCAGTTGGCCAGGCCGACAAACGCGGGCATCACGGCCCCAAAGACCATCACCAGCCCGTGCATGGTGGTCATCTGGTTGAAAAACTCCGGCTGAACGATCTGCAGGCCTGGCTGGAACAGTTCGGCGCGAATCACCATGGCGAAAGAGCCGCCCAGCAGGAACGCAATAAAGCTGAACCACAAGTACATGGTGCCAATGTCTTTATGGTTGGTGGTCAGCACCCAGCGCATCAAGCCTTTGGCCGGTCCGTGGGCGTGTTCATGACCCTGGCTGTGGTCGTCGATCACTGCGCTCATGTCCTGTCTCCTGCAATCCGGTGGCTGGTGCGGGAATTCCTGTCAGGTCGGCTCATTTGCTTTCTGCCTGTTTGATCGCCAGCACATCTTTAGGCGTGACCATGTCGCCTTTGTTATTGCCCCAGGCGTTTCGCTCGTAGGTCACCACGGCAGCAATGTCGACTTCCGAAAGCTGTTTGCCGAAAGCCGCCATGGCCGTGCCCGGCTTGCCATGGAAGATAATGCTCAAGTGATCTTCCTTCGGTCCGGTAGCGATCTTCGAACCCTTGAGGGCCGGGAACATCGGCGGAAGGCCCTGGCCTTCAGCCTGGTGACAGGCGACACAGGTGGTGTGGTAAACCTTGTCACCACGCTCGACCAACTCTTCAAGCGTCCATTCCTTGCTGGTCAGTTCCTTGAGCTTGGCCGCATCTGCCTTGCGCTCGGCGAGCCAGGTGTCGTAATCGGCTTTGGATTTGACCTCCACCACCACAGGCATGAAGCCATGGTCCTTACCGCACAATTCAGTACATTGGCCGCGGTAAATGCCGGGTTTTTCGACCCGGGTCCAGGCTTCGTTGACGAAGCCGGGAATGGCGTCGCGCTTGACTGCAAATGCCGGCACCCACCAGGAGTGAATCACGTCGGCAGCCGTCACCAGAAAGCGTACCTTGGCGCCGACCGGCAGCACCAATGGCTGGTCGACTTCAAGCAGGTAATGCTCGTCTTTGGGGGCTTTGTTGTGGATCTGGTCGGCGGGCGTGGCCAGATTACTGAAGAACTCAACGTCCTGGCCCAAGTACTTGTAATGCCATTTCCACTGGTAACCGGTGACTTGAATATCGACATCCGATTCACTGGCATCGTAAATATCGATCAAGGTCTTGGTCGCAGGGATGGCCATGGCCACCAGGATCAGGAAGGGCACCACTGTCCACATGATCTCGACCCAGGTGTGCTCGTGAAAATGAGCAGGCTGCTGGCCGGTTGAACGACGGTGGACGATCATCGACCAGAACATCGCACCAAAGACCACCAGGCCAATGATCACGCAGATCCAGAAGATGGTCATGTGCAGGTCGAACACTGCGTTGCTGACTTCTGTCGCCCCTGGCGCCATGTTCACGGTCCAGGCGGCGTTAGCCTGACCGAATACCGACCACAACAGGAGGCCCATCCAGACATGTGGATGTCGCATCATTGCGGGTTCCCCTTATCGTTCTTGTTATCCCGGAGGCGTGGACCTACGGCTAAGGGTACGGCGGCCAAGACTGCGAACTTCGACGACCGAGCCCCTGCGAACTGCAGTCGGGCCTCATCAGCGAATCACTTTCAAACCGGAGTATAGACAGCGACCTCGTCGACGCAACGCGATAGGAAAATTCCTCGACGCCAAGTTGAACGTTTGCGCGCAAAGCCGCGAACTAGCCGGGGTGAGAGCACAATGATGGCATTTCGATATAATCTCTGAATATAAGACTGGATCGGTTATGCCAAATACGTCTTAGCCGTTTGCAGAACCGAGCTATTTTATGTCTTCCGTTTGTCACGCCTTTACCCTGGAGTTGTCATGAACATCGCCGCTTTGCGCGAGCAGATTTCCCGTGCCCATCAACATGAGACCGAAACCGGCCAACTGAAAGATCAACTTATCAAGCAACTGCCGCACTTACATCCCTCGATTCAACTGCCGGAGATCGACGCCCAAGGCGCGTTGACCCGCTTCGTCAGCGCCTACATCGAACAGGTTCCGGAGCTGCTTGAGGCCGCCAATGAAGTGGCCCGCGAAGCCGGTATCGAATCGCAAATAAAACCTGTACTGAAAATTGCTGAACAGTATTTCCTGCAGCCACCCGCCATCACCAATGGCCACCTCGGCCTGGGTTGCCTGCTGGATGAAGCCTACCTGGCGCATCGCTTGGTAGAAGAAGTGAACGACTTGTATATCAAGCACTTCAACCAGCCGTTGATACCGCTGGATACCACTGTGGCCAACCTGATTGCCCACCAACTGATCGGCGAAGAATTCGCCAACCAGTTGGACGAAGTGGTTCACCACTCGGTGGACGAAATGCTTGATGAAGAAAGCTTCGCTCTGGAATCGGTCGAGCAGTATCGCCACAAGCTCAGCAGCCCCGAAACAGGCGCTGCCTGGAAACGCTGGCCTTGTCTGTCACGTCAGCTGGGTGTCGGCCTGGATCTGGATCAGCCGGCTTAAGCACTTATTGCGCCCCCACCGGCAATGATTGCCGGTAGGAGCGGGCTTTAGCCGCGATGAGTCAGGCGCCCAAGCCCGCCGTTGTGCGCACCCGCCCTTCGGTCCGGCGTTTCAATCTGCGCTGCTCAATCACTAGCCGCGAACCCTTGCCTGCGTTGGCCCGCCCCCAATCTTCAAGCAGTTCAAGGCATGAATGATCGATATAGCTGAGGTTGGCCAGCGGCACATGCAGCGTGGTCCCTGCTGGAATACCTTCAAGCACTTGGGCCAACGCCGGCACCTTGAGAAAGGTTGCCGCGCCGCTCAAGCGCAGCTCCAGATGACCGGGAACATCAAGGCTGGCCAAGCTGATTTTCAGGCGTGCCGCCTTCAGCGCCAACTTAAGCAAGGTCAGTGCAAAACCCAGCAACACTCCGGTCAACAGATCAGTAAAGATGATCGCTAGCGCCGTGACCGCGTAGGTAAACATCGGCATACGGCCGTACCGGCTCAAACCCTTGAAAGCCTTGAAGTCCACCAGTTTGATACCGGTGTACACCAGCACCCCCGCAAGACTCGCCACGGGTATCTGCTGCAACAAACTGCCAAGCACCACGACAAACGCCAGCAACCACACCCCGTGCAGAATTGCCGACAAACGCGTTTGGGCACCGGCCTGAACATTGGCGGAGCTGCGCACAATCACCCCGGTCATGGGCAACGCCCCCAGCACACCGCAGAGCATGTTGCCCAATCCTTGCGCCGATAATTCACGATCAAAATCCGAACGCTGACCATTGTGCATGCGGTCTACAGCAGCAGCGGAAAGCAACGTTTCAGCACTGGCGATAAACGCCAGGGCAAAAGCTGCCACCAGCAGATTCGGATCAGCCAGACTCAGGAGATCAGCCGGACGCAACCAGTCGATAGCCTCACTCAGATCCGCCGGTACTTGAACGCGATTGACCGGCAGCGTGAGCCAGATACTGATTGCGGTCATCAAGGCGACCCCGAGCAGCGCACCAGGCACAAACCTCAGCGTTTGCGGCCGAAATCGCTCCCAGCCCCACATAACCGCGATAGTGCCCAGCCCCAATGCAGCAGCCTGCAAACCCTGGTCCCGTCCACCTTGCATGAACGCTTGCCCGACGGTGTCAGGGAAACCAGCCAGATTGGCAAGGCCTGAAGGCTGCGGCGTGCTGTCGAACATCACATGTACCTGGGACAAAACAATCAACACACCGATACCGGCGAGCATGCCGTAGACCACCGCAGGAGCCGTAACCCGAAACCAGCACCCCAGGCGCAAGCGCCCGGCCAGCAGTTGCAGCAGGCCTGCCAGCAACAGAATCGGACCCAGCATTGCCACGCCGTGCTGACGTACCAGCTCAAACACCAAAACAGCCAGGCCAGCGGCAGGACCGCTTACCTGCAGGGGCGAGCCGGCGAGCCAACCGACCACGATCCCGCCGATGATTCCAGTAATCAGACCCTTGGCTGGCGGCATGCCCGAGGCTATGGCGATACCCATGCACAAGGGCAGGGCGACCAGAAAAACCACTACAGAGGCCAGTAGCTCCCGCGGGATTAACGCTTTCGCTTGTGTCTTGTTCACCGTGTCACTCCTTCTCTCAAGATTCACAGCCATTCCGATGGCCGCAGGCACAACCCCTGACAAACACGCAGCCGCTAACCGCCAGCAGGTCGGCAAGGCAGTCAGGAGAATTCAAGGCAGCCGATGACCAGACCGCACCCGTGGGTGCAGCGGTCAATCAGGCAGTTATGGAGGTTTCAAGGACGCTTAGTAGCGGCCTTTGGGTGTTGCGCAGGGAATCGGTTGACCGGCGGACAGCGGTTGGAAGCTGTCGCTGGCAGCATCGTATGCTTCGATCTGGCTGGTTTCGATGTCATAGATCCAGCCATGGATAAACAACTGGCCGGCTGCCAGACGCGAAGCCACCGAAGGGTGGGTACGCAAGTGGTACAACTGGGCAATGACGTTTTCCTTGGTCAGTACCTGCATGCTTTCATGCTCGCTGCCGCAGGAACAATTGTCCTCGACCACCGTGCGGGCCACCTCGGCATGGCGTAACCAGGCCTTTACCGTCGGCATCTTCTCGAGACTTTGAGGGTTCAGTACTGCGCGCATCGCGCCGCAATCGGAGTGACCGCAAACAATGATGTGATGTACGCCCAAGGCCAGTACTGCGTATTCGATGGCGGTGGATACACCACCATTCATCTGCCCATACGGCGGTACTACGTTACCCACGTTACGGGTAACGAACAGGTCGCCGGGCGAGCTTTGGGTGATCAACTCGGGCACGATGCGCGAGTCAGCGCAGGTGATGAACATGGCACGAGGCTTTTGCGAGGTGGCGAGCTTCTTGAACAACTCCTGCTGCTCAGGAAAAACGTCGTGGTGAAACCGCAGAAAGCCGTCGACGATATGCTTCAGGGCGGCATCAGCGCTCTCGGCAGGTGCTTCCGGAACGACCTTGGATGGGTCCTTGACGGGCATGATTCATCCTCTTTGACGGTTTTTGGTTAAGTCCATTTTACCGGGTTGATGATTCAAATAGCGCATGTCGTTTGGATGACCAGCGCGCACCAACAATCACATCAGTTGTTGGCTGAATTCCTACGCTACGCGGAAAAACTTAACTCAAACTGAATTAAGAGGCTCTAGAACGGGCGTTCCAGAGATTCAAGGAGAGGCCAGAATAATATCAAAAAACCATCAATGGCCAATACCCATTACTTAAGTCAGAGCAACGACATCTGCCCTCCTGGCGGACAAAAGGCACTGCAATCAAGCGCATAGCCTTTGCGCTGATTCAGCTCCAGGCGACGGATCGCCTTGGCGAACCGCTGCGCCAACAAGTCGGCAAATACACCTTCACCGCGCATGCGCGCACCAAAGCGGCTGTCATACAACGCTCCACCACGGCTCTGGCGGATAAGACTCAATACATGGTTGGCGCGTTGTGGATAGTGATCCTGCAGCCATTGCTCGAACAACGGTGCAACCTCCAGCGGCAAACGCAACATCATGTATGCCGCGCTCAGCGCTCCGGCGTTCTTGGCCGCCTCAAGCAACTGCTCCAGCTCGCTGTCATTGATCATCGGGATCATCGGTGAACACAGCACGCCTACCGGTACACCTGCCTCACTCAGCACCCGGATCGCTCGCAATCGCGCCTTGGGCGCTGCGGCCCGAGGCTCCAGCGTGCGTTTTAGCTCATCATCGAGGGTCGTCAGGCTGATCATTACCGTCACCAAGCGTTGCCGGGCCAGCTCGGCGAGCACATCCAGGTCACGAAGGATCAACGAGCCTTTGGTGACAATCGTGACCGGATGACGATAGCGCAGCAGCACCTCCAGCAAGCGCCGGGTCAGTTTCTGCTCGCGTTCGATGGGTTGGTAGGGATCTGTGTTGGAGCCAAGATTGATCGGAGCACAGACATAACCCGGCTTGCTCAACTGCTGCTCAAGCACTTGCGCAGCATTGGTCTTGGCGATCAGCTTGGTCTCGAAATCCAGTCCAGGAGACAAATCCCAGTAGGCATGGCTTGGCCGCGCATAGCAGTAGATACAACCATGCTCGCAGCCACGATAGGGATTGATCGAGCGGTCGAAAGGCAGATCGGGTGAGGTGTTGCGAGTAATGATGGACTTGGCCGTCTCGCTGCGCACCTCGGTCCCTTGGGTCATGGGTACCTCTTGGTACCAGCCATCGTCTTCTGCAAGCGATTGCCTGGGGGCGAAGCGATTGTGGGGATTGAGGGTCGTACCACGGCCCCTTTGCGGTGCTGGAGAGAACATCGCGCCAACCTCTATACTGTATTTACATACAGTATAGAGATATGACTATTTCTGCCAGCGCCTTTGGTCAATCATCTTCAGCCACACCATACCAGCGCAGGAAGGGCACATAGCTCACTGGACGTCCCAGGAAAGCTTCCAGGCTTTGCGAAATTGGGCGCGCCGCACCTTGTGACAGAACCACATCCTGCAACGCTCGCCCCGTCGAAGCACTGCGCAAGCCTTCGCTCTGGAAACGTGTAAACAAATCAAAAGCCTGAGCATCGGACCACAGGTAAGCGTAGAAACTCGCGTCATATCCACTGACCAAGTGATCCAAGGCATGCATGGGACGTTCAAAACCTACCAATGGCCAACCACAAACCTGCGCATGACTGGTCTCGGCTCGCTGGTCGATTGTCCTGCCGTCATCAGCTGACAGGTGCAGGTCGAAATCGAACAAGGCTTGAGACAGCAGGAGCGCGCACTCCTGAATGCCCTCGCCCTGCAAAGCCGTCAGCGCCAGTTGTACCTGCTCCGTTGTCAGCTTGCGGCCGTCCTCATGGTGCGAAGAAATGTCGGCCATGAAGTCGGCATCCCACGCCCATCGTTCAAGCAATTTACTCGATACCTCTACGCCGTCCGCCCCCAAGCGTCGTAGATCGGACAGTAGATGGTTGTTGGTGCGCACCAGCAGGTGGTGCAAGGCATGCCCGTACTCGTGAAACAACTTGCGCAGAGAGAGGTGACTGAGTTGTGGTTGCTCACCGCCAATGCCTGGTGCGATGTCGCTGAACACTACCGCCACGGCGCCATGATAGATACCCTCGGCATCGACCCGTCGGTGCCAGATGTATGAGGTAGAAACGCCCAACACTTGTTTGCCAGGTCGGTCGATCAGGTCGAGGTGAATATAACCAATCGTCGCATGGTCCTGGAGCACCTCAAAGGTGAGTACGCTTGGATCCCAGGCCGCGACGGACTCATCAGTGTTCAAGGTGACGCCAAACAACTGCCAGGTCAGCTCACGCAAAGCTTGCACCACCTTGTCCAGCGGGAAGAAACCGCGCAGCCCTTTAGCCGGAAGACCCAACGTTGCCCGCGCATCGGCAGCCTGCAGATAAGTCACGTCCCAAGGCTGGACTGCCTCCAGGCCATGGGACTGCCCCAGCGCCTGCAGTCGTGTTTGCCTTCGCTGCATCCCTGGGCCAACCCTGCGAACCAGATCGTCGAGAAAGCCTGCAACTTGCTCGACGGAGCCGGCACTTTTCGATTCAAGGCTCAACGCCATGTAACTGTCAAACCCTAGCAGGCGGGCTTTTTCGAGCCTGAGTTGCGCCAACTGCTCCAGCACCGGGCCGTTGTCATGTGCCAGTTCACTGTCCCAGCCGCGGGTGGTGTATGCGCGGTAAACCTGCTCGCGCAGGGCGCGGTCCGTGGCATGTTTAAGAATCGCGTTGCACGGTTCCTGCACACAAACAATCAGCCAGCCGGGCAATGAGGCATCCCTGGCCTTTTGAGCCAGGTCGGCGCGCAGCGGTTCAGGCACCCCCTCAAGCTGCGTTTCATCGGTAATGTGGATGCTGGATTGCTCAACCGACTTCTGCAGCGTTTCCTGGAATTTCCCCTCCAACTCGCGGATCCGCGACTCCAGCTGTTCCAGTTCAAGCTGTCTGGCATCGTCCAGGCCAACACCTGCCAGACGAAACTCCTTGAGCACTTGTTGCAAGGTGCCACGCTGATGGGCATCAAGATTGGCCCCCACGTCGCTGGCGGCGAGACGCTCATACAAAACATGCAGCGGCGCATTTTTAAGCTTCTGCTTGAAGCGCGCGTCGATGAGTCCATAGCACTCGAACACTTCAGATGCCCAGGCATCGCCTCGAGCCATCAAAGGAACCATGGAGTAGAACACTCCCTGCAACCTGGCATCCAGCCCATCCACGGCAAGCACCAGGTCGTCCCAAGTGGGCAATGCCTGCTGATGGCCGATGATTTGGTCGATGCCGTTTTCGTGCTCCTCGATCACCTGATCGACAGCAGGGCGTAAATGCTCCAGGGTGATTTGGTCGTAGGCGATAAGACCTTGAAGGCCCACCAGTGGATTCTCGGTGCTCATAGTGCTTCCTTGCTCGGGTTGTCAGTGACCCGAGCTTGCAAGACACATCAGTCTGACAAGCGGTAACTATCTACTGCACGGGAGCATACAAGACACCCGGGGCAGAGACCCCGGGTAGGGTGACAGGCTACTGCTCAGGCTTTTTCAGCTTGGGATTGGGGAAGAACTGAACAGTCTGCACCTTAGCCTCGGCTGGTTTGACCTCGATCTTGTTGACTCGAGTGCCCAGCTCCTTGGGCACCGACAGCCCCTGTTCGTTGAGCGTGTCGCAGAACCCACACGCCACACACTCTCGATGCGGGACGCTGTCTTCGCTCCACATCATCAGTTTGTCCGGCTCGCTGCACGCCGGGCAGACTGCCCCGGCGATGAAGCGTTTTTTCGTTATCACAGGCCCATCGCTCATGCCGCCACATCCTCACTCAAACCACAATGGCGCAAGAGTGCATCGATTGATGGCTCACGACCACGGAAGTCGACGAACAGCAGCATCGGCTCCTGCGAGCCGCCACGCGCCAGAATCGCCTCGCGAAAAGCACGACCCGTTTGCGCGTTTAGCACGCCTTCTTCCTCAAACCGCGAGAACGCATCGGCCGAGAGCACTTCAGCCCACTTGTAACTGTAGTAGCCCGCGGCATAACCCCCGGCAAAGATGTGCGCAAAGCTGTTGGGGAAGCGGTTGTACGCAGGTGGCCGCATGACCGAGACTTCGTCGCGAATGCCCTCGAGCACTTCCAGCACACTACGGCCATCGCCATGGCTGGCGTGCAGTTCAAAGTCGAACAGCGAGAACTCCAATTGGCGAACCATCATCAGCCCGGACTGGAAATTTTTCGCCGCCAGCATTTTCTCAAGCAAGTCTTGTGGAAGGGCGGCACCGGTTTCGTAATGAGCGGAGATCAACGCCAGACCCTCGGGCTCCCAGCACCAGTTTTCCATGAACTGGCTTGGCAGTTCCACGGCATCCCAGGCCACGCCGTTGATACCGGACACACCGGCATGCTCGATGCGAGTCAGCAAGTGGTGCAAGCCATGCCCAAACTCGTGGAACAAGGTGGTGACTTCATCGTGCGTCAGCAGCGCAGGTTTACCAGGTACTGCAGGCGTGAAGTTACATACCAGGTTTGCCACCGGGCTCTGCAATTGGCCCTCCGCGTTCCGTCGACGGTCGCGGGCACCGTCCATCCAAGCGCCGCCACGCTTGTTGGCGCGGGCATAAAGGTCGAAGAAGAAGCGGCCTACGTGCTGACCATGCTCCTTGATTTCGAACAGGCGCACATCCGGATGCCAGGTGTCGAAGCCCTTGAGCTCGGCAATTTCGATACCGTACAGACGCTGGACAATAGCGAACAGACCAGACAACACCTTATCAATCGGGAAGTAGGCACGCAGGGTTTCCTGAGACACGCTGTAGCGCTGCTCACGGAGTTTTTCGCCGTAAAAGCCGCTGTCCCAGCTTTGCAGGTCCGGGCAACCTTGCTCGGCCGCGTAAGCCTTGAGCTGAGCCAGATCCTGGATGGCAAACGGCTTGCTGCGCTTGGCCAGGTCACGCAGGAAGGTCAGCACCTGGTCGCTGGACTCGGCCATTTTTGTTGCCAGGCTCAGCTCAGCGTAGTTCGCATAGCCCAGCAGTTCGGCTAACTCCTGGCGCAAGTCAAGAATTTCGCCCATCACCGGACCGTTATCGAATTGACCGGCATTCGGGCCCTGATCAGAAGCGCGGGTGCAGTAGGCGGCGTAGATTTCTTCGCGCAACGCGCGATCTTCACCGTAAGTCATCACGGCGTAATAGCTGGGGAACTCCAAGCTGATCAGCCAGCCATCAAGCCCTTTGGCCTGGGCTGCAGCGGCCATCTGGGCCTTGGCCGAATCAGTCAGTCCGGCCAGCGCGGCCTCATCGGTGACATGCTTGGTCCAGGCCTGGGTGGCATCAAGCAACTGGTTGGAGAAGCGGCTGCCCAGCTCGCTGAGCTTGCTTTGCACCTGGGCATACCGTTGCTGCTGATCAGCTGGCAGGTCGATACCCGACAGGCGGAAGTCACGCAGGGCATGTTCGAGAATAGTCTTTTGCGCAACGTCGAAGCTTGCCGCTTCCGGGCTGGCTATCAACGCTTCATAGGCCTGGAACAGCTCACGGTTCTGCCCCAGCTCAGTGGCATATGCACTCAGCGCTGGCAGGCAGGCCTCGTAGGCTTCACGCAACTCGGCGCTGTTACAAACGGCGTTGAGGTGACTGACCGGGCTCCAGGCGGCGCCCAGGCGATCATTGAGTTCGTCCATGGCCAGTACCAGACCGGCCCAGCTTGGCTGCTGGCCTTGTGTTTTGAGGATCTGGGCAATAGCTGTACGGTTGTCGGCCAGGATCTGTTCAATCGCCGGCTGCACATGCTCGGCACGGATCGCCGAGAAGGGCGGCAAGTCATAAGACTGCAGTAGCGGGTTGTTCGCACTCACGGTTAAACACCTTGGCAGAAGAAACACCGGACCATCTTAATTACAATCGACGCTGACCGCAGCCCTATCAACACCAAAGAGAACCCCTATCATGGCCATTCGCACCTTCCAGAACCATTCGCCGCGCTTGGCCGAGCGTGCCTTCGTGGACCGCAGCGCAGTGGTGCTGGGTGATGTCGAGATCGGTGCAGACAGCTCCGTCTGGCCACTGACAGTGATCCGCGGCGATATGCACCGAATCCGCATTGGCGCTCGCACCAGCGTGCAAGACGGCAGCGTGTTGCACATTACCCATGCCGGCCCGTTCAATCCCGACGGCTTTCCATTGCTGATCGGTGACGAAGTGACCATCGGTCATAAAGTGATGCTGCATGGCTGCACCCTCGGCAACCGGATTCTGGTCGGCATGGGCAGTACGATCATGGACGGGGCAATCGTCGAAGACGAAGTGATCATTGGTGCCGGCAGTCTGGTCCCGCCGGGAAAACGCCTGGAAAGCGGCTACCTGTATGTTGGCAGCCCGGTCAAACAGGCCCGGGCCTTGACTGAAAAGGAACGCGCCTTCTTCCCCTACAGCGCCAGCAACTACGTAAAACTCAAAGACCAGCACTTGGCCGAAGGCTATCACTTGCCTGAGTGAGTCCGTCCACGCCCCTTATCGAGACAGTTATGCATCAGCAGAATATTCTTTTCGACCTCGACGGCACCCTGACCGATCCGCGCCTGGGCATCACGCGTTCGATCCAGTTCGCCCTGGCCAAGCTGGATATCGATGAACCAGACCTGGCGCGTCTTGAGCACTTCATCGGCCCTCCGTTGCTACAGGCATTCATGCAATTTTATGGCTTCGACGAAGCCAAAGCCTGGCAAGCGGTGAATTTCTACCGCGAGCGCTTCAAGGTGACCGGATTGTATGAAAACCTGGTGTTCGAGGGTGTCCAGCCGCTCCTCGAAGCCTTGAACGGGCAGGGCAGAACGCTGTACATCGCCACGTCCAAGCCTTGGCAGTTTGCCCGTGAGATTGCCCGGCATTTCCAGTTCGATCATCACTTCAAAGTGATCTACGGCAGTGAGCTGGACGGCACCCGTACCAACAAGGTCGAGTTGATTGCTCACCTGCTTGCCGAGGAATCGCTGGATCCGGCACAAACCTTGATGATCGGCGACCGCAAGCACGACCTGATTGGCGCTCGCAGCAATGGACTGGAAGCTGTCGCAGTCGGATACGGCTTTGGCAGTCATGAGGAGCTGACAGCGGAACAACCGGCCTATCACTTTGCGACCTTGGCCGAGCTGCACAGCGCGTTCATCACCAACCAGGGCTGACAACTACCGCGGGGTGAGGGCGCGCTTGCTCCGTGATTCTATTCAGGGCTTGCTGGCGCTGCTCGAGCGACAGCCGCCCGAGGCTTTCAACCCGCTGATAGAAAGCTTCCCAATCCCCATTTACCTGGGTAAACAGCGCCGCGAACGCTGGCACCCATTGGTCGTACAATCCAAAGGGCAACAGCTTGGCGTTGTTCATTGGCGCATTGATCCAGGCGTCAAAACGGCCTTTACCTCCCCACTGGCTGTCGCGCAAAGTACGGTATTCTCGGCGCAAGCGCTCGAATTCGGCTTGTTTTCCGGCGCGCTTGGCTGATTCAGTCAGCGGTGCTGCGTACAACGCCTTCAACCGTTCACGGCTGGCCAGAACCAAAGCCACGAACTGATCGCGTTGTTGACCATCGTCCAGTGTATGCGCCGGCAGGCCGCGAGCCGCACGCCACTGGCGAGAACCTTCCTGTTCGACAAAGGTGGCAAATGATTCGTTGAATGCCGTGTCGTCCTGCACATACACGCGCTGGTGTGCCAGCTCATGAAAAATGACCGCGGCCAGCCGCTCATCACCCCAGCCCAGCATCGAACTCAAAATCGGATCATCAAACCAGCCCAGGGTCGAGTAGGCCTCCACGCCCCCCACATACACATCCAGCCCCTGCTGCTTTTGCAGCGCAGCCGCGCCACGGGCAGCACCTTGAGTGTAATAACCGCGATAGGCGACGCACCCGGCAATGGGAAAGCAATGGGTCTGGGGTTCGAGGGAAAACTCGGGCGTAGCAAACACATTCCACACCACAAACGGGCGGCCAATGTCCGCATAAACCCGGTAGCTGCGGTTATCCGGCAGTTTCAACTGCGCGCTGGCGAACGTCCTGGCCTGTTCGGCGTGCAGCAGGTGCTGACGCAATTTCGGGGGGGTGGCGGGCTGCGTTATCACCTCGGCTACCGGTTTACGCGCCTGCAACAGCTGCCACTGCCCGCTGGCCAACTGCCCGTAATAGCCAATGCTGGAACAACCGTTGAGCAGCCCGAGCGCCAGCACGGGAACCAAGTAGCGAAAAAAATGGTCGAGTGCCCCAAGACTTGAGCGCAATAAAAGAAATAGTCGAAGCATTGGTGTCCCGTTATCCGCTCAAGAGCTCATCAGCTTCAAGACTATCCTGCCCGGCTGGAGTTTTGCCATGCGTACACTGCTTGTCATCAGTGGTCTTCTGCTTTTATCCGGCTGTGCCGGCTTGCCTGCCCCCGATCCCAACCAAGCCTGGATCGACCTAGCATCCAATTCGGACGATACCTTGCATGCCGTGGAGGTAGACGAGCGCTCTTGGAGTGACAACCGTTATTTCCAAGTCTCGCCCGGCAGCCACGAACTGACGGTGCGCTACCTATTCCCGGTGAACCCCAGCAATATCGGTCCGGACAGCGAACCGCTGTGGCGCGACTGCCAACTGAATCTCAAATTCAAGGACTTCAATGCCGGGCAACGCTATCAGCTCGAAGCGGGCAGCATAGGCTTTCGCCCGTGGGCAAAGCTTTACGACGACCAGCGTAATCTGCTCAGCAAAGGAGCACCGGCGGGCTGCCAACGCACCTGACAGCGTGAATGGCGCTATGCTTATGCTTTGTAGGTTGCAAGCGGGAGTTTGCCATGCGCCAGCCAATGATGCTGATTGCCCTCAGTACCCTGGGGGCTTGCGCCAGCCCCTTGCCTCCAGTTGATAGCAAGCAGGCATGGGTCGACCTGTACACCATGACACCCGGCAAGATACTGATGGCCGACCGCCTGGATGGTGAGCGGCTCAACGATGGACGCTTCTTCCAGGTAACACCCGGCAAGCACGAGCTAACCGTACGCTTCGATTTCGAGGTCTATTCCGGAGGTTTCTCGGTCGACCCTGTGGAGCGAACCTGCTATCTGAAAGTACGCTACGACAATTTCGAAGCCGGTCAGCGTTATCGCCTGGAAGCCCGGGCTCCCGCCATGCGGCCCAGCGCCTACCTTTACGACGCACAGCGCAAAATCGTCGCCGAAGAAGCCAACGACATCTTTTGCATACCCTGACGCCTAACGATCATTCTTCTGGTAGATGATCTTTTTGGTTCCGCCCTCGCAACTGCCGACCACCATGTTCTGATCGTGAACCTCTTCGTTCTTGACGATTTCAAGGGTGTAGGAGCTGACATTATTGGCCTGAATCTTCGCTTCGATCTCAGCCTTGAGCTCTTCGCAGTTTTTCGGGGCGGCCAGCACAGAAGTGGCCAGCAGCGATGCCATCACAGCTATTGCAACACGGATCATGGGACAGCTCCTTGTGGCGGCAGAGGTTCTGCCGACACCCATTTGACCACAAGAAGCCTGTCCCGGTTCGAGCTTATCCCACCAGGGTGGCGTCAAGACTGATGGTTGCATTGAGCACTTTAGAGACTGGGCAACCGGCTTTTGCCTTGTTCGCCACCTCCTTGAACTGCTCCTCGCTGGCACCAGGAACCTTGGCCTTGAGAATCAAGTGCACGGCGGTGATGGCAAAACCGTCAGGTTGTTTATCCAGGGTCACCTCAGCTGTGGTGTCAATACGCTCGGCGGTGAACCCCGCCTCACCCAGCAGCATTGACAACGCCATGGAAAAGCAGCCGGCATGGGCTGCGCCGATCAGCTCTTCCGGATTGGTCCCTGGCTGTCCTTCGAACCTTGTATTGAACCCATAAGGGTTTGCTTCAAGTGCACCGCTTTCAGTGGAAATCTGACCTTTTCCGTCTTTCAGGCCACCTTCCCAAACGGCCGATGCTGTCTTTTTCATACTGCCTCCTGAGTGTCTGCAGGGCGCAACGTTGCGCAGCCTAAGATTCAGAGGGCGGCTGACTGGGCAAGTTCAGCTTGATTGCAACCAAGCCTTGAATCCTCAGGATGTGCCCATACAGAGTTGAGAAGGCTCCGGTCTTATGCCGGACAAACGACTGCCCAGGAGGCTGACCAGCCCATGAAGCGACTTGCGGACATCAAATTCTCCACCCTCGACCTGGTGCCGGTTCGCGCCGACGGCAGCCCGGCGCAATCACTGCGCAACTCGCTGGACCTGGCGCAGCATGTAGAAAAATTCGGCTACAACCGCTTTTGGGTCGCTGAACACCACAACATGGATGGCATCGCCAGCTCGGCGACGTCGGTACTGCTCGGCTACCTGGCCGGCGGCACTTCGACTATACGCGTCGGTGCCGGCGGGGTGATGCTGCCCAACCATGCGCCGCTGGTGATTGCCGAACAATTCGGCACTCTGGAAAGCCTCTATCCGGGACGAATCGACCTGGGCCTTGGACGTGCACCGGGCTCCGACCAGATGACTGCCCGAGCCCTGCGTCGTGAACGTTCCGGCAGCGCCGATGACTTTCCCGATGATGTTGAAGAATTGGTGCGCTACCTCGGTCCGCGCACGCCGGATCAAAAAGTTATCGCCGTTCCCGGCTACGGCACTGAAGTGCCAATCTGGCTGTTGGGGTCCAGCCTGTTCAGCGCACAACTGGCCGGTATGCGCGGCCTGCCATATGCCTTTGCTTCACACTTCGCACCGCGCTACATGCACGAAGCCATACGGATCTATCGAAACCACTTCAAGCCTTCAGCGGTACTCGACAAGCCCTACGTGATGCTCGGTGTACCGCTGGTAGCCGCCGACACCGATGAGCACGCCAACTACCTGGCGACCTCGGTGTATCAGCGAATCCTTGCCCTGATGCGGGGCCAAAGCCTGGTACAGCGACCACCTGTAGAAAGCATGGATGGCCTGTGGTTGCCCCACGAACGAGAGGCGGTGGGAGACTTCCTGGGATTGGCGATGGTGGGCGGGCCGGAGAAGATTCGGGCCAAGCTCGATGTTCTGCTGGAGCAGACTCAGGCAGACGAGCTGATTTTCACCTGTGACCTGTATGAACATGCCGACCGCATTCGGTCCTATGAGTTACTGGCGCAGGTCATGCGCGCAAGCTGAAGGCCTCATCGCCAGCAATGCTGGCTCTTGCACAGATTGCGGTGACAGCTAATCTGCGGGAGCTGGCGTTGCCAGCGATGAAGTCTTGGCAGGCTCAATGGCTGCCCATCAACCACGCTTGTAGACGATTTCCTTGGTGCCACCTTCGCAGGTCCCTACGACCTTGCCGTCAGATGCTGCACCCTTGTCGACAATCTCCAGCGAGTAGCCGCTGACACCTTTTGCGTCAATTTTGGCAGCTATTTCGCTTTTCAGTTCTTCGCACGGCTTGCCCGCTGCGAGGGCGGTGCCTGCCAGCATCATCAAACCTGCTGTCACTACCAACTTCTTCATCGATCGCTTTCCTTGTTCAGATCAAAGTGGAGGATGGCGCCGGAACCCGTCCGGGCGCCTTTAGACTGTGTAACTCAATTGACCCGTACAAGCCAGTGCCACGATTTCAGCTATTGACGATACGGAATCCCACTTTCAGCGTGACCTGAAAGTGCGCGGCCTTGTTGTCCTTGATATGACCGCGGGTGTCGATCACTTCGAACCACTCAAGATGCTTGATGCTTTTACCCGCTTCAGCCAGGGCATTATTGATAGCGTCTTCTATGCTGGTGGGCGATGAGCCGACAAGTTCGATTTTCTTGTAAGTGTGATGATCCGACATAATCAGTCTCCTTTTCGAATGTGAGCTTTGAGCCTAGCAGCGGCAGGCTTTTTTACCCGAAAGGCACAGAAATGGAGGAAAGTCGGACTGCACTTTCTTGAGCTGACGAAGTCGGAAGCAAAACAGCTCACTCACACCTGAAAGGAGAGTCACCATGGCCAATCACTCGCTGCGTAAAGCGTCGCTGCAAAGCATGGAAGCGGAGATAGAAAGCCTGCTCAAGGCGCTCGAAAGTCTTAAGGACGATGCCTCGGATGAGTCGCGAAAAACCCTCAAGACGCTCAAAGGCAATGCCGAAAGTGCCCTTCGCCATTCGCGCAGCCTGCTCAGCGATACCTACGAAGAAGTGAAAACCAAGACCCGCGAAACTGGACTGGCCACCCGCGAGTACGCCCAGGAGCACCCGTGGACTACAGCAGGCGTGGCAATAGGCGCTCTAGGACTGCTCGCTGCCTACCTGATGTGCAAACGCTCCAACTAATCCACCTGGCGTTCCAGCTCCGCTCGGAGCCAGCCGGCTAACTGCTCGGCGCGCCCATCCGCGGCGCGTCGAGGTACCCACAATGCCAAGGCCGCCTGGGTCTGGCAAAAGCCCCAAGGCGCCGCCAGACGACCGGCGCGCAAGTCGTCGGCCACCAACGGTTGCGGCGCGATCGCTACCCCCAAGCCCGCGACGGCTGCCTCCAGCAAATAATACAAATGCTCGAAATCCTGCCCGTATTGCAGCGCGTCGCGGTTGATACCTTGTTGCGCCGCCCAACTGGGCCAGGCCTGGGGTCTGGAGGTGGTTTGCAACAGTCGCTCATCGAGCAATGCTTGGGCAGGCGCCTGCCGCAGGCGGGAAAATCCGGCGTAATGCGGACTCAACACCGGGCCGATGCGCTCCTGCGTCAGCACATGTACCTGCATATCCGCAGGCCATGGTGGTTCTGCAAAAACCAGCAAGGCATCCAGGCCTGGTCGACGCGGATCGAGATCGCCTTCGCCCGCAGACAAATGCAGTCGCAATTCCGGCAAATCTGCCTTCAGTCGACCCAGGCGCGGAATGAACCAGCGAGCCAGCAAACTACCTGAACAACCGAGAACAAAAGGAGCGTCCGCACTACTTTGGCTCAGCTCGCCACAAACGCTGCGCAAGCGATCAAAAGCATCGAAACTTGCGTCCCGTAGGCGCAGTCCCGCATCTGTGAGTTTAATGCCGCGCCCATCTTTGACGAACAGGCTGACACTCAGGTGCTCCTCCAGCACTTTGATCTGTCGGCTCACGGCCCCATGAGTCACGTGCAGTTGCTCGGCCGCCAGGCTAACGCTATTGAGCCGGGCAGTGGCTTCAAATGCCCTGAGGGCATTAAGGGGAGGCAGGTCCTGGCGCATGACGTGTGAGTTTTCCTGACGTGTTGTAGCAATCTTATCGGTTTTCAGTAACGCGTGTCGTGGGTACAGTAAAGCCATTCCCAGTTTCCACTACGCCCTGGAGCGACACATGACCCAGACCAACTTCCGCGCCGGCCCCGATGCAAATGGCCTGTTTGGCGCTTTCGGTGGCCGCTACGTGGCTGAAACGCTGATGCCGCTGGTGCTCGACCTTGCCCGCGAATATGAAGCGGCCAAGGCCGACCCCGAGTTTCTGGAACAACTGGCGTACTTTCAACGCGACTACATCGGTCGTCCCAACCCGCTGTACTTCGCCGAGCGCCTGACCGAACACTGCGGTGGCGCGAAGATCTTCTTCAAGCGCGAAGAGCTCAACCACACCGGCGCGCACAAAGTAAACAACTGCATCGGCCAGGTTCTGCTGGCCAAGCGCATGGGCAAAAAGCGCCTTATCGCCGAAACCGGTGCCGGCATGCATGGTGTCGCCACCGCGACCGTTGCCGCACGATTTGGCTTGCCTTGCGTCATCTACATGGGCGCCACTGACATCGAGCGCCAACAGGCCAATGTCTTTCGCATGAAGCTGCTGGGCGCCGAAATCGTGCCTGTGACCTCGGGTACCGGCACCCTCAAAGATGCCATGAACGAGGCGCTGCGCGACTGGGTTACCAACGTTGATGACACCTTCTACCTGATTGGCACCGTTGCCGGTCCACACCCTTATCCGGCAATGGTCCGCGACTTCCAGTCGATCATTGGCAAGGAAACCCGCGAGCAGTTGCACGCCAAGGAAGGGCGCCTGCCCGATAGCCTGATCGCCTGTGTTGGCGGCGGCTCAAACGCCATGGGCCTGTTCCATGATTTTCTCGACGACGCCAGCGTCCAGATCATCGGTGTTGAAGCCGGTGGCCATGGCGTAGACACCGACAAGCATGCGGCCAGCCTCACCGGTGGTATTCCGGGCGTACTCCACGGTAACCGTACCTACCTGCTGCAGGACGCTGACGGCCAGATCACCGATGCTCACTCGATTTCCGCAGGCCTGGACTACCCGGGGATCGGCCCGGAACACGCTTATCTGCACGAAGTGAAACGAGTCGAGTACGTCAGCATCAACGACGAAGAAGCCTTGGCCGCGTTCCATACCACCTGCCGCCTGGAAGGTATTATTCCGGCACTGGAAACCTCCCACGCCCTGGCCGAAGCAATCAAACGCGCCCCGACCCTGCCCAAGGATCACCTGATGGTGGTTTGCTTGTCCGGGCGTGGCGACAAAGACATGCAAACCGTGATGAGCCATATGGCTGCCCAGGAGAAACAGGCATGAGCCGTATAGAACAACGCTTCGCCGAACTGAAAGCCGAGGGTCGCGCTGCACTGGTCACCTTCATCACTGCGGGCGACCCTGGCTACGACGCCTCCCTGGCAATTCTCAAAGGCCTGCCGGCTGCCGGCGCCGATGTGATCGAACTGGGCATGCCATTCACCGACCCAATGGCCGACGGCGTTTCCATCCAACTGGCAACCCTGCGTGCCCTGGATGCAGGCCAGACCCTGGCGAAAACCTTGCAGATGGTTCGCGAGTTTCGGGTCGATAACCAGACCACGCCGATTGTGCTGATGGGCTACTACAACCCGATTCACCGTTTTGGCGTAGAAGCGTTCGTGGCCCAGGCCAAGGACGCAGGTGTCGACGGCCTGATCATTGTCGACCTGCCGCCTGAGCACGACGCCGAACTGGCAACCCCAGCGCAGGCTGCCGGCATCGACTTTATTCGCCTGACCACCCCAACAACCGATGACGCGCGCCTGCCGCGCGTACTGGAGCGCAGCTCCGGCTTCGTCTACTACGTCTCGGTGGCGGGTGTTACGGGTGCCGGCTCGGCCACCAGCGAACAGGTGAGCAATGCAATTGCGCGTCTTCGCCGGCATACCGATCTGCCAATCAGCGTTGGCTTTGGTATCCGTACGCCCGAGCAGGCGGCGGCCATTGCCAAGCTGTCAGATGGCGTTGTGGTGGGTTCGGCCCTGGTCGACAAAATTGCCAAGGCCGCGAATGCCGAGCAAGCAGTGGGGGATGTGCTTGAGCTGTGCTCAGCGCTGGCCCCGCGAAGCTACCGCCGTCATCTACGCAAAAATAGACAGATCCAAGGGCCGCACCGCCCCCATCCAGATCGCATGATCACGGTGATCCGCCAAGTCATCCCCCGTCAACGGGTGCAGAAACACCACCAGCCCTTTCCGATACAGCGCCAGCCAAGGCAACACCACCCCCACCACTTCCGGTCCGAACGCCAGTTGGCAACTCCAGTCCGGATGCGGTCCTACGGGCTTCTGATGCATGCGCCCCATACTCACGCCGAACAGCCGGGACGCTTCTTCACATAGCTGCCGAGCCTGCTCCATCGTGCTGGCGTCGTAATAGATGTGGGCGTGATAACCCTTGATCCTTTGCACACATGCTCCTGAATTTATGCGAACCCTGGCGTGAGACTCAGGGTCCAATGATCATTCGCAGAGAAAGGAATGATCTGGTGAAAAATGCCGAAACCCCAGTATTCAAACTGGTCATCCTAGGCGGTCTGAGCAGCCTGGGCAGCGCCTTGATAGCCGAGCTGCTCAAGCGCCAGCACGAAGTCATCGTCGTGGTCGATGAACTGAACACTCGCGCACCACGACCCGGACTGCACTTCAAAATCGGCGGCCTGAGCACCACTGACCAGGCGGAACAAAGCGTCGCCGGTGGTTCGGCGGTGGTCTGCCTGTTGCCAGCATTGGCACCCGATGACTTTGCCACGCAGCTTCGCATGAGCCAGGCACTGATCGCCAGCCTCTCCCGCACGACTATACGACGCTTGCTCCTAGTCGGCGATTTCAGCGTACTCGATCACAGTGAGGGGCACAGTGAACAGCAGCGAACCTGCGCCGAACAGATCGTCGACCTGCTACACCGCAGCCACCTGCAATGGACGCTGGTCAACGCCCCGCAAGAGATCGCCGGGCTGAGCATTGAACACTTTCGCAAGACACAAGGCACGCTGGAACCAGGCCTCGCCGAGCCCCTGCAGCAGTTGGCCAGGATTGCCGCTGCCATGGTCGATACCCTGGAGCTGAATCTGCATCAGGGTGAGCATGTGAATTTTGTATTCTGACTTAACGTTAATGAGGTTGATAGGCCCGCTTTAACTTGCGCGCACACGTCATCCATCGCACCCTGAACCGCCGTTGATTGCGATAGAGCTCGTCCATGCCCTGGCCTGATCGCCACTCCCTTCTGCCATTTCTCAGTTGGCTGCCCCGGCAGACACGGGGGAGTGTGCGCCGTGATCTGCTGGTAGGCCTGAGCGGCGCAATATTGGCGCTGCCGCAATCGATCGCCTATGCCCTGATCGCCGGCCTGCCCGCGGAATATGGCCTTTACGCAGCGATAGTTCCGGTGCTGATTGCCTGTCTTTGGGGGTCATCCTGGCATCTGATCTGTGGGCCGACGGCCGCCATTTCCATCGTGCTCTACACCAGTATCAGCCCTCTGGCTGTCAGCGGCAGCGACGATTACATCACCCTCATCCTGTTGCTGACGTTTCTGACTGGCGTATTCCAGTGGTTACTGGGATTGCTGCGCTTTGGCGCCCTGGTAAATTTCGTCTCTCACTCAGTGGTGCTTGGGTTCACCCTCGGTGCTGCAGTAGTCATCGCACTGGGTCAATTGCCAAACCTGATGGGAATGGACCTACCCAGCCAGGCGACAGCCCTGAAAACCGTAGAAAGCTTGGTGGAACACGCAGGTGACGTTGACTGGCCTTCGCTGGTTCTGGGGCTGGGTACGCTGGCGCTCGGCATTGCCCTCAAGCTCCTCCGGCCGCGTTGGCCCGGCCTGTTGATCACGTTGAGCATTGCCAGTCTGCTGGCGTGGCTACTGCCTGCTGTGTTTGGCCGGGTGCAATTGGTGCCCGGTTTCATCGGCCAGCTACCACCATTGAGCCCTCTACCGTTGCTGGACCTTGAGTTGATCCTGCGGCTACTGCCTAGCGCAGTAGCCGTGGGTATGCTCGGGCTGGTCACCAGCCTGTCAATCGCACGCTCATTGTCGTCGCGTTCGGAACAAATGATCGACGCCAATCAGGAAGTCCGCGCCCAAGGTTTGTCGAATATGGTGGGCAGCTTTTTCTCCGGCTACCTGTCATCAGGCTCCTTCACCCGTTCCGGACTGAGCTATGAGGCTGGCGCCCGGTCTCCACTGGCCGGGGTGTTCTCGGCTTTGTGGGTAGCCTTGTTCGCCGTAGCCGGCGCCGGGTTAATTGCGCACATTCCGATTCCGGCCATGGCGGGCAGCATTCTTCTGATCTGCTGGGGGCTAGTTGATCATCGGGCCATGCGGGCGCTGTTCCGGGTGAGTCGTGCGGAGTTTCTAGTCATGGCCCTGACCGCCGCCGCAACCTTGTTGCTGGAGCTGCAGACTGCCATTTACGCCGGGGTACTAGCCTCGCTGTTCTTCTATCTCAAACGTACCTCGCGACCACGGGTCCAGCAGTCGCGCGAAGGTAACGCCGACGTGCTGCGGGTCGGCGGGTCGATCTTCTTTGGCGCCAGCCACTATCTGCAAGTACGCCTGCAGCGCTGCCAGGGCCCCGACGTGGTGATCGATGCTCGACAGATAAACTTTATCGACTATTCGGGCGTCGACATGCTGCACCGTGAAGCCCACCGACTGCGCCGGGCAGGTGGCAGCTTGACGCTACATCGAGCCCGCCCACAGGTAATCGAGGAGTTGCACAAGCTGGAAGGGGCAGCAAATTGTCCCATTCAGTTCGCTGAGTGAAATTGCGACGGGGCATGTCCGATTTTTCTTAAAATGGGCATTTCGGATACTCGGCGCATGCCTTTGGGCGAAACTCTAGACTCCACTGGTTGCTAAATCGCGACCTCTTGTTTCAGGGGTTGCAATTACCTTAGTAATGCCGGTTATATTAAATAGTGAGCTTACAGATAGGAGAGTGCACAGGGTATGTACACGTTACGATATTTAGTCAGCTTGAGCCTAGCTATTGCCGGCTGCTCCATATTCTACACAGTACTTATTATGTGGTGCCTAACAGAGTATTTCCCATTAGAGGAAACATCATATTGGACTGTATACGGAATTTTGTATGTGATAATTACTGCTGCTGGCTTGAAATTTTACATCCCAAGACTTCGCGACATATGGTAAACATCACCTTTTTCTATGGTATCACTTGCTTTGTGTTTCAAGGCTCTCTTCCGGAACCATGGAGCCTATTGTAATTGAATCTACTAATGCCTCAAAAAATAAAGCCAACTTACCGGATTGCTGATACGCTGGCTCGTAATTAATTGGGTCTCGCCTGAAAAGCTGCACTGACTCCGTCTTCCGTATAGGCCGCATCATACCTCTAATCGACAAAGCCAAATCAACTGCACCATATGCTATATTCCCTTGATAGCCATCTCTAAATAAATATTGGTATACACGCCTAGTCGGTCCTGGTGCTGGCTTGGCGATCGGACCTTGATAAATATTCATCCCTCCTTCATAAATGTTATTAACGCCATGCGCGATAAAAAACGCGCCGATTGGCGATCCCAAACCGTATGAAGACCCGGTAATCGCGATTCCAACTTCAACTTGCATGACACCCGCGACTACCCCTATGCCATTTTGCGCATAAAAAGCCGCCTTGGAAGCCAGCTCGGCATACTCTGCCCTTATTGCTTGCACGCCATCCCAAGCGCTTACGATACCTTCATTAACATCATCTATGATTTCGTTTACAAAATCAGATACAACTGATCCAAGCTGAAGCTGAAGAACTCCATCATCAAAACTAGTAGCGCCAATGGTGCAACTCAACGCAACTAGATCAGCGCCTGCTGCGGCCACATCATGAATATCACACGACTGCTCATTCACCTTCGTACCCCCAAGACGCATAGGCACTTGTGCTTGCCTGGTGGTGTACCCAGCTAATGTCCCTATACCGAATGGCCAGAAGCTCCTGCGGCTGCGCGTCCCTCATATTAATGGCATGTGGCACCTGAACGCTTAAGTTGGCAATACGCCCGCCGGTTAACAACACAGTAAAATATTTTTCGTGACCACCCATAGCTGAGGTGCGATAGAAATTGATTTTA
Source organism: Pseudomonas arcuscaelestis (assembly GCF_016881005.1). GTDB lineage: Bacteria > Pseudomonadota > Gammaproteobacteria > Pseudomonadales > Pseudomonadaceae > Aquipseudomonas > Aquipseudomonas arcuscaelestis. The sequence goes on along the minus strand of NZ_JACOPV010000001.1, from coordinate 411,704 downwards.
CACTCTATTTCTTCGCCTTCATGAAGAGCACTGGCGAGTAGGGGTGTAGATTTATCAATGTTTTTCGTAATAACAACGGGCATATGTTTACCACGACCACCTGAGGTGCTGCCGTCATTACCACCTGCCATATTATGAGAATAAGCCAGCACCATAATTTCGTCTTCGTGGCCAACCTGACATTTGTTGCCAATCGAGTTTTGGCTAGAACAACCAGCGGAAATCAAGCCTTGTTTTTTCCCGGTAACGGTCATGTAACTGTGATTAGCCATATCTTTCACTCCTGTGGTCAGAGTGAGCAGTCTATTGCGAATAAAGTGGGCTGACTGTAGGACACGTCCGAAGCTCTATACAACACATGTCGACCTTCGGCTCCGAAGATCGATAAAGACCCGACCAACTAAGATGATCGCCGCCAGCGTCAGGCAGGTGGCCGCCTGACGCTGTATAGAGCACGTTAATAGGTGATCGAGGAATTACACAAGTTGGGAAGGGCAGCGCTGTGCCCAATCCGCTTCAAGGGGTGAAACTATCACAGGGCAATCTTCGGAGATTACGCGCACTGGAGGGAACGCGCTTCCCCCCGCGGCTCATGCGTCAACCGCGAGCCAGTTGGCGACGCAGTTCGTCCAGTACAGGAGCCGTATCCGGACGCACGCCGCGCCAGATGAAGAAGGCTTCGCCAGCCTGCTCGGCAAGCATGCCCAACCCGTCCAGTACCTTGGCGGCCTTGTGTTCGCTTGCCCAGCGGCAAAACGGCGTTGGCTCTTTGCCGTACATCATGTCGTAGCAAACCGTTCTGCCCGGCTCGATCAGACTCGCGGCGATGGGTGGCAACTCGCCCGCAAGGCTGGCGGAGGTAGCGTTGATGATCAGGTCCACCGGCTCTTGCAGCCAACTGAAACCACTGGCAGCCACCGGCCCCAAGTCAGCGAATTCACGGGCCAGTTGTTCGGCCTTTTCCACAGTGCGGTTGGCGATAACCAGAGAAGCCGGGTTATGCGCCAGCAATGGCTCCAATACGCCGCGCACGGCACCGCCAGCACCAAGCAGGAGGATGCGCTTGCCGGTTAGCTGTACGCCAGCATTGACGGTCAGGTCACGAACCAGGCCGGCGCCATCGGTGTTGTCACCCTGCAGGGTGCCATCGGCCAGTTTGCTCAAGGTGTTCACAGCGCCAGCGCGCCGTGCTCGTGGCGTAAGGCTATCGACCAGGCGATAAGCTTCTTCCTTGAATGGCACCGTAACGTTGGCCCCCAGCCCCTGTTTAAAGAAACCCTGAGCGCACATGCTGAAATCGTCCAGCGGCGCCAGCAAGGTGCTGTACTCCAGTTGCTGGCCAGTCTGGTCGGCAAACAGGCGATGAATCAGCGGCGACTTGCTGTGGCCTATCGGGTTACCGAATACAACGTACTGGTCCATTCACGCGCTTCCTGATTGGGGGCCGGAGCTGCCGGCAAAGTTATCCACAGGGCCTTAGCGATTGGATCGAGCCTCACCTATCCAGTCGCGGTCCTGCAGGAAATACTCGGTCAGGCGAGCTTCTTCACTGCCTGGCTCAGGCTTCCAATCGTACCCCCAACGCACTTGTGGTGGCAGTGACATCAGGATCGATTCGGTGCGGCCGCCCGATTGCAGACCAAACAACGTGCCTCGGTCATAAACCAGGTTGAATTCAACGTAGCGACCGCGGCGAAACTCCTGGAACTGACGTTGCTCAGCCGTATAGGCCATAGCCTTGCGACGCTGGATGATCGGCAGGTAGGCCTCTACGTAGGCATCGCCAATCGCGCGAATGAAAGCGAAGCAGGTATCGAAGTCCCATTCGTTCAAGTCGTCAAAGAACAGGCCGCCAATACCACGAGGCTCGCCGCGATGCTTGAGGTGGAAGTAACGGTCGCACCACGCTTTGTAGCGCGGGTAGACATCGGCGCCAAAGGGCGCACAGGCGCGCTCGGCCACCTGATGCCAGTGCAGGCAGTCTTCTTCGTGGGCGTAATAAGGGGTCAGATCGAAGCCACCGCCAAACCACCAGACTGCTTCTTCACCTTCCTTTTCGGCAATAAAGAAGCGCACGTTGGCGTGAGAGGTTGGCACATGCGGATTGTGCGGATGGATAACCAACGACACGCCCAGTGCTTCGAAACCCCGGCCGGCCAATTCTGGACGATGGGCACTGGCCGAAGGCGGCAAACCGCTGCCAAAGACGTGAGAGAAATTGACCCCGCCTTTTTCAATAACCGTCCCGTCACCTATTACGCGGGTTCGCCCACCACCACCTGCTTCACGCGTCCAGGCGTCTTCGACAAAGCGGGCGCCACCGTCCTCGGTTTCGAGGGCGGCACAAATACGGTCTTGCAAGTCGAGCAGGTAGGCTTTCACGGCCTCGGTGCGGCTAGTCATCAGGTCACCTGGAAGCGGGCATGAGCAAATTCGGCGCGTAGCATACCACCGGCGACAGGGTGGCCGCAGTTGACGGCGGTCATGCAAAGGCGTCCGATAGGGGTTTTCCAGACTCGACAGGAGAGTGCAGATGGCCAAGCGTATCCAGTTCAGCCAGCATGGGGGCCCGGAGGTCCTGGAACTAGTCGACTTCGAACCTGCCACCCCCGGCCCACAGCAGGTTCGCGTGCGCAACCAGGCCGTTGGCCTGAATTTTATCGACACCTATTTTCGCAGTGGCTTGTACGCGCCACCAGCCTTGCCCTCAGGCTTGGGTACAGAAGGCGCCGGCGTAGTCGAGGCCATTGGTGAACAGGTCACCCGGCTCAAAGTTGGCGACCGGGTGGCTTACGCCGGAGGTCCGCTGGGCGCCTACAGTGAGATACATGTGCTGCCTGAAGCCAATCTGGTCAAGTTGCCGGACAACATCAGCTTCGAGCAGGCCGCGGCCGTCATGCTCAAAGGCCTGACCGTGCACTACCTGCTCAAGCAAACCTATGCCGTACAGCCTGGCGACACCATTCTGTTCCACGCCGCTGCTGGTGGCGTCGGCTCATTGGCTTGCCAATGGGCCAAGGCCCTGGGCGCAAACTTGATCGGCACGGTCAGCTCCGCACTGAAGGCTGAGCGCGCAAAAGCACTCGGAGCCTGGGCAACCATCGATTACAGCCGCGAAGATGTAGCCCAGCGGGTGCTGGAACTGACCGATGGCAAGAAGTGCCCGGTGGTTTATGACGGCGTCGGCCAGGATACCTGGCTGACTTCGTTGGACTGCCTGGCGCCGCGCGGGCTGATGGTCAGCTTCGGTAATGCCTCAGGCGCTGTCAGTGGGGTCAACTTGGGTATCCTGGCGCAAAAGGGTTCGCTGTATGTCACCCGGCCGACATTGGCAAGCTATGCCAACAATGCCGAAAACACCCAAGCGATGGCCGATGACCTGTTCGAAATGATCGCCAGCGGCAAGCTGACGGTGGATATCCAGCAGCGCTATGCGCTGAGCGAAGCAGCCAAGGCCCAGACCGAACTGTCGGCGCGGCGCACAGTAGGGTCTACAGTATTGCTGCCGTAACCCTTCGCGGAGCAAGCCTACGCCTACAGACAGACTGTGGGAGTAAGCTTGCCCCGTGAGGATTTATCCCGCCCGGACCAGATCCCCGGTCACCAGATCCCGGATCACGCTCGGATTGCGCCGCCCACCCAATGCGCCGCCCAACACCAGGTCCAGTTGCCCTCGGAAGTACTGCTCCACACGCAACCTCGACTTAGCCGCAGGACGGCCCTGAGGATTGGCCGACGTCGAGACCAAAGGCCCGACCAGCGAACACAGTTCACGCACAACCGGATGATCGCTAACCCGCAAGGCCACGGTGTCATGCACCCCGGTAATCCACTGCGGCAACATGTTCTGGTGTGGCACCAGCCAGGTGTTCGGACCCGGCCAGGTACTACCCATACGGTCCAGCCAGATCTCGGGAAAATCTTCGAACAAAAAGTCGAACTGACGAATATTGTCAGCGACCAGAATCACCCCTTTATCGACCGAGCGCGATTTGATCGCCAGCAAGCGATCAACCGCTTCCTCGTTCCACGGATCACAGCCCAGGCCCCACACGGCCTCGGTTGGGTAGGCAATCACCGCACCGGCCCGAATCTCACGCGCGGCTTGTTGCACACGCCAACTGCTCACCATTGCTATCACTCCGCATTAAGGCTGACTCGCAGTGTACTTAGGCAGACCGGGCAAACCAACGCCCAGCTTCATTGCAAACCCGTCCGTTTACTTCAAGCTCGGTCAACGCCGCCAACACTTTTGGCAACGGCCAACCGCTGTTGCGGGCCAACGCTTCACTCGTTTGCGGTGCAGCCAGCAGCAATACCTCAAGGACATGTCGCGTGCCACTGTCTTTGCTGCACGTTACCGGCGGCAGCTGCTGCCAGCCTTGCAGGGTTTGCATGATTTGATCCACGCTTTCAACCAACAGCGCTCCGTCGCGAATCAGTTGGTGACAGCCTTTGGAGCCAGGATGATGAATCGACCCGGGAATGGCATAGACCTCGCGGCCTTGCTCCGCCGCCAGACGCGCAGTGATCAGCGAGCCGCTGGCCAGACTTGCCTCGACAACGAGTACGCCCAGGGATAGGCCACTGATGATCCGATTGCGCCGCGGGAAGTTGCTCGCAACCGGACCCGTATCGAGAGAGAACTCGGAAACTACAGCGCTTCCTTGCTCGATCATTGCTGCGGCCAGCGCTCGATGTTGCTGTGGATAAAATTTCTGCAGGCCGGTGCCCAACACCCCGATCGCCTGGCCTCCGACGTCTAGGGCGCCCTGATGAGCAGCGCCATCGACGCCAAGCGCCAGGCCGCTGGTGATCACGAATCCTCCTTGGGCAAGGTGACGGGAAAACGCCGTCGCCGTATCCAGGGCCGGACGAGATGCCCGGCGACTGCCAATGATGGCCAACTGGGGTTTTTCCAGCAGCGCAGGATTGCCGGCCACGAAAAGCAGGGGCGGGGCGCTATCCACCTCGGCCAACAACGCCGGGTAGGCGGGATCGTCCCACATCAGCAAATACCGGTCGCGGGCCTCTAGCCAAGCCAATGCAGAGGAGGCACCTTCGCGCACCTCCTCGCTACGGCGAGCCTCGGCGCTGGCAGCAGGAAGCCCTAATGAGCGCCAGGCAGAGGCCGGCGCACTGAGTGCTGCAGACGCGCTGCCGAAGGCTTGCAGGAGTAAGTGAAAGCGTTGCGGCCCAAGTGCAGGCAAGCAATGCAGACGCAATCGCGCCTCAAGTTCGGCCGGGGAAAGCTCCCGGCCAGCAGACAGTGGCATAACGATCATCCTTGATCGACGGCGTTGAATTACACTGAGGAAAAGCTGTGGATAACTCTGTTGATAATACTTTGAAAACCGGTTGAAGGATTCTCCTCAGCTGCGCCGCTACGGGCTTGCCGAGCAAAGGCTCCAAGCTGTGTGAAACCTTAGCTGACCTTTGCAGGTGCCGAATGCGCCGAATCCCTTTATTATGTGTGTTCATGTTTGTAATTCATCGCACAGTGCAGCTCATACGCTTATGGCCATTCTGAACATCCTCGAATTCCCGGACCCGCGCCTTCGCACCATCGCCAAACCGGTGACCGAAGTCGATGACGGCGTTCGCCAGTTGATCGATGACATGTTTGAAACCATGTACGAAGCCCCTGGCATCGGCCTGGCGGCAACCCAGATCAACGTACACAAGCGCATCGTGGTCATGGACCTGAGTGAAGATCGCAGCGAGCCACGGGTGTTCATCAACCCCGAGCTCGAAATGCTGACCGACGAAATGGACCAGTACCAGGAAGGCTGTCTGTCGGTACCGGGTTTCTACGAGAACGTCGACCGCCCGGTGCGGGTCAAGGTCAAGGCGCTGGATCGCGACGGCAAGCCGTACGAACTGATTGCCGAAGGTCTGCTGGCCGTGTGCATCCAGCACGAATGCGATCACCTCAACGGCAAATTGTTCGTCGACTACCTGTCCACGCTCAAACGCGACCGAATCAAGAAGAAACTGGAAAAGCAGCACCGCCAGCAAGCTTGATTTCCTTCTTCCCAAAGGCTTGCTCCGGCAAGCCTTTTTCTTTTTAAGCGAGAACTCCATGCGCATTGTCTTTGCAGGCACCCCAGAGTTTGCCGCCGAACACCTCAAGGCCTTGATCGACAGCCCCTATGATGTGGTGGCCGTCTACACCCAGCCGGACCGTCCGGCCGGCCGTGGACAAAAACTGATGCCCAGTGCGGTCAAGCAACTGGCTGTGGATAACGGCATCCAGGTCCTGCAGCCGCCGACACTGCGCAACGCCAATGCTCAAGCTGAGCTTGCTGCGCTTGCGCCCGATTTGTTGGTGGTGGTCGCTTATGGCTTGATCCTGCCGCAAGCGGTATTGGATATCCCGCGTCTGGGCTGTATCAACAGCCACGCCTCGCTTCTGCCACGCTGGCGTGGTGCTGCACCCATCCAGCGAGCGGTCGAAGCCGGGGACAGCGAAAGCGGCGTGACGGTCATGCGCATGGAAGCCGGCCTGGATACAGGCCCGATGTTGCTCAAGGTCACTACGCCGATCAGTGCCAGTGACACCGGCGGTAGCCTGCACGATCGCCTTGCCCAGATGGGCCCACCCGCAGTGCTTGAGGCTATTGCCGGGCTGGCGGCGGGCACATTGGAAGGTGAAATTCAGGACGACAGCCTGGCCACCTATGCCCACAAGTTGAACAAAGACGAAGCACGCCTGGACTGGCGCCGTCCGGCCGTCGAGTTGGAGCGTCTTATTCGCGCCTTCAACCCCTGGCCGATCTGCCACAGCAGCCTCAACGGTGAGGCAGTGAAAGTACTCGCAGCCAGCTTATCCACAGACAGCGGAAAGCCGGGCGAAATCCTTGCGGCCAGCAAAGATGGCCTTATCGTAGCCTGCGGTGAACAGTCGCTGTGCCTGACCCGACTGCAATTGCCCGGAGGCAAGGCGCTGAACTTCAGTGACCTGTTCAATAGCCGTCGCGAGAAGTTCGCCATCGGTACGGTGCTCGGTCAATGAATCCACGTCTGGCAGCCGCCCGCGCCCTGGCAGCAGTTCTCAGCGGCAAAGCCTCCCTGAACAGCTCACTGCCTACACAACTGGACAAGGTTGAAGTACGTGACCGCGGCCTGACCCAGGACCTGGCATTTGGCACCGCACGCTGGCAACCGCGGCTTTCTGCGCTAGCCGAACGGCTGCTGCAAAAGCCTTTCAAAAGTGCCGATGCCGATGTCGAGGCCCTATTGTTGGTGGGCTTGTATCAACTGCTTTATACCCGCGTGCCTGCCCATGCTGCCATCGGTGAAACCGTTGGCTGTGCCGACAAACTGAAAAAGCCCTGGGCCAAGGCGCTGCTCAATGCAGTACTGCGCCGTGCGCAACGCGAGAGCAGTGAAATTCTTGCCGAACTCGAACGCGATCCGGTGGTGCGCACGGCCCATCCCCGTTGGCTACAGAAGTCGTTGAAGGCATTCTGGCCACAGCAATGGGAAGCTATCTGCGCCGCCAACAACGCTCATCCGCCGATGATCCTGCGGGTCAACCGCCGTCATCACAGTCGCGAGGAGTACCTTGATCTACTGCGCCAAGCAGGCCTGGAAGCCAGCGCCTGCCAGTACAGCGGCGACGGTATTGTTCTGGCTCAGGCCTGCGATGTACGTGGACTGCCGGGTTTTGACCAGGGTTGGATTAGCGTTCAGGACGAAGCGGCGCAACTGGCAGCCGACCTGCTCGATCTGGCCCCCGGCCAGCGCGTACTCGACGCTTGCTGCGCACCGGGAGGCAAGACCTGCCACCTGCTAGAAGCCGAAGAAACGTTGGATTCGGTAGTCGCTATCGACCTTGAGGCCAAGCGCCTGACCCGAGTCCGGGAAAACCTCGATCGTCTCGGTCTGGATGCCCAGTTGATTGCCTGTGATGCCCGCGATACTGCCAGTTGGTGGGATGGCAAGGGCTTCCAACGCATTCTTCTCGATGCGCCTTGCTCGGCAACAGGGGTCATTCGCCGCCACCCAGACATCAAGATGACCCGGCAAGCCGAGGATATCCCGGCCCTGGCTGCCTTGCAGGGCGAGTTGCTTGATGCCTTGTGGCCAACGCTGGAAGTGGGCGGCATCCTGCTGTATGCCACCTGTTCGACCCTGCCGACCGAGAACACCGAAGTCATCGAGGCGTTCCTCAATCGTACGCCGGGCGCCCGCGAGCTGGACCTTGCAACCCAAGCCGGCCTGCGCCAAACGCATGGCCGCCAGTTGCTGGCCCAGGAAGGCGGACACGATGGCTTCTACTATGCCAAGCTGATCAAAATCGCCGCCGCACGCGGATAACAAGAGAAGGGAAGAGCGGATGAAAATCATCATCCTGGGTGCAGGGCAAGTCGGCGGTACGTTGGCCGAACACCTGGCCAGCGAAGCCAACGATATTACCGTGGTCGATACTGACGGCGACCGCTTGCGCGACCTCGGCGACCGCCTGGACATCCGTACCGTCCAGGGCCGCGCCTCGTTCCCTACCGTACTGCGTCAAGCCGGCGCCGACGACGCCGACATGCTGGTGGCGGTGACCAACAGCGACGAGACCAACATGGTCGCCTGCCAAGTCGCCTACACCTTTTTCCACACGCCTACCAAGATTGCCCGGGTGCGTGAGTCGGCCTACCTGACACGCGCCGGTCTGTTCGACAACGATGCTATCCCGGTCGACGTACTGATCAGCCCCGAGCAGGTAGTCACTCACTACATCAAGCGTCTGATCGAACATCCAGGCGCACTGCAGGTCATCGACTTCGCCGAAGGCAAAGCCCAGTTGGTTGCCGTGAAGGCGTACTACGGTGGGCCGCTGGTCGGCCAACAGCTGCGCCAGATCCGCGAGCACATGCCCAATGTCGATACCCGCGTCGCCGCGATCTTTCGCCGCGACCGACCGATCCTGCCCCAGGGCGACACGGTTATTGAAGCCGACGACGAGGTGTTCTTCATCGCAGCCAAAGCCCACATCCGCGCGGTGATGGGTGAATTGCGGCAAATTGATGAAAGCAACAAGCGCGTCGTCATCGCCGGCGGCGGGCAAATTGGCGAACGCCTGGCCGAAGCCATCGAAAGCCGCTATCAAGTCAAGATCATCGAGATGAACCCCGCGCGCTGCCGTTACCTCTCCGATACCCTGGACAGCACCGTGGTGTTGCAGGGCAGCGCCTCGGACCGCGACTTGATGCTGGAAGAGAACATCGCCGAAGCCGACATCTTCCTGGCCCTGACCAACGATGACGAGGCCAATATCATGTCCTCACTGCTGGCCAAGCGCCTCGGCGCACGCAAGGTAATGACCATCATCAACAACCCGGCCTATGTCGACCTGGTCCAGGGTGGTGATATCGACATCGCGATCAGTCCACAGCTGGCCACCATTGGTACTTTGCTCACTCACGTACGACGCGGCGATATCGTCAGCGTGCACTCGCTGCGCCGCGGTGCGGCAGAGGCCATCGAAGCAATTGCTCACGGTGACTCGAAGTCGAGCAAGGTGATTGGCAAAGCCATCGAAGATATCGCCCTGCCACCGGGCACGACCATCGGTGCGATCATTCGCGATGAAGAAGTGCTGATTGCCCACGACGACACGGTCATTGAAGCAGGCGACCATGTGATCCTCTTCGTTGTGGATAAAAAGTACATTCGTGACGTCGAGAAGCTATTCCATGTAGGGTTGAGCTTCTTCTAAGAGGAAGTCCTGATGCGCGAATCACTGGAAAAGATGCTCGCCAAGGGTGTGGATAACGCTCTGCTGCGCTTCGGCCTCGGCAAGGCCTGGCTGGATGAAGGCAATGGCGCCGAGGCTGCAGTGCACCTGCAGCGCTGCGTTGAGTTTGACCCCAAGTATTCAGCAGCGTGGAAACTGCTGGGCAAGGCGTATCGACTACAAGGTGACACTGGCGCAGCACACCAGGCCTGGGAGCAGGGGCTCGGCGCTGCCAAGGCCCACGGTGACAAGCAGGCCGAGAAAGAAATGACGGTGTTCCTGAAGAAGCTGGACAAGGAAAATGCCCAGCTCCCCAAAAGCTAGCACGCCCAGGTGGGCGCGGGCCGGTAACTCAGTACCAGCGCTCTTCACCGGGTGGACGCTTCTTGAAGCGTTTCATGCTCCACATGTACTGGCTTGGATAAGCTCGCACATAGCGCTCAACCACCTGGCTCATTGCCGCCACCGACGTTTCGGTATCTTCGCTGTACATGGCTTCCGGCGCTGCTTCCAAGATGACTTTGAAGCCTGACCCATCGGGCAAGCGCAGGGCATGCAGGAATACTCCCACGGCTTTGCCGCCCGCCAACATGTTCGGCACAAATTTGCTGGTCAACGCCTTGGTGGCGAAAAACGGTACGAAAATACCCGCCGACTCGGCCGGCTCCGGGTCTGCCGGAATACCGACCTGACCGCCTTTACGCACTTCCTTGATGATGCTCAGGATGCCTTCCTTGGTAGACGCCGCCACGCGATTACCCAGTTGCACACGCTGTTCGCGGAGCAAATCGTCAACCGCCTTCAACTTGGGCGGACGATAGAAAATAATCGGTTTGCACTGGTTGCAATAAAAGTGATTGAGCACTTCCCAGTTTCCCAGGTGACTGGTGATGCCGACGACACCCTTGCCCGAGGCCAGCGCTGCGTGCAAAACATCCAGGCCTTCAACTTCGCGAACCAGTTCAAGCGAACGCTGGGCCGGCCAGATCCAGGCGCAGGCACTTTCAGTAAAAGACTTGCCGATGTCCATCAGGGTGCGACCCACCAATTGCTCACGTGCTACCGGGTCCATCTCCGGAAAACACTTGGCCAGGTTGATTCTTACCACCTCGCGCGAACTGTTCGGCACCTTCCACATGATCCAGCCGATGGCGGCGCCGATCCGCTGTACTGCGCCCCACGGGAGCTTGGCAAACAATCGCAACGCCCCGACCATCAAGGCGCCCTTGAACTTATCCACAGGCTGGTTCCTCTTTCTGCAAGCCGGCCATTGTACTCCTCAGCGCAACAGAGCGGCGTAGCGATCGCAATCGGTGGTGTGATCCATGACCATCCCGGTGGCCTGCATGAAGGCATAGCAAATCGTCGGCCCCACGAACGTGAACCCGGCTTTCTGCAATGCCTTGCTCATGGCCTTAGCTTCATCGGTTACCGCCGGGACGTCGCTGCGCTGGCTGAAATGATTGATTTTCGGTTCACCGCCGACAAACGACCAAAGCCAATCAGCAGGGTTTTCCACGGCCAGCCAGGCCTTGGCATTGCGTCGCGCTGCGTTGAGTTTGAGCCGATTGCGAATAATGCCGGGATCGAGCATTCGCTCCTCGATTTCTTCGTCGCTCATCCGCACCAGGCGCTCAGGATCAAAGCCAAACAGTACCTCACGGTAGCGTTCACGCTTCTTCAGCACAGTGATCCAGGACAGCCCGGCCTGAAAGCCTTCAAGCAGCAGCATCTCGAACAATTGGCGTGGATCACGCTGCGGCGTGCCCCACTCCTGATCGTGATAAGCCTGGTAAAGCGGATCGTCGGTACACCAAAAGCAACGTGGCATAAGGCTCCAAGGGTAGAGGCTCAAGCGAATCGGGTTATACTCCCGCTCTTTATATTCGCAGCCCTAGAAACAGGTGAATTTCGTGAGCCAGCCTACGCCAGCAGTGCGTACCTTCCAAGACTTGATCCTCGCCCTGCAGAACTACTGGGCCGAGCAAGGTTGTGTGGTGCTTCAGCCCTACGATATGGAAGTGGGCGCCGGCACTTTCCATACCGCCACGTTTCTGCGCGCCGTCGGCCCGGAAATCTGGAACGCCGCCTACGTACAGCCAAGCCGTCGCCCTGCTGACGGTCGCTATGGCGAAAACCCCAACCGCCTGCAGCACTACTACCAATTCCAGGTAGTGCTCAAGCCAAACCCGGCGAACTTCCAGGAACTGTACCTGGGCTCGTTGAAGGCCATCGGCCTCGACCCGCTGGTACATGACATCCGTTTCGTCGAAGACAACTGGGAATCGCCGACGCTTGGCGCCTGGGGTCTGGGCTGGGAAATCTGGCTCAACGGCATGGAAGTCACCCAGTTCACTTACTTCCAGCAAGTAGGTGGCATCGAGTGCATGCCGGTCACGGGTGAAATCACCTATGGCCTTGAGCGTCTGGCTATGTACCTGCAGGGCGTCGACTCGGTCTATGACCTGGTCTGGACCGATGGCCCGTTCGGCAAGGTTACCTACGGCGATGTGTTCCACCAGAACGAAGTGGAACAGTCGACCTACAACTTCGAGCACGCCAACGTCGAGAAGCTGTTCGAACTGTTCGACTTCTATGAAAGCGAAGCCAATCGCCTGATCGAACTGGAACTGCCACTGCCGACCTATGAAATGGTCCTCAAGGCCTCGCACACCTTCAACCTGCTCGACGCCCGCCGCGCCATCTCGGTGACCGCGCGCCAGCAATACATCCTGCGTGTGCGCACACTGGCCCGTGCTGTGGCTCAAAGCTACCTGCAAGCGCGCGCCAAGCTGGGCTTCCCGATGGCGACCCCTGAATTGCGTGATGAAGCATTGTCCAAGTTGGAGGCTGCACAATGAGTGCTCAAGATTTCCTTGTTGAACTGGGCACCGAAGAACTGCCGCCAAAAGCCCTGAGCGCCCTTGCCGACGCGTTCCTTGCCGGTATCGAGAAAGGCCTGCAGGCTGCTGGCTTGAACTACACCGACAAAAAGGTCTACGCCGCGCCGCGTCGTCTGGCCGTGTTGATCCGCCAGCTGGATACCCAGCAGCCAGATCGCAGCATCAATGTCGACGGTCCTCCCCGTCAGGCAGCGTTCGATGCTGAAGGCAATCCGACCCAGGCAGCCCTCGGCTTCGCCAAGAAGTGCGGTGTAGACCTGGCAGAAATCGATCAGAGCGGCCCGAAACTGCGCTTCTCCCAGCATATTCCGGGCAAAGCTACCGCCAGCCTGCTGCCAACCATCGTCGAAGATTCGTTGAACGACCTGCCAATCCCCAAGCGCATGCGCTGGGGTGCTCGCAAGGAAGAATTCGTGCGTCCGACCCAATGGCTGGTAATGCTGCTGGGCGACAACGTCATCGACTGCACTATCCTCGCCCAAAAAGCTGGCCGTGACTCTCGTGGCCATCGCTTCCACCACCCGGAAGACGTGCGCATCAGCGCCCCGGCGAACTACCTCGAAGACCTGCGCAAAGCCTACGTGCTGGCCGACTTCGCCGAGCGTCGTGAAATCATCAGCAAGCGTACCGCTGAGCTCGCCCTGCAACAGGAAGGCACCGCGATCGTGCCACCGGCCCTGCTCGACGAAGTGACTGCACTGGTCGAATGGCCGGTGCCGCTGGTCTGCTCGTTTGAGGAACGCTTCCTTGAAGTGCCCCAGGAAGCCCTGATCACCACCATGCAGGACAACCAGAAATATTTCTGCCTGCTGGACGGCGACGGCAAACTGCTGCCGCGCTTCATTACCGTGGCCAACGTCGAAAGCCGCGATCCGAAGCAGATCATCGAAGGTAACGAGAAGGTTGTGCGCCCACGCCTGACCGACGCCGAGTTCTTCTTCAAGCAGGATAAGAAGCAGCCTCTGGAAAGCTTCAACGAACGCCTGAAGAATGTGGTGTTCCAGGCTCAACTAGGCAGCGTCTTCGACAAGGCCGAGCGTGTTGCCAAACTGGCCGCGTTCATCGCCCCCCGTATTGGCGGTGACGCCCAGCGCGCATCCCGTGCCGGCTTGCTGTCCAAGTGCGACCTGGCCTCCGAAATGGTCGGCGAGTTCCCTGAAATGCAGGGTGTTGCCGGCTATTACTACGCCCTCAATGATGGCGAGGCGCAAGATGTCGCCCTGGCCCTCAATGAGCAGTACATGCCGCGCGGTGCCGGCGCTGAACTGCCAACGACCTTGACCGGTGCGGCTGCGGCCATCGCGGACAAGCTCGACACCCTGGTCGGTATCTTCGGTATCGGCATGCTCCCGACCGGCAGCAAAGACCCCTATGCACTGCGTCGTGCGGCGCTGGGTGTACTGCGCATCCTGATCGACAAGCAGCTGGACCTGGACTTGAACGACGCGGTGAACTTCGCCGTGACCCAGTTCGGCGCCAAGGTCAAGGCTGCAGGCCTGGCTGAGCAGGTACTGGAGTTTGTCTTCGACCGTCTGCGTGCTCGTTATGAAGACGAAGGCATCGATGTGGCCACTTACCTGTCGGTGCGTGCACTCAAGCCGGGTTCAGCCCTGGACTTCGACCAGCGCGTACAGGCTGTACAGGCGTTCCGCCAGTTGCCGGAAGCCGCTGCCCTGGCCGCCGTGAACAAGCGTGTGTCGAACCTGCTGAGCAAAGCCGAAGGTACTGTGGCCACTACGGTCGAACCGAAGTACTTCGACAATGCCAACGAGTTCTCCCTGTACTCGGCTATCCAGCAAGCTGACCAGGCTGTGCAACCAATGGCAGCTGCTCGTCAGTACAGTGAATCGCTGGCACGTCTGGCAGCTCTGCGTGAACCGGTCGATGCCTTCTTCGAGGCAGTGATGGTCAACGCCGATGACGCCAATGTACGGGCCAACCGTTATGCCTTGCTCAGTCGCCTGCGCGGTCTGTTCCTGGGCGTAGCCGACATTTCGCTGCTGGGGTAAGTCTTGAAGCTGCTGATTCTCGATCGGGACGGAGTGATCAATCAGGACTCCGACGCCTACATCAAGTCGCTGGAAGAGTGGATACCGATCCCGGGTTCGATCGAGGCCATCGCGCAGTTGAGCAAGGCCGGCTGGACGGTGGCAGTGGCCACCAACCAGTCCGGCATCGCTCGCGGTTACTACGACCTGGCAACCCTGGAGGCCATGCACGCGCGCCTGCGCACACTGGTGGCTGAACAGGGGGGCGAGGTTGGCCTTATCATCTATTGCCCTCACGGTCCGGATGAAGGCTGCGATTGCCGCAAGCCAAAGCCGGGCATGCTGCAAACCATAGCCGCGCATTACCAGGTTGATCTGGCTGGTATATGGTTCGTCGGTGACAGTAAGGGTGACCTGGAAGCCGCATTGACCGTCGATGCTCAACCGATTCTGGTAAAAACCGGGAAAGGCGAGAAAACCCTGAGCAAGGGAATTCCACAAGGAACATTGATCTTCGATGATCTGGCGGCCATCGCCAGAGAACTTATCCACAAATAGGGCGCCTACAACCCAGGCGCACTTTTACTAGGCGGGCAAGCCCGCAACGGTACATGCCGCTATGTCGATCCTGCAGGCGATCAGAATTTTTCTTTTTTACCTGCTGCTGGGTACCAGCTCTTTGCTGTGGTGCACCCTGAGCTTTTTTATCGCGCCGTTTCTGCCATTCAGCGCTCGTTATCGCTTCATCAACGTCTACTGGTGCCGTTTCGCACTGGTATTGGTACGAATTTTCCTGAACATAAAGGTCAAGGTTAGCGGGGCTGAAAACATCCCCAAACAACCTTGTGTGATCCTTTCTAATCACCAGAGCACCTGGGAAACCTTCTTCCTGTCTGCATATTTTTCACCGTTGAGCCAGGTGCTCAAGCGTGAGCTGCTTTACGTGCCGTTTTTCGGCTGGGCCATGGCTATGTTGCGCCCCATCGCCATTGACCGTGACAACCCCAAGGCTGCACTGCGGCAGGTTGCCAGTGAAGGCGACAAATTGCTCAAGGACGGTGTTTGGGTACTGATTTTCCCGGAGGGTACCCGCGTGCCATTCGGCCAGATCGGCAAGTTCTCCCGTGGCGGTACCGCCTTGGCAGTGAACGCCGGCCTGCCTGTTCTGCCTATCGCTCACAATGCTGGCAAGTTCTGGCCAAAGCAGGGATGGAACAAGCGCGCCGGTACTATCGAGGTAGTGATCGGTGCCCCTATGTACGCTGAGGGTACCGGTCCCCGTGCCATTGCCGAGCTGAATGACCGCGCCGCGGCCTGGAACGAACAAACCCAACGCGCTATGGGGTCATTGCCAGCACCGGCCTCTGATGCGGCCCAGAGCATCGCCTGACGATCTGTGGATAACTTGTGTACAGTATTTGGATTTTTCGCTAAAAACTTTTCTAAGTTATTAATTTAATTACTTATTTTCTTGTATGACTGTTTTTTGAAAATCGTGCATAAGTTTATCCGTGGCATAAAAAAACCGGCGCTTAGCCGGTTTTTTTATGCGCGTGGCAACGTCAGACCTTATCGATGTCCACATCTCGGGTTTCTTTCAGGCAAAACAACCCGACCACCAGGCTGATACCCGTGATCAGCACCGGGTACCACAAGCCGTAGAAGATATCACCGGTATACACCACCAAGGCGAACGATACAGTAGGCAGAAAGCCGCCGAACCAACCATTGCCGATGTGATAGGGCAGCGACATCGAGGTGTAGCGAATGCGCGTTGGGAACAGCTCGACCATCACCGCGGCCAACGGACCATAGGTCATGGTGGCAATCAGTATCATCGCTACGATCAGCACCACCACCATCGTTTCGTTCACGCTGGCTGGGTCAGCCTTGGCCGGATAACCCGCCTTATCGATCGCAGCTCGCAAAGCCACCTCATCGAAGCCATTGATGCGCTGATCACCCACAGTCACAACAACTTCGCTACCGGCAGCCACAGATTCCGAACTGTACGGCAGACCTTGTTTGACCAGGAATGTCTTCACCTTGTCGCACGGGCTATCGAATCGAGCCTTACCTACCGGGTCGAATTGGAACGTGCAGCTTTGCGGGTCGGCCATGACCACAATAGGTGCCTGGCGGCTGGCCATATCAATCTGCGGGTTGGCGTAGTGACTCAGGGCTTTGAACAGTGGGAAGTACAGCACAGTCGCCAGAAGCAGGCCGAGCATCAGGATAGGCTTGCGCCCGATTCGGTCCGATAGCCAGCCGAAAAATACAAAGAACGGGGCGCCGATTACCACGCTGATGATCAGCAAGGTGTTGGCCTGGGCCGGGTCCATCTTCAACATCTGGGTAAGGAAGAACAGTACATAGAATTGAGCGGTGTAGAAGGTCACCGCTTGCCCGGCGTTGATACTGAACAGTGCAGTAAGAACGACCTTCAGGTTAGCCCAGGAGCCAAAGGATTCGCGAATGGGCGCCTTACTGGTTTTGCCTTGTGCCTTCATTTTCACGAAAGCCGGCGATTCATGCATGCTCATGCGGATCCAGGTTGAGATCGCCAACAACACGATCGACAACAGGAATGGCAGGCGCCAGCCCCAAACTTCAAACTGATCGCCGCTGATATAGCGGCTCCCCAACACAACCAGCAGCGACAACAACAAACCAAGTGTCGCAGTGGACTGGATGAAGCCTGTGTGGAAACCGCGCTTGCCGGGTGGCGCATGCTCAGCTACGTAAGTTGCCGCGCCGCCATATTCACCGCCCAGAGCCAGGCCTTGCAGCATCCGCAGAATCACCAGGATGATCGGTGCGGCAATACCAATGCTGGCGTACGTCGGTAACAGGCCTACAGCAAAGGTCGACAACCCCATCAGCACGATGGTCACCAGGAAGGTGTACTTGCGCCCAATCATGTCGCCCAGGCGACCGAACACCAGCGCCCCGAATGGTCGGACCAAAAAGCCCGCAGCAAAGGCCATCAAGGCGAAGATAAAGGCAGTGGTATCGTTCACCCCGGCAAAGAACTGCTTGCTGATGACCGCGGCCAGTGCCCCATAAAGAAAAAAGTCATACCACTCAAAAACCGTCCCGAGGGATGACGCGAAAATGATCTTGCGCTCTTCACGGCGACTATTACTTACCGTTGCGGCGCCCTGCTCCTGAATGTAATCCGACATCGTTGCTGTCCTCGGCCTCAAGGCCCCAGTGATTATTCTTGTTGTTCCACTGTCGACACAGGCAGACCGCGGCCCGCGTCGTTATTGCTACGCACCCTTGGGTCAGGGCGTCGGTATTGCGTTTTCTTCGCCGATCCGCGTTGTGGATAACTTCCCCCGTATAATCAGTTGCGCCGCTTTCTCGGCGATCATCAAGGTGGGTGAACAGGTATTGCCGGAAACAATCTGCGGCATGATCGAGGCATCAGCGATGCGCAGCCCCGGTACGCCGTGAACGCGTAGTTGCTCGTCCACCACATCCAACGCCCCGTTGCCCATCCGGCAGGTACCCGCCGGGTGAAAAATGGTGGTACCAATTTGCCCGGCAGCTTCCTGCAGCTGTTCTTCGCTGTGCAAATCAGCCCCAGGCAAGTATTCACGAGGATTGAACGCAGCCAGGGCAGGGGCTTGGACGATCTTGCGAGTGATGCGTATGGCTTGGGCGGCAACCCGTAGATCCTCAGGGTCACTCAGGTAATTAGGATCGATCAACGGTGCATCGTCAGGGTTGGCCGAGCGGATATCGATACGTCCACGGCTGGCCGGACGCAGATTGCAGACCGAAGCCGTGAACGCCGGGAACCGGTGCAAGGGCTCACCAAAACGCTCAAGTGAAAGCGGTTGGACATGGTATTGCAGGTTGGCGGAGGCTTGTTCCGGGCCAGAGCGCACAAATGCACCCAACTGACTGGGTGCCATGGCCAACGGGCCGCTGCGGTCGTACATGTAGCGCAAGCCCATGCCCAGCTTGCCCCAGGCACTATTGGCGACCTGGTTAAGTGTGCGCGCGCCACTGACCTGATAGATCAGGCGAAGTTGCAGATGGTCCTGCAGGTTGCCGCCAACGCCCGGTAATTCATGACGTACCGTTATCCCCAGGCTTTCAAGCAACGTCCGCGGGCCAATGCCTGAACGTTGCAGGATGCCAGGAGAACCCACGGACCCTGCACACAGGATGATCTCGCGACGGGCATTGAAATGCTGCCACTCACCGCGCCAGCGCGCTTTTACCGCAGAGGCGCGACCTGCGTCGAGAACCACCTGATCGACCAATACATCGGTTAATACAGTCAGGTTGGGGCGAGTCAGTATCGGACGTAGAAACGCCTTGGCAGAGTTCCAGCGCACACCGGCACGCTGATTGACCTGGAAGTATCCACATCCTTGGTTATCGCCACCGTTGAAGTCGGCCACACTCTCAATGCCACTTTGCGCCGCCGCCTGACGAAAGGCATCCAGAATCGGCCAGGAATAACGTTGTTGCTCGACGCGCCACTCGCCTTCATCGCCATGCACTTCACTGGCACCGGCAAAGTGTTTTTCGCTGGCCTTGAACAGCGGCAGCACATCTTTCCACGCCCACCCGGCATTGCCTTGCTCAGCCCAGCGATCATAGTCACCGGCCTGGCCACGCATGTAGATCATGCCGTTGATCGAGGAACAGCCACCCAGCACCTTGCCCCTTGGGTAGCCCAAGGAACGCCCTTGCAGGCCAGGCTGCGCTTCGGTCTTAAAGCACCAATCGGTACGGGGATTGCCAATACAGTACAGATAGCCCACTGGAATGTGGATCCAGGGATAGTTGTCTTTACCTCCCGCCTCCAGCAACAAAACTCGGCAGGTCGGATCAGCAGACAAACGATTGGCCAGAAGGCATCCGGCAGGACCAGCACCCACGACTACATAGTCGTAGAGAGAATCGGCAGATGGCATGGGCAACCTCGCGCCTGATTATTATTCTTGTCTCAGCCCATGTTATTGATTAATTTCGAGATGAAAACGTTAGATTTCACTCAAGTGCTGTGCGTTTTAACACAACGTTCGTGAACACATGATTCACAAGGAAAAGCATGTTCGACTGGAATGATCTGCGGTTTTTTCTCGAGTTGCAGCGAAGCGGGCGCCTGCTGACAGCAGCCAAGCGCCTAAATACAACCCACAGTACGGTCGCTCGGCATATCGACAACATTGAGCAGAGCCTGGGCACGGCGCTGTTCGTCCAGCACGCTCAAGGCTACGAACTCACCCCCTCCGGACAGGCCTTGCTCAAGCATGCCGAAGCCATGGAAAACGTTGCACTCCTGGCGCAGGAAGAGATCACTCAAGCCATCACGCCACTGGGGAAAATCCGCCTGGGTGTTACTGAAGGCATCGGCATTATGTTCTTCACCCCACGCATGGGCAGCCTGTTCGAGCGCTACCCGGGACTGGAGGTTGAACTGGTTGCGGTGCCAAGATTTGTCAGCATCCTTAACCGAGAAGCTGAAATCAGCATTCATCTGGAACGACCCAACGCCGATCTGCTGATCACTCGCAAACTCACCGACTACCGCCTGGCGCTCTATGCCAGCCCTGAATACCTGGCCCAGGCACCAGCTCTGCACCACCGTGAAGACCTGGCCAAACACAGCTGGATCGGTTACGTCGATGACCTGCTGTTCAGCCAGGAACTGTTGTTTCTAAACAGTTTCTGCCGAGCACCGAACGTGGTGTTTCGCAGCACCAGCGTGATCGCTCAGCAGCAAGCTGCCCGTGCGGGGTTGGGCATTGCCGTGCTACCCAACTATATGGCCCAGCAAGACCCGTCACTGGTACGCGTGCTGCCCAGCGAAACCATCCAACGCAGCTATTGGATCTGTACCCGCCGCGAGTTGCACAAGTCCGTTCGCCTGCGCGTAGTCTGGGATTTTCTTCTGGCGTTGTGTGCACAGGAGCAGGACACTTTACTGGCGGAGTAGGGGGCTTAGCCCCCCAGCGTTTTGATTGCTAGAAGCAACGCCGCGCAGATCCCGACACCCGCAAACAGTTGCTGCAAGCGTGGTCCCGCCAGACGACTGGCGAACTGGCGGGCAACCAACAGCCCTGCGATTGCACCGGCGGCAAAGGGTGCACCGACGCTCCAATGCATTACACCAGCCACACTGGCACTGATCACGCTCCCCGTAGACACCAGAGCAATCACGGCGAGCGAAGTGGCGACAATGCTTTTCATATCCAGATTGGTGTAGCGACTCAATGCAGGGATGATTACAAAGCCTCCGCCGACCCCAAGCAAACCGGAAAGCAGACCAGACAACACGCCGGTGACGGCCAATGCCCGGGCACAGGGCAGGGTCCAGCGCAGTCGCCCTTGCAAGGGGTTGAGCACACACGGCATGACCGTACGCTTGCCCAATGGCGGCTCACCACGCAATTGACGACAAGCCTTGAGCATCATGCGCCCGCAGGCGTAAATCAGCACTGCAGCAAAGGCCAGGGACAGCGGTGCATTGGGAAGCTGATGCGCCAGCATCAAGCCCAGCGGTGCAGCGGCAACTCCGATAGCCGCCACAAACGCTGCCGCCCGGTAGCGCACCACGCCTTGGCGCAGCCCCAATACGGCACCCACAGCAGCAGCCATGCCGACGGCGAGCAACCCAACTGGCGCAGCCTCCACCATAGTCAGCCCCAGGCCAAAAACCAGCAGAGGAACGGCCAGAATTCCGCCTCCAGCACCGGTCAATGCCAACACAGCGCCAATGGTCGCTCCCAATCCAACAGCGAGGAATGGTTGCTCGATCACTGCCTGGCCTCTAGCGGTGCCGCAGGAGGTTTGGCCAGCCACTCACGACCTTTGAGCATGCAGCGCCAGTACAGAGGTGGCAGGATCTGCGCCTTGAGCAACCAGGCCAGACGGGTAGGGCGGCGACCATCAAGCAGCCAGCGCGGGAAGCTCGGCGACAGTTTGCCCCCATAGGTGAACTCCGCCAGCACGATCTTGCCACGCTCAACCGTGAGCGGGCAGGAACCATAGCCATCGTAGTGCGCCAGCCTCGACAGGCGGCCAAGGGCAACCAATACGTTGTTGGCAACTACCGGGGCCTGCTTGCGCGCGGCCGCTGCGGTCTTGGCGTTAGTGGTATTGATACCATCGCCCAGAGCGTGAATGTTGGAGAACTTGCGGTGACACAGCGTTACCGGATCAACGTCAATCCAGCCTGCGGTGTCGGCCAGGGGACTGTTGCGAATGAAGTCGGCAGGGACTTGCGGCGGTACGACATGCAGCATGTCGTACGGCTGGGTCAGGGTTTCGCTGCTGCCATCGGGCAGGGTGCGTTCAAAGGTGGCTTGCCGGGCAGGGCCATCGACGGCAACCAGACGATGGGAGTATTGGAGATCCACGCCGTACTTATCGATGTACTCCATCAGGGCAGGCACATAATCGGCGACGCCAAAAAGCACCGCGCCTGCGTTGAAGAACTTCGCCTGTACGTCTCCAAGGCAGCCTTTACGCAGCCAGTGGTCACACGAAAGGTACAAGGCTTTCTGTGGCGCGCCGGCACATTTGATAGGCATTGGTGGCTGGCTGAATATCGCTCGACCTTTGCGCAGGTTTTGCACCAGTTGCCAGGTATAAGGGGCCAGATCATAGCGATAGTTGGAGGTTACTCCATTGCGGCCCAGGGTCTGGGCCAGGCCATCTATGGCATCCCACTCAAGCTTTAAGCCGGGGCAAACTACCAACTGTTCGTAGCTCAGCAATCGACCGTCACTCAAGATTACGGTCTGCGCATGCGGGTCGAAGCGTTCTACCCGCGCCTTGATCCAGTGAACACCGGACGGAATCGTCGACTCCATGCTCCTGGCAGTGCTCGGCGCGTTGAAGACACCAGCGCCGACCATGGTCCAACCGGGCTGATAATAGTGGGTGTCGCTCGGATCGACTAGGGCAATATCCAACGAGGGATCGCGGCACATCAGGCTTGCGGCCACAGCGACGCCGGCGGCCCCTGCACCAACAATCAGGACCTTGTGATGATCGCCTTTCGGCGATGTGGTTTGTGCAGGCATGGCAAGGTGTTCCTTTAATAATAATTCTGGGTACTGCTCAGAGTGCGTTGAGCGGAATTTTCAAATAACGCACTCCGTTTTCTTCCGGATCAGGCAGTTGGCCACTGCGCATGTTGATCTGTACCGAAGGCAGGATCAGCACGGGCATGTCGAGCGTGGCATCGCGAGCTTCGCGCATGGACACGAAGCTATCCTCGCTGATGCCTTCTTTCACATGGATGTTGCTGGCACGTTGCTCAGCCACGGTGGTCATGTAACGAAGCTCACGCCCTCCCGGCAGATAGTCGTGGCACATGAACAACCGCGTCTCAGCGGGGAGGGCGAGAATGCGCTGGATCGAGCGATACAAAGTCCGAGCACTTGCCCCCGGGAAGTCACAACGGGCTGTTCCGTAATCCGGCATGAACAGGGTGTCACCGACAAAGGCGATAGCTTGCCCCTCAATTTCGACCACGTAGGTCATGCATGCCGGCGTATGCCCTGGGGTGTGCAAGGCGCGGGCGCGCAGGTTGCCAATTGCAAAGTGCTGCTCGTCGTCGAACAGCACATCGAATTGGCTGCCATCGCGAGCGAAGCGGCTGTCAGCATTGAACAGGGTGCCGAAGACTTTTTGCACTTGAGTAATCTGGCTGCCAATTGCAATTCGCCCTCCCAAGGCCTCCTTGAGATACGCCGCGGCAGACAGATGATCGGCATGTACATGGGTTTCGAGAATCCACTGAACCGTACCCCCCAGCTCTTTCACCCGAGCGATCAACTTGTCCGCTGAACAACTGCTGGTGCGTCCGGATTTTGGATCGTAGTCCAGCACGCTATCGACCAACGCACATTGGCTACTGCCACGGTCCATCACCAGATAGCTGATGGTTGAGGTGACACTGTCGAACAGGGCCTCCACATACAAATTGCCGCCGATGATCATTACCACTCTCCAGATAATTCGTGTGCCTGGGCGTTGAGCCAAGTGCGCATTGGCAAAGCTGCCATCAAGATGCATGCCACCGTTAACAAGCCAATTTTCCGAGGCCAAACGCCGCTTTTATTGAATGACATAGACTTCGTCCCCTACCAACTGCCGAAGTTTCTGCCAACTATTGGCAGACAATGGCAGTTTTTGGCAGACGGGCTCGCCTTTCAGTTAAGCTGCTCACGTGCTTTTCCTGGTGCCTTATGTCTTATTCCTCGCGAAAATTCCCCGCCCCCGCAGTTCAAGCGCTGGTGTCGTACCTTGAACACGACGCCCATCCGTCAATCGTGCTGGATACCGACTACAACATTCTCGCGGCCAACGCTGCCTACCAGCGCCAGTTTGGCGTTGAAGGCCAACCTCCCATCGGCGATAAATGTCACAGGGTTTCCCATCATTACGCCGTACCATGCGACCAGGCCGGTGAACTATGTCCGATGCGCAAGGCATGGAGCAGTCGAGCGCCTGAGCGCGTGCTACACGTACACCACACCCCGCGCGGCCCCGAACATGTTGATGTGGAGTTGCGTCCGATCCTTGATCAACAAGGTGAAGTGATTGCCTTTGTCGAACGACTTACCAGCATCGCGGTAGCTTCTGCTCAGCCTCAGCAACAAGGGTTGGTCGGACGCGCGCCAGCCTTCACGGACGCGTTGGCAAGTCTGCAGCGTGCAGCACCTGCGCAGATTCCGGTGCTGCTCCAAGGGGAATCCGGAACAGGTAAGGAGCTTTTCGCCCGAGCCTTGCACTTGGGCAGTCCGCGCAACTCCGGTCCACTGGTGGTCGTTGACTGCACCGGCCTGACCGAGTCACTGTTCGAAAGCGAGCTTTTCGGGTACGAGAAAGGCGCTTTCACCGGCGCCCTGCAACGCAAGATAGGACTCGCTGAAGCCGCTCACGGCGGAACACTGTTTCTGGATGAAATCGGCGAAGTACCGCTCGCCATGCAAGTAAAGCTGTTACGCATGATCGAGTCGGGCAGCTTTCGTCCGGTTGGAAGCTTGCGAACAGTCCATTCGGATTTCAGGCTTGTTTCAGCCACCCATAAGCCTCTCAAGGAAATGGTCGCTGCAGGTACCTTTCGAGAAGACCTGTATTACCGAATCAGTGGCTTTCCAATTCGTCTGCCTTCACTTCGTGAGCGCGCGGACGATTTGCCCTTACTGATCGAAAGCCTGCTGCAACGGATGGCGGGAAAATCCGCGCCTCATGTCGATAGCGAAACACTGAAGCTACTCAGCCTGCACAGCTTTCCAGGAAACATTCGTGAGCTGCGCAACATTCTCGAGCGAGCAAGGCTATTCGCCGACGACGGCGTTATCCGTGCCGAACATTTACCGAGCGACTTGCGCACCGCCCTGGACAGGACTCCACCCCCTTTGCGGCGCCGGCACAAAGAAAGTTTTGCGCAACTGGCGCAGGCACTGGATAACTTTTCCGGTTCCCGCACTGAACTCGCCAGGCATCTGGGATTGAGTGAACGTACGTTGTACCGACGCTTGCGTGAACTGGGATTGTAAATATCCGCAGTGCTTAAAGTTGGATAGGTTCCACGTGGAACATCCGATGTTGAGAACGGGCTCACAGGAAGCAGTCCGTTGCATGCGATTGTGGTCATTCGACAGCGCTTTTTTCTTCTACGCTGATACTGCTCACCCGCTGCGGAGAGCTGTCCAAGCGTCGATTGTCGGTCGGAAACCACTAGGGCCAACCGCCTGACGTTCCGCTCTGTTTTTTCTGCCACAGGAGCATCGTCATGTCTGCCTGTCTTCACCGGGCGATCTTGCTAGCCATCGCCATGTTTGCGCTCTCAGGCTGTTCCGATAAGGATGAACCACCCAAGGCAACGACCGCGTCACCCGCATCGACTGTAGCGTCCGCTCCTGAATCTGCAGCCGCGCCAAACGCCCCAACAGCGCCAAATGCGGCAGTGTTCAGCACCGAACAGCTCGATCAAATGCTGGCACCGTTGGCGTTGTATCCGGACGCGTTACTGGCCCAGGTACTGATGGCCACCACCTATCCAGGCAATGTCGCTGACGCCGTCGTCTGGTCCAAGGCGCATCCCAAGGTCAGCGGTGATGCCGCCGTCCAGCAGGTCGCCGACCAACCGTGGGATCCCAGCGTGCAATCGTTGGTGGCTTTTCCACAGGTACTGGCTACCCTCGGACAGGACCCGGTCTGGGTGCAACGAGTCGGCGATGCCTTTCTTGCCCAGCCCGATGCAGTCATGAACTCGGTGCAGCGCCTGCGTGCCAAAGCCAAAGCCGCAGGCCATCTGGAGTCCAACGAACAGCAGACTGTCACAGTACAACCGGCAAGTGCCTCCGCAGGCGGCACAACCACAGCGGTGCAAGGTAGCGCACCGGCACAAACCATTGTCATCCAACCGACCAACCCGCAGATTGTCTACGTGCCCAGTTACAACCCCTCTGTGGTGTACGGCAATTGGTCATCCCCGTCCTATCCACCAGCGTATTATCCACCCCCACCGGAGTATCCCATCGCTACGGCGTTGGCCACGGGCCTGGCTTTCGGTGCCGGCATAGCGATCGTCAATTCCCTGTGGGGTGATTGCGACTGGGACGATCACGACGTCGATATCAATGTAAATCGCTACAACAACATCAACAACGTCAATCGAAGGCTCGATGCCAACCAGAACAACTGGCGTCACAATCCTGCGTACCGCGACGGCGTTCCCTACCGCGACCAAGCCAGCAGAGCCCAGTTCGACCGGCGTTTACCCGGCAGCGAACAACGTACGGCCTACCGCGGTGACACGCCGGCCCGTGTCGAGGACCGCGCGCGAGCCCGAGAAAGCCTCGCGCAGCATGGCATAGAAGCACCGGCAACCAGCAACCTTGAAGCCCGCCAAAGGGTGCAGAGTGCCGACCGCGAGCGCGCCCAACAAACCCTTGAAAAACAGGGTATCAGCCAGACCGGTAGCGCACGCGAACGCGCCCAGGTTGCCGACCGCCAACTAAAAAGTGATGCTCACACCCGACAGCGTGCTCAGGCCCCGCAACAGAACCGCCAGCATCAGCAGCCCGTGCGCAATCAACAGGTACGCCAACAAGTACGCCAGCAGCATGCGAGCGCGCAGGCACCACGCAATAATGCCTTGGCAGGTGTGCGCAACCCTTCGCAGTCACGCATCGCCAGCAATCGTGGCCAGGTCAGTCAACGGAGCGCCAGCCGACCCTCCGTGGCGTCTGCGGGCCACCAAGTGCAACGACCCGTACGGATGCATTCCAGCGGTGGCGGCCGTCGCCGTTGAGAGGAGAGTCAGTCATGAATACTACAAGTCGATTTACGCTTGCTTTGCTCCTGCTGTGGGCGTCCAGCAGTTACGCTCAAAAACATTTCCCAGATGCGCAGGCTGCCGGTGAAGCGTTGGTACTGGCGCTGGGTAGTGAAAAAGCCGATAGCCAACAGCTGGCTAACCTGCTCGGCAACGACTGGCAAAGCTACATCCCAACCAAGAACGTTGACCGAAAAGATGTCGACGCCTTTCTTTCCCTGTACAAGCAAAAGCATAAAATACAGGCTGACAGTCCGGAGCGAGCGCATCTGGTTGTCGGTGACGCGTCCTGGGTGTTTCCAATCCCCGTCAGACACAGTGCTAGCGGTTGGTCATTCGATACCAAAGCGGGCGCCAAGGAGATCCGCCTACGCCGTATCGGACGCAACGAACTGGCGACCATTGAAGCGGTGCGCGCCTACCACGACGCCCAGATGGATTACGCCGAAGTCGATCGCAATAGCGACGGAGTCCTGGAGTACGCCCAGAAATTCATCAGTAGCGACGGTCAGTTCGACGGTCTGTACTGGCCGGAGGAGGAAGGTATCGAGGAAAGTCCGCTTGGACCGCTTTTTGGTGATGCTGCAGTTGGCGATGACTGGCATGGCTATCACTATCGTATCCTCACTGCGCAAGGCCCTTCGGCACCGGGCGGCGCCTATGACTACAAGATCGGCGATCGCATGACTCGTGGCTTTGCCGTAATTGCCTGGCCGACGACCTACGGTGACACGGGCGTGATGAGCTTCATGATCAGCCATGACGGCGAATTGTTCGAGAAAGACCTCGGCCAAGACAGTGCAAAACAAGCTGCCGAGATCACACGTTTCGACCCTGACAGCAGTTGGAACGAAGTGAAGGACGAGGAGGGCGTGCGCTGAAGCAATCAGCTCGACTCATGAAATCAACGCAAAAAAAACCCGCGTTAGCGGGTTTGGTAATGACCGACCAGCCCTGCTTTCAGGTTCCGGCCGGTCATTAATTTTTTTACGTTGCTGCTATACGTGAACCTACACCTGATCAGAAATCCAGGTTAGACACTGCCAAGGCGTTGCTTTCAATGAATTCGCGACGCGGTTCAACGGCATCACCCATCAACGTGTTGAAGATCTGATCAGCAGCGATCGCATCTTCAATAGTCACCTTGAGCATACGGCGCACGGTTGGGTCCATCGTGGTTTCCCACAGCTGATCCGGGTTCATCTCACCCAGACCTTTGTATCGCTGAATGGTGTGACGCTTGGTGCTCTCTGTCATCAGCCAGTCGAGCGCTTCCTTGAACTCTGTGATCGCCTTCTTGCGTTCACCACGCTGCACATAGGCACCGTCGCCGAGCAGAGTGCTCAGTTGCGCGCCCAAGGCAGTAACGGTGCGATAGTCGTTACTACCGAAGAAGTCACGGTTGAAAGTAACGTAGCTGGCAAGACCGTGGGAGGTGATTTCCACTTCCGGCAACCAAACATTGCGCTCTTTGTCTTCACGCAGGCTGGCTTTGTAGAGCAGGCCCGACTTCTCGCTGGTACGCAGACGCTCTTCAAACTTGCCCAACCATTCCTGCATTGCAGCATGGTCACCCAGTTGCTCAAGAGATACGGCCGGCAAGTAAACGAAGTGCTCGGTCAGTTCCTGTGGGTAAAGGCGCGACAGGCGCTTGAGGGTCTTCATCACCGTACGGAACTCGTTTACCAGACGCTCAAGCTCAACGCCGGAAACAGGAGGTGCCGATTCGTCCAGGTGCAAGCTGGCATCTTCCAGAGCCGATTGGGTCATGTACTCTTCCATGGCCTCGTCGTCTTTGATGTACTGCTCTTGCTTGCCCTTTTTGACCTTGTACAGGGGCGGCTGAGCAATGTAGATATAACCACGCTCGACCAGTTCAGGCAGCTGACGGAAGAAGAAGGTCAGCAGCAGAGTACGAATGTGCGAACCGTCGACGTCAGCATCGGTCATGATGATGATGTTGTGATAGCGCAGCTTGTCGATGTTGTACTCTTCGCGGCCGATACCGCAACCCAGCGCGGTGATCAGTGTGCCAACTTCCTGGGACGAGATCATCTTGTCGAAACGCGCTTTCTCGACGTTCAGGATCTTACCTTTAAGCGGCAGGATAGCCTGAGTCTTGCGGTTGCGGCCTTGCTTGGCCGAACCGCCTGCGGAGTCACCCTCCACCAGGTACAGTTCGGAAAGGGCAGGGTCCTTTTCTTGGCAGTCAGCTAGTTTTCCTGGCAGACCGGCGATGTCCAGCGCGCCTTTACGGCGGGTCATTTCTCGCGCCTTGCGCGCTGCTTCACGAGCACGTGCGGCATCAATCATCTTGCCGACAACTGCTTTGGCTTCGTTCGGGTTTTCCAGCAGGAAGTCAGAGAAGTATTTACCCATCTCTTGTTCAACGGCTGTTTTGACCTCCGAAGATACGAGCTTGTCTTTGGTCTGCGAGCTGAACTTGGGATCCGGCACCTTCACCGAGATGATCGCGGTCAGACCTTCGCGGGCATCATCGCCGGTGGTCGAAACCTTGTTCTTCTTCGCCAAGCCTTCCTGCTCAATGTAGTTGTTCAGGTTACGCGTCAACGCCGAGCGGAAGCCGACCAGGTGAGTACCGCCATCACGCTGCGGAATGTTGTTAGTGAAGCACAACAGGTTTTCGTTGAAGCTATCGTTCCACTGCAGGGCAATTTCAACGCCCACACCGTCTTCGCGCTGAACGCTGAAGTGGAACACTTGGTTGACCGGAGTCTTATTGGTGTTCAGGAACTCAACGAAGGCGCGCAGACCACCTTCGTACTTGAAGTACTCTTCTTTGCCCGAACGTTCATCCTTAAGCAGGATGCCAACGCCAGAGTTGAGGAAGGACAGTTCGCGAATCCGCTTGGCCAAGATATCCCAGCTGAAGTGGATGTTCTTGAACGTCTCGCTCGAAGGCTTAAAGTGAATCTGGGTACCCGTAGTTTCGCTGTCGCCGACAATAGCCATCGGCGCCTGGGGAACACCGTGAACATAGGTCTGTTCCCAGATCTTACCGCTACGACGAACTGTCAGGAGCAACTGCTCAGAAAGGGCGTTAACTACAGAAACACCTACACCGTGCAGACCGCCGGATACTTTGTAGGAGTTATCGTCAAACTTACCACCTGCGTGCAAGACGGTCATGATGACCTCGGCGGCAGATACGCCTTCCTCTTTATGCACGTCGACTGGAATGCCGCGACCGTTATCGCGAACACTGACGGATTCGTCCGGGTGGATAGTTACGGTGATGTCATCGCAATGGCCGGCGAGTGCTTCGTCGATCGAGTTATCGAGCACCTCGAACACCATGTGGTGCAGACCGCTACCATCATCGGTGTCGCCAATGTACATACCGGGACGCTTGCGCACGGCATCTAGCCCTTTCAGCACTTTAATGCTGGAGGAGTCGTACGTTTGATTTTCGCTCATGCCTTCACTCCCGATGGTCGTGGGTCTGGGTGA
This sequence comes from Pseudomonas arcuscaelestis, assembly GCF_016881005.1. Classification (GTDB taxonomy): domain Bacteria; phylum Pseudomonadota; class Gammaproteobacteria; order Pseudomonadales; family Pseudomonadaceae; genus Aquipseudomonas; species Aquipseudomonas arcuscaelestis. Next base: position 381,284 of record NZ_JACOPV010000001.1, on the reverse strand, counting down.
TACGGCCTTGTTCCACGTGGAACAAAGCAACTGGCGTTTCCGTCTGCCAGCCTTCCCTCAATAATTCATGATCTACACAGGTGATAAACACCTGGCAGCGTAAGTCTTCCAACAAGCGACAAAGTGAGTGGCGGTGCTGCTCGTCCAACTCGGACGGCAAATCATCCACAAGATAAATACATTGGCCACGTCGAGCCTGGCTAACCAAATGCCCTTGGGCAATGCGCAGTGCACAGACCACTAGCTTTTGCTGCCCCCGAGACAATATGTCGGCGGCATTATGTGCGCCGAGTCTCAGGCGCAAATCAGCTCGTTGTGGTCCAGCCTGGGTATGGCCCATTTGCTGATCGCGTTGCAAGGACGAAGCGAGTACTTCGCTAAGCTCTCGTTCCTTGTCCCAGCCCCGGTAATAACTCAGGGTCAGTCCGTCGAGTTCGACCAAATCGCTCAGGGTTTTCTCAAAGACGGGCTTTAAGGCCTTGATGTAATTTCGGCGGTATTCATCTATTTCTGCGCTGGCCAGGCATAGTTCCCGGTCCCAGGCCGCTTGCGAAACAGCGTCAAGTGTACCATGCCGCAACCATGAGTTCCGCTGCCGCAAAGCCTTCTGTAGGCGTTGCCACGTAGCCATGAAGCGGGGTTCCACGTGGAACACGCCCCAATCAAGGAACTGGCGACGTATTTTTGGTGCTCCTTCCAACAAGCGAAAGCTGTCAGGGTTGATCAACTGCAGGGGCAGAATCTCCGCCAACTGCGCGGCGCTACGAGCGTTTTGCCCGTCTATACGAATGGTGAACTCACCTTGCCGGTCCCGCGAAATGCCCAGGTTACTTGATCCACCTTCACTTAACTCGACTTGGCCGAATACCGTACAAGCTAACTGCTCGTATTGAATAACAGGCGTTAGACGGGTGCTGCGAAAGGATCGGGCCAGGCCCAACAAATGCACCGCTTCCAACACACTGGTTTTCCCACTGCCATTGGCGCCGTACAGGATATTGATGCGGGGGGAGGGAGAGAAGGTCACCGGGTGCAGGTTACGCACCGCGGTGACAGAAACGCGACTGAGGGACATCTAGAGTCTGCTGGACAAATTACAGACGCATTGGCATGACTACGTAAGCGGAGTCGTCGTTATCAGCTTCCTGCAGCAGGGCGCTGCTGTTGGAATCCGAAAGGATCAGGCGAACTTGCTCAGTAGTCATGACACCCAGTACGTCTAGCAGATAGCTGACGTTGAAGCCGATTTCCAGCGAGCTACCGTTGTAGTCGACGCTGATTTCTTCTTCAGCCTCTTCCTGCTCAGGGTTGTTCGCCTGGATTTTGAGCTGACCGTTGGCCAGTTGCAGTCGAATCCCTCGATACTTCTCGTTGGATAGAATGGCGGTACGGCTAAATGCCTCGCGCAGCGCCTGACGGTCACCAATCACCAGCTTGTCACCACCCTTGGGCAGCACTCGCTCGTAGTCTGGGAATTTGCCATCGACCAACTTAGAGGTGAAGGTGAACTCACCTGTGGTGGCACGAATGTGATGTTGACCCAGTACGATGCTGACCATGCCATCAGGCTCGGTCAGCAGGCGGGCCAATTCCAGGATGCCTTTACGCGGCACGATAACTTGATGACGGTCGGCATGGCCGATGTCTGCGCGCATAGAACACATGGCCAGACGGTGACCATCGGTGGCTACGGCGCGCAAGGTGTCTGCAGAAACTTCAAGCAACATGCCGTTGAGGTAATAACGCACATCCTGCTGGGCCATGGCGAAGCTGGTGCGCTCGATCAAGCGACGAAGACGGCTCTGCTCAAGGTTGCAAGTCAGCGAACCAGGACCTTCCTCTACAGTTGGGAAGTCGTTGGCTGGCAAGGTCGACAGGGTGAATCGGCTCCGTCCGGCCTTTACGATAATCTTCTGCTCATCGAGCTTGATGTCGATCAGTGCATCGTTGGGCAAGCTTTTGCAGATATCCATCAGCTTGCGCGCAGGTACGGTGATCTCGCCTGGCTCGGCAGGCTCTTCGAGCTGCACACGGCCAACCAGTTCCACTTCCAGATCGGTACCGGTAAGTGAAAGTTGTTGTCCCTGAACAACCAGCAGTACGTTGGACAGTACTGGCAAGGTCTGGCGGCGCTCAACGACGCCTGCGACCAGTTGCAGGGGTTTCAACAGGGCTTCGCGTTGAATGGTGAAGTGCATGGTCTAGTCCCTTGCCTTAATAAGCTGCGCTGACGTCAATCACGTCGTCAGAGTCCGCAGCAGGTTCTTGTAGTCCTCGCGGATATCCGCGTCGGATTCCTTGAGTTCATTGATCTTGCGGCATGCGTGCAACACCGTAGTGTGGTCGCGGCCGCCGAAAACATCACCGATTTCCGGCAAGCTGTGGTTAGTCAGTTCCTTGGACAAGGCCATGGCAACCTGACGCGGTCGAGCAACCGAACGAGACCGGCGCTTGGACAACAAGTCGGAAATCTTGATCTTGTAGTACTCGGCAACGGTGCGCTGGATGTTATCCACACTCACCAGTTTGTCCTGTAGCGCCAGAAGATCTTTCAGCGATTCACGGATCAGCTCGATGGTGATGTCACGTCCCATAAAGTGCGAGTGAGCGATGACTCGCTTCAGAGCACCTTCGAGTTCACGCACGTTGGAGCGAATGCGCTGGGCAATGAAGAACGCAGCATCATGAGGTAGATCAACCTTTGCCTGGTCGGCCTTCTTCATGAGGATGGCCACGCGAGTTTCCAGTTCAGGAGGTTCGACAGCCACAGTCAAACCCCAACCGAAGCGCGACTTTAGCCGCTCTTCCAACCCTTCGATCTCTTTCGGATAGCGGTCGCTAGTCAAAATTACTTGCTGACCACCTTCGAGCAAGGCGTTGAAGGTGTGGAAAAACTCTTCCTGCGATCGCTCCTTACGAGCGAAGAACTGAATGTCATCGATCAGCAACGCATCAACCGAACGGTAGAAACGTTTGAATTCATTGATCGCGTTGAGCTGCAGTGCCTTGACCATATCAGCAACGAAGCGCTCCGAATGCAGGTAGACAACCTTGGCATTCGGATTCTTCTTGAGCAGATGGTTACCCACAGCATGCATCAAGTGCGTTTTACCCAGACCTACACCACCGTAAAGAAACAACGGATTGTAGCCGTGCTTGGGATTGTCAGCGACTTGCCAGGCAGCTGCGCGAGCAAGCTGGTTGGATTTACCTTCGACGAAATTCTCGAAGGTAAAGGTTCGGTTCAAGTAACTGGTGTGCTTGAGCGCGCCTTCAACCTGAACGGTGCGCTGCTCGGTACGGCTACTTGGCGCTTGTGCAGTATTGGAGTCGCCCATCGAATCGAAGCTGTCTCGTGATGGCGCTTGCTCGACTTCAGCAACAGCCATCGCTGCAACAGGCTTGGAGACAGGTTCATTAACCACTGCGACTTGCGCGGCCTGCGCTTGGGAGGCGGCGACGGCGGCGGCCAACGGTGCGTTGGGGGCGGCCCGAGGAGCCGAACTGCGTCTGCTACCTATTAATAAGGAAAGCGCAGGTGCAATGCCGTTGCCATGTTCACCCAAAAGCTCAAGCAGTCGGCTCAGGTACTTTTCGTTGACCCAGTCGAGAACAAAACGATTAGGCGCGTAGACGCGCAACTCGTCGCCTTCGGCTTCGACCTGTAGCGGACGGATCCAGGTGTTGAATTGCTGGGCAGGCAGTTCATCGCGCAGAAGCTCCACGCACTGCTGCCAAAGTTCCACTGACACGGATATCCCCTGAGTTGAAAGCCGGTGAGGCAAAAACAAGCGGCCATTGTACCGACCACCAGCGCAGTTATCCACATGCACCTGCTACGCGGACTACGATAAATCAGCAGTTTACTGGCAAAAATGACCTTTTGGCCTTGTGCATAAGCCCTGTGGATAACCGTGCCTGAGGTCTATGCACAACTGGGGGTTGAAATTTGTGGATAACGCCGCTGTGGATAACAGGCTATTTAATCCACAGCTTTTGCGCCCCTACAGCACAGCTAAAACACCCCTTCTCGACAAGGTTTCAATTCCTTGTACATGAGGTGTTACAAGGCCTGTAGCGTTCTATCCACAGATTTTTTCTGCTTAAGCTTTATAAGATTTACAGAAAAGCTTTAAATAATTCCTCTCTTTTTTTTTATGTTTAAGCGTTCGATGGTTTTGTCCGTTCACACCCTTCACCGCAACGAAGGATTTCCCGTCTATAAGGAAAAGCTGGTTGGAAATTGACCTACGGCCGCGCTTTCTCTAGAATCGCCGGTCTCTTAAAACGGGGGCCATTCCGGCCCGTAGTCGACGAACCAGGTAACACGCCATGAAACGTACTTTCCAACCAAGCACCATCAAGCGCGCTCGCACTCACGGTTTCCGTGCCCGTATGGCCACCAAGAACGGTCGTGCCGTTCTGTCGCGTCGCCGTGCCAAAGGCCGTAAGCGCCTGGCAGTTTGATTTTTCGGCACTGGTGGTGAGTCAGGACTTCAGTCGGGAAAAGCGTCTGCTTATTCCCCGACACTTCAAAGCGGTCTTCGACTCCCCAACCGGCAAGGTTCCAGGGAAAAACCTCCTGCTCCTTGCTCGCGAGAACGGTCTGGATCATCCCCGCCTGGGGCTTGTGATCGGGAAAAAGAGCGTCAAGCTCTCCGTTCAACGCAATCGCCTGAAACGCCTGATGCGCGATTCGTTTCGCCTGAACCAGCACTTGCTTGCAGGTTGGGATATCGTGATCGTCGCGCGCAAAGGGTTGGGCGAGATTGAAAACCCAGAATTGCACCAACATTTTGGCAAGCTCTGGAAGCGCCTCGCACGTAGTCGGCCCGCTCCAGTGGTTAACACCGACTCTGTGGGGGTAGACAGTCAAGATGCGTAAACTGGCACTCGTTCCGATCCAGTTTTACCGCTATGCCATTAGTCCTCTGATGGCCAGTCACTGTCGTTTCTACCCCAGTTGCTCCTGCTACGCGTTAGAAGCCATCGAAAACCATGGTCTTTTACGTGGCGGGTGGCTTACCGTTCGTCGTCTGGGGCGTTGTCATCCGTGGAATGCCGGCGGTTTTGACCCGGTTCCGCCTGCTCCCTCTTCCCGTTCTTCTTCGATAGCCGAGTAATCATGGATATTAAACGCACGATCCTGATCGTCGCCCTGGCAATCGTGTCTTATGTCATGGTCCTTAACTGGAACCAGGACTACGGCCAAGCTGCCTTGCCGACTCAGAATACTGCTGCCAGCAACGTTGCCCCGGCGTTGCCGGATACCGCGCAGGCCGGAAACACTGGCGCTAGCGCCGATGTGCCGAGCGCCAACGCTGAATCCAGCCCTGCCGAACTGGCTCCGGTTGCCGTTAGCAAAGACCTGATTCGGGTCAAAACTGACGTCCTCGACCTGGCTATCGATCCAAACGGTGGTGACATCGCCCAGTTGATGCTGCCCAAGTATCCGCGCCGTCAGGATCATCCGGACATTCCGTTCCAGCTGTTCGATAACGGCGGTGAGCGTACTTACCTGGCACAAAGCGGTCTGACCGGCACCAACGGTCCAGATGCTCGCTCGTCGGGTCGTCCGCTTTACGCCGCTGATCAAAAAAGTTATCAACTGGCTGATGGCCAGGATCAGTTGGTTGTCGATCTGAAATTCAGCGATAACGGCGTCAACTACATCAAGCGCTTCAGCTTCAAGCGCGGTGAATATGACCTGACCGTTACCTACTTGATCGACAACCAGAGCGCACAGCCTTGGACCGGTAACCTGTTTGCGCAATTGAAGCGTGACGCAAGCTCGGATCCATCCTCGAGCACTGCGACGGGTACCGCGACTTATCTGGGTGCGGCCCTGTGGACAAGTTCAGAACCCTACAAAAAAGTGTCGATGAAAGACATCGACAAGGGAAATCTGAAAGAAAATGTTACCGGTGGTTGGGTAGCCTGGCTCCAGCACTACTTCGTTACTGCCTGGATTCCGAACAAGTCTGAAAACAACATCGTTCAGACGCGTAAGGACAGCCAAGGTAACTACATCATCGGTTTCACTGGCCCAGCGTTGAATGTTGCTCCTGGCGCCACTGGCGAAACCAGTGCCATGTTGTACGCGGGTCCCAAGCTTCAGGACAAACTCAAAGAGTTGTCCCCAGGTCTGGAACTGACTGTCGACTACGGCATTCTGTGGTTCATCGCCCAGCCAATCTTCTGGTTGCTGCAACATATCCACAGCCTGCTCGGCAACTGGGGTTGGTCGATCATCGTCCTGACCATGCTGATCAAGCTGCTGTTCTTCCCACTGTCGGCTGCCAGCTACAAATCGATGGCGCGCATGCGTGCCGTTGCACCAAAATTGGCTGCCCTGAAAGAACAGCATGGCGATGACCGGCAGAAAATGTCGCAGGCCATGATGGAGCTGTACAAGAAAGAGAAGATCAACCCGTTGGGTGGCTGTCTGCCAATTCTGGTGCAGATGCCGGTCTTCCTTTCGCTGTATTGGGTACTGCTTGAAAGCGTAGAGATGCGTCAAGCACCTTGGATGTTCTGGATTACCGACCTGTCGATCAAGGATCCGTTCTTCATCCTCCCGATCATCATGGGCGCAACCATGTTCATCCAGCAGCAGTTGAACCCGACGCCTCCGGATCCGATGCAGGCCAAGGTGATGAAAATGATGCCAATCATCTTCACCTTCTTCTTCCTGTGGTTCCCCGCAGGTCTGGTGCTGTACTGGGTTGTGAACAACTGCTTGTCGATCGCGCAGCAGTGGTACATCACTCGTAGCATCGAGAAGGCTACCAAGAAAGCCGCTGCATAACGGGTTAGCCAGCTAACCTGTGGATAAACGCCCCCTCGTGGGGCGTTTTGCTATCTGTCGTTTTTTGTCGTGAGGCCTTCGAGCATGAATACTGTTCGTGAAACCATTGCCGCCATTGCTACCGCCCAGGGGCGCGGTGGCGTCGGAATCGTACGACTCTCCGGACATTTGGCGCAGCAAGCCGGGCTCGCCATCTGCGGAAAATCGCTCACCCCTCGGCATGCACACTATGGACCGTTTCGCGCTGATGACGGCTTGGTAATCGATGAAGGCATTGCCCTATTTTTCCCCGGCCCGAACTCATTCACCGGCGAAGATGTGTTGGAGTTGCAGGGGCACGGCGGCCCTGTAGTGCTCGATATGCTCCTGCAGCGCTGTGTACAACTGGGTTGTCGACTGGCTCGCCCAGGTGAGTTCAGTGAACGTGCGTTCCTCAATGACAAACTCGACCTGGCTCAGGCCGAGGCGATTGCCGACTTGATCGAAGCCAGTTCTGCACAGGCCGCGCGCAACGCCTTGCGTTCATTGCAGGGTGAGTTTTCCCGTCGTGTGGATAACCTTACGGAAAAATTGATCAGCTTGCGGATTTACGTCGAGGCAGCAATCGACTTCCCTGAAGAAGAAATCGATTTTCTTGCCGATGGCCATGTTCTGGGCATGCTCGATGATGTCCGCACCCACTTATCCACCGTACAGCGAGAGGCAGGGCAGGGTGCGTTGCTGCGCGACGGCATGACTGTTGTGATTGCAGGGCGCCCCAACGCCGGAAAATCCAGCCTGCTTAACGTGCTAGCCGGTCGCGAGGCCGCCATTGTTACTGACATTGCTGGTACCACCAGAGACATTTTGCGCGAACATATCCACATCGATGGTATGCCGCTGCACGTCGTCGACACCGCAGGGCTGCGCGATACCGATGATCATGTGGAAAAGATCGGCGTTGAACGGGCGCTAAAGGCCATCAGTGAAGCTGATCGCGTGTTATTGGTAGTCGACTCGACAGCGCCCGAGGCAAGCTATCCTTTTGCCCTGTGGCCAGAATTTCTCGATCTGCGTCCAGATCCTGCAAAGGTCACGCTGATACGCAACAAGGCTGACTTGAGCGGTGAGAACATCACTATGGAAAAAAGTGACGACGGCCACATCACCATTACCCTGAGTGCCAAGGATTGCGACCAGGGGCTTGAGCTGCTGCGCGATCATCTAAAGGCGTGCATGGGCTATGAGCAGACATCCGAGAGTAGCTTTAGCGCCCGCAGACGCCATTTGGAGGCGCTGCAACGGGCTAGCGCACACCTGGAACACGGACGTGCTCAATTGACCTTGGCAGGAGCCGGTGAACTGCTGGCAGAGGACCTGCGTCAGGCCCAGCAAGCGCTGGGCGAAATAACGGGAGCATTCAGTTCCGACGACTTGCTTGGGCGCATTTTTTCCAGTTTTTGCATCGGTAAGTAATTTTCTTATCCACAGCCGGGGCCGCAATGGACCCGGTCGCTGCACTTTTTCTCACCTATCCTTCTTTCAACAGGGTTGCCTTTGGCACGAACTCTGCGCGCCCGCGTGTGTGCCGTGCCTTAATTTGCAAAAATAAGCCCTGTGGAAAACCCACCTTTAGCTCCGTTGATAACTAGCCCTCAGAGCTGGAGATAACTTCACCTGTGGGTAAGTGGTCGTTTAATCCACAGGCTTAAGGCGCTTATCCAGAGTGCTCATGGTCGGTAGACCACAGGGTTATAAATCTCTCTACATGATGAAAACAAAGGCTTGTAGAGCTTTATCCACAGAAAAGGCGCTCTATAGAAATAAACATAAAAACAAAGCTTTAATAACTTTCTCTCTTTTAATTTCTATTGCTCGCCATTCATCCACAGCCTGGTTAAATTTTGTGCAAAAGGTTCCTTTAGAGGGGGGTAAGTCCCTATACTTGTGCGTTATCCCTATCTATTCCCGAAACAGGCACGAGGTGCGTGGTGGATTTCCCTTCCCGTTTTGAAGTGATCGTCATCGGCGGCGGCCATGCCGGTACCGAGGCTGCGCTTGCGTCTGCACGCATGGGCGTAAAAACCCTGCTGCTGACCCACAACGTGGAAACCCTCGGTCATATGAGTTGCAACCCGGCCATTGGTGGTATCGGCAAAAGCCACCTGGTTAAGGAAATCGATGCGCTCGGCGGCGTCATGGCATTGGCCACTGACAAGAGCGGTATCCAATTCCGTGTTTTGAACAACCGCAAAGGCCCAGCTGTACGGGCTACGCGCGCACAAACCGACCGCGCTATCTACAAGGCGGTGGTACGTGAAATTCTTGAGAGCCAACCCAACCTGTGGATATTTCAGCAGTCGTGCGATGACTTGATCGTCGAGCAGGACCAGGTACGCGGCGTGGTGACGCAAATGGGTCTGCGTTTCCTCGCCGACTCCGTAGTGCTGACGACCGGGACCTTCCTGGGTGGACTTATCCACATTGGATTGCAGAACTATTCCGGCGGTCGTGCTGGCGATCCACCAGCGATTGCCCTGGCGCATCGCCTGCGCGAGCTTCCGTTACGTGTTGGCCGCCTGAAGACCGGTACACCGCCGCGTATCGATGGCCGCTCTGTGGATTTCTCGGTGATGACCGAGCAACCGGGCGACACGCCGATTCCGGTTATGTCTTTCATGGGCTCCAAGGAACAGCACCCACGCCAGGTCAGTTGCTGGATTACCCACACCAATGCCCGCACCCACGAAATCATTGCCTCGAACCTTGACCGTTCGCCGATGTATTCCGGGGTTATCGAAGGCATTGGTCCGCGTTATTGCCCGTCGATCGAAGACAAGATCCATCGCTTTGCCGATAAGGAAAGCCACCAGGTATTCATCGAGCCTGAAGGCCTGAATACCCACGAGCTTTACCCCAACGGTATATCCACATCGTTGCCGTTCGATGTGCAATTGCAGATCGTCCGTTCGATTCGCGGCATGGAAAACGCCCACATCGTGCGCCCGGGCTATGCCATCGAATACGACTACTTCGATCCGCGTGATCTGAAGTACAGCCTTGAAACCAAGGTCATTGGTGGTTTGTTCTTTGCCGGGCAAATCAACGGCACGACGGGCTACGAAGAAGCCGGTGCCCAAGGTTTGCTGGCTGGAACCAACGCTGCATTGCGTGCTCAGGGCCGCGAAAGCTGGTGCCCACGTCGTGACGAGGCGTATATCGGCGTGCTGGTCGACGACCTGATTACCCTGGGTACCCAGGAGCCGTACCGAATGTTCACTTCGCGCGCCGAATACCGGTTGATCCTGCGCGAGGACAACGCTGATTTGCGCCTGACCGAAAAAGGTCGTGAGCTGGGTCTTGTCGATGATCAACGTTGGGCTGCCTTCAGCGCCAAGCGCGAAGGCATTGCCCTGGAAGAGCAACGACTGAAATCGACCTGGGTTCGCCCGGACACAACGCAGGGTCAAGCGATTGCTGAGAAGTTCGGCACGCCGTTGAGCCATGAGTACAACTTGCTCAACCTGCTGACCCGCCCGGAAATCGACTACGCTGGCCTGATGGAAGTGACGGGTGGCAGCGATGTCGATCCGCAAGTCGCCGAGCAAGTTGAGATCAAGACCAAATACGCCGGTTACATCGACCGGCAACAGGAAGAAATCGCCCGGCTGCGTGCCAGTGAAGACACCCGGCTGCCCGACGATATCGATTACAGCGGTATTCCCGGCCTGTCCAAGGAAATTCAGAGCAAGCTCGGTCAAACCCGTCCTGAAACTCTGGGTCAGGCATCGCGTATTCCTGGTGTGACCCCGGCAGCTATTTCCCTGTTGCTGATTCATCTGAAAAAACGCGGCGCAAGCCGTGAGTTGGAGCAAAGCGCTTGAGTTCTCAGGTCACCCCTCAACACGCCGAAGAGTTGTCCACAGGTGCCCGCCAGCTCGGCGTCGAGTTGAGCGAAACGCATCACGCGCAACTGCTGGCTTACCTGGCCCTGCTGATCAAGTGGAACAAGGCATACAACCTGACCGCCGTGCGCAATCCGGACGAGATGGTTTCCCGGCATCTGCTGGACAGCTTGAGCGTCATGCCATTTATCCACAGCCCGCGCTGGCTCGACGTCGGCAGCGGTGGTGGGATGCCTGGCATTCCGCTGGCTATTCTGCATCCGGACAAACAAGTCACGGTTCTGGATAGCAATGGCAAAAAGACTCGTTTTTTGACCCAGGTAAAACTGGAATTGAAGTTGGACAACCTCACAGTTATCCACAGCCGGGTCGAAGAGTTTCAACCTGCGATGCCTTTCACTGGAATTGTTTCTCGTGCTTTCAGCAGCATGGAGAATTTTACCAACTGGACTCGCCACCTTGGCGATACGCAGACGCAGTGGTTGGCAATGAAAGGGCTGCATCCTGCCGATGAGCTGGTAGCATTGCCGGCAGATTTCAGAGTAGATAGCGAGCAGGCCTTGACCGTACCGGGTTGCCAAGGCCAGCGCCATCTGCTGATACTGCGCCGCACGGCATGATTGGGAACACAAGCAAGAATGGCTAAGGTATTCGCTATTGCGAACCAGAAAGGTGGTGTGGGTAAGACCACCACCTGTATCAACCTCGCAGCTTCACTGGTCGCGACCAAGCGCCGGGTGCTGCTGATCGATCTCGATCCACAGGGCAACGCCACCATGGGTAGCGGTGTGGATAAACACGTCCTGGAACATTCGGTCTACGACCTGCTGATTGGCGAATGCGATCTGGCCCAGGCCATGCACTTCTCCGAGCACGGTGGTTACCAGCTATTGCCGGCCAACCGCGACCTGACTGCGGCGGAGGTCGTGCTGCTGGAAATGCAGATGAAGGAAAGTCGGCTGCGCACGGCGCTGGCGCCTATCCGCGAAAACTACGATTACATCCTGATCGACTGTCCGCCATCGCTGTCGATGCTGACCCTCAATGCCCTGGTTGCGGCCGATGGCGTGATCATTCCGATGCAATGTGAGTACTTTGCGCTGGAAGGCTTGAGCGACCTTGTGGATAACATCAAGCGAATTGGCGAACGTCTGAACCCGCAGCTCAAGGTTGAAGGCCTGCTACGGACCATGTACGACCCGCGCCTGAGTCTGATCAACGATGTGTCAGCGCAACTCAAGGAGCACTTCGGCGACCAGCTCTACGATACGGTGATTCCACGCAATATCCGTCTCGCCGAGGCGCCGAGCTTTGGCATGCCGGCGCTGGCTTACGACAAGCAATCTCGTGGCGCGCTGGCCTATCTGGCTCTGGCAGGGGAACTCGTACGCCGTCAGCGCCGTCCATCACGCACTGCACAAACAACTTAAGGAATCCGTATGGCCGTTAAGAAACGGGGTCTCGGACGTGGGTTGGATGCACTGCTCAGTGGTCCCACCGTCAGTGCGCTCGAAGAGCAGGCTGTCAAGGTCGACCAGAAAGAACTGCAACACCTGCCGCTCGACCTGATCGAGCGCGGAAAATACCAGCCTCGTCGGGACATGGACCCGCAAGCGCTGGAAGAACTGGCCAATTCGATCAAGAGCCAGGGCGTGATGCAGCCTATCGTGGTCCGCCCGATTGCTGAAAACCGCTACGAGATCATTGCCGGTGAGCGCCGTTGGCGTGCCAGTCAACAGGCCGGCATGGAAACTATCCCGGCTATGGTCCGCGATGTGCCCGACGAAGCGGCGATTGCCATGGCCCTGATCGAGAACATTCAGCGCGAAGACCTCAATCCAGTGGAAGAGGCGATTGCGCTGCAGCGCCTGCAAGTGGAATTTCAGCTCACCCAGCAGCAAGTTGCTGACGCTGTGGGTAAGTCGCGGGTGACCGTGGCCAACCTGCTGCGACTGATTTCGCTACCGGATGTGATCAAAACCATGCTGTCCCACGGTGATCTGGAAATGGGGCATGCGCGCGCACTTCTGGGTTTGCCGGAAGAACAGCAGGTTGATGGGGCGCGTCATGTTGTCGCACGTGGACTGACAGTTCGTCAGACTGAAGCACTGGTCCGTCAGTGGCTCAATGGCAAGCCGGAGCCGGTCGAACCGGCTAAACCAGACCCGGATATCACCCGCCTTGAACAGCGTCTGGCAGAGCGTTTGGGCTCGGCTGTGCAGATACGTCACGGTAACAAGGGTAAAGGTCAGTTAGTTATCCGTTATAACTCGCTAGATGAGTTGCAAGGTGTGCTGGCTCACATCCGCTGAAACAATTCGTTTTGTAGCGCATAGTCGGAAATCACTACCCAGCAGTTGAATAGGGGTTAAACCGCCCCTATACTCTGCGCGCATTTTGTCGGCACAAATTATGCCAAGTCATAGCTGACTGGCTGGTCGACTTTTGAGGAGCAGTTGTGATGGAAACCCGCACGCCAAACCGCTTGCCTTTCCATCGCTGGGCGGTTTTTCCGGTACTGTTGGCTCAATGCGTAGTGTTTTTGCTGGCAACTTTAGCGTTGTGGCAATGGCATGGGGCAGTTACTGGATATTCAGCACTCTGCGGAGGGTTGATTGCCTGGCTGCCAAATGTGTATTTCGCCTGGAAGGCTTTTCGTTACACGGGAGCCAGGGCAGCGCAGGCTATCGTCAAGTCGTTTTACGCTGGCGAAGCAGGCAAATTGATTTTGACGGCAGTGCTGTTTGCACTGACGTTTGCAGGAGTGAAGCCATTGGCGCCGTTAGCAGTCTTCGGTGTCTTTCTGCTGACCCAGTTGGTCAGCTGGTTCGCGCCCCTGCTGATGAATATAAGACTTTCGAGACCTTAGGGCGTTTGAGGCAACCATGGCAGCAGAAACCGCTTCGGGCTATATCCAGCACCACTTGCAGAACCTGACCTTCGGTCAACTACCAGACGGCGGTTGGGGCTTTGCCCATTCCGCAGCAGAAGCCAAGGCAATGGGCTTCTGGGCTTTCCACCTGGATACTCTGGGTTGGTCGGTCGCACTGGGTCTGCTTTTCGTATTCCTGTTCCGTATGGCAGCCAAGAAGGCAACTTCCGGCCAGCCTGGCGGCCTGCAGAACTTCGTTGAAGTGATGGTGGAATTCGTCGACGGCAGCGTCAAGGACAGCTTCCACGGTCGCAGCCCAGTGATCGCCCCACTGGCGCTGACCATTTTCGTCTGGGTTTTCCTGATGAACGCCATCGACCTGATCCCGGTCGACTGGATTCCTCAGCTGGCCATGTGGATCTCCGGTGATCCGCACATTCCATTCCGTGCGGTCTCGACTACCGATCCGAACGCTACCCTGGCCATGGCCTTCAGCGTTTTCGCCCTGATCATTTTCTACAGCATCAAGGTCAAGGGTATTGGCGGTTTCCTCGGCGAACTGACCCTGCACCCGTTCGGCAGCAAGAACATTTTCGTTCAGATCCTGCTGATCCCGGTCAACTTCCTGCTCGAATTCGTCACCTTGATCGCCAAGCCGATCTCGCTGGCCCTGCGTCTGTTCGGCAACATGTATGCCGGCGAGCTGGTGTTCATCCTGATCGCTGTAATGTTCGGCAGCGGCCTGTTGTGGCTGAGCGGCCTCGGTGTGGTGCTGCAATGGGCGTGGGCTGTATTCCACATCCTGATCATCACCCTGCAAGCGTTCATCTTCATGATGCTTACCATCGTCTACCTGTCGATGGCTCACGAAGATAACCATTAAGACCGCCTGGCGTGTCTGATGACCCTTTCGCAGGTTTTGGGGAGGGTCGAAAAAGTCCGCAAGGGCAGCTGTACGAAACGATTTTGTTTTACCGCTTCAAACTAAAAAACCTAACCAATACGACGTAAAAGTCGGGAGGAAAGATGGAAACTGTAGTTGGTCTTACCGCTATCGCTGTTGCTCTGCTGATCGGCCTGGGTGCCCTGGGTACCGCCATTGGTTTCGGCCTGCTGGGCGGCAAGTTCCTGGAAGGCGCTGCTCGCCAGCCAGAAATGGTTCCAATGCTGCAAGTTAAAATGTTCATCGTTGCCGGTCTGCTCGACGCCGTAACCATGATCGGTGTTGGTATCGCACTGTTCTTCACCTTCGCTAATCCTTTCGTTGGTCAACTCGCCGGCTAATCACTCGAATTCTCGAGTGGTTTGGTGTGATGGACAAAGAACGAGCGAGGTGTTGGCGTGAACATTAATGCAACCCTGATTGGTCAGTCCGTTGCGTTCTTCATTTTTGTGCTGTTCTGCATGAAGTTCGTGTGGCCTCCGGTCATCGCGGCATTGCAAGAACGTCAGAAGAAGATCGCGGATGGACTGGACGCTGCCAACCGAGCAGCTCGCGACCTGGAGTTGGCCCAAGATAAAGCGGGTCAGCAACTGCGCGAAGCGAAAGCTCAGGCAGCCGAAATCATTGAGCAAGCCAAGAAACGCGGTACACAGATCGTCGAGGAAGCCCGTGACCAGGCCCGCGTCGAAGCTGACCGTGTGAAGGCTCAGGCTCAAGCCGAGATCGAACAGGAAATTAACAGTGTCAAAGACGCGCTGCGTGCCCAAGTGGGTAGCCTGGCCGTTGACGGTGCTGAAAAAATCCTTGGCGCCACAATCGATCAAAACGCGCATGCGGAGCTGGTTAATAAACTGGCCGCTGAAATTTAAGCGAGGGCGATCATGGCAGAACTGACCACGTTGGCCCGACCTTACGCTAAGGCGGCCTTTGAGCACGCACAGGCCCATCAGCAACTGGCCAATTGGTCAGCCATGCTCGGCCTGGCTGCTGCAGTGTCGGAAGACGACACTATGCAGCGCCTGCTCAAGGCCCCGCGACTGACGAGCGCAGAAAAGGCCGCCACGTTCATTGACGTGTGCGGTGACAAGTTCGATGCACAGGCACAGAATTTCATTCATGTCGCCGCGGAAAACGATCGTCTCCTGCTTTTGCCGGAGATTTCGGCCCTGTTCGAGCTGTACAAAGCCGAACAAGAGAAATCCGTGGACGTGGAAGTCACTAGTGCTTTTGCGTTGAACCAAGAACAGCAAGACAAACTCGCCAAGGTTCTCAGTGCACGGCTCAGCCGGGAAGTGCGCCTGCATGCGACGGAGGATGCCTCCCTAATCGGTGGTGTCGTAATCCGCGCAGGCGACCTGGTAATCGATGGCTCGGTTCGCGGCAAAATCGCGAAACTGGCTGAAGCATTGAAATCTTGAGTTTGAAGGGGCAGCAGAGCAATGCAGCAACTCAATCCTTCCGAAATAAGTGAAATCATCAAGGGCCGCATCGAGAACCTCGATGTAGCCTCTCAAGCCCGCAACGAGGGTACCGTCGTCAGCGTTTCTGACGGTATCGTGCGGATTCACGGTCTGGCCGACGTAATGTACGGCGAAATGATCGAGTTTCCAGGCGGCGTGTACGGTATGGCCCTCAACCTGGAGCAAGACTCCGTTGGTGCGGTAGTACTGGGCGCGTACGACTCCCTCGCTGAAGGCATGAGCGCCAAGTGCACCGGCCGCATCCTCGAAGTTCCAGTTGGTAAGGAACTGCTGGGTCGCGTTGTTGACGCACTGGGCAACCCAATTGATGGCAAGGGCCCACTGGGCAACACCGAGACCGACGCGGTCGAGAAAGTTGCTCCGGGCGTTATCTGGCGTAAGTCGGTAGACCAGCCTGTACAGACTGGCTACAAATCCGTCGACGCCATGATCCCTGTCGGCCGTGGCCAGCGTGAGCTGATCATCGGTGACCGTCAGATCGGTAAGACCGCCATGGCGATCGACGCCATCATCAACCAGAAAGACTCCGGTATTTTCTGTGTTTATGTCGCTGTCGGCCAAAAGCGTTCCACCGTTGCCAACATCGTTCGCAAGCTGGAAGAAAACGGCGCCCTGGCCAACACCATCGTGGTTGTTGCCAGTGCTTCGGAATCCGCCGCACTGCAATTCCTGGCGCCATACGCCGGTTGCACCATGGGCGAGTTCTTCCGTGACCGCGGTGAAGACGCTCTGATCGTTTACGATGACCTGTCCAAGCAGGCTGTTGCTTACCGTCAGATCTCCCTGCTGCTGCGCCGTCCACCAGGACGTGAAGCGTACCCAGGTGACGTGTTCTATCTCCACTCCCGTCTGCTGGAGCGTGCTTCGCGCGTTTCTGAAGAGTACGTTGAGAAGTTCACCAACGGTGCTGTAACTGGCAAGACCGGTTCCCTGACCGCACTGCCGATCATCGAAACCCAGGCTGGCGACGTTTCCGCGTTTGTTCCGACCAACGTGATTTCCATCACCGACGGTCAGATCTTCCTGGAATCGGCCATGTTCAACTCGGGCATCCGTCCTGCAGTTAACGCCGGTGTTTCGGTATCCCGTGTGGGTGGTGCCGCTCAGACCAAGATCATCAAGAAGCTCTCCGGTGGTATCCGTACCGCTCTGGCTCAGTACCGTGAACTGGCGGCATTCGCCCAGTTCGCTTCTGACCTGGACGAAGCCACCCGTAAGCAACTCGAACACGGTCAACGTGTTACCGAGCTGATGAAGCAGAAGCAATACGCTCCAATGTCCATCGCGGACATGGCGCTGTCGCTGTATGCCGCTGAGCGTGGGTTCCTGACCGACGTTGAAATCCCTAAGATCGGTAGCTTCGAACAAGCGCTGATCTCTTACTTCAACCGTGATCACGCCGAACTGATGGCGAAGATCAACGTGAAGGGTGACTTCAACGACGAAATCGACGCTGGCATCAAAGCCGGTATCGAGAAGTTCAAGGCCACCCAAACCTGGTAAGCCGCAGCGGGGGCTTTGCAGCCCCCGCTTGCTAACCTGATAGGTGTTACATGGCAGGCGCAAAAGAGATTCGCAGTAAGATTGCGAGCATCAAAAGCACGCAAAAAATTACCAGCGCCATGGAAAAAGTGGCGGTCAGCAAGATGCGCAAGGCTCAAATGCGCATGGCTGCTAGCCGTCCTTACGCGGAGCGTATCCGCCAGGTTATTGGTCATCTGGCCAACGCCAACCCGGAATACCGCCACCCCTTCATGATCGATCGCCCTGTAAAGCGCGTCGGTTATGTTGTTGTGAGCAGTGACCGTGGTTTGTGCGGTGGCTTGAACACCAACCTGTTCAAGGCTCTGGTCAAGGACATGGCGGTCAACCGCGAGCAAAGTATCGAGATCGATCTTTGCGTGGTTGGCAGCAAAGGTGCGGCGTTTTTCCGCAGCTTCGGCGGTAACGTCGTTGCAGCGATCAGCCACCTGGGCGAAGAGCCGTCGATCAACGATCTGATCGGCAGCGTCAAGGTTATGCTGGACGCTTTCCTGGATGGTCGTATCGATCGTCTGTCCGTGGTATCGAACAAGTTCGTCAATACCATGACGCAAACTCCAACGGTCGAGCAGTTGATTCCGTTGGTTGCAACCCCGGATCAAGAACTCAAGCACCACTGGGACTACCTCTACGAACCTGACGCCAAAGAGCTGCTGGACGGCCTGATGGTGCGTTACGTGGAGTCGCAGGTCTACCAGGCGGTGGTCGAGAACAACGCAGCTGAACAAGCTGCCCGGATGATCGCAATGAAGAACGCCACCGACAACGCCGGTGATTTGATCAGCGAATTGCAGCTGATCTACAACAAGGCGCGTCAGGCTGCGATCACCCAAGAGATCTCGGAAATCGTCGGCGGCGCTGCCGCGGTTTAACGGTTCAAATATTCAGAGGATCCAGCTATGAGTAGCGGACGTATCGTTCAAATCATCGGCGCCGTCATCGACGTGGAATTTCCACGTGACAGCGTTCCGAGTGTGTATAACGCACTGAAAGTACAAGGCGCGGAAACTACCCTGGAAGTTCAGCAGCAGCTGGGCGACGGCGTAGTCCGTACCATCGCGATGGGCTCGACCGAAGGCTTGAAGCGCGGTCTGGAAGTTGCCGACACTGGCGCAGCCATCTCCGTACCTGTCGGTAAAGCGACCCTGGGCCGGATCATGGACGTCCTGGGTAACCCAATCGACGAAGCTGGTCCTATCGGTGAAGAAGAGCGCTGGGGCATCCACCGCGACGCTCCTTCGTTCGCTGACCAGGCAGGCGGCAACGACCTGCTGGAAACCGGCATCAAGGTTATCGACCTGGTTTGCCCGTTCGCCAAGGGTGGTAAAGTCGGTCTGTTCGGTGGTGCCGGTGTAGGCAAAACCGTAAACATGATGGAACTGATCCGTAACATCGCCATCGAGCACAGCGGTTATTCCGTTTTCGCCGGTGTGGGTGAGCGTACTCGTGAGGGTAACGACTTCTACCACGAGATGAAGGATTCCAACGTACTGGACAAGGTTGCTCTGGTATACGGCCAAATGAACGAGCCACCAGGAAACCGTCTGCGCGTAGCGCTGACCGGCCTGACCATGGCTGAGAAGTTCCGTGACGAAGGTAACGACGTTCTGCTGTTCGTCGACAACATCTATCGTTACACCTTGGCCGGTACTGAAGTATCCGCACTGCTGGGCCGTATGCCTTCGGCAGTAGGTTACCAGCCGACCCTGGCTGAAGAGATGGGCGTTCTGCAAGAGCGTATCACTTCGACCAAGGAAGGTTCGATCACCTCGATCCAGGCCGTTTACGTTCCTGCGGACGACTTGACCGACCCGTCGCCAGCGACCACCTTCGCCCACTTGGACGCCACCGTCGTACTGTCTCGTGACATCGCCTCCCTGGGTATCTACCCAGCGGTCGATCCACTGGACTCGACTTCGCGCCAGCTGGACCCGAACGTCATCGGCAACGAGCACTACGATACCGCTCGCGGTGTTCAGTACGTGCTGCAGCGTTACAAAGAGCTGAAGGACATCATTGCTATTCTGGGTATGGACGAACTGTCCGAAACCGACAAGCAGCTGGTATCCCGTGCTCGTAAGATCCAGCGCTTCCTGTCCCAGCCGTTCTTCGTGGCAGAAGTCTTCACTGGTTCTCCAGGCAAATACGTTTCCCTGAAAGACACCATTGCTGGCTTCAGCGGCATCCTCAAAGGTGACTACGACCACTTGCCAGAACAAGCGTTCTACATGGTCGGCGGCATCGAAGAAGCGGTCGAGAAAGCCAAGAAACTGTAATCCCGGCGCCCCGCAAGGGGCGCTAATCAGGTTGAGGCAAGCAGATGGCTATGACAGTCCATTGCGATATCGTCAGCGCGGAAGGAGAGATTTTCTCCGGTCTGGTCGAGATGGTGGTTGCGCACGGTAACCTGGGTGATCTTGGTATCGCTCCAGGCCACGCGCCGCTGATCACTAATCTGAAGCCAGGTCCGATCACGCTGACCAAGCAGGGTGGCGCCCAAGAGGTGTTCTACATCTCTGGTGGTTTCCTCGAGGTCCAGCCGAACATGGTCAAGGTGCTTGCCGATACCGTGCAACGTGCTGCTGACCTGGACGAAGCTCAGGCTCAGGATGCCCTCAAGGCTGCTGAGAACGCCCTGCACGAAAAAGGCGCGGAGTTCGATTACGGCGCCGCAGCCGCTCGTCTGGCCGAGGCCGCAGCCCAGCTGCGTACCGTCCAGCAAATGCGCAAAGGCAAGTAATCTGGTTTAGGCCGATCACTTCCGCTGCGATTGAGTTAAAGGGTAGCCTCGGCTACCCTTTTTCTTTTTCAGCGTTTCATATTCTGGTCACATCACTGGCCTTTTAGGATTGGTAGCCCGTCAATGTCTCTCGATATCGTTATTCTCGCCGCAGGCCAAGGTACCCGCATGCGCTCTGCGCTGCCCAAGGTGCTGCACCCGGTTGCTGGCGACTCCATGCTCGGCCATGTTATCCACAGCGCCCGGCAGCTACAGCCTCAAGGGATTCATGTGGTGATCGGTCACGGTGCGGAGCTGGTACGCGAGCGTTTGGCGGCTGATGACCTGAACTTCGTCCTTCAGGACAAGCAGCTGGGCACGGGCCATGCCGTGGCCCAGGCGTTGCCGGCATTGACTGCCGAAACCGTGCTGATTCTCTACGGTGATGTGCCACTGATTGAAGTCGACACCCTCAACCGACTATTGTCCAAAGTTACGCCTCAGCAACTTGGTTTGCTGACGGTCACGCTGGAAGATCCAACCGGTTACGGGCGCATCGTGCGAGATGCCCAAGGGCAAGTCGCGGCTATCGTCGAACACAAGGATGCCAGCGACGCCCAGAAAGCAATCAAGGAAGGCAACACCGGAATTCTCGCAGTGCCTGGCGCGCGTTTGGCTGAGTGGCTGGGCCGCTTGTCGAACAACAACGCCCAGGGTGAGTACTACCTCACTGATGTTATTGCCATGGCCGTTGATGATGGCTTGGTCGTTGCCACCGAGCAGCCGCTTGACCCGATGGAAGTGCAGGGCGCCAATGACCGTCGCCAACTGTCAGAACTCGAGCGTCATTATCAACTGCGTGAGGGCCGTCGCCTGATGGCCCAGGGTGTAACGTTGCGTGACCCGGCGCGTTTCGATGTGCGCGGTGAAGTGACCGTTGGTCGCGATGTACTCATCGATATCAACGTTATTCTCGAAGGCCGTGTGGTCATCGAAGACGACGTGGTGATTGGCCCGAACTGCGTAATCAAGAACACTACCCTGCGCAAAGGCGCTGTGGTTAAAGCCAACAGCCATCTTGAAGGCGCGATCATGGGCGAAGGGAGCGATGCCGGTCCTTTTGCCCGCCTGCGTCCTGGTAGCGTGCTGGAGGCCCGTGCCCATGTGGGTAACTTTGTCGAACTGAAGAACACCCACCTCGGTGAAGGCGCCAAGGCCGGTCATCTGACCTACTTGGGCGATGCTGAAGTCGGCGCCCGCACCAACATTGGTGCCGGCACCATCACCTGCAATTACGATGGTGCGAACAAGTTCAAGACGGTTCTCGGCGAAGACGTGTTCATCGGCTCCAACAACTCATTGGTTGCGCCTGTGGATATCCTTGATGGCGCCACCACGGCTGCCGGTTCGACTATCACCCAGAACGTCGAAGCGGCACAACTGGCGGTTGGCCGTGCGCGCCAGCGCAACATCGATGGCTGGAAACGGCCGGAGAAGCTCAAGAAGAGCTGAGTTATGCACAGCTGAATAGGAAGGCCGACTGGATTGTGTATAAGTCGGCCTTTTTTATTCTGTGGATAAATAGCCGGATCGACTCAGGTTACTCACAGATGGAAATTTCATCTCTGTGCTTGACGCATTTCATCCTTTAGGTTTTGATTGGCATTACTAACTTTCGAAACGAAACTTAAGCACGCCATGTCGAAACGTAATACCCCCCAGCGTCGACACAATATCCTCGCCTTGCTTAACGAGCAGGGGGAAGTGAGCGTTGATGCCCTGGCCAAGCGTTTCGAAACATCGGAAGTCACCATTCGTAAGGATCTGGCGGCCCTGGAAGCCAACGGCTTGCTCCTGCGCCGCTACGGGGGGGCGGTAACCATGCCGCAGGAGCTGATCGCCGATCAGAGTCAGCCCGTCTCCCTTTATAAGCAGGCTATCGCCCGGGCCGCCGTCGAACGTATCCGTGAACACGCGCGCATCATTATCGACAGCGGTAGCACTACGGCGGCGATGATCCCCGAGCTCGGCCACCAGCCTGGCCTGGTGGTGATGACCAACTCGCTGAATGTCGCACGCGCCTTGAGTGAGCTTGAACACGAACCGGTGTTGTTGATGACCGGCGGCACCTGGGACCCGCATTCCGAGTCGTTCCAGGGGCAGGTAGCCGAGCAGGTTCTGCGTTCTTACGATTTCGACCAGCTTTTCATTGGTGCTGATGGCATCGATCTGGCGCGCGGCACCACCACCTTCAATGAGCTGCTCGGTCTGAGCCGGGTAATGGCTGAAGTGGCCCGAGAAGTGATCGTGATGGTGGAGTCGGACAAGGTTGGGCGCAAGATTCCCAATCTCGAGCTGCCGTGGAGCAGCGTCAGTACCCTTATTACCGATGAGCGCCTTTGCGATGAGGCGCGTAAACAAATTGAAGCCCGCGGCGTCCATGTGATTTGTGCCGCACTCTCCAAGGAGCAAAACTAATGTGTGGAATCGTTGGCGCCGTCGCTGAACGCAACATCACCACTATCCTGATCGAAGGGCTCAAGCGCCTGGAATATCGCGGCTATGACAGCGCAGGTCTGGCGGTTCTCACCCAGCAAGGGGTTCTCGAGCGCCGCCGCCGTATCGGTAAGGTCAGTGAACTTGAAGCCGCTGTAGCCGCTGAACCGCTGGCCGGTACGTTGGGTATTGCCCATACCCGTTGGGCGACGCACGGCGCGCCTACCGAGGGCAATGCGCACCCGCATTTTTCCGGTCATGAATTGGCTGTAGTACATAATGGCATCATCGAAAACCACGAAGCGCTGCGTGAGCAGCTCAAGGGCATGGGCTACGTATTCAGCTCCGAGACCGACACTGAGGTCATCGTCCACCTGTTGCACCACACCCTGAAGACCATTCCAGATCTGGCCGACGCCCTGAAAGCGACCGTAAAGCAATTGCACGGTGCCTACGGCCTGGCAGTGATCAGCGCGCATCAGCCTGATCGCCTGTTGGCTGCTCGTAGTGGCAGCCCGTTGGTCATTGGCTTGGGTCATGGCGAGAACTTCCTGGCTTCGGATCAACTGGCCCTGCGTCAGGTCACTGACCGTTTCATGTACCTGGAAGAAGGCGACATCGCCGAGATTCGCCGTGACCAGGTAACCATCTGGGATTTGTCCGGTAAACAGGTGCAGCGCGAGACCGTGCAGTACCACGAAGGCGCCGAGGCTGCTGATAAGGGCACGTATCGCCACTTCATGCTCAAGGAAATCCACGAGCAACCGACTGTCGTCCAACGCACCCTGGAAGGGCGCTTGGGCAAGGACCACGTTATGGTCCAGGCTTTCGGTCCACAGGCCGCAGAACTGTTCGCCAAAGTGCGCAACGTACAGATTGTTGCTTGCGGCACCAGCTACCACGCCGGCATGGTTGCGCGTTACTGGTTGGAAGAACTGGCCGGTATTCCTTGCCAGGTCGAAGTAGCCAGCGAGTTCCGCTACCGCAAAGTGGTGGTACAGCCCGATACCCTGTTCGTTTCCATCTCCCAGTCGGGCGAAACTGCAGACACCCTGGCAGCCTTGCGCAACGCCAAGGAGCTTGGCTTCCTCGGCAGCCTGGCGATCTGCAACGTTGGCATCAGCTCGCTGGTACGTGAGTCAGACCTGACGCTGCTGACCCAGGCCGGTCCGGAAATTGGCGTGGCATCGACCAAAGCCTTCACCACCCAGTTGGTATCGCTGATGCTGCTGACCCTGTCCTTGGGCCAGGTTCGTGGAAGCTTGGCTGCTGGTGTCGAGGCCGAACTGGTCGAAGAACTGCGCCGCTTGCCAACTCGCCTGGGTGAAGCCTTGGCCATGGATGCCATCGTCGAGAAAACCGCTGAGCTGTTTGCCGACAAACACCACACCTTGTTTCTTGGCCGGGGCGCGCAGTTCCCAGTCGCGATGGAGGGAGCACTCAAGCTCAAGGAAATCTCCTATATCCACGCAGAAGCCTACCCAGCCGGTGAGCTCAAGCATGGTCCGCTGGCGTTGGTAGACAACGACATGCCCGTGGTCACTGTGGCACCGAACAATGAACTGCTGGAAAAGCTCAAGTCCAACCTGCAGGAAGTCCGCGCCCGTGGCGGTCAACTGATCGTCTTCGCTGATGAGGCCGCCGGAATGAGCAATGGTGAAGGTACTCACGTAATTGCCGTACCGCACATCATCGATGCCTTGGCGCCGATTCTGTACACCATTCCCCTGCAACTGCTGTCGTACTACGTGGCCGTACTCAAAGGCACCGACGTCGACCAGCCGCGTAACTTGGCCAAATCTGTAACGGTTGAGTGACGACTGTGGCTGTTTTAGGCACATTGGTTTTAGAGAATTAAAGCTGTAGCAGGAGCCGGTGAGGTCCATCTCATCGCCTCCTGCGATGCTCCCGACCCTTTGCCCGGCTCTCGACTCCCTCACCCTTCCTGCACCCTGGGGACCGGCAACTCATGCTGTTGCGAATCCAACTCCTATAAATACACGGATGGCAGGAGGTTCTTACCGACAATGCGCTTGATCGGCTGGGGATGTACTAGCGAAACGGCAGGCATGGTGTCGAGGAAAGTTTGAAGCTATGCAGCCACTACGAGGTCGGGTTTTTAGTACCTTTTCATGGTCAATTTAACCTCGGCAGAGGACGGTAAATTCTACCCAGCGGCAATCTATGCATTGATTTAAAAAGGGTTTTTTCTGGCATGGTTTTTGAGGAGCGTAGTCTGCTTTTTAAAGTCCATTGGAGAAACCTATGCGTGAAGTAATTGCATTCTGCTGCATGTTGCTATGTGCGTCGGCCTTGGCTGACGAAGTTATTTCTGAGGTACCCGACAATACTGTAGGTGGTGGTTTCGGCGCCGGGTCAGGAGTGTTACTTGGAGGGGCGCTTGGAGGGCCAATTGGCGCTCTGGTCGGTGCAGGGATCGGGGCCTTGGGCGGTGCTGAGGTTCAAGAGGTGACCGGTGCCAGCGGCCGTGCTTATGTTGTGCGCGACGAGCAGGGGCACGAGCGAACTGTGCGCTCGCCAAATGGCAGATTCCAGATCGGCCAGCAAGTAAGTGTCAGAGGCAACCGTCTCAAGCCCCTCTAACGTGATAGATAGACAAGAGTGCATGGATGCTGGCTACAGGATCGTCATTATCTGCCGACGACGGTGCTGCGTTTTTCCTCGATCAGTCGGCGACTTGCTCGGGGGCGAGGTCGATAGGTCGGAACACCTTCGCATTTCATCCCCGGTCAAAAATGGCGTGATTGAGTTCGAGCGCAATCGAAGGATTTACTCATGTTTCTGCCTTTCGGGCCGGCTACCTTTGTCGACATGACGTTGATGCTGTGTAACGCACCGCTAGCTTGGCTGATTAGTGCCGCAGGGACGGTATTCAATCAGCGGGTCCTTGGTCTTGACCTTGAGTGGCAAATAGCCATCATGGTGCGCTCAAGATGTGCCCCCTCACGGCCGATACCGTGCAAACGCCCCGCAAAGACGAGTGAACTCACGCCCCATGAACAGAAGTCTTCGTTTCAGTCACAAAATTTTGATTGCCGCGTCATTGATCGTAATGCTCGCTTTCGCCCTTTTCACTTTGTACAACGACTACCTGCAGCGTAATGCCACTCGCACCAGCCTGGAAAATTACCTGGCTGAAATGGGCGAATCGACCTCTACTAACATCCGCAATCTGTTGGAAGGGCGGATCAGTCTGGTGGAAAACCTGGGGCAGAATATTGCCCAGGATCCCACTGATGCTGAAACCCTGATGGGTCAGAAAGCCCTGATTTCGAGCTTCCTCACCGTGTACCTGGGTAAGGTTGACGGTGGCTTTAGCGTTCGGCCGGATTCCACGATGCCTGAGGGTTACGATCCGCGGACGCGGCCTTGGTACAAGGATGGGATGGCTGCCAGTGGTGCCGTGCTCACTGAACCTTACATTGACCTGACCACCAACAAGATGGTCATTGGCATCTTGAGCAAAGTGTCCAGTAGCGTTGGTGTGGTTGGTGGCGACCTGTCGCTGGACGGCCTGGTGCAAATCATCAACTCGCTGAAATTTGGCGGCATGGGATACGCCTTCCTGGTTAACGACCAAGGCAAGATTCTGGTCCATCCGGATCAATCACTGGTGATGAAGTCGTTAGCGGATCTGTACCCAGGACGCACACCTAAACTGTCCGCTGAGCTGACTGAGGTTCAGGTAGACGGCCAGGACCGTCTGCTGACCTTCACGCCGATCACAGGCCTGCCGTCGGCCAACTGGTACATTGGCTTGTCCATCGATAAGGACAAGGCCTACGCAATGCTCAGTGAGTTTCGCACCTCTGCAATCATTGCCACTGTGATCGCGCTGGCCATCATTATCGGCCTGCTTGGCTTGCTGATTCGAGTATTGCTGCAACCGCTGCTGACCATGACCCGCGCCATGGAGGACATCGCCGAAGGTGAAGGTGATCTAACCAAGCGCCTGGCCATTCACAGTCAGGACGAATTCGGTGACCTGGGTAAGGCGTTCAACCGTTTTGTCGAACGTATTCACACCTCGATCCGTGAGGTTTCCTCGGCTACCGAACAAGTCAATGAAGTCGCGCTGCGCGTGGTCAGTGCCTCGAACTCTTCGATGGTCAATTCTGACGAGCAATCCAATCGTACCAACAGCGTGGCGGCCGCGATCAATGAGCTTGGCGCTGCGGCGCAGGAAATTGCCCACAACGCTGCCCAGGCTTCGCAGCAAGCAAGTTCGGCACGTCACCTGGCAGAAGAAGGTCAGCAGGTGGTCGATCGCAGCATCGCCGCCATGAACCGTCTCTCGGACCTGATCTGCACCTCGAGCTCGCACATCGAAACGCTCAACAACAAGACGGTGAATATCGGCCAGATACTCGAAGTGATCACCAGCATTTCCCAGCAAACCAACCTGCTGGCGCTCAACGCCGCGATCGAAGCTGCTCGGGCGGGCGAAGCCGGTCGCGGTTTTGCTGTGGTCGCCGATGAAGTGCGCAACCTTGCGCATCGCACCCAGGAGTCTGCACAGCAGGTGCAGAACATGATCGAGGAGCTGCAGGTAGGCGCTCGCGAGTCAGTTGACACTATGGGGCAGAGCCAGCGCCACAGCCAGGACAGTGTCGAAATCGCCAATCAGGCGGGCGAGCGTCTTGGCAGCGTAACCCTGCGCATTGGCGAAATCGATGGTATGAACCAGTCTGTTGCTACCGCCACTGAAGAACAAACCGCCGTGGTTGAGTCGATCAACATGGACATCAACGAAATCAACATGCTGAACCAGGAAGGCGTGGAGAACCTGCAGTCGACCCTGCGCGCCTGCGCTGACCTTGAGCAACAGGCTACACGCTTGAAGCATCTGGTTGGCAGTTTCCGTATCTAAGCCGTTTCAGTGCCAAATACCCACGCCTTTTACTTCCAGTAACAGGCGTGGGTCATGCGGTTTCTTCAGCTTCAGGGTACTGCGTTCACCGATGGTGCGGGTCAGCAGATCATCTCATCAAGCGAGCGGATGCGTTTGTGTAGTGTCGGCTGCACCAGGATCTTTCCCGGCCAAAGCCCACAACAGGCGTTGTGGGCGCTCATTTCAAGCAGGCATCAAGGTATTGCTTGTTCGCCGTCCTCGTCCTTGCGATGTGCCCAGTGATAAAGAGCCGGTAGTACCAGCAAGGTCAGTGCGGTGGATGACAGGATGCCGCCAATGACCACGGTCGCCAGCGGGCGTTGAACTTCAGCGCCGGTGCCGGTGGCCAATGCCATCGGGATGAAGCCAAGCGAGGCGACCAGCGCGGTCATCAATACAGGCCGCAGTCGAGTGAGCGCACCCTCATCAACGGCGACGCGCAGGGTGCGGCCTTCTTCGCGCAGGTTGCGGATAAAGGAAATCATCACTAAGCCGTTGAGCACCGCAACACCCGACAGGGCGATGAATCCAACTCCGGCAGAGATCGACAGTGGGATGTCGCGCAGCCACAGTGCGAGCACACCTCCCGTCAACGCAAAGGGAATGCTGGTGAACACCAACATGCCGTCCTTGAGGTTGTTGAACATCAGGAACAACAAGGTCATGACCAGCAGCAGGGCGACGGGTACGACGATCTGCAGGCGTTTGGCTGCAGATTGCAGCTGTTCAAACTGACCGCCCCACGTGGTCCAGTAACCAGCAGGAATCTCGACGCTCGAAGCGAGGGTTTCGCTGGCTTGCTCGACGAACGAACCCAGATCGCGGCCGCGAACGTTCGCGCTGACTACCACGACACGTTTGCCGTTTTCCCGACTGATCTGGTTTGGCCCCAGTTGCAGGTCGAGATTGGCCACCTGGGACAGTGGGATGAAGCCGATTTGACCGGCACCCTGAGCGGCATTCGCTGGCACCGGTATCAGCAGGCTCGACAGTCCATTGACGTCGGTGCGCAGCGTTTCTGAAAGTCGTACGACCATGTCGAAGCGCCGGTCGCCCTCATACAGCGTGCCAGCCTGACGCCCACCTACGGCGATGGCCACAGCATCTTGTACGGCACCAATGTTCAGGCCATAGCGAGCCGCTTTCTCACGGTCGATGTTGATGGTCAGGACGGGCAAGCCGGTGGTCTGCTCCACCTTCACCTCGGAGGCACCCTCGACCCCTTGCAGTGCGGAAGCAATTTTCGCGGCGGTACGGTTGAGCACCTCCATGTCATCACCGAAGATTTTCACCGCCACGTCACTTCGCACACCGGAAATCAGTTCGTTGAAGCGCAGTTGAATCGGCTGTGACATCTCGTAGTTGCTGCCTGGCACGCTGGCGGCGGCCTTTTGCACGTCGGCAATCAGTTCATCGCGCGACTTCTTCGGATTTGCCCACTGATCCTTGGGCTTGAGCATGACGTAGGCATCGGAAATGTTGGGTGGCATCGGATCAGATGCAATTTCTGCGGTACCGGTACGGGCGAACACACGTTCAACCTCGGGGACTTGCTCTATCAGCGCTTTTTCCAAGCGCTGTTGCATATCGACCGATTGCGTCAGGCTTGTTCCAGGCACACGTAACGCCTGCAAGGCGAAGTCGCCCTCGCTAAGGCTGGGTATGAACTCGCTGCCCATTCGGCTTGCCATCACACCGGTGAGCAGTACCAGGCCAACGGCTGCCGAAAACGCCAGATTGCGGTGGCTGAGTACCCAACGCAGGATCGGCGCGTAGCGCAGACGAGCGTGGCGCATTACCAGGCCTTCCTCTTCCTTGACCTTGCCAGTCACGAACATGGCAATCGCAGCCGGCACGAAGGTGACGGAAAGAATCATCGCGCCAAGCAGCGCGATCGCCACGGTGAAGGCCATCGGGTGGAACATCTTGCCTTCGACACCGGTGAGGGCAAAGATCGGCAGGTACACCACCATAATGATCAACTGACCGAAGATCAGCGGTCGTCGAGCTTCGCCGGCAGCGGCGAACACTTCATGGAACCGCTCTGCCTTAGTCAGTAGGCGCCCGTGTTTATGCTGGGCCTGGGCGAGGCGGCGGACCGCGTTTTCAACGATTACCACCGCGCCGTCAACGATGATGCCGAAGTCCAATGCGCCAAGGCTCATCAGGTTGGCGCTGACTTTGTTGGTATACATGCCCGTGAACGTAAACAGCATCGACAGCGGAATCACCATGGCGGTGATCAGGGCTGCACGGATGTTGCCAAGGAACAGGAAGAGGATGGCGATGACCAGAATCGCCCCTTCGATCAGGTTCTTTTTGACCGTCGCAATCGCTTTTTCAACCAGATTGGTGCGGTCATACACGGTAATGGCGACCACGCCCTTGGGCAACGTGCGGTTGATCTCGGCGAGCTTGGCCGCTACCGCCTGGGATACTGTCCGGCTGTTCTCGCCAATCAGCATGAACACCGTTCCCAGCACTACTTCGCGACCGTTTTCGGTTGCGGCGCCGGAGCGCAACTCCTTGCCGATACCAACTTCTGCAACGTTGCTGACCCGAATAGGCGTGCCATCGACGCTGGAAATCACGATGTTGGCAATGTCTTCGATGCTACCGACCTGGCCCGGGGCGCGAATCAGCAATTGCTCGCCGCTGCGTTCCACATAGCCGGCGCCGACGTTGGCATTGTTGCTTTCCAGGGCCGCAACCAGATCGTTGAGGGTCAGTTTATAGGCGGCCAGACGCTTGGGGTCCGGTGCAATCAGGTACTGTTTGGCATAGCCGCCGATGGTGTTGATCTCGGCCACACCCGGCACGTTGCGCAACTGCGGCTTGATGATCCAATCCTGGATTACGCGCAGGTCCGTGGGTGTGTAGGGCGAGCCATCTTCCTTGACCGCGCCTTCCTCGGTTTCGACGGTCCATAGGAAAATTTCACCCAAGCCAGTGGACACCGGGCCCATCAAGGCTTCGACACCTTCGGGCAGTTGCTCCTTCGCCACTTGCAAGCGTTCGTTGACCAATTGGCGCGCAAAGAAAATGTCGGTGCCATCTTCGAAGATGACTGTTACCTGGGACAATCCGGAGCGCGACAAGGAGCGGGTTTGCTTGAGCCCAGGCAGGCCGGCCATTGCCGTTTCAACGGGAAAAGTAATGCGCTGCTCGGTTTCAAGCGGCGTATAGCCAGGCGCTGCGGCGTTGATCTGCACCTGGACGTTGGTGATATCCGGCACTGCGTCGATGGGCAGCTTTTGATAGCTGTAAATGCCGATGCCAGCCATTAGCAGCACCGCGATCATTACGACGATGCGCTGCTCGATGGCAAACCTGATGAGACGTTCAAACATGGGTAGTCACCTCTTCCATTCGCATCAGTGGCTGTGCTCGGCGGACGCTTTGCCAAGCTCGGACTTGAGCGTGAAGCTGCCACTTGCTGCTACTTGGGTACCGGGCGCGAGGCCCTCGGTGATTTCCACAAAGCCTTCATCACGACGACCCAGTTTCACTGGGAGGGTGTCGAAGCCGTCGGATGTACGGGCAAATACAGAAGGTTTTTCCTCTACGGTTTGCACCGCAGACTCCGGAACGGCGACCGCTGCGCGCGTGGTCTGTACCGTGACGGCAATGTTCACGAACAAGCCCGGGCGCCAGGCACCGTTTGGATTAGTCAACGTCACCCGCACGGTGGCAGCGCGATTCTGCTCGCCGAGCAAACTGCCGACGTAGCCAATCCTGCCATCCACCTGGGCATTCATATCGGGTGAAGAGACTCTGACTTCGCGCCCACTCACGACCTTGCTCAGTTCGCCAGGAGGAACGGCAAAGGTGGCCCACACCTGGCTCAGGTCGGACAGAATGAAGGCATTGGTGGCTTCGCTGACCACTTCGCCAATGGCCAGATGCTTTTCAACGACAACAGCGTTGAAGGGCGCGCGTAGCTCGTAGCGATTACCACCTGCAGAACTGACTGAGGCGCCGATGGCCGCCACTTTTTGTCGCGCATTGGCCAGGGAAATTTCCGCTTCCTGCATCGCTTGGCGTGCTTGCAGGTAGTCTTGCTCAGCAGAGATCTTGTCCTGCCAAAGTTGTTTCTCGCGCTCGAAGGTCAGGCGTGCCAGTTCCATTCGACGCTGGGCTGCTTGCTGTTCGCTACGCAAATCGGAAATCTGCTGACTGGCAATCACCGCAAGCAGTTGGCCTTTTTTGACCGACTCTCCCAGATTGGCATGAACGCTTTCTACAACCCCTGGAACCCGCGGAACGATGTGTGCGGTGAGGTCTTCGTTGAAGCGAATTTCGCCAGGAAAGCTGGCAATCATACCCAGCTCCCTGGGCGCGGCAACGACCAGTTCGATCCCGGCAGTCTTGATCTGCTCGGCACTGAGCGTCAGCTTGCCTTCCTCGTCATGCCCAGCTTCTCGGTGAGCATCTTCATCGCCCTGCTGGCCTGCGCTTGGCAAAGCTTTTGGGTCATGGTCATGACCATCTTCCTCGCCGTGCTCGGCACTGCCGGGGACCTGCTGCTTGGCGTTGGAATCCCAGGCTAGGCTGCCAAACCCCAGGGCTGCCACCACGGCAACGGCAAGGGCGAACTTGCGTTTCGTATCCATTGTTACTCCTGCTGATCGTAGGCATGGATGCGTTCAGGCGCGCATGCCGAAGAAAATGTCTGGTCTGCTCAACGGCTGACGGCAAGCGCCCCGAGGTCGCCAAAAACCCTTTCCACCTGAGCACGAGCGTTGGTTGCAGCTTCCAGGGAGCCGAGGTACTGGCTGCGAGCGGTGATCAACGTGCGCTGGGCATCCAGTACTTCGATAAAACCGAATTTGCCCATCTCAAAGCCGCGGGTTGCGGTGTCGACTGCTTGCTGGGCCGAGGGCAGGATGCTCTTGTCGTAGGACTCAACCTCCTGCATGGCGGTGGTCCATTGGTTAAGCGCTGTCTGGGTTTCGCTGCGCAGCCTCAACTCCACAGCGTTTCGTTGGTCGCGGGCCTGATCGGCGCGGCGCGCAGCAGAAAGAATGTTGCCTTGGTTACGATCGAACAGCGGTAGGGGCATCGACAGTCCGACGACGTTGACCTGCTCGCGAACCGAGCGGTCATATTGGCTGCCCACGCTCACCGTTAAATTTGGGATGCGCTGGGCCTTTTCCGAACCCAGCGAGGCGTCGCTTTGGTCGATCTGCGCAAGTGCTTGGCGCATCTCGGCGGTTTGCTCAAGCGTGCTCAACAACGTTGCCGAGCGTGGTGGCATACCCGGGGACAAGGAGGGAGAGTCGAGCCGGTCGAATACGGTAACGGCATTTCCGGTCACTTGGGCCAACTGTTGATAGGCATTGGCTTTATCTGTTTGCGCACGGCGCAGTTGCAGCTTGGCTTCCGCCAGTTGCACCTGGGCCCTAGTCGCCTCTACCGGTGACGATTTCCCAGAACTGACGCGACCGTCGACAATGCGCAATCCACGTTCTGTAAGCGCTAGCGACTGATTGGCCAACTCGACACCGGCTTGCGCACGCAGGGCGGCGTAGAACGCTTGCACGACGTCTGCTCGCAGGCTGTTCACACTGCGTTCCAATGCCATCTGAGCGATGCTCTGGCCAAACGTCGCCACTTCGATTCGGGCAGACCGCTTACCGCCCAGTTCCAGCGGTTGGGCGAGGGTGACGGTAGTGGTACTGGTGTCACGATCGGTGTCCTCGACCTCGTATGAAAGCTCGGGGTTGGGGATAAGTCCTGCTTGCTGGCGAGCGCCCTGGGCGATGCCTATTTCCTGACGCGCTGCCGCCAGATCGGGATTTGCCTCCATGGCAGTGGTCAGTGCCTCGGACAGGCTGATGGTCTGCTGAGCGAATGCTGTCGGGGTGATTGCCCCAACTACGAGTGTGCAGAGCGCGGCGCACTTCCAGGAAACAGGGATCTTGAACAAGGCATTTCGGCTGTACCAGGGCACTAGTAGGGTCCTCGAGCGCAAACTTTCGAGAGCTTGGCGAGAACGCCGGGACAACAGCCAAGCCCAACGGAATAGGTGCTGGCACTCTAATAAGCGCTAGCTATCACAGGCGTGGCTGGAACATTACAATTCTGTAATCAATGGTGGCGGGTGCAGGTGACAAAACTGTAATGCTCTTATCACTCTCCCGTTATCTATCGGCTGTCACTTTTGTTCAGGCGCTGTGCTTGGCGTACGTTTCGGATAGAACAAATCAATACCGGGCCGAAAATATAATAAAAGCTGCCGTATTAAAGGAGCATTGAATGAGCCGTAAACTCTCGTTTTATCTCGCAGCAATGTCTGCTTTATCTGCAAGTTACGCTGTTTCAGCTCAAGCTGAAGAACAAGCGGAAGGGTTCATTGAAGGCAGTAGCCTGACGGTACTGAACCGAAATTTTTATTTCAATCGTGATAACCGTGATGGCGCTGCCGCAACTTACAACAGCGGCAAGGGCGACACGAATGGCTATTCCGAAACATGGGCGCATGCGATCATCACCCACTTCAACTCGGGTTTTACCCAAGGCACAGTTGGCTTTGGTGTGGATGCCTTTGCAATGATCGGCTTGAAGCTCGATACGGGTGATGGCAGGAACGGTGGGCGCAGCTCGTTCGACGTCTTGCCCGTCAATCACGATGGTGAGGCACGTGACGAGTACACCAAGATCGGTGGGGCAGCCAAGGTCCGCTTGCTCGACACCGTGGTCAAAGTCGGTGACGTTTTCCCTGCCAACCCGGTTGTCGCGGCGGGGGACTCACGCCTGCTGCCAGAAAGCTTTCGTGGTGTGACGGCTGAAAATACCAGTATTGAAGGCCTTACCCTGCAGGGCGGGCGTTTGCACTCGATGAGCCAGCCCGTTTCCAGTGACATGCGCGAAAATTTTGCGACGTTCTACGCAGGTGCAGTTAATTCGCCTTGGATTGCTTATGGCGGTGGAGACTATGAAATCAACGATAGGGTTACCGTCAGCCTGTTCAGCAGTCGCCTGAAGGATGTCTGGAATCAATATTATGCAGGCACCAGCCTTACCTATCCATTGAGCGATGACCTGGCACTGATCGGTGGCTTTAACTATTACAAAGCTGTTGATGAGGGCAAACAACTGCTAGGCGAGTTCAACAACAGCATCTGGAGTGGCAAGATTGGTGTTAGTTATGGCGGCCATACCCTGGCACTGTCACATCAGCAGAACAACGGTGATGACGACTTCGACTACTTGCGCCAATCCGATTCGATATTCTTGGATAACTCGATTCAGTACAGCGACTTCAACTCGCCAAAAGAGCGCTCGTGGATGCTTCGCTATGACTTGAACATGGCCGCCTACGGGATTCCCGGTCTGTCATTCATGACCCGTTACGCCAAGGGTACCGATGCTGACTATTCGAACGCTAACCAGTTCTATATGCGCACGGACGACAACGGCAATCCGCTGACTGACCAAAAACGCTGGGAGCGCGACATCGAAGCTAAATACGTCGTTCAGACAGGCCCGGCGAAGGATCTTTCATTTAGGGTACGCCAGGCCAATACGCGCGCCACAGCCTTCGAGTCCGATCTGGATGAAGTGCGGCTAATTGTCGAGTATCCACTGTCGATACTGTAAGTCTCGGTAAATAGGTTTCCTCAGGGTGCCGATTTACTTCAGCTGTCCAATAGTGGCAGCTCAATGTATTCACCCATTGCTCCTTTGGTAAACGGTGAATTTTTGGCGCCCTTAATGGCGCCTTTTTTTGCCGATCCAAACAGCGATGTATTTTATCCTTTCGATATAAAATTGATTATACCCTTATAGGTTCGCGACGGACGTGAAAAGCGCCGACAGATGTTGTGGGTTTTTTACAAAACTGTTTGGAAACCAATATGAAAAAGTAGTATTGAATTGCTATCAAGCTTCGTTCAATTGGATCCGATAAACCGTTAATCGAGCAACTTTGAAAGATCAACAGGAAAGTTGGTTGAAAACTGGCCTGGATCAATAGATTTGCAGTGCGCTTGGCATAGGGTGAAAAGACCACTTAACTTTTCACGGATGAAAGGCACTATGAAAACACTGGATCGAACACTCGACATTCAGCCTCTGGCGGGGGCAAACATCACTATTTATCTCAACGGACAAGCGGTCGAAGTTGCTTTTGGCGAAACTGTGCTTACCGTTCTTAACGCCGTGGGTCTGCGTCAGGTTGCGCGTAACGACCATGCTCAGACGACAGGGGCCTTTTGTGGCATGGGTGTGTGCCACTGCTGCCTGGTTTCAATCAATGGCCGGCTCAAGCGCCGTGCCTGCCAGACAGTCGTGCAGCCGGGTATGCAGGTTGAGACCCTCAGCAACCGCTTGAACGAAGAGGAGGCCCCATGAGCATACGACCTGTAATTGTCGGTGGTGGCTCGGCGGGTATGGCCGCTGCCATTGAATTGGCTCGCCACGGTGTAGCCAGCACAGTGTTCGATGAAGCATCGCGGCCGGGTGGAGTGGTGTATCGCGGACCGCTACGTGACGGTGTCGATCCGGGCTACCTGGGGTCACGCTACAGCAAGGCTCTGGCGAACTTGCACAACGAGTTCGCAGGCTGCGCCGAGCGTATTGATTTGCACTTGAACAATCGAATAGTAGGGGGTGATCAGCAGCGCTTGATGGTTCTCGATGACCAGGAGCGCCTTAAGGAAGTGGGCTACTCGCATTTGCTGCTGTCGGCCGGTTGCCATGAGCGCAATGTACCATTTCCTGGCTGGACCCTGCCCGGTGTCCAGCTTTTAGGCGGATTGCAACTGCAGATCAAGAGCGGGGTGGTCAAACCATCAGGTGCAACGTTGATTGCCGGTACCGGCCCATTGCTTCCACTGGTGGCCTGTCAATTACATGCGGCGGGAGCAAAAGTTGCCGGGGTATACGAAGCCTGTGCCTTCGGCAAGATCGCCAAGGAAAGCCTGGCATTGCTGAACAAGCCGCAACTCTTCCTCAACGGCTTGAGCATGCTTGGCTACATGAAGCTCAACGGCATTCCACTTTACTATGGCTGGGGCGTGGTTGAGGCGAAAGGCAAGGGTGAACTTGCTGAAGTGATTCTGGCGCCTTATGACAAAAACTGGCAGCCCGACCATTGCCGCGCTCAGCGCGAGCATGTGCAAACCCTTGCGGTTGGCTATGGATTTATCCCGCGGACGCAGTTGAGTCAGCAGTTGGGTCTGGAGCATTGCTTCCATGACGATGGCTACCTGCATGCACGAAGCAACGGATGGCAGCAAAGCAGCCAGCAGCACATTCATCTGGCGGGTGACATGGTTGGAATACGGGGTGGCGAGGCGGCGATGCTCACCGGCCGCATCGCTGCGGTGTCAATTTTGCTCCAGCGCGGTGTACTCAATGCCGAGCAAGCCATTGAACTGCGCGAGCAGTATCTGGGCCAGCTGGCGGCAATCAAACGTTTTCGCGCCGGTGTCGAGCGCTACACCGAGCGGGGAGCGCGGCAACTTGATCTGCCGCAGGCTGATACGGTGATCTGTCGCTGCGAACATGTGCACCGCAGTGATATCGACCTGGCCTTGGAGCAGGGTGTGGAAGACATGGCCGGATTGAAAATGCGCACCCGGGTGAGCATGGGCGATTGTCAGGGGCGCATGTGCGTTGGTTACTGCAGTGATCGCTTGCGCGAAGCGACCGGGCGTGCCGATGTGGGATGGCTGCGCCCGCGATTTCCCATCGATCCGATTCCGTTCTCGGCATTTCAGAAGTCTGGCGCGGAGGTTTGAACATGAACAAAATCTACGACGTGGTGATCGCTGGCGGGGGTGTCATTGGTGCTTCCTGTGCCTATCAATTGTCCAAACGCAAAAACCTCAGAATCGCCCTGATCGATGCCAAGCGCCCCGGCAATGCCACACGCGCTTCAGCTGGCGGGCTGTGGGCCATAGGTGAGTCGGTTGGTCTGGGCTGCGGGGTCATTTTCTTTCGCATGATGTCAACGCAGCGCAAGCGCGAGGCTCAAGGCTCTGCCGTTGTGGTGGATGCCAACACCCCGCACATCCTGCCGCAGTCATTCTTCGACTTTGCCTTGCAGTCGAATGCACTTTATCCACAGCTGCATCGTGAGCTGATCGATCGCCACGGTATGGACTTCAAGTTCGAGCGCACGGGTCTCAAGTATGTGATCTACGACGACGAAGACCAGCTATACGCCGAGCACATCGTTGCGCAGATTCCACACCTGGCCGAGCAGGTGCGCTGGCTCGATCAACACGCTCTGCGTCAGGCGGAGCCAGCTGTCAGTTATCTGGCACGCGGGGCCCTGGAGTTTCTTTGCGATCATCAGGTCAGCCCGTTCCGATTGGCCGACGCGTATATGGAAGCGGCACGACAGAATGGCGTAGACCTGTTCCACAACACCAATGTCACAGGTGTGCTGCATCAGGGGTCGCGGATCAGTGCCGTGCAAACTGCCGAAGAGGGTACGTTTTACTGCCAGACGCTTATCAATGCCGCTGGCGCTTGGGCGGCCGATCTTAGCGAACAGGCCACCGGCCTGCGCATTCCGGTCAATCCGGTTAAAGGTCAGATTATCCTCACTGAACGCCTGCCCAAACTGTTGCACGGCTGCCTCACCACCAGTGACTGCTACATGGCGCAGAAGGACAACGGCGAAATTCTCATTGGCAGCACGACTGAAGATAAAGGCTTCGACGTGAGTAACACCTTGCCCGAAATCAGTGGCCTGGTGCAGGGCGCGATCCGCTGTATTCCTGAGCTGGCGCAGATCAACCTGAAGCGAACCTGGGCAGGATTGCGCCCTGGATCACCGGACGAACTACCGATACTGGGCCCGGTGCCGGAAGTTTCCGGTTATCTAAATGCCTGTGGACACTTTCGCACCGGCATCCTCACGTCGGCTATTACCGGAGTGATGATCGATAAGGTCCTGCATGGAGAAACCTCGCCTGTGGATATCACCCCGTTCCTGGCTGAACGTTTTTATAAAGCACCTGTGGATAATATTTATTCTTTGGGATAAGTACCGGATGACCGGCTCAAGGGCCGGCCATTTGCGCGATCAGGTCCAGGCAATACCTGACCTGTGCAGAGTTATCCCCAACCCTACGGCTAAGAATGATGGGAGAAACTGCCGCGGTCTCAATCAAGGGGGCGAAAACGATATCGTCGCGTTGCTGGCGTTTCACGGAGCCGGGAACCAAAGTTATCCCCAGGCCAGCTGCTACCAATCCCAGCGCGGTCTGTAATTCGTTGGTCCACTGGATAACCTGCACGCTCAGACCCTGGCTGGCAAACAACCCCATGATGTGGTCTGCATAACTCGGGCGTGGCGTTGCGGGATAAAGGACAAACGGTTCAAAAGCCAGGCGAGCAAGGTCAATGGGCTGGCCAATCAATGGATGACCGCAGGGTAGCGCGACAACCAGTGGGTCTTCGCGCAGCACCTGCTGCTCGATAGCGGGGTCATTGATGTGAATGCGTCCGAAGCCGACGTCGATGCGCCCAGCTTTCAGGGATTCGACCTGCTGCAAGGTAATCATCTCCTGCAAGCCCAGCTCTAGAGCCTCATTGCGCCGTAACTGCCGAATAAGATCGGGCAGCAGGTCGTAGAGCGTCGACGGCGCAAAACCGATCCGTAGCCATTGGCGTTCGTTATTGGCGATACGCCGGGTCCCTTCTCCTATCTGCTCAAGTTGCTCGAGCAGCATCGTGCTTTGTTCATAGAAATAGCGCCCAGCCTCAGTCAGACGCAGGGGCCGGCTGCGTTCCAGCAACTCGACGCCGAGGGTTTCTTCCAACTGACGAATTTGCCGGCTCAGCGGCGGCTGCGCAATGTGCAACTGCTCGGCTGCGCGGGTGAAGTTCAAGGTTTGCGCGAGCACCCGAAAGTAACGTAGATGGCGCAGCTCCATGATACCTCCTGGGTATTGTGTGTACTCAACAGATATTGGACTGCCTGTCAGTGCTAGCGCAAGCTCATCCGCTGTGGATAACCAGACCCTGTGGATATCGTCCAGAACAAGAAGAGGGCAGCCCATGAGCAGCCACCTGTTGAGCGAGCGCAGCAGTGTATTCCAGCGCGCCGACCCTTATGCCGTGTCCGAATACGTCAACCAGCATGTGGGAGGCCACCGCTTGCGCTTGCCGCGTACCGGCGACTTGCAAGCGAGCATCAACCATCGCAAGTTCGCCAGCCTCGATCTTTGCCGTCTGAGCTATGGCGGTAAAGCGCGGATTACCTCACCGGCGCTAGGTACCCTGTATCACCTGCAGATTCTGCTTAAAGGGCATTGCCAGTCCAGTTGCCGCGGCAACGAGCATCACTACGTGCCCGGGGAGCTGATGCTGATCAACCCGGACGATCCGGTTGATCTGACCTACTCGGCCGACTGCGAAAAATTCATTCTCAAATTGCCGGTCGGTCTGCTGGAGCAGGCTTGTGTAGACCAGCGCTGGCAGGTTCCCGAAGGAGGCATCCGCTTTAACAATGCTCGTCATGTGACGGGCGAGCTGGAAGGGTTTATCGGCCTGCTTGGGCTGATTTGCGAAGAGGCGGAATCTTCCCATTCACTGGCTCAAGTACAGGAGCACTACGGGCGTATCGTTGCCAGCAAATTGCTCAGCTTGCTGGGCAACAACGTCCAGCGTAGCGAGCCCGCACAGCATGCCCATTCATTCGAGCAACTGGCAGCCTATATCGACGCGCACCTCAATACCGACATCAATGTGGTGCAACTGATGAACGTCGCACGCGTGAGTGAGCGTTCTCTGTATTCACTGTTCGAACGTCATGCGGGTTTATCTCCCAAGGGGTACATTCGCCAGCGCAAACTTGACCGCATTCATGGTGCGCTTCAGGACCCGGCCAGCACCGTGCGCAATGTCACCGAAATTGCCTTGGACTATGGCTTTCTTCATCTGGGGCGATTCGCCGAAAGCTACCGCCAGCGTTTTGGTGAGCTGCCCTCAGTCACGTTCAAACGTCATCGCTGACCCCTGATCGGTCATTGCGCAAAGTGGATATCGATTCGCAGTAAACGGCTATTGGCCCTTTTGTCCTGCTCCTAACCTGAGGCTGCGAAGACTGCTTGGCAGATTCGCCCAAGGGTTTCGATAACAACAACAAAAGAGACACGCCTCATGCGAACGATCGATATCAATAGCCTGATCGATCAGGCGAAGTTCAATGTCTTCCACTGGCGTGTACTGTTCTGGTGCGCGTTGATCATTATCTTCGACGGTTACGACCTGGTCATTTATGGCGTGGTGTTGCCGGCGTTGATGCAGGAGTGGGGCATGACCCCGCTGCAGGCTGGCGCTCTGGGCAGCTACGCCTTGTTTGGCATGATGTTCGGCGCACTGCTTTTCGGGCCTTTGTCCGACCGCATCGGTCGTAAAAAAGCCATCATGATCTGCGTGATTCTGTTCAGCGGCTTCACCGTTCTGAACGGATTTGCCCGCAACCCTACTGAGTTTGGCATCTGTCGCTTCCTGGCGGGTTTGGGTATCGGTGGAGTGATGCCCAACGTGGTTGCGCTGATGAACGAGTACGCGCCAAAGCGTATGCGCAGCACGCTGGTCGCCATCATGTTCAGCGGCTATTCGGTGGGCGGCATGCTCTCGGCCGGCTTGGGCATTGTGTTGTTGCCGGCGTTTGGTTGGCAGTCGGTGTTCTATGTGGCAATCATTCCGTTGCTGCTGTTGCCATTGATTCTGCGTTTTTTGCCGGAGTCGCTGGGCTTTCTGGTCCGCCAGGGCCGCACCGAGCAGGCCAGCCAGTTATTGCAACGGGTTGAACCCAGTTACCAGCCACAAAGCGGTGATCGCCTGGAAGTGGTTACCGGCACGCAAGCAGGTGGCTCTGTTCCTCAATTGTTTCGAGAAGGCCGAGCGCTGAGCACCTTGATGCTCTGGGTCGCGTTTTTCTGCTGCCTGTTGATGGTTTACGCTCTCAATTCCTGGTTGCCAAAGCTGATGAGCAACGCAGGTTACGGCCTTGGCTCAAGCCTGGCGTTCCTGTTGGTCCTCAACTTTGGGGCGATCTTTGGCGCTGTTGGCGGTGGCTGGATTGGTGACCGATTCAAGCTCGATCGGGTGTTGGTGGTGTTCTTTGCCATCGCGGCATTGTCGATCAGTCTGCTCGGCTTCAAGAGTCCAACCCCGGTGCTGTACCTGTTGATCGCTGTCGCCGGGGCGACAACCATCGGTACCCAGATCCTCGCGTATGCCTGTGTTGCCCAGTTCTATCCAATGGGTATTCGCTCCACCGGCTTGGGTTGGGCCTCGGGTATTGGTCGTAGCGGAGCCATTGTCGGCCCGTTGCTGGGTGGGCTGTTGTTGGGGATTCAGCTGCCGCTGGCGCTGAACTTCATGGCCTTTGCCGTGCCCGGTGCGGTGGCTGCAGTGGCGATGATGGTGTTTGCCAGTCGTGGCACCGCCAAGCGTGGAGCGGCGTTGCAATCGGCGACCTAGCTGATTGCCGACAAGCACGCTGGGCCGCAGCGCTGACTACGTTGGTGGCTGCGGGCCGGCGCTGGAAACACCGCAGTTCTTGAATCGCAAACAACAATAAGAAAGAGCATGCCAATCATGAACAACCTCCGTGCAATCGGGTTGCTGTTTTCGTTCGCCCTGAGTTTTACCGCCCAAGCCGCTGAACCTGACTTCTTCAAGGACGCTACCGCCACCTTGCAAGCACGTAATTATTATTTCAGCCGCGATTTTTCCGACATTGTTGGTGCAAACAAACAATCCAAGGCCGAGGAGTGGGGACAAGGATTCATCTTCAACTTCAAGTCGGGCTACACCCCCGGAACCGTTGGCGTGGGCGTCGATGCCATTGGCTTGCTCGGGCTCAAGCTCGATAGCAGCCCGGATCGCACCGGTACCGGTCTTCTGCCGGTGCACGATGATGGCCGGGCTGCTGATGAATACAGTCGGGTGGGGGGAACACTGAAGCTGCGCTATTCGAAAACCGAGCTGAGAGTGGGTGAACTGCAGACCAATCTGCCGATCCTTCAGTACAACGATTCGCGCCTGCTGCCGCCTACCTACCAAGGCGCCAGCATCACTTCGGCTGAGATCAGTGGACTGACGCTGCAAGCGGGTCATTTGAGTTCGACCAGCCTGCGTAATGAATCAGGCGACGAGAAAATGATCGCCATGCTCGGACATCTGCCTCAGCGCCAGGCCGACAGCGACGCCTTCAACTTCGCGGGTGGCGACTACAGCTTCAACACCAATCGCAGCACCTTGAGCCTTTGGTATGGCCGCCTGGAGGACATCTATCAGCAGGGCTTTGTCGGTTTCAAGCACAACCAACCCGTGGGCGACTGGGTGCTGGGTGCCAACCTGGGCTATTTCAGCGCCAAGGAGCAAGGTGAAAGTCGCATCGGGGATATCGATAACCAGGCGTTCTACTCGTTGCTGTCTGCCAAGCGCGGCGGTCATACCTTCAGCGTCGGCTACCAAGGGATTTTTGGCGAGAACGCGTTTCCGCGGGTGTTTCC
This sequence comes from Pseudomonas arcuscaelestis, assembly GCF_016881005.1. Classification (GTDB taxonomy): domain Bacteria; phylum Pseudomonadota; class Gammaproteobacteria; order Pseudomonadales; family Pseudomonadaceae; genus Aquipseudomonas; species Aquipseudomonas arcuscaelestis. The sequence continues at coordinate 338,136 of NZ_JACOPV010000001.1, read as the reverse complement.
GAACATTTCGCCGTTGGGCAACGAGGTGCCCACTTACGAGTTCTCGTATGCAGACGAACGCTCTTGGCAGGTGCGTTATGACTACGATTTTGTTGCCATGGGCGTACCGGGCCTGACGGCTACCGTGCGTTACCTTAAGGGCAACAACGTCGATACCGGGTTGGGTTTCGAGGGCAAGGAGCACGAGCGCGACCTGGACCTGGGATATGCGGTGCAGAGCGGATTGTTGAAGGGCTTGGGGATAAGACTGCGCAATGCTGTGGCGCGCTCCAACTACCGTTCGGATATTGACGAGAACCGGTTAATCGTTTCGTACACCTGGACGCTGTTGTAGGGGTTTCGCGGGGCATGCCCGCTCCTGCCGAATAGGCAGGGGGCTTGTTTGGCGATGTGTTTGGAAACACACCGTCCATCCCTCGATTGGTCGTGGGCCAGTGCTATCGCTTAGACTGCCAAGACAACTACAACGAGTGCCCTGGTATGGAAAGTCCCCTGCTCAGTGAGCGCAGCCGGGTTTTCGATCGTGCCGATCCTTATGCCGTGTCGACCTACGTCAATCAGCATGTTGGCGTGCACCACATCCGCCTGCCGCGCTACGGGCTCCCCGAGGCGTGCCTGAACCATCGCAAATTCGCCAGCCTCGACCTGTGCCGAATCAGCTATGGTGGCGAAGTGCGGGTGATGTCTGAAGCCCTGGAGAACGTGTTTCACCTGCAGATCCTGTTGCGTGGCCATTGCCTGTGGCGGCGCGGGCGTGCCGAACGCGTGCTCGGTCCTGGCGAGTTGTTGCTGATCAATCCGGACGAGCCGGTAGACCTTGCCTACTCGGCGGACTGCGAAAAATTCATTCTCAAGCTGCCTAATCGCTTACTCGAAAGCGTCTGCGACGAACAGCGCTGGCAGCGTCCGAGCGAGGGCGTGCGTTTTATCCAGAGCCATTATCAGTTGCTGGCGCTGGAGGGTTTCGCCGGGTTGCTGGCAATGGTTTGTCACGAAGCCGAGGCCAGTGAGCCGCTGCTGCGCGTTCAGGAGCACTATAGCCAGATCGTCGCCAGCAAGATGCTGACCTTGATGCCGACCAACGTCAGCCGTGAGGCCCTGGGTAGCCAGGCGGTGACGTTCGATCGCATTGCCGGTTATATCGAAGGCAACCTCAAGCTCGATATTTGCAGTGAGCAGCTGGCGCGCCAAGCCAGCATGAGCCTGCGTTCGTTGTATGCGCTGTTCGAGCGCAACGCGGGCACCACGCCTAAAATCTACATCCGTCAGAAGAAGCTCGAGCGCATCCACGCCAACCTCTGCGATCCCAACTGCCCGGTGCGCAGCATTACCGAACTGGCCATGGATTACGGCTTTGTCCACCTTGGCCGCTTCTCGGAAAACTACAAGTCGCTGTTTGGCGAACTCCCCTCCGATACCCTCAAGCGTCGTTCCTGACACTTTGCAGAAAACGGATAAAGGTCTGCACAAAGCGGATATTTGCCGTCCCCCTCGCTGCTTAACCTGACATGGCCTGAACACAATAACAACGGAGGCCCCGGCCATGTCCCTGGGATTCGATTACCTTAATTCCCTGCTTGAAGAAGATCAGGAGAAGGGCGTCTTTCGCTGCAAGCGCGAGATGTTCACCGACCCCCGTCTGTTCGATCTTGAGATGAAACACATTTTCGAGGGCAACTGGCTGTACCTTGCCCACGAGAGCCAGATTCCTGAAAAGAACGACTTCCTTACCACCACCATGGGGCGCCAGCCGATCTTTATCGCGCGCAACAAGGATGGTGTGCTCAATGCTTTCCTCAATGCCTGCAGCCACCGCGGTGCGATGCTGTGCCGGCACAAGAGCGGTAACCGCTCCTCCTACACATGCCCGTTCCACGGCTGGACGTTCAACAACTCCGGCAAGCTGCTCAAGGTCAAGGACCCGGTCGATGCCGGCTACCCTGCGAGCTTCAATTGCGAAGGCTCCCATGATCTCACCAAGGTTGCTCGTTTCGAGTCCTACCGGGGTTTCCTGTTTGGCAGCCTGAACCCGGATGTCGTGCCACTGCAAGAGCATCTGGGCGAGTCGGCCAAGATCATCGACATGATCGTTGACCAGTCGCCGGAAGGCCTGGAAGTGCTGCGTGGATCCTCGTCGTACATCTACGAAGGCAACTGGAAGCTGACAGCCGAGAATGGCGCCGACGGCTACCACGTCAGTGCCGTGCACTGGAACTACGCTGCGACCCAGAACCAGCGCAAACAGCGCGAGGCTGGCGATGAAGTCAAAACCATGAGCGCCGGCGGTTGGGCCAAGAGCGGTGGTGGCTTCTACTCGTTCGAAAAAGGTCACCTCTTGCTCTGGACCCGCTGGGCCAACCCCGAGGACCGTCCGCTGTTCGAGCGCCGCGATGAGCTGGCGGCTGATTTTGGCCAGGCCCGCGCCAACTGGATGATCGAGAACTCGCGCAATTTGTGCCTGTACCCGAACGTTTACCTGATGGATCAGTTCAGTTCGCAGATTCGTATTGCCCGGCCAATTGCCGTGGACAAGACCGAGATCACTATCTACTGCATCGCGCCCAAGGGTGAGAGCGCCGAGGCACGGGCCCAGCGTATTCGCCAGTACGAGGATTTTTTCAACGTCAGTGGCATGGCCACTCCGGACGACCTGGAAGAGTTCCGTTCCTGCCAGATGGGTTACCAAGGTGGGCGTGGCTGGAACGATATGTCCCGTGGCGCAACGCATTGGGTTGACGGTGCCGATGCTGCTGCCCAGGAAATCGACCTGCACCCGCAGATGAGTGGCGTGCGCACCGAAGACGAAGGGCTGTTTGTGCTGCAACACAAGTACTGGCAGGAAACCATGCTCAAGGCGCTTGCCGCTGACCAGCAATTGATTCCAGTGGAGGCCGTGCAATGAGCATTTCCTTCGAGCAAGTGCGCGACTTCCTGTTTGAAGAAGCGCGCTACCTGGACGACAGCCAATGGGATAACTGGTTGGAGTGCTATGCCGCCGACGCCACCTTCTGGATGCCGGCCTGGGACGATAACGATCAGCTCACCGAGGACCCGCAGCGGGAGATTTCGCTGATCTGGTACGGCAACCGTGGTGGCTTGGAAGACCGGGTGTTCCGGATCAAGACCGAGCGCTCCAGTGCGACCATGCCCGACACTCGAACCTCGCACAACATCAGCAACATCGAACTGCTGGAACAGGGCGATGGCGTCTGCAAGGTGCGCTTCAACTGGCACACCCTGAGCTTTCGCTACAAGACAGTGGACAGTCACTTCGGCACCAGCTTCTACACCCTTGATGTGCGCGGCGATCGGCCGCTGATCAAGGCCAAGAAGGTAGTGCTCAAGAACGACTACGTGCGTCAGGTCATCGACGTTTACCACATCTGAATCCAGCTTTTTGCGAGGTGCGCCATGCACAAGATCGCCTTGAATTTCGAAGACGGGGTTACCCGTTTCATTGACGCCACCGCTGACGAGACGGTCGCTGACGCGGCCTACCGCCAGGGCATCAACATTCCCCTGGACTGTCGCGATGGCGCCTGCGGAACCTGTAAGTGCTTTGCCGAAGCCGGTCGCTACGACTTGGGCCAGGAATACATCGAAGACGCGTTGAGCGAGGAAGAAGCCGCACAGGGTTACGTTCTGACCTGCCAGATGCGCGCTGAGAGTGATTGTGTGGTGCGCATCCCGGCGTCGTCCCAGGTGTGCAAGACCGAGCAGTCCAACTATCAGGCGAGCATCAGCGCAGTACGCCAGCTTTCCGATAGCACCATTGCCTTGTCGATCAAGGGCGATGCTCTGAGCCGCCTGGCTTTCCTGCCAGGGCAGTACGTCAATCTTGGCGTGCCGGGGAGTGAACAGACGCGCGCGTATTCGTTCAGCTCGTTGCAAAAGGACGGCGAGGTCAGCTTCCTGATCCGCAACGTGCCGGGTGGACTGATGAGCAGCTTCCTTACCGGCCTGGCGAAAGCGGGTGACAGCATGACCCTGGCGGGGCCACTGGGTAGCTTCTATCTGCGTGAAATCCGTCGTCCGTTGCTGCTGTTGGCAGGGGGTACCGGCCTTGCGCCGTTCACCGCGATGCTGGAAAAAATCGCCGAGCAAGGCAGCGAGTACCCCCTGCACCTGATCTACGGCGTGACCAATGATTTCGACCTGGTCGAGCTGGACCGCCTGCAGGATCTGGCCGCTCGTATTGCCAATTTCAGCTTCAGCGCCTGTGTGGCCAACCCCGAGAGCCAGCACCCGCTCAAGGGCTATGTCACCCAGCACATCGAGCCTTGCCACCTCAATGAAGGTGATGTCGATGTGTACCTGTGTGGTCCGCCGCCGATGGTTGAAGCGGTCAGCCAGTACATCCGCGAACAGGGGATTACGCCGGCGAACTTCTACTACGAAAAATTCGCTGCCGCGGCTGCCTGAACCCGTTTTATGGGGCCGGGCGCATCGTGCGGGTACGGTCGGTCCCTTTTTTCATTCGAGGTTGTCATGAACAACAGATTCGACAACAAGGTCGTGCTGGTGACAGGCGCGGCCCAGGGCATCGGCCGACGCTTGTGTGAGCGGTTGCTGGAAGAGGGCGCGACCCTGATCGCAGTGGATCGCTCGGAGCTGGTGCACGAGCTGGAAGCTGAGGGTGTGCTGAGCCTGACAGCGGACCTGGAGCAATACAGCGATTGCAATCGCGTAATGGCGGCAGCCGTGGAGCGCTTTGGTCGCCTGGATGTGCTGGTCAACAACGTTGGCGGCACCATTTGGGCGAAACCATTCGAGCACTACGAAGCGGCGCAGATCGAAGCGGAAGTGCGACGCTCGTTGTTCCCCACCTTGTGGTGCTGCCACGCGGCGCTGCCTTACATGCTTGAGCAGGGCAGTGGAGCGATCGTCAACGTTTCCTCGATTGCCACCCGCAGTGTCAATCGAGTGCCTTACGGCGCAGCCAAAGGGGGTGTGAATGCCCTGACTGCCTGCCTGGCATTTGAAACGGCCGGACGTGGAGTGCGGGTCAATGCGACTGCACCCGGTGGCACCGAGGCGCCACCTCGGCGAGTGCCGCGCAACAACGCCGAGCAGAGCGGCGACGAGAAAATCTGGTACCAGCAGATCGTCGACCAGACCCTCGATAGCAGCCTGATGAAGCGCTACGGCAACCTTGATGAACAGGTTGGCGCAATCCTCTTTCTTGCCTCCGACGAGGCTTCCTACATCACCGGCACGGTGTTGCCGGTTGGTGGCGGCGACCTCGGCTGAGTGCCCTTGGAGATCTCGATGAGTCATCCCCTGATTGAACGCATCTCGACGGTTATCGTCGACCTGCCCACGATTCGCCCGCACAAGCTGGCGATGCATACCATGCAGAAGCAAACCCTGGTGATCATCCGCCTGCAGTGTTCGGATGGCATCGAAGGGCTCGGCGAGTCCACCACCATTGGTGGCCTGGCCTATGGCAACGAAAGCCCGGAAAGCATCAAGCAGAACATCGACAGCTATTTTGCCCCTCTGTTGATCGGCCAGGACGCCAGCAACATCAATGCGGCGATGCAACGCCTGGACAAGACCATCAAGGGCAACACCTTCGCCCGCTCCGGGATCGAAAGTGCCTTGCTCGATGCGCAAGGCAAGCGTCAGGGGTTGGCTGTCAGTGAACTGCTGGGCGGACGTGTGCGCGACAGTCTGGAAGTGGCCTGGACCCTGGCCAGTGGCGACACCGCACAAGACATCGCTGAAGCGGAGCAGATGCTCGACCTGCGCCGTCATCGCATCTTCAAATTGAAGATTGGTTCCAACCCGGTCGCTCATGACCTGAACCATGTAATTGCGATCAAACGCGCGCTTGGCGAACGCGCCAGCGTACGCGTCGATGTCAATCAGTATTGGGATGAGTCCCAGGCCATTGGTGCCTGCCAAGTACTCGGCGACAACGGTATCGATCTGGTTGAGCAGCCTATTTCGCGCATCAATCGCGCAGGTCAGGTACGCCTGAATCAACGCAGCCCGGCACCGATCATGGCCGATGAATCCATCGAAAGTGTGGAGGACGCCTTCAGTCTGGCTGCCGAGGGTGCTGCCAGCATTTTCGCCTTGAAGATCGCCAAGAACGGTGGACCGCGCGCGGTGTTACGCACCGCTCAGATTGCCGAAGCCGCCGGTATCGCCCTGTACGGCGGCACCATGCTCGAAGGCTCGATCGGCACCCTGGCCGCGGCCCATGCCTTTGTCACCTTGAACAAGCTGACCTGGCACACCGAACTGTTCGGCCCACTGCTGCTGACCGAAGAGATCGTGATCGAAGCGCCGGTTTATCGCGACTTTGCGTTGCACGTACCCAGCACCCCGGGCCTGGGCCTGACCCTGGACGAAGAGCGCTTGGCGTTCTTCAGCCGCAAGTAAGGAGAGATGCCATGTTGTTCCACGTGAAAATGACCGTGAACCTGCCCCTGGATATGGATCCGGCGCTGGCCACCCGGCTCAAGTCTGACGAAAAGCAGTTGGCTCAACGCCTGCAGCACGAGGGCATCTGGCGCCACCTGTGGCGTATCGCCGGGCATTACGCCAACTACAGCGTCTTCGACGTGCCTAGCGTCGAAGCATTGCATGACACCCTGATGCAACTGCCGCTATTCCCCTACATGGCCATCGAAATCGATGGTCTGTGTCGCCACCCGTCATCTGTCCACAGCGATGACCGCTGAATCACCGAACCATCGATAACAACAATTCGAGGTACTCCATCATGACCGTGAAAATTGCTCACACTGCCGATGTTCAGCGTTTTTTCGAAGAAGCCAGCGGCCTGAACAACGACCTTGGCAGCCCGCGCATGAAACGGGTGACCAACCGCATCATTAACGATGTGGCGCGCATTATTGAAGACCTGCAAATAACCCCGGACGAGTTCTGGAAAGCCGTGGATTACTTCAACCGCCTGGGTTCCCGTCAGGAAGCTGGACTGCTGGTGGCCGGGTTGGGCGTTGAGCACTACCTGGATTTGCAGTTGGATGCCCAGGATGCCCAGGCCGGCATCAGCGGCGGCACCCCGCGCACCATCGAAGGCCCGCTGTATGTAGCGGGTGCGCCTATGGCCGAAGGCGAAGTGCGGATGGACGATGGCCTGGATGCGGGCACCGTAATGTTCTTGCAGGGCCAAGTTCTGGATGATCGGGGGCAGCCTGTTGCAGGCGCCGTTGTCGATCTGTGGCATGCCAATACCCAGGGCACCTATTCGTACTTCGACAGCAGCCAATCCGACTACAACCTGCGCCGACGTATCATCACCAATGCCGAAGGCCGTTACCGTGCTCGCAGCATCGTGCCGTCCGGCTATGGCTGCCCTGAAGATGGTCCGACCCAAGAGCTGCTCGACCAACTGGGGCGTCACGGCAATCGTCCGGCGCACATTCACTTCTTCATTTCCGCACCGGGTTACCGTCACCTGACCACTCAGATCAACCTGGCGGGTGATCAATACCTGTGGGATGACTTCGCCTACGCTACGCGTGATGGCTTGATCGGCGAGCTGCACTTTGTCGACGATGCGGCGGCAGCCGACGCTCGCGGGGTGCAAGGGCGCTTTGCTGAAATGAACTTCGACTTCCAGTTGCTCACCACACCCGCACCTGCGGGCGAAAACCGCAGCAAGCGGCCGCGAGCGTTGCAGGACGCCTGAGGTTTAGGTTGAATTGTGCGCGGGGCAAAGCCCGCTCCTACAAATACTTGTAGGAGCGGGCTTTGCCCCGCGATGCTTTTCAAAAGCTTTCAACTGGAAAATCCAATGAAAACAATACTCCAGGACTTCTCTCTCTCGGCCTTCGTCGCCGGCTTCATCGCTACCCTGATTTCTTATGCCGGCCCCCTGGTGATCGTTTTCCAGGCCGCCCACAGCGCACACCTGTCGGCGGCCGAGCTGTCTTCGTGGGTGTGGGCTATTTCTATCGGCAGTGGGGTCCTGGGCGTGGTCCTGAGCCTGCGCTTTAAAGTACCGCTGGTAATCGCATGGTCGGCGCCAGGGTCGGCCTTGCTGGTAGCACTGTTGCCGGATATCGCGTTTGCCGAGGCAGTGGGGGCCTACATTGTCGCTAATCTGGTCATTCTGTTGGTGGGCGTGTCGGGCGCCTTCGACCGGATTGTCGGCAAGCTGCCGCCTGCCATCTCGGCGGCAATGCTGGCGGGAATTCTGTTCAGTTTCGGCACCGGTCTTTTCACCTCTCTGAAATCGCAGCCGCTGCTGGTGCTGGCAATGTTTGTCACCTACCTGGTGTTCAAGCGTATCGCTGCGCGTTACGCGGTACTGGCCGTGTTGGTCTGCGGGGTGAGCATTGCGGTGTTCAGTGGTGATATGAACAGCTCGGCGTTGGTAGCAGGGCTGGCCACCCCGGTGTGGACCACGCCGGTGTTCACCTGGAATGCCTTGCTGAGTATCAGTCTGCCGTTGGTCATGGTGGCCCTGACCGGGCAGTTTGTGCCGGGTATCGCCGTGTTGCGCAACGATGGCTACCAAACCCCGGCCAGCCCTATTATTGCCAGCAACGCGCTGACCAGTTTGATCCTGGCACCTTTCGGTTGTCATGGTCTGAACCTGGCAGCAATCACCGCGGCCATCTGCACGGGGCGCGAAGCGCATGATGATCCGGGCAAGCGCTACTGGGCAGGTGTGAGTGGCGGTGTGTTGTATTTGCTGCTGGGTGTATTTGGCGCAACGTTGGTATCGCTGTTCACCGCCTTTCCAGCGGCCTTGATTGCGGCGCTGGCCGGGCTGGCCCTGTTCGGCGCCATTGGCGGCGCTCTGGCAGGCGCGATGAGTGTTCCGAGTGATCGAGAGGCAGCCTTGATCACCTTTCTGGTGACGGCCTCGGGCATGTCATTCCTGGGCTTGTCGGCGGCGTTTTGGGGATTGATCTTCGGATTGTTCGCCCATGTGCTGCTCAACCTGCGGCGACCAGCGCCACAGGCAAGCAGGATAGGGGTACGGGCAGACTGAGGTCAGATCTGCATGGCCATGCCTTCGACGTTCATGGCCGCCTGACGCAAGGCTTCGGAGCGCGTCGGGTGAGGGTGGCAGGTCAGGGCTATGTCTTCGGCCGAGGCAGAAAACTCCATGGCCACGCAGAATTCACCGATCATCTCGCTGACGCTCGGGCCAACCAGGTGTACGCCCAGTACTTCGTCGGTGTCGGCGTCGGCCAGCACCTTGGCGAAGCCTTCGGTCTCGTGGTTGATCTTGGCGCGGCTGTTGGCGGTGAAGGGGAATTTGCCGACCTTGTAGGCACGCCCTTCGGCCTTGAGCTGCTCTTCGGTCTTGCCGACGCTGGCCAGTTCCGGACGGGTGTAGATCACACCGGGAATGAGGTTGTAATTGACCTCGTGGGCCTTGCCGGCAATGCGCTCGATACAGGCTACGGCCTCGTCTTCGGCCTTATGCGCAAGCATTGGGCCGGAGGTGACGTCACCTATTACCCAGACGCCAGAAACGGCAGTACGGTGATGTTCATTGGCAAGCATGCCGCGCTTGTCGGTTTCCAGGCCAACACTTTCAAGGCCAAGGCCTTTGGTGTACGGACGGCGACCAATGGCCACCAGAACGTAGTCCGCTTCCAGGTTTTCGCTGGCACCACCTGCGGCTGGCTCCAGGCTCAAGCTGACAGCATCTGCCGATGCCGTGGCCTGAGTGACCTTGCTGCCCAGCTTGAAGCTGATGCCTTGCTTGGCCAACGCGCGTTGCAGGGTCTTGGCGGTCTCTTCGTCGGTGCCTGGACAGATTCGATCCAGGTATTCGATCACCGTGACCTGGCTACCCAGGCGACGCCAAACCGAGCCAAGTTCCAGGCCGATCACACCGGCACCGATCACTACCAGGTGCTTGGGGACGCTGGGCAACGAGAGTGCGCCGGTGGAATCGATAATCCGCTGGTTGTCGATGGTTACCCCTGGCAGAGGCGTCGGCTCTGAACCGGTGGCGATGACAATGTCTTTGGCCTGCAGCTCGGTGATGCTGCCATCTTCGGCGCTGACATTCACCCGGCCCGGCCCAGCCAGTTGGCCCCAGCCTTTGATCCAATCGACCTTGTTTTTGCGGAACAGGAACTCGATGCCCTTGGTCAGCCCGGTGACGCTCTCATCTTTCTGTTTCATCATCTGGGCGAGGTTCAGGGTCGGTTTGACCTCGATACCCAGATTGGCGAATTCGCTGCCTGCCGCTGCTTCGTAAAGCTCCGAAGCGTGCAGCAACGCCTTCGAGGGCATGCAGCCGACGTTCAGGCAAGTGCCTCCCAAGGTTGAGCGGCCTTCTACGCACGCCACACTCATACCCAGCTGGCCCGCCCGGATAGCAGCGTTATAGCCGCCCGGTCCGCCGCCGATGATCACCACATCATAGGTTTTCATTGTTTTACTCCAGGATGAAGAATCGACAATGGCGCCAAGATTAGTCTGCGGGACGGCTGATTGTATACAATTTATATGGCTTCTCGATGAGCCTGCAGAGGTCTGGAATGGGAGCGCCAGGGCAGACTATGGTCTCGATTAGCTGAAACTTTCAGCAGATGAACTACCCTTTCGCCGTGACGTCCGATAAAGAAAGGGAGGTTCAGTTCATGCTTGCGCAACTTCCGCCTATTCTGCAAAGCCTGCGATTACCATTGCGTCTGAAGCTGTGGGACGGCCATGAGTTCGATCTGGGTCCCAAGCCCAAGGTCACTATTGTGGTCAAGGATCCGCAACTGATCAGCCAATTCACTCACCCCAGCCTGGACGAACTAGGCGCAGCTTTTGTTGAAGGAAAGCTGGAGCTGGAAGGCACCATCAGTGAAGTAATTCGCGTTTGTGATGAGCTCAGCGAAGCGTTGCTCAAGGATGAAGCGGATGATCAGCCGGTGCGCCGCAAGCACAACAAGGCCACAGATGCTGCTGCGATTTCTTACCATTACGACTTGTCCAATGACTTCTACCAGCTATGGCTGGATCCGGACATGGCGTACTCCTGTGCCTATTTCAAGACTGAACAGGACACACTGGAGCAAGCGCAACAGAACAAGTTTGAGCACCTGTGCCGCAAGTTGCGCCTGAACAAAGGCGACTACCTGCTTGATGTCGGATGCGGCTGGGGAGGGCTGTCACGATTTGCCGCTCGGGAGTTCGGTGCCAAGGTATTGGGCATCACCCTGAGTAAAGAGCAACTCAAATTGGGTCGTGAACGGGTCAAGGCTGAGGGCCTGCAAGACCAGGTCGATTTGCAGATCCTCGACTACCGGGACCTGCCTCAAGATGGTCGCTTCGACAAGGTTGTCAGTGTCGGTATGTTCGAGCATGTCGGCCATGCCAATCTGGCGCTTTACTGTCAGCGTCTGTTTGGGGCGGTACGCGAGGGCGGCTTGGTAATGAATCATGGCATCACCGCCAAGCACGTGGACGGCCGTCCAGTTGGACGAGGCGCGGGCAGCTTTATCGAACGCTACGTGTTTCCCCATGGCGAGCTACCACACCTGTCCATGATCGCTGCCAGCATCAGTACTGCAGGTCTTGAAGTTGTCGATGTGGAAAGCCTGCGCCTGCACTATGCGCGCACGCTCGAACAGTGGAGCAACCGTTTGGAGAGCCAGCTGCAGAAAGCTTCCACCCTGGTTCCGGAAAAAGCCTTGCGCATCTGGCGTCTGTATCTGGCTGGCTGTTCGTATGCCTTTGCCAAAGGCTGGATCAATCTTCACCAGATCCTGGCGGTGAAACCTTATGCCGATGGTCATCACGAATTACCCCTGACCCGTGAAGATCTCTACCGTTGAAGGCGTTTAGAGGATCGGTGAAATAAGCCGAGCTATACGCATCCCCAATTGCTGCAGACGGTGGGTGTCTTTGCTGTCCTCGGCACTGATCTCACGAGCCTGGTTGAAGTCATGGATAAGCATGGCTTCGACCTGATCGGAAAAGGTTCGATCGACAGTCAGCAACATCACTTCGAAATTGAGCCGGAACGAGCGGTTGTCCAGGTTGGCGCTGCCGATCGCGCTGAGCTCGTTGTCTATCAGCACCACTTTCTGATGCAGGAACCCAGGACCGTAGCGGAACATTCTGACCCCCGCCCGCACCGCTTCGAACGCGAACAGGCTTGAAGCTGCGTAGACAATGCGGTGGTCGGCTCGTGACGGCAAAAGTATGCGTACATCTACGCCACGCAGTACGGCAAGACGCAAAGCCGCGAATACCGCTTCATCGGGGATGAAGTAGGGGCTGGTAATCCATAGCCGCTCCCGGGCTGAATGGATCGCTTCGACGAAGAACAGGGAACAGGTTTCCTGAGGGTCTGCCGGACCGCTCGCCAGAACCTGGCAAAGCACGCCGTCCTCTGGATAGGTGTCGGGCAGGATCAGGGGCGGCAACTCGCGCGCGGCCCAATACCAGTCTTCGGCAAAGGACTCTTGCAGGCAGGCCAGCACCGGTCCGCTGACTTGCACGTGCGTGTCGCGCCATGGCGAAAGTTTCGGCTTGTCTCCCATGTATTCGTCGCCGACGTTGTGCCCGCCCACGAAGCCTTGCAAACCATCGACGACGACGATTTTGCGATGGTTGCGAAAGTTAACCTGGAAGCGGTTGAACCAACCTCGACGTGTGGCGAAAGCGCGAACATTCACCCCCGCATCGCGCAATGTCTGGGTATAGGCAGAGGGCAGGGCATGGCTGCCAACGCGGTCATACAGCACATATACTTTTACCCCTTGTGCTGCCTTGTTCAGCAACAAAGATTGCAGGGCGCGCCCGAGCTTGTCGTCATGAATGATGAAGAACTGCACCAGCACTGTATTTCGCGCTTGCTCGATCGCAGCGAAGATCGCCTCGAAAGTCGCTTTGCCATCGATCAGCAGCCTCACCTGATTGTTGGCCAGACACGGCATGCGACCTAACCTGGGCATGGCTCGCAGGGCGCCGTATGACTCTGAGTTGCGGGCTGCCAGTGCCTCGTCGACCCAAGGGCGCCAGTTCAAGTCTGCCATCGCCACGTGCATTTCCCGGTTGGCCTGGCGTCTGGCCTGGATGTAGGCGTCGAAGGTTCGGCTGCCGAATATCAGGTAGGGAATCAGAGTGAGGTAGGGAATGAACAAAAGCGACAAGGCCCAGGCGATTGCCCCTTGAGCTGTGCGCACGGTGAGCACTGCGTGCATGGCAGCGATAGCGCCAAGCAAATGAAGGGCACCAATGAGGTAACCGAAGAAGTAGGGGCTGTGGTAATCCATACGCATCCTGCTGTCCAAAGGCACTGCCCTCTAACAGAGCATGTTCCTCGGTGTACTTGCAACCGAAAGGACAAATTGACGTCTAAGCTTTGATCCAGCTTGGGGCTGGACTATCGAGGAGCCACTACATGAAGAGTCGTCTGCCGATGCTGGCATTGGTCGTGGGGCTGGCGAGCCCGTTGGTGCATGCGCAAATGTTGCAACCGGGTTTGTGGGAACTGACCACCAGCAACATGCAAGTCGATGGCAAGCCGCTGCCGGACATGGGCTTCATGCTTGGCCAGTTGAAGAACCTGCCGCCCGAGCAGAGGGCTATGATCGAAGGTGGCTTGGCCAAGCAGGGGATCAGTGTGGCAGGACAAGGTGTGCGTTCGTGTCTGACACCTGAACAGGTTAAGAGCAACGATATCCCGCTGCAGGACCCGAAGTCCGGTTGCACTCAGAAGATTACCGAGCGCAGCGGCAACGTGTGGAAGTTCACCTTCACTTGCCCAAAAGCACAAGGCGCCGGACAAGCCACCTTTCTCAGCGATCGGGAATTTCTCACTGAGGTCAGTGGTACCTTCAATGCGTCGGGAGTTCAGCAACAGGGCAGTATGAATACACGCGCTGTTTGGCTGGGCAATGATTGTGGCGCTGTGAAGCCACGGACTTAACAATCGCTTACCAATGCCACTGACTGTGGGCGACAGCATCGTGGGCATGCAGGCTTTCCGCATGTTCCACGCGCAATGCAAACCCACTCAGCCAAGACATGCTTCTCAGCGCCTGGTGCAGTCTTCGAGCGGCATCCTCACAGAACATCAAATTTTGGCCATTGGCCAAGGCAAAGGCCTGTTCATCGGCTCGTTTGACGGCTGTCTGCACCGCGGTACCCAGCACCGCCTCAGCTTGGTCGATCAATGCCTTGATTGGTAGAGCGTCGATGTCGTTATTAAGACGAACTTGCAGTTTTGCCGTGCTGCGTTGACTGTGGGGTGTGGCAACTACGCCTTGAGCACTGCCCAGCCAGGTGAGCAGGTCTTCATGATTCAGCGTCCGCTCGCTGAAATCGGCCAAAAACTGTTGCTGAATTAATTGGCGGGCCAAGGCAGCCGAGCATGGGCAAGTAGAGGAGTAATCGAGTTCCACATTTAGTTCCACGTGGAACACTTCATCTTTTAGCTGTGCATTCAGCGTGACTGGATAAGCTTTCCACCCTGCCAACGGACTGATTGCTGCGGGTCGCTTCAGCATGAGCTCAAAGCGCAGAGCAAGAAAAGCAGCGGCAGACAAGCCTGTATGACTTTGCAGAAATCCGTCTAAAACCCGGCGCAGCAGGGATGGGGTAAGCGTTTGATCCTCAAAAACATCGAGTGCCACGTACAAGCGCGACATGTGGATGCCGCGCGCCGCGCCATCGTCCAGGCTTACTCCTGCGTCGGCAGTTGCCGGCAGTGTGCTGCCATCAAATAACACCGGAACGGCTATGTTGCACATGCCAACCCAATCAAGTGGCAAAAAAGTGTGGTTCGCTTGCGCAGCGATATCTGGAAGCGTGAGGGCTGTCATGTCGGTCTCTTTGTCTGGATAAGTCAGTTAATCGCAGCCGCTCAATCGATTGCAGCGCACGCTGAAGCGTTGGCCATTTGAACTCGATACTCGATTCAAGGTGGTCCAGCCAACCTTGCGGCTGTATCCCACCCAGGTTTCACCGTCGCTGGCCAGTCCGGTATAGAAGGTCAGTTGTCCATAGCGACTGTTGGTCTGCGACCACAGCCGCTTACCCGTCACTTCATAACCGCGTAAATAAGTGGTGCTGCCTTCGGTCCGTACGCTGTAGTAGTTGCCCTGCGCGTCACCACACGCCAGCAGGGTAGCGCTGCGTGTACACAGCGCGAGGCCCGCGCTCATTGGCGCCGCTTCGGTACGAGCAATTGACAGACACAGCGGCAACGCTGCTGTCACAGCGAGCAAACGCAACGAGTTCATTTCCTGGCGTCCTTCTCGGGGGCCGTTGTCGAGTTGAATCAAAGCAGAGTGGCGAGATTATATTGTTATACTATAACATCACGCAATGCATCGCTCGAATGCACTTTGCTTAATGAGGACCTGATGATGCCCAATCGCCTTCCCGTCACCGTGCTATCCGGCTTTCTCGGCGCCGGAAAAAGCACACTGCTCAACCATGTCTTGCGTAACCGCGAGAACCTGCGGGTCGCGGTTATCGTCAACGACATGAGCGAAATAAACATCGATGCCAGTGAGGTGCAGCGAAATGTCACCCTTAACCGTGCCGAAGAAAAGCTCGTGGAAATGAGCAATGGCTGCATCTGTTGCACCCTGCGGGAGGATTTGCTCGAAGAGGTTGGGCAGTTGGCACGAGAAGGTCGTTTTGATTATTTGTTGATTGAGTCCACTGGTATTTCCGATCCACTGCCGGTTGCCGAGACATTCACTTTTCGGGATGAGCAAGGTCGTAGCCTGGCGGATCAGGCACGGCTGGACACCATGGTCACAGTTGTTGATGGCGTGAATTTTCTACGTGACTACCAGGCAGCAGAAAGCCTGGCCAGCCACGGCGAGACCTTGGGTGAGGAAGATGACCGCTCTATTACTGAACTGCTGATCGAACAGGTCGAGTTTGCCGATGTGATTCTGGTCAGCAAGATTGATTTGATCAGTAGTCACGAGCGCGAAGAGCTGAGTGCCATCTTGCGCAGCCTTAACGGCAATGCTCGGATTGTGCCGATGGTGATGGGGCAGGTGCCTTTGGAGTGGATACTCAATACTGGTTTGTTCGATTTCGAGCGTGCCGCCCAGGCGCCTGGCTGGCTGAAGGAGATGCGCGGTGAGCATGTACCGGAAACCGAGGAATACGGTATTTCTGCTACCACTTGGCAGGCGCGGCGACCGTTGCATCCACAGCGTTTTTTCGACTTTATCAACGGTCCGTGGCGCAATGGCCGGTTGCTGCGCTCGAAGGGCTTTTTCTGGCTAGCGAACAAGCATCAGGATGCAGGTAGCTGGTCGCAGGCCGGTGGAATGATGCGCTACGGCTTTGCCGGGCGCTGGTGGCGCTTCGTGCCGCGTGAGCATTGGCCGCAGGATGAACAGAGCGCTGGGGCGATTCGCAAGAACTGGGTGGCTGAATGTGGGGATTGTCGCCAGGAACTGGTGTTCATTGGCCAGAACATCGATTTCGCCCTGCTCAAGACCCAGCTCAGCGCATGCCTGCTGACCGATGCAGAGATGGCCGAAGGCTTGGAAAGCTGGTCTCAATGGCCAGATCCTTTCGGCCCCTGGTACGAGGAGGAGGCAGCCTGAGCGCACATGCTCAGGTATTGACTGGAAGATGTGAAATCAAGGCATAGTGACGTAAATTCCAGGCTTGTATCTTCATATGCTGCAGAACATACCCACCCATGTAATTGCCGGCCCGTTGGGGGCCGGCAAGACCACCCTCATTCGTCATCTGCTAGGCCAACGGCCCGCAAACGAACGGTGGGCGGTGCTGATCAACGAGTTTGGCCAGATAGGCCTCGATGCCGCTCTGCTCAGCACTGACGACAAGGGCATTGCCATGGGAGAAGTGGCGGGCGGCTGTCTTTGCTGCGTCAACGGCGCGCCGTTTCAGGTCGGATTGGGGCGTTTGTTACGCAAAGCCAAGCCTCACCGGTTGTTTATCGAGCCCTCTGGGTTGGGGCATCCACTTCAGTTGCTGGAACAGCTTCGACAGGCTCCTTGGCGTGGGGTGTTGGCGGTGCAGCCGGCTGTAATGGTGCTGGATGCGCAACACTTGGCTGAGCGCATACCTTTGCCAGAGGCACAGGTGCAAGCCCTGCCCGGTGCAGGCTTGCTGGTACTGAACAAATCGCTGAATCTGACCGAAAAACAGCGTCTGTGGATAAGTTCCCAGCTGCCAGACAAGCCTATTTTCTGGACCGATCAAGGTCGTCTGCCGCTCATGGCGTTACCCAGCCAAGTGCTTGAGGATGCGACCACCCCAGCTGTGGGTAATCTTGTATTGCCCAATGGGTCCGGGCCTTTGCCCGCCCTGTGGATAACTTCGGGCACACCGATCTGTGAGATTCGCGATGCAGCAGAAGGTTGGAGTATTGGCTGGCGTTGGCATCCACAGCAGGTGTTTGATCGGATGCGCATCGAACAGTTTTTGCGCAGTTTCGCCTGGCGCCGCGCGAAACTGGTTATCCACAGCCCTGAAGGTTGGCAGTCGATAAATGCTTTGCAGGGGGAAAGCCCTCTGCAATGGCAGTTCAGTGAATGGCGGCGGGACTCACGTATCGAGCTGATATTTGCTCAGCCTCAAGATGGCGACAGGCTTCAGGAGGCTATGCAGGCTTGCCTGGTCTAGTTGCGCCAGCGGTTATGGTCCTGGCGCCACTGATTCATTTCGATGACGTTGTCGGCTTGCTGCGCAGGTTTGATTTCAAACGGGTAGGGCGCCAGTTCTATCTGCATGCTGTGTGCACCGAATTGGGTGACGGTGCCCGGATGGCGCTGTTCGCCGGTAACGGTGAATTCGAAGTTATACACACGAGCCAGGCGCTTGCGGCCGTTGGCGTCGCGGACAAAGCCAATTCGCTTTAGCGCGACGTTGCCGTCGAGCAACTCCAGATCGAGTTTTGCGCAATGCTGCTTGACCCTTTCCAGGGCCTTTTCACGCAATCCGTGGTTGTGCCATAGCCAGGCGCCGGCTGTGGCCAGCAACATCAGCACGGAGAGATTACCCAGGGTCAACATTTGCGAATGCTCCAACGTATTATGCCAAGCTTAACTGCCTCCCTGGTCTGTCGTACAGGTGGCTGTTGGCGCCATACTGCACGCCTTGAATTTCATCTAATTGCTTCGGAAGCCTTGCATGAAACGTACGCCGCACCTGCTTGCCATTCAGTCTCATGTAGTTTTCGGCCATGCCGGTAATGGCGCGGCAGTGTTTCCGATGCAGCGGGTCGGTGTGAATGTATGGCCTCTGAACACCGTACAGTTCTCCAACCACACTCAGTATGGCCAGTGGACGGGAGAAGTGCTTGCGCCAGCTCAAATTCCCGCACTGGTAGAGGGAATTGCAGCGATTGGAGAGCTGGGTAACTGCGATGCAGTGCTATCAGGTTACCTGGGCAGCGCCGAACAAGGGCGAGCAATTCTCAGCGGGGTGGCGCGAATCAAGGCGGCGAACCCCAAGGCCATCTATCTCTGTGATCCAGTAATGGGGCATCCGGAGAAAGGCTGCATCGTACCGGCCGAAGTCAGCAGCTTTTTGCTCGAAGAAGCATCGGCAGTCGCTGATGTGTTGTGTCCAAACCAGCTGGAGCTGGACAGCTTTTGCGATCGCCGGCCTGAATCGTTGGAAGATTGCGTGGTCATGGCTCGCAGCTTGCTGGCGCGCGGACCGAAAGCGGTGCTGGTCAAACACCTGGTCTACCCCGGACGTGGCGCTGATGATTTTGAGATGCTGCTGGTTACTGCGCAAGACAGCTGGCACCTGCGTCGGCCGCTCTTGGCTTTCCCGCGACAACCTGTAGGCGTCGGTGATCTGACTTCAGGGTTGTTCCTGGCGCGCCTGTTGCTGGGTGACAGCTGGGTGGCAGCGTTCGAATTCGCTGCAGCAGCGGTTCACGAGGTACTGTTGGAAACCCAGGCCTGCGCCAGCTATGAACTTGAGCTGGTGCGGGCCCAGGATCGCATCGTACATCCACGCGTGCGTTTTGAAGCGCAACTTCTTGGCTATTAAAGCGCGTCGCCCTTGAGTTCCTGGTAACGCTTTTCCAGCTCCTGGCGGATCAATCGGCGCTGCTTTCCTTGCATGAAGCGGCGCTTCTCTTCACTGCTTTCCGGCTGGCGGGGAGGAACTGCCACCGGCTTGCGGTCGTCATCGACGGCAACCATGGTAAAAAAGCAGCTATTGCTATGGCGCACCGAACGTTCGCGGATGTTTTCAGTGACGACCTTGATGCCAACTTCCATTGAGGTGTTGCCGGTGTAGTTGACCGAGGCCAGAAAGGTCACCAGCTCACCGACATGTACCGGTTCGCGAAAGACCACCTGGTCTACCGACAGGGTTACCACATAGCGACCGGCATAGCGGCTAGCGCAAGCATAAGCCACTTCATCGAGGTATTTGAGCAGCGTACCGCCATGAACGTTGCCAGAAAAATTGGCCTTGTCCGGGGTCATCAGGACGGTCATCGACAGCTGGGCGTTTCCAGGTTCCATAGTGTGCTCACGGTGAGGTTGCGCTGAGGCGGGGTGGCGACTGGTATTCACGCTTCTTTCCCCTATTTCGATCCCATTAAAAGACGGGACGCTGACAGCGGCCTTGCCGTCACGCTATTAGTGCCATACACGGCGTTGAATTGGTCGATCTGTTACCACTTATTGCATCGGCTTTTCGCGACAGGTGGCGGTGTTAACCTGAAGAAGCCCATGCAAGATGGGCGTTCTGTATTAAATCATTATGTACCCGCAACTCAATCCACGTGCAGGAGTTGCGCTGTGTCCATGGTCCCAAGGTAAGGAGTACCACGCCGTGCATGCCATCAGCTTCATCCAGGACCTGGCGGTGATCATGCTGGTTGCCGGTGTGGTGACCATCCTGTTTCACCGCTTCAAGCAGCCGGTCGTACTGGGTTATGTCGTCGCCGGCTTTATTATCGGCCCGCATACCCCACCTTTCGGACTGATTCACGACGAAGACACCATCAAGACGCTTGCCGAGCTTGGGGTGATTTTCCTGATGTTCTGCCTAGGGCTGGAATTCAGCCTGCGAAAGCTCTTCAAAGTGGGCGCCACCGCGTTCATCGCGGCGTTCCTGGAAATCGTGCTGATGATCTGGATCGGCTTCGAGATCGGCCGCTGGTTTGGCTGGAGCACCATGGATTCGCTGTTCCTGGGCGCTATCCTGGCGATTTCCTCAACCACCATCATTGTCAAAGCGCTCAACGATCTGAAGATGAAGAACGAGCGCTTTGCGCAGTTGATCTTTGGTGTGCTGATCGTCGAAGACATTCTCGGCATCGGTATTATTGCGCTGCTTTCAGGGATCGCTGTCAGCGGTTCTGTGAGCTCCGGCGAAGTATTCTCCACGGTCGGCAAGCTATCGCTGTTCATGATTGTGGCGTTGGTCATCGGTATTTTGCTGGTGCCGCGCCTGTTGGCTTATGTCGCGCGGTTCGAAAGCAATGAAATGCTGCTTATCACCGTACTGGGACTGTGTTTCGGCTTCTGCCTGCTGGTCGTCAAGCTCGAATACAGCATGGTGCTGGGCGCATTCCTGATCGGCGCGATCATGGCCGAATCTCGTCAGTTGATTAAAATCGAACGGTTGATCGAGCCGGTCCGCGACTTGTTCAGCGCTATTTTCTTTGTTGCCATCGGTATGATGATCGACCCTCAGGTACTGGTCGAATATGCCTGGCCGATCGTGGTCATTACCGTGGCCGTGGTGTTGGGCAAGATGCTTTCCTGTGGCATGGGGGCTTTTATCGCTGGCAACGATGGGCGTACCTCGCTACGTGTGGGCATGGGCCTTTCTCAAATTGGCGAGTTCTCATTCATCATTGCAGCGTTAGGCATGACCTTGCAGGTCACCAGTGACTTTCTGTATCCGGTGGCGGTTGCCGTGTCGGCTATTACCACGCTGCTCACACCCTACCTCATCCGTGGCGCCGACCCATTGTCGCTGAAGCTTGCCAAGGTGGTTCCGCGCCCTCTGGCGCGAGTGCTGTCGCTGTATGGGGAGTGGCTGCGCAGCATTCAGCCACACGGTGAGGGTGCGCTATTGGCGTCGATGATCAGGCGCATCCTGTTGCAGGTGGGGGTGAACCTGGCTTTGGTGGTAGCGATATTTTTCAGTGGCGGTTATTTCGCTGCGCGTATCGGCGAATACCTGGGTAAATGGATCAGCGATGTGGGTCAGCAGAAGGCGCTAATCTGGGGCGCTGCATTGTTGCTGTCGCTGCCATTTTTGATAGCGGCCTATCGCAAGCTCAAGGCGTTGTCGATGTTGCTGGCGGAGATGGGCGTCAAGCCGGAAATGGCCGGCCGTCATACTCAAAGGGTCCGTCGGGTGATTGCCGAGGTCATCCCGTTGTTGTCGCTACTGGTGATTTTTCTACTGTTATCGGCACTTTCGGCAAGCATTCTGCCAACCAGTGAGTTGCTGATATTGATTGTTGTGGTGGCGGCGGGGGTCGTTGCATTGCTCTGGCGTTGGTTTATCCGGGTGCATACGCGCATGCAGATTGCGTTGCTGGAGACCCTGGAAAACCATCAGGAGAATCACCACTAGAGGTGGACGCTTCCTGCACGAGGCGACTCGAGTGTCCGAGGGGATGGAGCGGTAACGAAATCGCCACGCACAGGAAGGCATGGCGATTCTACGAACATTAATGGCAAACGGCCATTAATTTATGAGGATATTTCTCATTCAGCTTTCTAGCCAGACATCCCGGGCCCAGTGCCAGACAGACTCCCAGCTTTCTTCGGTGACGAGCTCTTCTTCACCCGACCAAAGCACCACGGTGCCATCTTCCTCGACACAGTAGTAGTCGTCGCCATCCTGACAGATTGGGATCAGCTCGCGCGGAACGCCCATGTCCCAGGCTGTAGCGGCTACTTCTGGCAAATAGGTGTGAGATTGCGGATCGGTGACTGTCACTGGCTCCAGGCTGCCATAGACCACATCGCTCACCGTCAGCAGGAACTCCTTGAAGACGAACGGAATATTGATGAACAACTGTTCTTCGATTTCGACCAACTGGTCTTCATCCGGCAACTCAAGCGGCACCGGTACCGGTTCGTTGGCTTCTCGGAGCTGTTCGATGACTTCTTCCACGGTTCTATCCTCTAACCTTTACGACACGCTGCGCGTTATACCCTAGTAGCCCACCGCGCTAAAAGCAAAACCCCGGGGCAAGCCCGGGGTTTTTTTGTGCAATGCCTCAAGATCAGCCGTTCTGGCGGATCCCTGCGACCAGCCAAGGCTGGTTTTCGCCTTGGGCGCGTTCCATGTTCCAACTTTCGCTGAACTGTTCGCCTTGGTCGAAACGCGAGGTTTTCGACACGCCGGTGAACGTCAGGGTGGCGATGGTCTTGTCGGCGCGGTCTTCGACACCTTCAAGTTGCACGTCGAGGTTGTCGATGTAGGTGGATTGGAAGCCATCACCCAGATCAGCACGTTCCTGCTTGAGGAACTGCAGCATCTGCGGGGTGACGAACTCGGCGATCTTGTCCATTTCGTTGGCGTCCCAGTGCTGCTGCAGCGTCTGGAAGTGGTTGCGCGCAGCAGCCAGGAAGCTCTGCTCGTTGAACCATGCTGGCGCATTGATTACCGGACGGGCGGCTGCGGCAGGTGCGGCGGAGCCACCGAAGATCGACGGCTGGGCAGCAGGCTGGTGAGCTTCGCGCTGGAACGGCGCGTGACCGGCGGCGGCCATTTGTGGCTGCTGCTTGCGGCGACGGGCGGCGATGAAGCGGAACACCAGGAAGGCGATCACAGCCATGATCAGGATGTCGAAGATCTGCATGCCTTGGAAGCCATCGCCCATGAACATCGAGGCCAGCAGGCCACCGGCGGCGATACCGGCCAGAGGGCCGAGCCAGCGCGAGGCACCGCTGGCGGCTGCAGGTGCGCGACCTGGAGCGGTTGGCGAGGCGGCTGGCGTAGTCGGCGCAGCCTGGCGGGTTTGGTGCATGGGCGCTGCGCCCGAGCTTTTGCCGCCACCGAGGCGTTTGGCGTTCGCGTCGAGGCTCATCGTCAGGCCGATGCACAACGCCAGGGCGATGCTAAGAAAACGTTGCATAGAAGGGTATTCCCGTTTTGTGGATTGCACGCGCGTCATGTTGCACAGGTTGTAACGCGCATGACCAGAGCCAAGATGTTTCCATCTTTTGCCTAAGCAGGCTTACCTCTACAGCGCTTCTAGCTTGGCATAGCCAAGCATCAGCCATTTGCTGCCTTCTGCGAAGTTCACCTGTACCCGGGCCTGGGCTCCGGAACCTTCGAAGTTGAGGATTACACCTTCGCCGAAAACAGCGTGTTGCACCCGCTGGCCGAGGTTGAAGGAGGTCTGCGGAATGTTGGCATTGGCAAACAAACTGCTACTGTTTTGCTGTTGTCCCGAGCCGAAAGGACGGCTGACGCTGTTGGACAAGCGCACTTCCTGGATCAGTCCAGCCGGAATCTCGCGTACGAAACGAGAGACCTTGTTGTAGGTTTCGCTGCCATATAGGCGTCGGGTTTCGGCGTAGGTCATTACCAGTTGCTGCATGGCACGAGTGATGCCGACATAGGCCAGACGGCGCTCTTCTGCCAGGCGGCCAGGTTCTTCCAGGCTCATCTTGTGCGGGAACAGGCCCTCTTCCATACCCACCAGGAACACATGGGGGAACTCCAGGCCTTTGGCGCTGTGTAGAGTCATCAGCTGAATGCTGTCTTCATGCTCGTCTGCCTGGGCATCGCCGGCTTCCAGCGAAGCGTGACCCAGGAAGGCTGCCAGCGGGGAGAGTTCGGCGTCTTCTTCGCTGGTTTCGAAGTTACGCGCGGCGCTGACCAGTTCCTCAAGGTTTTCTACCCGTGCCTGACCCTTCTCACCTTTTTCTTCCTGGTGATACATGATCAGCCCGGACTGCTCGATCACGGTTTGGGTCATCAGGTGCAGCGGCATTTCCATGACTTTCGCGGCAAGGTTCTCAATCAGCTCGATGAACGCCGCAAGGGCGCCTGCTGCGCGGCCTTTGAGGGCTTTGTTGGCGATCAGCAGGCTCATCGATTCCCACATTGACACTTCGGCGTGCCGCGCATGATCGCGAATCGCTTCTACGGTTTTCTCACCGATGCCCCGTGGCGGAACGTTGATTACCCGCTCCAGAGCGGCGTCGTTGCCGCGCCCTTCGAGCAAACGCAGGTAGGCCATGGCATTCTTGATTTCAGCACGCTCAAAGAAGCGCTGACCACCATAGATGCGGTACGGGATACGCTCGCGCAGCAAGGCTTCTTCAAGCACGCGGGACTGGGCGTTGGAACGGTACAAGATGGCAATGTCGCTGCGGGCCAGCCCCGTCTTCAGCACGCTTTCAATGGTTTCGACCACATAGCGCGCTTCGTCATGTTCGTTGAAGGCGGCGTAGAGGCTCAGGGGTTCGCCATCGCCACCATCGGTCCACAGCTCTTTGCCCAGACGATCGCTATTGTTGGCGATCAGGGCGTTGGCTGCCTTGAGGATCCCGGCGGTAGAGCGATAGTTCTGCTCCAGACGGATCATTTCGGCGTCGGGGAAGTCGGCGCTGTACTGGTGAATGTTCTCGATCTTGGCGCCGCGCCAGCCGTAGATGGACTGGTCGTCGTCGCCGACAACCATCAGGCTGTCCCCACCTTTGCAAAGCAGGCGCAGCCAGGCGTATTGCACGGCGTTGGTATCCTGGAATTCGTCCACCAGCACATGACGGAAGCGCCGTTGATAGTGTTCGAGCAGACCAGGATGGTCGCGCCATAGATCCAGCGCGCGCAGGAGCAGTTCGGAGAAGTCGATGACCCCGGCGCGCTGGCACGCGGCCTCGTAGGCTTCATAAATGCTGCGCATGGTGCCCAGGTACAGATCACCACTGGCCTGGATGTGCTGCGGGCGCAAACCTTCATCTTTCTGCCCATTGATGAACCACTGGGCCTGGCGCGCCGGCCAACGTTGTTCATCGAGACCCAGCTCACGGATCACTCGCTTGACCAAGCGTTGCTGATCATCACTGTCGAGGATCTGGAAGTTCTGGTTCAAGCCGGCTTCTTGCCAATGCGCACGCAGCAGGCGATGGGCCAGGCCGTGGAAAGTGCCTACCCACATACCGGCCGGGTTGATGCCCATCAGTTGCTCGATACGCTGGCGCATCTCGGCAGCGGCCTTGTTGGTAAAGGTCACCGACAGAATCGAGTGTGGCGAGGCCTGCTCGACCTGGATCAACCAGGCGATGCGGTGCACCAGCACACGGGTTTTGCCAGAGCCGGCACCGGCCAGAACCAACTGACGACCGACGGGGGCCGCTACGGCCTGGCGTTGGGCGTCGTTGAGAGAGTTCAACAGGAGAGAGAGATCATCGCGCATCCGGACATTTTAGAGGCGCGAGCAACCCTTGGGCAAATATACAGTAGAAAAACTTGTTGCCGCTGACCAGCCGGTCATTGGTCTGTAGCGCAAGGCCTGCGTGCTTGAGCGCTTTTCGTCGCCAAGGCGGACAGCAAAATAATGATCCAGAGCATTTTGGCGTGGCTGCCTGCTTGTGTATGCTCCGTGCACGTTTAGGGCTGACCATTACAAGAACACTGCCTATGACATCTGGTTCCAGCTCCGCTGGCGTGCCGCTGGGCACACGCGGGAGCATTCGCAAACAATTTGCTACGCAACTGGCGGTAGAGCGCACCCGTCTGCTCTATCAAGGCTCGCTGCTGCCCACTTTATTCATGTTGCTCAATGGACTTGTCTGCGCCTGGTTGCTCTGGAGCCCGGCGCGTTACCTGCAGGTCAGTGTCTGGGTAGTCTGGTTGATGGCGCTGGTAGCACTGAGAGTTATCCAAGTCGCAGCGTTTGACTCCGCGATGCCGGAACGCCAAGCCAAGCCGGCTTGGTGGCGAATGTTTTTATTCGGTTCGGCGTTCAGTGGTCTCACCCTGGCCAGCGCAGCGATTGCCCTGGTCCCTGTGGATAACTTTGTGCAGCAGGCCTGGGTGTTCGGCTTGCTCGGGGCGGCGACATTGTCCGCCAGCATCGCCTACGCAGTCAGCCTGCCAGCTTTTCTGAGCTTCACCTTGCCGTGCCTGCTGCCACCTATCGTCTTTTTATTCTGGAATGGCGATGAGCAACAACGTGGCTGGGGTTGGCTGGGCCTGATTTTACTCGGCGCCCTGTTGGTAGTTGCCTGGCAGGTCAATCGGCTGATAGAAGGCGGCCTGCTCAAGCGCTTCCAGAACCAGGCATTGATTGAACACCTGCAAGCTGCCCAGCGCCGCAGTGAGCGCCTGAACCAGGCGTTGGCTGGCGAAGTGGAGCAGCGGCGACAGATAGAAGAGCAACTGCGAGAGGCTCAGACGGGACTGGAGTCGAGGGTGGCTCAGCGTGGGCTGGAGTTGGACCAGGCCAATCATGCGCTAGGCAAGAGTGAGCAGCGTCTCGCATTGGCCTTGCAAGCCAGCGAGCTGGGCCTGTGGGACTGGAACCTGGACACTGATGAAATCCACCATACCCAGCTTCGCGAGCTATTCGGCCTTGAACAGGCTCAGGTACGCAGCGTACGCAATGACCTCAAACCTCGCCTGCACCCCGATGATCTTCCGGTTTTGCGACGCACACTGGTTGAACATCTGAAGGGTCGCACCGAGGATTATCGGGTCGAGTATCGCATACGCCATAGCCACGGACACTGGTGCTGGATCGAAGACCGGGGCAAGGCGGTGGAGCACGACGGCAACGGCAAGGTCCTACGCATGCTGGGTACGCGTCGCGACGTTTCTGCGAAGAAGGCTCAGGAAGAACAGCAACGCCTGGCAGCAACAGTATTCGAGGCGGCCAGCGAAGGCATTGCCATTCTTGGCCCGGATTTCGAATTGCTGGCGGTCAACCAGGCCTACTGCGAAGTCACCGGTTATTGTCGTGAAGAGTTGCTTGCGCGTAATGCCTTGGAGTTGCCCTGCAGCCGCGATGCAAGACGGCACAGCGCCGCTATCGAGCAAGCGTTGGATCAGCAGGGGCGCTGGCAAGGGGAACTCGTCGAAGCTCGCAAGAACGGAGAGCTGTATCCGCAATGGCTGCAATTGAACGGTGTACGCGACGCTCGCGGCAGCATCAGTAATATTGTGGGTTTCTTTACCGACCTATCGACCCGCCGTGAGTCGGAAGAGCGCCTGCGTTACTTGGCCCATTACGACGAACTGACAGGATTGGCTAACCGGGCACTGTTCCGCCTGCGCCTGCACGATGCCGGCCAGCGGGTTCGAATCAACGGCCGTAGCCTGGCGTTACTGCATATTGATCTGGATCGTTTCAAGTTGCTCAACGAAGGCCTCGGCCATGAGCTGGCAGATCAGTTGCTCAAGAAAATGGCGCGGCGTATCGCTAATGCAGTGCCCGAAGCCGATACCGTGGCGCGGTTGTCAGGTGATGAGTTTGCCGTGTTGTTCGACGGCTACAACAACCTTTCCAGCCTGGTCAGGGTGACGACACGGCTGCTCGACAAACTACGTGTACCGCAGCGTCTGGACGGCCACGAAGTAGTGATCAGTGCGTCTATAGGTATCAGTTTATTGCCGGACGCCACCTTCGACCTGGGTGCCCTGGTCAGCCAGGCGGATATGGCCAAGCAGCATGCCAAGCATCTGGGCGGCGACAGCTTTCAGTTCTACACCGAGAATCTTCGAGCCAGCACGCTTGAGCGGCTGCAGTTGGAGAATCAATTGCGAAAAGCCATTGAGGAGCGACAACTGCTGGTCTATTACCAGCCCAAGTTGTGCTTGCGCCAGGGGCGTTTACTTGCCGCTGAAGCGCTGGTGCGCTGGCAGCACCCGCAATGGGGCATGGTCCCGCCGAGTGAGTTTATCGGTCTGGCTGAAGAGACCGGCCTGATAGCACCCATTGGCGAATTCGTACTGCGCCAGGCTTGTTGGCAAGCCCGCGAATGGCAACGCCAGGGTTTGACGCCGATCCGGGTGTCGGTGAATCTGTCGGTGCACCAGTTGCGCCAGGGCAAGCTGGTCAGTCTGGTACGCCAAGTTCTGGAAGAGAGCGGCCTGGAGCCCCACCTGTTGGAACTGGAGCTGACCGAGAGTCAGTTGCTCGACAGCGTCGAACACATCATCACCACCTTCGAGCAATTGCATGAGCTCGGGGTAAAATTGGCCATCGATGATTTTGGCACCGGTTATTCGTCACTCAGCTATCTCAAGCGCTTTCCGGTGGACTACGTAAAGATCGACCAGGCCTTTATACGTGGCCTGCACGAAGGCAGTGAAGATGCGGCCATAACCCGGGCGATCATTGCAATGGCCAAGAGCCTGGAGCTGAAAGTGGTGGCCGAGGGCGTGGAGACGATGGAGCAGCTTACCCTGCTGCGTGAACAGGGGTGTGATGAGGTACAGGGTTACTTGATCAGTAAGCCTGTCGACGCTTGTGCCTTCAGCGACCTGCTAGGACGTAGCATGACTAGCTTCATGGAGTAGCAGGCCGTTCAGGAGTGAAGGCCTGCCGTTAAAAACATCAGTATGTGGTCGCGATGTCTTTGATGGTGTACAGCAATTTGCCCTCGTGAAACACATGTACCCAAGGGATGGTGTAGTCCACCCCAGGCATTTCGAAGGCTACCTGTTTCTCGGTAACTACCGCGAGGAATATGCCCTCTTCTTGCTCAAATTTAAGTTCCAGGTTGATCCCAGTAGATTTGTCCTGAATTTGCGCCATTGTCAGTACTGGGGTGAACGATGGGCTGTCTACGGTCACGGTGCCACGCACGCGAAAGCGTGGGCCTTCTGTGCTCGGCATCCGGTCATTCTGGGCATGCCAGTCTTTACTTTGGATGGTCATATCTTGAAGTCCTCAATGATGGGTTTGCAACGCGTGTTGCAGAACCATCATTGATCCAAAGTAGCTGGCAGATTCAGCAGGAAACCCTTCAGTCGTGCCACGCGCTGCTTCGGCGTGCCAACAGGCTATGAGCCTGGTCAGGCCCATTGGCGCCGGCAGGGTATGGTCGGGGAGCCTGGAAGTGTTCCTGCCAGCCGTTGAGGATCGGATCAATCCAAGTCCATGCCGCTTCAACCTCGTCACGGCGCATGAACAGGGTCGAGTCACCTGAGAGTACATCCAGCAGCAGGCGTTCGTAGGCATCCCATCGGCGGGTCTGGCCAAATACCTGGGCTAGGTTGAGGTTCAGCTCTACGGGTTCCAGGTGCATACCCTTGCCGGGCGTTTTAGTCATCATTTGCAAGCTGATGCGCTCATCCGGCTGCAATTGGATCAGCAACTGGTTGGCCTGGTCACCCTCGAACAAGCGATGGGGCACAGGCTTGAACTGGATGACGATTTGCGAGGAACGTTTCCCCATGCGTTTGCCGGTGCGCAGATAGAAAGGCACGCCAGCCCAGCGCCAGTTTTCAATATGTGCTTCAACGGCGACAAAGGTCTCTGTATCGCTGTCGTTGTCGACATCTTTCTCGAAATAGTACGCAGGAACCTCCTGTCCGCCGATCTTGCCCGCGCCGTACTGGCCACGCACGGTTTTGTCTTGCACGTCCTGGCCGCAGATCGGTTTCAGCGCCCGCAGGATTTTTACTTTTTCATCGCGCACAGCCTCGGCTTCGAACTGCGCGGGTGGTTCCATCGCGACCAGGCAAAGTAGTTGTAGCAAGTGGTTTTGCAGCATGTCGCGGGTGGCGCCGGCACGGTCGTAATAGGCGCCACGATTTTCCACGCCAAGGGTTTCACAGACGCTGATCTGAACGTGGTCGATTTGGCTGTTACGCCATACTGGCTCCAGCAGGGCGTTGGCAAAGCGCAGGGCCATTAGGTTCTGCACCGTTTCCTTGCCCAGGTAGTGGTCGATCCGGAATACCTGCGACTCATCGAAAACCGCGCCAATGGCTTGGTTGATCGCGGTGGCCGACTCCAGTGAGTGGCCGATGGGCTTTTCCAGAACGATGCGCGCCTCATTATCGGCCAGTCCTGCAACTTTCAGATGGTTGGCGATAGGCACGAAGAGATTGGGTGCAGTGGCGAGGTAATAGACGCGGGTCAGGCCGCCGGCCTCGCCTAGAAATCGCGCCAGGCGACCAAAGTCGGCGCTCTGTGCGGCATCCATGGAGAAATAGTCCAAGCGCGCACAAAAACGTGCCCACACATCCTCGTCAAAATCGTTTGGTGCAATCTGGGCCCGGCAACGGCGCTCGACCAGCTTTAGGTATTCACTGCGCGGCAGGTTGCGCCGCGCCAGGGCAATGATCCGTACGGCAATATGGAGACGGCCCTCGCGATACAGGTGATAGAGCGCAGGAAGCAGTTTATGCAAGGCCAGGTCACCGGTGCCGCCGAACACCATGATGTCGCACGGGATAGTCAATATCACTACTCTCACAGTTCGTTTAGCTGGGCGGGTCGCCGGTCATGTAGTATAACTACAAGAAAGCTACAACCCGGTCAGTCGATCATAACCGAGTCCTGCCCTTGAATCTGTTGCAACACATCGCCCAGTCGCGCCATCTGCTACGCAAATCGGAACTCAAGGTTGCCGATCACGTGCTGCTGGATCCAGCAGCCGTCATGCACAGCTCCATGGCCGATCTTGCCCACAGCGTTGGTATCAGCGAACCGACCATCGTACGTTTTTGTCGGGCCATCGGTTGCTCCGGGTTCCAGGATCTCAAGCTGAAGCTGGCGCAAAGCCTGGCGGCCGGCGCCAGTTTTGGCCAGTTTGCCATTCATGAAGACGACTCGGTCGCCGACTACAGCCTGAAGATCTTCGACACTACGCTGCACACCCTGATGGAGGTGCGTGAGCATCTCGATCCCCAGGCTCTGCAGCGGGCAGTGTCCGCCATGGCTCAGGCCCAGCGCGTCGAGTTCTACGGCTTTGGTGCTTCCGGTGCGGTCGCTGCGGACGCTCAGCACAAGTTTTTCCGCCTGCTGCTTACGGCGGCAGCATATTCCGACCCGCATATGCAGGCGATGTCGGCGGTCACGCTCAAGCCAGGCGATGTGGCTATCTGTATTTCCCAGTCGGGTCGCTCGAAGGACTTGCTGATCACGGCCAACCTGGTACGTGAGAGCGGGGCCACGTTGATCACGCTGTGCCCTAGCCAGACGCCTCTGGCTGAATTGTCGACGGTCAATCTGGCGATCGACGTGCACGAAGATACCGAAATCTATACCCCGCTGACGTCGCGTATTGCGCACTTGGTGGTGATCGATGTGCTGGCAATGGGCGTGGCCATGGCGCGTGGCCCAAGCTTGGTCAATCACCTCAAGAGCGTGAAACGCAGTTTGCGCAGCCTGCGCCTGTCGCCCAAGTCGATCAAGGCAATGGACGACTGATACGGATTTATCCAGACGCTACGGGTTCATCGATTTGTCATTGGCGCGCCGCCAAACCGTAATGCCACGAAGTCAGGCTAAAACTCCCGCACTCGATCAGGGAGATATGCAATGGCTCGTGAATTCGATGGCTATCAGCCCAACGCCAAGTCCCGCAAGCAGCAGGAGAAAGATCAGCGCCGCATGGAGTTTCGCCGCGCGATTGAAAGTTACTCCGAGCAGCGTCGCCTGCTCCAGGAAATTGCCGATTACCCTGAGTTGAAAGCCATTAGCGTGTGGCAGGTATCGGCGGCAGAGTCCCCGAAAAGCGCTCAACAAGCGCGCTGATTTGTGCACGTTCGCTGCGAATGAACGCTAGAAAGGCCAGGGCCACCGGTGATTGCCGCTTGGCCTTGGCCTGCACCACGCACCAACTGCGATAAAGCGGCAGCTCTTCAACGGGTAGCTCCCGTAGTACGCCGGTAGCCAACTCCAGGTTAAGCGCATGGCGAGTCAGCAGGGCAATGCCCAGGCCGGCAATTACGCACTCGCGCTGGGCATCGGTCGAAGCCACCTCCAGGGTTTGGGCAAAGTGCACGCGCTTTTCCTTGAAGTACTCCTCGCAGGCCTTGCGCGTTCCCGAGCCTTGCTCGCGAACCAGCAGTGTATGCGGCTCCAGATCCTGCAGGCGCAGGTTTTCCAGCTTGCACAGTGGGTGGTCAGGAGGGGCGACGGCGACGATCGGATTGTTGAGGAATGGCAGGAATTCGAGGCCCATGTCCTGCGGCACCATGGACATGATGATCAAGTCATCCCGGTTGTCCGAGAGGCGGCGGATAGCCTGGGCACGGTTGACCACGTTGAGGGTCAGGTTAACCTCAGGATGCATTCGTTTGAAGGCGGCAAACAAGTGCGGGACGAAGTACTTGGCGCTCGACTCCACCGCAAGCTTCAGTTGCCCTTGTAGTGAGCCCTGCATGTCGGAAAGCTGCATATCGAGGCTTTCGAGGCGGCCGAATATATCGCGGCTGGCGCGTTGAAGCGCTTCTGCTGCCTCGGTCAAATAGAGCTTTTTTCCGACGTACTCGAACAAGGGCTGCCCCACCAGTTCTTCGAGCTGGCGAATTTGTAGACTAACGGCGGGTTGCGTCAAATTCATCTCTGCGGCTGCGCGGCTGTACGAACGTAAATCACACACCTCATTGAAGATCTGCAATTGACGCAATGTCATACGCATCAATGACTTACGCATTTTTCCTGGTACTCCGGCAAAACCCTGTAACAGCACTATAAGCTTTTGCTAATGCATGCCCTAATAAATATTGATTTTTGTTTATCCAGAGACAGCGCTAAGTTAAAGATGCGACTGGCCAGCGACGACTGGTCACGCGCCGACCGGCACCGCCGGCTCGTTTGTTCTAGCGGCCTTGGGAATACTCCAGTGATAAAAAAAATCCTGATCGCCAACAGGGGTGAAATTGCAGTTCGGATCGTGCGTGCTTGCGCCGAGATGGGCATTCGCTCCGTGGCGATCTACTCCGACGCCGACCGTCATGCCTTGCACGTCAAACGTGCCGATGAGGCGCACAGCATTGGTGCTGAGCCCCTGGCTGGCTACTTGAACCCGCGCAAGCTGGTGAACCTGGCGGTGGAAACCGGTTGTGATGCATTGCATCCCGGTTATGGCTTTCTGTCGGAGAACGCTGAACTTGCGGACATCTGCGCTGAGCGTGGCATTAAGTTCATTGGCCCCGCCGCCGAAGTCATTCGCCGTATGGGCGACAAGACTGAAGCCCGCCGCAGCATGATCAAGGCTGGTGTCCCGGTGACGCCGGGTACCGAAGGTAACGTTGCTGACATCCATGAAGCACTTGAGGAGGGTGAGCGCATTGGTTACCCGGTCATGCTCAAGGCTACCTCGGGTGGTGGCGGTCGCGGTATTCGTCGCTGCAACAGCCGTGAAGAGCTGGAACAAGCATTCCCACGAGTGATTTCCGAGGCGACCAAGGCCTTTGGTTCGGCAGAAGTCTTCCTGGAAAAATGCATCGTCAACCCCAAGCATATTGAAGCCCAGATTCTCGGCGACAGCTTTGGCAACGTTGTGCACCTGTTCGAGCGTGATTGTTCGATTCAACGTCGCAACCAGAAGCTGATCGAAATCGCCCCGAGCCCGCAACTGACCCCGGAGCAGCGCGCCTATATCGGCGACCTGTCGGTGCGCGCAGCCAAGGCCGTGGGATATGAGAACGCTGGCACCGTGGAGTTTCTGCTCGCCGAAGGCGAAGTGTACTTCATGGAAATGAACACCCGGGTGCAGGTGGAACACACCATCACCGAAGAAATCACCGGTATCGACATCGTCCGCGAGCAGATTCGTATTGCCTCGGGCCTGCCTCTTTCGGTCAAGCAGGAAGATATTCAGCACCGCGGCTTTGCTCTGCAGTTTCGGATCAATGCTGAAGACCCAAAGAACAATTTCCTCCCCAGCTTCGGCAAGATCACGCGTTATTACGCTCCCGGTGGCCCCGGCGTACGTACAGATACGGCGATCTATACCGGCTATACCATTCCACCGTTTTACGACTCCATGTGCCTGAAACTTGTGGTTTGGGCATTGACCTGGGAAGAAGCCATGGACCGCGGCCTGCGCGCCCTGGATGACATGCGCGTGCAAGGGGTGAAGACCACTGCCGCCTATTACCAGGAAATCCTGCGTAATCCGGAGTTCCGCAGCGGTCAGTTCAATACCAGCTTTGTAGAAAGCCATCCGGAACTGACCAACTACTCGATCAAGCGCAAACCCGAAGAGCTGGCCCTGGCCATCGCTGCCGCCATTGCCGCCCACGCAGGCCTGTGAGGAAACCCATAATGTCCAAGAAGATCTTTGTAACAGACACAATCCTGCGCGACGCCCACCAGTCCCTGCTGGCAACTCGCATGCGTACCGATGACATGCTGCCGATCTGCGACAAGCTCGACAAAGTCGGCTACTGGTCGCTGGAAGTCTGGGGTGGGGCGACCTTCGACGCCTGTGTACGTTTCCTCAAGGAAGATCCGTGGGAACGCCTGCGCAAGCTGCGCGCTGCGCTGCCTAACACTCGCCTGCAGATGCTGCTGCGTGGCCAGAACCTGCTTGGCTACCGTCACTACAGTGATGACGTGGTCAAAGCCTTCGTGGCTAAAGCCGCTGTCAACGGTATCGATGTGTTCCGTATCTTCGATGCCATGAACGACGTGCGTAACCTGCGCGTGGCCATTGAAGCGGTCAAGGCTGCCGGTAAGCACGCCCAGGGCACCATCGCCTACACCACTAGCCCTGTGCACACCATCGACGCCTTTGTCGCCCAGGCCAAACAGATGGAAGCGATGGGTTGCGATTCGGTCGCGATCAAGGACATGGCGGGTCTGCTGACCCCTTACGCCACGGGCGAGCTGGTCAAGGCTTTGAAAGCCGAACAGTCACTGCCAGTGTTCATTCACTCCCACGACACCGCTGGCCTGGCTGCCATGTGCCAGCTCAAAGCTATCGAGAACGGTGCCGATCATATCGACACGGCCATCTCTAGCTTTGCCTGGGGCACCAGCCATCCAGGTACCGAGTCGATGGTGGCCGCCCTCAAGGGTAGCGAGTTCGACACCGGCCTGGACTTGGAGCTACTGCAGGAAATCGGCCTGTACTTCTATGCCGTGCGCAAGAAGTACCACCAGTTCGAAAGCGAGTTCACCTCTGTCGACACCCGTGTTCAAGTAAACCAGGTTCCAGGCGGAATGATTTCCAACCTGGCCAACCAGCTCAAGGAGCAGGGCGCTCTCAACCGCATGAGCGAAGTGCTGGCTGAAATCCCGCGCGTGCGTGAAGACCTGGGTTTCCCACCGCTGGTTACGCCAACCTCGCAGATTGTTGGTACCCAAGCGTTCTTCAACGTGTTGGCGGGCGAACGCTACAAGACCATCACCAACGAGGTGAAGCTGTACCTGCAAGGCGGCTACGGCAAGGCGCCAGGAGTGGTCGATGAGAATCTGCGTCGCCAGGCCATTGGCAGCGAAGACGTTATCGATGTGCGTCCGGCAGACCTGCTCAAGCCGGAAATGACCAAGCTGCGTGCCGATATCGGCAACCTGGCCAAGTCCGAGGAAGACGTGCTGACTTTTGCCATGTTCCCGGATATCGGGCGCAAGTTCCTCGAAGAGCGCGAAGCCGGCACCCTGACTCCAGAAGTGCTGCTGCCAATTCCTGAAGCGGGTGCAGTGGCATCGGCCAGTGGCGAAGGCGTGCCAACCGAGTTCGTTATCGACGTTCACGGTGAGACCTACCGCGTAGACATCACCGGTGTTGGCGTCAAGGCCGAAGGCAAGCGTCACTTCTACCTGTCCATCGACGGCATGCCGGAAGAAGTGGTGTTCGAACCGCTCAATGAATTCGTTGGCGGCGGGAGCAGCAAGCGTAAGCAGGCCAGCGCACCGGGTCATGTCAGCACCACCATGCCGGGCAACATCGTCGATGTGCTGGTCAAGGAGGGTGACATGGTCAAGGCTGGTCAGCCGGTACTGATTACCGAAGCGATGAAGATGGAGACTGAAGTCCAGGCGGCCATCGCCGGCAAGGTTACTGCCATTCACGTGGCCAAGGGCGACCGCGTGAACCCGGGCGAAATCCTGATCGAGATCGAAGGCTGATTTACACGCCTTCATCTACAAGCGGTTAACCTCTGGGGAGCATTTGCTCCCCTTTTTTTACCTAGCTCTGCGATAGCAGCGAGCACAGCCCGCTGCAAAGTTTATACGCCAACGCTAGCGGGCACTCCGGCAGGCTTGCAGTGTGAGCAGCTGGCCTGTTGGTCGCTGGTTGTCTTCCCCTAGCCAGCGCTCAAAGCCTGCCGCAATCGCAGGCCATTCATCGTCGGTAATCGAGAACCAAGCTGTGTCGCGGTTACGATCCTTGATCACCATGTGCTTGCGAAACACGCCTTCGAAACTGAAACCGAAGCGTTCGGCAGCTTTTTTGGAACGGGCGTTGTCGTTATTGCACTTCCACTCCAGGCGGCGGTTGCCCAATTCGAACCCCAACTTACCCAACAGGTATACGGCCTCTGTGCCTTTGGATGAGCGTTGCATGGCTGCGCCAAAGGCAATATGGCCGATCTCGATGCGGCCTTGCTCGGGCACGATGGACATCAAACTGAGGATCCCCTGAGTCTGGCCGCTGGCCAGATCAACAACGCTGAAAAACAGCGGATCGCTGCTGGCTGCATTGCTATCAAGCCAATGGTCGAAGTCTTCTCGTTCAGTAAAGGGACCATAGGCAAGGTAGTCCCAGAGCGTAGGGTCCGATTCTGGCCCCTGGAACACCTGCCAAAGGTCTTCACGATCGCGCCGGGGATCGAGTTTCTCCAGGCGAATGAAGCGACCTACCAGGGTTTTGGCTTGCGGACGTTTGGCCGGGTGCCAGTTCAACGATGCACTCATGTGAAGGCTCCAGGTTTACAACGGTTTACGAAACTGGATAAACCCAGGTCGCTCGGCAACCTGTTCGTAGAGACTGATCGCGGTAGCGTTGGTCTCGTGGGTTAGCCAATGAACCTTGGCGCAGCCAGCCTCGCGGGCTGTGGCGTAGACGAACTCGATCAACTGACGACCAATGCCGAGGCCACGTTGCTCACTTTGTACATACAGATCCTGCAGGTAGCATGAGTTCTCGATGCTCCAGTTTGATCGATGATAGATCCAGTGAACCATGCCTACTGCCTTGCCATCGACCCAGGCCAGCGCGGCGTTGGTGGGCTCACCTGGATCAAGCATGCGCTCCCAGGCCACTGCCGTCACCTCGTCGGCAAGGCGGGTTTCGTAGAAGCTCAGGTAAGCCTGCCAGAGTGGCAGCCAGACATTATGGTCGTCAGCAGTGACCGGGCGAATAATTACGGTAGGCATAGCAGGTTCCCTCAAGGTTGGCGCATCAGTGCGGCCAGTTGGTTGTCCATGGGATCAGGGCTGTTAGCCAGGGCCGAGCGAACGCCTTCGATATCGACGGCTGAGCGGTTCTGACTGAGTTTTCGTGTGCCTTGCAGGCGATCGATAGGCAGGGCAAAGCCGACAATGGCCTTGAGCATCCCGGCCATGTAGTCGCTGGGTGCTTCGTCTACCGACCAGGGTTTGGCCTGTCGCTGTTCATGGTGGTCACTCAGGCGGCGGACGATATCGAGCAAGCGTTCGGCATCGTGAAACACCTCGGCCTTGCCCCAGGCATGTACGGCCTGGTAGTTCCAGGTGGGTACAGTGCGGGGATCTTCAAGCTTGCTTGGATAATAGCCAGCGCTGACGTAGGCGTCAGGACCGGCAAAAACCACCAGTGCCTCGGCGCCGTCGGCTAACTCCTGCCATTGGCGATTGGCGCGGGAAAAGTGGCCGTAGAGGGTACCGTTGCGGCCCTCGCTACGGTCCAGCAAAAGCGGTAGGTGACTGGCTTGCAAACCCTGCTCGCCGTGGGTTACCAGAACCGCCAGGCGTGTCTGTTCGATCTGCTGCTGCAGTTGGGAAAGGTCGGTTTCCTGGTAGCTTGAAGGTGTGAACATGAGGATTGTCCTTGGCGAATGGCTCAATCCTAGGCAGGCTATTGGACTATGTTAAGAGCCATTTCCAGCTAATTTTATAGGTCCATTTCGATGAGCGTGCGCCCTTTCGCCTTGCCGTTCGACCCCACGGGTATTGTTCTTGATCGCCGCCAAGGCCTGAGTCGTCAGCTATATCAAGAGCTGCGCGCACGTGTGCTGGATGGCCGACTGAGCAGCGGCACGCGTCTACCGGCGACTAGAGACATGGCCGCTGCCATGGGGTTGTCGCGTAACAGTGTGGTGCGCGCTTACGATCAGTTGTATGCCGAGGGCTTCATCGAAAGCCGCGTGGGTGACGGCACTTACGTCAGTCAGCTTCCAAAATTATCCACAAAAATATCCACAGGGTTATCCCTGGGTTTTTCCACAGCTTTATCCACAAACTCATCGGAAAATACTGAGATTTTATCCAGTAAAGTTA
Source organism: Pseudomonas arcuscaelestis (assembly GCF_016881005.1). GTDB lineage: Bacteria > Pseudomonadota > Gammaproteobacteria > Pseudomonadales > Pseudomonadaceae > Aquipseudomonas > Aquipseudomonas arcuscaelestis. The sequence goes on along the minus strand of NZ_JACOPV010000001.1, from coordinate 299,846 downwards.
TCCACAATGGTCCGCTCGTGCGTCTGGAGCAGCATCATTTACCGGCGCCAAAAAGTGGTCCGCCACGCGCTTTTCGCGTCGGTTTGCCGGCGCTCGACCTGTTTCCTTTTGACGTCTGGGCCAAGCTGCAGGCGGAATTTTGGCGCAACCCGGATCCGACTGCCTTGGGGTACGGCGACCCGGCAGGTGAAACCCAACTCCGTGTCTTGATTGCGGCCTATTTACGTCAATCGCGTGGGCTTTTCTGTACGGCTGATCAAATTGTGATCACCAGTGGTGCGCAGCAAGCAATCAGCCTTTGTGCACAGTTGCTACTGGAGCCAGGGGATGTGGTGGCTGTGGAAAACCCTGGGTACCGTGCTGCTGGTAACGCCTTCGCTCTGACGGGAGCGCAGGTGCATGGCATTGCGGTGGACAATGAGGGGCTGGACTGTGCTGCGCTTAATGCCCTGGCGCAGTGTCGCTTGAGCTATGTGACGCCATCGCATCAGTACCCCACTGGTGTCACGATGAGCTTGGCCCGGCGTCTGGAGCTGCTGGAATGGGCGCAGCGCAAGGATGGCTGGATCATCGAGGACGACTACGACGGCGAATATCGTTACAGCGGCGCGCCTCTGGCACCGTTGGCGGCGCTGGATCGCAGCGGGCGTGTATTGTATGTCGGTACGTTTGGCAAAATTGCTTTTCCTGCATTACGACTGGGCTATCTGGTGCTGCCGCAACAGTTGGTGCAGGCTTTTTCTCGCTGTCGAGCGCTGGCTGTCAGGCATTCGGAAGTGGGTACCCAGGCTGTCATGGCGAAATTCATGGCCCAGGGGCATTTTCTACGACATATTCGCCGAGTGCGGCGGGCCGCCCTGAGTCGGCGAAATGCGCTTCAGGTGGGTTGGCCTGTGGATATGCCGGGAGTCGGTCCCATGCCCGAAGTAGCGGCAGGGCTGCACCTGAAAATCGATGTCGACAGCTACGCGCGGGAGCAGGCGTTGATCGCTCAGGCCGAAGCGGTTGGCGTTGAGCTCAATGCCTTGAGTGACTACTGGCTGCCGGACTCGGCCACGCCTGTGGATGAACGCGCAGGATTGGTGCTGGGTTTTGCCGCAGTGGACGAAGCGCACATTGCTGATGCACTCGTACGTCTGCGGCGTGCGTGGGGCGGCTAAATGCGCCGCTGCCGTGCGGTTAAGCGCGTTCGAATCCTTCCAGGACGTTAACGGCGTTTATACCGATTTCTTCGACGGCATAGCCACCTTCCATGACAAACAAGGTCGGCTTGCCAAGACGAGCGATGCGCTCGCCCATCTGCAGGTAGTCCGGGCTGTCGAGCTTGAACTGGGAAATGGGATCGTCCTTGAATGTATCGACACCCAGCGACACTACAACCACATCTGGCGCATAGGCGGCGATGCGTTCACAGGCCTGTTCCAGCGCGTTGCTCCAAGTGACCCAGCCACTGCCTGCCGGTAGCGGGTAATTGACGTTGTAACCCAGGCCATCGCCTTCGCCTTCCTCGTCGGCGTAACCAAGGAAGAATGGAAACTCGGCTTGGGGATCGCCGTGAATCGAGGCAAAGAGTACGTCGTTGCGCTGGTAGAAGATTTCCTGGGTGCCGTTGCCGTGGTGGTAGTCGACGTCAAGGATGGCAACTTTGCTGTGGCCTTGGTCAAGAAAGGCCTGGGCAGCAATGGCTGCATTGTTCAGATAGCAGTAGCCGCCCATTACATCGCTAGCCGCGTGGTGTCCTGGTGGACGGCATAGGGCAAAGGCGCTGCGTGCACCGGCTTGGACTGCCGCTTGGGCGGTGAGCGCAACCTGCGCGGCACTGTAGGCTGCCTTCCAGGTACCAGCAGTGATGGGAGCTCCAGCGTCGAAGCTGTAATAGCCCAATTCACCATGCAGGCCCTTGGGTTTGATGTTGCGCAAGGTTCGGGCTGGCCAGGTAAAGGGCAGCAGGTCACCCTCGTGACCGAGGGCGGACCAGCGTTGCCAGGCACCCTCGAAGAAATTCAGGTAATCGGCGCTGTGTACGCGTAGCAGCGGGGCGCGACCATAGTCTGTTGGGCCTTGTATCGGTCCCAATTCACGGGCCTTGGCCCGCTCAAGTACATGATCTGCGCGTGAAGGCATTTCAAAGCAGGGCATCAGTTGCCCATCGATCAACTCGCAGCGGCCGTGATGAAGGCGATGGTCGTCAGAATAAATTGTCAGCATTTATTGTTCTCCGGAGTCTCTGGCGTGGGCCCATTGTTGATGGACCGGTTCCGGTTCTGAACGGCGAAAACGGCCAAAAGGGGATCGATATGGCCAGCCTGGCAGTCCGCTTTTCACCGCTAGGTGCGGAAGTGGCTAGGCGCTACGCCGCTCCAGCGCAGAAACGCGTGACGAAAGCTCGCCGTTTCGCTGAAGCCCAGCACTTCTGCGATTTTATAGATCGGCAGTTGGTCTTCGGCCAGCAGTTGCTTGGCGCGTTCGAATCGCAACTCATCGAGCAATTGCTGGTAGCTGCTGCCCAGCTCCTGCAGATGCCGTCGCAGGGTGCGCGATGAACAATTCATCTGCTTTGCCAGACCCTCCAGCCCAGGTGCGGCATTCAACTGATCGAGAAGAAGCTGGCGGATACGCCCCAGCCAGGCCTGACGACCGGTGAATTCAAGGTTCTGTCGCCGGCAACGCTCGCTCATGGCGCGGTGGGTTATCTGGTCTGCCAATGGCAGCGGCATGTCCAGCCAGCGTCGTTCAAAGGCAAAAGCATTGTCGCCAGCGCCGAAATGCAGTGGACAGTTGAAAGTTTCAGCGTACAGCGGTTGGTAATCGGGACTGACATGGTTGAAGCGGGAGGCTATCAACGGCAGTGTCTGCCCGAGTAAGTCATCGCAAATCACTTTCAGCGAGGTCAGGCAAAACTCGGCGTTGAATGCAGCAAGGCAAGGGTCCGCACGATAATTGCTGGCGCTGAACCAGATGCGTTCACCGTCTTCGATCAGGCGGAGCTGAAAAAGTGTTCCCAACAACGCCGGGTATTGCATTGCCAGACGCAAAGCGTCACCTAAGGTGGCACTGGAGAGCAGGGCGTAACCGAGCATGCCGTAGCAGGAAACGTGCATGCGTCGGCCCAATTCCAAACCCACGTCACGGCGCCGTGCCACGGCATTGGCACACACCAGCATCTCCTGGCGTGTGGTGATGCGTGAATCGGCGCGGCCCAGGTCTGCCGGGCTGATACCGCTACCTTCGAGCAGCGCAGAAGCCTCGATGCCGTCGTCCTTGAAGGCTTGAATAACCAACGACACGGCATTGAGCGTTGTGAGGTGTGAGTGGAGCATGTTGGGGCTTCCTGCTGAAGGGCTACCAGCAAACGAGCAATATGCGTGCCTTGCCGGTATCAGCGCAGCTCTCCACACAGGTCCAGTTCGATCAAGCGCCGTATTTCTGCTGGCGGCAAACCAGCACCGAGTAGGAGTTGCAGCTTGCCGAAAGCCGCTTCTCGGGTCATTCCACCGCCCGATACCACGCCAACCCGACGCAGGCGACTGCCCGCTTCATATACATCCAGTTCGACGCCACCCTCATGGCATTGGGTAATTGCTACCACCACTACGCCCAGGGACTGGGCGCGAGCCAGCGCATCGAGAAACTCGGCGTCGTCAGCCGGACCGGTACCGCTCCCGAAACACTCCAGGATCAGCGCCTGCGCACCGCTGTCGAGCGCCGCTTGCAACAAAGAAGCTCCGAACCCGGGCACCAGCGGCAATACGGCGACAGTGGCAGGCTGCCTCGCTTGCCGATAGTCCAGCGCTACAGGCAATGACTGCGCCTTAGGTGCGCCGCCGGAGCGCTTGAGCGTGACGAAGGGATGCCGACCAAAGCTGCGCACCTTGGCGGTTCGGTGGGGTTGGAGCAGTTCGCCATGAAAGTACAATTGCACGCCCGCGACTGCGCCTTGAGCCAGCACTTGCAGGGCCCCGTCGAGGTTTTCCCAGGCATCACTGTCGGCTGTACCTGCGGGCAGCATCGAACCTGTGAACAGTACGGGCGCTGGCAGGCCAATGAGTTGGAAGCTCAGGGCCGCCGCGCTGTAGGCGAGGGTGTCGGTACCGTGCAGTACCAGTACAGCATCGCAGTGTTGTAGCTCGATGGCGTCGATGATCGCTACACGCAAGCGCTGCCAGTAATGGGGCGTCATATTGGCACTGTCGATCAGCGGCTGCATTTCGCGAAACTGCCATGGCGCTATATCGGCACGCCCGGCGAGGTGCTCGCGCATACGTTGTTCGAGTCCAGATGCCGGAACCAGACCATTGGCACTGGCCTGCATGCCAATGGTGCCTCCGGTGTAAAGCACCATGATTTTGCGTGCGGGATATGCAGTAGCCATTGCGCTGTCTCCGAGGCCGGCCAAGGTTTAGCCGACCACAGTACGCCATCATCAGTCTGGCTGTCAGCGGGCATAAAAAAAGGGCCCGGGGAGTGATCCCTGGGCCCTCAAAAGGTGAGAGGTGTCTAGTCCCTCGACCTGGTGAGCGGTGTTACAGCATCGGTTACGCTTTGAGCGGAACCAGACGTGGAGCAATCATGTTTTCCGGACGCAGGATGTCGTTGAGCATTTCTTCATCCAGCAGGCCTTCCTCGCGAACCAGTTCCAGCACGCCACGGCCACTTTCCAGGGCAATGGCAGCGATACGGGTGGCGTTCTCGTAGCCGATGTACGGGTTCAAGGCGGTGACCAGGCCGATCGAGTGTTCGACCAATTCACGGCAACGTTGTTCGTTGGCGGTGATGCCGACAATGCAGTGCTCACGCAGCATGTCCATGGCGCGTTGCAGCAGGCGGATCGAGTCGAAGATCTTGTAGGCGATCAGAGGCTCCATGACGTTCAACTGCAGTTGACCACCTTCGGCGGCAACGGTCAGGGCAAGGTCGTTACCCATGATGGCAAAGGCCACCTGGTTGACCGCTTCCGGGATTACCGGGTTGACCTTGCCTGGCATGATCGAGCTGCCTGGCTGACGCGCTGGCAGGTTGATCTCGTTGATGCCGGTACGTGGGCCGCTGGAGAGCAGACGCAGGTCGTTGCAGATCTTCGACAGCTTGACCGCGGTACGTTTGAGCATGCCGGAGAACAGGACGAAGGCACCCATGTCCGAGGTAGCTTCAATCAGGTCGGCGGCAGGTACCAGCGGCTGACCGCTGATGGTTGCCAGGCGCTGTACGGCCAGGGACTGGTAGCCAGGGTCAGCGTTGATGCCGGTGCCGATGGCGGTACCGCCCAGGTTGATTTCGGTCAGCAGTTCTGGCGCCAGGGAGCGCAGGCGGTTCAGGTCTTCGGTCATGGTGGTGGCGAAGGCGCGGAATTCCTGGCCCAGGGTCATCGGCACAGCGTCCTGCAGTTGGGTACGGCCCATCTTCAGTACGTGGTCGAATTCCTGGCCCTTGGCGGCGAAAGCCTGGATCAGGCTGTCGAGGCTGGCCAGCAGTGCGTCGTGACCCAGCAGCAGACCCAGACGGATCGCAGTCGGGTAGGCGTCGTTGGTGGACTGCGCCATGTTCACGTCGTTGTTCGGGTGCAGATACTTGTACTCGCCCTTCTGGTGACCCATGGCCTCCAGCGCAATGTTGGCGATTACTTCGTTGGCGTTCATGTTGGTAGAAGTACCAGCACCGCCTTGAATCATGTCGACCACAAACTGCTCGTGGTAGTCACCGCGGATCAGGCGGGCACAGGCCTCGCTGATGGCAGCGTGCTTGGCATCGCTCAGGTGACCCAGCTCACGGTTGGCGTCGGCAGCGGCCTGTTTGACCATGGCCAGGGCAACAACCAGTTTAGGGTAGTGCGACAGCGGAACACCGGAGAGGTGGAAGTTGTTGGCAGCGCGCAGGGTCTGGATGCCGTAGTAAGCATCAGCAGGGACTTCAAGGGTGCCAAGCAGGTCTTTCTCAACGCGGAACGATGCAGCAGCGGACATGATAGATATCATCTCGAATTTGACCCGGCACATGCCGGAATGGCGCTAATGCTAGGCCGGGGGGGATTTTGCGGCCAATGCTGTTGCACGCTAACCTATGCACAAACGGCATAATGGTTGATGTGACGCCAACCGACATTCGAGCGTGTGCCATTTTGGTGCGCGTCTGGAGAGATAGATGAACCTCGAAAGTAAATGGCTGGAAGATTTCAGCGCCCTGGCGGCGACCCGCAGCTTTTCCCAGGCCGCTGAGCGCCGCTTTGTGACCCAGCCGGCCTTCAGTCGACGCATACGCAGTCTGGAGGCCGCGTTAGGGTTACAGTTGGTGAATCGTTCCCGCACACCCATCGAGTTGACAGCAGCGGGCCAACTGTTCCTTGTGACTGCGCGCACCGTTGTCGACCAATTGGGCGAAGTTCTGCGTCACTTGCATCATTTGGAAGGTGGCCAGGGAGAGGTTATCCAGATTGCGGCGGCGCACTCGTTGGCGTCCGGCTTTTTCCCGCGTTGGGTTGCGCAACTGCGTAACGACGGGCTGAACATCGCCACACGTCTGGTAGCGACTAACGTCGGCGATGCGGTGCATGCGTTGCGTGAAGGTGGCTGTGACTTGATGCTGGCGTTCTATGATCCGGACGCCGCGCTGCAGATGGATGCCGAGATTTTCCCATCGCTACACATGGGTACTACCGAGATGTTGCCGGTGTGTGCTTTGGATGCCGATGGCAAGCCGTTGTTCGATTTGGAAGGAGAGGGCAGCGTACCGCTGTTGGCCTACAGTGCGGGGGCTTTTCTGGGGCGCTCGGTCAACCTGCTGCTACGCCAGCGCAATCTGCGCTACACAACGGTCTATGAAACGGCCATGGCCGATAGTTTGAAGAGCATGGCACTAGAAGGGATGGGCGTTGCCTGGGTGCCGCGACTGTCCATGCGCGGTGAGTTGGAGCGCGGCGAGCTGGCCATTTGCGGTGCTAGCCAATGGCATGTGCCTTTGGAGATCCGACTTTACCGTTGTGCGTTGGTGCGAAAGGCCAACGTGCGCCTGTTGTGGCGAAAACTTGAGTCCACAGGCGTGCACGCTGGTCAGAGTGAGTGATTTCTCACTGATTTAAAACAAAATCCAGGTGGCGGGCTATACGGGTACGATTCTCGTCGCTGTACCGATAGCAATTTGAACGTAGTGGCATACGCTCGGGATAGACATAGGTCTCGCAAACCCACGGGTTGAAACGCAACTCAGCTGCCTCGTGCGTGGCCTTCATCAGATGCCCCAATTCATGCGCCAACGCCGTGTAGGTGACGAGCGATGCGATAGCGTAAGGCCAGGTTGGACTGGCCAAGCCAGCGACCGCTCTGCTCGATCCGTCGTCTTTACCAAAATCATTTTTTGTCAGCAGCACGGACATTTCTGAATAGGAAGCCGGAACGGCGTGTCTGAATGTCGCCAATGTCTCTGTCGGTGCAATCTGCTGATAGGGAATATCGGTTACGCCTGCAATATTGCGCTGGAAAATCACCTCGATGGAGTGGTTGGTAACCTTGCGCATCTCATCGAGCCAAGGTTGTACATAATCTTTACGTAGTTGGTCGTTGCTGGTGTCGGCCAATTCGTCATGGGGATATAGCTTTACCACTAGCGACGAGGCTGCCATGGCTTGGCCTAGATGCGTGCAGGCGAATAAAGCGAACGTCATTGCGCAGCATTTGAAGAGATTCATCGAGCGCCCTCCTTGGGACTTGATTTGGCACCTGATGATGTTTTGGAACCGGCGCAAGCAGCATTCGGAAAAATACCCAGCAATAAACCCAGCCTTTGATCTGTCGGGCAGTGCCAAGGGGTGGGCGTGTGTATACGCCATGGGCTATAATCCCGCGCCTTCGGCCACACCGGTCGATTCAGAATCCGAATGACAAGCCACGCCGGTCCACCTGCGTGGCTTGTTGCTTTTAGCGCGCCGCACGGCGCTTGCAGGAGAGGCTCGACGATGAGTGCACTGGTTGGCGTGATCATGGGCTCCAAGTCCGATTGGTCCACCCTTAGCCACACCGCCGATATGCTGGAAAAACTCGGCATTCCCTACGAGGTCAAGGTGGTTTCCGCCCACCGCACCCCGGATTTGTTGTTCCAGTATGCTGAAGAGGCCGAAGGCCGTGGCATCGAGGTGATCATCGCCGGAGCGGGGGGCGCTGCCCACCTGCCAGGCATGTGCGCCGCCAAGACCCATCTGCCTGTCCTGGGTGTGCCGGTACAGTCGTCGATGCTCTCCGGAGTCGACTCGCTGTTGTCGATCGTACAGATGCCAGCCGGTATTCCGGTCGCCACCTTGGCTATCGGCAAAGCTGGCGCCATCAACGCTGCGCTGCTCTCGGCGAGCATTCTGGGCGCCAAGCACCCGCAGTTCCACACGGTGTTGAAGCAGTTCCGCGCTGAGCAGACAGACAGCGTTCTGGATAATCCAGATCCGCGTCAGGCTTGAGGTCCAACCCATGAAAATCGGTGTAATCGGTGGCGGCCAACTGGGTCGTATGCTGGCTTTGGCGGGAACTCCGCTGGGCATGAACTTCGCCTTCCTTGACCCCGCCCCGGATGCATGTGCAGCCCCCTTGGGCGAACACCTGCGCGCCGATTACGGTGACCAGGACCATCTGCGTCAGTTGGCCGACGAAGTCGACCTGGTAACCTTCGAGTTCGAAAGCGTACCGGCTGAAACCGTTGCCTTCCTCTCGCAATTCGTGCCGGTCTATCCGAGTGCAGAATCGTTGCGGATCGCACGTGATCGCTGGTTCGAAAAAAGCATGTTCAAGGACCTGGGCATTCCGACCCCGGCGTTTGCCGATATCCAGTCGCAAGCCGATCTGGACGCTGCAGTCGCCACTATTGGCCTGCCTGCCGTGCTCAAGACCCGTACCCTGGGTTATGACGGCAAGGGTCAGAAGGTGCTGCGCACTGCCGAGGATGTCGTAGGTACTTTTGCAGAACTCGGTAGCGTGCCTTGCCTGCTGGAAGGCTTCGTTGCGTTCAGCGGCGAAGTTTCACTGATTGCCGTGCGTGCTCGCGATGGTGAGACCCGTTTCTATCCGTTGGTGCACAACACCCACGAGAACGGCATCCTGCGTCTGTCGGTGGCCAGTGAAGACCATTTGCTTCAGACGCTGGCCGAAGATTACGCGGGCCGTGTGCTCAAGCAACTCGACTACGTCGGTGTGCTGGCATTCGAGTTCTTCGAAGTCGATGGCGGCCTGAAAGCCAACGAGATCGCTCCGCGCGTGCACAATTCGGGGCACTGGACCATCGAAGGCGCCGAGTGCAGCCAGTTCGAGAATCACCTGCGCGCCGTTGCCGGTCTGCCGCTGGGGTCGACCGCCAAGGTCGGCGAAAGCGCCATGCTCAACTTCATTGGCGAAGTTCCAGCAGTGGACAAGGTGGTTGCCATCGACGAATGCCATCTGCATCACTACGGCAAGGCCTTCAAGGTCGGCCGCAAGGTGGGTCACGCCACCCTGCGTTGTGATGACATGGCGGCCCTGGAGCTAAAAATCCAGCAGGTCGAAGCCCTGATTCAGGGTTAATTGGAACCTTCCCCCACCGCTATCCCTCTGATGGCAGGATGCCAAAGCGCTGACTAGGCTTTGGCATGCGCCATTTCATTCAGAGGGATTGCCATGGGTATCATCGGAACCATCTTCATCGGCCTGATCGTCGGATTGCTGGCACGCTTCATCAAGCCTGGCGACGACAGCATGGGCTGGATCATGACCATTCTCCTGGGCATTGCCGGTTCGCTTGCTGCGACCTACGGCGGCCAGGCGCTAGGTATTTACCAGGCTGGCGAAGGCGCGGGCTTCCTGGGTGCGCTGGTGGGTGCGGTCGTTCTTCTGGTGATCTACGGTATGGTCAAAAAGAACTGACAGCAGGCTAGAATGCTCGGCAATTTTCGTTGCCGAGCATTTTTCATGCGCCGTGTATTGCTGCTTTCACTGTTGCTCATCAGCAGCCTCGCTCGTGCTGAGCTGGCGGAAACCGACTGGCTGGAATTGATGCCCGAATCGGATCAGAAAGCCCTAGAGCTGATGCCAGAAATTGATCACAACTCCCCCGAGGCCATGGGCACTTTCACTGCCAAGGGCGGCCTTAAGCAGAGCAAGGGCTTGCCTGCGGTGATGTATTCAAGCAAGACCGTGCCCGCAATGAATGGCAAACAGATCCGTCTGGGTGGTTACCCCGTGCCGCTGGAATCCGATGCCAAGGGCAACAGCACGCTGTTTTTCCTCGTGCCTTACCCAGGTGCCTGCATCCACGTGCCGCCGCCACCACCGAACCAACTGGTGCTGGTTCGGTACCCCAAGGGCCTGAAGATCGACGATATCTACACGCCGCTGTGGGTCAACGGCACGCTGAAAGTGGAGAAGGTCACCAACGACTTGGCAGACGCAGCATATGCAATAGATGCTGCCAAGGTGAAAGTAGTCGAAGAAAGCGATCTCTGATCTTCCTGAACGTTGCTTGGCGCTGACAGTCCGATATTCAAGGAGTGTCATGGAGCGTCATATCTCATGAAAGGACTCATTGTGCTGATGGCCTGTGTGGGCCTGATTTCGCCGCTGACTTCAGCAGCACAAGCGCCGCTGCGAATCACGCAAATGCAACGTTGCGGCAACGTGCTGGCGAGTGATGAGCAACAGTGGTGCTTGCAGGTAAGCGGGCTGGGAAATCAGCGTCCCACCGTCTGGCTCGGCGATAAGGCTTTGGCGCCTGAAGCCGTGCAGCTCAAGGATGAGTCTGTGCAGCTACGCGTGAGCAAGTGCGATCACGTAAGCGCTTCTTTGTGGCTGGAATTGGCGGGCCGACGCAGCAACCCCGTATGGTTGTCGGTGAGCAATAGCCACGTAGTGGCGGCGCGGCCAGACGAAGTTGCCAGGAATATGGATGGTCTGGTTACTTACGTAAATCTGGTCAGCCTACTGATTGAGGAGCAGCACGACGGATTGGTCGAGGCGCAACGTCTGGCGGAAAAATATGGCGCCAAGGTCGTAGGCGCCATCCCTGCGCTCAATACCTACCAATTGCGTATACCCGCACATGACCTTATCCAGCGCGATGCCTTGTTATTGCGCATGGGCAGCGAAGTCAGCGTTGATGCTGTCATCATCGAAGAATCGGCCCCGGAGCGTGGTGAAGAGACGGCCGCCGACAACACCCGTCCATCTGCGGGGGGAAATGAATGGACCGCCAATCGGTTCATGGATGCGGTTTACTACTACCGTAAACGTATTCCCGCTGTGGAGGCGCCAATCAAGGTGCAGCAAGTGCGAGTGGGCATTATCGAGCGTGATGTGGATTTCGATTCGCCAGATTTCGCTGCGTATCGGGGTGGCTGCAAGGCAGGTGCTGGGAAGATGTGCGTGTTTGCCCGTGATTCGAGCAAACCGGATAACCACGGCTCCAGTGTTGCTGGCATCATTGCGGCGGGTTGGCAGGCCGGAGGTAATCGCGGGTTCCTGTCGGGGTTGGACGCTGCCAGCCCTGGCTTCGAGGTGATCGTTGAGCGTAGTTCTGATGCGGGTATAACCGCCAATATTGCCGCTTCGGTGAATCTGGTCGAGGACGGGGTACGGGTACTTAACTGGAGTTGGGGAGTACATCGTATCGGAACCAGGAGCATCGAGGGAGACGAAGTCGAGTCACTGGTACGCTCCGGGCTGGCCATAAGTGGTTACGAAGAACTTCTCGAAGAATTTTTCCTGTGGCTGCGAGCCGAGCACCCGGACGTCATTGTGGTCAATTCGGCGGGTAACGGTTCATCCAGGTCCGGTGACGATGAGTATCGCCTACCGTCTTCATTCGTGACCGATCAGCTTCTGGTGGTGGGTGCTCATCAGCGCAGCGGGCAGGACGTGAGGCGAGATGACCCGGATTACGTGATCAAGCGCGGCAGTTCAAATATCGGAAAGCGCGTTGATATTAGCGCTGCAGCCTGTGCTCATGCCTCTACTGCAGAAGTAGGCAAGCCCGGCGCGTTGCATTGCGGCACCTCGTTCGCCACACCTTTGGTGACGGCAGTTGTGGCAGCGATGCTGTCCATCGATCCGGCACTCACCCCGCAACAAGTACGCATGCTATTACGACGTAGCGCAATGACTCTGGGGCCGCGGCAAGACTTCGAGGCCATGGACGGCGAAGATCTCACCGCGCCCATTTTACCGTCCGAACGTAACAGCCAGCTGGACCATGCTGACCTGGGCCGCTCGGCGCGACTGGACATGCAAAAGGCGCTGGAGCTGACCATACAAGGCAGCGGTAGAGTGCGCTGAGGTTATTGTCCTAGAGCGGTTCGCTGCTGATGCACAGGCTCAGGGAATGGGTTGCGCCCGGTGCTAGTGTCACAATGTCGTCCCATACATTGGCGGTCTCGATACACAGCATGCGTTGCCAGCCATCGTTGGCCATATCAGCTAATTCCACAGCGCGGGCAGTCCATGGGTTCCAGATCACCGCCGAGCGCGAACCGCTGCTGGTCAAACGAATACGCCGGTTCCAGGCTGGATCGACAATGTGCAACTGCTCAGGGCTCTGCAAATAGATGCGGTCGGTTTCACTGGCAAAAACCAGCGCGCCTTGTTGCGTGCGTTGTTGCCAATCGGCCAGGGTTTCGATGTAGTTCAGGCCCTCAACGCCTTCGACTTGTACCTGGCGCACATCACTGACGGCGAAGTAGCTATGCAGTGCCTGGCTGAGGGTGACAGGAGCATTGTCGAGGTTATAGCTTGAGAGGGTGACTGTCAGCTGTTCGCCCATGACGATGGTCAACTTGAGCTCGACGTTGTGCGGCCAGTCGCGAAGATTGCCCTGAGTGTCTGGCAGAGTGAATTCGACACGTACACTTTCGCCACTGCTGTCGATGCCGAGCAGTTGCCAATCGCGACCACGTACCAAACCATGGGCAGGCCCCTCCTCGGCGCGATACATGGCTTGCACCGCAGTGGGATTGCGCTTGAGGTTGCCAAACCACGGCCAGCACACCGGCACCCCGGCACGCACGGACTTGCCCTGTTTGAAAATGGCTTGTTCGCTGAGCCACAGCAACGGCGGCTCCCCGAGCCGCTGATAGCTCAGAACCTGCGCGCCTTGCTGGGCGATTAGCAGTTCGGCATGGCTGCTGGTGATACGCCAGCAGTTAAGCTCGCCATGCTGTTCGGATTCGACCTTGGGTGTGGACATGCGCTTGATCTCTTTGGTTTGCCGTTCGGTTTTGGACCGTCTGCATTCCGTCGAGTTTACCGCGCAGCCATGTCAGCGACGAGGAGGAACCGAGCGAGTGCGGCCACTGCCATCGATGGCAACGAACACGAAGACCGCTTCGGTAACCTTGCGCCATTCGCTGGACAGCGGATCGTCGCTCCACACCTCTACCATCATCTGGATCGAGCTACGGCCGATTTCCAGGGTTTGGGTATAGAAAGACAATTGCGCACCAACGGCTACTGGGACCAGAAAGGCCATGCGGTCGATAGCCACGGTTGCCACCCGGCCACCGGCGACTCGGCTGGCCATGGCAGTGCCCGCCAAGTCCATTTGCGCGACCAGCCAGCCGCCAAAGATATCGCCAAAACCATTGGTTTCACGCGGTAGTGCGGTGATCTGCAAGGCCAGGTCGCCTTGCGGGATAGGATCTTCTTGTTCGAGTTCAATCATGCCGGGGGTGCCTCTGACCCGTGACGCTTCGTTGGTTGGCGCTAATACAGACGCCTCGAAAAACGATTCAGCACAACCATAATACGCTGCTTTCGCTTTGCCAGGCGGCGAAGGGAAACTCTGCGAAATCGACTAAGCACATCTAGCGGCGTTTTCGCACAACATCCTTCATAACACTCAACCCTTTCTACAAGCGGCCAGTATATAGAGCCAACAGCGCAGCGACGACCGTGCAGTCATTAAACTTGTATTGAATTTGTACTGCTATGTGCTTTTTCCAGCAATTTGCTATGGTTCGATGCTTCCCAGGCCGAAAGCCGCGTCGTAGCTGGCCTGAACATAAGAAAGACCTATAAGAGATATCCATGACCTCCGTGCCCGGTAGTATCGCGCAGCCTTCGAGGCCGCTCACCCGCAGTGACTATAAGACCCTGTCGCTTTCCGCTTTGGGCGGGGCACTAGAGTTCTACGACTTCATCATTTTCGTATTCTTCGCCACCGTCGTCGGCCAGTTGTTCTTTCCTGCCGACATGCCGGATTGGCTGCGCATGATGCAAACGTTTGGGATTTTTGCCGCCGGCTACCTGGCGCGCCCGCTGGGCGGCATTGTCATGGCCCACTTCGGCGACCTGCTGGGGCGCAAGAAAATGTTCACATTGAGCATTTTCATGATGGCCGTACCCACCTTGATCATGGGTCTGCTGCCAACGTATGCGCAGATAGGTGTGATGGCGCCGTTCCTGCTTTTGCTGATGCGGGTTATCCAAGGTGCGGCGATTGGCGGTGAAGTACCGGGCGCATGGGTTTTTGTTTCCGAGCATGTTCCGGCACGTAATACCGGTTATGCCTGCGGCACCCTGACCGCCGGGCTAACTGCCGGGATCCTGCTTGGCTCGCTGGTAGCAACCCTGATCAACACGGTATACACCACCGAGGAAGTAGCTGACTACGCCTGGCGTATTCCATTCCTGCTGGGTGGTGTGTTCGGATTGTTCGCGGTGTACCTGCGTCGATGGTTGCACGAAACCCCCGTTTTTGCCGAAATGCAGGCGCGCAAGGCACTGGCTGAGGAAGTACCGCTGCGGGCGGTATTACGTGATCACCGGGGCGCCATTGTTCTTTCGATGTTGCTGACCTGGCTGTTGTCGGCCGGCATTGTCGTCGTCATCTTGATGACGCCTGCGTTACTGCAGAGCCTCTATCACATCACCCCGCTCGATTCGCTGAAGGCCAACAGCATGGCAATTGTCCTGCTCAGCCTGGGCTGCATCGGTACCGGTGCGCTGGCTGACCGTATAGGGGCAGGGCGGGTATTTGTCGTGGGTAGCCTGATGTTGCTGGCGTCTTCCTGGACTTTCTATCACACCCTGCCAACCCATCCAGAATGGATGTTCCCGCTGTACGCCCTGACTGGTCTGTGTGTAGGCATCGTTGGTGCGGTGCCGTATGTCATGGTCAAGGCTTTCCCGCCTGCGGTGCGTTTCAGCGGTTTGTCTTTTTCCTACAACATGGCCTACGCGATCTTCGGCGGCCTGACGCCGATGGCGGTAACGGCGTTGCTCAAATTCAGCCCCATGGCTCCGGCCTACTATGTCGCCGTTATCTGCGCCATTGGTCTGTTGGTTGGCCTCTATCTGCTGATCAAGAAACGCTAATGCCGCGCTAACTCAGCCCTCGCAACATTTTGAAAAGGCCATCATCGATCTTCGGTGATGGCCTTTCATCTAATTGTCACATTCCATTCATAGAGTGTTCATACGGCCTGCAGATACTTGGGCCCGATCCATCTCACCCCAATTCCTGCTAGGAGCAAGGCATGAAACTGAAGCGTTTGATGGCGGCCCTGACTTTCGTCGCCGCTGGCGTTGCCACCGCCAATGCGGTTGCCGCTGTTGACCCTGCTATTCCGACCTACACCAAGACCACCGGTGTGTCGGGCAACCTCTCCAGCGTCGGTTCCGATACCCTGGCGAACCTTATGACCCTGTGGGCTGAGGCCTACAAGAAGGAATACCCGAACGTAAATATCCAGATCCAGGCTGCTGGCTCCTCGACGGCGCCACCTGCGCTGACTGAAGGCACAGCCAACCTCGGCCCGATGAGCCGCAAAATGAAGGACGTCGAGTTGCAGGCGTTCGAGCAGAAGTACGGCTACAAGCCAACCGCTATCCCGGTTGCTGTCGACGCACTGGCTGTATTCGTCCACAAGGACAACCCGATCAAAGGCCTGACCATGGCGCAGGTCGATGCGATCTTCTCGTCGACCCGTCTGTGCGGCGCCAAAGCTGACGTTAAAACTTGGGGTGACCTGGGTGTGACCGGCGACTTGGCCAACAAGCCAGTGCAGCTGTTCGGTCGTAACTCGGTCTCCGGCACCTATGGCTACTTCAAGGAAGAAGCCCTGTGCAAAGGCGACTTCAAGCCTAACGTCAACGAACAACCTGGCTCGGCTTCAGTCGTGCAGTCGATCAGCAGCTCGCTGAACGGTATCGGTTACTCGGGCATCGGCTACAAGACTGCCAGCGTCAAGACTGTGCCTCTGGCCAAGAAAGACGGTGGCGCATTTGTTGAAGACAACGAAGCTAACGCCCTGAACGGCACCTATCCGCTGTCGCGTTTCCTCTACGTCTATGTCAACAAGGCACCGAACAAGCCTCTGGCCCCGCTGGAAGCCGAGTTCGTCAAACTGGTTCTGTCGCAGGCAGGCCAGCAGGTGGTAGTGAAAGACGGTTACATCCCACTGCCTGCCAAAGTGGCTGAAAAAGCCCTGGCGGACCTGGGTCTGAACCACGCTACCAAAGGCGTCGCAGCAAACTAAGAGTGAGCTAGGCGGGGTCTGGAAATGACCAGGCTCCGCTGAAAATTGCGAGTCCGTTGCCAGCATTCCTGAGCGGCGGGCTTTTTTGCGTCACTGCACTGTCATGTTTTTGTAATACGGGACCGCTAGGGTGTGCGCATGAATGATCTGGCCAACTCCACCATGACCCAAAATTCTCCCCCCGTGCGGATTGATTTCAATACGCCCGAATTGCAACGCAAGCGCCGTATGCGCGCGTTCAAGGATCGCCTGACTCGCTGGTATGTACTGGTGGGCGGGCTTGCCGTGCTGGCAGCGATCACCTTGATCTTCTTTTACCTGGCCTATGTGGTCGTGCCCCTGTTCCAGGGCGCCACGCTGACCAGCAAGAAAGCGCTGGAGCCTACCTGGCTGAGCCAGGACGCAGGCAAACCCCTGATGATTGCTCTGGAAGAGCAGAACCTGGTGGGTATGCGTGTTTCCGATAAGGGACAGGCGCTGTTCTTCGACACCAAGACCGGTGCCGAACTCAAGCGCGTGGAGCTGCCTCTGCCTGCTGGCACCCAGGTGACTTCTATCGGTAGCGATCAGCCGGGTAACCCGCTGGTGGTGCTGGGCTTGTCCAATGGACAGGCGTTGGCATTCAGCCACAGCTACAAGATCACTTACCCGGACAACAAGAAAACCATCACGCCTGCTATCGACTATCCCTATGGCCAGGAGCCGTTTGTACTCGATGAGCAGGGCCGTGCGCTGGAGCACGTGAGCCTCAATGTGAACGGTGAAACCCTGGTGGTTGCCGGGTCCACGGGTGCGCACTTGCAGGTGCTCTCGCTGAGCCGCGAAGAAAACATGATGACCGGCGAAGTCACCAGCGAGCAGAACCGTATCGATCTGCCGCAGATGACCGAGCCGGTCAAGGCAATCTTTATCGACCCGCGCCAGCAGTGGCTGTATGTGATCAATGGCCGGGCTCAGGCGGATGTCTTCAGCCTGCGTGACAAGAGCCTCAATGGTCGTTACAAACTGCTTGATGACGGTAATACCGAAGTTACTGCCAGCGCTCAGTTGGTAGGCGGCATCTCTTTGATCATCGGCGACTCCAAAGGTGGTCTGGCACAATGGTTCATGGCCCGCGACCCCGATGGCGAGCAGCGCTTCAAGCGTATTCGCGAGTTCCAGATGGGCAAGGCGCCGATCGTGCAGATCGATGCCGAAGAGCGTCGCAAGGGTTTCGTGGCCCTGGATGCCAGCGGTGAACTCGGCGTGTTCCACAGCACTGCGCACCGTACCCTGTTGGTTGAGCCGGTAGCTGAAGGTGCGGGTATTCTCGCGCTGTCGCCTCGGGCCAACCGCATCATTATCGAAGAAGGCGGCAAGCTGCTGCCGCTGTCGTTGAAGAACCCGCACCCGGAAGTCTCCTGGAGCGCGTTGTGGAGCAAGGTCTGGTACGAGAACTATGACGAGCCGAAGTATGTCTGGCAGTCCACCGCCTCGAACACCGACTTTGAACCCAAGCTGAGCCTTTCGCCGCTGACCTTCGGTACGTTGAAGGCTGCGTTCTACGCCATGATCCTGGCCGCTCCGCTGGCCATCGCGGCCGCTATCTACACTGCCTACTTCATGGCCCCGGGCATGCGCCGCAAGGTCAAGCCGGTAATCGAGCTGATGGAGGCGATGCCGACGGTTATTCTCGGTTTCTTCGCTGGTCTGTTCCTGGCGCCTTACCTGGAAGGACACCTGCCGGGCGTATTCAGTCTGTTCCTGCTGATGCCGATTGGCATTCTGGTCGCAGGTTTCAGTTGGAGCCGCTTGCCTGAGTCGATCCGCCTGCGGGTCCCGGATGGTTGGGAAGCTGCGATTCTGATCCCGGTGATTCTGTTCACTGGCTGGTTTGCCCTGTACATGAGCCCGCTGCTGGAGGCCTGGTTCTTCGGTGGTGACATGCGTCTGTGGATCACCAACGACCTGGGCATCACCTACGACCAGCGCAACGCCCTGGTAGTGGGTATCGCCATGGGCTTTGCGGTAATTCCAAACATCTATTCGATTGCTGAAGACGCCGTGTTCAGTGTGCCGCGCAGTTTGACCCTGGGCTCGCTGGCACTGGGTGCAACGCCATGGCAGACCCTGACCCGCGTGGTCATCCTCACCGCCAGCCCGGGTATTTTCTCGGCGCTGATGATCGGTATGGGCCGCGCTGTAGGTGAAACCATGATCGTACTGATGGCTACCGGCAACACGCCGGTCATGGAAATGAACCTGTTTGAAGGTATGCGTACCCTGGCGGCCAACGTTGCGGTCGAGATGCCGGAGTCGGAAGTTGGTGGCAGTCACTATCGTGTGCTGTTCCTCGCCGCGCTGGTGTTGTTGATGTTCACCTTCGTGATGAACACCTTGGCCGAGCTGATTCGCCAGCGTCTGCGCAAGAAATACTCGTCGCTTTGATAGAAAGGTAGAGATCCGTGAAAAAGGATTCCCTCAAAAGCTGGTTCAAGAGCGGCGCCCCTGGCGTCTGGGTCAGCGGTGGCGCGGTCGCCATCGCGGTGATCATGACCATCGGTCTGCTCTCCGTGATCGCCGTGCGCGGCCTGGGCCACTTCTGGCCGGCCGACCTGATCCAGGCAACCTATAAGGTCCCGGGTCAGCCTGACCATGTAGTGGTCGGTGAAGTCGTACAGAAAGAAGAAGTGCCTCTGGCGCGTTTGAAAGGAGCTGGCTTGCCGGTTCCTGAAAATGGCCCGGAGTTCATGACGCGTGAGTTGATCAAGGTCGGTAACCGCGACCTCAATGGCAGTGACTTCACCTGGGTAGTAGGCAATTGGCTGACTGACCAGAAGACACCAGCGGAGCTGATTGCCCTTGAGCGACGCGAGTGGGGTAACTTTTACGGTTATCTGGTGAGCGTCAAGGAAAACGGCAAGGTCGTCGCCGAAGGCCAGGCTGCCTGGTCTGAACTGCAGACGCGCCTGAAGCGTGCCGATAAGCTGGCGGGCGAGCTGCAAAAGCTTGAGAAGAAGGACATTGGTGCCATTAACTACGGCCTTGAGCGCTTGCGTTTGCACGCTCGCAAGCTGGAACTAAATGGCAAGCTCGATGCCGCCGCCCAGGCAGACATGGACGCCGAACGCGCCGAGCTGAACAACCGCTACAAAGCGATTGAAGAGCGTTTGGGCAGCCTGCATCAGGACTTCGGTCGCGACAGCTTGGTCGTCAAAGACGGCAATGGTCGTGAAATCGAGATCAGCCTGGACAAGGTGGTTCACGCCTACCAGCCGAACGCCATGGGCAGCTTCACCAAGCTCGGTGTGTACTTCGCCAAGGTCTGGGAATTCCTCAGTGACGACCCGCGTGAAGCCAACACTGAAGGCGGCATCTTCCCGGCCATCTTCGGTACGGTGATGATGACCCTGATCATGGCCGTGATCGTCACGCCCTTTGGTGTGCTGGCTGCGGTCTACCTGCGCGAATACGCTCGCCAGGGGCCGGTAACTCGCCTGATCCGTATTGCAGTGAACAACCTGGCTGGCGTACCGGCTATTGTCTACGGTGTGTTCGGCCTGGGCTTCTTCGTCTATGTATTGGGTGGCTCGCTCGACCGTTTGTTCTTCCCTGAAGCATTGCCAGCGCCAACGCTTGGGACTCCGGGTCTGCTCTGGGCCTCGCTGACCCTGGCCTTGCTGGCGGTGCCAGTGGTAATCGTGGCCACTGAAGAGGGCTTGGCACGTATCCCCCGCACAGTGCGCGAAGGCTCGCTGGCGCTCGGTGCGACTAAGGCCGAAACCCTGTGGAAGATCGTTCTGCCAATGGCCAGCCCGGCGATGATGACCGGGATGATTCTCGCCGTGGCGCGTGCCGCCGGTGAGGTGGCGCCGCTGATGCTGGTGGGTGTAGTGAAGCTGGCGCCGTCGTTGCCAGTTGACGGTAACTACCCGTATCTGCACCTGGACCAGAAGATCATGCACCTGGGCTTCCACATTTATGACGTTGGTTTCCAGAGCCCCAACGTCGAGGCCGCGCGGCCGCTGGTGTACGCCACCGCGTTGCTGCTGGTGCTGGTCATCGCCACGCTCAACCTTTCGGCGGTATGGATTCGTAACCACCTGCGCGAGAAGTACAAGGCGCTGGATAGCTGATTGAAAGTCTTTAGCCATGAGCGGCAAGCTTCACGCCGCTTTTGCACAAACTTGCAGCGTGCAGCTTGAAGCCTGCAGCTACAAATGGAGTGAAACCATGCAACATGAAACCCATGCTCACGGTATCGACATGTCGGCCCTGGGTCGCACCAAGCAGAGCCTGCAATTGGCTGACGAAACCGTTGCCATCGAAGTGCCTGGCCTGAACCTGTTCTACGGCGATAAGCAAGCACTGTTCGACGTTGGCATGAACATCCCAAAACAGCGCGTGACTGCATTTATCGGTCCGTCCGGCTGTGGTAAGTCCACGCTGTTGCGTACCTTCAACCGCATGAACGACCTGGTTGACGGTTGCCGCGTCGAGGGCGAAATCAACCTGTACGGCAACAACATCTACCGTAAGGGCGAAGATGTGGCTGAATTGCGTCGCCGCGTCGGTATGGTGTTCCAGAAGCCTAACCCGTTCCCCAAGACCATCTACGAAAACGTGGTTTATGGCCTGCGTATCCAGGGCATCAACAAGAAGCGTGTGCTTGATGAGGCAGTGGAATGGGCGCTTAAAGGCGCCGCGCTGTGGGATGAGGTCAAGGACCGCCTGCATGAGTCGGCACTGGGTCTTTCCGGTGGTCAGCAGCAGCGTCTGGTCATTGCCCGTACCATCGCCGTTGAACCCGAAGTGCTGTTGCTCGACGAACCTTGCTCGGCACTTGACCCGATCTCGACGCTGAAGGTCGAAGAGCTGATCTACGAGCTGAAGTCCAAGTACACCATCGTCATCGTTACCCATAACATGCAGCAGGCGGCACGGGTTTCCGACTACACCGCATTCATGTACATGGGCAAGCTGATCGAGTTTGGTGACACCGACACGCTGTTCACCAACCCGGCGAAAAAGCAGACCGAAGACTACATTACCGGCCGCTATGGCTAGTTTGCGGCAAGCAGACAAGGTGCCCGGTATCACACGTATGACTTGAAGCTTGCAGGTTGCAGCTTGCAGCTTTTTCGCGGAGCGAAAGCATGATCAGTAAAGACAGCCTTACCCACCATATCTCCCAGCAGTTCAATGCCGAGCTCGAAGAGGTGCGCAGCCACCTCCTGGCAATGGGTGGCTTGGTCGAGAAGCAAGTCAATGACGCAGTTACCGCGCTGATCGAGGCCGACTCTGGCCTGGCTCAGCAGGTGCGTGAAGTCGATGACCAGATCAACCAGATGGAGCGCAACATCGACGAAGAGTGCGTGCGCATTCTCGCCCGTCGCCAGCCGGCTGCTTCCGACCTGCGCTTGATCATCAGTATCTCCAAGTCGGTCATCGACCTGGAGCGTATTGGCGATGAGTCGACCAAGATTGCCCGCCGCGCCATCCAGCTGTGTGAAGAGGGTGAGTCGCCACGAGGTTACGTTGAAGTTCGTCACATCGGCGATCAGGTGCGCAACATGGTGCGTGATGCACTGGATGCGTTCGCTCGTTTCGACGCCGACTTGGCGCTGTCGGTAGCCCAGTACGACAAGACCATCGACCGCGAGTACAAGACCGCACTGCGCGAACTGGTTACCTACATGATGGAAGATCCGCGCTCGATCTCGCGGGTACTCAGCGTGATCTGGGCACTGCGTTCGCTTGAGCGGATCGGTGACCATGCGCGCAACATCTCCGAGCTGGTGATTTACCTGGTACGCGGTACCGACGTACGTCACCTGGGCCTGAAACGGATGAAAGAAGAAGTCGAGGGCGGTAGCGAAAAGGCTAATGTTCCAGCCGAAGCTGACGATAAATAAGACTGCCCCGAGAAAGAACGCCCGGCCCTGGCCGGGCGTTTTCGTTTGTGGGGTGTGCACTTAAAGGCAGCCGCGAACGCAATCACGAGTCCCGGCGTGAGCCAATTTTTGGCAAATGGCCATCAGTCAGCGTTATGCTAGTCGGGATTCAATAGGAGTGGCGATGAGTAAAGTCAGTGTGTTGGTTGTGGATGATGCGCCGTTCATTCGCGATCTGGTGAAGAAGTGCCTGCGCAACTATTTCCCAGGGATTGTCATCGAAGACGCAGTCAACGGTCGCAAGGCCCAGACATTGCTGTCGCGCCAAGCCTTTGACTTGGTCCTGTGCGACTGGGAAATGCCAGAAATGTCCGGACTGGAATTGTTGACCTGGTGCCGCCAGCAAGAGTCGATGAAGACACTGCCGTTCATCATGGTGACTAGCCGTGGCGATAAGGAAAACGTGGTTCAGGCGATCCAGGCTGGTGTTTCCGATTTCGTCGGCAAGCCGTTCACCAACGAGCAATTGCTGACCAAAGTGAAGAAGGCCCTGACCAAGGTCGGTAAGCTCGATACGTTGCTGGCCAGTGCTCCGACGCGCGCTACTTCCGCCTTTGCCAACGACTCGTTGAGTGCGTTGACCGGTGGGCGTGCCGAATCGGTAAAAGCCTCGGCCCCGGCTGCTCCGGTGGTGGCTTCCCAGCCGCTCGTCAATGCCCCTAGGCCGACCGCTGCCGCACCTGCTGGTCGTGGCCAGGGACAACTGCGCTTGCCTGGCGGGGTCCAGCCTTGCGTGATCAAAGCGCTGAGCCTTAAGGAGGCGCTGCTGGTGGTGCGCCGGGGTGAAACTCTGCCCCAGGTACTCGAAGGTGCCGTACTCGACCTGGAGCAGGGCGAGAACGCCGAGATCGCCCGACTCAATGGCTATTTGCATGCTGTTGCAGCACTGGAGCCCAAGCCGGACAGCGATTGGTTGCAGCTGACTTTCAAATTTGTTGATCAGGATGCGCAGAAGCTTGATTACCTCTCGCGGCTGATTGCTCGCGGTACGGCGCAGAAGCACTTCGTTCCAGGCGCCTGATAGGTAGGAGCGGGGTTGCCTCGGGTGAAGGCCAGCTGTTGCCCGATTGCAGTTGCCATACGCCGATCGCCGGGTTGATGCGTGGACTTCGATCAGTACACCACTCGTCTCCTGGCACGGCGCTGAAACACTCTCGCCATTCCTCTGCTGAAATTCGCTGCTAGGCTTCGACAGATATCAACTGTCATAAAGCCACTAGTCATGCCTGCACGCTCGCTGCTGTTTTGTGCCTTGCTCGTGGCTTGTGGCCCGGCACTGGCCTCGACGCTCTACAAAAGCACCGATCCCTACGGGGTGGTTTCTTATTCCGATCGTCCACTAACCGGCACCAAGGCCTTCGTCTTCGGTGATCGGATGGTCGAGCAATTGGAAGGTCAGGTGAAACTGCACGCCATCAAGTTCGCTACTGGCGTGAGCTTCAGCGCCCGCAATGACACCTTTGCGCCGGTAGAAGTTGAACTGCGCCTGGAGCGCCTCGGTAATGCCAAGGGCGCCGGTACGCGGCTAGTACGTCGCGTGGTGCCTGCTCGGGCGGCGGTGTTGCTGACAATAGTCAACGCACAGAAACCGGACCAGCCAGTGAGTTATCAAGAGAAGTTCTCCTACGCACTGGGGAATCCTGGGTCGCGTTATCAGGCGTTTAGGTACCCGTTGCCGTGGCGCGGCGGGCCGTTCCACTTAACCCAAGGTCCAAATGGGCGCTACAGTCACTTCGGTCCTAAAGGACGCTATGCGATGGACATCGCGATGCCGGAAGGAACACCAATCATCGCCTCGCGGGCGGGCATAGTGATCAAGACCGAGAACAGTCAGAGCGGGCGCGGCACTCATCCATCGGGCAATTACGTGCGGATTCTGCACGACGACGGCACCATGGGCGTCTATCTGCACCTGATGCGTGGTTCTGTGGTGGTGCGGGAGGGCCAGCAAGTGGTGTACGGGACCGCTCTGGCGAAATCCGGCAACACCGGTAACAGCACGGGCCCGCATCTGCACTTTGTGGTGCAGCGCAACGTCGGGCTCGAGCTTGTATCCATTCCTTACCAGTTCAATCAGCCTGTCGCTGGGTTGCCGAACTTTACAGCTGGCAACCCATAAGACGACTCAATCGAGTTTGAGCACTTTCGCCAGGACGATTTTCGGGCCTTTCATCTTCTTGATGATGATACGCAGGCCTTCGACTTCCATCTGCTCTTCTTCTTCAGGAACGCGCTTGAGGGTCTCGTACACGAGGCCGGCAAGGGTTTCTGCCTCGATGTGATCCAGGTCCACGCCCAGCAGACGCTCGACCTTGAACAACGGCGTGTCGCCACGAACCAGCAGTTTGCCTGGCTGGTAGGCGAGGATGCCGCGTTCGGCCTTGCGATGCTCGTCCTGGATGTCACCTACCAGCACTTCCAGCACGTCTTCCATGGTCAGGTAGCCAATCACCTTGCCGTCGGCTTCTTCAACCAGGGCAAAGTGCGCTCCGCCCTTGCGGAACTGCTCGAGCAGATGCGACAGCGGCATGTGTCGGGACACGCGCTCCAGCGGCCGGGTCAGCTCGGCGAGATTGAACGACTCGGGTATGTGCTCCAGATCAGCCAGCTCCAACAGCAGATCCTTGATGTGCAGCAGGCCGATGAACTCACCGCGCTGGGAGTCGAACACCGGGTAGCGGCTGAACTTGTGCCGACGGAACATCGCCAGGATCTCTTTAAGCGGCGCATGTGCTTCCAGGCAGACCATGTCCTCACGGGAGTTGGCCCAGTCGACCACCTCCAGTTCGCCCATTTCCACCGCTGAAGCCAGAACACGCATGCCTTGGTCGCTAGGGTCCTGGCCACGGCTGGAGTGCAGAATCAGCTTCAGTTCATCACGGCTGTAGTGGTGTTCGTGGTGCGGACCGGGTTCACCTTGGCCGGCAATGCGCAAAATGGCGTTGGCGCTGGCGTTGAGCAGGTAAATTGCCGGGTACATTGCCCAGTAGAACAGGTACAGCGGCACTGCAGTCCACAGCGACAGCAGCTCGGGTTTGCGAATGGCCCAGGACTTGGGCGCCAGCTCACCCACCACGATGTGCAGGTAGGAAATCACGAAGAAGGCACTGAAGAACGACACTGCCTTGATGACTTCCGGCGACTGCACGCCGACAGCCGCCAGTAAAGGCTCGAGCAAGTGGGCGAAAGCGGGCTCACCAACCCAGCCCAGGCCCAGCGAGGCGAGGGTGATACCTAGCTGGCAAGCCGAAAGGTAGGCGTCCAGCTGGTTGTGTACGGTGCGCAGGATTTGCCCGCGCCAGCCATGCTGCACGGCAATCGACTCGACCTTTGTCGAGCGCAATTTGACCATGGCGAACTCGGCAGCAACGAAAAAGCCGTTGAGCAGTACCAGCAGCAGAGCAAAAAGAATCATGCCGAAATCGGCAAAAAGTGAGGCGAAGCTAATACCAGGGGATGGGTCCATGATGGGGTTTTACGGGGTCCGTCATTTGAAAATGGGAAGAAATGCTGTGCCAGCATTCGCTGGCACAAGTCCGCCAATGTAGCGGGTGAGGGCGCAATTGCCTAGTGGCGAACCTTCAGACGGGCGTGCGTTGGGCAATCTGGGTGGGGGCGAAATGACAGGTAAAGGTGCTGCCATGGCCTGGCACGCTACTGATCTCAAGGCGTGCGCGGTGCCGCAAGAGTACGTGCTTGACGATCGCCAGACCAAGGCCGGTACCGCCAGTGTTGGACGCTCGACTGGAGTCGACCCGATAAAAACGTTCGGTCAGGCGTGGCAGGTGCTTGGCATCAATGCCAATCCCCGAATCCTGGACGCTCAAGTGCGCGCCGTGTTCGTCGGCCCACCAGCGGATGCGGATCTGCCCTTCATCCTGAGTGTACTTGACGGCATTGAAGACCAGATTGGAGAAGGCGCTGCGCAACTCCGCCTCACTGCCTTTGAGACGAATGCCGGGAGCGGCTTCCAGCGTGATGCGCTGGTTGCGTTGACCCGACAGGGCTTGGGCATCGTTTTTGATCGTTTGCAGGAGTGGTTCTACGGCCACTGGCTGGTTGTCCGAGGGGTAGTCCGTGGCCTCAAGCTTGGCCAGCAGCAGCAGGTCGTTGAGCAGGGTCTGCATGCGCAGGCCCTGTTGTTGCATCTGCTGTAGCGCCCGGACCCAGCGCGGGTTCACCTGCTCGACGTTATCGAGCAAGGTTTCCAGGTAGCCGGCAATGACGGTCAACGGCGTGCGCAGCTCATGAGAGACGTTAGCAACGAAGTCCTTACGCATTTGTTCGAGCTGGTGGATAAGGGTGACGTCGCGGACCAGCATCAGATGTTCATTGTTGCCATACCGGGTGATATGCAGCTGCACGCGCAGGCGGTCGTTGATCGGTGACGGTATTTCCAGCGGTTCGACGTAGTTCTCCTGTTCGAAGTACTCCTTGAAGCGCGGGTGGCGAACCAGGTTGGTTACTGGTTGACCGCTGTCCTGGGGAGTTTTCAGGCCTAGCAGGGTTTCAGCAGCGCGGTTCCACCATTCCAGGTTGCCATCGCTGTCGAGCATGATCACAGCATCCTTGAGAGCCGCTGTGGACTCCTGCACGCGATCGATCACTGCCTGCAGACGGCCACGCACGCGTTGGTCGCGGCGTTGCAGGTGATAAATGCTGTCGAACACCTCGCCCCACAAGCCATACCCATCGGGCGGTGCCTCATCGGGCTTGTGCAAGCGTAGCCACTCGTGCAGGCGCAACAGTTGCTTGAGTGTCCAGCCCAAGTAGAGCGCCAGGCCAAGGGCCAGGCTCCAGCCGTAATAACCACTGATCAAACCAACCAGCAGGCAGGCGGTAATCAACAGCAGCATGTGGCGAATCAGGGTGCCATGCCAGTTCTGGTTCAATTAACGACGCGTCCTTTCCTATACCTTGGCCTGATTATCGATTCAGCTTTTGGTCGAGAAGCGATAACCGGTCCCACGCACAGTTTGTACCAGATTCTCGTAAGCCTCACCCAGTGCCTTGCGCAGACGGCGGATATGCACATCGACGGTGCGCTCTTCGACATAGACATTGCCGCCCCATACCTGGTCGAGCAATTGGCCACGTGTGTAGGCACGTTCCTGGTGGGTCATGAAGAACTGCAGCAAGCGATATTCGGTAGGCCCCATTTCAGCAGGCTTGCCGTCGATGGTGACCCGATGGCTGATGGGATCGAGCAGCAAACCGCCGACTTCAATTGGCGCTTCGCCGTCGCTTGGACCTGCACGGCGCAGCACGGCCTTCAGGCGGGCCACCAACTCGCGAGGTGAGAAGGGTTTGGTGATGTAGTCATCAGCGCCAACTTCAAGACCCTGGATCTTGTTGTCTTCTTCACCCTTGGCGGTGAGCATGATGATCGGAATATCGCCGGTCAGCTCGTCGCGCTTGAGGCGTCGGGCCAGCTCGATGCCAGAGGTGCCCGGGAGCATCCAGTCCAGCAGGATCAGGTCTGGCTTGCGGTCGACGATGATGGCGTGGGCCTGCTGGGAGTTTTCTGCTTCCAGGCAGTCATAGCCGGCCATCTCCAATGCAACGGCGATCATTTCGCGAATTGGCGCTTCGTCGTCAACGATGAGAATGTTTCTGCCAACCATGCTTAAACCTCTTCCATTAAAGGTGTCTTGGCCCGCATTAGATAACGGAATTATTGCAGTCGTGTGACAAGTCGTGGGCTATAGCAGCAACATTCGGTTACTGGGCTAGGCTTACATTCCCTCTCCCGAGAAACACGGTGGATCCAATGACACGACATACGCTGAACTGGATGGCGCTTTTCACTGCAGTGGCACTGGCCTTGCCGGGAATCGCTTCCGCCCATCATGCCATGATGAAAGATGGTGTGATGGTCGACCATGCCGGCATGACGCTTTATACCTTCGACAAGGACTCGGGCGGAAAATCCATGTGCAACGATGAGTGCGCCAAGAACTGGCCGCCGTTGCTGGTCAAGGATGGTGACATGGCCGAAGAGGGGTGGACGCAGATCAAGCGTGACGACGGTTCAATGCAGTGGGCTTACAAGGGCAAGCCGGTCTACACCTTCATCAAGGACAAGAAAGGCGGGGATATGACCGGTGATGGCATGAAGGATGTGTGGCATGTGATCAAGTGACCGCGACGTTAATCACAGGGCAAGCCCGCTTCCACTGCTGCTCGGGTGGGAGTGGGCTTGCCCCGCGCGGGTTCAGAAACTGTAATCCAGCACAATCCCCACGAATATCAGCAGCCCAGCCCAGTGGTTGTGCAAAAACGCCTTGAAGCAGGACTCTCGGTCGAGATTGCGGGTCGACCAGAATTCCCAGACAAAGCACAGCAACGCTGCCATCAGGCCCAGATGGAACCAGCCGCCCAATTCAAAACGCATGCCTGCCAGCAACAGGCAGCCTAGCGAAAGTACCTGCAGGGTCAGGATGATGACCCGATCAGCTTCGCCAAACAGAATGGCAGTGGATTTCACCCCAATCTTCAGATCGTCATCGCGGTCGACCATGGCGTAGTAGGTGTCATAACCCACGGTCCACAGCAAATTGGCGATGTACAGCAGCCAGGCGATGGCCGGCAGCTCGCCGTTGGCTGCGGTGAAGGCCATGGGAATGCCCCATGAATACGCTGCCCCCAGCACTACTTGTGGGTAGTAGGTGTAGCGCTTCATGAACGGATAGCACGCCGCTAGCGCCACGGCGCCGAACGATAGCCACACAGTCCTGGTGTTGGTGCATAGCACCAGCAGGAAACTGGCGCCCACCAGCACGGCAAACAGTACCAATGCTTCGCGGGCATTGATCCTGCCAGCGGCCAAGGGGCGGTCGGCCGTACGTTTGACGTGACCATCGACCTTGCGGTCGGCGAAATCGTTGATAGCGCAACCGGCCGCACGCATCATTACCACGCCGAGGGTGAAAATCAGCAC
Source organism: Pseudomonas arcuscaelestis (assembly GCF_016881005.1). GTDB lineage: Bacteria > Pseudomonadota > Gammaproteobacteria > Pseudomonadales > Pseudomonadaceae > Aquipseudomonas > Aquipseudomonas arcuscaelestis. Next base: position 270,502 of record NZ_JACOPV010000001.1, on the reverse strand, counting down.
GTTGGCCAGGGTTGGCGTGCCCTTGGCGGCAATCCACACAGCCGAAAGCGTTGGCCAAAGCAGCAGGTAAATGCCGATCGGCCGGTCCATGCGGCTAAGTTGGATAAAATCCCAGGCCCGTGGGTGCAGGCGATTGAGCGACTTGAGCAGTTGCAGGTACATCAGCGGATCCCCCCGGCAATCTCGGTAGCCTGCCACAGTGAAGGCAGGAAGACTTCGGCTACCAAGATGCTCAACGCGTCACGATCGAAGCGTGAGCGCCGTCCCCAGAGTTTGTCGCTGGCATCGATGGTCGGCAGCCAGGTCTTGGGGTAATGGCAGACTTCAATGGCACGGCGCGTGAAGGCATGGTCGCAGAACAGCAGCTCCCCCAGGGAGCGACTGCCCAACGCTTCCATATCCAGCCCGCCGCTTTCCAGAGCGCTACGTGCGGCGACGCTTCGGGCGAACACCCAGGCTTGGCCGTGGCCTCGCAAATACACTTCGCGTACCCAGCCTTCGCTTTGCGGGGCCAGGCCTAATGCCTGGCACTCGTCATCACGCAGCGGCTGCCATCCTTCATAAAGGGGTGTAACGGAAAAGTGGTCGGCGGATAATCGAGTCAGGCGACGGGTCAGAGATCCTTGATCGAACAACCAGTCCAGAAGCGCGGGCGTTGCGCTGTCTGCTACCTGAGAGTGCTGCAACCATTCTGCAGCGGGCGCTTGCAACGTTTCGTACGACACGATGGTATGGATTAACAGGCCAAAGAGACGGCGAGCTTAGCATGATTGCCCGATCCGGCTTGCATGCTGGCACCTGGCTCCAGTACAAAGCCCTTCCTTAGATGGTCGCCAATGTAATTTTGTCTAGAGCGGCCACTCCAAAGCCTGGATTCGTTGAGGAAAAACGTGATGAAAAAGTGGCAGTGTATTGTTTGCGGTCTGATTTACGATGAGGCCGAGGGCTGGCCGGATGACGGCATCGCCCCAGGCACACGCTGGGAAGATGTTCCGCAGGACTGGCTGTGTCCAGACTGTGGCGTAGGCAAGATGGACTTCGAAATGATCGCTATCGGCTGATCATTTTATAACCAAGATTCGAGGAAGGCATGGCATGACGGCTCCAGTGGTAATTGTTGGAACAGGATTGGCGGGTTACAACCTGGCCCGCGAATTTCGCAAGCTCGACGGCGATTCGCCGCTGTTACTGATTACCGCCGATGATGGCCGATCCTACTCAAAGCCAATGCTTTCTACCGGCTTTGCCAAGAACAAGGATGCTGACGGCCTGAGCATGGCCGAACCCGGAGCCATGGCCGAGCAGCTCAACGCCGAAGTACGCACCCACACCCGTATCAGCGGAATCGACCCTGGTCATAAGCGCCTGTGGATTGGTGAGGAGCAGGTTATCTACCGCGACCTGATTCTGGCTTGGGGGGCGCAAACCGTGCAGGTGCCGGTTGAAGGCGATGCCGGCGATGCGATTTTTCCGATCAACGACCTCGAGGATTACGCTCGATTTCGCGCCGCCGCTGCAGGCAAGCAGCGGGTGTTGATTTTGGGCGCTGGGCTTATAGGCTGTGAGTTCGCCAATGACATGAGCCTGGGAGGTTTCCAGGTGGATTTGGTGGCGCCCTGTGAGCAGGTGATGCCAACTCTATTGCATCCGGCTGCCGCAGCTGCCGTGCAGACCTGCCTGGAAGGGCTCGGGGTACGCTTGCACCTGGGCCCGGTGTTGACCCGCCTGCAGCGGGTTGGCGCAGGCCTGGAGGCGCACCTGTCCGACGGCCTGGTAATCGCGTGCGATTTGGTGGTTTCTGCTGTCGGCTTGCGTCCGCGTATCGATATGGCCGCTGCAGCCGGCTTGCAGGTCAACCGAGGTGTAGTGGTCGATCGGCAGTTGCGCACCTCCCATGCCAATATCTATGCACTGGGCGACTGCGCCGAAGTCGATGGTTTGAATCTGCTTTATGTCATGCCGCTGATGAATTGCGCGCGCGCCTTGGCGCAAACCTTGGTTGGTAACCCTACGGCGGTTGCCTATGGCCCCATGCCGGTAACGGTAAAAACCCCCGCCTGCCCGTTGGTGGTATCTGTGCCGCCTCATGGTTGTGAAGGTACCTGGCACGTTGAAGGCCAGGGCATCGACCTTAAAGTGCTCTGTCACGATGCTGAAGGCAACCTGCTCGGCTACGCCCTTACGGGCTCGGCAGTCATGGAGAAGCTGGCTCTAAATCGGCAACTTCCCGCGCTTATGGCGTAAACGGCCTGCATTCTGTCGGATTACCCCTGTGTTTGCGTGAACAATGGCCGCCCAGAGACTGGCGCGGCCCCTGACGGCATGCCATTCTCACTCCCGTCTGCCGCAGTTTAGAGCCTGCGGTGCCTTGGGCGCTGCTTGCGAAGAGCAGCACGGCATAAAAACAAAAAACCGTCTAAGAGGCTTCACTATGCGCAAACCAGAACTCGCCGCAGCTATCGCTGAAAAGGCCGACCTCACCAAAGAGCAAGCCAATCGCGTGCTCAACGCCGTTCTCGAAGAAATCACTGGCGCACTGCATCGTAAAGACAGTGTGACTCTGGTCGGATTTGGCACCTTCCTGCAACGTCACCGCGGTGCTCGCACTGGCAAAAACCCGCAAACCGGCGAGCCTGTCAAAATCAAAGCCAGCAATACCGTTGCGTTCAAGCCAGGCAAGTCCCTGAAGGACAGCGTCAATCCTTGATGCCTCGCATGGGTTGATTGCATTGGAAGACGGGTACCTGCGCGGTGCCCGTTTTCATTACCGCTGCCTGGCTGCGGAATACGTCCAAGGAGGGACGCAAGATGCACTGCAAGACTTATAACGCCAGGACGGCGGTTCGTGGCTTGGGTGTCGTATGATCCGGCGCCGTCTTCTACTCAATTTCGCTCTGCACACCCTGGCATGTGTGCTTTTTGTGCTGCTCAACGATTACGCTGTCAGCTATTACAAACAGAATTTTGGCGGTTTCACCGCCCGAGGCGTGGCTGCTGGAATGGTCGCCTGGGGAGCCTGGTATTTGCTGATGATCTTCAGTATTCCCGTCGCCATGATCATGCGTTTGCGTGTTCGTCTCTTGCTGACGCTGGCCCAAGCTGCGTTGATCCTCTATTGGCTAATGCCCGAACACCCGGTACGCGCGCTGTTTTATGCCAGCCTCAATGGCAGCCTGACGTTGATGGCGGTGCTATTAAGCGAGGGTATCGGGCGGCATTTGAAGCCCTTTGTCAGCAGTCAGGCACAAGTATGAATGGCCGGATTCTGAGTAGGATTGAGCCTTTTACCCAGCAAATTGTCCTCATCTTCGCGAAATTAGTAGCAAAGTGTGGTGTTTTTCTAGTGAGACTATAAACTGCTTCGCCAGTCACTTTTTAGCCGAGGCGCGCACATGAAGTTTCGCTTTCTCCTTTGGGCCATGGGGCTGTTGATGGCCAAGGCCAGCCGCAAAAACCCGGCGTTCCAGCAACAATTGGCCGACAAGGACCTGGTATTCCAGTTGCAGACGCTCGATGGCAAGGTTGCACGTCACTTCATTGTCAAAGGCATGCGTATCAGCAGCCAGTCGGGCACTCATCCCCAGCCGGCGTTTGCCATTGCCTTCAAAGATTCAGCCTACGGCTTTGCCACCCTGCAAGCGAAGAACAAGCAGTTGGCATTCATGCAGGGAATTCAGGAAAAAAACATCCAGATCAAGGGCAATCCGGCGCTGGTCATCTGGTTCCAGGGGCTTATGAAATACCTGAAACCGAAGAAAAAGGCCTGACCCCGCAGGGGCAGGCCACCGGCTCAGTGGTGATTGAACTGCGAGGCCAGTTCGCGCAGCAGCGCTTCTGCTTCCAGCACTTTGTTCACCACATCCGCCGCTTTTTCGCGGGTTATGTTCAGGCGCTCCAGCAGTTCGTCCGGGATCGACTCGTCCGGGCCGGAGCCAATGCCTCGAGTACGTAACAGACGTACAGCCAGGCATACCAGGTTCGGGAACGCTGCATGGTCACCGGCGTAGAACGGGTCGTGCTGGAAGCGCAGCGCCGTGGACAGCTCTTCAGGCATATCCCAGTAACGCATTAGCCAGGCCCCGATCTGCTCGCGGCTGATACCTAGCAGGTGCTGTTCGACATAGCTGTGGCACAGGTGCGGATTGACCTCCAGATGGCGGCAGATCAGCGAGAAGTGCGGTGGGAATACATGCGCCAAGAGCAGGTAGCCGAAATTGTGCAACAGCCCGGCCAGGTAGGTCAGCCCAGCTTCCGGCCGCTCGGCACGGGGCATGGCACGGGTCAGTCCTTCGATCACGGCAGCCGTGTAGATCGACTGTTGCCAGTAGGGTGTGGTGTCCTGCGGGTGATCCTTGGGCAGGCTCAAGGTTTTGCCCAGCGCCAGCCCTAATGCCAGGTTGATCACCAGATCAAAGCCCAGCACGCGGACGATAGCGTCCTCTACTGAACGAATCTTGCCGGGAGAAGCGTAGTAGGGCGAGGCAGCCCAACTGACCACTTGCGCAGCCAGCGCCGGGTCGGTTTCGACTACACCGGTAATATCGTCGATGGTGGCGTTGGGATCGACACGCAGCTTGATGATTTTCTGCGCGGTTTCAGCCAGCGGCGGAATTTCGATGGTGCTTTCCAGGCGTTGCTGGATACGGCGCGCGGTAAAGGCCTGGACGGCCTGAGTGATCTCGTCGCGATCATCGGTCGGACGATCGAGGTTCGGACGAATGCTGCTCAAGGGTTCACCAAAGTTACCGGCGCTGGCTTTGCTTAGCATCTTCTTGAAGTCGTCACGTTCGATCTCCAGCAGCAACCCTGCTTCGCCGGAATGAATCAGCAACTTTTCAGGCTTGAGCAGGCTCTCATCGTAGAGACACGGGGAGCTGGTGAGCGCTGGAATGCCAGGCAGGAGCTTCAGGCCGTGCTTGTCGAGCATCAGCTTGAGGCGATCCAGTGGCACGGCAGCAAGCTTGCGGCCAGTCAGTTCGGCCAAGCGGTTGAGGTCAAGCAATTGGTTCTGCGCAAACAGCACCATCAGCGCACCCACTGCATCGTCGAGCAGGACAGCCTGTACCTTGCGCTCAGGCAGCAAGTTTGGATGATCGTGCACTTCGCGATAAGCGATGCCGACCTTTTCCAGCAGCAGCCGGATAACAGGCGGAGCGTGGGGGGTTGCGGTGTCCAGGGCAACTTCAGTCATGGCCTGCATCCAGAAATTTTATAATCGCAAGAGTATAACCAGCTTGCGTCGCAAGATGGATCCATTCTGAGACGGGCGTCACACTTGCCCGTACTGCTGCCCATGGCGCAACCAACGTTCGAGCAGCGGACTGACATGACCAGGCCAGCGCGCCAGTAGCACCTGCGCAGCGTCTCTTACTGCGGGTAACAGGTCTGCGTCACGCATCAGGTCAGCGACCTTGAACTGCAGCAGGCCAGTCTGACGAGTACCCAGCATTTCCCCTGGCCCACGCAGCTCCAGGTCTTTCTCGGCAATGATGAAGCCGTCATTGGTTTCGCGCATGATGCCCAGGCGCTCGCGCCCTATCTGCGACAGGGGCGGATGGTAAAGCAGGACACAATGGCTTACGGCACTGCCTCGACCAACCCGGCCACGCAACTGGTGGAGTTGCGCAAGACCAAGACGCTCCGGGTTCTCGATGATCATCAAACTGGCATTGGGAACATCTACCCCGACCTCGATCACCGTGGTGGCGACCAGCAACTGCAGGTTGCCTTGTTTAAACTCGGCCATGATCGCGGCTTTTTCGGCAGGCTTCAGGCGCCCGTGGATCAAGCCGACGCGTAGCTCACCCAAGGCGCTGCCAAGCTCCTCGAAGGTTGTTTCAGCTGCTTGGCAGGTCAGCTCTTCAGACTCTTCGATCAGGGTGCACACCCAATAGGCCTGGCGCCCTTCGGCGCAGGCAGCACGCACCCGCTCAACCACTTCGAAGCGTCGACTGTCAGCAACCAGAACGGTATTGACTGGCGTACGGCCGGGCGGCAGCTCATCGAGGATAGAGGTATCCAGGTCGGCATAGGCGCTCATTGCCAACGTGCGCGGGATAGGCGTTGCGGTCATGATCAACTGATGAGGGCATAACTGACCACCTACGCCTTTTTGTCTCAAGGCCAGGCGCTGCTGAACGCCGAATCGGTGCTGTTCATCGATGATCGCCAGGGCCAGGTTCTTGAACTTCACCTCTTCCTGAAACAGCGCATGCGTGCCCACCACCATTGGCGCGCCTCCGGCAATTTGCTCCAGAGCGCTGGCGCGAGCTTTGCCCTTGAGTTTGCCAGCCAGCCACGCGACTTCGATGCCAAGCGGTTCAAGCCAGCGTTTGAAAGTAATGAAGTGCTGCTCAGCGAGAATCTCGGTGGGCGCCATCAATGCCACTTGATAGCCGGCCTCAAGCGCCTGCAGGGCTGCCAGGGCCGCCACTACGGTCTTGCCGGCACCCACGTCACCCTGAACCAGGCGCAGCATCGGCTCCGGCTGGCTGAGGTCGTAGGCAATCTCGTTGCCGACGCGTTGCTGGGCGCCCGTTGGCGCGAAGCCGAGATTGGCCAGGTACTGCTCGGGCAAGCGGGTGGCCTTGGGCAGCGCTGGAGCGCGTTGAGCGCGCAGGCTTTCGCGCAAGCGTTGTTGAGACAGCTGATGTGTCAACAGCTCTTCGAATGCCAGGCGGTGCTGGGCCCAATGCTGGCCTTCGGCAAGTTCATCGACATCGGCATCGGCGGGTGGATGATGCAGATAGCGGATCGCATCGTCCAACGGCGCTAGTTGGTAGTCCCGGGCCAATTCTGCCGGGAGCCAGTCGGGCAGGCTGCGTGGGCCGAGCATGGATAGGCTCTGCTGGCACAGCTGGCGCAACCGTTGCTGGGTCAGGCCTTCGGTGGTCGGGTAAATCGGCGTCAGGGTTTGTTCCACCGGCGCGGGCTCGTCGCCGGTCAGGGCGCGGTACTCAGGGTGATAGATTTCCAGTCCCGAAGCGCCGGGGCGGGCTTCACCGTAGCAGCGCAGGTGCGTGCCGCGTTTAAGGCCTTCTTTCTGCGCATTGCTGAAGTGGTAGAAGCGCAGGCTCAGCACGCCGGTACCGTCACCCAGGCGAACCAGTAGGCTGCGGCGTTTGCCCATCACCACGTCCGTGCCGCTGACTACGCCTTCGATCACCGCATCCTGGCCCGGACGCAGGGCGCCAATCGGAACCACGCGGGTGCGGTCCTGATAGCGCAACGGCAAGTGAAAAAGTACGTCCTGAAGGTTTTCCAGTCCGACCTTGGCCAGCTTTTCAGCCATGGCTTCGCCGACACCCTTGAGTGCGGTTACCGAAACCTGAGACAACTCCGGCATATCAGCTTCCTACTGACTCGCAGATGGCTTGGCCACCGAGCACAGGCGGATGGAGTCAGCGAGAATCTCGATCGCCTTGGGCCTCGGAAAGCTGGCGCGCCAGGCAATTGCCACTGTGCGAAACGGTGCCGGTGGGCTCAGTGGGCGCACTTCGAGGACTCCAGGGGCGTAGTGATGGCTGTGCACTGCCGACAACGGCAGGATCGATACACCAAGGCCCGACGCCACCATGTGGCGGATGGTTTCCAGCGAGCTGGACTCGACCGTGGTGTGCTTGGCACCGTCGCTACCCTTGGTAAGGGTTGGACAGGCTTCCAGCACCTGGTCGCGGAAGCAATGACCTTCGCCTAGCAGCAGCAGGCTCTTGTCGTTGAGCAGGCTGGAATCGATGGTCTGCTTCTTGGTCCAGGGATGTTCGCTGGGCATCAGCACATAGAAAGGTTCATCGTATAACGGCAAGGTCAGTACATCGGCTTCGTTGAACGGCAGGGCGATGATCACTGCATCCAGCTCACCGTTGCGCAGCTTGTCGCGCAGGATGTGAGTGAAGTTTTCTTCGATGTACAACGGCATCTGCGGTGCGACGCGGTGCAGTTGCGGGATCAGGTGCGGGAACAGATACGGGCCAACCGTGTAGATCGCGCCGACTTTCAACGGGGCGGTCAGTTGGTTCTTGCCAGCCTGGGCCAGCTCGCGGATACCTTGGGCTTGTTCGAGAACTTTTTGAGCCTGGGCGACGATTCCTTCGCCAACCGGGGTCAGGCGAACAGCGCTTTTGCTGCGCTCGAAGATCAGTACACCGAGCTCATCCTCAAGTTTTTTCACGCCCACCGATAGAGTCGGCTGGCTGACATGGCAACGCTCGGCCGCGTGGCCGAAGTGCTGTTCTTGAGCGAGGGTGACGATGTAGCGCAATTCTGTGAGGGTCATAACGGGCGTCCATGAATTTGCGGCCCCAGCATAGCGGCTGCAATCGATAGACGCACGTTATCAGAGTTGCCCGTTTGTGACAGAAACAATGCGTCAGCGCTTATCCAGCGAGTAGACGAATGGCGCGATCACTTCGATGCTGCCGTTGTTCAGCAATTCCTTGGGTGGTGGTGGTACCGGTTGAGCGCGACGGATCATCTCCAGGGTTGCTCTGTCCAGTGCCGCACTTCCCGAGCCTCCAGCCAGGGCGTAGGAGAGGATCTTGCCCTCGCCATCGACCACGAAGCGTAAGCGGTTGATGCCTTCCATGCGCATGCGCCGAGCATTTTCCGGATAGCGCTTGTACTTGGCCAGGTGGCGCAACAGGTCACTCTGCCAGGTTGGCAAGGCATTGCTGTTGGTGGCGATACTGGGAGCAGGCGCTGCGGATTTCTGCGCTGGCGCGTTGCTTGGCGGCGTATCGACCACTTGCTCGTCGGTAGGCTTGTCCTGCGGCGGCTCAGGCTTTTTCTCAGGTTTGGGCGGCTGCGGTTTGGCCTTCGGCTTGACCTGCTTGGCAACGGCGATCTTCGGCTTCGGTGCCTCAGCCAGTTTCGGCAGCGGCAATTCTTCGACCGGCGCTGGCGGTTGAGGCGGAGTCACTACCTTGGGCGGTGGAGGTGGAGCAGGTACTGGCAGCGGTGCCATCTCGATCATCATCGCCGCAGGCGGCAATTCGATTGCTTGGGGTACCGACCAATTGAGCGTCAGCAGCACGGCAATGGCATGGATACCCAGCACAATTGCCAGACTACTGCTGTAACGCGCCAGCTTATGCCGCGTCTTGATCATTTCTTGGCTGCCGTCTCAAGCCCGACCAGACCGACTTTCAGGTAACCGGCCGCGCGCAGCGTATTCATGACTTCCATCAGATCGCCATAGTCCACGCCTTTGTCGGCCTGGAAGAAGATCGTCGTGTCCTTGTCGCCTTTGGTCTTGGCATCGAGCAGAGCGCCGAGTTGCTCGCGCTGGACCTGCTCTTCGCCGACGTAGACATTTTGGTCAGCCTTGACGCTGAGGAAGATCGGCTTCTCCGGCCTCGGTGCCGGTTTGGCGGTAGAGGCTGGCAGGTCGACCTTGATATCAACGGTTGCCAGAGGCGCCGCCACCATGAAGATGATCAGCAGGACCAACATCACATCGATAAACGGTGTGACGTTGATTTCGTGGTTCTCGGCGAGGTCGTCGCCACCTTCGTTAAGATGCAGGCCCATGGATTACCCCACTTTCACCATGTGAGGCGCGCTGGCGCGATCAATTGGCTGGTGGTCCAGGTCGCGGCTGACCAGCAGCAGCACTTCTGCAGAAGCGTCGGATACTTGCGCTTTGTACCCAGCGATAGAGCGGGCGAAGACGTTGTAGATAACCACGGCCGGGATCGCTGCAACCAGGCCCAACGCTGTAGCCAGCAGGGCTTCGGCAATACCTGGAGCTACTACCGCCAGGTTGGTGGTCTGGGTTTTTGCAATGCCGATGAAGCTGTTCATGATGCCCCACACGGTTCCGAACAGACCGACAAACGGTGCGGTCGAACCAATGGTGGCCAGTACGCCGGTGCCGCTGCTCATGTTGCGGCCGCTGGCCGCTACCAGGCGCTCAAGACGGAAGCTGACGCGTTCCTTGATGCCTTCTTTCTCGCGGGTATTGGCCGAAAGGCGCATTTCATCGAGGGCATCATGGACCAACAGGTGCGCCAGGGTGCCTTCCTTGTTGGCGCCATCGCTGGCTTCCTTGAGGGTGGTAGCCTTTTTCAGGGCGGCAATTTCGCCACGCAGACGACGCTTGGCACCCAGCAGCTCGAAGCCCTTGGCGATCCAGATGGTCCAGGTAATGATCGAGGCAATCGCAAGGCCGATCATGACGATCTTGACCACGATGTCGGCGTTTTTGTACATGCCCCATGGGGACAGGTCATGGGCCATGCCCAAGCTGGTTTCTTCAACCAGGCCTTGCTCACCGGTGTCCGGGACTTGACCGTCTACGGGGGCCACTACCGGGGCAGCAGCCGGATCGACAGGGGCCGCAGCTTGTTCGCCGCCAGTTGCAGGCGCGGCGGCAGGTGCAGTAGCCGGGGCAACGGCAGCAGGTGCAGCGGGGGTCGTGACAGGCTCATCGGCCATGGCGGCGGGGGCCAGTACCAGGCTGAACATCAGCGCGGCAATGGCGCGCCATACGCGCGGCGTGGTTGGCGAAGCGGAAGGTTGAATACGTGTCATGCTGGCCGGACCTGATGAAGAAGAAAGAGTTGGATGTCCTTCTAGGCCTCGAGACGGGCCGAGAACAAAATTTGGGCGGCCATTATTGCAAGTAATTCTTGTTAGCAGAAGTAATAAAGTTACTTTTTTTCTATCATAGCTAGCCGCCTATCGATTTATTTGGATAGGCTGGGCCTTTGATTTGCGGAGTTTCGGGATGTCTGCGCCATCAGTTCTTATTGTCGGTTGTGGTGATGTCGGTAGCCGCCTGGCCAAGCAAATGCTGGCGTGTGGATGGCAAGTGAGCGGCTTGCGCCGCAATGTCGAGCAGTTGCCTGTCGGGGTCAAAGGGGTAGCTGCAGACCTCTTTGACCGCCGCTGTCCCGACGCCTGGCCAGAGGTGACGCCGGATTATCTGGTGTACTGCGTGGCAGCCAGCAAGCACGACGAAGCGGGATATCAAGCCGCCTATGTCGAGGGCTTGCAGCACGTTCTCGGTTGGTTGGCTGCGCACGAACAGAAGCCGCGGCGCTTGCTCTTTGTGTCCAGTAGCAGTGTGCATGCCCAGCAGAATGGCGAATGCGTTAATGAAACGTCGGCGACCGAGCCGCAGGGTTACTCGGGTATCGTCATGCTGGAGGCAGAAAAACTGGCGCTGACCAGCGGTATCCCGGCCTCGATTGTGCGCCTTACAGGAATTTACGGGCCAGGGCGTGAATGGCTATTGAGCCAGGTGCGTCAGGGATACCGAGTAACCGAAGAACCTCCACTGTACGCCAATCGGATTCACGCCGACGATGCCGCGGGTCTGCTCGCCTTTCTGCTCAAGGCCGATACCCAGGGGCGTACCTTGGACGATTGCTACATCGGTGTGGACGACGCGCCAGCACCTTTGGCCGAAGTGGTGGCATGGTTGCGCCAATACATGGGCGTAACGCAGTGGTCTGAGCAGGAGCGGGTGCGTCGTACCGGTAGCAAGCGCTGCAGTAACGCTCGTGCCCGGGCATTGGGCTGGGAGCCACAGTACCCGAGCTACAAGGAAGGCTACGCCGCAATCCTGAGCGATAAAGCCTGAGGCGCTAACCGATCAGTCGCGCTCGAGCAGCCATTGGCGAGCGCCTGGAGTGAGCTGCGGTTTCTCATCCGGCTGAGCGCTGTTGAGCGCCTGCAGAATTTCCAACTGATCACCGTTACGTTTGAAGATCCAGGGCGCGCCTTTCTGATTGCGCTCCAGCCACAGGCTGTCGTATGCGCCGCTCATGTCGGCGCAGTCGCCAGCCAGGCAAAGCGCGTAGCGGTCCAGATTGGGCAAGCCTTCAACGCTGCCATTGTCGCGAAAACGTACCTGGGCGCCTTGGCCTGGGCCTTCAATGATTTTCCACTCACCACCCATGTAGGCGCTGTACAGGGCCTGCTCGAAGGTAGTGCCGGTACGTGCTCCCATTGGCGCAGGCGTGCGCGCCTTCTCGAAGCGTTGTGGCGGGGTGGATTTTTGCACCAGCTCATTACCGTCCAGCACCAGGGTTTCGACCTGGTCGCCAGGGAATTCAGCCTGGTACTGCTTCTCTCCAGCCTTGAGCTGGCCTTTAGCGATTTCGAAGCCATTGTCGAAGCTGGCCTGGGCCGCCGCAATATTGAGCTTCCACTCAAAATTGGGACCGTTGTCTTGCAGCGCCTGGCGCAGGCTGACGCCTTTGGCGGCGGTGTCGATGGCTTTCTGGTTGATCCAGATACCGTTGTAATCTTCAGGTTTGTGGCTAGCGCAGCCGCCGAGCAGTGCGGCAGCCAGGGTCAGGGCGAGCGCGTGGCGCATAGCGGGGTCCTTTCCGGGGCAAAGCGGGGGCGAGCCGGGCGACTCGCCGCGCGGGGGTATTACTCGAGGACCAGAATCGCGTCCATTTCAACCTGCGAGCCGCGTGGCAGGGCGGCAACGCCGATGGCGGCGCGGGCAGGATAAGGCTGTTCGAAATACTTGCCCATGATCTCGTTGACCTTGGCGAAGTGGCTCAGGTCGGTCAGGAAGATGTTCAGCTTGACGATGTCCTTGAACGAACCGCCAGCGGCTTCAGCAACAGCCTTGAGGTTTTCGAAGACCTGTACGGTCTGGGCTTCGAAGCCTTCAACCAGTTCCATGGTTTTCGGGTCCAGAGGGATCTGGCCGGACATGTACACAGTGTTGCCGGCCTTGATTGCCTGGGAGTAGGTGCCGATGGCGGCTGGGGCCTTGTCACTGGTGATGACGGTCTTGGTCATGATGATTCCTTGCTGTTATTGGGCTACGTGCGCATACGGGTGATGCGAATCACCCCGGTCAGGGCGCGCAGTTTTTTGATCACACGGGCCAGGTGCACGCGGTCGTGTACGCTTACCACCAGTTGGACCACGCTGATGCGACCATCGCGTTCATCCATGCTGATTTTTTCAATGTTGCCGTCGGCGGCATTGACGCTACTGGCGAGCAGGGCGATCAGGCCGCGCTGGTGTTCCAGCTCGACGCGCAGTTCGACGTTGAACTCGCCGGTGACATCCTTGGCCCAGGACAGCTGTACGCATTTTTCCGGGTTGTGACGGATTTCACTGATATTCCGGCAGTTCTCAAGGTGCACGACCATGCCTTTGCCCGCAGACAAGTGGCCAACGATCGGATCACCCGGGATGGGGGTGCAGCACTTGGCGTAGCTGAGTACCAGGCCTTCGGTTCCGCGAATGGCCAGTGGTCCTTCTGGAGTCGAGAGCTGTTCGCCTTCTGTAGAGAGCAGGCGGCGGGCAACGACATAAGCCATGCGATTGCCCAGGCCGATGTCTTCGAGCATGTCCTCGATCTGCTCCAGGCGATATTCGCTGAGCATGGCCTGGACGCGTTCCTGAGGGATTTTGTCCAGTGCACTGTCGAAGCCATTGAGTACCTTGTTCAGCAGGCGTTCGCCCAGGCTGATGGATTCGGAGCGGCGTTGCAGCTTGAGGGCATGGCGAATATGCGTGCGGGCCTTGCCGGTGACGACAAAATTGAGCCAGGCAGGATTTGGCCGCGCGCCGGGGGCGCTGACGATCTCGACCGTCGAACCACTCTGCAAGGGTTCGGACAGCGGCGCCAGGCGCCGATTGATTCGGCAGGCGATGCAACTGTTGCCGACGTCGGTGTGTACCGCGTAAGCAAAATCGACCGCGGTGGAGCCTTTGGGCAGCTCCATGATGCGGCCCTTGGGCGTGAACACGTAGACCTCGTCCGGGAACAGGTCGATCTTCACGCTTTCGATGAATTCCAAGGAGTTGCCAGCCCGTTGCTGCATTTCCAGCACGCCTTTGACCCACTGGCGGGCACGGGCATGGGTGCCTTTGGGCTGCTCGTCGTCGCTGGACTTGTACAGCCAGTGGGCAGCAATGCCGTTGTTGGCCATCTCTTCCATTTCGCGGGTGCGAATCTGGATCTCGATTGGCACGCCGTGCATACCGAACAAGGTGGTATGCAGCGACTGGTAGCCGTTGGCCTTGGGAATCGCAATGTAGTCCTTGAAACGCCCCGGCAGTGGCTTGTACAGGTTGTGCACGGCGCCGAGTACGCGGTAGCAGGTGTCTACCTTGTCGACAATGATGCGAAACGCATAGACATCCATGATCTCGTTGAAGGCGCGACGCTTGCCGCGCATCTTCTTGTAGATGCCATAGAGATGTTTCTGCCGGCCGCTGACTTCGCCTTCGATGCCGTCGACAGCTAGGCAGTGGGCGAGGGACTCTTCGATCTTGTTGACCAATTCCTTGCGGTTGCCACGGGCCCGTTTGACCGCCTGGTAGATGCGCGCAGAGCGCATCGGGTGCATGGCCTTGAAGCCTAGGTCTTCGAACTCCACGCGCACGCTGTGCATACCCAGGCGATTGGCGATGGGGGCGTAGATTTCCAGGGTTTCCTTGGCAATGCGTCGGCGTTTTTCGCCCGACAGCACTTCAAGTGTGCGCATGTTGTGCAGGCGGTCGGCCAGCTTTACCAGAATTACGCGGATATCCCGGGCCATGGCCATCGCCATTTTCTGGAAGTTTTCCGCCTGGGCTTCGGCCTTGGTCTCGAAATTCATTTGAGTCAGCTTGCTGACTCCATCGACCAGCTCGGCCACCGTCTCGCCAAACTGCGAGCTGAGGGCTTCCTTGGCGATGCCGGTGTCTTCGATCACGTCATGAAGCATGGCCGCCATCAGGCTTTGATGGTCCATGTGCATGTCGGCGAGGATGCTTGCCACCGCCAGCGGATGCGTGACGTAAGGCTCACCGCTACGACGGCGTTGGCCGTCGTGGGCTTGTTCGGCGTAGAAGTACGCTCGGCGTACCAGGTTGACCTGGTCTGGGCCGAGGTAGGTCGACAGACGATCGGCGAGGGCGTCTATGCTCGGCACAGGATTACCTCCTGCCGAGGAAAGGGGACCTGCGCCGTACTACGTCGACCAGGCATAGGCTTAGACGGCCTCGTTGGCCTCTTCCTCACTACCGAAGGCGAAAGCAGGCTCGACTTCGACGATGGATTCGGCAGCGATGAACTCAGGGGTGCAGATACCTTCAGCGATTTCACGCAGGGCAACGACGGTAGGTTTGTCGTTTTCCCATGCCACTTTCGGCTCTTTGCCGCCGGTGGCCAGCTGACGGGCACGCTTGGTAGAGAGCATGACCAGCTCAAAACGGTTATCCACGTGTTCTAGGCAGTCTTCAACGGTTACGCGGGCCATGGTCTTCCTCAAGTAGCAAATGCGGTGTTCAGCCCAAATGGGCGAGCGGACTCGATAGTTTAAAAAATCACCAGCCTTTAGGGAAGCGCTGATTTCGTTTCGGGTCCTTGTTGTCTTGACGATACCTAGTTAAAGGGCTCTAGCACAACCGTCTTGTGTTGGTTGCGATCGAACGCGCCCAGACGATAGGAGCGCCACGATGCTACTGGCGACCCAAGGCATCGCGAAGGCGCGGGGTAAGCTCGTCGAACAGAGTCTGCACCGAGCGCAACGCGCGGCAATCGGGACGGGTCAGTAGCCATAGCTCGGTATCACAGCCGGGCAGGGCGTCGCTCAATGCCTCGACGCCTGGCAGGGTGTGGGCCATGTAGTCGGGCAGGGCGGCCACGCCCAGGCCGGCGGTTACCAACTGCGCAATGGCAGAGATGCTGCTGCACTTATAACGCGGGTTCACGGCGGGCAGGTGCTCGCTGCGCCAGACCACGGTAGAGTGGTCCTGCATGGTGTCGTCCGGGGCAATCCAGGGCAGGCTGGCCGGGATTTGTTTGAGTTTTTCCCGATATTCCTCGCGGCCACAGACCACGTAGGAGGCCGAGCCGAGGCAGCGGCCAACCAAGTGCTCAGGTGGCGAGTTAGTCAGGCGCAAGGCGAGGTCGGCATCTCGTCGACTCAGATTGGCAAAGGTATTGGAGGTTGCCAGCTCAAGCGACAACGCCGGGTAGGCTGGCATGAACTCGGCCAGTGCTGGCAGCAAAAGGCTGTGCAATACGGCATCGGTACAGGTCAGGCGCACGGTGCCGCTGACCACCTGTTCACCGTGCTCCAGTGCTACCCGGGCAGCATCCAGTGCCTGTTCGGCGCGCTCGGCCTGCTCGGCCAGGGCCTGAGCCGTGCCGGTAGGGATGTAGCCCTTGCGGCTTTTTACAAATAACGCGGTCCCCAGGGCTGCTTCCATGCGCCGGATCGAGCGAAATACCGTCGAAACATCCACCCGCAGTAGCTCTGCGGCTTTTGCCAGTGAGCGCCCGCGTACCAGGGCGAGTACCAGCGAGAGGTCGGCGTGACTGATCTGATATTGCATGGGTGCACTCTTTGCTTGCCTAAATGCCAATGTCTGTTGCGTTAGGGCCATTCTATAGTGAGCCAGCAGTCGTGAATCAACTCGCGGCGTTGTCAGGATGTGGAACGTGAGTCCCAGATGGCATCGCCCTGCAGTTCCCCACGATGGGACTACTTAAAAGAACAAACTAAACCATCGCCGCTCCCAGTAGCGCCGCAGTACCTCCTTCACAATCGTTCGATAAAAAATCAAAGGATGCCTAGCCATGACGTCGGTCTCCCCGCGCGCCATCCCTCTCGACGAGATGGGTGAATTTCTCAAGGCCCACCCTGAGGTGCAGTTTGTCGATCTGCTGATTGCCGACATGAACGGAGTGGTACGAGGCAAGCGCATCGAGCGAGCGAGCCTGGTCAAGGTCTACGAAAAAGGTATCAACCTGCCGGCATCGCTATTTGCCCTGGATATCAATGGCTCCACCGTGGAAAGCACCGGACTGGGCCTGGATATCGGCGACGCAGACCGTATTTGTTTCCCGATTCCGGGTACCCTGAGCTACGAACCCTGGCAAAAGCGCCCAACCGCCCAGTTATTGATGACGATGCACGAGTTGGACGGCGCGCCGTTCTTTGCTGACCCGCGAGAAGTCCTGCGCGGTGTGGTCGAGAAGTTCGATGCGCTCGGCCTGGATATTTGCGCGGCGTTCGAGCTTGAGTTCTACCTGATCGACCAGGACAACCTCAACGGTCGCCCACAGCCACCGCGCTCGCCAATTTCCGGCAAGCGACCGCAGTCGACCCAGGTCTACCTGATCGATGATCTAGACGAGTATGTGGACTGCCTGCAGGACATGCTCGAAGCGGCGAAAGAGCAGGGCATTCCAGCCGATGCCATCGTCAAGGAAAGCGCCCCTGCGCAGTTCGAGGTCAACCTGCACCACGTTGCTGATGCGATCAAAGCCTGCGACTACGCGGTGCTGCTCAAGCGCCTGATCAAAAACATCGCCTACGACCATGAGATGGATTCCACCTTCATGGCCAAGCCGTACCCTGGCCAGGCGGGCAATGGCCTGCATGTGCATATCTCGTTGCTGGACAAGAAAACTGGCAAGAACATCTTCACCAGCGATGATCCGGAGCAAAGCGAAACCCTGCGCCACGCTATCGGTGGCGTGCTGGAAACCATGCCGGCGTCGATGGCCTTCCTGTGCCCGAACGTCAACTCCTACCGCCGGTTCGGTGCCCAGTTCTATGTGCCGAATGCGCCTAGCTGGGGCTTGGACAACCGAACGGTGGCAGTACGCGTGCCTACCGGCAGCAGCGATGCAGTACGTATCGAGCACCGTGTAGCGGGCGCAGATGCCAACCCGTACTTGATGATGGCGGCGATTCTGGCAGGCATCCACCACGGTCTGACCAATCAGATCGAGCCTGGCGCGCCGATTGAAGGCAACTCCTACGAACAGTTGGAGCAAAGCCTGCCAAACAACCTGCGCGATGCGTTGCGTGAGCTCGATGACAGCGAAGTGCTGAACAAATACATCAGCCCGGACTACATCGACATTTTTGTTGCCTGCAAGGAAAGCGAAATGACCGAGTTCGAGGTGTCGATTTCCGACCTCGAATACAACTGGTACCTGCATACCGTGTGATGTCCGGAGAAAACAATAATGGCAATTGCACCACGTGAACACTGGGAACAGCTGTTCCAGACCCTGAAGATCGAAGGCCGTGCCTTTGTTGATGGGCAGTATTGTGCCAGTGTCTCTGGTGACACTTTCGATTGTTCCAGCCCGGTCGATGGGCGCCAATTGGTGCAGGTCGCCAGTTGTGACGGTGCGGATGCCGAGCGTGCCGTTGCAGCAGCGCGACGCAGCTTTGACAGCGGTGTCTGGGCTCAGCAGGCACCCGCGCAACGTAAGCGGGTGTTGATTGCTTTCGCTGACTTGCTTCTGGCCAACGCCGAGGAACTGGCGCTGCTGGAAACCCTGGACATGGGCAAGCCGATTGCCGATTCCTTGAGCATTGATATTCCGGCTGCGGCCAATGCCATTCGCTGGCACGCCGAAGCCATTGACAAGATTTACGACGAAGTTGCTGCAACCGCGTCCGACCAGTTGGGTCTGGTCACCCGCGAGCCGGTCGGCGTGGTTGCGGCCATTGTTCCGTGGAACTTCCCACTGATGATGGCCTGTTGGAAACTCGGCCCGGCCTTGGCCACCGGTAATTCGGTAATTCTCAAGCCGTCCGAAAAATCACCACTGACCGCGATCCGCGTCGCTCAGCTGGCAGTCGATGCCGGCATTCCGGCGGGTGTGCTGAACGTGTTACCTGGATATGGCCACACCGTAGGCAAGGCCCTGGCCTTGCACATGGATGTGGACACCCTGGTGTTTACCGGTTCTACCCGTATTGCCAAGCAATTGATGGTTTACGCCGGTGAGTCGAACATGAAGCGTGTCTGGCTGGAGGCCGGCGGCAAGAGCCCGAACATCGTGTTTGCCGACGCTCCCGACCTGCAGGCGGCTGCCGATGCGGCAGCGGCTGCCATTGCCTTCAACCAGGGCGAGGTATGCATTGCCGGTTCACGCCTGCTGGTTGAGCGCAGCATCAAGGAGCGCTTCCTGCCCATGGTGGTCGAGGCACTCAAGGCCTGGAAGCCGGGGCACGCCCTGGACCCCGAGACCCGTGTCGGTGCATTGGTAGACAGCACTCAACTGGACACTGTGCTTGGCTACATCGAGGCCGGCAAGGCAGATGGCGCCACGTTGCTGACGGGTGGAGAGCGTGTGCTGGAAGACACCTGCGGCGTCTATGTGCAACCGGCGATTTTCGATGGCGTAACCAACGCCATGCGTATCGCCCGCGAAGAAATCTTCGGGCCAGTGCTTTCGGTCATCACCTTCGACAGCGCCGAAGAAGCCATTGCCATTGCCAATGACTCGCCATTCGGCCTAGCGGCAGCAGTCTGGACCAGTGACATCTCTCGGGCCCACAAGACTGCCCGCGCCTTGCGTGCCGGCAGCGTCTGGGTCAACCAATACGACGGCGGCGATATGACTGCGCCATTTGGCGGGTTCAAGCAGTCGGGTAATGGTCGGGACAAGTCGCTGCACGCATTTGATAAATATACCGAACTCAAGGCGACCTGGATCAAGCTGTAAGGGAGGGTGAACCCATGCAAACTACCAATGACCTGCCGCCTTTGATTGGCATTTCTGCCTGTCGTCAGCAATTGGGCAATAACTCGTCGCACACGGTCGGCGATAAATATGTCGAAGCAGCAGGTTTTGCCGGGATTCCTGTGATCCTGCCTGCTCGCGCCGAGCCGGTTGATCCGCAGCGCGTGCTAGAGCGCCTAGATGGCATTCTTTTTACCGGTTCGCCTTCTAATGTCGAGCCGCATCATTACAATGGCGCCCCCAGCGTGGAAGGTACGAAGCACGATGTGTTTCGTGACCGGCTGACTCTGCCTCTGTTGCAGGCCGCCATTGCCACTGGTGTGCCGGTGTTCTGCATCTGCCGTGGTTTTCAGGAATTGAACGTTGCCTTGGGCGGCACACTGCACCAGCGCGTGCAGGAGCTACCAGGTTTCCTCGATCACCGTGAGCCGCAGGATGCCCCACTGGAAGAGCAATACAGCCCACGTCATAGCGTTACTGTGCAGCCCGGTGGGCTGTTCGAGCGACTGGGGCTGGAGCAAAGCTTCATGGTCAATTCGCTTCACAGCCAAGGAATCAATCGCCTGGCTGACGGCCTGCGGGCCGAGGCCCTGGCGCCGGACGGACTGATCGAAGCTGTGTCCATGGAGGATGCTCCGGGCTTTGTGGTCGGTGTGCAATGGCACCCCGAATATCGCTTGGCCGAAAATCCGGTTTCGTTGCGTCTGTTTCAGGCGTTTCGGGAAGCATGCCTGGCCCGTGCAAGGGGTGAGCGGCACCGGGAGACGACCGTATGAGGTCAGCCGGTTGATCCGGAGTTCAAGCAACACGTAACAGGATTCATTGAGTGCAAGCGGGCGTGCTGCGGGGCGCCCTGAAAAACAATAGTAAAAGCGGCGGCAACTACTCATGAGTGAATACGAAGCAGGCCTGTCTCCAGGTGTTGGACAGGCTCGCGCCGAGGAAAACGGTGTATCTAAAGCTTCCAAAGGGCTGGCCAAGGGCCGGCTTGGACTGCTGGCGAGCATTGTCCTGGGCATCTCTACCATTGCACCGGTCTACACCCTCACGGGTGCGCTCGGCCCCACGGTGCGCGAAGTCGGTGCTCATTTGCCGGCAGTGTTCATCGTCGGCTTCCTGCCGATGCTCCTGGTAGCCTTGGGTTATCGCGAGTTGAACGCGGCTGAACCCGATAGCGGCACCTCCTTCACCTGGTCGGCACGGGCCTTCGGTCCAATGATCGGCTGGATTGGCGGTTGGGGTCTGGTAACTGCAACGACCATTGTGCTGTCCAACCTTGCGGGGGTGGCAGTCGACTTCTTCTATCTGTTCCTCGGGCAAATATCCGGTAGTCACGAGGTGGCGGCGCTGGCGGACAACCTGCTGATCAACGTTGTTACCTGTTGCGTGTTCATCGCCATGGCGGTTTGGATTTGCTGCCGCGGGATAGCCACGACCATGACGGTGCAGTACGGCCTGGTGGCACTGCAATTAGTGGTGCTGGTGGGCTTTGCCATGGCTGCATTTGGCGAGTCCTCTGCTACGCCTCCGCTGGAATTTGATCTCGACTGGTTCAACCCATTCGGTGTCGAATCGTTCTCGGCATTTACTGCCGGCCTGTCATTGTCGATCTTCATCTTCTGGGGCTGGGATGTCTGCTTGAGCATCAGCGAAGAGTCGGTGGGTAGCGGTGATACCCCTGGCCGCGCGGCGACCCTGACCGTGCTGCTGATCCTGGGTCTGTACCTGGTAACGGCGATTGCCACCCTGCAGTTCGCCGGGATTGGTGATATCGGTCTGGGCCTGAACAATCCGCGCATTCAAGAGAACGTCTTCGCTCACCTGGCGGGGCCAGTCATGGGACCATTGGCGATCCTGATGTCCATCGCCGTGCTGGCCAGTACCGCTGCATCGCTGCAGTCGACTTTCGTGTCGCCGGCCCGCACGTTGCTGGCAATGGGTTACTACGGGGCCGTACCGGAGCGGTTTGCCAATATCTGTCCGCGCTCGAAAACCCCTCGGTACGCGACAATCTGTGCCGGTGTAGCGGCAGGTGTGTTCTACGTCACCATGCGGACCCTGAGTGAAAACGTGCTGGCTGACACCATTACCGCGCTGGGCATGATGATCTGCTTCTACTATTCGCTGACTGCCTACGCCTGCGTCTGGTACTTCCGCCACAGCTTGTTCGACAGCGTACGCCACTTCCTGATGCGTGGCCTGTGCCCGCTGCTCGGTGGCGGTATTCTCTCGGTGATCTTCCTGCAGACGGCCATCGACAGTGCATCACCGTCGTTCGGCAGCGGTTCGCATGTAGGGGGCTTGGGGCTGGTGTTCGTGATCGCAGTGATCATCACACTGCTGGGACTGGGGCTGATGATGCTGTCACGCCTGCGAGCGCCGGCGTTCTTCCTGGGCATGACGCTGCAGCGTCACGCCACAGTCTCCAACCGCCGCTAAGCGGTTGGAGTTACCCGCTGCTCAGGCAAGCAATTGCTTGAGCAGCTGGCCATGACGCTGCTGCTGGTGAGCCTGCAGCAAGCGGTTGGCGCGGAATACCGCTTTGAGGTCTTCCAGCGCAGTGGCGAAGTCATCGTTGATGATGACGAAGTCATACTCGTCGTAGTGGCTCATCTCACTGACTGCTTCGCGCATGCGGCCTTCGATGATCTCATCGCTGTCCTGGCCACGGTTGGTCAAGCGCTGGCGCAGGGCTTCCTGGGTGGGCGGCAAGATGAAGATCGAGCGCGCCTCAGGCATCAATTTGCGCACCTGCTGAGCACCTTGCCAGTCGATTTCCAGAATCAGGTCATGACCTTGATCCAGAGACTGCTGGAGCGCGCTGCGCGACGTCCCATAGAAATTACCGAAGACTTCGGCCTGCTCGAGGAAGTCGCCTTGCTCGATCATCAGTTTGAACTCGGTGTGCTCGACGAAGTGATAGTTCACGCCGTGAACTTCGCCTGGGCGCATCGCGCGAGTGGTGTGCGATACCGAAACCTGGATGCTGTTGTCAGCGTCGATCAGGGCCTTGACCAGGCTGGTCTTGCCAGCGCCTGACGGGGCGGAAACGATATAAAGGGTGCCGCTGCTTTGATTCATGGTCGGGGTGGCCTTACTCAATGTTCTGTACTTGTTCACGCATCTGCTCGATCAGTACCTTGAGGTTGACCGCGGACTGGGTGCTGCGTGGGTCGAAGGCTTTAGAGCCCAGGGTGTTGGCTTCGCGATTGAGCTCCTGCATCAGGAAGTCCAGGCGCCGACCAGCGGCACCGCCGGACTTGAGCACCCGGCGTACTTCGGTGATGTGGGTGCTCAGGCGATCGAGCTCTTCGGCAACGTCGCTCTTTTGCGCCAGCAGGACCATTTCCTGTTCCAGACGTTGCGGATCGAGTTCGGCCTGCATGTCGGCGAAGCGATCGAGAATTTTCTGGCGCTGGGCGGCGAGCATCTGCGGCACCAGGGCACGCAAGGTGGTGACCTCGCTGGCCATGCCATCCAAGCGCTCGTTGATCAGGCGCGCCAACTCGCTGCCTTCGCGGTTGCGGCCACTCTTCAGTTCGTTCAGCGCTTCGACGAACAGCGCCATGGCTTCACTGTTGAGGGTTTGTGGGTCATTGGCATCGGCGACCAGTACGCCTGGCCAGGCTAGCACTTCCAGGGGATTGAGCGCTGCTGGATGTTTGATCAGGCTGGCGACGGTTTCGGCGGCAGCTACCAACTGGGCAGCACGCTCACGGTCAACCTGCAGGGGTTTGCCGGTGCTCTCTTCGTTGAAGCGCAAGGTACACTCTACCTTGCCGCGTGACAGGCCTTGGCGCAGGGCTTCGCGCACTGCGCCTTCAAGGTCTCGCAGGGCTTCTGGCAGGCGCAGGTGCGGCTCCAGATAGCGGTGGTTCACCGAGCGAAGTTCCCAGATCAGGGTGCCCTGGCTACCGGCGCGCTCGACGCGAGCAAAAGCGGTCATGCTGTGCACCATGGGAAGTACCTCGCAAAAAGGGGTTAAGGGAAAGCCAACCGGCTGCAAAGGCGCAAGATTGTAGCGCAGTGCGGTGCTGGCTCCCAATCCACTGATGTTACAAACAGTCTGGAAAAACCCGGAAAAAACCGACCAACGCCTCTGGGCCCGCTGTTTCACGGGCTGCGACAATAGACGTGTCCTCGAGCCCCAGCGCGCTCTATAATGCTGGGCAGATTCAAACCCAGTACAGGTATCCCAAATGAAACGTCCAAGTGGTCGCGTTGCCGATCAGCTCCGCTCGATCCGCATCACCCGCAACTACACCAAACACGCCGAGGGATCAGTGCTGGTCGAGTTCGGTGACACTAAAGTCGTTTGTACGGTCAGTGTCGAGAACGGTGTACCTCGGTTCCTCAAAGGCCAGGGCCAAGGCTGGCTGACTGCCGAATACGGCATGCTGCCACGCTCCACTGGCGAGCGTAACCAGCGTGAAGCCGCGCGTGGCAAGCAAGGTGGCCGTACCCTCGAAATCCAGCGTCTGATCGGCCGTTCACTGCGCGCCGCCCTGGACATGAGCAAGCTCGGTGACATCACCCTGTATGTCGACTGTGACGTGATCCAGGCCGACGGTGGCACCCGCACTGCTTCCATCACAGGCGCCATGGTCGCCCTGATCGATGCGTTGCGTGTGGTCAAAAAGCGTGGCGGCCTGAAAGGCGGCGACCCACTCAAGCACATGATCGCTGCCGTCTCGGTTGGCATGTACCAGGGCGAAGCGGTGCTTGACCTGGACTACCTCGAAGACTCGGCTGCAGAAACTGACCTGAACGTGGTTATGACCAGCAAAGGTGGTTTCATCGAAGTCCAGGGTACCGCTGAGGGCGCACCGTTCCAGCCAGAAGAGCTCAATGCCATGCTGGCGTTGGCACAAAAGGGCATGGTTGATCTGTTTGAATTGCAGACAGCTGCGCTGGCTGACTGATAGTCGACAAGGCAAGGAGCAGAGCATGAGCGAGCAACCACTACAGTTGCCTACCCCCAATGCCGAGATTCGTCAGTGGGCGATGTTCTGTCATCTGGCTGCCCTGCTGGGGCTGGTCGTGCCTTTTGGCAACCTGCTGGGTCCGCTGGTGATGTGGATCTGGAAAAAGGACCTCGATCCGTTCATCGATGCCCAGGGCAAAGAAGCGCTGAATTTTCAGCTCACTGTGTTCCTGGCCTCGATCATCTGCTTTGCGCTGATGTTCGTGCTGGTAGGGATCGTACTGTTCGGCATGCTTATGGTTGCCGTGCTGATCCTCACCATCGTTGCCGGGGTTAAGGCCAACGACGGCCAGCCTTACCGCTACCCGCTGACCTGGCGGCCGATCAAATAATGATCAGTTGCAGGCAGCCATAAAAAAACCGACGTGATGTCGGTTTTTTTATGGCTGAACGATCAGATCGTCAGTGTCCAGTCGTAGTCCACGATCAGTGGCGCGTGCTGGGAGAAGCGTGGCTGACGCGGCAGGCGAGCGCTGCGCACGAAGCGACGCAAGCCAGGGGTCAGCAACTGGTAGTCAAAACGCCAGCCCAAATTGAGCATCTCGGCCTGCTCGTTGTCTGGCCACCAGCTGTACTGGTCGCCTTCACGACTGACTTCACGCAGCGCATCGACATAACCCATTTCACCGACGACGTTATCCATCCAGGCGCGCTCAGGTGCCAGGAAGCCCGGTGATTGCTGGCCATCGCGCCAGTTTTTCACGTCGAGTTTCTGCTGCGCCACGTACAACGAGCCGCAGTAGATATATTCACGACGCTTGCGTCGCTGCTTGTCCAGGTACTTGGCGAAGTCGTCCATCAACTTGAATTTCTGATTCAAGTCTTCGTCGCCGTTCATTCCCGAAGGCAGCAGCAGCGTTGCGATGCTTACCTTGTCAAAATCGGCCTGCAGGTAACGTCCGTAGCGGTCGGCTGTCTCGAAGCCCAGGCCGCTGATGACTGCCTTGGGCTGCAACCGCGAATAAAGTGCCACACCGCCTTGGGCGGGGACTTCTGCGTCGCAGGCATAAAGGAAGTAGCCATCAAGCTGAAAAGCTGGGTCGTCGAGTTCAAAGGCCGAGGCGCGGGTATCCTGAAGGCAGATGACGTCGGCATTCTGAGCTTGCAGCCAACTGAGCAAACCACGCTCGACTGCAGCCTGAATGCCATTTACGTTCACACTGATGATCCGCATAAATGGCCCCAAAAATCTCGTGCGTGTATGATACCCGAGCTGTACTCATTTAGCTAAATCCGTGGTAGTCCGGGACTTTTCATGCAGCCGTATCAGCGCGATTTCATACGTTTTGCCATCGATCGTGGGGTTCTGCGCTTCGGTGAATTCACTCTCAAGTCCGGGCGCACCAGCCCGTATTTCTTCAATGCCGGCCTGTTCAGCAGTGGTTCGGCCCTGGCTCAGCTCGGGCGTTTCTATGCAGCGGCGATTGTCGACAGCAAGATTCCGTTCGATGTCCTGTTTGGCCCTGCCTACAAAGGTATTCCGCTGGCGGCAACCACCGCAGTGGCTCTGGCCGAGCATCACAACCTTGATCTGCCGTGGTGTTTCAACCGCAAGGAAGCCAAGGCTCACGGCGAAGGCGGAAGCCTGGTCGGCGCCCCGCTGACGGGCGACGTGCTGATCATCGATGACGTAATCACCGCTGGCACCGCCATCCGTGAAGTCATGCAGATTATCCAGGGCCAGCAGGCCAAGGCTGCAGGCGTATTGATTGCTCTGAACCGCCAAGAGCGCGGCAACGGCGAATTGTCGGCTATCCAGGAAGTGGAGCGCGACTTTGGCATTCCAGTGGTCAGCATTGTTTCGCTGACCCAGGTGTTGGAGTTCCTTGCCGACGATCCAGCGCTTAAGCAGCACTTGCCGGCTGTCGAGGCTTATCGAGCCCAGTACGGGATCTAAAAAAGGGCCGCATCCGCGGCCTTTTTTTGGTCAGTCCGTGCCGTATTTCGGCGAGCGAGGCCCGTAGAGCAGCCCGCCGTTCTGGTAAGGCGATAACAGACGTGCGCCAGTCATGCCAGCAATTGGATAGCTGGCGTCATCCAATGTGGTGTTGATGATTTGCTTGACCGCAGCGGTGATCAACATACCGACCAGGCCGCCGGCGTTGTTATTTCCTTCTTCGCTAGACGCCGTGGCGGTGCCGGTCCACAGGGTAGTACCGGTTTTAAGATCGACAAGCTTAGCGCTGGCAGTCACGATCGATGCGCTGCTAATCACCATGTAGCGTGTGCCGTAGTCGCTGACGGTCACATAAAGCCCCGCGTCCGCACCAAATATTTCGTTGAGCTTATTGGTTGGCAACTGATGGATATCGGCTGGCGTGGTCAGCCCATTCTGACGGAATGTCTCGTCGACCAGAGCGACAGGCAGCACATAGTAGCCGGCCTCAGCCAGCGGGTAGGTAACCTGCGAAAGCATGCCGTAGCTGGCTTTAACATCCGGCGACTCGTTCAGCGGAGGCAAAATGAGGATCGAGCGCGGACGAGCTTGCTTGAAGGCTGAGTAGTCGACCGTCTTGCGCTCGGCGCAGCCTGCGAACAGCGACAGGATGCACGCGCCAACCATCAATTTTATAAGACGACTGATCACTGTTTGGCTCCTTGCTGGGCATTTTTCATCAAGAAGTCCATGTAAGCGGTCGACTCTGGAAACAGGGCTTTCTCCGTCTGGAACTGCTGAATCATTTGGTCATCCTTGCCCAGGCTCGAGTAGAGCAGGCCGAGCTGAGCGTGATAGCCGGGCGGTACAGCACCACTTTTGGCGCGGATCTTCTGCAGGTCGCGCTCAAGCGCCTCCGCTTGGGCTTCTTTCGATTCCCCTTTGAAGTACTGATACACCTGGGGCTGGTAACTCTCCCACTGGTACAGCGGCTTATGTGAGGTGCAGCCAGTTAGCAAGACACTGCCCAGCAAGACGCCGACGACCATGCGCCAGGCAAAATTTGCGTTACTCATTCTGTGTTCGTCCGTGTGAATTGAGTCTTCGTATTAAGACGCAGGCTTCCAGGCGCCGCTTTCTACTGCATCGACAAGCTTGTTGACGGCTTCGCGCATAGCCAGGTCAAGTACTTTGCCGTTAAGGGTAGAGTCGTAACTGGCAGTGCCGCCGAAGCCGATCACTTCACGATTGGACAGGGCAAACTCACCCGCACCCTGGCTCGAATAGACCACTTCAGAGGTGCTGATGTTGACGATGTTCAGGGCTACCTTGGCATAGGCGACCTGGGTTTTGCCGCGGCCGAGAATGCCGAACAACTGATGGTCACCCACCTCTTTGCGTCCGAACTCGGTGACATCGCCGGTCACGACGAAGTCAGCACCCTTAAGGCGTTGGGCTTGGCCTTTGATGGCCGCTTCCTGCTGGATTTCACCCATGTTGTCGCGGTCCAGTACGTTGAACCGGTTGGTCTGTTGCAAGTGGGTAATCAGGATGGTCTTGGCTTGACCGCCGAGGCGATCGACGCCGTCGGAGAAGATGCCGCGCATGTAGCTGGAACGGTTGTCGAACTTGCCTACAGCGATGGGGGTGCGCAGGCCACTGTAGGGGCGGTTAACGCTTTCGACTTGTTGTACCGCGACAGCCCTTGAGGTTTCTGTTGCACAGCCTGCAATAGAGCCCAATGCGATGGCGGCTGCCAGCACGAGTCCTTGTGACGCATATTTCACACTACTTCTCCCGGGTAAATACAAATGGTTTGCATCTAATTGTGCCAGCTGTTTCGGCTGGCAGGCAATTTCCTTGAGGGGGAAGCAGGAGACGCAAGGAACAATTGCGGGGCAGGTGTGCCCCGCAATCAAGGCGTTAGCGCGGTTTGTGATTGGTGATCAGGGTACCCACACCGCTGTCGGTGAAGATTTCCAGCAGTACTGCGTTTGGTACTCGGCCGTCGATGATATGCGAACTGTTGACGCCGCCTTGCACTGCTTCCAGAGCGCAGCGGATTTTCGGCAGCATGCCGCCGTAGATAGTGCCGTCGGCAATCAGTTCGTTGACTTGCTCGGTCGTCAGGCCAGTCAACACCGCGCCTTGCTTGTCCATCAAGCCTGCAATATTGGTCAGTAGCATCAGCTTCTCAGCCTTCAATGCTTCTGCCACCTTGCCTGCTACCAGGTCGGCGTTGATGTTGTACGACTCGCCGTTCTCACCGACGCCGATCGGGGCGATTACCGGGATGAAGTCGCCTTTGACCAGCATGTTCAGCAGGTCGGTATTCACTTTGACTACTTCGCCCACATGGCCGATGTCGATGATTTCCGGAGTGGTCATCTCGGGCGTCTGGCGGGTAACGGTGAGCTTTTTCGCACGGATCAGTTGGGCATCCTTACCGGTCAACCCGATGGCGCTACCGCCATGACTATTGATCAGGTTGACGATGTCCTTGTTCACCTGGCCGCCAAGCACCATCTCGACCACGTCCATGGTCTGCGCATCGGTGACGCGCATGCCATCGATAAAGTGGCTTTCAATCGACAGACGCTTGAGCAGGTCGCCAATCTGAGGGCCCCCACCGTGAACCACTACCGGGTTGATGCCGACAGCTTTCATCAGCACCACATCGCGAGCAAAGCCGGTTTTGAGCTCTTCGCTCTCCATCGCGTTGCCGCCATATTTGATCACCAGGGTCTTGCCGACAAAGCGGCGGATGTAAGGCAGCGCTTCGGACAAAACCTGGGCGACATGGGTGGCGGCATCGCGATCGAGGGTCATGCAGGGCTCCAATTGGAACAAATAGTCGGTCAGAACTTGGGTTGCAGATCAGGGGCAACGCGCTTCAACTGGGCGCGGAATACTTCCTGGATACGCTGCAGTTCGGCGGTGTTGTCGGCTTCGAAGCGCAATACCAGCACCGGTGTGGTGTTGGAGGCGCGAACCAGGCCCCAGCCATCGGGATAGTCGACCCGCACACCATCAATGGTGGTCAGGTTGGCGTCTTGGCCCCAATCGGCTTCGCGTTGCAGTGCTTCAATGATGCTGAATTTACCTTCGTCGGTCACATCAATGTTGATTTCCGGTGTGGAAATATCATTCGGGAACGCGGCGAATAGCTGCTCGGCATCGGTGGATTCTTTACTGAGGATCTCCAGCAGACGCGCGGCACTGTAGATGCCGTCATCGAAACCGTACCAGCGTTCCTTGATGAAAATGTGTCCGCTCATCTCGCCGGCCAGTAGTGCGCCGGTCTGCTTCATCTTCTTCTTGATCAACGAATGACCGGTCTTCCACATTAGCGCGCGGCCGCCGTACTGCTCGATCAGCGGGGTCAGGCGACGCGTGCATTTGACGTCGAAGATGATCTCGGCACCCGGGTTGCGTTCGATAACGTCCTTGGCGAACAGCATCAGCAGGCGATCGGGATAAACAATGCTGCCGGTGTTGGTGACGACACCGACGCGGTCGCCATCGCCATCGAAGGCCAAGCCCAGGTCGGCACCGGTTTCCTTGACCTTGGCAATCAGGTCGACGAGGTTCTCAGGTTTGCCTGGATCCGGGTGATGATTAGGAAAGTTGCCGTCGACTTCGCAGAACAACGGGATCATTTCGCAACCCAGGGCTTCGATCAGTTGCGGGGCAATTACGCCTGCGGCGCCGTTGCCGCAGTCGACAACGACCTTGAGCTTCTTCGCAAGCTTTATGTCGCCGGTGATCTGTTTGAAATAGCGCTCGAGGATTTCGACGTGTTCGACACGGCCTTCGCCGCGGGTCAGGTCATTGGTTCTCAGGCGGGTCAGCAGTGCCTGAATTTGTTCGTTGGCCAAGGTGTCGCCAGCGATGACGATCTTGAAACCGTTGTAGTTCGGCGGGTTGTGGCTGCCGGTGAGCATTACACCGGATTTGCCCGCCAGGACGTTGGCGGCATAGTACAGGGCAGGCGTCGGCACCAGGCCAACGTCACTTACCGTGCAGCCTGCTTCGACCAGGCCTTTGATCAACTGCTCGACCAGCATAGGGCCAGACAGGCGGCCATCACGGCCAACCGAGATATTCGGTTCGCCTTGGGCCAGGGTTTGCGCTCCAATGGCGCGGCCGATCCAATAGGCCGTCTCGGCGGTCAGGGTGTCACCTACCACGCCACGGATGTCGTAAGCGCGAAAGATGCTTTCTGGAAGTGCAGGTACCAGGTGTGCCATGTCGTTCATCTCTGGGGGAGCTCCAATATCGAGGGCGTGCAGGGCAGGCTCAAACTGAACGCTTTGACGGTCTTTTCGCCAGAGAGTTCGCCATCCTTGGCGCACAGTGGGCAGTGGGTCGATCAGTTGCTGCCGGAATGTCCAAAGCCGCCTGCGCCGCGCTGGCTTTCGTCGAAGGCTTCGACGATGTCGAAATGAGCCTGCACTACAGGCACCAGGACCAGTTGCGCAATACGCTCGCCAATGGTGATGGTGAACGGGGTTTGGCCACGGTTCCAGCAGGAAACCATAAGCTCGCCCTGGTAGTCGGAATCGATCAGGCCGACCAGGTTGCCCAGCACGATGCCGTGCTTGTGGCCCAGGCCTGAGCGCGGCAGGATCAGCGCAGCCAGGCCAGGGTCGCCGATGTAGACCGAAAGGCCGGTGGGAATGAGCAGGGTCTGACCAGGCTCCAGGACGGTGTCTTCCTTGAGCATGGCGCGAAGGTCGAGGCCGGCCGAGCCCGGAGTGGCGTACTGCGGCAGCGGGAATTCGTTACCGATGCGTGGATCAAGAATCTTGGCTTGTAGAGCGTGCATGCAGAGTTAAACCTGGTTGAGACGTTCGGCGATGAAAGCAACCAGCTGACGGGCAATCTTGCCTTTGCTGGTCTGTGCGAAGAGTGTTTCATGAAGCTGGCGATCGATCACACTGCAGGCGTTCTCCTCGCTGTTGAAGCCGATGCTGGGGTTGGCGACATCGTTGGCGACAATCAGGTCGAGGTTCTTGTCCTTGAGCTTGCGCGCGGCGTAATCGAGCAGGTGTTCGGTCTCGGCGGCAAAGCCGACGCTGAACGGGCGGTCTGGACGGGTGGCGATACTGGCCAGGATGTCCGGGTTGCGAACCATCTGCAGCAGCAGGCCGTCACCTGTCGTAGGGTCTTTCTTGAGTTTCTGCGGTGCGATCACTTCTGGGCGGTAATCCGCAACAGCGGCCGACGCGATGAATATGTCGCAAGGCATCGCAGCTTCGCAGGCTGCCAGCATGTCGCGGGCGCTGACCACGTCGATACGAGTGACGCGATCAGGCGTTGGCAAGTGCACCGGACCACTGATCAGCGTGACTTTAGCGCCCGCTTCAACAGCAGCTTCTGCCAGGGCAAAACCCATTTTCCCAGAGCTGTGGTTGGTGATGTAGCGCACCGGATCGATGTTTTCCTGGGTCGGGCCGGCAGTGATCACAATGTGCTTGCCGGTCAGCGACTCACGTTTGAAACTTTCGGCCGCGCACCAGGCCAGGTCGGTAGCTTCGAGCATACGGCCCAGGCCCACGTCGCCACAGGCCTGGCTACCGGAAGCGGGGCCAAACACCTTGATGTCGCGGCTTTGCAGCAATTCGAGGTTTGCTTGGGTGGCCGGGTCGCGCCACATGGCCTGGTTCATGGCGGGTGCCACGGCCACAGTGGCGTCGGTGGCCAGCACCAGGGTGGTCAGCAGGTCGTTCGCTACGCCTTGCGCCATACGCGCGAGCACGTCGGCTGTGGCTGGGGCAATCAGGACCAGGTCGGCCCATTTGGCCAGTTCGATATGGCCCATCGCCGCTTCGGCAGCAGGGTCCAATAGATCCATGTGCACCGGGTGACCGGACAGTGCTTGCAGGGTGAGCGGGGTGATGAACTCCGCGCCACCGCGGGTCATGACGACGCGCACCTGCGCACCGTGTTCCAGGAGTCGGCGAACCAGTTCGGCACTCTTGTAGGCGGCGATGCCGCCGCCGACGCCGAGAACGATGCGCTTACGATACAGCCGCTGCATAGGCTTGCCTTTTGCTCAGTGATTGCACGCGGCGACGACGCCTCCCCAGGCCGAATCGTCGCGTAAAAATGAGCGGGTAATGTAGCACAGGGCTGAAAAACCGCAGTAACTGATAGACAAGGAGGTGGTGGATGAGCATCAGGGATTGGCCGGCGGCGGAGCGCCCGCGGGAAAAGTTACTGGAGCAAGGGGCGCTCAGCCTCTCGGATGCAGAGCTACTGGCGATCTTTTTGCGCACCGGGGTACGCGGCTTCAGTGCGGTGGATCTGGCCCGTCATCTGCTCGGGCAGTTTGGTGGCCTGCGCGGTTTGCTTGAGGCCGATGGCAAGCGATTCAACCGCGAGTTTGGTCTCGGGCCTGCGAAGTTCGCCCAACTACAGGCTGTGATGGAAATGTCTCGGCGTCATCTGGCCGACCGGCTACGCCGCGACTCGGCGTTAGAAAGCCCACAGGCGGTCAAGGACTACCTCAAGGCGCAATTGCGGCATGAGCCGCACGAGGTTTTTGCTTGCCTGTTCCTGGATGCCAAGCACCGCTTGCTTGGATTCGAAGCGCTGTTCAATGGCACCATCGACACGGCCAGTGTCTACCCCCGGCAGGTGGTAAAGCGTGCATTGGCGAACAATGCCGCAGCACTGATCCTGTGCCACAACCATCCATCGGGAGTGTCCGAGCCCAGCTCTGCAGACCTGCATCTGACCGTGCGCCTCAAGGAGGCGCTGGCACTGGTGGATGTGCGGCTGCTCGACCACTTCATTGTCGGCGACGGCGAGCCGTTGTCGATGGTCGAGCAAGGGTGGTTCAGCGTGTCGAGCTGACCTTGGCGAAGTCCTGGCGACCGAACGGGCTGACCTGGTAACCCTGCACATTCTGGCGTACCAGGGCGGCAGCGGTGGGGTGCGCAAGGGGCAACCACAGCGCCTGCTGCTGGATCAGGGCCTGGGCCTGCTGGTACAGGCGACTACGTACGCTTTGGTCCGTAGTCGTCCTGCCAGCGCTGATCAACTGATCGAGGCGCTGGTCGCAGTAGCGGGCGAAGTTGGTGCCCGACTTCACTGCAGCGCAAGCGAATTGCGGGCTGAGGAAGTTATCCGGATCGCCGTTGTCGCCGGCCCAACCCATGAACAGCAAGTCGTGCTCGCCGGCCTTGGCTCGACGAATCAGCTCGCCCCATTCAATGACGCGAATTTCTGCCTTGATACCGATCTTGGCCAGATCGGCCTGGAGCAGTTGGGCGCCGAGGCTCGGGTTGGGATTGAGCAGGCTGCCTTGCGGGCGAGTCCAGATCGTGGTGCTGAAACCTTCCTTGAGCCCGGCCTTGGCAAGCAGCGCCCGCGCTTTGTCGAGATCGGTCGGGTACCCAGGCAGGTCCTTGGCGTAGCTCCAGGTATTGGGCGGGTAGGGGCCATTGGCGGCCACTGCTGTGCCCTCGAATACCGCCTTGAGGTAGCTGGCTTTGTCGAAAGCCAGGTTGATGGCCTGACGTACCTCGGGTTTATCCAGCGGCGCATGCTGGCTATTGATAGCGACGAAGGCGGTCATGAAGGCCTCGGTCTTTTCTACCTTCAGCGTCGGATCCTGGGCAGCGGCAGCGACGTCCAGTGGCTTGGGCGACAAGGCAATCTGGCACTCGTTGCGCTTGAGCTTTTGCAAGCGCACGTTGGCGTCAGGGGTAATGGCGTAAATCAGTGGGTCGACACCAGGCTTACCGTTGAAGTAATCAGGGTTGGCTCGATAGCGAATGACCGCGTCTTTCTGGAAACGGTTGAATACAAACGGCCCGGTGCCAATCGGCTGGTTGTTGAGCTTTTCCGGGGTACCGGCCTTGAGGAGTTGGTCGGCGTACTCGGCAGAGTAGATTGAAGCGAAGCCCATGCTCAGGGTGGCGAGGAAGGTGGCGTCCGGATGATTCAGGGTGAAACGTACCGACTGCGGCTCTGGCGCTTCAATCTGCTTGATCAAGCTTGGCAGCTGCAACGATTGGGCGTGCGGATAGCCGCTTTGGGCAATTTTGTGCCAGGAGTGAGCGGGGTAGATCATGCGCTGGAAGCTGAACAGCACGTCGTCTGCGTTCAAGGTGCGGCTGGGTTTGAAATAGCCGGTGCTGTGAAACTTCACTTCCGGGCGCAGTTTGAACTCATAAATCAGGCCATCGGCTGAAACCGTCCAGCTCTCGGCCAGGCTTGGCACCACTTCGCCTTTTTCGGCGTCAAATTCCACCAGGCGGTTCATCAGCACGTCTGCCGAAGCGTTAGTAGTGGTCAGCGAATTGTACTGAACCACATCGAAGCCTTCAGGGCTGGCTTCGGTGCACACACTCAACGCGGCCGCCTGAGCGAAAACAGGGGCGAGCAGGGTGGCGAACAACAGAGGTAGAGTAGCAACGCGCATAAGATTCCTTGGCTGATCGATGGCCCATCTGCCAGTGCAGTCTGGAAAAGTCCTACCCTAGTGCGCCAGGCCAGAAATAACCATAGGCTTTTTTATCAATATCGCGACGAGTGGTCGACACCTCTGCGGGCCAGTCGTTATGCTGCTCCGGCGTGTCAGTCAGCAAGCCAAAGCACATATTCTGTTGTTGTGCTCTGGTCTTTCTGGTATAAAGCAGCGCTCTTTTCTAGGGGCTCGGCTCGTCGCATCTGCTGATTGAGTCGATAAGACCCTGAAGAAACACGGCGCCTAGCGCCATTGACTGAGAGATTAAGCGGCCAACCCATGCCGGGTTGGGCATGTGGTTTTAGAGGGCTGAGGCATGTCGAGAGTCTGTCAAGTTACCGGTAAGGGTCCGGTGACTGGGAATAACATTTCCCACGCAAACAACAAAACCCGTCGTCGTTTCCTGCCGAACCTGCAGCATCATCGCTTCTGGGTCGAGTCCGAGAAGCGTTTCGTGCGTCTGCGCGTATCTGCCAAAGGCATGCGCATCATCGACAAGCGCGGCATCGATGCCGTTCTGGTCGACATTCGCCGTAACGGCGCTAAGGTCTAAGGGAGAGAATCATGCGTGAATTGATCCGTCTGGTGTCGACCGCTAATACCGGCCACTTCTACACCACCGACAAGAACAAGCGCACCACTCCGGACAAAATCGAAATCAAAAAATTCGATCCGGTTGTTCGCAAGCACGTGATCTACAAGGAAGCCAAGATCAAGTAATTGATCTAGCTGACGAAAAAGGGCCCGTATCTCAGGATACGGGCCTTTTTTTTGTCTGTAGGAGCGGGCTGTTAGTTGGCTTTCTGCTCGAACATCACGTAGATCTTGCGGCACGGCTCCAGTACTTCCCAGGTGCCCTTGAAGCCTGCTGGAATGACAAAGCGATCACCGGCACGCAGGGTTTTTGCCCCGCCGTCTGCATCGCGCAGCACCGATACGCCCTGAACGATTTCGCAGTACTCGTGTTCAGTGTAATTGACGGTCCATTGGCCGACTTCACCTTCCCACACGCCTGCAGCAAATTGCCCGCATGGGCTGGAGTAGTGGTTGTAGACCGCTTGTTCCGGATCGCCTTTGAGCACTTTTTCGGCAGCAGGACGATAGCGTTCGGCTTCGGTAAGGACTTGAGCGAAGTCGATGATTTGGTTGATGCGCATGATCTTTTCTCTTGTTTGTTTAATAAAATGAACATCAGTAGGCGTTTGGTGCAATTATGTCAAATATATTGATAATTGGGCCGCCAGTGGTTTAGGGTGGCAGGTGCCTGTGCGCGTATCTCGCCCAGCCAGAATTTTTGACAGTGCCCGTGAGACCTCGTGCGGCACTGCACCTTAACAAGAGGAGGAGTTTCGTATGACCACCCTGACTCGTGCGGATTGGGAACAGCGTGCCCAACAACTGAAGATCGAAGGCCGCGCTTTCATCAATGGTGAATACACCGCCGCCGTTTCCGGCGCGACGTTCGAATGCCTCAGCCCGGTCGATGGCCGTGTGTTGGCACAGGTTGCCAGCTGTGATGATGCCGACGCCCAGCGTGCCGTGGAAAACGCCCGCGCCACTTTCACTTCCGGCGTCTGGTCGCGTCTGGCTCCAGCCAAACGCAAGGCCACCATGATCCGCTTTGCTGCCCTGCTCAACGCAAATGTCGAGGAACTGGCGCTGCTGGAAACCCTGGACATGGGCAAGCCGATCAACGATTCGCTGACTATCGACGTACCCGGCGCTGCCCAGGCGCTGAGCTGGAACGGCGAAGCGATCGACAAGATCTACGATGAAGTCGCGGCAACTCCCCATAACCAATTGGGCCTGGTGACGCGCGAGCCGGTAGGTGTGGTTGCCGCTATCGTGCCGTGGAACTTCCCATTGCTGATGGCCTGCTGGAAGCTTGGCCCGGCCTTGGCTACCGGTAACTCGGTGGTGCTCAAGCCTTCGGAAAAGTCGCCGCTGACCGCCATCCGCATCGCCCAGTTGGCAATCGAGGCCGGTATTCCGGCAGGCGTCCTCAACGTGCTGCCAGGGTATGGCCACACTGTGGGCAAGGCTCTGGCCCTGCACATGGACGTCGATACGCTGGTATTCACCGGTTCGACCAAGATCGCCAAGCAATTGATGATCTACGCGGGCGAATCGAACATGAAGCGCGTGTGGCTTGAAGCCGGTGGCAAGAGCCCGAACATCGTTTTCGCCGATGCTCCAGACCTGAACGCTGCCGCCGAAGCCGCCGCCAGCGCCATTGCTTTCAACCAGGGTGAAGTCTGCACAGCGGGTTCGCGTCTGTTGGTCGAGCGCTCGATCAAGGACAAGTTCCTGCCTCTGGTGCTCGAAGCGCTCAAAGCCTGGAAACCGGGCAACCCGCTGGACCCGGCTACCACCGTAGGTGCGCTGGTCGATGCACAGCAGATGAACACCGTGCTGTCGTACATCGAAGCGGGTCACACTGACGGCGCCCAGCTGCTGGTCGGCGGCAAGCGCATTCTCGAAGAAACCGGTGGTACCTACGTGGAACCAACGATTTTCGACGGCGTCAGCAACGCCATGCGTATTGCCCAGGAAGAAATCTTCGGCCCAGTGCTGTCGGTACTGTCCTTCGACACCGTCGAGGAAGCGATCGCTATCGCCAACGACACGCCATACGGCTTGGCTGCGGGTGTGTGGACTGCCGATATTTCCAAGGCTCACCTGACCGCCAAGGCGCTGCGCGCCGGTAGCGTTTGGGTCAACCAGTACGACGGTGGCGACATGACCGCTCCGTTCGGTGGTTTCAAGCAATCGGGCAATGGCCGTGACAAGTCCTTGCACGCGCTCGACAAGTACACCGAGCTGAAGGCGACCTGGATCAAGCTGTAACCGCAACCGTTCGATCCAGTTCACAGCCGGACCTTGCTCGACGCGGGTCCGGCTGTGTTGTTTGTGCAGATCCACAACAGCCTGGGAGGCTGCGATGCGTTGGGGAACCTATTTCGCCGTGCTGTCGGCGGTGCTCAGTGTCGGCCTCGCGTTGGGCGTGAGCATGCCGCTGGTGTCCTTGCGTCTGGAAGGTTGGGGTTACGGCAGCTTTGCCATTGGCGTGATGGCAGCGATGCCGGCTATCGGTGTGTTGCTGGGCGCCAGCTTGACCAGTCGGCTAGCTGCCCGTTTTGGTACGCCGGGGCTGATGCGCATGTGTCTGTGGGCAGGTGCATTGTCCATCGGTTTGTTGGCGCTATTACCCAGCTATCCGCTCTGGCTGGTGCTGCGCCTTCTGATTGGCATGATTCTGACTATTGTGTTCATCCTCGGTGAAAGCTGGATCAACCAGCTGGTGGTGGAGCAATGGCGAGGTCGCCTGGTGGCTTTGTATGGCAGTAGTTATGCCCTGAGCCAATTGGCTGGGCCGCTTTTGCTTGGGGTACTGGGTTCAGAAGACGATTTTGGTTTTTGGGTTGGTGCAGGCTTATTACTGCTGGCGCCCCTGGCGCTGCTTGGGCGTAGCGGGGCGCCCACGGCGGAGTCCTGCAGCGTTACGCTTTTCGATTTGATTGGTTTCTGCCGGCGTTTGCCGGTGATTGCCTGGGCGATTGCGTTATTTGCCGCTTTCGAGGCGATGATTCTCACCTTGTTGCCGGTGTATTGCCTGCAGCAAGGCTTCAGTACCGAGATTGCCTTGTTCATGGTCAGTACGGTGGTGATTGGCGATGCGCTGCTGCAACTGCCTATTGGCGCACTGGCCGACCGTATGTCCAGGCGTACGCTGTTCAGCGGCTGCGCGATGACCTTGCTGCTGTCGAGCCTGGCTATTCCAGTGATGCTGCAGACTTGGATGATCTGGCCATTGTGGGTGTTGTTCGGTGCCAGTGCCGGGGGCTTGTTTACATTGTCGTTGGTGCTGATCGGCGAACGCTACCGGGATGACGCTCTGGTGCGCGCCAATGCACACGTAGCGCAGTTGTGGGGTATTGGTTGCCTGATCGGTCCGCTGGTTGCAGGTGCAGGTAGCCAGTGGGTCAGCGGGCACGCGTTGCCCCTGTTGATGGCAGCTGGCGCTGCCGGTCTGGTGGTGCTTGCCCGGCGCCCGAATGCGTTCGAACCTGCTGCGGCCTAAAGCATGCGCTCCAGGCCTACGGCTTTGCTGATCCAGGCATTGAAGCGGCGCCACAGGCCACCGGGTTCGGTGGTCAGAGTGTGCAGGCGGTGGTTGTCTTCGGTCACCCAGACCAGCTTGCCGTCGACCAGTTGCGGCTGGTAGCTCAGTGCCGGAGACATACCCTGTACCGCCAACTCGCGGGTATATTCGGCAAGCTCCGGGCTGTCGACCAGTACGCCGACCTCGGTGTTCCACAGCACAGACCGAGGATCGAAGTTGAACGAGCCAATGAAGGTTTTGCGCCGGTCGAAGATGATCGCCTTGCTGTGCAGGCTCGAATCGGAACTGCCATAAAGGCTCAGGGTGCGTTTGGAACCGGGATCACCCGGCTGGCGACGTAGTTCATACAAGTGCACGCCATGCTTGAGCAGCGCCCGCCGATACGGCGCGTAGCCGCCATGCACCGCAGGCACATCGGTCGCCTCCAGGGAGTTGGTCAGCAGCTTGACCGAGACACCGGCATCGGCATGGCTGGTCAGGTACAGCAGGCCGGTTTCACCCGGGACGAAATACGCCGAGATCATGATCAGTTCATGCTGCACGTCGTTCATTTCCGGGCCCAGTTGGTGGGTCATGAGCAATTGCGGGTCCGGCTCATCACGGGCCAGAACCTTGCTTGGTGCATCCCACAGCGCCTGGTTATGAGCCCAGATAAGTTCGTTGCGCCACACGCCCAGGCGGGGATTGATCTTGTAGGCCATCAGGCGCTCGTACAGCGCCTTGCGTTCAACCTGGGCCGCGGCCAGCCAGGCTTCCAGGCGTTGGCGGCTGGCACGCAGGTCTTCGGCGTCAGGCTGGGTCAGCATAAAGTCGCCAATCGGCTGGCTCAGGGCACTGTTCCAGTATTGATCGAAGCTATGGCCCAGTTGTTCGGCTACCGGGCCGACGCCCAAGAGATCGATATCGGTGAAATTGAGGTTGGGTTCGGCGTCGAAGTACTCATCGCCCAGGTTGCGACCGCCAACAATGGCCATGCTGTTGTCTACCAGCCACAGCTTGTTGTGCATACGTCGATGTTGCAGATTGAGGTTAAACAGTCTGCCCAAGGCACGGGTCACGCCGGTGCTGCGTCCAAGGTGTAGCGGGTTGAAGACACGAATATGGATGTTCGGGTGGGCGGCGAGGGTGGCTATCTTGTCGTCGATGCCGTCACTGGTGGTGTCATCGAGCAGAATACGAACACGCACGCCCCGGTCAGCAGCCTGCAGTAACTCATGCACCAAGGCGCGGGTGCTGAGACCGTCATGCACGATGTAGTACTGCAGGTCGATACTCGACTGAGCGTTACGGATCAGTTCGGCGCGAGCACGAAAGGCTTCATTGCTATTGGGCAGCAGGCGAAAGCCGGAGCGGCCTTCGTAGGCAGCAGCCTGACGTTGTACAGAGCGGCCGAAAGCTGAGTCGCTGGCGGGCAATGCCTGGGTAACTTCCCGCGGTTGTCCGACGCTGGCGCATCCACTCAGGCCAAGCGTCAGCAGCAGCGACAGCAGCAGGGGCAGCGCGCACAGGCTTCTCAAGGCAAAAGGGTCCTTTAGTTTTATTGCTTATGGATATCGACCGCGAGCGGCGGCGGAAAGTTACCCGTCGTTGCCAGCTTCGGCCAGTAGACGAATGGCGGTCTCTCCAACCTTGCGCACAGCGGCTTCTATTGCGGCTGTGGGGCGCGCCGCAAAGTTCATCCGTAGGCAGTTGCGGTACTTGCCGGAGGCGGAAAAGATACTGCCTACGGCAATCTGTACACCTTGCCCAAGTAAAGCCCGGTTCAGGCGGAGCGTGTCGAAACTTTCGGGCAACTCCACCCAGAGCATGAATCCACCCTGCGGCCGGCTGGCGCGAGTGCCTGGGGGAAAGTAGCGGGTAACCCAGTCGCTCATTTGATCTCGACTGCGTTGGTACTGACTACGCATACGGCGCATATGCGGCTGGTAATGTCCGGCCTCGATAAAGTCGGCGATGGCCAACTGCGGCTGGGTCGCGGTGCAGCCGGTGCTAATGTATTTCATGTGTAGCACCCGCTCCAGATACCGGCCTGGGGCTACCCAGCCGATCCGCAGCCCGGGAGCGAGGGTTTTAGAGAAGGAACTGCATAGCAGCACCCGGCCGTCTTCGTCGAACGACTTGATGGTGCGCGGGCGCGGGTAGGTGTAGGCCAGGTCGCCATACACATCATCTTCCAGGATCGCTACGTCGAAACGTTGGGCCAGGGTCAACAAGGCCTTCTTGCGCGCCTCGGGCATGATATAGCCCAGAGGGTTGTTGCAGTTCGGGGTGATTTGGATGAGCTTGATCGGCCACTGCTCAAGCGCCAGCTCCAGAGCTTCAAGGCTTATGCCCGTGAGTGGGTCGGTGGGGATTTCCAAGGCTTTCATGCCCAGGCCCTTGAGGGTTTGCATGGCGCCGTGAAAGCTCGGTGAGTCCACTGCGACGATATCTCCCGGCTGGCACACGGCGCGAATGCTGGCCGACAGCGCCTCGTGGCAGCCGGTGGTCACCACGAGGTCAGCCGGGTCGATACTGCAGCCGGAGTCGAGCATCAGGCGGGCAATCTGTTCACGCAGGGCCAGGGTGCCGGAAATGGTGTCGTAATACAGACCGGGCATGTCCTGGCGGCGGCTGAGCTGGGCCAGGCTGCGCAGCAGCGGCTTGAGTGTGGGGCTATCGATGTCGGGCATGCCTCGGCCCAGTTGCACGACGTCCTTGCTCGGTACGCTGCGCACCAATTCGATGACTTGTTCCCATTGGGATATTTCCACTGGTCGCTGCGCCGGACGGCTGACTGCGGGCAGGGCAGGCAGGCTACGGTCGCTCGGCACGAAATAGCCGGACTTTGGGCGCGGCGCGGCCAGGCCGTTGTCTTCCAGCAGGCGATAGGCCTGCTGCACAGTGCTCAAGCTGACACCATGCTCCACGCTCAATGCCCGTACAGATGGCAAGCGATCACCCGGGCGGTACAAGCCTTGCTCAATACGGGCGCTGAGCAACTCGGCGAGGTTGACGTAGAGGGTCATGGCATACTCCCGCAGCGCAATTTGGCGACTTACCAATACAGATGCTGAAAAAATACAGCATTCAGTGGCAAAGCTGCCGATTCTGTATGGAAATAATATCTGTGTTTTGAATCTGTATTGCTTTTGCTTGATCGCTCAAGCTTTTCCTGCGGTTATCCAGGCCGGGGAGGATTCAAGCAATGAGCGGTATGAGCGATGTGCGTCTGAAATTGCACGCTGAAGAATTGAGTCGTGAACAACGCGTGAAGTTGTTCAATGTTCCAGTAGCGCTTGGGCGTTGGGGCTTGATGGCGCATCGATGGAACAGTCGTCGCGTGTTGTTGGAGCTAACCCCCGAGCAGTTGCGCGATGTCGGCCTTACACCGGAGCAGGCACGCCAGGAGGGCTTGAAACCTTTCTGGCGTGGCTGAAACTGGGTCCTTGAAGCACCGGCAGTCGTTCGCAGGGCGAGCCGGTTCCTGCCGCTCGGTACATCGGGTCAGACCAGCTCTTTGAGCCGGTGCCAGAGCATGCCCAGGGCGAGCAGCGGTGAGCGCAGGTGTTTTCCGCCCGGGAAAGTGAGGTGCGGCACTTTTGCGAACAGGTCGAAGCGTCCACGGTGCTGGCCGCTGATGGCCTCGCCCAGCAACTTGCCCGCCAGGTGAGTGGCATTGAGGCCGTGACCTGAGTAGGCCTGGGCAAAATATACGTTTGGCTGGTCGGCCAGGCGACCGATCTGCGGCAGGCGGTTGGCGCCGATGCCGATCATGCCGCCCCACTGGTAGTCGATGCGTGCATTGGCCAGTTGCGGAAAAACCTGGAGCATCTTTGGCCGCATATAGGCGGCGATGTCCTGTGGGTCGCGCCCGGAATAGTGGCAAGCGCCTCCGAACAGCAGTCGGCGATCCGCGCTCAGACGGTAGTAGTCCAGCGCAACGCGCT
Organism: Pseudomonas arcuscaelestis; assembly: GCF_016881005.1. Lineage (GTDB taxonomy): Bacteria > Pseudomonadota > Gammaproteobacteria > Pseudomonadales > Pseudomonadaceae > Aquipseudomonas > Aquipseudomonas arcuscaelestis. The sequence continues at coordinate 227,652 of NZ_JACOPV010000001.1, read as the reverse complement.
GGTCGCAAACCGCCATGTTCTGTGGCAGAAGCTCGTGAGCCAGCTCTTCGCTCAAAGGCTCGGTGGCAATGATGTAGCTACCGGCAGGCAACACCTTGCCGCCCAATTCAGTGTTGAGGTTGTTCAAATAGGCGTTGCAACCAAGTACCAAGGTACTGGCGCGCACCGATCCTTGGGCAGTATGCACACGCACCTGTGCGCCATAGTCGATACGCGTAACTGCCGACTGTTCGAACAGGCGAACCCCAAGCTTCCTGGCCACGGCTGCCTCGCCCAAGGCCAGGTTCAGGGGGTGCAGATGCCCGGAGCCCATGTCGATCAGACCGCCAACGTAACGGTCCGAGCCCACCACCGTGTGCATCTGCTCGGGTTGTACCAGGCGTAGCTCATGGCGGTAGCCCAGGCCGCGCAGCTCTTCGGCATCTTCGGCGAAGCCTTGGAGGTCTTTGGGCTTGTTGGCCAGGTCGCAGTAACCCCAGGTCAAGTCGCAGCTTATCGCGTGCTGCTCGATACGCTGGCGAACGATATCCACAGCTTCCAGGCCCATCAATTTCAGCTCGCGTACGCCATCGCTGCCCAGTAGCGGGGTGAACTGATCCAGGCCATGCCCGACGCCGCGAATCAACTGCCCGCCATTGCGACCACTGGCGCCCCAGCCGATTTTGCGGGCTTCCAGCAAAATGACATTGAGGCCGCGTTCAGCCAGTTCAATTGCTGTATTGAGCCCCGAAAAACCTCCCCCGACCACGCACACGTCGCAGCTCAGCTCGCCAAGCAACACCGGATATTCGGGCTGCAACTGGCTGCTGGCTGCATAGTAGGAGGCGGCATGGGAAGTAGGTGATTGAACAGGGACGCTCATCGATGAGTCCTGAATTTGGTGTTTGGAAAAATTGACGCAGGATAAGCTGCACTTTCGATAGGGAGCAACCATGGGGCAAAATAGCGTTGTTCCCGTTTCCTACCGCAGGCCGCCATGAGTTGTAACAGCCACAAGATCCGATTTTTGCGTGATCAGATCCCGTCCTTCGAATGTGTGCCCGGTTGCCATGACTGCTGTGGGCCGGTGACCACGTCTTCGGAAGAAATGGCCCGCCTGCCGCGCAAGAGTGCGGCCGAACAGGAAGCCGCACTGGCCGAGCTGAACTGTGTGCACCTGGGGCCTGATGGCTGCACTGTGTACGAAGAACGGCCGATGATCTGCCGACTGTTCGGTACCACAGAGCGCCTGCCATGCCCCAACGGTCGCGGTCCGGCCGAAATGATTGACCCGCAGGCAGAGAAGCTGGTGCATCAGTTCATTGCCAGTACCCGTCAGGTGCTGGTTTAGGGCTTAGTCGGGAATCGGCAGGTTAAGGCTTTCTTTGACTTCTTCCATGACAATGTAACTCTTCGATTCGCGAACGTGCGGCAGTTTGAGAAGAATATCGCCCAGCAGTTTGCGATAAGAAGCCATCTCCGAGATCCGCGCCTTCACCAGATAGTCAAAATCGCCCGACACCAGGTGGCATTCCAGCACGTGGGGCAGTTTCAGTACCGCACGGCGAAATTCTTCGAACGTGTCACCGGACTTGTAATCCAGGCTTATTTCAACAAACACCAGCAGGCTGCCCTTCAGGTGCTGCGGATTGAGGCGGGCGTTGTAGCCCATAATGATGCCTTCTCGCTCCAGACGCCGCACTCTTTCGGTGCAGGGTGTCGTCGATAGACCCACCTTTTCGCCCAATTCTGTAAACGAAATACGCCCATCGGATTGTAGGATCCGTAGGATGTTGCGGTCGATCTTATCCAGTTCACGTTTGCTTTGGTGCTGGGTTCTCATAGTGGATGCCCCTCCGTAAAAGCCAACCTTGCCGAGAATTCTCGCCAAATATAGGCTTTTATACAGTGAAAAGCACTGGTCATACCTTCCTATACTGCGCCCATCTACGCCACTAACAACAAATGTCAGCTATAGGCTGCGTCGAGGGTAATAAACATGCGAGTTCTGGTACTTGGTAGCGGTGTCATCGGAACCGCCAGTGCCTACTATCTGGCACGGCAGGGTTTTGAAGTCGTTGTGGTCGACCGTCAACCGGCAGTCGCCATGGAAACCAGCTTTGCCAACGCCGGCCAGGTCTCGCCAGGCTACGCTTCGCCGTGGGCTGCTCCCGGTGTGCCACTGAAGGCCATCAAATGGCTGCTCGAGCGTCACGCACCGTTGGCAATCAAAGCCACTGCGGACATCGATCAGTACCTGTGGATGGCGCAGATGCTGCGCAACTGCACCGCCAGCCGTTATGCCGTGAACAAAGAGCGCATGGTGCGTCTGTCTGAGTACAGCCGTGATTGCCTCGATGAGTTGCGTGCAGAAACCGGCATCGCTTACGAAGGCCGTTCGCTGGGGACAACCCAACTGTTCCGTACCCAGGCGCAACTCGATAGCGCCGCCAAAGACATCGCTGTGCTTGAGCAGTCCGGTGTTCCGTACGAAGTACTCGACCGTGAAGGTATCGCCCGCGTCGAGCCAGCCCTGGCTAACGTTACCGATATTCTTGCAGGCGCCCTGCGTTTGCCAAACGACCAGACGGGTGACTGCCAGATGTTCACCACTCGCCTGGCGGAAATGGCGATCAAACTGGGTGTCGAGTTCCGCTTTGGCCAGGACATTCAGCGTCTGGACTACGCCGGTGACCGCATCAACGGTGTGTGGATCGATGGCAAGCTGGAAACCGCCGACCGCTACGTTCTGGCGTTGGGCAGCTATTCACCGCAACTGCTCAAGCCGTTGGGTATCAAGGCGCCGGTTTACCCACTCAAGGGTTACTCCCTGACCGTGCCGATCACCGACCCGGCAATGGCGCCGACTTCGACCATTCTCGACGAAACCTACAAGGTAGCGATCACCCGTTTCGACAACCGCATTCGTGTTGGCGGCATGGCTGAAATCGCTGGTTTTGACCTGTCGCTGAATCCGCGTCGACGCGAAACGCTGGAGATGATCGTCAACGATCTCTATCCTCGCGGCGGCGATCTGAGTGAGGCCAGTTTCTGGACCGGCCTGCGCCCGACCACGCCGGACGGTACGCCGATCGTAGGCGCCACGCCGTTCCGCAACCTTTTCCTCAATACCGGTCACGGTACGCTGGGCTGGACCATGGCTTGCGGTTCGGGCCGCTTGCTGGCGGATCTGATCGCACGCAAAAAGCCGCAGATCAGCGCCGAAGGCCTCGATATTTCTCGTTACGGAAAACACCAGGAGTCTGCAAAACATGTCAGTCCAGCGCCAGCTCACCAATGAGCGTATGAGTCAGATCGTTACCCACAATGGCACCGTTTATCTGGCGGGCCAGGTGGGCGACGACATGAATGCGGGGATCGAACAGCAGACCCGTGAAACCCTGGCCAACATTGAGCGCCTGCTGGATCTAGCTGGTACCGACAAGAGCCGCTTGCTCTCGGTGACTATTTATTTGAAGGACATCGATGCGCACTTCCAGGGCATGAACAGTGTCTGGGACACGTGGCTGCCCAAAGGCGTAGCGCCTGCGCGCGCTACTGTCGAAGCCAAGCTGTGCGAGCCGGAAATTCTCGTAGAGCTGTCGGTAGTGGCTGCACTGCCGTAATAGCAATCCCTCACCCGGTGCCGTTGGTGGCCTACAAGCTGCAATCGAGCGCCGGGTTTTTTACTATAACCAGACTGCCAAGAAGGCTGCCGCTATGCGTCCTGCTCGTGCCCTGATCGATCTTCAAGCTCTGCGTCACAACTACCAACTGGCTCGCGAATTGTCCGGTGCCAAGGCCTTGGCCGTGATCAAGGCTGACGCCTATGGCCATGGTGCCGTGCGTTGCGCTTTGGCGCTCGAGCAGCAGGCCGATGGTTTCGCCGTGGCTTGCATCGAGGAGGCGCTGGAGTTGCGAGCGGCGGGGATCAAGGCGCCGGTGTTGTTGCTCGAAGGCTTTTTTGAAGCCAGCGAACTGGAGCTGATTGTCCAGCATGACTTGTGGTGTGTTGTGCATTCGCTGTGGCAGTTGGAAGCTATCGAGAAGGTACGCTTGAGCACGCCGATCACCGTTTGGCTCAAGCTCGACAGCGGCATGCACCGGGTAGGTTTGCACCCCAAGGATTACCAGGCGGCCTATCAGCGTTTGCTGGCCAGCGGCAAGGTCACCCGTGTGGTGTTAATGAGTCACTTCGCCCGTGCGGACGAGCTCGATAGTGCTGCCAGCAACGACCAGGTCGCGGTGTTCCAGGCCGCCCGCCAGGGGCTGAGTGCCGAAGTCAGCCTGCGTAACTCACCGGCTGTGCTGGGTTGGCCGGTCATTCCAAGCGATTGGGTGCGTCCGGGCATCATGCTCTACGGCGCCACGCCGTTTGAAGTGCCGCAAGCTGAAGCCGCCCGGTTGCAACCGGTAATGACCCTGCAATCACGCGTTATCAGTGTGCGTGAATTGCCAGCCGGTGAGCCGGTGGGCTATGGCGCTAAATTCATCAGCCCGCGCCCGACTCGCGTCGGCGTGGTTGCCATGGGATATGCCGATGGCTACCCGCGTCAGGCGCCGACCGGTACTCCGGTCATGGTGGCTGGGAAGCGCAGTCAGTTGATTGGCCGAGTGTCGATGGACATGCTGTGCATTGATTTGACCGACGTACCGGAAGCCGGTATCGGCAGCCCGGTAGAGTTGTGGGGAAAAAATGTGCTGGCCAGCGATCTGGCGCAGCAGGCGGGAATGATTCCGTACCAGATCTTCTGCAACCTCAAACGCGTACCGCTGGACTATATCGACGATTGAGGCGCCAAAGCGGACAGGCTGCGGGTCGAAGTGTTGTAAATACTGAACGCTGTTGCGATGATATCGTTCAATTTCGACCCCACTCGTTCGTTTAGGAGGGCTCCAGCATTGGACGTCGGTGAACGACTGCAAGCCATTCGCAAGCTCAAGGGCCTGTCCCAGCGTGAACTCGCCAAACGGGCGGGCGTCACCAATAGCACGATCTCGATGATCGAGAAGAACAGCGTAAGCCCTTCAATCAGCTCGTTGCGTAAAGTGCTGGGCGGTATTCCGATGTCCATGGTCGAGTTTTTCTCGGAAGAACTACAGCCGGAAAACCCCACGCAAATCGTTTACAAGGCTCATGAATTAATCGACATTTCTGACGGTGCCGTGACCATGAAACTGGTTGGCAAGGCGCACCCGAGCCGGGCGATTGCGTTTCTTAATGAGGTGTACCCACCGGGCGCCGATACCGGTGAAGAAATGCTCACTCACGACGGTGAGGAAACCGGGATTCTCCTTGAAGGACGCCTGGAACTGGTAGTCGGTCTGGAAACTTTTATTCTCGAGGCGGGCGATAGCTACTATTTTGAAAGTACCAAGCCGCACCGTTTCCGAAACCCATACGATGAGCCGGCTCGGCTGATCAGCGCAGCGACGCCGGCCAACTTCTAAAGCGTGTGACACGCGGCGGATTGTCGCGGCTAAGACCCTTTGGACATTAGGGTTGTTTCGGTATGGCAGGGTTCCCGTTATACTTGCGCCGCCTGCGAAACCGTGGCCGCGGGCGTGACTAGCCACCATGAGGGTGTACGCGTGAATCTAATCAAGAAAATGCTGGCCGTACCAGCTGCCGTATTGGCCCTTTGGGCAGTCAGCGCAACAGCTGCGACCAACGACGACATTGCCAAGCGACTCGAACCAGTCGGACAAGTGTGTGTACAAGGTCAAGAATGTAAGGGTATGGAAGTTGCTGCTTCCGCAGGCGGCGGCGCTGCCAAGACCCCAGACGATATTATCGCCAAGCACTGTAATGCCTGTCATGGCAGTGGCTTGCTGGGCGCACCGAAGATCGGTGACACCGCTGCCTGGAAAGAGCGTGCCGACCACCAGGGTGGTCTGGACGGTATCCTGGCCAAGGCAATCACCGGCATCAATGCCATGCCGCCGAAAGGCACCTGCGCTGATTGCTCGGATGACGACCTGATGGGCGCCATCAAGAAAATGTCCGGCCTGTAAGCCTGCAATTTCGTCAACAAAGCCCGCCACGTGCGGGCTTTGTTGTTTCTGCAGGCCTGGCTCGCTCCCCCTGGTGTGGACTGGGGAGCAAACTCACGCCATGCTCGGTCCAACCTGCAAGGATGATCGGGAGGCGCAAATGCCACAGAGTTGCTCAATTGAAAAGGCAGTAGACGAAGTGTTGGCGCGTTTGCCCGCGCATATCCACATGGGTTTGCCGCTGGGCCTGGGCAAGCCCAACGCTTTCGTCAACGCCCTGTATGCGCGTGTTCGGCAATTGCCCCAGCGGCGTTTAACGATTTATACCGCGCTCAGCCTGGGCCGGCCTGATCTGGGTGACGGCCTGCAGCGGCGCTTTCTCGAACCGTTTCTCGAGCGCGTATTTGCCGACTATGAAGAGCTCGAGTACTTGAGCGACCTGCGCAAGGACTGTTTGCCGGCCAATATTCGTATCGAGCAGTTTTTCATGCAGCCGGGCAGCCTGCTGCACAGCGCCACGGCCCAGCAGGATTACGTCAGCAGCAACTACAGTCACGCCGCGCGGGACATCAACGCGAAAGGTTTGAACCTGGTGGCACAGCTGGTAGCTGAGGACACCCAGTACCCGGACCACCTGAGCCTGAGTTGTAATCCGGATATAACGCTCGATCTGCTGCCGATGATCGAGCGTCGTCGTGCTGCCGGGGAAACCATCCTGCTGTTGGGTCAGGTACACGCTGAGCTTCCCTATATGCCCGGTGGCTCTGAATTACCCCGTCAGGATTTCGACTTGCTGATTGATTCCGTTGAGCGCAGGCGGCTGTTTTCGACACCGAACATGCCCGTCACGCCCCAGGATCATTTCATCGGCTTGCATGCCAGCGCCCTGGTGCGCGACGGCGGCACTTTGCAGATCGGCATCGGCGCCATGGGCGACGCCCTGACGGCGGCACTCCTGGCGCGAGAGTTTGAAAGCCAAGCCTACCAGGCACTGCTGGCTGCGATGAACCTGCAGCCCTGGCACGCAATGATCGAGCGTGAAGGTGGTATCGAACCTTTCGTTCACGGCTTGTATGGCTGTAGCGAAATGTTCGTCAACGGACTGCTGGCTTTGTTGGAAGCAGGCATTATCCGGCGCCCGGTTGATGGCGATGTATTGGCACATGGAGGCTTCTTCCTGGGGCCTCGGGCGTTTTATCAGCGCTTGCGCGACATGCCGCTAGAAAACCGCAAGCGTATCGACATGCGCGCTATCAGCTACATCAACGAACTGTTCGGCGAGGAAGCCCTCAAGCGTTCACAGCGCCTGGATGCACGCTTCATCAACACCGTGTTCACCATGACCCTCATGGGTGCCGGGGTTGCCGACCAGTTGGAAGACGGGCGGGTGCTCAGCGGTGTTGGAGGGCAATACAACTTTGTCGCGCAGGGACATGCCCTGGAAGGTGCGCGATCGATTCTGCTGTTGCGCAGCTGGCGTGAGTCGGGTGGGGAGGTAAGCTCGAATCTGGTCTGGGAGTACGGCCATTGCACCATTCCACGGCACCTGCGCGATGTGGTCGTCACTGAATACGGGATTGCCGACCTGCGCGGGCAAACCGATGCCGAAACCATCCGGCGACTGCTGCAAATCAGCGATTCGCGCTTTCAGGCCGGGTTGATCGCACAGGCGCAGAAGGCCGGCAAGCTACCGTCCGACTTTGCCTTGGAGCCGCGCTTTACCGACAACACACCGCAGCGCTTGCAACGCTTGCGCGACGAGCACGCGCAGTTGTTCCCCGAGTATCCGTTGGGCAGTGATTTCACTGAGCAAGAGCGCGACTTGTTGCGCGCGTTGAACTGGCTCAAGAGCAAATTCAAATTGAGCGAGGTACTGTCGCTGGGCAAGGCCGCCTTGGACGCACCGGCACCGGAGGCTTATCCGCAACAGTTGCAACGCATGGGACTGGCGCAGCCGCAGGGGCTCAAGGATGAGCTGTACCAGCGCTTGCTGCTGGCAGGGTTGCAGGCTACTTCATCGGCTTGAGGACGCTATCGCGGGGCAAGCCCCGCGACATGAACGCCGGCTTACTCGATGAAAGTAACCACGCCATCTTTGAGCGACTTGACCCGGGCCAGCGACTCAACGCGGTAGCCCTGGCTGTCCAGCTCGGCGCGGCCGCCCTGGAACGACTTCTCGATAACGATACCCAGGCCAGCAACGGTAGCGCCAGCTTGCTTGATGATCGAGATCAGGGCCTGGGAGGCTTTGCCATTGGCCAGGAAGTCGTCGATCACCAGCACGCGATCGCTGCTGTTGAGGTGACGCGGGGAGATCGCCACGGTGTTTTCAGTCTGCTTGGTGAAGGAATACACCGTGGCGGTCAGCAGGTTCTCGGTCAGGGTCAGCGACTGGTGCTTGCGCGCGAAAATCACCGGCACACCCAGCTTCAAGCCGGTCATCACCGCTGGGGCAATACCCGAGGCTTCGATAGTGACGATCTTGGTGATGCCGGAGTCGGCGAACCGACGGGCAAACTCGTCGCCAATCAGTTGCATCAGCGCAGGGTCGATCTGATGGTTAAGAAACGCATCGACTTTGAGAACCTGATCGGAAAGCACGATGCCTTCTTCGCGAATCTTCTGGTGCAGTGCTTCCACTGTGGTATTTCCTCGATGTAGCAAGAGTGGCCACGGCAGTGCGCCGCAGCAAAGGTTGATTATCTAACGTTTAAGCATGGCGCGGATATCGGCCAATGCATTATTGCCGCGTGCGGCCTTCACTTCGGTCGGCGCATCGTCAAGGCCTTCCCAGGCCAGGTCATCATCCGGCAGCTCGTCGAGGAAGCGGCTTGGCGAGCAATCAATGATCTCGCCGTACTGTTTGCGCTTGGCTGCAAAGGTGAAGGCCAGGGTCTGGCGTGCGCGGGTAATACCCACGTAGGCAAGACGTCGTTCTTCCTCGATGGTGTCTGCTTCGATACTGGAGCGGTGGGGAAGAATCTCTTCCTCCATGCCCATGATGAACACATAGGGGAATTCCAGGCCCTTGGAAGCATGCAACGTCATCATTTGCACGCCCTCGGCACCGTCTTCCTCTTCCTGCTGACGTTCAAGCATGTCACGCAGGACCAGCTTGCCGATGGCCTCCTCGATGGTCATTTCACCGTCTTCGTCCTTTTCGAGGGTGTTTTTCAACGCCTCGATCAGGAACCAGACGTTGCCCATTCGAAAGTCTGCAGCTTTGTCGCTGGAACTGTTGGTGCGAATCCAGTTTTCGTAATCGATGTCGGTGACCATGCCGCGCAAGGCCGCGATAGGGTCTTCCAGAGCGACTTGCTCGCGAACCTTGTCCATCCAGCGCTTGAAGCGCTGCAGGCGGTCGGTGAAACGGCTGTCCAGATGCTCGCCCAAGCCCAGCTCTTCACTGGCGGCGTACATCGAAATCTTGCGTTCGGTGGCGTAATTGCCGAGCTTTTCCAGGGTGGTCGAGCCAATTTCACGGCGCGGTACGTTGATCACTCGCAGATAAGCGTTGTCGTCATCCGGATTGACCAGCAGGCGGAAGTAGGCCATCAGGTCTTTGACTTCCTGGCGCCCGAAGAAGCTGTTGCCGCCAGACAGGCGATACGGCACTTGATGATGCTGCAGCTTTAACTCAATCAGCTTGGCCTGGTAGTTGCCGCGGTAAAGAATGGCGAAATCGCTGTACGGGCGATCAGTACGCAGGTGCAGGCTGAGAATTTCCATGGCCACCCGCTCGGCCTCCGCTTCCTCGTTTTTGCAGCGGATCACACGGATCTCGTCACCATGGCCCATCTCACTCCAGAGCTGCTTTTCAAAGGCATGCGGGTTGTTCGAGATGAGCACGTTGGCGCAACGCAGGATACGGCTGGTGGAGCGGTAGTTTTGCTCCAGCATGACCACCTTCAGCGACGGATAGTCCTCTTTGAGCAGCATCAGGTTTTCTGGACGCGCGCCACGCCAAGCGTAGATCGACTGGTCGTCGTCGCCCACCACGGTGAACTGGTTACGCGTGCCGATGAGCATTTTCACCAGCAAATACTGGCTGGCGTTGGTGTCCTGGTATTCATCCACCAGCAGGTAGCGAACCTTGTGCTGCCATTTTTCCAGGATGTCGGCGTGTTCCTGGAACAGCTTGACCGGCAGCAGGATAAGGTCGTCGAAGTCCACCGCGTTAAACGCCTTGAGCGTGCGCTGGTAATGGGCGTAGACGATGGCGGCGGTCTGCTCTTTCGGGTTACGCGACTTTTCCAATGCTTCGGGCGGTAGGATCAGGTCGTTTTTCCAAGCGCCGATCATGTTCTTGATCTCGTCGACGCCGTCGTCGCCCGAGTACTCTTTCTGCATGATATCGGTCATCAAGGCTTTGACGTCAGTCTCGTCAAAGATCGAGAAGCCCGGTTTGAAACCCAGGCGCTGATGCTCCTTGCGGATAATGTTCAGGCCCAGGTTGTGGAACGTCGACACGGTCAAGCCGCGCCCTTCGCCTTTGCGCAGCAGGGTGCCGACCCGCTCTTTCATCTCCCGCGCGGCCTTGTTGGTGAAGGTCATGGCCACGATGTACTGCGCACGAATGCCGCAATTCTGAATCAGGTGCGCGATTTTGCGGGTGATCACGCTGGTTTTGCCGGAACCGGCACCGGCGAGCACCAAAAGAGGGCCGCCGACGTAGTTCACGGCTTCTTGTTGCCGGGGATTGAGTCGGGACATGAAGAAAACCGGGGTCGCCTGAAAAATAGCCGGGCATTTTAGCAGGCGCAGAGAGTTTCTGCCGCGACCGTCTGACAGTGTGACGTACCACTCGATCTAAATTTGCCGCTTTTGATACTTTCCCGCAGGATGCATGGCGAAACCTGCGGGATGTCGGCAAATGGATAGGCGCGACTTTAAGTGAAAATCATTTTCACTAATGGTTTAGGATGAGCCTCTCGCTGCCCATTGTCATTTGACTGCGTCCACGTCCTAAGGAGCCAGCTTGTCTACGCCTGTCGAACCCTTGCGTTTGCTGTTGCTGGCTGATGAGCCCGAGTGGGCCTCGGCCCTGCGTAATTGTCTGGCACCGCTGGCGGGTAGCGCGGTGATGTTGACCGCACCCAGTTGGGACGCGGTCGATAGTTTGTTCGCCAATGATCGCAATGCATTGGTACTGGCAACGCCGCAGCTACAGCCTGCTCCAGGGCGCTGTATCCTGCCGATGGTGTTGTTGCTCGAGCAGGAGCCGCAATCACCACCACCTGGCGTTAGCGACTGGCTGGTGCTTGACCAACTGGGTCCCGATCTTCTGCGCCGTAGTCTTCGTCATGTGCGTGAGCGTGGCGTGCTGGAAGCCACCTTGCAGCGCCTGGCCGAGCAGGACCCGTTGACCGGTATCGCCAATCGCCAGGGTTTCCAGACCCTGCTGGCCGCACGCCTGGCCGATAACGAGGGGCGGGGTGTCGCCCTTGGGCATCTGGATCTGGACAACTTCCGCCGTGCCAACGACGCGCTGGGCCATCAGGCTGGCGATCGCTTGATTCTTCAGGTGGTCGGGCGTTTGAAGAGCCGGCTTGAGGCGGGTGATCAGGTGGCACGCCTGGGTAGCGATGAATTTGCCCTGCTGATCGATACGCGACGTGAACCACAACGCGCCGAGTGGATGGCCGAACGCATTACCGAGGCCCTGGCCGAACCCTATTGGGTCGATGGCGAGAGCCTGCTACTCGGCTGCAGCCTGGGTGTTGCCCATGCGCGTGCGCAGGGCGGCGCTGACCCCCTGATGTGGCACGCTCACATTGCCATGCAACAGGCCAAAGGCACCCAGGGTTGCACCTTTCACATCTTCAACGAGCGAATAAACCGCAACGCTCGCAGCCTGGCTGATCTGGAAAGCGAGTTGCGCCGCGCCCTGCGTCGCGATGAACTGGAATTGCACTATCAGCCACGGCTCGACATGACCGATGGGCGCATCGTTGGCCTGGAAGCGCTGGTGCGCTGGCGCCACGCCGAGCGTGGTTTGTTGCCACCCAGTGAATTCGTGCCGCTCGCCGAGCAGAGTGGTTTGATCGTGCCGTTGGGCTACTGGGTAATCTCCCGGGCCCTGCGCGACATGCAGGTGCTGCGGGAAAAGGGCCTGGCGCCCTTGCACATGGCGGTGAACCTGTCGTTCCGTCAGTTTCAGGACAGCCAGCTGTTGGCGACGCTAAGCCGGCTGATCATCGAGCATGGTGTGGATGCGCGCTGGCTGGAGTTCGAGCTTACCGAGACGGCCGTGATGCGCCGCAACGATCTGGTTGAGCAAACCATGGACGCCCTTGGGCGGCTTGGCGTGCGCTTTTCTCTCGATGATTTTGGTACTGGTTTCTCATCCTTCGTCCACCTCAACAGCCTGCCGATTACCTTGCTCAAGGTCGATCGCAGTTTTGTCGGTGGCATGGAAAAGCGTGAAGAGAACCGCAAGCTGGTCCATGCCATGATCAACCTGGCGCATAACCTCAACCTCGAGGTGGTGGCCGAAGGAGTGGAAACCCCTGAGCAACTGGACCTGCTGCGTAGTTTCAACTGCGATCAGGTTCAGGGTTTTCTGATCAGTCGGCCGTTGCCGATCGATGAACTGGTGACGTTTCTATTCAGTGGCGCGGCGCTGCAAACCATTGCCTTGTAGTGTATTGGGGCTGCTGCGCAGCCCTTCGCAGATGAATCCGCTTCTACGGTAGTGTTTACGCTACTGATACTGCGGTTTTCATGCCCCCAGCATTGCGCAGTAAACGCTTCATCCGCCACTCGAACGCCAGTGTCAGGCTTATCGCCGCACAAGCCAGGCCTACTGCCAGGCCCCACCAGACGCCAACCGCACCCATCCCCAGAGTAAAGGCCAGCAGCCAGGCTGCCGGAGCGCCAATCACCCAGTAGCAGAACAGGCCCACCAGGAAGGTGGTCTTGGCATCCTTGAGACCACGAATCGAGCCCATGGCGATGGTTTGTACGCCATCGAACAATTCGAACCAGGCCGCCACCATCAGCAGGCTCACGGCCAACTGGATAATGTCGGCGAACGCGGGATCACCGTGATCGAGGAACAGCCCCACCAATGGATCGGGCAACAGCCAGAACAGGATGGCGAACATCAGCATCATCGTCGCACCGAAACCGATGCCGACCCGTCCGGCATGTCGCGCGCCAGGCAGATTACCCGCGCCATAGTAGAGGCCGACGCGCATGGTAACCGCATAAGACAGCCCGGCCGGGATCATGAAGGCGGTGGAAACGATCTGCAGGGCAATCTGGTGGGCTGCCAGTTCCGTGCTGCCCAGTACGCCCATGCACAGCGCGGCAAAAGCGAACAGGCCGACTTCCACCGTATAGGTTCCACCAATGGGCAGTCCAAGGCGCCAAAGCTCACGCAGGGCTGGCCAGGAAGGGCGGCTCAGGCCAGTGCGAATCGGATAAGGGCCATAGGCCGGGTGCCAGCGTATGTACAGGGCCATGGCCACGGCCATGCAGTTGGCAACGACTGCCGTGACCAGGCCGATTCCGACCAGGCCCAGCTTGGGCAAGCCGAACATGCCTTCGATCAGCGCATAATTGAGCAGGAAGTTGGCCACCGTGCCGATCAGGCTGATGACCATTACTGGCGTCGAGCGGCCAATGGCGCTGGTGAAGCCGCGCAAGGCCATGAAGCTCAAGTAGCCGGGAAGGGCCAGCGGAAGCAGGAGCAGGAATTGGGCGGCGGCTTCGACGTTGTTCGGGCTTTGGCCCAGTAGCAGCAATACCGGTTCAAGGTTCCATAGCGCCAGCGCCGCAACAATGGCCATGGCCCAAGCCAACCACAGTCCGGCCTGGGTCAGGCGGGTAGCGCCGGCAATGTCACCGGCACCTTTGCGAATCGCCACCAGCGTGCCGACGGCAGCGATCACTCCCAGACAGAAAATCGACACGAACGAATAGCTGGCCGCGCCCAGGCCACCGCCGGCCAGGGCCTGCGGGCTGATGCGGGCCATCATCAGGGTGTCGGTCAGCACCATCAGCATGTGGGCCAACTGCGAGGCGATCAGCGGACCGGCCAGGCGCAACAGAGCCTTGAGTTCATGAGTGGGTGCGACCTGCATTGAATCGTCCTTTTTTGAAGCTGATTTCGGAAAGTTTGAAATTCTCATCTTTTGTGAGGTTTTGCACAAAAGGATAAAAGCGATCATTGGCATGATTAAAACTCATGCCGGTATGATGTCCGTCAACACTCAGGCAGCACCTGCAGGATTGACCACATGCCCCGTCGTTTACCGCCGTTGTACGCTTTGCGAGCCTTTGAGGCGGCTGCCAGGCACAGCTCGTTCACACGCGCCGGGGATGAGTTATCAATCACCCAGAGCGCAGTCAGCCGACACATCCGCACGTTGGAAGAACATTTCGCCTGCCGTTTGTTCGTGCGCAATGGCCGAAGCTTGCAGCTCAGTGAGGCGGCCCGCTTGCTGCTGCCCGGGGTGCGTGAAGGTTTTGCCGCGCTGGAACGTGCCTGCAATACGCTACGCAGCGAGGACGACATCCTGCGCATGAAGGCTCCTTCGACGCTGACCATGCGTTGGTTACTCGCGCGACTCAGCCGTTTTCGCCATCTGCAACCGGGCAACGAGGTGCAACTGACCAGTGCATGGATGGATGTTGATCACGTCGATTTCAACCATGAGCCATTCGATTGTGCGGTGTTACTGGGCGATGGGCGCTTTCCCCCGGACTGGGAAGTAGCGCGGCTGTTTTCCGAGCTGTTGATTCCGGTCGGCGCGCCCGATTTACTGACGGAAGGACCCTGGGACGCCAAGCGTCTGGCAGGCATCGAGTTGCTCCACCCGACTCCTGACAAGCGCGACTGGCGCAGTTGGCTTGCGCGCATGGGCCTGACTGACAAGGTCTCGCTGAAAGGTGGGCAGGTGTTCGATACCCTGGAGCTGGGCATGATTGCGGCCGCCCGGGGGTATGGCGTGTCGATGGGCGATCTGCTGATGGTGGCCGAGGACGTGGCTCAGGGACGTTTGAGCCTGCCCTGGCCAACAGCGGTAGCCAGTGGTCTGGACTATTATCTGGTGTGGCCAAAAACGCGTCCGGGTGGCGAGCGGTTGCGCCGCTTGAGTGATTTCCTGCAGGGCGAAGCCGACGCGATGGACCTGCCGAAGGTGCAGGTCCTCAGTTAGCTACCGCGGTCGTTATGGGCGCGCTCTTGCCCCGCGATGAGGCTCTTACAATCCAGGCAAATCCAGCGCTCGGGCACACACCTGCAACGAACGCTGCTGGCTCTGCGCATACAGCGCCAGCTCATCCTGTACCGACTTGCCCAATGCCTGTTCGAACGCGTCGCGATTGGCATTGCTGCCGTACTCGCTATGGGCATCGTCACCCAGGTTGGACTGAAAGATCCCCGCAGCACTGACCGGCAGGAAGTCTTCGTACACCAGGGCTGCAAATTGCACGTGCCCGGCGTCGATCAGTCCCTGCAGCGAGGTCGGGCGCTGGGCCTCGCCGCGTGCTGCCAGGCCACGTTCGGTCGGGAAGTAGTGGAAGTACGCCAGATCCTGTTCACGCATGTGCGCCAAGTCGTCCGGGAATGCGCGGAAGCTATCCTCGAGCAAATTCATGTAGCGCTCGGCGTTGGCCTCTGCAGGCACACCCCCCAGTGAATCACGCGCGGCATCAAGGAGTTGGTCATACAGTTGGCGACCTTTGGGCGTCAGTGCTGCGCCGCGCTGCTCGATCTCGCCGAAACGGGCGGTATGGCTGCCACTGGCAGCGCCCTGCTGATCGCTGAAGGCGACCTTTTCCTGCAGGGCTTTGAAACTGGTCTGGCGCAGCAGGATAGGGCAGCGACGCGGTGGTGGGCCTTCGATTACGGCCTTGGGTGAAATGCCTTTGGCCGGCATGCCTGCCTGAATGGCGTCGATGTCGAGGGTTCGCGGCGTCAGGTGGTTGATGTGGGGGCCTTTGAAAGCTACAACATCGGCGATCAGGCGGTGTTGATCGTGCAGCTGTTGATACTGTTGCGCTGTTACGGTGGCGTCCTGGTGCCAGCGGAAGGTGTGCAGGGCTTCACTGACAAAGGCGTCGGCATCGCTGGCGGTCAAGCCGCCATCACGTTCGCACTGCTGGATCAGCTCCAGGGCGCGCGGGGTGAAGATCTGCCGTTTGGCGAGAATCTGCCGTGACAGTTCCCGCAGCGCCGGGTTGTCGATCAATTCCAGGCGCAGCAACGAAGTGAATACCCGGAACGGACTGATGTGCAGTGACTGCTCATGAACGGCACGAAAGGCTGTGGAATGTACCGGTACGCCAGCGGAGCTGAGGTCGTAGTAGCCTACCGGCTGCATGCCCATCACCGCGAACAGACGAGCGATGGTGGCAAGCTCTTCGGCGTTGCCAACTCGGATTGCGCCATGACGCTCCTGGTCCAGGCGCTCGATCTCGCCCGTCAGGCGCAGGGTTTGAGCCACTTGCGGCTGCTCGGCCATGACCTGCTGGTTGACTTCGCTCACCAGCGTCAGCAGCGTGCCATAGAGCGGCACCTCCTGTTTGTACATGAGCGACATGGCGGCCGAGAATTGCGCGCGAATGCTGTCCGGGCTGACGAAATCTTGAGCGGGCATCGAAAGCTTCCTGGTGAAGTGGGCACCGCTACATGAAAGCGAGGAATGCACTACTCCCGCAAGCGAAAAAAAGTGGATCAGTTATTCCGTAATTTCGTGAACTTCCGGCGCCAACTCGGCAGCGATCCACTCAACCAGCGCGCGCACTTTCGGCACTTCCGCCGCGTGCTCGGCAAACGCCAGAAAATGTGAGCCGTTGCTGCGCATGCTGTGCTGCCAGGGCACGACCAACTTGCCCTCAGCCAGCTCCTGCTCCACCAGATAACGCGGCACCAGGGCCACACCGCAGCCGGACTGGGCAGCACTGAGACTCATATAGAAGGTGTCGAAGCGTGGTCCGTGGTAGCTATGGGCTGAGTGCAGGCCTTGTTCCAGGAACCATTCATGCCAAGCCTCGGGGCGCGATGTGCTTTGCAACAGCACAAGCTCGGACAATTCGCTGGCGTCTTTGAGCGTGCGGCCCTGTACCAGCTCTGGAGCGCATACCGGTACCACCTCTTCGCCGAACAACTCCACGCAGGTAGCCCCAGGCCATGTACCTTGGCCGAAGAAAAACACCACGTCGGCTTTACCCTGCAGCAGTGCGAACGGCTCCATCTCGTTGCGGATATCCAGATGAATATTCGGGTGGCGTTTGCCGAAGCCTTTCAGGTGGGGAATCAGCCAGCGCACGCCAAAACTCGGTTGAGTGGCTACTTTCAATACTTCGGTCTGCTGGCCGTAGGAGAGGATGTAGCGGCTGGACATGTCTACCTGGGTGAGGATCTTGTTGACCTCGGCCAGGTAAAGCGCGCCAGCAGGTGTCAATTGCAGACGTCGGCGGATGCGCAGGAACAGGTGATGGCGCAGCATCTCTTCAAGTTGGGCGACCTGTTTGCTCACCGCGCTCTGGGTCAGGTGCAATTCTTCGGCTGCGCGGGTGAAGCTCAGGTGTCGGGCGGCAGCCTCGAAACACTGCAGGGCGGCCATCGATGGCACCAAACGTTTGGACATAGCGGTCTCTAAGCGGGTAGATCATTACCTGGCGGAATGATATGCGGAATAAAGGTCGTTTGTTGCGCCAGAGTGATCGGATTAATACTGATCCGGATCACTAATTCAACCACTCATCGCATGCAGGAGAAGAAAATGGTTGATGGACTGCTTGACCGCCTCGGTGTCTCGGCCAATGCCTACACCAATGGCAACCATTCCGTTCACACCCCTATCGATGGCAGCGCGATTGCCTCGGTGCACCTGGAAAGCAAAGCCCAGGTCGTGGCTAAAATCGACAAGGCTGCGCAAGCATTTCAGGCTTGGCGCAATGTTCCTGCGCCGCGTCGCGGTGAGCTGATTCGTCTGTTCGGCGAAGTGCTGCGTGAAAATAAGGCCGCCCTGGGTGAACTGGTCTCGGTCGAAGCCGGCAAAATCACTCAGGAAGGTCTGGGTGAAGTGCAGGAAATGATCGACATCTGCGACTTCGCCGTGGGTCTTTCGCGCCAGTTGTACGGTTTGACCATCGCCTCTGAGCGTCCTGGCCACCACATGCGTGAAACCTGGCACCCGCTGGGCGTTGTCGGTGTCATCAGCGCCTTTAACTTCCCGGTTGCCGTCTGGGCCTGGAACACTACGCTGGCGCTGGTTTGCGGTAACGCCGTGGTCTGGAAGCCTTCCGAGAAAACCCCGCTGACCGCGCTGGCCTGCCAGGCACTGTTCGAGAAAGCCCTGAAAGCCTTTGGTGATGCGCCAGAAGGCCTGAGCCAACTGATTATTGGTGATCGCGAAGCCGGTGAAGCGCTGGTCGACGACCCGCGTGTGCCGCTGGTCAGCGCCACCGGCAGTACCCGCATGGGTCGCGAAGTCGGTCCACGGGTTGCCGCTCGCTTTGGTCGCAGTATCCTCGAACTGGGTGGCAACAACGCCATGATCCTGGCGCCTAGCGCAGACCTGGACTTGGCCGTGCGCGGCATCCTGTTCAGCGCCGTCGGTACGGCCGGTCAGCGTTGCACCACCCTGCGTCGTCTGATCGTGCATCGTTCGATCAAGGAGGAGGTGGTTGCACGGGTGAAAGCCGCCTACGCCAAAGTGCGTATCGGCGATCCGCGCAAGGACAACCTAGTCGGGCCACTGATCGACAAGCAGTCCTTCAGCGCCATGCAGGATGCCCTGGCGCGAGCTCGCGACGAAGGCGGCCAAGTGTTTGGTGGTGAGCGTCAGCTGGCAGAGCAGTATCCGAATGCCTTCTACGTATCGCCAGCCATTGCCGAGATGCCGGCACAAAGCGCCGTGGTGTGTCACGAGACCTTCGCCCCGATTCTCTACGTGCTGACCTATGACGACTTCGAGGAGGCCCTGCGCCTGAACAACGAAGTACCGCAAGGCTTGTCCTCGTGCATCTTCACCACCGACCTGCGTGAAGCAGAGCGCTTCCAGAGCGCTGCGGGCAGCGACTGCGGCATTGCCAACGTCAACATCGGCACCAGCGGTGCGGAAATTGGCGGTGCCTTCGGCGGCGAGAAAGAAACCGGTGGCGGTCGCGAGTCGGGCTCCGATTCGTGGAAAGCCTACATGCGTCGCCAGACCAATACCGTGAACTATTCGCGTGAGCTGCCATTGGCGCAGGGGATCGTGTTCGACTGATCCGGTTAAGCGCGGGCAAGCCCGCTCCTACAGGTCGTAATGATACTGTGGGAGCAGGCTTGCCCCGCGATAAGCTCCCCACCGAACAATAATAATCAAGGAAGCCGACCATGCCAGAGCTGCGTCAACACTGTTTGTGGGAACACGTAACCACGCTCGCTGCGCCGGTCGATAAGCTGGCCTCCGAACTCAAGGCCGACGTCTGCGTCATTGGCGGCGGCATTACTGGTCTTAGCGCTGCACTGCACCTGCTCGAAGCAGGCAAGTCGGTGATCCTGCTGGAGGCCTGGAAAATCGGCCACGGCGGTTCGGGTCGCAACGTCGGTCTGGTCAATGCCGGTACCTGGATTCGTCCCGATGACGTTGAAGCTACGCTCGGCCAACAGCAAGGCAGCCGCCTGAACAAGGTACTCGGCGAGGCACCTGCTGAAGTTTTCGCCACTATCGAACGCTTGGGCATCGACTGCCAGGCACACAATACTGGCACCCTGCACATGGCGCATAACGCCACCGGCGTTGCCGACTTGCAAGCGCGTCATCAGCAGTGGAGCCGTCGCGGCGCCGACGTCGAACTGCTTACTGGCGCAGCGTGTGAGGAATACTGCGGTACCGACAAGATTTCCGCCGCGCTGCTCGACCGCCGCGCCGGCACCATCAACCCCATGGCCTACACCCAAGGCCTGGCGGCCGCCGTCAGCCGTCTAGGTGGGCAGGTTTTTCAGCAGTCCGCTGTCGAGGGCCTGGAACGCGAAAACCGCGGCTGGCGGGTGAAAACCGCCAATGGCTCGGTCAGCGCCGACAAAGTGGTTATCTCCACTGGTGCTTACACCGAAGGCGATTGGACCACCCTGCAGAAGCACTTTTTTCGGGGTTACTACTACCAGGTTGCCTCGACGCCGCTGCAGGGCGCGGCGGCCGACAACGTGCTCAAACATGGGCAAGGCTCCTGGGACACTCGCACAGTGCTGAGCAGCATTCGTCGTGATGATGAAGGCCGACTGTTGCTTGGTAGCCTGGGCCGGGTCGACAACAAGCCAAGCTGGTTCATTCGCAGCTGGGCCGACCGTATTCAGAATCACTACTTCCCGCAGTTGGGCAAAATCGAGTGGGAAATGCACTGGACCGGCTGCATCGACTTCACCCCTGACCACCTGATGCGCCTGTTCGAACCGGCCCCGGGCCTGGTCGCGGTCACCGGATACAACGGCCGGGGCAACACCACAGGAACGGTGATCGGTAAGGCTTTTGCGCAATTCCTCCTGCAAGACAACCCGGATACCCTGCCTGTTCCGTTTTCGGCAATGAAGCCGGTTTCAGCACCGGCCCTGCGCACCGGCTTCTATGAAACCGGATTCTCGCTGTATCACGCCGGGCAATGTTTGCGCGTGGTGTTGTAACGGCTACTTGTGCAGCCAACTGAGAAAGCCACCTTTCTTGATGGCTGCCGGTTTTTGCTCCAGCAGCGACTGCCGTGTTTGCTGACGGATACGTTGGAGCTTGATCAGCGCTGTCTTGACCTCGTCCCGTTGCTCAAGACAGCTGCGCACTTGGTCTTTGTCGATGCGGTACAGAAGACAACTGGACAAGGTGCGGAACTCAGCCGTTGAGTCTTGCGCTTCAAGCAGGTTCTCAACCCCCAGGATCTCGCCCGGACCCATGCGTCCGGCCTCGATCAGCTTGTCACCATCATGCACCACCACCGACACCACGCCAGTGCCTATCACCAGTAGATAATCCGAATTTTCACCCACGCCCAGGATCACTTGATCGGCCAGGTACTCGACTGATGTCATGCGC
Organism: Pseudomonas arcuscaelestis; assembly: GCF_016881005.1. Taxonomy (GTDB): domain Bacteria; phylum Pseudomonadota; class Gammaproteobacteria; order Pseudomonadales; family Pseudomonadaceae; genus Aquipseudomonas; species Aquipseudomonas arcuscaelestis. The sequence continues at coordinate 206,656 of NZ_JACOPV010000001.1, read as the reverse complement.
TGGCTGAGGTTGTCTTTTTCCTCGCCGCTCAATGAGCGGAAAATGCGCACGTCTTCCAACAGGGCGCGCTGGCGGGTCCATGTCTGGGATGGCAGGCTGTCGGTATTCCACACCACGCCGGTTGCTTCGAGGTGGCGATGAGCGAGGTCGAACAGATGATTGCGTGTATCGGTTTTCTGGCTCATTGAACTGACAAAACCGCTGGCTTCATATTCGACCGATTCCAGCGTGGAGCTTTTAATGGTGACCTTGGGTGGCGGTGTGCTCAGCAGCGTGCGCGTACCTTGCAGGGCTTTCTCCAGCGCATCGAACACGCGCCGAGGACGGACCCGCGCCGGAATCACCACGCTGATCGACACGCCGTGTACATCGTTTGGCTGGCTGAAATTGAGCAGTTTGGCCTTGGCCGCCACCGAGTTGGGAATTACCGCCAGGCTGCCGTTGCCGGTCAGCAGGCGAGTGGCGCGCCAGTCGATATCGATGACCTTGCCCTCAGTGCCATCGATGCTGATCGAGTCACCAATCTGATAGGGGCGGGTGGTGTTGAGGACAATTCCGGAGAACACATCGCTCAGGGTGCTTTGCAGTGCCAGGCCAATAACGATCGCCATCACCCCCGAGGTCGCCAGCAGCCCCTTTACCGGTAGCTGCAACACGTAGGCGGCTGCGGCGACAATGGCCACTAGAAAGATCACCGCACCGAGTACGTCTTGCAGCAGGCGGCCGGTATGGCTACTGCGCGCGACCAAAATCACGCCGATCACAACGGTCATGGTCCGCGCTGCGAATAGCCACCAACCAATGCCCAGGACAGTTGCCAACAGATTGCGGGCTACATCGTCGGCCCAAGGCGCCGGCTGCAACGGGCTTACCCCGGAACTGATCAACACCCAGGTAAACAACAGGAACACACCCAGGCGCAGGCCAATACGCAAGGCGCGCCGCTTGAGCGGGGTCACTTGCCAGAGCAGAAGATCAAGTGCGATCAGTACGATACCGATCAGCAAGGGGTAACTCTGGATGAGAGCGAACATACCGAACTCGCGGCGGTGGGGTGTTGCTAGTAAAGAGCAGGTTTGCGGCAATTACTACCGGTGGGTACCTAGAACATGAAGTAGACACTGGCGCTGGTCTGGTCCAGGTCGATATCACCCACCTCGAGCACTTCTTGCTCCAGGCGAACGCCAATGTTGCGCAACACATCGACCTCGACCCCAAGGCCGTAGGTCATATCCAGGTCACTGCTGTCACCGGCAACGTCTTTGTCCGCATCCCAGGCGTGGACGCCGGCGCTGGCGAACAGGCGTATGCGTTGACCGATCGGAAAGCCAAGGTGCGCGGTGGCTTGCAGCGAGTGGCCTTCGAAGTCCGCGTATTCGCCATCGAATTTGCCCAGGTCTACCCAGGCACCTTCGAGCGCCAGGTAGGGGTTCAGCCGGTAGCCGACGAAAGCTTTGTAGGCGTTGTCGTCATCGCTCAATTGATGCTCGTCGGTTTCAACCTTGGTGAGGCCGCCGCCCAGATAAAGGCCGCGGTCATCGGCCATGGCGCCGACAGAGCTGAATACGACCAAAGCGGCTACAAACTGTTTTGCGAATTTCATTGTTCGTCCAATGTGGGTTGGTTAGTGGGGTGGGGCTCGATCAAGCCGAGCCCTTGGGTTGGAACTCTCTGTCCAGCCGTTCGCGAATCAATCGCGCAGCGGTATCCATGGCGGGGTAGATGTCTTCGACCACAGGCCCTTTGTCTTGCTCGATGTTGCGACCGCTGGCCCGGTCTACGGCGCGGCCGAGGGTTACACCGCTCAGGCTGTCGCTGACCTCGCTCTGGAAGAACAGGTAAAGCGTCTCGTCACGCACACCCGTGACGTGCAGGGAGAGACCCACCAACATGCCGATGGGAATGTATTCAGTGACATTCGGATCACGCGGAGCGCGCTCGATATCGGCAATTGAAACGTTTAGCGCCAGTGCGCCATGGGTTGGCTTGTCTACTACGTGATAACCCGCAGCAGTCAGTTGCTTTTCCAGTTGCGCGCGAAAGTGCGAGCGAAGCTTGTTTGCGTCGCCATCAAAGTTGGCAAGTCTGGGATCGCTAGTGTCGAAGGAAATGGTTTTTGGCAAGTTGATGAATATCGTCTTGTCATAATCCCTCGACAACGGCGCGGAGGATTTCTTCCAGGCAAGGCTACTGTCATCGTGTTCGATAACATTGAGGGTAGTACTTGCTTGTTGCTCGGGCGTTATAGCGGCGTCGATGGTGGGGGCCATCGAGCAACCCAATAGGCTCATCGAGAGCAAAAGCAGGATTAACGTTCTGAACGGCATGGAGGATTCCTGTTGGCGCCACCCTGATGTGACTGGCGCATCGCACTCTGAAGCTGGAGTGGAAAAAGCAGGAATCAAAAATCGTTATTTATGGCTTGTAAGGCGCGCCCTATAAGGGCGCGGCGGTCCTCGCGGTCAGTCGTTCATGCACCTCATGCGGTCAAGCTCAAGCATGTAGTAGCAAAGCGTATCGCCACTTGAAGGTATGACCGCCAGGTTGAGAATCGAGCCTAGCCTGAAGTATTGGCGAGCAAACAGCAGCTCCGAATTGTGGCGAACGTCGAACAGCTCTTCATGGCTGCTGGCCTGCAGGTCTTCAACCTTGATCTTCAATCGCCAGCGAGAGACATCGACAAACGACGTGCCGACGGCTACGTGTCGTTCCTTGTCGCCTAATCGTTCAAGCACGCTGATAACGGCGCTCGGTTCGCTTATGGTCAACCCCTCCTTGGAGTCCAGAACATCCTGAGCCATGAAGTTATGCCCTTCGGTTCGATAAGGCTGGCTGTTCTTGAATGGGCGGGGAAGCTCAATGAAGAGTGCCGTCAGGCTCGCCGACACAACCATTGTGATGACAAGCCAGTGGAACCATGCAGTTCGAATATTTTTCATCATTCAGCGGCCACACATTTTTTTAACATGCGGGCGAGGGACTCGTCATGCAACTGGAACTCTGCATTGTAAGTAAGTCCTGTGGTTCTAATACACGATATATTAAAGCGTGGGCCGGTACGACTGATAAACACTTGACCTTTCATTTCTGGCGTTGACAAATTAAGTCCTGCAATTTCAGCGCTGAGTTTGTCGACTTCATGCTTGTTTTTACCGACCGCCGAAATTGAAAGTTCGCCCTGCTTTATAACGACCACTTGCAGTTCGTTAACCGGTTGATACCAGGCATATATCCGCCATACAGCAAACACTGCCAGTACTGCTGCAGCCAGGTAACCCAGTTGGAGTACTCTGCCAATTCCTGGCGTGCCACTGGGTGCTGGCAGCGCAGGGTCGGTGCTTGGAGGGCCTTGTTCCAGGTCTTCTTGCTCAGGCGCTGCGGATGCCCCGGGTTCGTTGATCAGGTAGTCGCTGTTGAAGCGATAGCCTCTGCGCGGCACGGTGATCAGGATCTCGTGATCCTTGCTGTCGCCGAGAATATTCCTGAGCATGAAGATTGACTGGTTGAGACTGCCGGTGGAGACGACACGATCATCCCAGGCGAACTCTTGAATGGCTTCGCGTGAGCAGGTTGTACCAGGGCTCATCAGCAAAAGTTCGAGTATGCGCGAATCGGCTCGCGCCAGTGCTACTTCCTCGGTGGTGCCGGGTGATTTCTCGATAATTATCTTGCAGTGTTCGGAATTAAACTCCACAAGAACGCTGTTTTTCAGTCGAAAATGGTAGATCATCAAGCATTACGCGTGCCGTGAAATGTGTAGCTATTATAGGCCTGCGCATCGGTGTGGCAAGTCGACGGTTAGTGCTTGCTATTGTCTTAGTGCATAAATAAAATAGAGCGCTATATATATTTCAAGTTTGAAATAATTGCTCAGGCTGCTGTAGTCGGTCGGTATTGCAAGGCTTCGGCAAGATGATTTCTATCAATGCGCCCCGCTTGCTCCAGATCGGCCAGCGTGCGAGCTACCTTCAGCAGCCGATGCGCTGCTCGCAATGATAACGTCAGTCGCTCGCAGGCGCTTTCCAACCAATGCTGGTCGGCTGTGGATAACTCGCAGTGCTTGCGCAAGCCTGGCAGGTCGAGAAAAGCGTTGGCGCAACCCTGGCGCCGCTGCTGAAGCTCGCGCGCAGCTGCTACCAGCGCCGCAATACGGGCACTGCTCTCGCCGTTGTTGGCAACCGGGGACAGCGCGGTAGCTTCGCGGGCGACGGTCAGGTGCAAGTCTATGCGGTCGAGCAGGGGGCCGGAAAGCTTGTTGCGGTACCGCTGAATCTGATCACTGCTGCAGCGACAGCGCCCGGTGGGGTCGCCGAGATATCCACAGGGGCAGGGATTCATTGCTGCCACTAATTGGAAGCGTGCCGGGAAACGGATCTTGTCTTTGGCGCGGGCGATAACAATCTCGCCGGACTCCAGCGGTTCACGCAGCACTTCAAGCACCCTACGTTCAAACTCGGGCAGCTCATCAAGAAACAGTACACCGTGGTGAGCAAGTGTGATTTCCCCCGGTTGTGGACGGCTGCCGCCACCCACCAACGCAGCCCCGGACGCCGAATGATGAGGATGTCGGAAGGGACGTTGCGGCCAACTACTGAGCGGCACATGGCTGGCTACCGATTGAATCGCTGCCACCTCCAGTGCCTCACGTTCATCCAGCGGCGGCAACAGACCAGGCAAGCGGCTGGCGAGCAGGGTTTTCCCGGTGCCGGGGGGACCGCTGAAAAGTAAGTTGTGAGCGCCCGCAGCGGCCACCAACAGGGCACGTTTTGCGGCTTGCTGGCCCTGAACCTCATCGAGATCAGGGTAGGGGCGCACTTGCAGCAGCAAGCCATTGGCAGCATAAGGGGCAAGAGGCGTGTGGCCATTGAGGTGAGCCACCAGCTCCAGCAGGTGGCCGACAGCAAACACTACCAGTCCCGATGCCAGACAGGCTTCTTCGGCATTCTCCTGTGGCACTACCAGCGCCCGCCCGGCTTCCCGAGCGGCTAAAGCCGCTGGAAGAACGCCTTGCACTGGTCGTATGGCGCCCGATAGCGCAAGCTCTCCGAGGCACTCCAGATCTTCCAGGGCAGTGCCTGGAAACTGCCCGTTGGCTGCCAGAATGCCCAAAGCGATAGCCAGATCAAAACGCCCGCCGTCCTTTGGCAGATCTGCTGGCGCGAGATTGAGCGTGATGCGGCGGGCGGGAAATTCCAGCCCTGAATTAAGAATCGCGCTGCGCACGCGGTCCTTGCTTTCCTTCACCGTGGCTTCCGGCAAACCGACCAGGGTCAGCGCGGGCAAACCGTTGGCAAGATGGGCTTCGACACTGACAGCAGGGGCAGACACACCCACTTGGGCGCGACTGTAGACAAGGGCGAGGGACATGAACACTCCATGATCAATGCGGGGCCGCGTCCTGCGGCTTTGTAAGGATAGTGGAGGGATGAGGGGGGAGATAAGGAATAGTGAGTCTGATTTTTTCCAGGACTGAGCCCTGACCGGATCTGTGACAAGACTGGCTACATTTTCAAACATGTCGAGATAGAGTTTGAATTGTGAAGTACACAATTTTTGCTAAATTTCGATGGGCTGATTTATTTATGATCACATACTACGCGCACAACCTGCGTCGATGCTGTATTTTGCGTAAATACTTGTAATGCCTGATGCCTCCTGAAACGAGCTAAAGGGTGTTTGTAATCCTTATTATGTAGTAGTCTATAGTTTCTTTGGTTGGTGTATTGAATGGCTGGATGATTATGAGTTTGAATGATGTTCGCTATTATATTGCCTTGTCATGTGCTGTTTTAGGACCTTCAATTTTGTACACAGGGCTGGTTGCTTGGCCTATAAGAGTCGCCTACCAACTTGAGGGTAGGCAATTGCATGTTCTATATCTGGCACTATATATACTTATTGTTTTTATTGGATTTATTTTTTACAGGAAAAGGCTGCGCGGTATAATTTAAGGAGGGTGATGCTTCTATTGTGGGTTTTCGGGTGGTTCTATCTGCATTATTGTTTTGACAGAGTAGTAATCCACCAATACTTCGAAGGCTAGAGCGGTTTTGCCCGCTTGCTGGTATGCGCGTCTGTAATTAATTGGGTCCTTTATGAATAATTCTACCGACCCGGCGGTTCGTACTTGTTTCGTCATTCCTAATATCGATAAGACTAGATCTGCTGAATAATAAGCCATATCCCCATCAGATGAGTTGTTGACTATTTTTCGATAAAGTTCCCTTGTTGGCCCGACTACGCTGGGAGCACTGTAGTCATTGGAAGTGCCGGAGCAACCAGATGAAATCAGGCCTTGTTTTTTACCAGTAATTGTCATGTAGCTGACATTGGCCATCTTCTCTCCTTTTTACTGCTGTTTGTAAGTTGTTTTCAGCTGCTTTCGAACAGCGCACGAGAGTGCCTGAAAGAGAATTTTTGCTCAACGTCTCACGGCGGGCGCCGCAAAATTCAGAAGTTTCCTACAAGTGCAGCGTGTTGTGGCTGTTGGTATGTAACGTCTAGAAAGTTTGCGTATTGTCTTCACAACAATGAACAGGTGTGAGTTTCGAGGGGATGCGAGGATGGCGTCTAAAAGTAAGTCTAATTTTTACGATAATTTTTCCCTTCAAGGGTGCGTAGGTGTTTTCTGTCAGACGCTTCTGAATCATACTTTGGGCGCCGTTACTCTGTTGCGCCTGCCAAGGTGCGTGCCTACCCTGCGATGGTCGTTAATATTTTTACGACCGGATGTCGCAGTCCGAGGCATAAGTCAGAGCTCTATTTTCCAGTTGCAGGCTTCTCTGCTTGCATCACAGGTTAATGGCGGCTGTGCGTGGGGCACTTTAGGGTGCGCCGGTTCCTATGCCCGGTCTGCGAACCCGCGTACAGCTGCCACCCTATTCGTTTCGCAGCGAACGGTGGTCGCTCCATTTGCATGGGAGTTGCCCAATGAAAAAGCCTGTTCCTGATCCACCCGATTTGCCCTTCGTCGAAACTGTCGAAAGGGCGGTCGCCAGTTGTCCCGAGCATCCGCCGCTGTTCATTGTTCGTGCAGGTGTCAGCGCCGAGGATGCGCTGGTGCATGCGTCGCTCTATCTCCGATGCGCTAATGCCAGTGTTGCGCAGGTAGTGGAACGTGTTGACGGTTTGGGGCGGGAACATGCCTGGACTGTTCAGCATTCGCTGGAGCTGGCTCAAGCCTTGATCGATTCATTGATCGATGGGATTGAGCTGCAGCGATTACCGGGCTAGCCCGCTTCTGCCGGTAGGTTCTGTGTTTGCAGAAGGCAGCTTATTCGGCAGCAGTCGGATTCAGGCGTGCTTCCATTTCGGCCACTTTGGCTTCCAGCGCTTCGAGGCGAGCGCGGGTGCGGGCCAATACCACCATCTGGCTGTCGAATTCTTCCCGGCTGACCAGTTCCAGTTTGCTGAAGCCGCTTTGCAGCAACGCCTTGAACTGGCTTTCGAGTTCAGCCCGAGGTTGTGAGGTGTCACCGCTGAAAAGGCGCGAGGCTTGGTCGCTCAGGGCATCGAGAAAGGCTTTGGGCGCGAGCATGTTCGGCTATCCGCTGTATCCAAGTGGGGCGCCAGTGTAGCACGCAGATTTTATCCCCCTTGGCCTGCACGCTTTTTGCGCATCGCGGTGAATCGCCGCGCACTGTAATTGTGCAGCGAATGGGGGCTGGCGACTGGCCAATGTTTACCGCTTGGCGCAAGTGCTTGTTATTGGGGGACTTAACGGATTTGGCAAGGTTTCTGCTAAGACCTTAGTGACCCATGCACTGATGCAGTCAACGTGACGTAGGCGGGTGCAGGTGGAGCATCAAGCTGTTTCGGTCGACGACGCGTTACAAAGCCAGGCGCTGCGCTTAGACTTGAGTCGGGTTTGTTTTCCTGGGGCAAGTCCACCAATTCGGGAGAGAGTTTCATGAAGCTAGTCACTGCCATCATCAAGCCGTTCAAGTTGGACGACGTGCGCGAGTCGCTGTCTGAAATCGGCGTGCAGGGTATCACTGTCACTGAAGTCAAAGGCTTCGGTCGGCAGAAGGGCCACACCGAGCTGTATCGCGGGGCCGAATATGTCGTCGATTTCCTGCCCAAGGTGAAGATCGACGTCGCTATCGACGACAAGGATCTGGACCGGGTCATCGAAGCGATTACCAAGGCTGCCAACACCGGCAAGATCGGTGACGGGAAGATTTTCGTGGTCAATCTGGAGCAGGCGATCCGCATCCGTACCGGCGAAACCGATACCGACGCGATCTAAAAAAAAGCCTCACCAAACCCCAACGCCCCAGGAGAAAACAATATGACTCTGCGTCAATTCGCAGGGCTAGGAGCCCTTTTGTCCCTCGTAATGCCCGGCCTGGCCCTGGCAGAGGAGGCAACCCCCGTACTCAACTCCGGCGACACCGCCTGGATGTTGACCGCCACAGCCTTGGTGCTGTTCATGACCATCCCTGGTCTGGCGTTGTTTTACGGCGGTATGGTGCGTTCCAAGAACGTGCTGTCGGTGATGATGCAGTGCTTTGCAATCACCGGCATGATCAGCATTCTGTGGGTGGTCTTCGGCTACAGCCTGGCATTCGATACCACGGGTATGGAAGAAGGCGTGGTCAACTTCAATTCCTTTGTCGGTGGTTTCTCCAAGGCCTTCCTGGCCGGTGTCACCCCTGACAGCCTGACGGCAATGTTTCCTGAGGCGGTGTTCATCACCTTCCAGATGACGTTCGCCATCATTACTCCAGCGCTCATCGTCGGTGCCTTCGCCGAACGCATGAAATTCTCCGCCATGCTGATTTTCATGGCTGTCTGGTTCACCCTGGTCTACGCCCCCATCGCTCACATGGTCTGGGCGGGTGCGGGTGGCCTGATGTGGGATTGGGGCGTTCTGGATTTCGCTGGCGGCACTGTGGTGCATATCAACGCAGGTATCGCCGGTCTTGTGGCCTGCCTGGTATTGGGCAAGCGTAAAGGCTTCCCGACCACCCCTATGGCTCCACACAACCTGGGTTACACCTTGATGGGCGCGGCCATGCTGTGGATCGGCTGGTTCGGCTTTAACGCAGGCTCCGCCGCTGCCGCCAACGGTACCGCGGGTATGGCCATGCTGGTAACTCAGGTCGCTACCGCCGCAGCCGCACTGGGCTGGATGTTTGCCGAGTGGATCACCCACGGTAAACCCAGCGCCTTAGGCATCGCATCCGGTGTGGTCGCCGGTCTGGTGGCGATCACCCCGGCTGCAGGCACCGTGGGCCCGATGGGCGCCTTGGTGATCGGCTTGATGTCGGGCGTCATCTGCTTCTTCTGCGCTACCAGCCTCAAGCGCAAGCTTGGCTATGACGATTCTCTGGATGCCTTCGGCGTCCACGGTGTCGGCGGTATCGTCGGCGCAATCCTCACTGGCGTGTTCGCCGCCCCTGCGCTGGGCGGCTTCGGTACCGTTGAAGACATTGGCGCACAAGTCTGGATTCAAGCCAAAGGCGTCGGTTTCACCGTGATTTACACCGCCATTGTTACCTACGTGATTCTCAAGGTATTGGACTTGGTGATGGGACTGCGGGTTAACGAAGAAGAAGAGTCGGTCGGTCTCGACCTGGCGCAACACAACGAGCGCGGCTACAACCTGTAACGCCCTCGAAAAATCTTGCCCGGCTTGCCGGGCATTTTTTTGTCTGCAAGATGTCGATTTCCGGTAACGCAAACGGTTTCTCGTGGCGTTTTTGCGCTTGCTTTTTCGGCTGGCGTCACACGGGCAGAAAACTTACAGAGCAGAGTGATAGTTAGACACTTTGCTTTTTCTCTGAGCACGCTAGAATGCGCGCCGAAGGGAGCTGACAAGCAGTCCGCAAACTTCGCTACCCTTTGCTAGGCTTGCCAATGAGCAGGCTGATCACGCCAGGGTAGGCCGACGATCCACTATCGGCAGCTCTTTAATTTTGTCAGGCCCTGCCAAGAGCGGGACCTGCACGGTGCACGCCAGCTTTTTTGCGCGCACTCGAGGTGGCGGCAAACCCGCGACCCTTTGAATTTTTTCTGGTGGCTGTCGATTCGACACTGCTGGTCTATAACTAATATGCTTTTCGCAAGCCATGAGGTAGAACATGAGCGACGACGATCTGGAAAATGACGACCTCGAAGTAGGCGACGAAGACGACGGTGATGAAGGCCTCGAAGCGGCAGCCGATGATGTGGCTGACGATGGTGGCGACGACAGCCCGGCACCTGCTGCCAAGGGCAAGTCCAAGTCGGCTGCTGTCTCGGTAGATGAAATGCCGAGCATGGAAGCCAAGCAAAAGGAGCGTGATGCCCTGGCCAAGGCCATGGAAGATTTCCTCTCCCGTGGCGGCAAGGTGCAGGAAGTGGAGGCCAACGTGGTCGCCGATCCGCCCAAGAAGCCAGACAACAAGTACGGTAGCCGTCCTATCTGATTTGTTCTGTCAGCAAGAAAGCCCGCCGTCGCTGCGGGCTTTTTTGTGCCACGGGAGAAGGTTACCGCCAGCTGTTGAGCAGTTCGGGCAGTTGCGACAGACGCTGGATTTCGGCATCCGGGCGACTGTCGGCCTCCCAGCGTTTACCTTGCGGGTTGAACCAGATTGCTCGCAGGCCTGCGCGTTGGGCTCCGGCAATGTCATCTCCGGGGTGATCGCCGATATGCACCGCTGCATGAGCTTCGACCTGGCCCTGGCGCAGGGCTTCAAGGAAAGGTTGCGGGTCGGGCTTGCCGATCCCCAGGTCTTCGGCGCACAGTGCAAACTTGAAGTAGTCGGAGAGCCCCAGGCGCCGCACGTCGGCATTGCCGTTGGTGACGACACCTAGAGTGTACCGATGACGAAGGATTTCCAGTACCGGCTGTACTTCGGGAAAGATGTCGATCTGGTGGCGGGCGTGCAAGAACACTTCAAAGCCTTCGTTGGCTAGCTCACGGGCTTTGTTCTCGCTGTAACCGACGTCTTCGAGGGCGAGAAACAGTACGCGCCGGCGCAGGGCGCTGATACGGTGCTTGAGCCCGGGTTCAGCCTGCACCAGGCGCTCGCGGATAGCGTATAGATGCTCCACCGGGACTGTGCCCAGGTCTGGCGCATTGGCAGCCAGCCAGTCACGCAGGATAGCTTCGGCGCTGACGATCACCGGCGCGGTATCCCATAAGGTGTCATCCAGGTCGAAAGTGATCAGTTCGATGCTCATGAATCGCTGTCCTTACTGCGTTTTGCCCGGGGGTGAGCGCTGTCATAGACGGCGGCCAAGTGCTGGAAATCAAGGTGAGTGTAGATCTGCGTGGTAGCGATGTCGGCGTGACCGAGCATCTCCTGTACCGCGCGCAGGTCTTGGGATGATTCCAGCAGGTGGCTGGCGAAGGAGTGCCGCAGCATGTGCGGGTGCAGGTTCTGGCCCAGTTCTCTGGCTCCCGCCGCCTGCACGCGCAACTGGATCGCGCGCGGACCAAGTCGACGCCCTTGTTGGCTGACGAACACCGCACCGTCCTGCGGGCTGCTGATGCCGCGTAGAGCCAGCCATTGCTCCATCGCCTCACGCGCCTTGCGGCCGACGGGCAGCACGCGAGTCTTGCTGCCCTTACCATGCACCTGTACCAGGCCGGCAGGTAGATCCAACTGGTCAAGGTTCAGGCTGGTCAGTTCCGACAGACGCAAGCCCGAGGAGTAGAACAACTCCAGGATGGCGTGATCGCGGCGTGCGAGAAAGTCGTTTTCCACTGCGCCTTCGAGCAACTGCAGGGCGCGATCGGCGTCGAGCGTTTTAGGCAAGCGCCGCTCACCCTTGGGCGCCGATAAGCCGTTGGCCGGGTCATGGCTGCACAGGCCTTCGCGATTGAGATAGCGATAAAAACCGCGCACTGCCGAGAGCAGGCGAGCCAGACTGCGAGAGGATTGTCCCTGATGATGCTGGCGAGCGATCAGTTGGCGCAGGTGCTGAATTTGCAGGTCTTTCCAGCTGTCGATCCCGGACTTGCTGCAAAATGCCAAAACACTTTCCAGGTCGCGGCGATAAGCCAGCTGGGTGTGCTCGGACACCTGACGTTCATTGCGCAGGTGCGCACTGAAGGCCTGCAGCTGGCGTTCCATCAACGTACCGGACGTAGGGTCTGGGTAAAGCGTGGGACAACACGGCCAAGCACCTCGGCGATATAGCTGAGGAACAGAGTGCCCACCGTGCTTTTGTAGTGCTGCGGATCACGGCTGGCGATGGCCAGCACGCCATGCAGGCCTTGATGATTGAGGGTAGCGACCGCCGTGGAGCCGACTTCTTTGCGCTGGTCTTCCCCAAACAGAAAGTCCAACTCATGGTCACGCAAGTTGCCACTGACGGTCTTGCCGCTGCACAACAGGCCGCCGATGGCCTGCTGGGCGTCGGCACTGTTGACCCAACGGCCGACAGGGGCTGCGCTTTCACCGAACAGGATCAGGCTGACGAAGGGGACTTTGAATTCCTGGCGCAGGCTGTCTTCGACCGCCATGACCACGGTTTCCAGGCTGTCGGCATCGAGTAGATCGAGAATCAGCCGACGGGTCTTGTCGAACAGCCGGTCGTTGTCTCGGGCAACGTCCATCAACTGAGAAAGGCGGTGGCGCATTTCTATATTGCGGTCGCGCAGCAGCTTGAGCTGACGCTCCACCAGCGAAACACTGTCGCCGCGCTGGTGGGGAATGTTCAGTTCGCAGAGCAGATCGTCGTGTTCCGCGAAGAACGTCGGGTTGTCACGCAAGTAGGCAACCACGGCATCAGCCCCGAAGGCGGGCGTCGAGCCCTCGGCGCTAGGGTCGGTGGGCTGTTCGGCGGGAGCCTGGGGCTGATCGGTCATGGTTGGCACTCACTCATAGACGAACCTGTCCTTCAAATACGCGAACGGCGGGGCCGGTCATGATGACCGGCTTGCCTGGGCCTTCCCACTCGATGGACAGGCGCCCACCGGGAAGGTCGATCAGTAGTGGGGAATCCATCCAGCCCTGGCTGATGGCAGCCACGGCAGCCGCGCAGGCGCCAGTACCGCAAGCTTGGGTTTCCCCTGCGCCGCGTTCCCAGACGCGCAGTTGTGCGCGGTGGCGGTCGATGACCTGGATAAAACCGACGTTGACCCGTTGTGGGAAGCGCGGATGGTGCTCGATCTGTGGCCCCAGTTCATGAACCGGTGCGCTGTTGATATCGTCGACGCGGATTACCGCATGGGGGTTGCCCATGGATACGGCGGCCAATTCAACCTGTTGCCCGGCCACGTCCAGCGGATAGCTCAGCGCCTGGTCCGGTGCATCGAACGGAATGTCGGCAGGCACCAGCCGAGGTGGGCCCATATCGACGCTGATCTGCCCGTCGTTGCGCACGTCCAGCTCGATGACACCGCTCTTGGTTTCGACCCGGATGCGTTTTTTTGCAGTCAGGCGCTTGTCCAGCACGAAGCGTGCGAAGCAGCGGGCACCGTTGCCACATTGCTCTACTTCAGAACCGTCGGCGTTGAAGATCCGGTAGCGGAAGTCCACCTCCGGATTGCTCGGCGCTTCGACAATCAGCAACTGGTCGAAACCGATACCGGTGTGGCGATCACCCCATTGCTTGGCGTGCTTGGGCAAGATGTGCGCATGCTGGCTGACCAGGTCGAGGACCATGAAGTCGTTGCCCAGCCCATGCATTTTGGTAAAACGCAGCAGCATGGGTTTACTCCGGCAGCAGGCTTTCGCCAGCGAACAACTCGGCGACAGTTTCCCGGCGACGCACTTCAAACGCCTGGTCACCATCGACCAGGATCTCGGCACAGCGACCACGGGTGTTGTAGTTCGAGCTCATGACAAAACCATAGGCGCCCGCGGACTGCACTGCCAGCAAATCACCTTCGGCCAGATTCAGCGTGCGCTCTTTGGCCAGGAAGTCACCGGTTTCGCAGATCGGCCCGACCACATCGTAGTTACGACCTTCGCCGGCACGCGGCTGCACGGCAGTAACGTCCATCCAGGCCTGGTAGAGGGCCGGGCGGATCAGGTCGTTCATGGCCGCATCGACAATGGCGAAGTCTTTGTGCTCTGTGTGCTTGAGGTATTCGACGCGGGTCAGCAGCACGCCGGCGTTGGCCACAATGTAGCGGCCAGGCTCGAATACCAGTGCCAGGTCACGGTCACCAACGCGCTCGCGAATGGCCTTGATGTAGTCGCCAGCCAGTGGCGGCTCTTCATCACGGTAACGCACGCCGAGGCCGCCACCCAGGTCCAGGTGACGCAGGAGGATGCCGCAGTCACCGAGGCGATCGATCAGCGCCAGCAGGCGGTCGAGGGCATCGAGGAAAGGCTCCAGGGTGGTCAGTTGTGAACCGATGTGGCAATCGACACCGACCACTTCCAGGTTGGGCAGTTGGGCGGCGCGGATGTAAACCTCTTCAGCATCGGCGATGGCGATACCGAACTTGTTTTCTTTCAGACCCGTGGAGATGTACGGGTGGGTGCCGGCGTCGACGTCCGGGTTGACTCGCAGCGAAACCGGGGCACGCAGGCCCATCTCGGCGGCAACCACTTGCAGGCGTTCCAGCTCGTCGGTGGACTCGACGTTGAAGCAGTGAACACCGACTTCCAGGGCTCGACGCATGTCTTCGCGGGTTTTGCCGACACCCGAGAACACCACACGATCGGCGCTTCCGCCAGCGGCCAGGACACGCTCTAGCTCACCGCCGGATACGATGTCGAAACCTGCGCCCAGGCGGGCCAGCAGATTCAGCACGCCGAGATTGGAGTTGGCTTTGACCGCAAAGCAGACCAGGTGCGAAACACCCTGCAGGGCGTCGGCATAGCTACGGTACTGGGCCTCGATATGAGCGCGCGAGTAGACGTAGGTAGGCGTGCCGAAACGTTCGGCGATGGCCGACAGGGCCACGCCTTCCGCGAACAGTTCACCGTCGCGGTAGTTGAAAGCGTCCATGGGTTACCCTTACTGATGCTTGTGCGATTGCGACTTTTGACCGTCTTTACTGTCGTCTGGCAGGTACAGCGGACCCTTCTGGCCGCAGGCGGAAACAAGGCAGGCAATCGCGACGAGCGCCGCGAGGGAGGAGATCAGGCGCTTCATGGCGTAATCCTTTGAAATATGCAGTATTGCGCCCGAGTATACCGAGCACCTGCCGCCTTGCCTATGCAGGCAGCCCGCCGTCGGGCGGGGGCTGATGCGTCAGGCACAGGGCGTAATCCTTTGCATTCGGCGCGCGGCGCTCGTATCTTCCCCGGCTTGCGTGTGTGCAGACATTTTTGAGGTTCTTGCAATGAGTTTGACCGAAGCGCGTTTTCACGACCTGGTCGATGCGACCCAACAGGCCCTGGAAGACCTGTTCGACGAGACCGACCTGGATCTGGACATGGAGAACTCGGCTGGCGTCCTGACCATCAAGTTCGACAATGGCAGTCAGTTGATCTTCAGTCGCCAGGAGCCACTGCGTCAGCTGTGGCTGGCAGACAAGTCCGGCGGTTTCCATTTCGACTACGACGAGCAGAACGGCAAATGGACCTGCGAAAAAACCGAAGAGTTGCTGGGCGAGATGCTTGAGCGCATCGTCTGGGAGCGGGTGGGCGAGAAGCTCGACTTCGACGAGATCTGAGATGAGCAGCGCGTCAAAGCCGGTCAAGCCGCTCTACAGCAATGTCAGCCCGGCGGTGCCATCGCCTTGCATCAGCACTTGTCGGCTGAATGAGGACAAGGTCTGCATTGGCTGTTTCCGACATGTCGAGGACATTCGCCAGTGGCGTTCTGCCGATGACCAGCGCCGTCGGCAAATCTGCCAGGAGGCACTGAGCCGTCGGCAACAGGCAGGATCGGCGTAATCCCTTCAGGTATTGTGTATTTACTTGGCTGTGGTAGTGTCGAACTTGCTTCGGCAGTGCCGAATTCCTGCAAACCCCGCCCTTGGGCGGGGTTTTGCTTTATATCGCTCAAAAAAAGGAGCCTGACTGGATCATGAGCACCAAGCCTTCCATTATCGTCACCCGATTGGACGTACAGCGTCTCGAGCGTCTGATCGACAGCCTCGATGAGAAGATGCAGGATACGCCGGGTGTGCTCGCCTTGCAGGACGAGCTGGACCGCGCCGAACAGGTCGGTCACGAGGAAGTTCCGGCCGGTGTCGTGACCATGAACTCCCGAGTTCATTGCCGCGAAGAAGCCAGTGGCAAGGACTACCACCTGACCCTGGTCTACCCCAAGGACGCCAACGCCGATGAAGGCAAGATCTCCATCCTGGCCCCCATTGGCAGCGCGCTGCTGGGCTTGTCGGTAGGTGAGCAGATCGATTGGCCGGCCCCTGGCGGCAAGACCCTGAAGTTGAAGCTGCTGGAAGTTGAATACCAGCCCGAAGCTGCTGGCAACTTCGATCTCTGAGCCTTACACCTGCGTCAGGGCTTCGTTGAGCGCCTGTTCCAGTTCGCCTTTGTAGCGCAGGTAGAGAATGCTCGATCCCAGGCCTTCGGCAAGCATGCCAGACAGGTCCAGGTCGGTAATGTAACAACGGTAGCGCTCGGTCTCGCGGCGCTGCTCGATGATCTCGCGGGCGACCATGGCATACAGCTGGTCGCCATGCTCGAGTTCGGAAAACTCCCGCTGATTGCAATACAAAGTGACCTGTACGTCGTCGCTGGCGCCTGCCTGCACAATGGCCTGCACTTCGTAATAAGGCATGGCGATGGCTTTGCGCTGCACTTGCTTGGAATCCACCTGGCGGACCTTGCCAGTGCCTGAAGGCAACAATTGGTAATAAAGAATATCCAGCGAGCCTTGAGCGTGAAGATTGTCTAGCGGCAGTCGCGCTTCGCGGCGAAAAACCATGGATTGAATAAAGCGCTGCAGCGGTAGCAACAGGCTGTTTTCGTCATGGTAAGGCAGGCGCTGTTGCCAGAGTGCGTTGTGCTCATCGAGTACATAGACAGTGGCCCAGGCATCCTGCAGCCGATAGAACACCTGAATGCATTGCGGTTGCCCCATTGGCAGAACCTGGGCCAGATCCAGCTCTTGCAGGGCGTTGGCATCCAGATGCAGCGGGCTGTATTCGCTGCGTTCTTTGCCCAGATAGTGCGAAACAGCGCTGTGACCCTCAAGCGTTACCAGGCTCACTGCACCGGCCTGCAGCTCCAAAACGTGAGTGTGCTGTTGAACCTGCAGCAGATAACGGAAGTTGAGGTTCTGCGCCAGCAGCGCCTGGGCATTGAGAAAAACTTCTTCGACCCGCAGGGCTATGGCCTGGGCTCGGTTATGACAGAAGCAGTGCACCCGCAACCGTGGTTGGTGGCTGGAATCACCCGAACCATTGAGGTAGTCGCGCAAGCACCGCAGCAAGGCATGTTCGCCATCGTAGCGGTGCACCTGAACCTCGTTCCAGCTATTGAGTGTTACCTGGTCCAGGGTCAGGACCAGGTTTTCACGTACGCCGGCGTAGCTCAAGGAGTCGGTACGTTCGGTGGTCATCAGGATGTTCAGGTCACGATGGTGGCGTAACGGGTCGATGCCGACGTTGATCAACAAGAGAATCTCGTCGGCCACGCTCGACTGCAGCAGGCGCTGTTCGCTAGCCATCGGCAAGGGCAGGGGAATGCTTTGTTGCAGGCTGCCCAGCAGGTTGAACAGCTCATATTCACTCAGGTCGCTGCTGCCTGGATGTAAGGCCAGGCGTGTGCTGCTGTCGATTACCCCATTGCGATGGGCCCAGGCCAGCAACTCGAGCAATTCTCGGCAGCGCTTGAGTGGCGCGAAATGCTCCCATTCGTGCACACCCAGGTTACCGTTGTATAAGCCCCAGTGAACCTCTCCGGGTTCCTTGCGGTTGGGCGACTGCACCAGCGTGAGGGTATCTTCGGCCAGGTCCGGGGCAATACCTGGGTTGATGACCTCGACTTTGCCTGCGCGGCGTTCAAACGCTGCGTACAGGCGCCGGCCGAGGATGTTCAGGTCACGGTGGTCGATTCGACTTGCCGCGTTGTGGCTACGGGCAAACTGGCAAAGGAAGCGGTAGCTGTAAGTGAGTTCGGCGACCAGGTCCCGGCGTTCGACTGCCACTTGGCGTACCTTCCATTGACTGCGGGCGTCGAGCAGTGCCAGTTGGCGCTCGTCCCAGCCCCATTCCTCGCTGAGTCGCTCAAGCAGCGAGCGCTGCCAGTTACCGCGTTGGCGCGACTGGCCACTAAGCTTCTTGTTCACTTTCAGGTAAAGGCTGCGACGCACCAGCTCAAGTCGCTGGTGCTCGCCGCGGGCCTGCAGGTACTGTTCGATGCGCCGGTAGACCATGACGTATGGATCGAGCTCATCGAGATCGAGCTGATTGGCGAACACCGCCTGTTTAAATTGCAGGCTCAGGCAGTTTACGTGCGGGTGTTCGCTGGCATACACCTCGGTCAGAAGCAGCTTCAGCACCGATTTGTAGGGCGACTCGATGCCCTTGAAAAGCTGCCAGAGTCCCGCGCCGACATACTCTCCCGGCGGAATATGTGCCAGGTGGCCGAGGTCCAGGTGCTCTTCGGCGCGCACGAAGCGCTTGGAAAGAAGTATGTCGATGTAATGGCCGTAACGTGACTCTTCGTAGACCGGTACCAGCCACCACAAGGGGGTGCATCCGGCAAGCCAGATCGCGGTGCGGTAGAACTCGTCGAGCAGCAGATAGTGCTGGGTGGTTCCGCAGTCGTCGGAGCTGAGTTGGCTGTCGCGTGCGCCGTTCACGAAGCTTTGCGGTTCGATCAGAAACAGGTGGGCCTCGGCGCCTTGGCTGGCGGCCCAGCTTTCCAGCAGTTGGCATTTTTTGCGCAGTTCGGCCAGTTCGCTTTCGTCGAGATCGGCTGCGTGGCAGACCCAAACGTCCATATCGCTTTGTTCTGCCTGGGCCAGCGTGCCCAGGCTGCCCATCAGGAAAAGCCCGTGGATGGGCTTGGGTGGGTTTCCATGGCGGGCCTTGTAGGAGAATGAACGCGTCAGGCGCAGGGCTTCGGCCAGTATGTTGGCGTCGGGCTCGAAAGTGGCGATGCCTGCCGGTGTGGTTCCAGACACATAGCCTGGTAGCAGCGGGTGATTGACGTGCAGAAACAATGGCAACAGCCTCAGCACTTGCTGCTGACGGCTCGATAGTCCTTCCAGGGCTCGTTCGAGCCGCCCCTGATTGAGCGTCAGGAAGCGTTGGCGCAGTTGGCTGAGGACCTTGCGGTCAATGCCCTGATCGAGGTCGGGGCGAATTTCGTAGGGGTGGTTCATTGCGCGCTAAAACCGGCCGTCTGGGGAAGCTCGGGCGAGTTTAAGCGGTAATTGTTTTTTGGCGCCATCTTATTAGCGCTGAATGCATCGCGGAGCAGGCTTGCTCCGCGATGATCATTGTTCTCAGGCCGGTTGGGCGACTTTCAGGATGGTCAACAGTTGCTGTGCGTGCTCGGCCGCATCATGTCCCAGACTGGTCAGATAACCGCCGTCATGCTGGTCGGTCAAACCTTTGTCGTACAGGCGCTGGGCGGCAGCGATGAGCTCTTGAGAGGCAGTGTTGTGAACCTTGATACCTTCCTGGCTGCTATCCAGGTTGAACAGGGCAAGGACTTCCAGCTCGGCAATCAGATCGGGGGTAAACGACATAGTAACTCCGACTTCCAGACAAGGAGGGTAGCACCGTCAGCGGTGCCTGGTTTTGCAGTGTAGTCAGGTAACTCCTGCTTTGCTTCAGTCCTTTTCAGGTGGCAGCTCAGGCAGGGCGCGCAAGGCAGTTTCATACCACTGGGTGTCAAAGGCGCGGTCATCTTCAAGCATGGCGTCAATCTCGTAGGCCAGCACGTGGGCCATGAGGTTAAGGATGTCTTCGCGCTCGTAACCTACCAGGGCCAGTTTGTTGAACGTGGCTTTGGCGGCAGGTGGATCATCGCTTTCGATCTGGTTTTCGATCGCTTCGATCAGGGTCGATTCGGCGAACTCTTCTTCGTCGCTGTCGATGTCTGTGGGGTCGCTCATGGGCGATTCTCCTCTGAGGGGATGCTCAGTTTGCCACGAGCAAAGCGCCAATGCCTCGCTATCTACAAACTCCATGATGCTGGTCAGTGCCGCGTGCCGAGGCTATAACATCTGCGCCAACCCCTTTACGGCCTGGAGGCTGTTGTCATGCTCAAGCTTCACGGATTTGCGGTCAGCAACTACTACAACATGGTCAAGCTGGCGCTGCTGGAAAAAGAAATTCCTTTTGAAGAGGTTCTGTTTTTCGGCGGCCAGAGCCCGCAGGCACTGAAAGTCAGCCCGCGGGGCAAGGTGCCGGTGCTGGAGACCGAACATGGTTTTCTCAGTGAAACCAATCTGATTCTGGAATACATCGAACAAACGCATCCTGATAATAAGCCATTGCTGCCAGCAGATGCCTTCGCCCAGGCCAAAGTGCGCGAGCTGGCCAAGGAAATCGAGCTTTATATCGAATTGCCGGCCCGTGCGTGTTATCCCGAGGCTTTTTTTGGTGCCAAGGTCGATCCGGTGATCAAGGACAAAGCGAAAACCGAGTTGTTGGCCGGGGTGGAAACGCTGAAGCGCAATGGCACGTTCTCGCCATACGTTGCCGGCAACCAGATGACCATTGCCGACATGAAGTTCTGCTTCAGCCTTGATCTGGCCAGTGCAGTGGGCAAGAAGGTTTTTGAACTGGATCTGCTGGAGGATTTTCCACAAGCCCAGACGCTGCTCAACCATTTCAAGCAGAATCCCAACGTGCAGAAAATCGAAGCAGACAAGGATGCGCAGATGCCCGCTTTCCTTGACATGGTGCGTAGCGGCAAGCGCTAGCGCCTATATCACACCAGGCTCGCGGCATGGCGCCGACGAGCCTGTGCGCCTGACTCAGCGGCTGGACAGCAGGGCCTGGCCACGGGCAACGGCTGCGCGGACCTGGGCCGGTGCAGTACCGCCGATGTGGTTGCGGGCGTTGACCGAACCTTCGAGGGTGAGCACGGCGAAGACGTCCTGTTCGATCTGGTCGCTGAACTGGCGCAGTTCTTCCAGGCTCATCTCAGCCAGGTCCTTGCCGCTATCGACACCGTATTTAACGGCGTGGCCGACGATTTCGTGGCAGTCACGGAATGGCAGGCCACGGCGTACAAGGTAGTCGGCAAGGTCGGTAGCGGTAGAGAAGCCACGCAGTGCAGCTTCGCGCATGATCGCGTGGCGCGGTTTGATCGCCGGGATCATGTCGGCAAAGGCACGCAGCGAGTCGCGCAGGGTGTCGGCGGCGTCAAACAGCGGCTCTTTGTCTTCCTGATTGTCCTTGTTGTAGGCCAGCGGCTGGCCCTTCATCAGGGTCAGCAGGCCGGTGAGAGCACCGAATACGCGACCGGTCTTGCCACGCACCAGCTCTGGAACGTCGGGGTTCTTCTTCTGCGGCATGATCGAGCTGCCGGTGCAGAATCGATCAGGTAGGTCGATGAACTGGAACTGGGCGCTGGTCCACAGTACGAGTTCTTCAGAGAAACGCGACAGGTGCATCATTGCGACACTGGCGGCTGCACAGAATTCGATAGCGAAGTCACGATCGGAGACGCCGTCCAGCGAGTTGCCGCCCACGGCCTCGAAGCCCAGGAGCTTGCAGGTCAGCTCGCGGTCGATCGGGTAGGTTGTACCTGCCAGTGCGGCGCTGCCCAGAGGCATGCGGTTGGTACGCTTGCGGCAGTCGACCAGGCGCTCGTAGTCGCGGCTGAGCATTTCGAACCAGGCCAGTAGGTGATGGCCGAAGGTAACCGGTTGGGCGGTCTGCAGATGGGTGAAGCCGGGCATGATGGTGTCGGCTTCGCGTTCGGCCTGTTCCAGCAGGCCTTTCTGTAAACGAGTGATTTCAGCCAGAATCAGGTCGATCTCGTCACGCAGCCACAGACGGATGTCGGTAGCGACCTGGTCATTGCGGCTACGGCCGGTATGCAGCTTTTTACCGGTGATGCCGATGCGATCGGTCAGGCGCGCCTCGATGTTCATGTGAACGTCTTCAAGGTCGACACGCCAGTCGAAATTGCCGGCCTCGATTTCACCCTGGATGGTCTTGAGGCCATCGATAATGGTATCGCGCTCGGCATCGGTGAGCACGCCGACCTTTGCCAGCATGGTGGCGTGGGCGATCGAACCCATGATGTCGTGGCGGTACAGGCGCTGGTCAAAGTTGACGGAGGCGGTGAAACGGGCGACGAAGGCGTCGACGGGCTCACTGAAGCGGCCGCCCCAGGACTGATTGGTCTTGTCGGTGCTCATGGATTCACTCGTTGAAGGCGTGAACGGAAAAGTGGCGTCGATGATAACAGGGTTAAGGCTCGTACCGCAGGGCGGCGGTCGGTGTGTATGCGTGATTATGTCGCGCTGAAGGCAGATGACAGCCGTTGCACAACAGGATATTTACCGATTGAACGGCAGCGTTCCGGCAACCGTCTACAGTTGGACAGAGGATCGGCATGTTTCCTGCCGAACCAGTGAATCTTTAGCCATCGTGCGAGTCTGAGCGTGGATCGCCGTGACGGTCGTCACCTCACCTGTCTACGCTACCCTTGTGCGAGACTCACGCAGGAATCCAGCGCTATATGAATGTCCTGATCGTTGATGACGAACCCCAAGCCCGGGAACGGCTGAGCCGACTGCTTGGCGAACTCGGGGGTTACACCGTACTGGAGCCCAGCGCCACCAATGGCGAAGAGGCTCTGGCGTTGATAGACAGCCTTAAGCCAGAGGTGGTCTTGCTCGATATCCGCATGCCGGGGCTCGATGGCCTGCAGGTAGCTGCCCGCCTGTGTGAGCGAGAGGCCCCGCCTGCCGTTGTGTTCTGTACGGGTGATGACGAATTCACCGTCCAGTCATTTACGGAAAGCACCCTGGGTTATGTGCTCAAGCCGGTGGCTGCCGATGCGCTGCGCGAAGCCTTGAGGAAGGCCGAGCGACCCAGCCGAGTGCAACTGGCCGCGCTCACCCGGCCAGCGGCCGAAAGCGGTAGCGGACCACGCAGCCACATCAGCGCCCGAACCCGCAAAGGTATTGAGTTGATCCCGCTGGATCAGGTGATCTACTTCATCGCCGACCACAAATATGTAACGTTGCGTCATGAAGGCGGAGAAGTCTTGCTGGACGAGCCCCTCAAGGCGCTGGAAGACGAGTTCGGCGACCGATTCGTACGGATTCACCGAAATGCCCTGGTCGCCCGCAACCGAATAGAACGTCTGCAGCGCACGCCGTTGGGGCACTTTCAGTTGTTTCTCAAGGGTCTCAACGGCGACGCACTGATCGTTAGCCGCAGGCATGTGGCCGGTGTACGCAAGATGATGCAGCAGCTCTAGGCTGCGACTGGAGAATATCTCTACCAGGGACGGTTCAATTCTCCTGTGACATAGATCTGCAAGCGGGTCGGAATGAGCTGTTATCATCCGGTACATCTATCTTGTACGGATCGATCCATGTCCACTCGTGAAATCCGCATTGCCACGCGCAAAAGTGCCCTAGCCCTGTGGCAGGCCGAATACGTCAAAGCACGCCTTGAGCAAGCCCATCCCGGGTTGCTGGTTACTCTGGTGCCGATGGTCAGCCGGGGTGACAAACTGCTCGACTCGCCGCTTTCCAAGATCGGTGGCAAGGGCTTGTTCGTCAAGGAACTGGAAACCGCGCTACTGGAAAATCAGGCCGACATCGCAGTGCACTCGATGAAAGATGTGCCCATGGACTTCCCTGAAGGCCTGGGGCTGTATTGCATCTGCGAGCGTGAAGACCCGCGCGACGCCTTTGTTTCCAATACCTTCAAAGGCCTCGATGAGTTGCCAGCTGCAAGCGTGGTAGGCACCTCCAGCCTGCGCCGGCAGGCTCAGTTGCTGGCGCGCCGCCCTGATCTGCAGATCCGCTTTCTGCGCGGTAACGTCAACACCCGCCTGGCCAAGCTCGATGCTGGTGAGTACGACGCGATCATCCTCGCTGCAGCCGGTCTTATCCGCCTTGGTTTTGAAGACCGCATAACCTCCGGCATCAGCGTCGACGACAGCTTGCCTGCCGGTGGCCAAGGTGCCGTGGGTATCGAATGCCGCAGCGTCGACAGCGAAATTCATGCGTTGTTGGCCCCTTTGCATCACCAGGACACCGCGGACCGAGTCGTGGCCGAGCGGGCGCTGAACAAGCACCTCAATGGTGGATGCCAGGTCCCGATTGCCTGTTATGCCGTACTCGAGGGCGACCAACTGTGGCTGCGTGGCCTGGTTGGCGAGCCCAGCGGTGGCAAGCTGCTGACCGCCGAGGCCCGTGCGCCGCGCAGCGATGCGCAAACGCTGGGCGTTCAAGTTGCCGAGGATTTGCTCAAGCAAGGCGCCGAAGACATCCTCAAGGCTGTCTATGGCGAGGCCGGCCACCCGTGAGTGGTTGGCGCCTGCTGCTGACACGTCCGGAGCAGGAGTGCATTGCGCTATCCCGGGCGCTAACCGAGCAAGGCATTGCCAGCAGCAGTCTGCCATTGCTGGAAATCGAGCCGCTGAGCCTGGATGAAGCGCAGGGCCAACTGCTGCGTGAGTTTGACCAGTACGCTGCGGTCATTGTGGTCAGCAAGCCCGCTGCGCGTCTGGGGCTGGCGGAGCTGGCTCACCACTGGCGGCAGTTGCCTCGGCAAGCCTGGTTTACCGTGGGTGCCGCCTCAGCGCAGATCCTCCAGGCCCATGGCTGCCAGGTCAGCTATCCAGCGCAGGGGGACGACAGCGAAGCCCTGCTGCACATGCCTGAACTGCACCAGGCGATTGCCGGACCGGCGCCACGTGTGTTGATCATGCGTGGCCAGGGCGGTCGCGAACTGCTCGCCGAGCGTCTCGCCGAGCAAGGTGCTAGTGTCGATTATCTGGAACTCTACCGTCGCTACCTGCCGGCTTATCCGCAAGGCGCGCTGTCTGAGCGAATTCGCGCGGAACGCCTGAACGGCCTGGTGGTCAGCAGTGGGCAGGGGTTTGAACACCTGCTGCAACTGGCCGGGGTCAATTGGTCGCAGTTGGCCCGCTTGCCGCTTTTTGTACCTAGCCCGCGTGTAGCCGGGCAGGCCCGGCAAGCCGGGGCACAGAATGTAGTGGACTGCCGCGGTGCCAGTGCCGCGGCGTTGTTGGCAGCGCTGCAGCAAATGCCTGCACCTGCCCTCTGAAGCGCTAAGCTGATTGGCGACGAGCCCAATGCAAAGGATGGATACGTGAGCGAAACTGTCTTGCCCAACGATGACATGCAAACGACGCCTGATGCGTCTGAACCTTCCGCTGCCACCCCAGGCAAACGTTCGGGTAACGGCCTGGCGATCCTGGCTCTGCTGCTCGGTGCAGCGGGTGTCGCCGTCGGTGGTTGGGGGGTATGGCAGGTGCGCCAGCTCCAGGGCGCTGAACAAGGCCAGGGCCAATACCTGCAAGCCCTGGGCGAAAAGACCCAGGCCCTGCAATTGCGTGAACAGCAAATATCTGCTCAGTTGGCGGGCTTGCCTGCAGCTACCGAGCTGGAAGATCGCCGCCGCCTTGTAGCCCAATTACAGGGTGACCAGCAGCGTCTGAGTCAGCGCCTTGAAACCGTGCTCGGGGCCAGCCGCAAGGACTGGCGCCTGGCAGAAGCCGAGCACTTGTTGCGTCTGGCCAGCCTGCGCCTTTCTGCATTGCAGGATATCGTCAGCGCGCGTGCACTGGTCCAGGGTGCCGATGACATTCTGCGAGAGCAGAGTGACCCTGGCGCATTCGCCGCGCGTGAGCAGTTGGCCAAGAGCCTGGCAACCTTGAACAGCGTCCAGCAACCGGACCGTACCGGCTTGTTCCTCAAACTTGCTGCCCAGCGTGAACTGGTGCAGCAGCTCAGCGCCGTGTCGCCAGAGTTCAGCAGCGACGCCGATGCCCTTGGGGCATTGACCGCCGATGGCGACGGCGCCAGCCGCTGGTCGCAGTGGTGGGCCGAGTTGTCCAAGTATTTCCAGATCGATTTCAATGCTGACGAGAATGTACAGCCGTTGCTTTCCGGGCAGTCGCTCAACCAACTGCGCCTGGCGCTGAGCTTGACGATCGAACAAGCCCAATGGGCAGCATTGAATGGTGAAGCGAAGGTTTACACCCAGGCGCTGGATGATGCACGTAGCGTTCTGCTGGCCAACTTCAATGCGGACAACCCCCAGAGCAAGGCAATGCTAGACAGCCTCAATGCGTTGGCTGAAGAGCCCGTGTCAGTGGTCGTTCCGGATCTGGCCGACAGTCTGAGTGCTGTTCAGGCCTACCTTGAGCGTCGGCACCTGCCGGTCGAGGAGGCCAAGCCATGAAGCGCGTCTACCTGTTGGCGGTAGTGGCCATTGCGGTCGCTGCTGCGCTCGGGATCGCGATCGCCAAGCACAGTGGTTATGTGCTGATTTCCTACGGCGGCTTTCGCTATCAATCGGGGCTTTGGGCGGCGCTGGCGGCGTTGCTCGGCATCATCCTGACGGTACTGCTGGTGCGCTATCTGGTGGGCCTTGTGTTGACCTCAAGTGGCGTGGTCAATCCCTGGTCACGGCGCAACCGCAGTCGCCGTACCCAGCTGGCCATTGAGCAGGGGCAGTTGGACCTTGCTGAAGGTCGCTGGGCCAGTGCCCAGCGCCACCTGCAACGTGCCGCCGAAAGCGAGCGTCAGCCGCTGCTGTACTACCTTGGTGCTGCGCGGGCTGCAAATGAACTGGGGCGTATCGAAGACCGCGACAACCTGCTTGAGCGTGCACTGGAGCGCCAACCGCAGGCGGAGCTGGCCATCGCCTTGAATCATGCCCAACTGCAGATGGATCAGGGGGATAGTGATTCCGCACTGGTCACGCTGCAAGCCATGCAGGAGCGTCATCCGCACAATGCGCAAGTGCTCAGGCTGCTGCAGCGGTTGTACCGAGAGCGTGGCGACTGGTCGGCGCTGATTCGGTTGATGCCGGACTTGCGCAAGGACAAAGTCTTGCCCGCTGCCGAACTGGCGGATCTTGAACGTCGCGCCTGGGGAGAAAATCTCAGCCTGGCCGCCAGCCGTGAAGGCGAAGAGCAAAGTGCTCGGCAGTCGCTGGAACGCGCCTGGCAGCAACTAACAGCCGCCCAACGTCAGGAGCCACAGCTGGTGCTCGCCTATGCCGAGCAACTGCGTCAGCTTGGTGCCGAGAGCGAGGCCGAAGAAGTTCTGCGCACCGCCATCAAGCGCCAATATGAAAGCCACCTGGCACGGCTCTACGGCTTGGTACGTGGCTCGGATGTCGCACGCCAGTTGCAAACCGCTGAAGGCTGGTTGAAGCAGCATGGCGATGATCCGGGCCTGTTACTCACTCTCGGACGGCTGAGCCTGCAGAATCGCTTGTGGGGCAAAGCCCGTGACTACCTGGAGAGCAGCCTACGCTTGCAGCGCAATCCTGAAGCGTGCGCAGAGTTGGCGCGACTTTTGGCCGGGTTGGGTGATACCGAGCGCAGCAATCAACTGTTCCAGGAGGGCCTGGGGCTGCTTGACGAACGTCTGCTGGCCTTGCCGCTGCCAGAATCCGTCCAGGCGTGAATTGAGCCTTGGGCATGCGCCAGCGCGCGTGCTCAAGGCTGCAGAGAAACTGCCTACACACTCTTACGCTCCCGTCTGACAGTGGTGGGTAAAACTTCAAGTCTTCTCTCGGAATATTCCCTTTGCACTCAGGGACTTGCCCTATTTGTCGTGCCTTGAAACAAGGTACCTCTTTCCTCTACCGTTAAAGCCTGTCCTTCTCGATCCCGGAACTCCCATGCCGTCGGCCCGCTCGCGTTCAATGTTCCTTCCGGCGTTGCTGGTATCGGCGCTAATGCTGGCTGTGGCGTTTTACCTGGAATGGGGCTTGGCGCTGCAGCCGTGTCCGTTGTGCTACAGCCAGCGCATTTGCCTTGGCGGCTTTGCATTGGTCTGCCTATGTGCGGTAGCACAGGCGCCAGGGTGGTCTGGTTCGCGGGTCTATGCGGCCTTAGGGCTGCTCTTTGCTACCGCTGGTGCGCTTTTGGCCGCCAGGCACGTTTGGTTGCAAGGCTCACCACTTTCCAATGTTGGTTGCCAGCCATCGATGGAGTATTTCGTCGCGAACATGCCCCTGGGTGAGATAGTCAAAGCCATGCTGCTTGGCAGCCCGGAATGCGTGCCTATCACTTGGAGTTTTCTCGACTTGACCGTTCCTGAGTGGAGCCTGCTGATTTTTGTACTGCTGGCCGCGCTACTGCTCTTTCGCCTGTTCGCCTACAGGCATGTGGTGATCCACGACCTGGCAAAAAACTGAGGCGCCCGAGCGCAGCTGCAAACGACCAGTGGCACCAGCAAGTGGTATTAAACACTTGTATGAACTTTGTCGTCTGCGTACCTTGAAGCCAGGGGCGCACGGGAATAATCTCCCTGCACGCATACCGAAAATACAGCTGCTCGATGCTGCCCTGCCAACGACCTATGCTCTGCACTTTTGCGAGCGGGGGCAGGGGCATTACCCAGAAGGGATGAGATCGCCATGCTAGATAGTTGTCAGAATGCTCAGGAACGCTGGGGTGGGGTCCATAAGCTCATTGACCGCTGGTTGGAAGAGCGCGCAGAGCTGGTGACAGCCTTCCGTGAGTTACGTGATGCGAAGCCGGCCTTTGCCGATAAGGACAAAAGTCGAGACTTCTGTGCAGTGTTGGTCGACTATGTTTCGGCCTGGCATTTTGAAGTCAGCGAGCAACTGGTCAGCGAAGCCAAGGCATTTGGCGACACACGCGGCCTTGAGCTTGCCCAGCAGATCAGTCCGCGCATCGACGCGACCACTGAAATCGCTTCGGCATTCAACGATCATTGCGACAAAGGCAACTGCAACGACCCCGAGCGTTTCGCGAAGAAACTCAGTGAGCTGGGCAGCTTGCTGCATGAACGCTTCGAACTGGAAGACTGCCTGATCGAAGTACTGCACAACGCGCATAGCGAAGAAGGCGCCGTTCAGGCCTGATTGGTGGGCCGACGCGTCAGTCGGCCACCTCGATCAGTTCAATCTCGAACACCAATGGCGTGTAGGGCGCAATCAAGTCGCCCGCGCCTTCGGGGCCATAAGCCTGCGCCGAAGGAATCACCAAGCGCCATTTCGAACCGGTTGTCATTTCGGGCAGTGCTACTTGCCATCCCTCGATCACACTGTCCAATTTGAACCATTGCGGCTGTTGGTTCTGATCGAAGATTGTGCCGTCGGGCAACTTGCCAACATAACGCACCTGGACTTTCCCGGTCGCGGTGGGTTTGATTCCACTACCTTTCACCAGTTCTGTTGCCAGAATGCCTGCGGCTAATTCGCGCACACCAGCACGCGCGCGCTCAGTGGCGAGGAAACGCTTTTCTGCCGACAGCATCTGTTCACTTTGTGCTTGTAGCGCTGCTTCATTGGCCTGGGTTTCATGTTCGCTGAGTATTACTGCAATACGTTCTTTGCTCAGGGCCAACGGCTTGTTTTGATAGGCTTGGCTTAGTCCTTCGAGCAACGCGTCCAACTGCAGGTCAGGAACTTCTGTACGCAAGCGCTCACCGAGGCTTGCGCCCAAGCTGTAGGCCAGGTCATGTTCCTTTGTCGGGGTGTTGGCAGGCGCTGCCATGAGCGTTGCCGGCATTAGAAAAAGAGCTAACACTAGATAGCGTGACACTGGCTCACTCCTGCTTCAGTGGAAATAAAGTATGCCAGCGTTCGCCTGCGACTTCCGTGTAAATATCAGCAACACTTTGTGAAGCATCTACACTTGATTCCAGCTGCAGTGATAACAACTTTGCCCAGGCATGCAACGCGGCGCCCTTAATACTGTCAACATGGCCTAGCGGCGGTAGCAGCAGAAGCATAGTATGAGCCGCACTCTCGTCAGCCAGGAGGTAAATCATGTCGGCCAATAAGAAGCCAGTAAATACTCCGTTGCACCTGCTCCAGCAACTCTCGGGCAGCCTGCTCGAACATTTGGAAACTGCCTGCTCGCAAGCGCTGGCTGATGCAGAAAAACTGCTCGCCAAGTTGGAAAAACAACGCGGCAAGGCTCAAGAAAAACTGCACAAGTCTCGTCTTAAATTGCAGGATGCTGCCAAGTCCGGAAAGTCCAAGGCTCAGGCCAAGGCCAAATCCGCAGCCGCTGAACTGGAAGAATTGCTCGACTCGCTCAAAGAGCGTCAGTCGCAGACTCGCACCTACATCCTGCAGCTCAAACGTGATGCTCAGGAAAGCCTGAAACTTGCCCAAGGCGTTGGCAAGGTCAAGGAGGCTGCTGGCAAAGCGCTGACTCAGCGCGCGGCCAAACCAGCGCCTGTTGCTGCCAAGCCAGTAGCCAAGGCTGCAAGCAAACCCGCTGCCAAACCTGCAGCAAAAGCACCTGCGCGTAACGCTGCTGCCAAGCCGGCAGCGGCCAAAGCGGCCACCAAGCCTGCGGCTAAAACCGCAGCTGCAAAACCTGTTGCCGCGAAAGCGCCGGCCAAACCTGCAGCAGCAAAAGCCACCGCCAAACCTGCGGCACGGACAGCAGCTGCAAAACCTGCGGCCAAGCCAGCAGCCAAGCCAGTAGCAGCCAAAGCTCCAGCCAGGGCTGCGGCCAAACCTGCAGCAGCGAAAGCGCCAGCCAAAGCTGCGGCCAAGCCGGCAGCGGCTAAAGCTCCAGTCAAGGCAGCGGCCAAACCCGTGGCAGCGAAAGCACCAGCCAAAGCTGCGGCCAAGCCAGTTGCGGCAAAAGCGCCAGCCAAGCCTGCGGCCAAACCTGCAGCAGCAAAAGCGCCAGCCAAACCCGCGGCCAAGCCTGCTGCGGCCAAAGCACCTGCCCGAGCTGCGGCCAAGCCTGCTGCAAAGGCACCTGCCAAGCCAGCAGCACAACCAGCTGTAGCCAAGCCTGCAGCGACGCCTGCGCCAGCAGCGTCCGTGTCTACGCCAGCAGCTGCGGCTCCGGCAGCCGCCGCGCCGACCACGCCGGCAGCGTCGGTGGCACCAACTCAGACTCCGTCTTCGGCGTCCTGAGTCGACAGCATCACGGCGCGCAATCTTTCCAGCGCGTCGTGATGCAAACCGGCGTCCCTTGGCGCCAGGTAGTGCAACCAGTCGGTCCCGACTCCGGTTGCTGCGCACCAGCTTTCACTGGCGATCTGCAGACGCTCCAGCAACACCCGCTCTGCTTCCAGCTCCAAACCTTTCACTTGTTCGCGCAAGCGCGCCAACTGCAAGTCCTCAATGGCTGCCTGTCGCCATTGCCGGCGCAAGCTGCGTAACGGCCCGGTCACTTCTTTCTGCCAGGTTTCGGCCACCTCACGCAGTGCCTGCATGCGTTGCTCGCTGGCTTGAGCGCCACATGAATTGAGCCATGCCGCACAAAGCAGCAGGCAGACATCGCCACCCTGGTCTTGCCATTGCAAGCACGCTGTTTCTACCCCTGGGCGGGCGTAGACTTTCAAGGCAAAATTCCATAGGTCGGTGTGCATGGTCCTACTCGCGCCAGTTGCCGACGAAGCTGGTAGACTCCGCGGCCATTATGATCAGACTATCGAACCTCACTTTACAGCGTGGTCCCCAGCGCCTGCTAGAAGGCGCTGAGTTGACCCTGCACGCCGGTCACAAGGCCGGCCTGATCGGTGCCAATGGCGCCGGCAAATCCAGCCTGTTCGCCTTATTGCGCGCAGAGCTGACGCCTGACTCGGGCGACTGTCAGCTGCCGGCCGACTGGCGTATCGCACACATGCGTCAGGAGGTCGATACGCTCGACCGCCTGGCAGTCGACTATGTGCTCGATGGCGACCTGCGCCTGCGCAAGGTCCAGGCCGATCTCGCCGCCGCCGAAGCCGCCCATGACGGGACGGCGCTGGCGCGCCTGCATATCGAGCTCGACAGTGCCGATGGCTACACCGCCGATGCGCGTGCGCGCAAGCTGCTGGCCGGCCTTGGGTTCACCAACGAGCAGATGGATCGCCGGGTCGGCGACTTTTCCGGCGGCTGGCGGATGCGTCTGAACCTGGCCCAGGCGTTGATGTGTCCTTCCGACTTGTTGCTGCTCGACGAGCCGACCAACCACTTGGATCTGGATGCGATCCTTTGGCTGGAAGACTGGCTCAAGAGCTATCCGGGCACTCTGTTGCTGATTTCCCACGACCGCGATTTTCTCGATGCGGTTGTCGATCATGTGGCCCACGTCGAACAGTGCAAGCTGACGCTTTACCGCGGTGGCTACACGGCATTCGAGCGCACCCGTGCCGAGCGCCTGGCCCAGCAGCAACAGGCCTACGAGAAGCAGCAGGCGCAACGTGCGCACATGGAAAAGTACATCGCCAGGTTCAAGGCCCAGGCTACCAAGGCACGTCAGGCGCAGAGCCGGATCAAGGCCCTGGAGCGCATGGAGGAGCTGTCGGCGGCGCATGTCGATTCACCGTTCGACTTCGTTTTCCGCGAGTCGGAAAAAATTTCCAGCCCCTTGCTCGATCTCTCCGAGGGTCGCCTGGGCTATGGCGACAAGACCATCCTCGAGAAGGTCAAGTTGCAGCTCACACCGGGTGCTCGCATTGGTTTGCTCGGCCCCAACGGCGCGGGTAAGTCGACCCTGATCAAAAACCTGGCGGGGGAACTTGAGCCGCTGAGCGGGCGCCTGGTCCGTGGTGAAAACCTGTCGGTCGGCTACTTCGCCCAGCACCAACTCGACTCGCTGGATAACAAAGCCAGCCCGTTGTTGCACCTGCAACGCCTGGCACCGACCGAGCGCGAGCAGACATTGCGTGATTTCCTCGGTGGCTTTGACTTTCGTGGCAACCGCATCGACGAGCCGGTGCTGAATTTCTCCGGTGGCGAAAAGGCTCGTCTGGCACTGGCATTGATCGCCTGGGAGCGGCCGAACCTGCTGCTGCTCGACGAACCGACCAACCACCTGGACCTGGAAATGCGCCTGGCGCTGACCATGGCCCTGCAGGAGTTCAGTGGCGCAGTGTTGGTGGTATCTCACGATCGCCACCTGCTCAAGAGCACCACCGATGACTTCTTGCTGGTAGCTGACGGCAAGGTTGAAACCTTCGATGGCGACCTTGACGACTACAGCCGTTGGCTGGTCGAGTACCGTCAGCGCAATGCACCTGTCAGTACTGCACCGGTAAACGCCGACAAGACTGACAAGAAAGCCCAGCGCCAGGCAGCTGCGGCACTCCGTCAGCAACTGGCGCCGCACAAGCGTGAAGCCGACAAGCTTGAGCGTGAACTGGGCAGCTTGCACGAACAGTTGGCGAAGGTTGATGCCAGCTTGGGTGACAGCGCGCTCTATGAAGCAGCCCGCAAGGATGAGCTGCGCGATCTGCTGGCCCAGCAGGCCAAGCTCAAAGTTCGCGAGGCAGAGCTGGAAGAAGCCTGGATGGCCGCGCTCGAGGAGCTGGAGACCATGCAGGCGGAGCTGGAGGCGTTGTCTTGATAACATCCTTGCAGTTGCCGGTACCGCCGGAATGGATCGCACCGTTCTGGATGGGGCTGCAGATTCTTCTGATCCTCTGCGCAGCCTTTGTGTTGCAGCGCCTGGTTGGGCGTTGCCTCAAGCGCCTTGGCGAGCGGTATCCGTTGCCACCGGAGCTGATGATGCCGGTGCGGGGCGGTTTGCGCTGGTTGATCATGGGCAGTGCGCTGGTCTTTGTGCTCGAGCGCCTGGGCGTTTCCGCCACGGTGCTATGGACGGCCTTGTCCGGCTTTGTCGCCGTGGCTGCTGTAGCATTCTTCGCCATGTGGAGCGTGCTGTCGAACCTGCTGTGTGCCGTGCTGATCTTCACCGTCGGGCCGTTTCGCATTGGCGACGTAGTGGAGTTGGTCGAGACCATCGACAAGCCCGGCGTTAAAGGTCGGGTGGTGGCCATCAACCTGCTGTTCACGACATTGATCGAGTTGCCCGAAGCTGGCGGGGCCATCGTTCAGGTGCCCAACAGCCAATTTTTCCAGAAGTCGGTACGGCGCTGGCGGGGTGCTGAATTCCTGCCGTTAGTGGGCGAAGACAAAACCTCCGGCAATTGATCGGCAAACCGAAAAAAATCGTGGTGATTTTTTCGCCAGCACACTAGCTTAGAGCTTTGTTACAAAGCTACGGGCGAGGTGTGCGATGTCGTTGGAAACGTGGTTGGCATTTTTTGCCGCTTGCTGGGTGATCAGTCTCTCGCCGGGCGCTGGGGCCATTGCCTCGATGTCGTGCGGGCTGCAGTACGGTTTCTGGCGTGGTTACTGGAACGCTCTGGGCCTGCAACTTGGCCTGGTACTGCAGATTGCGATCATTGCTGCCGGTGTCGGCGCTGTTCTGGCGGCTTCTGCTACCGCGTTCCAGGTAATTAAATGGTTCGGTGTTGGCTACCTGGTCTACCTTGCCGTCAAACAATGGCGTGCCTTGCCGGCTGACCTGAGCGATGAGTCTGCCGTGCGGCCAATCGGAAAACCGTTGAGCTTGGTGTTTCGCGGCTTTCTGGTCAACGTCAGCAACCCCAAGGCGCTGATTTTCATGCTGGCGGTGCTGCCGCAGTTCATCAATCCACATGCGCCATTACTGCCTCAGTATCTGATCATCACCGCGACCATGATCTCTGTCGATCTACTGGTCATGGCCGGGTACACCGGCCTGGCAGCGCGGGTCTTGCGCTTGCTGCGTACCCCCAAGCAACAGCGCCGGATGAACCGCACCTTTGCCGGGTTGTTCCTAGGCGCTGCCACGCTGCTGGCGACCATTCGCAGGGCGCCGGTTTGAGGCGCAGGCACGTATCATTGCGGTAAATGCTGCATGTGTAGCAATGGGCGACCTTCGGGTCGCCTTTTGCTTGAAGATGAAATTGTCACTAATTTTTGCTGAGATTGCCGGGTAAACCTTGAGCGATGGCCATTGGAAGTGAACAATGCAATACCTCGCATTGTTATTTGAGATTGGCTCATGATTCCCCGCTCCCGTTTGCTTGCCTGGTTACTCTGGCCGCTACTGGCTTTGAGCAGTACCGCGCTGCTGGCTGACTCTGTCGATGATGCCGCCAAAGCGTTGCACCTGATCGGCTACATCGGCGCCGACTATCCGGCAACGGTGGAAGCGGGCAAGGTCGTGGACGATGGGGAATACCGTGAGCAGCTGGAATTTACTGATGTTTTGCAAGGCCTGATCAGCGGCCTGCCGGCCCGCGCCGAGCAGAGAGCGCTGGAGCAGGGCGTGATCAACCTGCGCCAAGCCATTGTTCAGCATCAAGAGGGCGCCAGCGTCGCCCACCAGGCCCGCCTGCTTGGTGCGCAGTTGGCCGTAGCCTATGAAGTCAGCCAGGCCCCGCTCATCACGCCCGATGCCTCCCGTGGCGCACCGCTGTACGCACAGCAGTGCTCGGTTTGTCATGGCGACACCGGCGCCGGTGATGGTCCGGCAGGTGTGGGCCTTGAGCCGCCGCCGGCCAACCTGCGCAGCAGCGAACGCCTGTCCCGCCTGAGTTTGTTCGATCTGTTCAATACGCTTGGGCAAGGTATTGAAGGCACCGACATGCCATCGTTTGCCGACCAGCTTGACGAGCGCCAGCGCTGGGACCTGGCCACTTATATCGCAAGCTTTACTGCCGACCCGGCCAAAGCCAAGGGTGACACAACATTCAACCTCGCTGATCTGGCTCGTCAGACGCCCGCCGAGGTCGACGCCGCCCAAGGTCCAGAGGCAGCTGCAGTATTCCGTGCGCAACGCGCCCAGCCGCCGCAGGTCCAGCGGGGGCCGGGGCAGTTGCTCGACTACACCGCAACCACGCTGGACAAGAGTCTGGCAGCCTTCGAGGCCGGGGACCACGAGCAGGCCTATGACCTGTCGGTTGCAGCCTACCTGGAAGGCTTTGAGCTGGTCGAAAGCTCATTGGACAACGTCGATGCCAACGTACGCAAAGACACTGAGAAGTCGCTAATGGCTTATCGTCAGGCGTTGCAGGATGGCTTGAGTCTCGATCAGGTCAAAGAGCGCCTGGAGGTAGCCAAAGGCAAGCTGAAGGAAGCTGCGGATCTGCTGGGTGGGGACGGCTTGAGCTGGACCTTGAGTTACATATCCGGCCTGCTGATTCTGCTACGCGAAGGCCTGGAAGCTATTCTGGTGTTGGCGGCGATCCTGGCCTTTTTGCGCAACACCGGGCAGCAGTCGGCGGTGCGCAGCGTCAACATCGGTTGGGCCCTGGCATTACTGGCTGGTTTTGGTACCTGGGCACTTGCGGCCTATGTAATTGACGTGGGTGGCGCCCAGCGTGAGCTGCTGGAAGGCTGCACAGCGCTGTTTGCCAGCGTCATGGTTCTTTGGCTAGGGGTATGGATGCACGATCGTCGGCATGCCGCTGCCTGGCAGAACTACATCAAGAGCAGTCTGGTAAGCGGTGGAGGACGTTTCGGCTTTGCCTTGCTGGCGTTCTTCTCGGTGTATCGCGAGCTGTTCGAAGTGATTCTGTTCTATGAAACCCTATGGCTGCAGGCCGGCCCTGCAGGGCATCAGGCGGTACTGGCGGGTGGCGCCACGGCGCTGATCCTGCTCATTGGCCTGGCCTGGGTGATTCTGCGTGGCTCGGCGAAACTGCCGCTGTCGTTGTTCTTCAGCATTAACGCCGCTCTGCTGTGTGCATTGTCGGTGGTGTTTGCCGGCCACGGCGTCAAGGCCTTGCAGGAGGCCGGCGTGATTGGCACTCGTCCGGTGGCATTCTTCGATTTTGATTGGCTGGGTATCCACGCAGATGCCTACTCGCTGACCGCGCAAGCTGTGGCGTTGCTTGCAATCGTCATTCTCTACGGACGTAGTCGCTTGGCCGAGAAACGACGGGTTTCGGCGGGCTGATTTGAAGCTGGACGGGCGAGCGGAGATACTGATCGCCCGTTCTTGTTGGAGTTTTTTCTGATGCGTGTCTGGATTGATGCCGATGCCTGTCCCAAGGCGGCGAAGGATCAGGTGGTCAAATTCGCTCTCAAGCGCCAGCTCGAAGTGGTACTGGTGGCTGGGCAGAGCCAGATCAAGCCTGCATTTGCCTGTGTCAGGCTGATCGTTGTGCCCAGTGGTCCGGACGCCGCCGACGACTACCTGGTCGAACATGCTGTGCCGGGTGAGCTGGTGATTTGCAGTGATGTGCCGCTTGCCGATCGGCTGGTGAAAAAGGGCGTGGCTTGTCTTGATCCGCGCGGGCGTGAGTTCGATGAGCGCAACATGGGCGAGCGTCTGGCGGTACGCAACCTGTTCACCGACCTGCGAGAGCAGGGGCAGGTCGGTGGTGGCCAGGCGCCTTACGGCGATCGTGAAAAGCAGGCATTCGCCAACGCCCTGGACCGCATCCTCACGCGCCTGGCACGTTGATATCGAACTCAGTCGTTTTCGTGAGTCAGCTCTAGTACGCGGTCAACCAGCTTGTAGATGCCGCCAGCAGCTTCGCTGATCGACTTCGCCTTCATGTAGGCCGGGGTGGTGACCAACTTGCGCTGGGTGTCTTCGACGATGTCATGAACATCGCATTCCTCGTGAGTGCCGCCCATCTTGACGATGGCTGCGCTGGTATCGGCATCGTCACCAATGGTGCAGACCACGCCAGGGCCATAGATCTTCGCCGCCAGGGCAGGGGAAATACAGATCAAACCCACCGGTTTGCCGGCTTCGGCAAATGCTTCGGCCAACGACAGAACGTCTGGGTGAACGGTGCAAGCAGAGCCTTCAACGGCAAAGTTGGACAGGTTTTTTGCCGCGCCAAAACCACCCGGTACGATCAGTGCGTCGAAGTCTTTGGCATCGGCTTCTCGCAAGTCCTTGATTTCGCCACGGGCGATGCGCGCGGACTCCAGCAGGACATTGCGCGACTCGGGCATTTCTTCGCCGGTCAGATGATTGATTACGTGCATTTGGGCA
Organism: Pseudomonas arcuscaelestis; assembly: GCF_016881005.1. Classification (GTDB taxonomy): domain Bacteria; phylum Pseudomonadota; class Gammaproteobacteria; order Pseudomonadales; family Pseudomonadaceae; genus Aquipseudomonas; species Aquipseudomonas arcuscaelestis. The sequence goes on along the minus strand of NZ_JACOPV010000001.1, from coordinate 168,887 downwards.
ATGTTCGGAGCAAAGCATTGCACCTGTGCGCCGCGTTGGTCCAGGCGCAGCAGAGTAATCACACTTTCGTGGATTTCGGCACCGTCATACACACCACAGCCGGAAAGAATCACTGCAACTTTTTTTGTCATTCTCACTACTCCCGAGTCGAGGTGTTCAATGTCCTATAATTTGGCAGATGTCGCCACAGAGTTTGGATCGCAATCCGCGCCGAGTGTTCACTTGCTGCAGGTCAAGGACGATTGTTGTCTTGATCGGGGGCTGACTGCTTGGCCTGCTCCGCTTGTTCCGCCAGCAACGCGGCAGCTTCCTTGCGGGCAACGCGCGCGGCCTTGAAGCGCCGACGCACCCACAGGCACCCGCCCAATGCCAGCAGGCCGCCGAGGACCCACAGTTCGTATTTTTTCACGTTACCCAGCAGGCCTTCGAGAATGGCGCCGAAGTGATAGGCGGCGGTGCCCAAGGCCAAGGCCCAGACGGCCGCGCCGATGCCGTTGAGCAGCAAGTAGCGCCGTGGTGGGTAGCCGGACAAGCCAATGGCGACCGGCATAACGGTACGCAAGCCATAGACGAAACGGAAACTCAGGACCCAGATGTCCGGATGCCGACGGATGTGCTCGAGGGCCTTGTCGCCCATCAGTTGCCAGCGTGGCTTGCGCGCGAGCAGCTTACGCCCGTGCTTGCGCCCCATGAAATACCAGAGCTGGTCACCGGCATAGCTGCCGAAGAAGGCCACCACGACCACCAGGTTGATATCCATGTATCCGCGGAACGCAAGGAAGCCTGCGAGAACCAGGATGGTCTCACCTTCGAAAAACGTACCGAGAAAAAGGGCAAAGTAGCCGAAATCCTGCAGGAATTGTTGGAGCATTTTCTGGGTGCTGGCGAAATGAACGCGCAGCCTAACCCTTCGTGGCCTTTGGGGAAAGTGTCCAAATGTGTCTCGACGTGAACATTTCCTACAAGGACAATAACTGCGTCCTCAAGTCGCAGGGTTGTCCCTGGCTGTCATTCAAGCGTCATAATGAGCGCTTATAACTGTCGCGCTCGCCCGCCTGCGCGGGCTCAGGAGTCTGCCGTGAGCTTTACCCCCGCTAACCGTTTGTTTCCTGCCACCCGTCTGCGTCGCAACCGTCGTGACGATTTCTCCCGTCGTCTGGTTCGCGAAAACGTACTGACCGTCGATGATTTGATCCTGCCGGTGTTTGTCCTGGATGGCGAAAATCGCCGTGAGGAAGTTGCCTCGATGCCGGGTGTAGAGCGCTTGAGCATCGACCTGTTGCTGGAAGCTGCACAGGAGTGGGTGAACCTGGGTATTCCTGCCCTGGCCTTGTTCCCGGTCACGCCCACAGAGAAAAAGTCGCTGGACGGAGCTGAGGCCTGGAATCCTGAGGGTATCGCCCAGCGAGCCACTCGAGCCCTGCGCGAACGCTTCCCGGAGCTGGGTGTGATTACCGACGTAGCCCTTGATCCGTTCACCACGCATGGCCAGGACGGTATTCTCGACGACGAAGGTTATGTGCAGAACGACATTACCGTCGATGCACTCGTGCGTCAGGCGCTGTCACATGCCGAAGCTGGTGCGCAGGTTGTCGCCCCTTCGGACATGATGGATGGCCGCATCCAGGCCATTCGCGAGGCACTTGAGCTGGCCGGTCACGTCAACGTTCGCATCATGGCTTACTCAGCCAAGTACGCCAGCGCCTATTATGGTCCGTTCCGCGATGCGGTCGGCTCTGCGTTGAACCTGGGCAAGGCCAACAAGGCCTCCTACCAGATGGACCCGGCCAACAGTCAGGAAGCCCTGCATGAAGTGGCTGCAGACCTGGCTGAAGGCGCTGATATGGTCATGGTCAAGCCAGGCATGCCATATCTGGATATCCTTTACCGGGTCAAGGATGAATTCAAGGTCCCGACCTTTGTCTATCAAGTCAGTGGCGAGTACGCCATGCACATGGCCGCGATCCAGAACGGCTGGCTCAGTGAAGGAGTGATCCTGGAATCCCTCACGGCCTTTAAACGGGCAGGAGCTGATGGCATCCTGACCTATTTCGCTGTTCGCGCTGCTCAATTGATGAGAGGGCAGTAACGCCCTTCAGGAACGCTAGATGAATAACGAAGTACAGAGTAGTGATGTCGAAATGAAGCAAGCTCATTCCGTGCCGGAGCAGATGCTCGAAACGCCGCCGGAGCCTGCTGCAGTGCCCGAGCCTGTGGTCGAGGTAGAGGCGCCCGCGCCTTCACCGGCCCCGGCGGCACCCGCCATCGCCATTCCGGGTCTGGATGACAGCAGCCTGTACATTCACCGTGAGCTGTCGCAACTGCAGTTCAACATTCGCGTGCTGGAGCAGGCGCTGGATGAGAACTACCCATTACTGGAGCGGTTGAAGTTCCTGCTGATCTTTTCCAGTAACCTGGATGAGTTCTTCGAAATTCGTGTAGCGGGCCTGAAAAAGCAAATCACCTTTGCCCGTGAGCAGGCCGGCGCTGACGGCCTGCAGCCTCACCAGGCGTTGGCGCGCATCAGCGAAGTGGTGCACAGCGAAGTTGATCGCCAGTATGCGATTCTCAACGATGTGCTGCTGCCAGAGCTGGAGAAGCACCAAATTCGCTTCATTCGTCGCCGCCATTGGAACACCAAGCTCAAGGCTTGGGTGCGGCGCTTCTTCCGCGACGAGATCGCGCCGATCATCACGCCAATCGGCCTCGATCCGACTCACCCGTTCCCGTTGCTGGTGAACAAGAGCCTGAACTTTATCGTCGAGCTTGAAGGTGTGGACGCCTTTGGCCGCGATTCTGGCCTGGCGATCATACCGGCGCCGCGTCTGCTGCCGCGGGTAATCAAAGTGCCGGAAGATGTGGGAGGCCCTGGCGCCAACTATGTCTTCCTGTCCTCGATGATCCATGCTCACGCCGACGACCTGTTCCAGGGCATGAAGGTAAAGGGCTGCTATCAGTTCCGCTTGACCCGTAACGCCGATTTGGCGCTCGACTCCGAAGATGTCGAAGACCTGGCCCGCGCCCTGCGTGGCGAGCTGTTCTCGCGTCGCTACGGTGATGCGGTGCGCCTGGAAGTGGCAGACACCTGCCCCAAACATCTCTCGGATTACCTGCTCAAGCAGTTCAACCTGAGTGAAAGTGAGTTGTATCAGGTCAATGGCCCGGTCAACCTGACTCGACTGTTCAGCATTACTGGCCTGGATAGTCACCCAGAATTACAGTACACCCCGTTTACCCCAGCGATTCCCAAGCTGCTGCAGAACGCCGAGAACATTTTCAGCGTGGTCGGAAAGCAGGACATCCTGCTCATGCACCCGTTTGAATCGTTTACGCCCGTGGTCGATCTACTGCGTCAGGCCGCCAAGGATCCTAACGTCTTGGCCGTACGCCAGACCCTGTACCGCAGTGGCGCCAACTCGGAGATCGTCGACGCATTGGTCGATGCGGCGCGCAACGGCAAGGAGGTCACTGCGGTGATCGAATTGCGCGCACGGTTCGACGAAGAGTCCAACCTGCAACTCGCCAGCCGCCTGCAAGCGGCCGGCGCCGTGGTGATCTACGGAGTGGTTGGCTTCAAGACTCACGCCAAGATGATGCTGATTCTGCGTCGCGAAGCGGGTGAAATCGTTCGCTATGCGCACTTGGGTACCGGTAACTACCACGCCGGCAACGCCCGGCTGTATACCGACTACAGCCTGCTGACCTCCGATGATGCGCTGTGCGAAGACGTCGGCAAGTTGTTCAGCCAGTTGATCGGCATGGGCAAGACCCTACGCATGAAAAAGCTGCTGCATGCGCCGTTTACCTTGAAGAAAGGCATGCTCGACATGATTGCGCGTGAAACCCAGTTTGCCCTTGATGGCAAGCCTGCGCACATCATTGCCAAGTTCAACTCGTTGACCGATCCAAAGATCATCCGCGCCTTGTACAAGGCCAGTCAGTCGGGTGTGCGCATCGATCTGGTGGTGCGTGGCATGTGCTGCTTGCGGCCAGGAATTGCCGGTGTGTCGCACAACATTCAGGTGCGTTCGATAATCGGCCGCTTCCTGGAACACACTCGGGTGTTCTACTTCCTCAATGGCGGCGAGGAGCAGATGTTCCTGTCGAGTGCCGACTGGATGGAGCGTAACCTCGACAAGCGCGTCGAGACTTGCTTCCCGGTCGAGGGCAAAAAGCTGATTCTGCGTGTGAAGAAGGAGCTGGAGGGGTATCTGACCGACAACACCCACGCCTGGATCCTGCAGCCGGATGGTCGCTATGTTCGCAGTACGCCTACCGGGAACCAGAACCCGCGTAGTGCCCAGGCGGCCCTGCTGGAGCGCCTGAGCAACCCGGTCCTCAGCGTACGCTGAGGACGAAGCCGACCCGGGTCAGCCACTCGGCCTCCAGGCCGAAGTCGGCCTGGGTCAGCTGATTCTCTTCCAGCCAGCCCGCCGGGAACTCTACATCCAGGCTGTCGCCTTTGGCGTGCAGGGTAACCTTTGGCATCTGCTGGGTGCCGCGGATGTGGTGGAACAGGATCGCAAAGCGCAGCAGCACGCACAGGCGAATCAGCTTGGCGCCGTCTTTGCCGAAATCGGCGAACTTGTCCTTGGGGATGTTGCGGCGATGGCCGCGCACCAGCAATGCAAGCATTTGCTGGTCTTCTCGGGAGAAACCCGCCAGATCGGAGTGCTCGATCAGGTAGGCGCCATGCTTGTGGTAGTGATAGTGGGCGATGTCCAGGCCCACCTCATGCACCTTCGCGGCCCAGCCGAGCAATTCGCGCCAGATACCCTCTTCCAGGTCCCAGGCCTTGGCTACCTGGTCGAAGGCGTGCAAGGCTTTGCGTTCGACTCGGGCGGCTTGGCCCTGGTCGACGTGGTAGCGCTCCATCAGCGAAGACAGGGTGCGTTCACGGACGTCTTCGTGATGATGACGGCCCAAAAGGTCATACAGCACGCCTTCGCGCAGGGCCCCATCGCAATGGTCCATGCGTTGTAGCTCCAGCGCGTCGAAAATGGCCTCGAGAATGGCCAGGCCTGCCGGGAAAATCGTGCGGCGATCCGGTTTGACGCCCTCGAAGTCGATCTTTTCGGAATCGCCCAACTTGAATAGTTTGCGCTTGAGCCACGCTAAGCCTTCGGCGTTGACCTCGCCGTTGCCCATGCCGCCCGACTTGAGGGCCAGGCCGATGGCACGGATGGTCCCGGAGGAGCCGATGGCTTCGTCCCAGGTCAAGCGGTGGAGGGCGTTTTCAATGCTCATCAGCTCCAGGCGCGCGGCTGTATAGGCCTGGGCATAGCGGGCTGGGGTGATCTTGCCGTCACGGAAGTAGCGCTGGGTATAGCTGACGCAGCCCATTTGCAGGCTCTCGCGCAGCAGTGGCTCGAAACGTTGACCAATAATGAACTCGGTACTGCCGCCGCCAATGTCGGCGACCAGGCGTTTGCCGGGGGTGTCGGCCAGGGTGTGGGACACGCCCAGATAGATGAGTCGGGCCTCTTCACGGCCGGAAATCACTTCTACCGGATGCCCGAGTATCTCTTCGGCGCGGCGGATGAACTCGCCACGGTTGCGCGCTTCGCGCAGGGCGTTGGTGCCGACGATACGCACCGCACCGTCGGGCATGCCACTGATCAGTTGGGCGAAGCGTTTGAGGCAGTCCAGACCGCGTTGCATGGACTCTTCGTTCAGCTGGCGCTCTTCGTTGATGCCGGCGGCCAGCTGGACCTTTTCGCCGAGGCGCTCAAGAATGCGGATCTCGGTATGGTGGGCCATGGCCACAACCATATGGAAGCTGTTGGAGCCCAAGTCGATGGCAGCGATCAAGGAAAGATTCTTGGCTGTGTTTTGCGGCATGATCATGGCTTCTCGGTCGATAACCCGGCAATCGTGCCACGATCCTGAGCTGACGCCAACGCGCAGCTTATCAAGGCTTGATGCAAGGCAGGTTGAATGAGGAAATATGACTTTCCTGTGACAGCGGTCATATGCACGGTCATGCACAACTATAGTTACACTCAATCGTCCGCGACTTCCTGTAAGCCGCAGGTGCGGCTATGATGGGCCACGTTTTTTTGCTTACGACCTTGGAGACTTCCATGAGCAGCGATCTTATCAAACACGTCACTGACGCCTCCTTCGAAGCCGATGTACTGAAGGCTGAAGGCCCGGTGCTGGTTGACTACTGGGCTGAATGGTGCGGCCCTTGCAAAATGATCGCTCCGGTTCTGGACGATATCGCCGCTACCTACCAGGGCAAACTGACCGTTGCCAAGCTGAACATCGACGAGAACCAGGAAACCCCGGCCAAGCACGGCGTGCGTGGCATCCCGACGCTGATGCTGTTCAAGAACGGCAACGTCGAGGCCACCAAGGTCGGCGCGTTGTCCAAGTCTCAGTTGGCAGCCTTCCTGGACGCCAATATCTGAGTCAAAAAAGCCCCGTATTTTCCGGGGCTTTTCTTTGCCTGATGACTAGACGGCAGAAAAAGCAGGTGTTACATTCGGCCTCGCACTGTTTTTTCGGTGCCCTCTGCACGCCGTCGCCGACGCATCCCTAATTCGAATCAGTACGCGATCCTGTCGCCTTCTTTGCGGCGCGGCTTCATTAAGCCAGAAGCTTAATTTCCCCTTCTTACATGATTACGTCATTCCCCTTATGAACCTGACTGAACTCAAGCAAAAGCCGATTACCGATCTGCTCGAAATGGCCGAACAGATGGGCATAGAAAATATGGCCCGTTCGCGCAAGCAAGATGTGATTTTCTCCCTGTTGAAAAAGCATGCGAAAAGCGGCGAGGAAATCTCCGGTGACGGCGTGCTGGAGATTCTCCAGGACGGTTTCGGCTTCCTGCGCTCTGCTGATGCTTCTTATCTGGCCGGTCCGGACGACATCTATGTTTCGCCAAGCCAGATCCGTCGTTTCAACCTGCGTACCGGCGACACCATTGTCGGTAAGATCCGCCCGCCAAAAGAAGGCGAGCGTTACTTCGCCCTGCTGAAAGTCGATACCATCAACTTCGACCGGCCGGAAAACGCGAAGAACAAGATTCTGTTCGAAAACCTGACGCCGCTGTTTCCGAACAAGCGCCTGAAGATGGAAGCCGGTAACGGTTCCACTGAAGACCTCACCGGTCGGGTTATCGACCTGTGCGCTCCGATCGGCAAAGGTCAGCGTGGCCTGATCGTCGCTCCGCCCAAGGCGGGCAAGACCATCATGCTGCAGAACATCGCGGCCAACATCACGCGTAACAACCCCGAGTGCCACCTGATCGTTCTGCTGATCGACGAGCGTCCGGAAGAAGTAACCGAAATGCAGCGCACCGTGCGCGGCGAAGTGGTTGCCTCCACCTTCGACGAGCCGCCAACCCGCCACGTGCAGGTTGCCGAAATGGTCATCGAGAAGGCCAAGCGCCTGGTTGAGCACAAGAAAGACGTGGTCATCCTGCTCGATTCGATCACCCGTCTGGCCCGTGCCTATAACACCGTGATCCCAAGCTCTGGCAAGGTCCTTACCGGTGGTGTCGATGCTCACGCCCTGGAGAAGCCAAAGCGTTTCTTCGGTGCTGCTCGTAACATCGAAGAAGGCGGCTCGCTGACCATTATCGCCACCGCGCTGGTTGAAACCGGCTCGAAGATGGACGAAGTGATCTACGAAGAGTTCAAGGGTACCGGCAACATGGAACTGCCGCTGGACCGCAAGATTGCCGAGAAGCGTGTCTTCCCGGCCATCAACATCAACCGTTCGGGTACCCGCCGCGAAGAGCTGCTTACCGCTGACGACGAACTGCAGCGCATGTGGATTCTGCGTAAGCTGCTGCACCCGATGGATGAAGTCGCTGCCATCGAGTTCCTGATCGACAAGCTCAAGCAGACCAAGACCAACGACGAGTTCTTCTTGTCGATGAAGCGCAAGTAAACGAGTGCGTTGTGCAAGAGCCGGGGCAACCCGGCTTTTTGCTATCTGTACTTTGGCTATTCTGGCTGGTCGGGTTAGGCGCTACACTCTGCTCCCCGACCGGTACGGCGAATACGAGGCTTTTGCATGCAGTATCGCGATTTGCGCGACTTTATCCGTGGCCTGGAACAGCGCGGCGAACTCAAGCGCATCCAGGTTCCGATCTCCCCAGTTCTGGAAATGACCGAAGTCTGCGATCGCACTCTGCGAGCCAAAGGCCCGGCATTGCTGTTCGAGAACCCCACCGGTTTTGACATTCCAGTGCTTGGCAACCTGTTTGGCACCCCGGAACGGGTGGCCATGGGCATGGGGGCCGAGTCGGTCAGCGAGCTGCGTGAAATCGGTAAGCTACTGGCTTTCCTGAAGGAGCCTGAGCCGCCCAAGGGGCTCAAGGACGCCTGGTCCAAGCTGCCGATCTTCAAGAAAGTGGTGTCCATGGCGCCGAAGGTGGTGAAGGACGCGGCCTGTCACGACGTGATCATTGAAGGCGACGACGTCGATCTCGGCATGCTGCCGGTGCAGCATTGCTGGCCGGGTGATGTGGCGCCGCTGATTACCTGGGGCCTGACTGTAACCCGAGGCCCGAACAAGGAACGCCAGAACCTGGGGATTTACCGCCAACAGGTAATTGGCCGTAATAAAGTCATCATGCGCTGGCTCAGCCATCGTGGTGGCGCCCTGGACTACCGCGAGTGGTGCGAGAAGCATCCGGGCCAACCGTTCCCGGTTTCTGTGGCCTTGGGCGCTGACCCTGCAACCATTCTTGGCGCCGTGACGCCAGTGCCTGACACACTTTCCGAATATGCCTTTGCTGGTTTGTTGCGCGGAAACCGCACCGAGCTGGTCAAGTGCCGTGGCAATGACTTGCAGGTGCCAGCTACTGCCGAAATCATCCTCGAAGGTGTGATACATCCGGGTGAAATGGCCCCGGAAGGGCCTTATGGCGACCACACGGGCTACTACAACGAAGTCGATAGCTTCCCGGTGTTTACCGTTGAGCGTATTACTCACCGGAAAAACCCGATCTATCACAGCACCTACACCGGGCGTCCACCGGATGAACCGGCGATTCTCGGTGTGGCATTGAACGAGGTGTTTGTACCGATACTGCAAAAGCAGTTTCCGGAGATTACCGACTTCTACCTGCCACCAGAGGGTTGTTCCTACCGCATGGCGGTGGTGACCATGAAGAAACAGTATCCGGGGCACGCCAAGCGCGTCATGCTCGGTGTCTGGTCGTTTTTGCGACAGTTCATGTACACCAAGTTCGTTATCGTCACCGACGACGACATCAACGCACGTGACTGGAATGACGTGATCTGGGCGATTACCACGCGCATGGACCCCAAGCGCGATACGGTAATGATCGAGAACACCCCGATCGACTACCTGGACTTTGCATCGCCGATTTCTGGCCTCGGCTCGAAGATGGGCCTGGATGCAACGAACAAATGGCCAGGAGAAACCACCCGTGAATGGGGGCGGGTCATCGTTAAGGATGAAGCTGTCACCCGGCGGATCGATGAGCTGTGGAACCAGTTGGGAATAGACTAAATGCAGGTAACCTTGCAGCCTTCCGGGGCGGTGCTAGTGCTCAACCCCGGTGAAAGGATTCTGGATGGGGCGCGACGCCTGGGTTATAACTGCCCGCAAAGCTGCCGCAATGGCAACTGTCATGTCTGCGCTGCCTTGCTGGTAGAGGGGCGTGTGCGTCAGGATGGACAGGAGCGTGATCATGGCGAACTGTTCACCTGCATCGCCGAGCCGTTGGAGGACTGTATCTTGTTGTGGGATGGTGTGCTCGCCCTGGGTGAGCTGCCAGTGCGGACACTGGCCTGTCAGTTGAGTGAGTGCGTCGACGTCGGTGGCGATGTCTGGCGGATTCGTCTGCGGGCACCGGCCGGCAAAGTGCCACGCTATCACGCGGGCCAATACCTGATGATCGAGCGCGAAGGCGCTGACAAGGCAGCTTTCTCGCTGGCTTCGGCGCCTCATAGCGGGCGTGAACTTGAGATGCATGTACTGGCGCGTGAGAACAGCGCCCTGCAGTTGATCGAGCAGTTGCAACGTACGCGCATGGCGCGCATCGAGATGCCCTTTGGCGACACTCATTTGGCCGAGTTGCCCGACGGCCCATTGGTACTGATTGCCGCGGGTACCGGCATGGCGCAGATGCACAGTCTGCTCGAACATTGCCGGGCCAAGGGATTCAAGCACCCGGTCCATCTGTATTGGGGGGTGCGCCGCCCTGAGGACTTCTACCAGATCGAACACTGGGCCGAATGGGAGCGTTTGCCGAACCTGTTTCTGCACAAAGTGGTCAGTGATCTTTGTGGTTGGGAAGGGCGCTGCGGAATGCTGCATGAGGCGGTGTGCGAAGACCTGAGCGACCTGGCAGGTGTGCACGTCTATGCCAGTGGTTCGCCCAATATGATCTATGCCACCCTCGATGCATTGGTCGAAGCAGGAATGGACGCTCATCAAATGCGTGCCGATGTTTTTGCTTATGCGCCGCGTGATTGAATAGCGGTATAAGGCACGCTGCAACAGCGTGCCTATTTTAATAACCTGCATCGTTGGTGTCTGGCATAAGGCCTTTATTATTGCCTGCGCCGTAAATAACTTTCACTACACTTGAAATAACACTCGATAGCTTGCGCAACGCCTTGCTGCAGGGCGCTTTCGAGTGTGCCGAGTATTGTGTTCAATGCCCGTCTGCCGTACGGTAAGTACGCGGATGAAGCATTCGTTTACAGTAACTCACTTCACCAGTTACGAGGAATTTGGCGGCAGCTATGTCGGCGATTGAAACTGCATCTTTGAATGTGGCTTATCCTCCGTTGCTCGACTTCGGACAACAACTGTCTCTTGAGCAACTTCAACACTCGGTTCAGCACACCATGTCACGTCACCAGGGCGGCCCCGTCTGGTTGTTTGCCTATGGTTCGCTGATCTGGCGGCCGGAGTGCAATGCCGCCGAGCGCCAGCGGGCCAAGGTGCATGGTTATCATCGTGGCCTCTACCTCTGGTCTCATGAGCATCGTGGTACACCTGAGTCCCCGGGGCTGGTGTTCGGTCTGGATCGGGGTGGTTCATGCGGCGGCTTCGCCTACAGGTTGCCGCAGGAGCGCCTTGAAGACTCTCTGTTGGCGCTGTGGCAGCGTGAAATGCCATACCCGGCCTACCGACCTCATTGGCTTACTTGTCGTCTCGATGATGGCAGCAAGGTTCAGGCATTGGGGTTTGTGCTGGAGCGGCACCTGCCCTGTTATGCCGGCAACCTGCCCGACCATCTGCTCAGTCAGATCTTCGCCAATGCCAGCGGGCGCTACGGCAGCACCCGTGACTATGTCGAGCAGACATTGAGTGCCTTGCGTAGCCACGCCATGCCGGACCGTAACCTTGAAGCTCGCTTTCGCCGCTGCCATCCGGGCACTGCATAAGCGGTAGCGGGCAAGCTCGCGACTACCCGTTGGAGCTGTGCCTCCAACAGTAATGAGAATTGTTAAATTGCCGCAGAAACTCTGGTTCGCTAATATCGTGCTCTGGAAGAACTCAAGGCAGGCAAGGATCAAGGATGAAGTGGTTAGCAGCACTGTTGTTGGTGGGGGCAGGTATTGCCCATGCCGATATCAAAATGGAATTTGTTGAAAAGGTCATCCCAACCTATCCGCAGGAATTGCTCAAGTCGGCTATTTCCGGTTCTGTCAGAATCGGTTTCGATGTGCTGGCTGACGGTAGCGTCCGAAATGTAAAGGTCCTTCAGAGTAGTGACCCGGCCTTTGCAAATTCTGCGCTGAAAGCGGCCAGGAAATGGCGTTTCAAGCCCTGGACCGTTTCTAGAGAAAACCCTGAAAAAGTGGATGTACAAACAAATCTGTATTTTCGTCTGAATGACAAAGAAGAATGGTGGGATATCTACGAGCGTGCCGGGTTGATCTTGAAGACGTGCAAGCAATTCAACGAAGAAGTGGCCTTGTACCGTAAAGATGATGAAAAAAGGCCACTTGACGAGATGAACACGACATTGCTGTCGATTCGCATGATCTCGGACATCCCGAAAGACGGCGCCACCAGCTACGAGTACGCCCTTGCTACCTCAAAGGCCTTTAACAAGGCCCTGCCGAAAATTATCGAACAGTGCCGGGCATTCCCGGGAGTCGACTATGTCGACCTTTGGCCTGCGGCGTTGCGCGAGCGGCTGGTCCCGCAGCGCTAACGAGCGCTGCGGGAAAACCGGCTCAGCACATGGTCACCACCAATTTCCCCACGGCCTTGCGCTGACCGAGCAATTCGATGGCCGCGCCTGCCTCGGCCAGTGGGAATGTTTGCGACACCAGTGGCTTGAGCTTGCCCTCGGCGTACCATGCAAACAGTTGCTTGAAGTTTGCTGCATTGTCGTCCGGCTGGCGTTGGGCGAAAGCGCCCCAGAACACGCCGAGCACTGCCGCACCCTTGAGCAGTGCCAGGTTTACCGGTAGCTGCGGGATGCGCCCGCTGGCAAAACCTACCACCAGTAGGCGGCCGTTCCAGGCGATGCCGCGGACAGCCTGGTCAAACAAGTCGCCGCCAACCGGGTCATAGATGACATCGACGCCATTACCAGCGGTCAGGCGCTTGATCTCATCCTTGAGGCTGTGCTCGCTGTAGTTGATCAACTCATCGGCGCCGGCAGCCTTGGCTACGGCGAGTTTCTCGGCGCTGCTGGCTGCAGCAATCACCCGCGCCCCCATGGCCTTGCCGATTTCCACTGCTGCCAGCCCGACGCCGCCTGAGGCACCCAGTACCAGCAGGCTCTCGCCAGCCTTGAGCTGGCCACGTTGCTGCAGGGCATGCATCGAGGTGCCGTAGGTCATGCCAAAGGCGGCTGCACTGTTGAAATCCATTTGCTCTGGGATAGGCAGGACGTTGTAGGCAGGTACTGCAACTTGCTCGGAAAAACTCCCCCAGCCTGTCAGTGCCATGACCCGATCACCCGGTTTGAGTGTGGTGACCTTTTCACCTACCGCGCTGACAATACCGGCGGCTTCGCCGCCAGGCGAAAAGGGCAAGGGGGGCTGGAATTGATATTTGCCTTCGATGATCAAGGTGTCGGGAAAGTTGACCCCGGCTGCATGCACCTCCATGACGATCTCGTTCTTCTTCGGGGCGGGGTTTGCAACTTCTTCCAGGACCAGATCCCTGGCAGGACCCAGGGCTTTGCACAACACAGCTTTCATCGGGACTATTCCTTTGCGCGTAGTGGCCGATAAGTGTAGGTGGGTGGAGTACCGGGTCAATCAGCATGGCCCGTCCTGATAGGCCGGCATAAGCCTGGGCTTGGGTTTGACCGGTGCGCTGGGTATGCTGGCGCCAACTGTGTGAGGAGCGAATTTGTGAAAGCGTGGATCTTGATGGTACTGGCGTTGATGCTGCCGACAGCGGCGATGGCCGAGGAAGCCAAGGAAGGCGAACCGAAGGTTTCTTATATCTCTTTGAGTCCACCCTTCGTTGGCAACTATGCCTTGGATGGCGGGCCGAAACTCCGTGTGTTCAAAGCCGACGTGGCCTTGCGCGTTAACAGTGATGCTGCTGCCGCAGCGGTTAAGCATCATGAGCCACTGATCCGCAATCAGTTGGTGGCACTGTTTACCCAGCAGAATCTGGAAAGCATGAGCAATGTCGAATCCAAGGAAAAACTGCGTCAGGAAGCCTTGAAGCAAGTCCAGCAAGTCCTGGAATCCGAAGAGGGCAAGCCTATGGTCGATGATCTATTGTTCAACAACCTTATCGTGCAGTGATACCGACCCGCTTCAGGATGTGAGGCTGCGTCGAAAGCGCGCCAGGGCGACCGCAAAAAACGCCAGGCCAATGGCTGCCAGGGCCAGCACGTCGGGCCAGACCACCGCCAGGCCGGCGTCGCGAAACAGGATCGCCGCGCTCAGGCTGACAAAGTGGGTTGAAGGTGAAAGCTGCATGACCCACTGTAGCCACTGCGGCATGCTGTCCAGCGGTGTGCTGCCGCCCGACAGCAACAGCATGGGAATGATCACTGGAATCGCCAGCAGGCCGAACTGCGGCGTCGAGCGCGCCAGGGTGGCGAGGAATATGCCTAGCGCTGTACTGGCAAACAAGTACAGGGCGGTGACTGCCAGGAACAACCCGAGTGAGCCGGCCAGCGGCACGCCCAGTGCGCCTTTGACGACTACCTCCAGCGACACCCAGGTGCATACCACCACGACCAGTGCGTTGCTGCCGATCTTGGCCAGCATGATTTCCAGTGCGGTCAGCGGCAGCACCAGCAAATGATCCAGGGTGCCATGTTCGCGCTCGCGTAGCAGTGCTGTGCCGGTAAGCACGATGGCAAGGATGGTGATGTTGTTGACGATCTGGATTACCGCCAGGAACCAGCCACCTTCCAGGTTGGGGTTGAACAGGGCCCTCGGGCTGATTACCGCCGGGCTGTTGGTAGCGGCGGAGCCCTGGTTGGCGTAATCGAGCAGCTCGCGCTCGAATATCCGCCCGATGTATCCCGCCCCCATGAACGCCTGGCTCATGGCTGTGGCATCGACGTTAACCTGCAATTCCGGTGAACGCCCCGCCAGCAGGTCGTTTTGAAAGTTCGTTGGCACGTTGATGACGAAGGTATACAGGCCACTGTCCATGGCCTGGTCGAGCTGGTTGTAAGGCAGCGGCACCGCAGGCTGGAATTCAGGGGGTTGCAAGGCTTCGGCAAGCTTGCGCGACAGCTGGCTGTGGTCTTCATCGATCACCGCGACGCTGGCGTTGTGCACACCAATGATCGAGCCTGCCGCCGGCATGTAGATGGCCACGCTGAATGCATAGAGCAAAAACAGCAGCAGAACGCTGTCGTGGCGTAGGCTGGTCAGCTCCTTGAGACCCAGGCGCAGGGTATGTGCCAAACGATGCATCAGACCTCCTGCTTCTTGAGCATGGCCAGGCTCAGGCCGGTGAAGGCAACAAAGAACCCGAACAGGGCCAGGCATTGCGGCCACAGTTCACGCAGGCTCAAGGCCTTGGTGAAGGTGCCGACGGCAACATCGAGGAAGTAGCCGGCCGGGAACAGTTGCCCCATCAGTGCTGCAGATCCATCGAGTGATGAGCGTGGCACGATCAGCCCGGAGAACTGGATGGTCGGCAGGCTGGTGATGATCATGGTGCCGAGGATCGCCGCGATTTGTGTACGGGTGAACGCCGAGATCAACAGGCCAAGGCTAGTGGTTGCCAGCACATACAGTAGACCGCCAACGGCCAGGGCAAATGCGCTGCCTTTGAATGGCACACCGAATAGCCAGCGGTTCATCGCCACCAGCAACGCCAGGTTGATCAGGCTGATCGCCAGGTAGGGAGCCTGTTTGCCGAGCAGGAATTCCAGGCGGGTCAGTGGGGTGGCATAGAAGTTGGTAATCGAGCCCAGTTCTTTTTCGCGGACAATCCCCAGTGCTGTGAGCATGGCCGGAATGAAGGCAAGGATCAGCGCCATTACCCCGGGACCAATGGCGTTCACGCTGACCACGTCCTGGTTGTAGCGAAAACGAGTTTCCAGGCGCACGGGTGATTGTCCAGGTTGTGCCTGGCTACTCAGGGCTGCCAGTTGCTCGAGGTTGGCCTGGTGCACCGCTTCGACGTAGTTACGGCTGGTTTCGGCGCGAAACGGCATGCCGCCGTCGAGCCACGCCGCTACCACGGGTTGGCGCCCGGCATGCAAGTCACGTCCGAATCCAGGGGGGATCTCCAGTGCCAGCTTGATTTCCGAGCGCTGCAGGCGCTGGTGCAGCTGTGCCGAGTCGCGGATAGGCGGCTGCTCGGCGAAGTAGCGCGAGCCACGGAATGCTTCAAGATAGGCTCGACTTTGCGGGCTTTGGTCCTGGTCATAGACGGCGAACGCGAGGTTCTCTACGTCCAGCGAGATGCCATAGCCGAAGATCACCATCATGAACAACGCACCGAGCAAGGCGAACGCCAGGCGGACTTTGTCGCGCAGCAGCTCCTTGCCCTCGCGGGTGGCGACGGCAAACAGGCGCCTGATACTGAACCCCTGGGACATGGTTATCGGGGTTGTAGCGCCAGGCTCCTCGAGAGCCGTTGAGGCTGCTGGCGCTTCGGCAAGGCCTTGCGCTTGTTCCAGGCATGTCACGAAAGCGTCTTCGAGGGTATCACCGGCAAACTGCTGTTGCAGCGCCGCGGGGGTGTCGCAAGCAAGCACCTTACCCGCGTGCATCAGGGAAATTCGGTCGCAGCGCTGCGCCTCGTTCATGAAGTGCGTAGAGAGGAATATGGTCACGCCTTGTTCCCGCGACAACTCGATCAGCAGGCGCCAGAAATCATCGCGGGCAGCCGGGTCAACGCCTGAAGTGGGCTCATCGAGAATCAGCACTTCCGGACGGTGCAATACCGCCACCGCGAGCGACAGACGCTGGCGCAGCCCCAACGGCAGCGCTGCGGATTGCTGATCGGCAATGTCGCCGAGGTCGAAGCGTTCAATAAGTTCAGCGATACGGGTTGTGCTATCGGCTTTGGGCAGATCGAAAAGCCGCGCGTGCAACTCAAGGTTCTGGCGCACGCTAAGCTCGCCATACAACGAGAAGCTCTGCGACATGAAACCAACCCGCTTGCGTGTCGCCAGGTCTTTGGCGTCTACCGGCCGACCCAAAAGGGTCGCGCTGCCTTCGCTGGCCGGCATCAAGCCGGTGAGCACCTTCATCGTGGTGGTTTTGCCGCAACCATTGGAGCCGAGAAAACCGAATATCTCCCCTCGACCGATGGCGAAACTGACCTTGTTCACTGCAGTGAAGTCACCAAAGCGCAGGGTCAGTTCGTGGGCTTCAATAGCAACTGTTGTTTCGCCGGCGGGGCGTGGAGGAATCTCCAGGGGCTGAGCATCGTGTGCACTGTCACCTTGGTAGTGGGTGAAGGCGTCATCCAGTTTGCCGCTGGCCGTTGCGCTGGCCAGTTCCTGGCTGAGTCCTGAGGCGATCAACTTGCCGCGATCAAGCATCAGGCAGTGTTCGAACTGCTCGGCTTCTTCCATGTAGGCAGTGGCAACCAGCAGGGTGAGCTGTGGTCGCTCGGCACGGACTTGCTCGACAAGTTCCCAGAAGTGCCGACGCGACAGCGGGTCTACACCGGTGGTTGGCTCGTCAAGGATCAGCAAGTCGGGATCGTGGATCAGCGCACAGCACAAACCGAGTTTTTGCTTCATGCCTCCGGACAGCTTGCCGGCCGGCCGATCGGCAAATCGCGCAAGATCGGTAGCGAGCAACAAGCTGTGCATGCGCTGCTCGCACTGCGTAGCGCTGAGGCCGAACAAGGTGGCGAAGAAGCGAATGTTCTCGCTGATCGACAATTCAGGATAAAGGTTATTGCCCAGACCTTGCGGCATGAAGGCAATACGCGGGTACAGGCTGTTGCGGTGTCGGCGCTTGCGGATCGACCCTCCCAGTACTTCAAGTTCACCGCTTTGCAGCTTCTTCACCCCGGCAATCAAGCCCAGCAGGCTGGACTTCCCAGCACCGTCCGGACCTATCAGCCCGCAACGGGTGCCAGCTGGCAGCTCGAAGGAGATATCCTGCAGGGCATCGAGCTTGCCGTAACGGTGACTGATGCCCTGCGCTTGTAGCGCCAGGGCGTTCATTGCAGGTTGGCCGGCCAGTCTACTTCAGCCGTGCGCACGTAACCTGCACCCGGCATGCCGGGCTTGGCCTGAGGCACGGCGCTGGGTTCGGTCAGGCGCAGCTTGACGCGAAACACCAGCTTCTGGCGCTCGTCACGGGTTTCCACCTGTTTCGGCGTGAACTGGGCCTTGGCGGCAACAAACGCGATTTTTGCCGGCAGCGCTTTGTCCGGCAGGGCGTCGAGAACTATCCTGGCTTCATCGCCGACAGTCAGGCGGCCGGTGGTCGAGGCCGGCAGGTACAGGTTCATGTACTGGTCGTTCGGGTTGATCAGCATCAGTACGCGACCACCGGCACCCAGCACCTCACCCGGCTCGGCCAGACGCAGCTGGATAATGCCATCGATGGGGGCGCGCAGGCTGCTGTCGTCGATCTCGCTGGTAAGCTGGGCGACTTGTGCTTCGGCAGCGCCAATCGCAGCCTTTATCGCGGCCAATTGCGCGCGGGCTGCGACCACTGCTGAACTTGCGGTGTCGTAGCGGGCTTGCTGTTGGTCGAGCAGTTGTTGGCTGGCGTATTTACGCTGGAAGATTTCCTTGACCCGCTTCAGCTCCTGACTGGCCAGCAGCAGTTCGCTCTGGCGCAGTTGCACATTGGCCTGGGCGGCGGAGTAGTTTTCCTGGGCGCGAAGCACCTCGGCCTCAGCCTGGCTGCGTTGAGCTTCGAGCGTGCGGGTGTCGATACGCGCCAGTAACTGGCCTTGCTTGACCTTGTCGCCTTCATCGACCAGTACTTCGGCCAGGCGCCCGGGAATCTTGCTGGCTATTTGTACTTCAGTGGATTCAAGCCGGCCGTTGCCCATGCTCAAACCCTCAGGCAGGCGGTCGTGCAGGGACTTCCAGTAGCCCAGGCCACCAGCGGCCAGGAGCAAGGCGATCAAAGCGCCAGCAAATAATTTTGGAGTATGTTGGCTCATCAGTTTGCCTCCTGCTGCATTCGCACCAAATTGTGGCGCGGCACCGACCCTGGTGCGTTGATGTTCGTCAAAACTCCGCAATCCTACCCTGTTTAACGCAACGCGAGTACTGCGGCCCACTGCTCCGGGGTAACCGGCATTACCGACAAGCGACTACCTTTTTGTACAAGAGGCAGTTCTGCCAGGGCGGTTTGTTGCTTGAGGTAGCCCAAGCCTAGAACCTTGGTGAATGTCTCCACATGGACGACATCGATGGCGCTCCAAGGATTTTTTTCATCGTTGGCTTTGGCGTCGAAGTAATGGCTCTGAGGGTCGAGGGCCGTCGGGTCAGGGTAAGCGGCGGTGCTGATCTGGCCGATTCCGGCAATACCGGGTTCAGGGCAGCTTGAGTGATAGAAGAAAAATTGATCGCCCGCTGCCATGCTGCGCAAAAAATTCCGTGCCTGATAGTTACGAACGCCGTCCCAGCGCGCTTGCTTGAGGCGAGCTAGATCCTTGATGGAGAGTTCATCGGGCTCGGATTTCATTAGCCAATAGGCCATGAGTGGTGCTCCTGACTAAATTTGAAATAACCTGTTGCATGAAACCGACGGTCGGTTGGCGTCAAGGTTTGCGTGTCGGCGCTGGTTGTCGGAGAATGCGCCACTTTTAAGCTTGACGCTGCTGCAACAACTAAAAAACGTTGCTGACAACGTGATCAGTTTGCCTGAGGGGGGCAATCAATGAATCGCAAACCGGACTTGCTCTGGATTCTCGTGTTTCTGTTCGGTTTGGGTGTGGTCACTACCGGTTATGCGCAAAGCCTTTGGGAGCGCAAACTCGATGCTCCCTACGAAATACCGGTGAATCCTCAACAACGTTGATCGCAGCGCTGACGTTTCTCAGGCTGGCGCCAGGTACCAGCCACGGTCCGAGACCGTCCCTTGTAGCGGCACATCCCAGCTGGCCTGCGCCAGTCGTTGCACTTTTTGACAATCGTGCGCCAGGCCCAGCAGCAAAGGCTTTTTCCAGGCTTTGCGGCGGGCTTGATAGGCCAGGCTTCGATCATAGAAGCCGCCTCCCATCCCCAGTCGGCCCCCTTCTTCATCAAACCCCACCAAGGGCAGCAGGATCAAATCCAGCGCCCAGATAGGTCGTTGTCGTGCCAGGTTGATGTGTGGTTCGGCGATGCGAAAGCGATTGGGCCGCAGTTTTTCGCCGTGCTCGATTCGCTGGAAGACCATTTTACTTCTAGGCCAGGCGTGCAGGACGGGCAGGTAGGTACGCTTGCCTCGACGTTGCGCCTCGCGCAGCAGCAGGCGAGGGTCGATCTCGCAGTCGTTGGGCAGGTACAGGGCGATGTGGCGGGCGCGACGGAACAATGGGTGTTGCGCCAACTGGCGGTACAACCCGGCTGCGGCCTGACGTTGCTGGGCCGGGCTCAAGGCTCGACGGGCATCACGTAGCAAGCGGCGGAGTTGGGGGCGGGTGAGCTGCGCGGTGTCGGTCATGGCACGGGCGTTCCCAGAGAAGGCTGTTGCGCTTGGGGCAACAGCTCAATTTGCCCGCTTTAGAATGCGTGCAAAGGTAATTCAGGCTCCCCGACGAACCGCTGTCGGTGTAGCCCTTGAACCCGAAAGTTCAAGGTGGAGATTGCAGGAGGCGTTAAGGCTTTCCGTCAAGCGGACATGCACACCGGCCCCACGTGCAACCCCCGTGGTTGTGCGTATCGGCTCAGGGACATGACCGACTGGCAAGCACTCCAGGGAGTGGCGCCAGTATACCGATTCTTAACCCTTATTTGAATCTTGATCGTCAGACAATGCCTGATCGACGCGCTCGAGCAGATCGCGTACCTGCTCGCGAGTAGCGCCACCGGCCGGTGCTTCGGGGCGTTCCTGGTTGTGCAGCAGGTCGTGGGTAATATTCAGCGCGGCCATCACGGCGATCCGGTCGGCACCGATCACTTTGCCGCTGCTGCGGATTTCACGCATTTTGCCATCCAGGTAGCGTGCGGCGCTGACCAGATTGCTGCGTTCCTCGGGTGGACAGATGATCGAGTATTCTTTGTCGAGGATCTGAACGGTCACGCTATTGCTTGAACTCATGAGTCTTGCTCCAGGGCCTTGAGTCGCAAAATCATCGATTCGACCTTACGCCGGGCGATTTCGTTTTTTTCGATGAGGTGGGCACGCTCCTCGCGCCAGGACTTTTCCTGAGCTAATAGGAGTGCATTTTGCCGTTTAAGTTGCTCGACTCGCTCAATCAGCAGCTCGAACCGGCCCATCAGCGTTTGCAGATCGTTCTCTTGCATTGGTTGCCACTCGATTCGGTCTGGCGGGTGATTGCCCGATTTATGCCCCGGCCTGCTCCGAGTTGGCCGCGTCGATGGTCTTGGCGCGCCTGCCGGTGCTAGGATACAAGGTCTTCATTCTAGTCATTGCGCCGTCTGGCGCCTAGTTGCCCATGCCTATTACCAATTCGCCGTACACCGCTTTCGCCACTTTGCTCACCAGCAACGGCCATCCTGTATCCCCTGCCGAACTGCACGGGCTGTTGCTCGGGCGCAGTTGCGCTGGGGCTGGCTTTGATGCGGAGGCCTGGTTGGCCGACGCCGCCCACCTGCTGGAAAACGATCCGGCAGACAATGTTCGTAACGCTTTGATCGGCTTGCAGGAGATGGTCAAGGGCGAACTCGCCGGTGACGATATCACTATCGTACTGCTGCTGCCGGGCGACGACGAGGCGCTGACTGACCGCGCTGCGGCGCTGGGTGAGTGGTGCAAGGGCTTCCTTTATGGCTTCGGTTTGAACTCCGCTGGCGTGACCCTGAGCACTGAAGCCAAAGAAGTTCTTCAGGACCTTGATGCTATTTCCCAGGTGCAGGACGCCCTGGAAGAATCCGAGGACGGTGAGAGCGACTATATGGAGGTGATGGAATACCTGCGCGTCGCGCCGCTATTGCTGTACACGGAATTGGCCAAATCGGTCGAACCTGCAGCCAAACCTTCGCTGCACTGATTGTAGAGGGACCCCACTGCCCATGAGCCATATCCCCAAGTCGGAATACGCCCGTCGACGCAAGGCGCTAATGGCGCAGATGGAGCCCAACAGTATCGCTATCCTGCCTGCCGCTGCGGTTGCCATTCGTAACCGCGACGTCGAGCATGTGTACCGGCAAGACAGTGATTTCCAGTACCTGAGCGGCTTCCCTGAACCGGAGGCAGTGATTGCGCTGATTCCCGGTCGCGAGCATGGCGAATACGTGTTGTTCTGTCGCGAGCGCAATCCCGAGCGGGAATTGTGGGATGGGCTACGCGCTGGGCAGGAAGGTGCGGTGCGTGATTTTGGCGCCGATGACGCCTTCCCGATTACCGATATCGACGACATCCTGCCGGGCCTGATAGAAGGCCGGGACCGGGTGTATTCGGCCATGGGCAGCAACCCCGAGTTTGATCGTCACCTGATGGAGTGGATCAATGTGATCCGTTCCAAGGCTCGCCTTGGTGCCCAGCCACCGAACGAGTTCGTTGCCCTGGATCATCTCCTGCACGACATGCGCCTGTATAAGTCGGCGGCAGAAGTGAAAGTGATGCGTGAAGCGGCAGCCATTTCTGCCCGCGCCCATGTTCGCGCCATGCAGGCTTGTCGTGCTGGCTTGCGTGAGTACAGCCTGGAGGCCGAGCTGGACTACGAGTTCCGCAAGGGCGGGGCGAAGATGCCCGCCTATGGTTCTATCGTTGCTGCCGGACGCAACAGCTGCATTCTGCACTATCAGGAGAACGATGCACTGCTCAAGGATGGTGATCTGGTTCTGATTGACGCCGGTTGTGAGATCGACTGCTACGCCAGTGACATCACCCGGACCTTTCCGGTCAGTGGCCAATTCTCCCCGGAACAGAAAGCGATCTACGAACTGGTGCTCAAGGCTCAGGAAGCGGCAGTCGCCGTTATTGCTCCAGGTAAACACTGGAATCACGCGCACGAAGCAACGGTTCAAGTGATCACTGAAGGGCTGGTGGCGTTGGGGTTGCTCAAGGGCAGCGTCGAAGCGTTGATCGAAAGCGAAGCTTACCGGGCGTTCTACATGCATCGCGCTGGCCACTGGCTGGGCATGGATGTACATGACGTCGGCGAATACAAGGTTGGCGGTCAGTGGCGGGTACTCGAACCGGGTATGGCCCTGACGGTGGAGCCTGGCATCTATATCGGTGCCGATAACCAGAGTGTCGCGAAAAAGTGGCGCGGCATTGGCGTACGTATCGAGGATGACGTAGTGGTTACAAAGCAGGGCTGTGAAATCCTGACCTCCGGTGTGCCGAAGACGGTCGCTGAAATCGAGGCCTTGATGGCTGCCGCGCGCAGTGCCGCGGCATGAAACGGGTGAACCTGGCAATTATTGGCGGCGGCCTGGTCGGCGCCAGTTTGGCGCTTGCCCTGCAGGCAGGTGCCAAGGCGCGCGGCTGGACGATCCTGCTGATTGAACCCTTTGCACCCGGCGACACTTACCAGCCGAGCTATGACGCGCGTTCGTCCGCTCTATCGTACGGCACCCGCCAAATTTACGAGCGCCTTGGCCTGTGGCAGCAGATCAGTCGTCGCGCCGAACCCATTCGCCAAATCCAGGTTTCTGACCGTGGCCGCTTTGGTGCCACGCGCCTGGATGCCCTGGAGGAAGGCGTTCCTGCCCTGGGCTACGTGGTGGAGAACGCCTGGCTCGGCCAGTGCCTGTGGAAAGGCCTGGATGCCGATGTGGTCAGCTGGCGCTGTCCGGCTGAAGTGACAGCCATGCAGGCGCTGGAAGACGGCTACCGTCTTTCGCTCAATGACGACACCGTGGTCGAATGCGATCTTGCCGTGCTGGCCGATGGCGGTCGCTCCGGGTTGCGTGAGCAATTGGGCATTCATGTCAGTCAGCGGCCATACAACCAGAGTGCGCTGATTGCCAACATCACACCCAGTGAAGCCCACTGTGGCCAGGCATTCGAGCGCTTCACAGATGAAGGACCGATGGCCTTGTTGCCGTTGCCGGAAAACCGCTGTGCGCTGGTCTGGACCCGTGCAGGTATGGATGCCAAGCGCCTGGCGGAACTGGACGAGCGCAGCTTCCTTGGTGAGCTGCAACATGTGTTCGGCTATCGCCTGGGTGCTTTGCGCCAAGTGGGCGCGCGGCATCTTTACCCTTTGTCATTGGTGGAAGCCCAAGAGCAAGTGCGTCCGCACCTTGTCGTTCTGGGTAACGCTGCCCACAGCCTGCATCCTATTGCCGGGCAGGGTTTCAACCTCTCCCTGCGTGATGTGCAGTCGCTGGCTGAAGGCCTGTTGGCAGGCCCTGGGGTGCCAGGTGACTTTGCCACATTGCAAGCCTATCGAGAGCGCCAGCGGCTGGACCAGGACATGACCGTGGGTTTTTCCGACCGAGTAACCCGCTTGTTCGGCAACGCCCAGCCATTGATTGCCACTGGACGTAACCTGGGCTTGCTCGGGCTTGACCTGTTGCCTCCAGCCAAGCGCTGGTTTGCCCGTCAGGCCATGGGCCTGGGAACCCGTCCGGACCCGCGGAGCTGAGCATGGATGACTCGCGTAAACTGGCCCGGCGCGCACGGCTGCTGCGCTGGCTGCTGAATTTTTATCCGCCTTATATTGGCGCCGGTATTCGGGTGTTGAGTATCAGCCCGGATTTGCGCCATGTGAGGGTGCGCATGGGCCTGCACTGGTTCAACCGCAACTATGTGGGAACCCAGTTTGGCGGCAGCCTCTATTCGATGGTCGATCCGTTCTACATGCTGATGCTGATAGAGCTGCTGGGCCGTGAGTACATCGTCTGGGACAAGGCAGCCAGTATCGACTTTATCGCACCGGGCAAAGGCCCGGTGTTCGCTGACCTGCGCATCGATGATGAGCTGCTGGCTGACATTCGCGAGCACACCGCAGGCGGTAAAAAGTACCTGCCAAAACTTCAAGTCGATATCCGCGACGCTGCCGGTGAGTTGGTGGCGCAGGTCGACAAAACCCTATACGTGCGGCTCAAGCCGCAAGCGAGACAGGCTTAAGGCATGGAAATGCGCGCAGATCTGTTGATTGTCGGTGCCGGTATGGTCGGCAGCGCCCTGGCCCTGGCACTTCAGCACAGTGGCCTGGAAATTCTCCTGCTCGATGGCAGTCCGCTGTCGGTCAAGCCATTCGATGAGCAGTCTGCTTTCGAGCCGCGGGTCAGTGCCCTGTCGATGGCCAGCCAGCGGATCCTGGAGCGCCTGGGCGCCTGGCAAGGCATTGAAGAGCGCCGCCTGAGTCCGTATTCGGACATGCGTGTCTGGGACGGCAGCGGCACCGGTCAGATCCATTTCTCGGCGGCCAGCGTGCACGCCGAGGTGCTGGGCCACATCGTCGAAAATCGCGTGGTTCAGGAGGGTCTGCTGCAGCGCTTGCATGACAGCGAAATCGGCTTGCTGGCCAATGCGCGTCTTGAGCAGATGCGCCGCTCTGGTGATGAGTGGCTGCTGACCCTCGCCGATGGCCGGACCTTGCGCGCACCGCTGGTGGTCGCGGCTGATGGTGCGCACTCGGCGGTGCGCCGCCTGACGGGCTGCGAGACGCGTGAATGGGACTATCTGCACCACGCCATTGTCACCAGCGTGCGCTGCTCTGAGCCGCACCAGGCTACGGCCTGGCAACGCTTTACCGATGAAGGCCCGTTGGCCTTCCTGCCTTTGCTGCGGGACGGCCAGCAGGATTGGTGCTCGATTGTCTGGTCGACCACGCCAGAGCAGGCCGAGCGTCTGATGAAGTTGGACGATAGCGATTTCTGTGCACAGCTGGAGCGCGCTTTCGAAGGTCGCCTCGGCGCTGTGTTGCAAGCCGACCCAAGGCTTTGTGTGCCTCTGCGTCAGCGGCATGCCAAGCGCTATGTCGCCGAAGGTCTGGCGCTGATCGGCGACGCTGCCCACACCATCCATCCGTTGGCGGGGCAGGGCGTCAATCTGGGTTTTCTCGATGCAGCCACCTTGGCTGAAGAGCTCCAGCACGCCTATGAGCGGGGGGAGCGACTGGCAGATATCCGTGTCCTGAGCCGTTACGAACGCCGGCGCATGCCACACAATCTTGCGCTTATGGCGGCGATGGAAGGCTTTGAACGCCTGTTCCAGGCCGACCAGCTACCGCTGCGCTGGCTGCGTAACAGCGGCCTGAAATGGGTGGAACAACTGCCTGAAGCGAAGGCCCTGTTTGTTCGTCAGGCTCTTGGCCTTAGTGGTGATCTGCCAGACTTGGCGCGGGCCTGAGTCCAGCGTTGCAAGCGCAGTAACATCTGGTAACTCCTCCCCGATGAGTTCAGTTGAGATGGGAAATGGGATTAACTACCATTTGCACCTCTTTTGAACTTCGAGGACATGCACCATGTTGCCACGCAAGTACGTACTGGCCGCTCTGGCTTTGACTCTGCTGGGCGGTACCGCCCAGGCTGCGGATGAAGTGGTGGTGTATTCCTCGCGTATCGATGAGTTGATCAAGCCGGTTTTCGATGCCTACACGGCCAAGACCGGGGTCAAGGTCAAGTTCATCACCGACAAAGAAGCCCCTTTGATGCAACGCATCAAGGCCGAGGGTAAGAACGCCACCGCTGACCTGTTGCTGACGGTCGATGCCGGCAACCTCTGGCAGGCTGAGCAAATGGGCATTTTGCAGCCGATCAAATCCGAAGTGATCGATGCCAATATTCCCAAGCAGTACCGTGCTTCGTCTCACGACTGGACCGGCTTGAGCCTGCGTGCGCGGACCATCGCTTACTCCACCGATCGAGTGAAGCCGGAAGAGCTGAGCACCTACGAAGCCCTGGCCGACAAGAACTGGGAAGGCCGCCTGTGCCTGCGCACGGCGAAAAAGGTCTACAACCAATCGCTGACCGCCACCCTGATCGAAACCCACGGCGAGAAGAAAACCGAGGAAATCATCAAGGGCTGGGTCAATAACCTCTCCACGGATGTGTTCTCCGATGACACCGCCTTGCTGCAGGCGATCAACGCTGGTCAGTGCGACGTTGGTATCGTCAACACCTACTATTACGGTCGCCTGCACAAGGAAAATCCGAACCTTGCCGTCAAGCTGTTCTGGCCCAACCAGGCCGACCGTGGCGTGCATGTCAACCTGTCGGGTATCGGCCTGACAAAATATGCGCCACATCCTGAAGCCGCTACCAAGTTGGTGGAATGGATGACAGGCGAAGAGGCGCAGAAGATTTTCGCGGGTGTGAACCAGGAATTCCCGGCCAACCCGAAAGTAGCGCCTTCCGAAGAAGTCGCTGCTTGGGGTTCGTTCAAGGCCGACACTATCCCTGTCGAAGTGGCTGGCAAGCGCCAGGCTGAGGCGATTCGCCTGATGGATCGGGCTGGCTGGAACTAAGTCGTTGCCCTGACAGGCCCCTGTGGCAACGGGCTTGCCCCGCGATTGCAAGATGACTGACATAATGCAATCACGGCGCAAGCCCGTTTCTATTTAAAAAGAGATTTGTCCTTTTGGCTCACCCCGCCCAACGCCGCTGGTATCCCCTGGTTTTTGCAGTTGCCGCCCTGGTGCTGCTGCCGCTGAGCGTACTGCTGTTGTCTTGGCAGTCGGTCGACATGCAAATCTGGTCGCACCTGATCGATACCCAGATGAGCCGCTTGCTGGGCAACACCTTGACCCTCATCGTGGGGGTGGGCGTCGGAGTGACCGTATTGGGTGTCAGCCTGGCCTGGCTAACCAGTCTGTGTGAGTTCCCCGGCAGACGCTGGCTGGACTGGGCGTTAATGCTGCCGTTCGCGATTCCTGCCTATGTGTTGGCATTTGTTTTTGTCGGTCTACTGGATTTTTCCGGGCCGGTGCAGACCTTGCTGCGCGAGTGGTTCGGGCCCATGCGCCTGCCTCGGGTGCGCTCCACCGGTGGGGTGATCATCGTCCTCGTGCTGGTGTTCTACCCCTATGTGTACTTGCTTGCCCGTAGCGCTTTCCTGGCCCAGGGCAGAGGCTTGATGGAAGCGGCGCGGGTGCTTGGGCATTCGCCGCTGCAGGCATTCTGGCGCGTGGCGCTGCCCATGGCCCGCCCAGCTATCGGTGCAGGCATTGCCCTTGCGCTGATGGAAACCCTGGCTGACTTCGGCGCAGTATCGGTGTTCAACTTCGACACCTTCACTACAGCCATCTACAAGACCTGGTATGGCTTCTTCAGCCTTTCAAGCGCCGCGCAGCTGGCCAGTCTGTTGCTGCTGGCGGTTATGCTGGTGCTCTACGGCGAACGTCGTGCCCGGGGTGCAGTGCGGGGCAGCAACGAACGGCCCAGGAGCAAGGCTCTGTACCACTTGCGCGGCGTGAAGGCATTGGCGGCCAGTAGCTGGTGCCTGTTGGTGTTTGCCTGTGCCTTCGTCATTCCGTTGCTGCAATTGCTGGTGTGGTTTTGGCAGCGCGGCCGTTTCGATCTTGATGAGCGCTACTCCAGCCTGATTGTGCATACCCTCTACCTGGGAGCTATGGCGGCGCTGATCACGGTGAGTGTTGCGCTGATGCTGGCCTTCGCCAATCGCCAGGCACCTACGGCGAGTATTCGTGCTGGGGTAGGGCTGGCCAATCTTGGATACGCTTTGCCAGGCTCGGTACTGGCGGTGTCGATCATGTTGGCATTCAGTTACCTGGACAATCAGTTGGTGGTGCCGCTGTCCAATTGGTTGGGCGGTGCCGGCCGACCGTTGTTGCTGGGCAGTCTGTTCGCTTTGCTACTGGCGTACCTGGTGCGATTTATCGCCGTGGCCTACGGGCCGCTGGAAACCAGTCTGGAGCGTATTCGCCCATCACTGCCGGAGGCTTCGCGCAGCCTTGGCGTGAGCGGTCCAAAATTATTTTTCAAGGTGTATCTGCCTTTGTTGGTGCCGGGGGCCTTGAGCGCCGCCTTGTTGGTGTTCGTCGATGTTCTCAAGGAGATGCCGGCGACATTATTGATGCGCCCGTTCGGCTGGGACACGCTGGCTGTGCGCGTGTTCGAAATGACCAGCGAGGGTGAGTGGGCGCGGGCTTCGCTGCCCGCACTGACGCTGATTCTGGTTGGACTTTTGCCGGTCATCGGTCTGATTCGACGTTCGGCACATCGTGTAGGTCAAACGCGCTGAGGGTGTCAGCCTTCAAGCTTGCAGCTACAATGCGCGGCATTCGCTGCGGCCGGTCCTACAAACCGGGTAGCTGAAATGCTGCCAACAGCCGTAGCTTCGCCACGCCCGGAAGGAGAAACCCATGGGACTGCGCACGCCTCTTTATGACCTGCATTTGGCGCTAGGCGCCAAGATGGTCGATTTTGGCGGTTGGGACATGCCTTTGCATTACGGCTCTCAGGTCGAAGAGCACCATCAGGTGCGTAGCGACTGCGGAGTGTTTGATGTTTCCCATATGACCGTGATCGATGTTCATGGCGGCCAGGCTCGTGCCTGGCTGCAGTACCTGCTGGCCAACGACGTCGACCGTCTGACCGAGCCCGGCAAAGCGCTGTACAGCACTATGCTCAACGAGCAGGGCAATGTTATCGACGACATGATCGTCTATCGCTGTGAGGACGGTTATCGACTGGTCGTAAACGCGGCGACGCGAGACAAGGACTGGAAGTGGTTGAACGATCACAAAGGCACCTTCCTGGTCGAGCTTATCGAACGTCCGGAGCTGGCTATCCTGGCTATCCAGGGCCCTGGTGCCCGTGCCAAGGTCGCCGAGTTGGTCAGCGCTCCACGCGCAGCCCTGATTCGCGAACTCAAGCCCTTCGAAGGCCGCACCGAGGGCGATTGGTTTGTTGCCCGCACCGGTTATACCGGGGAAGATGGCCTGGAAATCATCCTGCCCGCTTTGCAGGCGCCTGCGTTCTTCAACGACCTGGTGGGCGCAGGCATTGCTCCCAGTGGCCTTGGTGCGCGCGACACGCTGCGCCTGGAAGCGGGCATGAACCTGTATGGCCAGGACATCGATGAGGCCCATACGCCGCTGACTTCTAACCTGGGTTGGAGTGTTGCCTGGGAGCCGGCCGAGCGCGATTTCATTGGGCGCAGCGGGTTGCTGGCGGAAATCGAGCATGGCGTCGATCAGAAACTGGTCGGGTTGGTGCTGGAAGAGCGCGGTGTGCTGCGTGCCCATCAGGTAGTGCGTGTAGCCAATATTGGCGAAGGGGAGATCACCAGTGGTAGTTTCTCTCCTACGCTGAGCAAGTCGATTGCGTTGGCGCGGGTGCCAATGGCAACCGCCGACCGTGCCGAAGTAGAAATCCGTGGCAAATGGTATCCGGTGCGGGTGGTCAAGCCGACCTTCGTGCGCCATGGCAAGACTCTGATCTGAACCTAATTCTTGCGGGTTTACCGCTTACCCTATCGAGGAAAACAAGATGAGCAATATCCCCGCCGACCTGCGTTTTGCCGAAAGCCACGAGTGGGCCCGGTTGGAAGCTGATGGCACAGTAACCGTCGGTATCAGCGACCACGCTCAGGAAGCGCTGGGTGACGTGGTATTCGTCGAGCTGGCGGAAGTCGGCAAGGTTTTCGCCGCTGGCGACGCTGCCGGTGTGGTTGAGTCGGTCAAGGCCGCCTCGGACATCTATGCACCGGTAGGTGGTGAAGTAATCGCGGTAAATGAGGAACTGGCCGACAGCCCAGAGTCGCTGAACAACGATCCATATGCCAGCTGGATCTTCAAACTCAAGCCAGTCGACACTGCCGAACTGGAAAAACTGCTCGACGCTGCTGGCTACAAAGCGGCCATCGGCGAATAGTTTTTCACACAAGCGGCAATATCTTCCTAGACTCAATATGCCTCGACTGCTCGGGGCTTGGTCTAGGAAGAGAGAGCCGCTATGTCCCAGTCGCCGTCCCTGAGCCAACTTTTCGAAGTTAATCCTTTCCTGCGTCGCCATCTGGGGCCAGATGCCTCGGAACAGCAAGCCATGCTTCAAGCCCTTGGTCTGGGCACTCGTCGCGAACTGATCGAGCAGACCGTGCCTGCGGGCATTCGCTTGAACCGGCCACTGGAACTGCCCGCTGCTTTGGATGAGCAGACAGCCCTGAGCAAGCTCAGAGGCTATGCCGAGCAGAATCAGGTGTGGACCAGCCTGATTGGTATGGGTTACCACGGTACGCTTACGCCAACGGTCATTTTGCGCAACGTGCTGGAAAACCCGGGTTGGTATACCGCCTACACCCCGTATCAGCCGGAGATTGCTCAAGGCCGCCTTGAAGCATTGCTGAACTTCCAGCAGATGATCATCGACCTCACTGGGCTGGACCTGGCTAACGCCTCGTTGCTTGATGAAGCCACGGCGGCGGCGGAAGCCATGGCCTTGGCCAAGCGCGTGGCCAAGTCGAAAAGTAATGTGTTCTTCGCCGATGAACACTGCCACCCGCAAACCCTGTCGGTGTTGCAAACCCGTGCCGAAGGCTTTGGTTTCGAGTTGGTGGTCGATACCGTGGATAACCTGGCTAACTACCAGGTATTCGGCGCTTTACTGCAGTACCCGGATACCCACGGCGACATTGTCGATCTGACGCCACTGATCGAACAGTTGCACAAGCAGGACGCCCTTGCCTGTGTGGCTGCCGACCTGCTCAGCTTGCTGATGCTGACCCCGCCTGGCGAGTTAGGTGCGGACGTGGTGTTGGGGTCGTCGCAGCGATTCGGTGTGCCGATGGGCTATGGTGGCCCACATGCGGCCTATTTTGCTTGCCGTGATGAGTTCAAGCGCGCCATGCCTGGGCGCATTATCGGTGTGTCCAAGGATGCGCGTGGAAACGTGGCGCTGCGAATGGCCTTGCAGACCCGTGAGCAACATATTCGTCGTGAGAAAGCCAACTCCAACATTTGCACCGCGCAGGTGCTGCTGGCCAACATCGCTGCGTTCTACGCGGTGTATCACGGCCCTCAAGGCTTGCTGCGCATTGCCCAGCGGGTTCACCGGCTGACGTCCATGCTTGCTGCCGGTTTGCACAGCAAAGGCATCAAGCGTCTGAATGAACACTTTTTCGACACCTTGACCCTGGAAGTTGGCGGCAGCCAGATCGCGATTATACAAAGTGCTGAAGCTGCGCAGATCAACCTGCGCATTCTTGGTCGCGGCCAGTTGGGCGTCAGCCTTGATGAGACCTGCGATCAGACAACCGTGCTGCGTTTGCTCGATATATTCCTCGGTGCAGATCACGGCCTGGATATGGACAACCTCGATGCGCAGATCTTGCCTGAAGGTATTCCGCCGGCACTGCAGCGAAGCTCGACCTATCTCACCCATCCGGTGTTTAACCTGCATCACAGCGAAACCGAGATGCTGCGTTATCTCAAGCAGCTGGAAAACAAGGATCTGGCGCTGAACCAGTCGATGATCCCGCTTGGCTCATGCACCATGAAACTCAATGCCAGTAGCGAAATGATCCCGATTACCTGGCCGGGGTTTGCGTTGTTGCACCCGTTTGCCCCCGCCGCGCAGGTGCAGGGCTACAAGGCGATGATCGACGAACTGGAAGCCTGGTTATGTGCAATCACGGGTTTCGACGCGATCTGCATGCAGCCAAACTCCGGTGCGCAGGGCGAGTACGCCGGTTTGATGGCGATTGCCAAATATCACCGTAGCCGTCACCAGAGTCAGCGCGATATCTGCCTGATCCCCTCGTCGGCCCACGGCACCAATCCGGCCTCGGCGCAGATGGCAGGCATGCAGGTGGTGATCGTCGAGTGTGATGAGGCAGGCAACGTCGACCTTGCGGACCTGACCGCCAAGGCGCAGGCCGCAGGCGAGCGCTTGTCGTGCTTGATGGCCACCTATCCATCGACGCACGGGGTGTATGAAGAAGGCATCAGTGAAATTTGCGACGTTATCCACAAGCAGGGCGGCCAGGTGTACATGGATGGCGCCAACCTCAATGCCCAGGTCGGTCTGACCCGGCCTGCTGATATCGGTGCCGATGTTTCACACATGAACCTGCACAAGACCTTTTGCATTCCTCATGGCGGCGGCGGTCCAGGCATGGGCCCGATAGGCGTGCGTGCCCATCTGGTCCCTTTTGTCGCCAGCCATCCCGTCATCCCGGTGCCCGGGCCAAACCCGCAGAACACCGCTGTCAGTGCGGCGCCTTGGGGCAGCGCCAGTATTTTGCCGATCAGTTGGATGTACATCGCCATGATGGGGCCGCAGTTGGCCGATGCCAGCGAGGTGGCGATCCTGTCGGCCAACTACCTGGCCGAGCAGCTGGGTGGGGCGTTTCCGGTGCTCTATCGGGGTCGCAATGAGCGCGTCGCCCATGAATGCATCCTGGATTTACGGCCACTGAAAGCCTTGACCGGAATTACCGAGGAGGATGTGGCCAAGCGCCTCATGGATTATGGCTTCCATGCACCGACCATGTCGTTCCCGGTACCGGGGACATTGATGGTTGAGCCTACCGAAAGCGAATCGAAGGCGGAGCTGGATCGCTTTGTCGAAGCGATGCTGAGTATTCGCGCGGAGATTCGTGAGGTGCAGGACGGTAACTGGTCTGCAGACGACAACCCGCTCAAGCATGCACCGCATAGCTTGGCGGATGTATTGGGCGTGTGGGCGCGTCCGTACAGCATCGCCCAGGCAATTGCGCCCAGTGACCATGTGCGACAGCACAAGTACTGGCCAGCGGTGAATCGGGTGGACAACGTGTTTGGTGACAGGAACCTGTTCTGCGCCTGTGTTCCTGTTGAGGACTATCGCAGTTGATCGCGGGCCAGGGCGCCCCTGTGGGGCGCACTGGCCCTGCAAGGGTGAATTACTCGCTTACAGCATTTTTGGCCAGAATCGCATGGGCCAGATCCATGTCACTCGCTTCCAGTCCCGGGTTGTCAGCCCGCACCTTCTGGATGGCAGACTCCAGATAAGGGCCACGGATAGCACCTTCACTGGCAACGAAACTGCCTGCATCGTCCTGCGCGGCAAGGACCAATTTGTGGTCTTTGGACGTCAGGTAGGTGGAGCCTGTGGTTGCGCCAGAGGAAATGACATTGCGCCAGAAGGTATCGGCCATGGCTGAACCGATTGGCAGGGAGAGCAGGGCAAGGGTTGCGACTGCAGCTTTGAGACGCATCGAGGGGTGACTCCAACTGAGGTTGACTGACAGCTTCGATCGGATTGCCTCGATCTAGTTCCCTGAAGCCACCCGCAGGACTTCTGTCATGGTGGTCAACCCCGAAGCCACCTTCTGCGCGCCGCGCTGTTGCAAGGACAGCATGCCATCGGCGATGGCTTGTCTACGCAGTTTCTCGAGGTCGATATCGTCGTGGACATGGGTTTTCAGCCCTTCATTCACGTTCAGCAGTTCATAAATACCGGTGCGGCCGAAGTAGCCGGTCTGCCGGCAATCATTGCAGCCCCGGGCCAAGTAGCCGTCTTCACCCGGAGCCGCCTTTTCCTTGCAGTTGCAGAGCGTGCGTACCAGGCGCTGGGCCATTACACCAATGAGCCCAGCCTTGATCAGGTGCGCAGCAAGGCCTAGCTCAAGCAGACGTGTGATAGCGCTGCAAGCATCGTTGGTGTGCAGGGTGGATAGCACCAGGTGTCCGGTCAACGCGGCCTGGAAGGCCACTTGGGCTGTTTCCAGGTCGCGGATTTCTCCAATCATGATGATGTCCGGGTCCTGGCGTAACAAGGCGCGAGTGCCTTCGGCAAAGCCAAGGTCAATGGCTGGATGTACTTGCAGCTGATTGAACCTTGGTTCGACCATTTCGATGGGGTCTTCCACCGTACACAGGTTGACCTGCGAAGTGGCCAAGTGTTTGAGCGTGGCGTACAGGGTGCTGGTCTTGCCCGAGCCGGTTGGACCGGTGATCAGAATCAACCCGTGGCGCTGCCCGATCAATGCCAACCAGCGCGCAAGATCGTTGCCCTCCAGGCCCAACTGAGAAAAGTCTTGCTGCAGCACCATCGGATCGAAGATGCGCAGCACCAGTTTCTCCCCAAAGGTGGTGGGCAGCGTCGATAGGCGCAGTTCCAGTTCATTGCCAGCGGGCAGGCGCGTCTTGATCCGACCATCCTGCGGACGGCGTTTCTCCGCGACATTCATGCCTGCGAGCGTTTTCAGGCGACTGATGACTGCCAGGGTTACATCGCCGGGAAACTGATACACCGAATGCAGCAGGCCATCGATGCGAAAACGCAGATGACCCTGGTCTCGGCGTGGCTCCAGATGGATGTCGCTGGCACGTTGATCGAATGCGTATTGCAGTAGCCAGTCGGCAATGGTGACGATATGGGCATCATCGTCTTCGTGTGGTCGACCCTTTTCGCTCAGGTCAAGCAACTGTTCGAGGTTGCCAGGTGGAAACGCTGGCACTGGCTGGTGGCAGGCCCCTTTTACCGAGCGGGCCAAATGAAAGAAAGCCTGACTGAACCGGCGAATTTGCACCGGGCTTGCTAGAACGTGATTGATAGGCCTGCGCAGCACTTGTGCCAGATCGGCCTCCCACGACCTGGTAAACGGTTCAGCGCTGGCCACGGTGACACTATTGGCATCCGCCGCTATCGCCAGAATGCCGTGACGCTGGGCAAATGCGGCGGACATCAGTCCTGTGGTTGCGCCCAGGTCGAGTTGCAAGGGATCGATATGCCTGTAGGGCAGTCCGGCGCGCTCGGCCAGCCACTGACATAGGTTCTCCAAGTTCAGGTGTTGGTCTGCTTGGCGGGGATCAGGCAGGTTTTGCGCCGCGATCAGCTCCAGAGGATGTGTATCGCCGATCTGGCGTAGGCTTCGCAGCGCCTGGGCTGCTTGCGGGCCGATGAGTCGGGCATCGAGCAACGCGGTAAGAAGACCGTCCAGGCTTAGCCTGCGATCCTGATCCGTGACAGTCATGCGGCATCCTTGCCTTGCTGCCTGAAGGGGCAACTACAAGCGTAGTCGACAGCAGGAAACAGCAAGGCCGATATGCATTTCCGGTTATTGCAATGCTCAGCCCGAAGTACGGGCCAATTGCAGGTGAACCTCGGCGACACAAACCAGGTTGCGCATTTTTTGCGCAATCAACTCGGCACGGTGCCAGCTTAGGCCGGCAATCTCGATCTCGACCTTGAGCAGATCATCCTCTTGGTTCATCAGCATTTTGTGGGGCGTAAGAAATTGCAGGGCGAACAGATTCAGAATCCGGCACAGGCTGTCTGGCTCGGCGTCTACCTGGAGTTGATAGTGCACACAGCTATGGATGCTGCCAGCGGCCCAGACATCTTCACGCATCGGGATCACAGGGTTGTCGAAGCGTTCGAGTGCGCTCATGGAAGTCTCCGGTTCAGGTGGAGGAAATTTTCACATGCTCAACCGGGTTTTTTTTCTCTATGATCAGCAAATTAGGCGGGTTTTTGAATTAGATAATTCGTATATTGGCGCAATGCGGGAATAATTATGCAGAGTGAATTGGATCTCTACGATCGGCGGATCCTGGCTCTTTTGCAGGAAGATGCATCGCTTTCCAGTGCGCAGATTGCCGAGCGCGTAGGACTCTCGCAGTCACCCTGTTGGCGACGGATTCAGCGTTTGAAAGAAGAGGGAGTGATTCGCGCTCAGGTGACCTTGCTGGATCGCAAGAAAATCGGCCTGAATACGCAGATTTTTGCCGAGGTAAAACTGAATGCTCACGGACGCTCCAATTTCACCGAATTTACCGAGGCGATTCGCGGCTTCCCGGAAGTGATGGAGTGCTATGTGCTGATGGGTGCAGTGGATTTTCTGCTGCGCATTGTCACCCCGGACATCGAAGCTTACGAACGCTTCTTTTTCGAAAAACTGTCGATGGTGCCGGGGATCCAGGAGGTCAACTCGACCGTGGCCTTATCCGAAATAAAGTCCACGACGAGTCTACCGGTGCTGCGCTAAGGGCTTACTTGCGCAACAGATGCTTCCAGCCGCGACTCTGGAACACGGCCATGGCCTGGTCGGCACGGGCATCCAGTACCTCAGTGCGAACGTCGGCTTCAACTTCGTCGCTGATCGACTGGTTGGCCAGTTCATGCAGTTTGTTCAGCTCACCGAACAAACGGTCCAGGTCGGGGCTCTCAAGCACCTGACGGGCATGGTGCAGCCAGGCCAGCAGACGCTCGATACGGGGCAGTTGTTCTGCCAAGTCTTCCGGCTGGCGATGGTACAGCGGCAGGTTCAGGGCCTTGGCTTCGTCGGCCAGCAGCACATTCAACCAATTGGCCAATTGCGCGGCACCTTGGCGGTCGCCGCGCTTGTTGCGCTCGACGGTCCAGCCGCGAGCCAGCAGCCAGCGCGAGGTCTCCAGAGAGAACTGGCCCCAGCGCGGGTCCTGCAGCTCTTCTGCAAATTGTTCCGGCGCTGCTCGGCGAACGTCTTCGTCGTCATTGCCGGCCAGCACCAGTGGGCGCCAGTCTTCCAGCAAGGCATCGAGGCTGCTGCGCAAGGCGGAGGTTGTCGTGCGTGGTGCGGCCTGGCCGAGGCTGCTGGTCAGGGCGCGCAGTTCAGCAAGGGCCTGGACCCAATCCTGCAGCAGGCGCCAGTGACCGTTGAATCGGTACTGTTCGGCCAAGCGCTGGCTGGCACCGAGCAATTGCCAGGCGAGGGTGGCGAAGGCGTCATCCAGGGGCATCTCGGGGTTCAGCTCGGCAGTCGGCAGGCTCAGCGCGTAGCTGGTTGGATCGAGCAAGCGATAACCCCGCTCGGCCTTGCTGATGTCGCACGGGAACAACGGCAGGCTGGCAGACAGCTCGGCCGCGAGTTCCAGCAACGCTTCAGGTTCACCTTCGCGCAGCTCAAGCTCCAGCTCGCAGATTTCTTCCTTCTGCTTGCCAGCGACCACGGTGCCGAGGTCCAGGGCGGCTTCGATCACCACCTTGGCCTTGCCACGGCCCCAGGCGATCTCTGCATATTCGCGGGTGAAATCAGTGGTGAACAGCGCCTTGATGGCTTTTTTATCCACGTCGGCGAGTTCGGCCGGCCAGCATTCGTCGTCGAGCTTTTTCACGTCCAGCTTAGCCTTGGGCAACTGCCACTCGTGCTCGTTGCGTACCGACAGACCGGCGACGCTCTGGCCACGGGTCTTGAGGGTCTGGATGACTACATCGCCGTCGCGGCGCAGGCGCAGTGCAACCTTGGCGGCAGCCAGGTCACGCTCAGGGGTGTCGAAGTACTGGTTCAGCAGCTCGCGCTGTTGCCAGCCAGACTTGTTGCGCTTCTTCAGCAATGGGTGTTCGCGCAGGGCGGCGAGCGTCTCGCGGCTGACCCGCAGTTTGATTTCGGTTTCTTTGTGCATTGCTGAGTAATCCAGGCTCGGATGACAGGGAGCGTCTTGGCCGTGCAGTGTACAGGAGTCGGCCGCCGACGGTTTATTCCAGGTGCCCGATGGCCCTATGATGGGCTTCGCCTCAAGGAGAATGCGCATGCCTTTGCCATCGCTCAAAGAACAGTTCGCGGCATTGATTGCTATGCCTTCGGTCAGCTGTACCCAACCTGCGCTAGATCAGTCCAATCGTGCAGTGATCGACCTGTTGGCCGGTTGGTTGGGTGACCTGGGCTTTGCCTGCGATATCCAGCAAGTGACGCCGGGCAAGTTCAACCTGCTGGCCAGCTACGGCAGTGGCCCTGGCGGGTTGGTGTTGGCTGGGCATAGCGATACGGTGCCTTATGATCCGCAGCTGTGGCAGACCGACCCGCTCAAATTAACGGAGGTTGATGGCCGCTGGGTCGGGCTCGGCAGTTGCGACATGAAAGGTTTCTTCGCCTTGGTCATCGAGGCCGTACAGCCATTGCTGGCGAACGACTTCAAGCAACCGTTGCTGATTCTTGCGACCTGCGATGAAGAAAGTTCAATGTCCGGTGCCCGTGCATTGGCCGAGGCTGGGCGTCCGCTGGGGCGAGCGGCGGTGATCGGTGAACCTACCGGGCTCAAACCTATCCGCCTGCACAAGGGTGTGATGATGGAGCGTATCGATATTCTCGGTCGCAGTGGCCATTCGTCGGATCCGAGTCTTGGCCATAGTGCGCTGGAGGCCATGCACCAGGTGATGGGCGAGCTGATGAATTTGCGTCAGCAATGGCGGAAGGAATTCAACAACGCCCAGTTCAGCGTACCGCAGCCGACGTTGAACTTCGGTTGCATTCATGGCGGTGACAATCCGAACCGGATCTGTGGCCAGTGCGCATTGGAGTTTGATTTGCGGCCATTGCCGGGCATGGACCCCGAGGCGCTGCGTGCCGCCATTCGGCAGAAACTTGCACCGCTGGCCGAGCTGCATCAGGTGAAGATCGACTATGCACCGTTGTTCCCCGAGGTGCCGCCGTTTGAACAGGAGGCCGACGCGGAGTTGGTGCGGGTAGCCGAACGTCTTACAGGTCACCGCGCCGAAGCGGTAGCCTTTGGTACCGAAGCGCCTTATCTTCAGCGCCTGGGCTGTGAGACCCTGGTACTCGGTCCGGGTGACATCGCTTGCGCCCATCAGCCGGGCGAATATCTTGAAATGTCACGCTTGCAGCCTACTGTGCGTCTATTGCGTGAGTTGATTGAACATTACTGCCTGAACCCGGTAATTGCCCGTTAGGTTCAGCCGTTACCCAAAGGAGATTGCGCGTGACGCCAAGCCTGTTCCGACGATAACCCTTCGAGCGCTGTGTGCTTTCCCGTTCTTGTCCAATTTTCTACAGGCTTTGTGGTTATGCCCGATTACGTCAACTGGCTGCGTCATGCTTCGCCCTACATCAACGCCCACCGTGACTGCACCTTTGTGGTCATGCTGCCCGGTGACGGTGTGGAACACCCCAACTTCGGCAATATCGTTCACGACCTGGTGCTGTTGCACAGCCTTGGGGTTCGTCTGGTACTGGTGCACGGTTCGCGTCCGCAAATCGAAGCCCGCCTGGCCAGTCGTGGCCTCACGCCGCATTATCACCGTGGTATGCGCATCACCGATGCGGCAACCCTGGAATGTGTGATCGATGCCGTTGGTCACCTGCGTATCGCTATAGAGGCGCGCCTGTCGATGGACATGGCGGCTTCGCCGATGCAGGGTTCGCGCTTGCGCGTTGCTGCAGGCAACCTGGTAACCGCGCGACCGATCGGTGTGCTTGAAGGTGTCGATTATCACCATACCGGTGAAGTGCGCCGGGTCGACCGCAAAGGTATCAACCGGCTGCTCGATGAGCGCTCCATTGTGCTGTTATCGCCGCTCGGTTACTCGCCGACTGGCGAAATTTTCAACCTGGCCTGTGAAGATGTCGCAACACGCGCAGCAATTGAGCTGGAAGCCGACAAATTGCTGTTATTCGGCTCTGAACGCGGCTTGATTGACGAGCAAGGGCGGCTAGTACGTGAACTGCGCCCGCAACAGGTTCCGGCGCATTTGCAGCGTTTGGGCAGTGATTATCAGGCCGAACTGCTGGATGCCGCTGCCCAGGCTTGCCGTGGTGGCGTAGCACGCAGTCATATCGTCAGCTATGGCGAAGATGGCGCCTTGCTCACTGAACTGTTTACCCGCGATGGTGGCGGCACCCTGGTGGCTCAAGAGCAGTTTGAGAAGGTTCGCGAGGCAGCCATTGAAGATGTCGGTGGTCTGCTGGAACTGATCAGCCCGTTGGAAGAACAAGGCATTCTGGTGCGTCGTTCTCGTGAGGTGCTGGAACGTGAGATCGAGCAATTCAGCGTGGTTGAACGCGAAGGCATGATCATCGCGTGTGCCGCACTGTATCCGATTGCTGATTCCGAGGCGGGTGAGTTGGCGTGCCTGGCGGTGAATCCCGAGTATCGTCATGGGGGGCGTGGCGATGAGCTGCTTGAACGCATCGAGACACGGGCGCGGGAGATGGGCTTGAACACGTTGTTCGTGCTGACGACCCGGACTGCTCACTGGTTCCGTGAACGTGGGTTTGTACCCAGTAGCGTCGAGCGGATGCCGGCAGCAAGGGCCTCGCTGTACAACTACCAGCGTAATTCGAAGATTTTCGAGAAAGCTTTGTAAGGCTTCGCGAGGCAAGCCCGCTCCTACAGGTTAAGTCCTGTGGGAGCGGGCTTGCCCCGCGATTACGCCATCAAACGGTATGCAGGTACCAGTTGTACTCGAGGTCGGAGATGGAGTGTTCAAACTCTTCCAGCTCACTTTCCTTACAGGCCACGAAGATATCGATGTATTTAGGATCGATGTACTTGGCCAGGATCTCGCTGTCGTCGAGCTCGCGTAGGGCATCACGCAAGTTGTTCGGCAGGCTCTGTTCGTTCTGCTCGTAGGAGTTGCCTTCGGTCGGCGCGCCAGGTTCGACCTTGTTGGTCAGACCATGGTGAACGCCCGCCAATACCGCGGCCATCAGCAGGTACGGGTTGGCGTCGGCACCGGCGACGCGGTGTTCGATACGCACGGCATCAGGTGCGCCAGTTGGTACGCGCAGGGCAACAGTGCGGTTGTCCAGGCCCCAGCTTGGCGAGTTTGGTACGTAGAACTGAGCACCGAAACGGCGGTACGAGTTGACGTTCGGGCACAGGAACGCCATCGACGCCGGTAGGGTCTCGAGCACACCGCCGATCGCGTGACGCAGTGCGGCGTTCTGCTCGGGATCCTCGCTGGTGAAGATGTTCTTGCCATCTTTGTCCAGCACCGAGATATGGACATGCAGACCATTCCCCGCCTGGCCTGGATAAGGCTTGGCCATGAAGGTGGTGTCCATTTCATGGTCGTAGGCGATGTTTTTGATCAGGCGCTTGAGCAGTACCGCGTAGTCGCAGGCCTTCATTGGGTCGGCAACGTGGTGCAGGTTGACTTCAAACTGCGCCGGGGCGCTTTCCTTGACGATTGCGTCGGCAGGGATGCCCTGTTCCTTCGCGCCTTCGAGGATGTCCTGCAGGCAGTCTACATACTCATCCAAATCGTCGATCAGGTAGACCTGGGTCGACATCGGGCGTTTGCCGGAGATGGGCGAACGTGGCGGTTGTGGACGGCCATTCACGTTCTCCTGGTCGATCAGGTAGAACTCCAGCTCGAACGCGGCGCAGATGGTCAGACCCATCTCATCGAACTTGCTCACCACTTGGCGCAGAACTTCACGCGGGTCGGCGAAGAACGGCTCACCTTCGATTTCGTGCATGGTCATCAGCAGCTGCGCAGTCGGGCGCTTCTGCCAAGGCTCGTTGGATAGGGTGTCGGGGATCGGATAGCAAATGCGATCGGCATCGCCGATGTCCAGGCCCAGGCCGGTACTTTCTACCGTTGAACCGTTGATATCCAATGCGAAGAGGGAGGCCGGCAGGTTGATGCCTTTCTCGTAAACCTTGTGGAGGCTGGTGCGCTCGATGCGCTTGCCACGCACCACACCATTCATATCTGCAATCAGAAGGTCAACGTAGAGAACCTCAGGATGTTCCTTAAGGAACGCGTTCGCTTCGTTAAGCTGAACGGCACGCGGGGGTACCGACATGATGCAACACCTTTGTTGTTAAAAATATCAATCAATGGGGGCTTGCAGCTCCAGTCAATCGGAAAGCCATACCGAAGTCAAGCCAACCACATGATGCCCTAAAATGGCCCTTAAGCGGCATTTTTGCTGCAATCGAGGGCGCTAGCAACCGCTGCTTTCGTACCAGAAGAGCGATTTTTCGACAGGCCGTGTTCTATTTTTTACGGGGGTGTTGTGTAAAAAAATGAACAAGGCTAAGCTCGGTGGCAACCCATAACATCAATAATACCGGGGGTTACATGTCACGCCAGCCGACAACCGGCCGCACCGTCTGCCGCCCGCAGATTGGTTTTCGAGCATTTTACGCGAGCGCCCATCGCTGCGCGTCAGTCCTCAGCACCCCGGCTGAAATAATTGACGGCGCGGGCAGCCTGCCTGTTGTCGATGCGTCCTCTTCGTTTCTCTTTAATGACTATAGCGGCTCTCGTCGCGGTATGCCCCTGCGCGGCTTTTGCTTTAGCCCCGCGCGGCATCCAGAATGTCTGCGACGCCCACTCCGGGTGTCCTGACGATTGTCTAGACATTTACCTCCTGAGGTATTTATGAGTAACAACCTCGACCAGCTCACCGATTGGTTGAAAGAACACAAGATCACCGAAGTTGAGTGCTTGATCAGCGACCTCACCGGGATCACCCGTGGCAAGATTTCTCCAACCAACAAGTTCATTGCTGAAAAAGGCATGCGCTTGCCCGAGAGTGTCCTGCTGCAAACCGTCACCGGCGACTACGTCGACGATGACATCTACTACGAGCTGCTGGATCCGGCTGATATCGACATGATTTGCCGACCTGACGAGAACGCGGTGTTTCTCGTCCCTTGGGCTATCGAGCCCACCGCCCAGGTAATCCACGATACCTATGACAAGCAAGGCAATCCGGTCGAGCTGTCGCCGCGCAACGTGCTCAAGAAGGTTCTGAAGCTTTATGCCGACAGAGGCTGGCAGCCAATTGTGGCGCCAGAAATGGAGTTCTACCTGACCAAGCGCTGCGAAGACCCAGACTTCCCGCTGCAGCCGCCAATTGGCCGCTCCGGCCGTCCGGAAACCGGCCGTCAGTCGTTTTCCATTGAAGCAGCCAACGAATTCGACCCGTTGTTCGAGGACGTTTACGACTGGTGCGAACTGCAGAACCTGGACCTGGACACGCTGATCCACGAAGACGGCACGGCGCAGATGGAAATCAACTTCCGTCACGGTAACGCCCTCGCTTTGGCCGACCAGATCCTGGTGTTCAAGCGGACCATGCGTGAAGCGGCGCTCAAGCACAACGTCGCCGCTACCTTCATGGCCAAACCGATGACCGGTGAGCCAGGCAGTGCTATGCACCTGCACCAGAGCATCATCGATGTGCACACCGGCAAGAACATCTTTTCCGATGAAGATGGCCGCATGAGCGAACTGTTCCTCAATCACGTTGGCGGTTTGCAGAAATTCATTCCGGTAGTACTGCCGTTGTTTGCACCGAACGTGAACTCGTTCCGCCGCTTCCTGCCAGACACCTCGGCTCCGGTAAACGTGGAATGGGGCGAAGAGAACCGCACCGTCGGCCTCCGGGTTCCGGATGCAGGTCCGCAGAACCGCCGCGTAGAGAACCGTCTGCCAGGGGCCGACGCCAACCCGTACCTGGCGATTGCCGCCAGCCTGTTGTGCGGATTCATTGGCATGGTCGAAGGCATCAAGCCAAGCGCCCCGGTACAGGGTCGTGGTTACGAGCGCCGCAATCTGCGCCTGCCGCTGACCATCGAGGATGCGTTGGAGCGCATGGAAAACTGCAAGGCCCTGGAACCCTACCTGGGCAAGAAATTCATTACCGGCTACGTCGCAACCAAACGTGCCGAGCATGAAAACTTCAAACGTGTAATCAGCTCCTGGGAACGTGAGTTCCTGCTGTTTGCAGTCTGATCAACCCCGGAGCCGCAGGAGCGCGGCCGTCAGAAAACGGAGAAGCACATGAGCGTCAACAACCCGCAAACCCGCGAGTGGCAAGACCTGAGCCGTGATCATCACCTGGCGCCTTTCAGTGACTACAAGCAACTGAAAGAAAAGGGCCCGCGAATTATCACCAAAGCTGAAGGTGTGCATTTGTGGGACAGCGAGGGCAACAAAATCCTCGATGGCATGGCTGGTCTGTGGTGTGTGGCGGTCGGTTACGGTCGTGAAGAGCTGGCAGACGCTGCAGCCAAGCAAATGCGTGAGCTGCCGTACTACAACCTGTTCTTC
The DNA here is from genome assembly GCF_016881005.1 of Pseudomonas arcuscaelestis. GTDB lineage: Bacteria > Pseudomonadota > Gammaproteobacteria > Pseudomonadales > Pseudomonadaceae > Aquipseudomonas > Aquipseudomonas arcuscaelestis. The sequence continues at coordinate 124,714 of NZ_JACOPV010000001.1, read as the reverse complement.
CAGACCGCACACCCACCTGCGCTGGAATTGGCCAAGGCGATTTCTGCCGTGGCGCCGGAAGGTATGACTCATGTGTTCTTCACCGGTTCGGGCTCCGAAGGTAACGACACTAACCTGCGTATGGTCCGTCACTACTGGGCGGTCAAGGGCAAGCCGCAGAAGAAGGTGATTATCGGCCGCATTAATGGTTATCACGGTTCCACCGTGGCGGGCGCCGCGCTGGGTGGTATGAGCGGCATGCACGAACAAAGCGGCACCCTGCCGGACATCGTGCACATCCCGCAGCCGTACTGGTTCGGTGAGGGTGGCGACAAGAGCCCGGAAGAGTTTGGTATCTGGGCCGCCGAACAGCTGGAAAAGAAAATTCTCGAAGTGGGCGAAGAAAACGTCGCTGCCTTCATCGCTGAGCCGATCCAGGGCGCAGGCGGTGTGATCATTCCACCAGAAAGCTACTGGCCGAAGATCAAGGAGATTCTGGCCAAGTACGAAATTCTGTTCATCGCCGACGAAGTGATCTGCGGTTTTGGGCGTACCGGTGAGTGGTTCGGTTCCGACTACTACGACCTCAAACCAGATCTGATGACCATCGCCAAGGGTCTGACTTCCGGTTACATCCCAATGGGTGGTGTGATCGTACGTGACGAAGTAGCCAAGGTCGTCAGCGAAGGCGGTGACTTCAACCACGGCTTCACCTATTCCGGTCACCCGGTCGCTGCTGCCGTTGGCCTGGAAAACCTGCGGATCCTGCGCGACGAGAAAATTATCGAGCGGGTCAAGGAAGAAACGGCACCGTATTTGCAAAAGCGTTTGCGTGAGCTGAACGATCACCCGTTGGTAGGTGAAGTGCGTGGCCTGGGCATGCTCGGTGCTATCGAGCTGGTCAAGGACAAGGCATCGCGGACCCGTTACGACGGCCAGGGCGCGGGCATGATCTGCCGTCAGCACTGCTTCGACAACGGTCTGATCATGCGCGCAGTGGGCGACACCATGATCATCGCGCCACCGCTGGTCATCAGCCGGGAAGAGATCGACGAGCTTGTGGAAAAGGCACGCAAATGCCTGGACTTGACGCTTGAGGCGCTGAAATAGCCAAGTGCTAGGCTAGCGTAATGGCATCATGGGGTTTCGAGGTGCTCTTTCCTTGAAAGAGCGCCTTGGAACTTGCCAGACTAGCGACTGTTTCAGTCGCCCAGTGCTTGTGCCGTAAAGAGCAGGCCACTGAACAGATGGCTTAATAAAAAATTCTGGAGCATTACGCATGAAGAAATTGGGCAAGACGTTGTTGGCTATGTCCCTGATGGGCGCCATGGCCAGTGCTGTTCAGGCGGATGACAAAGTGCTGCACGTCTATAACTGGTCCGATTACATCGCACCAGACACCGTTGCCAACTTCGAGAAGCAGACCGGCATCAAGGTCGTCTATGACGTCTTCGACAGTAACGAAACCCTCGAGGCCAAGTTGCTGGCAGGCAAGTCCGGTTATGACATCGTCGTACCGTCGAACAACTTTCTGGCCAAGCAGATCAAGGCGGGTGTCTATCAGGAACTCGATCGTTCCAAGCTGCCAAACTGGAAGAACCTTGACGAAGATCTGCTCAAGGCCGTTGGTGATGCCAGCGACCCGGGTAACAAGTACGCATTCCCGTACATGTGGGGCTCTATCGGTATTGGTTACAACCCAGAGAAGGTCAAGGCTGCGCTGGGTGTCGACAAGATCGATTCCTGGGACGTGGTGTTCAAGCCCGAGAACATCGAAAAGCTCAAGAGCTGTGGCGTAAGCTTCCTCGATGCGCCGACCGAAATGATCCCGGCGGCTCTGCATTACCTTGGCAAGCCGACCAACAGCACAGACAAAGCTGACCTGAAGGCCGCTGAAGAACTGTTCCTGAAGATCCGTCCGTCGATCGGTTACTTCCACTCCTCCAAGTACATCTCGGACCTGGCCAACGGCAACATCTGCATCGCTGTGGGTTACTCGGGTGACCTGGAGCAGTCCAAGGCGCGTGCTCACGAAGCCGGTGACAAGGTCAAGCTGGACTACATCATTCCGAAAGAAGGCGCCGGTACCTTCTACGACATGGTTGCTATCCCTAAAGATGCCGCCAATGTCGACGCCGCTTACAAGTTCATGGACTTCCTGATGCAGCCGGAAGTCATGGCGGGTATCACCAACGCGGTACGCTTCCCTAACGGCAACAAGGCGGCAACCCCGCTGGTAGACAAGGACATCTCGGGCGATCCGAGCATCTATCCACCGGCAGATGTGAAGAAGCAGCTGTACGCAATTGCTGACCCAGGAGCGAAAGCTCAACGCGAGATCACTCGCAGCTGGACCAAGATCAAGTCGGGTAAATAAGCCGGCTGTATCCCTGGGCGCGGTGTAAATCACGTCCAGGGATCATTTAGCGGCAAATTTTTTTTGCGACATTAGTGCATCGAAGGTAAGTTGCGCGCCGGTTTGCGTTGATGGCAGGTGTTTCTGCCGTTGGCCACTGGCACTATTGTGAGGACCTCCCACTTGTCTATATCCACATTTCGCAAGGCCATGCTGGCCGGAGCGGGTCTGACGCTGGCGATCAGCGTCCAAGCGGCGCCCACGGTGCACTTTTATAATTGGTCGGACTACATCGGGCAGACGACACTCGCAGACTTCGAGAAAGCCACGGGCATCAAGCCTGTACAGGACGTCTTCGATTCCAATGAAACCCTGGAAGGCAAACTCCTGGCGGGTCGTACCGGCTATGACGTAGTGGTGCCGTCCAACCATTTCCTCGGCAAGCAGATCAAGGCGGGCGCCTTCCAGAAGCTCGACAAGTCGCTGCTGCCAAACTATTCGAATCTGGATCCGGCACTGATGAAGCGCCTGGAAAAGAACGATCCGGGCAATCAGTACGCCGTTCCTTATCTGTGGGGGACCAACGGCATTGGTTACAACGTCGAGAAGGTCAAGGCGGCGCTGGGTACCGACAAGATCGACTCGTGGGCCATGTTGTTCGAGCCGGAAAACATCAAGAAGCTCTCCAAGTGTGGGGTCGCTTTCCTGGACTCGGCCGATGAGATGCTTCCTGCGGTTCTCAACTACATGGGGCGTAATCCCAACAGTACTGATCCCAAGGACTACGCCGACGCCGAGAAGAAGTTGTTGGCAGTGCGCCCATATGTGACGTATTTCCATTCGTCCAAGTACATCTCGGACCTGGCCAATGGCGACATCTGTGTAGCTGCTGGTTTTTCCGGTGACGTGTTCCAGGCCAAGGCCCGTGCAGAAGAAGCCGGCAAAGGCGTGGACGTGGCGTATGTGATTCCCAAGGAAGGCGGCAACCTCTGGTTCGACATGCTGGCGATCCCCAAGGATTCCACCAATGTCAAAGAGGCCCATGCCTTCATCAACTATTTGCTGAAACCTGAGGTGATTGCCCAGGTCAGTGATTACGTCGGTTATGCCAACCCGAACCTCAAGGCTGGCGATCTGATGGACCAGAGCGTGCGAACCGACGCAGCGGTTTATCCACCGCAAGAAGTGCTGGACAAGTTGTACGTTAGCTCCGAGTTACCACCCAAAGTGCAACGTTTGATGACCCGTAGCTGGACCAAGGTCAAGTCGGGCAAGTAAGTATCCAGGGTCCGTCACGGCAGGGGCGGACGCAAAAAATCTTGTTGGGAGTTTCACAAATGGCTGTTGCCTCCGGTGCCTATAAGAAAGCCCTCGAGGGCGACCAGCAACCTAAACAGGTGCTGGTCAAAATCGACCGGGTCACGAAAAAGTTCGACGAAACGGTCGCGGTGGACGATGTGTCCCTCGAAATCAAGAAGGGTGAGATCTTCGCTCTGCTTGGCGGCTCCGGTTCGGGTAAATCTACCTTGCTGCGTATGCTCGCCGGCTTCGAGCGGCCAACCGAGGGGCGCATCTTCCTCGATGGCGTAGACATTACCGATATGCCGCCCTACGAGCGGCCAATCAACATGATGTTCCAGTCCTATGCGCTGTTCCCGCACATGACCGTCGCGCAGAACATTGCCTTCGGCTTGCAGCAGGACCGCATGCCCAAATCCGAGATCGACGCCCGTGTTGGCGAGATGCTCAAACTGGTACATATGACCCAGTACGCCAAGCGTAAGCCACACCAGCTTTCCGGTGGCCAGCGCCAACGTGTTGCCCTGGCCCGTTCGCTGGCCAAACGTCCGAAACTGTTGCTGCTCGACGAGCCGATGGGGGCGCTGGACAAGAAGTTGCGTTCGCAGATGCAATTGGAATTGGTAGAGATCATCGAGCGCGTGGGCGTGACCTGCGTGATGGTGACCCACGACCAGGAAGAGGCCATGACCATGGCCCAGCGCATCGCCATCATGCACCTGGGCTGGATTGCCCAGATTGGCAGCCCGATCGATATCTATGAGACACCAACCAGCCGCCTGGTCTGCGAATTCATCGGTAACGTCAACCTGTTCGACGGTGAAGTGGTCGAGGATGCTGAGGGCCATGCGGTTATTGCCAGCCCGGAACTCGAACGCAAAATCTATGTTGGCCATGGTGTTACCACTTCGGTCGAAGACAAGCGCATCACCTACGCGCTGCGTCCGGAGAAACTGCTGGTAACCACCGCGCAGCCGACCTGCGAGTACAACTGGTCGCGCGGTAAGGTTCACGACATCGCCTACCTTGGTGGCCACTCGGTGTTCTACGTCGAGCTGCCTGGTGGCAAGATCGTTCAGTCGTTCGTTGCCAACGCCGAGCGTCAGGGCACCCGACCAACCTGGGACGACCAGGTTTATGTCTGGTGGGAAGACGACAGCGGTGTGGTACTGCGGTCATGAACATGCGCAAGCTCAAGCGAGCGCTCAATCGAATAAAGCCTGAAGGCCGCCATCTGGTTATCGGCGTTCCCTTCATCTGGCTGTTCCTGTTCTTCATGCTGCCGTTCTTCATCGTGCTGAAGATCAGTTTTGCCGAAGCCGACGTGGCGATTCCGCCTTACACCGAGATCTACAGCTACGTTGAAGGCAAGCTGCAACTGATACTTAACATGGCCAACTACGGCCTGTTGTCCGAGGATGAGTTGTACATCGCGGCCTACCTGGGCTCGTTGAAGATGGCCTTCTTCAGCACACTGCTGTGCGTGCTGATCGGCTATCCCATGGCCTATGCCATTGCCAATGCGCGCAAGGAAAGCCAAACCGTCCTTTTGCTGCTGATCATGATGCCAACCTGGACCGCGATCCTGATCCGCGTCTATGCCTGGATGGGCATTCTCAGCAACAACGGCCTTCTCAACAGCTTCCTGATGTGGCTGGGCTTGATCGACCAACCGCTGCAGATCCTCAACACCAACCTTGCGGTGTATATCGGCGTGGTCTATTCGTACCTGCCGTTCATGATCCTGCCGCTGTATGCCAACCTGGTCAAACACGACCAGAGTCTGCTTGAAGCTGCTTCTGACCTGGGTTCGAGCACCTTCAACAGCTTCTGGAAAATCACCGTTCCGCTGTCCAAGAACGGCATCATCGCTGGCTGCATGCTGGTGTTCATTCCGGTGGTGGGTGAGTTCGTTATCCCTGAACTGCTTGGCGGTCCGGAAACCCTGATGATTGGTAAAGTGCTCTGGCAAGAGTTCTTCAACAACCGTGACTGGCCGGTGGCGTCTGCCCTGGCAGTGGTGATGCTGGCGATCCTGATTGTGCCGATTCTGCTCTTCAACCGTAGTCAGGCCAAAGAGATGGAGGGCAGGGCATGAAGCGTTTCAGTTTCTCCAAGCTGATGTTGGTTGTGGGCTTGCTGTTCATCTACCTGCCCATGCTGATCCTGGTGATCTACTCGTTCAACGCCTCGAAGCTCGTAACAGTCTGGGGCGGCTGGTCGATCAAGTGGTATGTCGGCCTGCTCGACAACAGCCAACTGATGGGCTCGGTGATGCGCTCGCTGGAAATCGCCTTCTACACCGCGATTGCCGCAGTGGCGCTGGGCACCCTGGCAGCGTTCGTGCTCACCAGGGTTACTCGCTTCAAGGGGCGTACTCTGTTCGGTGGCCTGGTCACCGCGCCGCTGGTAATGCCTGAGGTAATCACCGGTCTGTCGCTGTTGCTGCTGTTCGTGGCCATGGCGCAGTTGATCGGCTGGCCGCAGGAGCGTGGCATCGTCACCATCTGGATCGCCCACACGACCTTCTGTGCGGCCTATGTGGCCGTGGTGGTGTCGGCGCGTCTGCGTGAGCTCGACTTGTCGATCGAAGAAGCGGCGATGGACCTGGGTGCACGTCCTTGGAAGGTGTTCTTCCTGATCACCATCCCGATGATCGCGCCTTCACTGGCTGCCGGCGGCATGATGTCCTTCGCCCTGTCGCTGGATGACCTGGTACTGGCCAGCTTTGTGTCGGGCCCTGGCTCGACCACGTTGCCGATGGAAGTCTTCTCTGCCGTGCGTCTGGGCGTGAAGCCGGAAATCAACGCCGTTGCCAGTCTGATCCTGCTCTCGGTGTCGATTGTGACCTTCATGGTCTGGTACTTCAGCCGTCGCGCCGAAGAACGTCGCCGCCGGGCGATCCAGCAGGCTATCGAGGAAAGTGCTGCAGAGTCGTGGAAACAACCAGACGTAGGTCGCTCACCTTCGCCTGTTTCAGCTTGATCTGAAAAGCGCGGAACAGCCTCGCTCCCATCCAGGGAGCAGGCTGTCCCGCGATGAGCTCTATCCCTCCAGCATCTTCTGTCCGCATAAATCTATTGATTTCGCACAAGCGGCATCGCTGCGTCTGATCTACGCTAACACTCGCATCTCTCTATCGAACTGGTACATGCAAGGAGCCTGCATGACGGTGTTGCGTCCATTTTTAGTCGCCGGCCTAGGGCTATTGCTGATACTGACAGGGTGTGGTGAAAAGAAAACCGCTGAAGTCGAACTACCCAGGGTAGCCGTACAACACGTTCAACCCAGTGACTTTGCTGCTTCTGTCACCTTGACCGGGGATGTTCAAGCCCGGGTACAAACGGAACTGTCGTTTCGTGTAGGTGGCAAGATCATTTCTCGAAGTGTTGATATTGGCGATCATGTGAAAGCCAATCAGGTGCTGGCTCGGCTTGACCCCAAGGATCTGCAGGCCAATGTCGACTCGGCCAAGGCTGAAGTGTTCGCAGCGCAAGCGCGGGTCACTCAGGCCAGTGCTGCTTTTGTCCGTCAGCAGAAGCTGCTGCCCAAAGGCTATACCAGTCAGAGCGAGTACGACTCGGCCCAGGCCACGCTACGTAGCAACCAGAGCGCACTGAAGGCCGCCCAGGCGCAACTCGCCAACGCTCGCGACCAATTGGCTTACACCGCACTGGTGGCTGATGCCGCTGGGGTCATTACCGAACGTCAGGCCGAAGTTGGGCAGGTGGTTCAGGCCACGATGCCGGTTTTCAGCTTGGCCCGCGATGGTGAGCGTGATGCGGTGTTTAACGTTTACGAGTCCTTGCTGGTAGCGCCGCCGAGTAACGAAACGATTGTGGTCAGTCTGGTCGACAACCCGAAAATTCAGGCCAAGGGCCAAGTGCGTGAAGTGACGCCGACGGTCTCGGCGCAGAGCGGGACGGTGCAGGTCAAGGTGGCGTTGCACGACGTTCCGGACGCAATGGAGCTGGGCTCGCCGGTCACGGCCACTGGCAATGTTCATGGAAAACCAAGTATCGAACTGCCCTGGTCGGCCTTGACCAAGGCGTTGCATGATCCGGCTGTCTGGCTGGTAGGTGATGACAACAAAGTCAGATTGCAGCAGGTCAAGATCGGTCGCTATCTCACCGGTAAAGTGGTGATCGGTGAAGGCCTCAAAGGCGGCGAAATGGTGGTTGTGGCAGGCGGGCAGCTACTCAATCCGGGCATGCAGGTGGAAATCGCACCCTTTGAGGATATTGGGGTGGCTCAATGAAGACATTCACATTGGCGGTGTGCAGTGTGGTGTTGTTGACGGGGTGTGGCAAGGAAACTGCCAAACCAGATCCGATTCGTCCGGTACTGTCGCTGATCGTCGAGCCTCAAGTTCAAGCCGATCTTGGGCGATTTGCTGGCAGTATCCAGGCGCGTTTCGAAAGTACCTTGGGCTTTCGAGTAGGCGGGCGTATTGCTCGGCGCTGGGTCGATGTCGGCAGTCAGGTGAAGGCCGGCGATACACTGGCCAGCCTCGATCCGGCCGATCAGCGTAACCAGCTACGTGCAGCCGAAGGCGATCTGGCGAAGGCCCAGGCGCAATGGATTAATGCTCAGGCTGATGCACGCCGGCAGCAACAGCTATTTGATCGCGGCGTGGGTGCACAGGCACAACTCGATAGCGCGATGACCGATATGAAAACCACTGGCGCTACCCTTGAGCAAGCGCGGGCCGCTGTCGATCAGGCGCGTGATCAACTCGGCTACACCGAGTTGCAATCCGATCATGCTGCGGTGGTCACCGATTGGCAGGCGGAAGCCGGGCAGACCGTCAGTGCCGGCCAGGCGGTTGTCACCTTGGCTCGCCCGGATATCAAGGAGGCGGTTATCGACCTGCCGACCTACCTGGCCGAACAGCTATCTGGTGATTTGAAATTTGTCGTCGCTTCGCAACTTGACCCCGACATCAGCACCACCGCGACGTTGCGTGAACTTGAGCCGCAGGCGGATGCCGCCACGCGAACGCGTCGAGCGCGTTTGACCTTGGCTACCACCCCAGACGCGTTCTATCTGGGGACCGCGATCAGTGTCACCTTGACCTCGACGGTATCCCCGCGGGTGGAACTGCCTGCCTCGGCGCTGCTGGAAAGTGACGGAAAGAACCGAGTCTGGGTGGTCGATCCGCAACAGGAAACGGTCGCTATTCGTGATGTGCAGTTGCTTGAACGGACGCCGACCAGCGTGGTGCTGAGTTCAGGTTTGAAGGCAGGGGATCGCGTAGTAACTGCCGGCGTCAACAGTCTCAAGCCGGGTCAGAAAGTATTAGTCGATGAGGAAAGTCCACGATGAAAGGAAGCTTCAACCTGTCGGAGTGGGCGCTGAAGCACCAATCCTTTGTCTGGTACCTAATGTTCGTCAGCTTGCTGATGGGCGTATTTTCCTACATGAACCTGGGGCGGGAGGAAGATCCTTCTTTCACCATTAAAACCATGGTGATTCAGACGCGTTGGCCTGGGGCAACGCAGGATGAAACCCTCAACCAGATCACCGACCGCATCGAGAAAAAGCTCGAGGAGCTGGACTCACTCGATTATGTAAAGAGTTACACCCGTCCGGGTGAATCGACCGTCTATGTGAACCTGCTCGATACCACGCCTGCCAAGGATATCCCCGAGATCTGGTATCAGGTACGCAAGAAGATCCAGGATATTCGTGGCGAGTTTCCTCAAGGTATCCAGGGACCGGGATTCAACGACGAGTTCGGTGACGTCTACGGGTCTATCTATGCATTTACCGCCGACGGCTTGACCATGCGCCAACTGCGCGACTACGTCGAGCAGGTGCGGGCGGTGATCCGTGAAGTGCCAGGCCTGGGCAAGGTCGAGATGATCGGTACCCAGGACGAAGTGCTGTTCCTGAATTTTTCCACACGCAAGCTGGCCTCCTTTGGCATTGATCAGCGCCAGGTGTTGCAGGCGTTGCAGAGCCAGAACGCGGTCACGCCGGCCGGGGTAATCGAGGCTGGGCCTGAGCGCGTGTCGGTCCGTACGTCCGGGCAGTTCGCTTCGGAAAAGGATCTTGAAGCGGTCAATCTGCGTATCAATGATCGCTTCTTCCGTCTGGCGGATATCGCCGAAATCGAGCGCGGATATGTTGATCCGCCGTCGCCGCAGTTTCGCTTCAACGGGCAGCCTGCCATAGGCCTGGGCATCGGCATGAAAGCCGGTGGCAACATTCAGGCATTTGGTGCCGACCTGCACAAAACCATGGACCAGGTGGTTTCCGAACTACCGGTAGGCGTCGGGGTGCATACCGTATCCGACCAGGCGGTGGTGGTGGAAGAAGCCGTAGGTGGCTTCACCAGTGCCCTGTTCGAGGCGGTCATCATCGTTCTGGTGGTGAGCTTCATCAGCCTGGGCCTGCGCGCCGGTCTGGTGGTGGCGTGCTCGATTCCATTGGTGCTGGCGATGGTGTTCATCTTCATGGAGTACAGCGGCATCACCATGCAGCGGATCTCGTTGGGGGCGTTGATCATCGCCCTAGGGCTGTTGGTAGACGATGCGATGATCACGGTGGAGGTAATGGTAACGCGCCTGGAAATGGGCGAGACCAAGGAGCAGGCAGCAACCTTTGCCTACACCTCGACGGCCTTTCCGATGCTCACGGGCACCTTGGTGACAGTCGCAGGCTTCATGCCGATTGGTCTCAATGCCAGTTCTGCAGGGGAATACACCTTCACACTTTTTGCCGTGATCGCCGTTGCGTTGCTGGTGTCCTGGGTTGTGGCGGTGGTGTTCGCACCGGTACTGGGTGTGCATATCCTCAGCGCCAAGGTCAAACCGCACAACGAGGAAACCGGCCGCGTCGGCAGGGCATTCGAACACAGCTTGCTATGGTGCATGCGCCACCGCTGGCTGACGATCATCGGTACCATCGTGATCTTTTTGCTGGCGCTGTTTTGCATGCGATTCGTGCAGAACCAGTTTTTCCCCGCTTCGGACCGCCCTGAAATCCTTGTCGATCTCAATCTGCCGCAGAACGCCTCCATCGAGGAGACCCGCAAAGCGGTGGATAAACTGGAGGCCACGCTCAAGGGTGATCCGGACATCGAGCGCTGGAGCACTTACATCGGCCAGGGTGCGATTCGTTTCTACCTGCCACTGGACCAGCAACTGCAGAACCCTTACTACGCACAGCTGGTTATCGTCAGTAAGAGCTTCGAGTCCCGCGAAATACTCATCAAGCGCTTGAAGCAACGTTTGCGTGAAGACTTTGTCGGCATTGGCAGTACAGTGCAGTCACTGGAAATGGGTCCTCCTGTCGGGTTGCCAATCCAGTACCGAGTAATGGGCAAGGACATCGATGAAGTGCGTAAACACGCCATCGCCTTGGCGACGCTGCTCGACAGCAATGACAACATTGGCCAGATCATTTACGACTGGAACGAGCCAGGCAAAGTATTGCGAGTCGATATCGCCCAGGACAAGGCACGTCAGCTTGGCCTGTCGTCCGAGGACGTGGCCAATGTGATGAACAGTATTGTCAGTGGCACGACCATCACTCAGGTAAATGACAACATCTACCTGATCGACGTTATTGCGCGCGCCGTAGGCAGTGAACGTAGCTCGCCGCAAACGCTGCAAAACCTGCAGATCGTCACCCCCAACGGTACGTCGATTCCCCTGCTGGCATTCGCTACCGTGCGTTACGAGCTGGAACAGCCGCTGGTCTGGCGTCGCGATCGCAAGCCGACCATCACCATCAAGGCCGCCGTGCGCGGCGATATTCAGCCGACCGACCTGGTAAGAGAGCTCAAACCGCAGATCGACGATTTTGCCAGTAAGTTGCCGGCAGGCTACAAGATCGAAACCGGCGGTACCGTGGAGGCGAGTGGCAAGGCCCAGGGCCCGATTGCCAAAGTGTTGCCGTTGATGCTGTTTCTGATGGGCACGTTCCTGATGATTCAGTTGCACAGCGTGCAGAAGCTGTTCCTGGTCGCGAGCGTGGCGCCGTTGGGCTTGATCGGTGTGGTCCTGGCCCTGGTACCAACGGGCACGCCGATGGGCTTTGTGGCGATTCTGGGGATTCTGGCGCTGATCGGCATCATCATCCGTAACTCGGTGATCCTCGTGACCCAGATCGACGAGTACGAAGGGCAGGGCTTTACGCCGTGGGCAGCGGTTCAGGAAGCAACCAACCACCGCCGTCGACCGATCCTGCTGACGGCTGCAGCGGCGAGTCTGGGTATGATCCCCATTGCTCGCGAAGTGTTCTGGGGGCCCATGGCCTACGCGATGATTGGTGGGATCATCATCGCCACCTTGCTGACGTTGCTGTTCCTGCCGGCCCTGTATGTAGCCTGGTACAAGATCAAGGAGCCGCAGGCTACAGAAGGGTGATGCCCTTGCAGAGCTTACCCGTCCGCTTTCCGAGGCGGGCAAGGGGCTCGGTGTAACTGAAATAAAAAACCGGCGCACAGGGCGCCGGTTTTGTGTTGGCGTTTCGACTTACAGGCCGTCGAGCATTGCTTTGTTGCGAACTGCACCCTTGTCGGCACTGGTGGCCAACAAGGCGTAGGCTTTCAGTGCGGTAGTCACTTTGCGTGGACGCACTTCCACAGGCTTCCAGCCTTTCTTGTCTTGCTCCACGCGACGTGCAGCCAGCTCTTGATCGCTAACCAGCAGGTTGATCGAACGGTTGGGGATGTCGATCAGCACCTTGTCGCCGTCCTGAACCAGGCCGATAGCGCCACCGGCAGCTGCTTCAGGGGAAGCGTGGCCGATGGACAGGCCCGAGGTGCCACCCGAGAAGCGGCCATCGGTCAGCAAGGCGCAGGCTTTACCCAGGCCCTTGGATTTCAGGTAGGACGTCGGGTAGAGCATTTCCTGCATGCCTGGGCCGCCTTTCGGACCTTCGTAGCGAATGATGACGATGTCGCCTTCTTTCACTTCGTCGGCAAGAATGCCGCGCACGGCGCTGTCCTGGCTTTCGAAGATTTTCGCATTGCCTTCGAACACATGGATCGACTCGTCGACGCCGGCAGTTTTCACTACGCAACCGTCCAGAGCGATGTTGCCGTACAAGACGGCCAGGCCGCCTTCCTGCGAGTAGGCGTGTTCGACACTGCGGATGCAGCCGTTCTCACGGTCATCATCCAGGCTTTCCCAGCGGGTCGACTGGCTGAAAGCGGTCTGGGTCGGGATGCCGGCCGGGCCAGCTTTGAAGAAGTGGTGTACGGCTTCGTCGCGGGTCTGGGTGATGTCCCACTTGGCGATGGCTTCTTCCATGCTCGGGCTGTGCACGGTCGGCAGGTCGGTGTGCAGCAGACCGCCACGGGCCAGCGAGCCGAGGATGCTGAAGATGCCGCCGGCGCGGTGGACGTCTTCCATGTGGTACTTCTGGATGTTCGGCGCGACCTTGCACAGTTGCGGCACTTTGCGCGACAGGCGATCGATATCGCGCAGGTCGAAATCGATCTCGGCTTCCTGGGCTGCAGCCAGCAAGTGCAGGATGGTGTTGGTCGAGCCACCCATGGCGATGTCGAGCATCATGGCGTTCTCGAACGCCTTGAAGTTGGCGATATTGCGCGGCAGAACGCTCTGGTCGTTTTCGCCGTAGTAGCGTTTGCACAAGTCGACGATGGTGCGCCCGGCTTGCAGGAACAGCTGTTCACGGTCGCTGTGGGTCGCCAGGGTCGAACCGTTGCCTGGCAGGGCCAGGCCCAGCGCTTCGGTCAGGCAGTTCATCGAGTTGGCGGTGAACATGCCGGAGCAGGAACCACAGGTTGGGCAAGCGCTGCGCTCGTACTCGGCAACTTTTTCATCGGATGCGGTCGAGTCGGCGGCGATGACCATGGCGTCGACCAGATCCAGACCGTGACTGGCCAGTTTGGTCTTGCCCGCTTCCATCGGTCCACCGGAAACGAAAATCACCGGGATGTTCAGGCGCAGGGCGGCCATCAACATGCCAGGGGTGATCTTGTCGCAGTTGGAGATACATACAATGGCGTCGGCGCAGTGGGCGTTGACCATGTACTCGACCGAGTCGGCGATGATTTCCCGGCTAGGCAGGGAATAGAGCATGCCGTCGTGGCCCATGGCGATGCCATCGTCCACCGCAATGGTGTTGAACTCTTTGGCCACACCACCGGCACGTTCGATCTCGCGGGCGACCAGTTGGCCCAGGTCCTTCAGGTGCACATGCCCTGGGACGAATTGGGTGAACGAGTTGGCGATGGCGATGATCGGTTTTTTGAAGTCTTCGTCTTTCATCCCAGTGGCGCGCCACAAGGCGCGTGCGCCGGCCATGTTGCGACCGTGGGTGGACGTTTTCGAGCGGTAATCAGGCATGAAGCACTCCTGGCGGCTAATCAGGTAACAAAAAGGGGAGTGAGCTTCTCTTGTCCTTTGCACCGAAGGCATGTGGCCGCTGGTACGGATGAAGCCGAGATCGCCGCGGGATCGCCGTGCGCTCGGCCAGAGCTCATAAACCCGCCGGGATGACTGGCGATGAATAGCCCGATTCTACACCGCTGGCGCTGCGAAGGAATGGCGATGTAGAGGGTTGGTGGCGAACAGCACCGACATTGTCCGGTAATCGGTCTGTCAGACCTTTTGTAAGACCATTCTGAATCGTTGCGAAAGCCACTAAAAGCGGCTGTTTCCGCCAGTTGAACTGGCTATCATCGCCGCGCCGCATGTGCGGCTTACGAGATTACATCCTTAATGGACCTTCCCAGTTTCAGTTCATCGCGAACCTACATTCTGGCACTGAACGCAGTGGCGCCAGGGCTGCCCGTCAGCTGACCGATCTTTCTGCGGTCGGCCTCCAGGCACCTGCGCTGCTGCCTGGAGATCGAAATGACATCTATCCATGAAGTAAACCGTGCCGCCCCGGCATCGCCCAAGGCTCAAGCGCAGACTCATCGCGCAGCCGTCGATGAGGCAACCGAGGACTTCCACAAGGGCGCCTTGATCTCAACCCCGCTGGGTAATCTGAAGACCGCCACGATCGGCCTGCTGTATCGAAAGCGCGTGCTTTGGCTGGTATTGCTGGTGTTTGGCAACTTGTTTTCCGGAGCCGGGATCGCCGTGTTTGAAGAAACCATTGCCGCACACATCGTTTTGGTGTTCTTTCTGCCGTTGCTGGTCGACAGCGGCGGCAATGCTGGGGCCCAGTCGGCAACGTTGATGGTCCGCGCCTTGGCTACAGGTGAAGTTGTGATGCGTGACTGGTTGAGTTTGCTAGGTCGCGAGTGCGGGGTAGCCTTGGCCTTGGGATGCACCATGGCCCTTGCAGTGGCGTCGCTTGGGGCGCTGCGTGGCGGACAGGATATCGCGCTGATTGTGGCCAGTAGCATGTTGGTCATTGTGTTGCTTGGCAGCCTGATCGGCATGAGCCTGCCGTTCCTGCTAAGCCGCATGAAACTCGACCCGGCCACGGCCAGCGGGCCTTTGGTGACATCGATTGCCGATGCCGCAGGGGTGCTGGTGTACTTCGGGATTGCGTCGCAGGTGCTGGATATCTAACGGCGTTGGCGGCTGTCCCGTGACCGAGTGGATGTACCCGGTTGGAGCGGGCTGCCCCGCGATGCGATGTAAATGAATACTCGCTATCGCAGGGCAAGCCTCAGCGGCTTAGCTGTTAGGCAGCAACCGGCAGGTAATGCTCTTGATGTAGCGGGTTTCCGGGATCGCCGGGTGTACCGGGTGATCCGGGCCCTGACCGCCGCGCTCGAGCAGTTGGATGTTGCGATCCAGGTGGCGGGCGCTGGTCAGCAGAATATTCTGCAGGTCGTCTTCGGGTAGGTGCATCGAGCACGACGCGCTGACCAGAATGCCATCTTTGGTTAGTAGGCGCATGGCCTGTTCGTTGAGGCGACGATAGGCACCTTCACCGTTTTTCAGGTCTTTCTTGCGCTTGATGAAGGCAGGTGGGTCGGCAACGATTACGTCGAATCGCTCTTCCGAGGCCTTGAGCTCTTTAAGGGCTTCGAATACGTCGCCTTCAATGCAGGTCAGCTTTTCGGCAATGCCGTTAAGGGCTGCGTTGCGCTCAACGCCGTCGAGGGCGAAGCCCGAAGCGTCTACGCAGAACACTTCGCTGGCGCCGAAGGCACCGGCCTGTACGCCCCAGCCACCGATGTAGCTGAACAGGTCGAGAACGCGCTTGCCTTGAACGTACGGCGCCAGGCGCGCACGGTTCATGCGGTGGTCGTAGAACCAGCCAGTCTTTTGGCCTTCCATGACCGGAGCTTCGAACTTGACGCCGTTCTCTTCCAGGGCAACCCACTCCGGTACCAGGCCGAACACGGTTTCCACGTAACGATTCAAGCCCTCGGCATCGCGTGCGGCCGAGTCGTTCTTGAACAGAATGCCGCTAGGTTTGAGCACCTGGACCAGCGCAGCGATAACATCGTCCTTGTGCTGCTCCATGGTGGCCGAGGCCAACTGCACAACGACGATATCGCCGAAACGATCCACTACCAGGCCCGGCAGCAGGTCGGAATCGCCGTACACCAGGCGATAGAACGGCTTGTCGAACAGGCGTTCGCGCAGCGACAGGGCTACATTGATGCGGTGCACCAGTAGCGATTTGTCCAGTGCCAACTTTGCGTCACGCGACAGCAGGCGGGCACAGATAAGGTTGTTGGGGCTCATAGCGACGACGCCCAAGGCCTTGCCACCGGCGGTTTCCAGAATGGCCTGGTCGCCGGCCTTGAAGCCATGCAGCGGGGTCGCGGCGACGTCGATTTCGTTGCTGTAGACCCACAGGTGGCCGGCGCGCAGGCGGCGATCGGCATTGGCTTTGAGACGAAGGCTGGGCAGGGACATGACGTCGCTCCGGGAAAAAAGAGCGGGAGTATAACCCGATGCCTGGCGTGCCGATGTGAATAGCGACAAATTGCTACATGGCAGAGGCCCTGGTTTCTCCCCTGGTCAGGATGATCGGGTTAGAATCGCCGCTCAGTCCCGAGTGTATACATATGTCCCAGGAACTCTCCGCCGAACAGATTCAGCATGCCTTGCAAGGCATCAGCGTTCCCCCGCAGCCGCAGATCATGGTCGATCTGCAGTTCGAGCAATATATGCCTGATCCCGACCTTGAGGTGATCGCCAAGCTGATTTCTCAAGACCCCGGGCTGTCGGGTGCTCTGCTCAAACTGGTGAACTCGCCTTACTACGGGTTGACCAACAAAATTGCCTCGATACAGCGTGCAGTGAATTTGCTCGGCAGCCGTTCGATCATCAACCTGATCAACGCCCAATCGATCAAGGGCGAGATGAGCGATGACACGATCGTTACGCTCAATCGTTTCTGGGATACCGCCCAGGATGTGGCGATGACGTGCCTGACCCTGGCCAAGCGCATCGGCTCCCAGGCGGTGGACGAAGCCTACGCCTTGGGCCTGTTCCATGACTGTGGTGTGCCGTTGATGCTCAAGCGCTTCCCCAATTATATGGGCGTGCTTGAAGATGCCTACGCCAGTGCCGGCCCGGATAAGCGGGTGGTCGATACCGAGAACCAGGTGTTCAACACCAACCATGCGGTGGTTGGTTACTACACGGCCAAGTCCTGGCGCCTACCCGAGCATTTGAGCAATGCCATCGCAAATCATCACAACGCCCTGGCGGTGTTCAGCGATGATTCGGCGCGCAGCAGTCAATTGAAAAACCTGCTGGCGATTCTCAAAATGGCCGAACACATTTGCTCCTCCTACCGGATATTGGGCAACCAGAGTGTCGATCACGAGTGGCAGGCGATTGGGCATCTGGTGCTCGACTACGTGGGGCTCTCGGAGTACGACTTCGAGAACCTCAAGCAGACCATTCGCGAATTGGGCAGCCACTGACACATGCCGGAACTACCAGAAGTCGAAACCACCCGGCGCGGTATTGCGCCTTACCTGGAAGGCCAGCGCGTCAGTCGGGTGATCGTGCGTGACCGGCGTTTACGCTGGCCCATTCCCGAGGATCTCGACATCCGCTTGTCCGGGCAGCGTTTCGTCAAGGTCGAGCGCCGCGCCAAGTATCTGCTGTTAAATGCTGAAGTCGGGACGCTGATCAGTCACCTGGGCATGTCCGGTAATTTGCGTCTGGTCGAGATTGGCCTGCCTGCCGGCAAGCATGAGCATGTGGACATCGAATTGGAGTCGGGTCTGGCCTTGCGCTACACCGATCCGCGCCGTTTCGGAGCAATGCTCTGGAGTCTGGATCCACTCAATCATGAGTTGCTGATCAAGCTCGGGCCCGAGCCTTTGACCGACCTGTTTGACGGTGAGCGTCTTTTTCAGCTATCGCGCGGTAAGTCCATGGCGGTCAAGCCATTCATCATGGACAACGCTGTGGTGGTAGGGGTTGGCAACATATATGCGACCGAGGCGTTGTTCGCGGCGGGCGTCGACCCGCGTCGCGCGGCGGGCAGCATTTCACGGGCCCGGTACTTGAAGCTGGCTATCGAGATCAAACGCATTCTGGCCTGCGCGATCGAGCGCGGTGGCACCACTTTGCGCGACTTTGTCGGCGGTGATGGCCAGCCGGGCTACTTCCAGCAGGAGCTGTTTGTCTACGGTCGCCGGGAAGAACCGTGCAAGGTTTGTGGCAGCATCCTGCGCGAGGTCAAACTGGGCCAGCGCGCGAGCGTTTTTTGCCCGCGCTGTCAGAAGTGAAGGCGCTCAGCGGGGGCTGAGCACTTCTGCGCGGCCTACGCCGCGGGGGTCGCTGGCGGCTTCCAGCGTTTGCTTGGCCTTGTCCCAGAACAACACTTGCTGGTTGCCGTATGTGCGGCCCAGATCCTTGAGCTGGTAGCCACGGGCCTGCAGTTGGTGTTGCTGTTCGGCGCTGAAGGCCCCCGGTTCGTGCTCTACGACATCCGGTAGATACTGGTGGTGGTAGCGTGGCACAGCGGGCCAACTGGCGACCGGCTTACCTTCGAGGAAACCAAGCATCGACAACAGCACCATGCTGGGGATTCGGCTGCCGCCCGGTGTGCCAAAAGCAGCGAACTGCGTCGGGCTCTCGATGAAAGTCGGGCTCATGCTCGATAGCGGTCGTTTACCGGCGGCTACGGCATTGGCTCGACTGCCGGCCAGGCCATAGCTATTACTGCCGTGCGGGTCCGCGGCGAAGTCGTCCATTTCATTGTTCAGTACCACCCCGGTGCCAGGTGCGCTGAACGCTGCACCGAATGGCAGGTTGACCGACAGTGTTGCGGCGACGGCATTACCTTCGGCATCGATTACCGCAAAGTGTGTGGTGTGATCGCCTTCGCGCCAGGGCGGCGCAGGCGCAAGGCTGCTGCTGGGCGTGGCCTGGTAAACGTCAATACTGTCTGCAAGGCCGGTCAGGTAGTTGCGCGACAGCAACTGCGCTACCGGGTTGCTCACGTAATCCGGATCACCAAGCAGGCCGCGGTCGCGGTAAGCCCTGCGCAACACTTCCAGCACGTAATGGCTGCGTTGTACCGGTGCGGCGCTTTGCCAGGGCAGGCGCTGGAGCATCGCCAGGCTCTGTGCCAGGGCCACGCCACCCGCGGAGGGCGGTGGGGCGCTGATCAGCTCGCGCTGGTCGGCCAACGGGTAGCGCAAGGGCTCGCGCTTGGCTGTGCGGTAGTTGGCCAGGTCGTCCAGGCTCCAGATTCCGCCCGCGTCCTGCACACCTTGAACCATGGCCTGGGCAGTAGGGCCCGCGTAGAACCCATCGCGGCCCTGTTCGGCCAGTCGTTGCAGGGTGATCGCCAGTTCGGGTTGGCGGATCTTTGCACCCAGCTCGGGTACTTCACCGTTCGTGAGAAACAGACGGGCGCTCTCTGGGTCGTCACGCAGTGCGCTCAAGCGCATCTTGGCCCGATCCCGGTAGATACGGTCGACGGCAAAGCCCTGGTTGGCCAGGCGAATAGCCGGTGCCAGGGTGCTTCTAAGTGGCAGCTTGCCGTAATGCGCAGCCAGATCGGCTAGGGCCGCTGGCAAGCCTGGGATCGCCGCCGCCAAGGGACCGTTGATGGACAAGCCCGGCTGGAC
Source organism: Pseudomonas arcuscaelestis (assembly GCF_016881005.1). Taxonomy (GTDB): domain Bacteria; phylum Pseudomonadota; class Gammaproteobacteria; order Pseudomonadales; family Pseudomonadaceae; genus Aquipseudomonas; species Aquipseudomonas arcuscaelestis. Next base: position 105,086 of record NZ_JACOPV010000001.1, on the reverse strand, counting down.
CTTGCCGTCTTGCAAATACATGGCTTCGCTGGCCTTGGCGGGCGCACGCTCGCGAGCGTCGATAAAGGCATAGCGAACCGGAGTGTCACCTTCACGCAGGAGGAAGAACCCTCCGCCGCCAAGTCCGGAACCGTAGGGCTCGACTACTGCCAGGGCTGCACTGAGGGCGATGGCTGCATCGAACGCGTTGCCACCCTGCTGGAGAATTTCTCGGGCAGCGGCGGTGGCTTCGGTGTGCGGGCTGGCGATCGCGGGACGCCCCGGGCCCTGGGCCTGGGCACCGACAGCCCCTAGCGCCAGGCTGGCACCAAGGACTAACGGGAGGAGCCGGGCGACGAACGGCATCAGGCCTTGCCGGTGATCTTGCGGTATTTGGCCATCAGCTCGTCTTCGGTCTCTGGATGAGCTTCATCCAGCGGGATGCAGTCGACCGGGCAAACTTGCTGGCACTGTGGTTCGTCGTAATGACCGACACACTGCGTGCACAGGTTCGGGTCGATCACGTAAATCTCTTCGCCCTGGGAGATAGCGGCGTTCGGGCACTCGGGTTCGCAGACGTCGCAGTTGATGCAATCGTCGGTGATGATCAGGGACATGGGGACTCCGGCCAGGGCTCAGGACCCGGGCATTTGAAAACCAATGGGCACAATTGTGCCGCATTCGCGCCCGCAGTGCACGCGGGCGCCGTAGTCAAATTACCGAGGTCACTTCTTGAAGCGTTCGGTCAGGGCCTCGGCCACCACGGGATGGACGAATTTAGTGATGTCGCCACCCAGCGCCGCAATTTCCCGAACCAAGGTTGAGGAAATGAACGAGTAACGTTCGGAAGGGGTGAGGAACAGGCTTTCGACGTCCGGTGCCAGTTGGCGATTCATGTTCGCCAGTTGGAACTCGTACTCGAAGTCCGATACGGCACGCAGGCCGCGCAGGAATACATTGGCCTGCCTTTCCTTGGCGAAATGTGCCAACAAGGATGAGAAGCCGATGACTTCGACATTGGGCAGGTGCTTGGTGACCTCACGAGCCAGTTCCACCCGTTGTTCCAGCGGGAACAGCGGGTTTTTCTTCGGGCTGGCAGCGACCGCAATGATCACCTCGTCGAACAGCCGTGAGGCACGTTCGACCAGATCGCCATGGCCCTTGGTAATAGGGTCGAAAGTACCTGGGTACAACACTCGGTTCATCGCGTCGTCCTGGCAGGAGTGCGTTGGGGAGTCGGATGGTATCGCAGCGGTGGCAGTCGGCCAAGCCGCCTGCGCATGCTGAAGGCACTATAGACAGTGAGGCCATTTGTTGTCATCTACTGGTAACCAGGCGTTCGATCAGCCCATCGGTGAGTCGGGCGGTCAGGCCATACACCGACAATTGCGGATTGGCACCGATGCTGGTGGGGAATAGCGAACCGTCATGTATCGATAGGTTGGCCAGTTGATGATGGCGTCCAAGACTGTCGCAAACAGCCTGGTGAGGGTCTTCGCCCATGGCGCAGCCCCCCATTACGTGGGCACTGCCCAGGCGTGTGCGGAACAGTTCCAGGCTCAGGCCGTCGATCATTTTCCGAGCTTCTTGCAACGACTTCACATAGCGACCGTCGCTGTGCACAGGCAGGACGGCCTCAGCACCTGCAGCAAACTGGATTTCAGCCATGCTGTGGAAAGCGCGGCGTACACCCTCCCAAGTGTAGGGCGTTACGGCGTAATCGAGTACGGGCGAGCCATCACCGCGCAGTTGAACTTCGCCGCCAACACTTTGCGGGTGGAAACCGTCGCGGAGCAAAGCGAGCATCATGTGGGTGTTGGGGAGCTGCTCCATACGTGTTGCATTTTCAATACCCATGCCGCCGAGTAACGTGGCGGCCAGCGCGGGCTGTAGCGGTGGTACTTCAAGCTTGTAGCCTATTGGGCCGGTGACGCCATCGCGCCATTGAAAGTGATCGGAGTAGATCGACTGTGGAGCGCCGTAAAATGGATTGACCTTGTCCTTGAATAATCCGGCACTGAAGTTGACCAGATGCAAGAAAGTACGTTTGCCCAGGCGCTCATGCGGGTCCGGGGCGTCCGAGCGCAGCAACAGGCCGGGGCTGTTGATTCCGCCGCCTGCGAGAATGTAGTGCCGGGCCTTGACCTCAATCTTGCGCCCCGTCGGGTTTACGCAGCGGGCGTCCATGGCCAGGCATTGCAGGCCACTGATGTGTTCACCGTCGTGGATCAGTCGTTCAGCCCGCGCCAGATAAAGCAATTCCCCACCTTTTTCCAGGGTGGCGGGAATGGACGTTACCAGCATCGATTGCTTGGCATTGACCGGGCAGCCCATGCCGCAGTAACCCAGGTTCCAGCATCCGCGCACATTGCGTGGAATGACTTTCCAGCTGTAATCGAGGGCTTCGCAACCGCGGCGCAGCACTTCGTTGTTGGCATTGGGTGGCATGGCCCACGGCGTGATGCCCAGGCGTTGCTCAATACGCTCGAACCAGGGCGCAAGCTCGGCACTGCTCAGGCCTTTCACGCCGTGCTCGCTGGCCCAATGCGCAAGCGTCGGTTCCGGCGTGCGGAAGCTCGACGTCCAGTTGATCAGGGTGGTACCTCCCACGGCACGGCCCTGCAGGATGGTGATTGCGCCATCTTTGCTCATGCGCCCGATACCTTCCTGGTAGAGGCTGGAGTAAGCCTCGTCTTCGAGTAACTTGAAGTCGCTGCTGGTTTTGAGCGGCCCTTCCTCGATCAACAGTACTTTGAAACCGGCGGCACTGAGCATTTCGGCACTGGTGGCGCCACCGGCGCCGCTACCGATGATGACTACATCGGCTTCCAGGCTCAGGTCTTGGTCCAGGCGCGAGGCGTCACGGGTTTTCCAACCGCGGGCTATGCCCTCACGGAACAGGTCTGGTACGGGCATCTTCAGCCTCTTGTCGTTGTAAGTTGATTCAGATCTTCGGAGGGCCTGGGTAGCCGCATTGCGCCCACGATTGAGGCAACTCGTACCAGGCCATTTGCAACAACTGCAGCAGTGAGGCATGGCCCATGCGCAGTAGATTCAGCGAGCTGTTTTCCCAGCGCTGTAAAAAGGCCTGCAGTTGTTCGGCGTTGGCGCTTTCCCAGCTGCCCCAGATACCCGTGAGTGGCCCACGGGTAACTGGCAGAGCGAGCACGTCGAACAATTGCTGCGTCAGCTTGAGCATCGCCGGGGACAGGCTGGCGAGTTTGCTGTCCAGTCGGTTGAGCACTGCGTCAACGTTTTCGGCGGCAAAGGTACCGGCAAGGATCACCGGAATCAGGCTGCGAAGAATCGGCAAGTCACCCTGGCGCAAGGTGATGAAACCGCTGGCCGGCGTTTGCGCCGAGCAGCCGCTAAGGCTCACGCCCAGGCCGGCCGTAGCCAGGAACGCAGTAGCGCTCAGGCTGAACTTGAGCAGTCCGCGACGACTCAGGGCGGATGTTGCAGGCAGATTTGTGGTCATTGTTGTTGTGCCTGGAGTTGTTGTTAGCGAATGAAGAGTTTGTACACCCACTTGATCAAGGGCTTGCCATAAGGCGGATAGATCAGGCGTGCGGCGTTCAAGCGTTGCTTGGCGAACACTGCCTTGGCTTTGCTAAAGGTCAGGAAGCCGTCGTGACCATGGTAGTGGCCCATGCCCGAGGGGCCGACGCCGCCGAAGGGCAGGTCGTCCTGTGCGACGTGCAGCAGGGTATCGTTCAGACATACACCGCCAGAGTGGCTCTGCTCGAGCACCTTCTGCTGCTCGCCACGGTCATAGCCAAAGTAGTAAAGCGCCAAAGGGCGAGGCCGTTGGTTGATATAGGACAGCGCTTCATCAAGATGGTCGTAGGGCACCAGCGGCAGTAGTGGTCCGAAGATTTCGTCCTGCATGACGCGCATGTCGTCGTTGACTTGCAGCAGCAGGTGCGGAGGAAGGCGGCGGCCCTGGCGGGGTTCCTGTGAGTACAGGTCGATGATTTTCGCGCCTTTGTCACGAGCATCATCGAGATAACTTTCCAGGCGTGCCAGGTGACGCGGATTGATGATCGCGGTGTAGTCCGGGTTATCTGCCACGCGCGGGTAGAAGCGATGTACGACGCTGCGATAAGCGTCCGCAAAGTCATCCAGACGTTCACGTGGCACTAGGACGTAGTCTGGGGCCACACAGGTCTGGCCGGCATTGAGGGTCTTGCCGAAGGCGATCCGTTCAGCCGCATCGGCCAGGGGCACGGTTGCGGAGATGATGGCTGGCGACTTTCCACCCAGTTCCAGGGTAACGGGCGTCAGGTTCTGCGCCGCTGCCAGCATGACGTGGCGGCCGACGCTGGTGGCGCCGGTGAACAGCAAGTGGTCGAAGGGCAGGCGAGAAAATGCTTCGCCGACATCGGCTTCGCCTAACACCACGGTGATCAAGTCTTGGGGAAACGCAGACTCCAGCAATTGCTTAAGTAACAAGCCAGTTGCTGGTGTGGCTTCGCTGAGCTTGAGCATGACTCGATTGCCAGCTGCCAGGGCGCAGGTTAAAGGGCCCATGGCCAAAAACAGCGGATAGTTCCACGGCACGATGATCCCCACCACGCCCAAGGGCTGGTACACCACCTTGGCGCTGGCAGGCTGGAAAGCCAGGCCGACTTTGCGCGGTGAGTCCTTCATCCACTGCTTGAGGTGGCGCTCGGTATGACGCAGCCCCTGGATGGTTGGCATCACTTCGGCTAGTCGCGTTTCATCGACACTGCGGCCGCTAAAGTCCTCGCTGATGGCTGCGGCGAGGGCGTCCTGGTGCGTGAGCAGCATGTGTCGCAGGCTTTTCAGCCATTGCAGGCGCTGCGCTGCGGGCGGCATGGGGTTACCGGCAAAAGCCTGACGCTGGACGCTGAACTGGGTGTCGAGGTCATCAAGGGAGCTAGAGGGTAAAAGACGAGCAGCGTCGGCGGTCATGCGAAACTCCACGGCAGGGTGTTTTTCTAGAGCTTATACTCTAATGCTCGTGTTTTGCGACTAGTTTTTAATGACATGCAGGTACATCCACATTCGGATAAACCGTAAGATGGACCTAATCAATTAAAGCTCGGCATCTGGAACTGATCATGGCCCCGCGCATCAAGACCCGCGACCGCATCGTGCAGACCAGCCTGGAACTGTTCAATCAGCAGGGCGAGCGCAGCGTCAGCACCAATCACATTGCAGCGCATATGGAGATTTCTCCCGGAAATCTGTACTACCACTTCGCCAATAAGCAGGAAATCATTGCCGTGCTCTTCAGTCAGTACGAAGAGCAGGTGGAGAGCTTTTTGCGTCCACCGCAAGATCGCGTTGCCACGGTTGCCGACAAGCGCTTCTACCTCAAGGAGCTGTTAGCGGCGATGTGGGATTACCGCTTCTTGCACCGAGACCTTGAACACCTGCTCGACAGTGACAAGGAGCTGGCGGCCCGTTATCGACGTTTTTCCCAGCGCAGCTTGATTCAGGGTCAGGCAATCTACCGTGGTTTCGTGGAGGCTGGGCTGGTAGCCATGGATGCCGTGCAGATCGAGTCGCTGACACTCAATGCCTGGATTGTGCTGACCTCCTGGGTACGGTTTCTCTGCACTACTCGGGAAAGTTCGGCCTACCTCAGTGAAGATGCCTTCAAGCGAGGCATCTATCAGGTATTGGTTCTGGAACTCGGTTTTGTAACTGCGCAAGCCCGCCCTGCGGTGGACGCCTTGTGCCAGGAGTTTTACGTATCGCTTAACCAGGCACTGGAGCAATAAAGCCCAGGCCCTATCCGTTCAATCGTTCAGGAGACTGTCATGCCCCTCGCGCAACTGATCACTGCCCAGCAATTGGCCGAACGCCTGGAGGCGCCGGAGCTGGTGATTCTCGATTGCCGCTTTGCCCTGGAAGATATCGACTATGGCCAGCGTAGTTATGCTGAGGGGCATATTGCCGGTGCGCATTTTGCCGACCTTGAACGCGATCTCAGTGGACCGATCATCAAGGGTGTGACCGGTCGCCATCCATTGCCAAGCCCAGAGCGGTTGGTCGAGCGCCTGCAAGACTGGGGAATCGATAGCGACAGCGAAGTCGTTCTGTACGACGACGGCCCGGGTGCGTTCGCTGTGCGTGCCTGGTGGCTGCTCGCCTGGCTCGGCAAACGTAGTGGCGTGTCGATTCTCGATGGTGGCCTCAAGGCGTGGCACGCAGCAGGATTGCCGCTGAGCCTGGACGCACCGGTTAAACGCGAAGGCTCTTTCAAAGGCGAACCCGACCCTGCAATGCTGCTTGATGCCACGCAGTTGGCACAACGCCTGGGCCAGGCCGACCTGACCCTGATTGATGCCCGCGGACTGCCGCGTTTTCGTGGCGAAGTGGAACCTATCGATCCGGTTGCCGGGCATATTCCCGGCGCGCAATGCGCAGCTTTTACCGACAATCTGGGACCGGACGGTCGCTTCCTGGCTGCCGAACAGCTCAAAAAGCGCTTCGCTGAAAAGCTGGGCAAGCGCGCGCCAGAGCAGCTTGTTGCCTATTGCGGTTCAGGCGTGACGGCTTGCCATAATCTGTTTGCCTTGTCGCTGGCGGGGTATCCGCTGGGCAAGTTGTACGCAGGGTCGTGGAGTGAGTGGATTACCGACACTCAGCGCCCTGTGGCCACGGGCGACTAAGTCCTACAGGTCTGCCAGCCACTGCGGTATGCGTCTTTCCAGGTAATAGCCGGGATCACGTACGCTGCCATCGACAAAGCCGACATGACCACCGCGCGAATGCAGCTCTAAGGTGGTCATCGGCGCCAGCTCTTTTGCCTCAGGCAAGCTATGGCTGAACACGAACGGATCATCGCGGGAATGGATGATTAGCGTGGGCGTGCGGTTTTCACCCAGGTAATAACGGCTCGAAGCCCTGCGGTAATAGTCCTTGGCATCGATAAAACCATTGAGTGGCGCAGTGACCTTGCCATCGAAGTCCCAGAAGGTACGCAGGTTTTCCAGCGGCCCCAGGCGATCCAGTGCCGCCAGTCCTTCCTGATGGCCGTGGTGCTCGAAGTGGCGCTGCTTGTCCTTCACATAGGCGAGCATGGCGCGCATGAAATGCGCTTGGTAAACCCGTGAAAAGCCCAGGCCAATCCGGTCGGCGCATTGATCCAGGCGAAACGGAACCGACACTGCCACCGCTGCCTGCACCTGGCTCGCCGAGCCTGCTTCACCCAAATGTTTGAGCAGCACATTGCCACCCAACGAGTAGCCAACCGCGTAGATCGGTGCCAGCGGACGACTGCTGCGCAGATGCGTGATTGTCTCCGCCAGGTCTTCGCTGGCGCCGGAGTGATAGCTGCGTGCAAGAAGGTTGGGCTCGCCAGAGCAGCCTCGCCAGTTCAGGGCCACGCTGGCCCAGCCTCGCGCCGCGAGGCAACACTGCAAACCGATCACATAGGGTGAGTTGGAAGACCCGGTCAAACCATGGAGCAACAGCACCAGTGGCGCACCGGGGCTGTGTGGTCCATGCCAGTCGAGGTCGAGAAAGTCTCCGTCGGCTAGCCAGAGCCGCTCGCGCCGGCGGCTCAAGGCAGCCGATTTGCGCCATAGCGGCCCCCACAATGTCTGCAGGTGTGGATTGCCCAGCCCCCGGGCGGGCTTGAAGGGGCTGGGCGCAGAAGAAGACATCGTGGTGTACTCACAAATCCTGTTACAAGTTAGTGTATGCCGGGTTCCTGAACTTCGCTGCAATCAACCCGCAGGTTGTTCGGGTAAGGGATGCTGTTCCACTGTAGGGCCGACGCTGATCCGCACCAGCTTGTCGAGCTTTAGGTGTTTTTTCAAGGCGACATTCAGCTCATCCAGTGTCAGTGTCTGCACCTGCTCGATAAACGCCTGCCGGTAGTCCAGTGGCAACTGATGTACGCCTGTGCGCATCAAAATCTGACTGAGCTGTTGATTGCTTACCGACTCTCGAAGGTAGACACCGCGCAATTTGTTCTTGGCATCGATGAACTGTTGTTCAGTCGGGCCGTTATCCGCGTATTCCTGCAATAGGTCTTCGAGCAGCGCAACGGTGCCCTCCTGGTATTTGGCTTGAACTTGCGTGTTGAACACCCAGATCCCGGTGCCAGTTGGTTGCAGCAGGTGTGAGCTGGCGCTATAGGTCAAGCCGCGTCGAGTGCGCAGTTGCTCGAAGAGCCTAGATGTTGATCCCCCACCAAGTATCAGATTGGCCAAGGTCAGTGCCGGTGCGTCGGGATGATCGATACCAACCCCTGGTATAGCCATAAGCAGGAGTGATTGAGCGCCGGGGTGTTCGAGGTGATAGATTTCCGGCTCGAACGTTGTCGGTTCCTGCAGGGGCGGCAGGGCCGTGCCTCCAGGCAAGGCAGTGGATAGTTGGGTGGCGATATCACGGGCCTGTTCTTGAGTGAGATCGCCGACCAGGGTGATCAGTGCATTTTCGGCGTTGAATGCATGTTGATGAAATGCCTGAAGGTCGGCGACTTTCAATGCTTCAAGCGTCTGCGGTGTACCAAGCTTGGGAGAGGCATAGGGATGACCGGCATAGGTATGCGCATACAGCTGCGTGAGAGCTTTGGTCATGGCGTAATCGTTGTTTCGCGCTGACAGGCTGTTCATCTGATCCTTGATCAGTTGCAACTTGTCTTCGGCAAACTGTGGTTGTCCCAGTACTTCGGCCAGCAACGCCACAGCCTTGTCCCGGTGCGGTTCAGAACTGAGGCTGCGCACACTCACATAGGTGTAGTCGAGATGAACCGATTTTTGGAATTTTGCACCGATTTCGTCAAAACCCTCAGCAATTTGCAGGTCATTACGCTGAGTCGTTCCCTCGTCAAGCATGCCCGTTGTGAGTTGAGCAAGTCCTGAAGCGCCATCGTCCCGAGCGCTGCCTGCGTCAAACACGACCCGCACATCGAACATCGGTAACTTCGCGCTGCGCAGAAACAGCACCTGGCTCCCCTGGGGCGTTTGCCACGATTCGATTGCCAGCTGTAATTGCGCAGGAGAAGCGGGAGGCGTCTTCAATGACTCCAGCTCAAGGACTTGGGGTTGTTCTTGCGCACTGGTCACACCGCACACAAGCACCAGCAAGGCAGATAGAAAACTGCAGGGCATTTTAATCATTTTCGGCCTCCTCGGCCTGGAAATAGGCAGCAGCGAAACGCTCGCGGGTGAAGTACGAAGCCGCGACTTGTTGAATTTTTTCCGGTGTTATTTGCGCCAACCTGGCGGCATCAGCATCCAGTTGGGAGATCGCCAGGTCACTTCCAAGGAGGGCTGAAATCCCGGCCGCCTGGCCTTCCAGATGGTCTTGAGCAAAGACCTTTTCAGCCAACAGCAGGGCTATGGCACGTTCAAGTTCTTCCGGCTGCGGTGGGCTCTGCTTCAAAGTGTTCAGCTGCGCCCAAATGGCCTTTTGTATCTCCGGCAGTGGGCGAGGTTGGGCGATATTGACCAATGCGGTGATCTCAAAAAGCGTATCGCCCCGTGATATCGCTTTGTATTTGACGCGAGGAGAGGAAAGGATTGCCTGCTGACGATGCAGGCGGGTGCTGAGTCGCGCCCCCATTCCTGCTCCCAGCAGCGCCTGGATCAAACGCAAGGCCTCCACATCTTCTGCATGCTCGGCTGTTGCATAGGTGGGCACGTTGAAGGCCATGTTCAGTAATGGGGTGCTGGATTTATCGAGTACCGTCATTGTTCTCGGGCCCAACGGAGCAGACTGTAAGGGCCGCTTTGTCACCGGCAGGTGTTGCCGGGTGAAGCCTGCGAAGTAGTGTTCAACCTGCGCTCGGACTTCATCGAGTTGCACATCACCAACGACAACCAAGGTGACGTTATTGGGTACATACCAGGCCTGATACCAGGATTTCAGCTCCTCGTTGTTCATGCGCTCAAGGTCATTCTGCCAGCCGATTACAGGCGTGCTGTAGCTGCTGGTGTAGGCGATGGAATGTAATTGCTCCTGCGTTCTATCGGTTGGGTAACCGTCCACCTCTTCACGTCGCTCCGACTTCACTGCCTCTATCTCGCGATCGAACTCGGCAAAGGCGAGAGTGGCGCCCTGAAGCAAGTCAGCGTTCAGCTCCAGCGCCACAGCCAGGCGATCGCTGGGCAAGGTCTGGTGGTAGACCGTCATGTCGCGGGTGGTGTATGCGTTCTGGCTGCCGCCCAGGCGTTCGATGATTTGCGAGAACTCTCCGGGTGCAGCCTTTGAGCTGCCCCGAAAAAGCATGTGCTCCAGCGCATGAGACAGGCCCGATTGGCCGGGGTACTCATGGCTAGAGCCGACTTTGACAAGCATGTGGGTGGTGACCACCGGTGCTCGGCGATCTTCGCTGACGACCACTTGCAGGCCGTTATCCAGGCTGAATGTGTGACGCACAGGCAAGTCGGCCAAGGCTTGGCCGGAAAACAGAAGCGCGCCAAGCAGGCCGCTTCCTAGGCAATAACGTCGTTCCATGACGGCGCTCCTTCTGGTTAGTGACCAGAGGAACGATCAGCCACAACGAGGGGCCGCAGGGGCTATTTAATTACCGCACTGTTGGCGGTCCCCGCATTCACAGGGACCGCGAGGCAGTTCAGCCACGCTGCCAGAGGGCGTAGTACACCTGTCCGGCTTTTTTCTCTCGGTGCAGACGCCAGTTGCCTGGCAGTTGCAGCGTAGAAGGTGGGGTTTCGCTTTCGGTATAGATCCAGGCATTGGCAGCCAACCACTGGCGTTCTTCGAGGAGTGCGCAGGTGGTTGGTAGCAGGTCCTGGTGAAACGGTGGATCGAGGAATACCAGATCGAAAGCAAGCTTCGGCTCGCCTTGCAGGTAGCGCTGGGCGTCGCTCTGGATCACCTGGCCGCGAGGGCAGCGCAGGGTCTCCAGGTTTTGCCGCAGGCTGGCAATGGCCGCCGGATTGCTGTCCAGCGCAACAGCTTCGCAGGCTCCACGCGACAGCGCCTCGAGGTACAAGGCGCCGCTACCGGCGAAGGCGTCGAGGACCTTGGCCCCTTCGACGTGTGGTGCCAGCCAGTTGAACAGCGTTTCACGCACTCGATCGGGCGTGGGGCGCAGCCCAGGGGCGTCAGGAAAGCTCAGGCGGCGGCTGCGCCATTCTCCGGCAATGATGCGCAGTTGGCCTTGGCCGTTGTGTTGCTTGGCCGATTTTGCGGATGGACTGGCCATTAATGCTCCGGTACACCAAGCGGCTGCTCGGCGGGTTTGTCAGTGGGCGGCGGCAGAGGTTTCTGCGGCACGCTTGGTCCTGCAGTGACAATCACCATTTTGTCAGCTGCGAGGTGTTTGTTGAGTGCGGCCTTGACCTGTTCGACAGTCAGGGCCTGGGATTGCTGCATGTAGTCTTCAAGCCAGGTCAGCGGCAGGTCATAGAAGCCAATGGCACCCAGTTGGCCAACGATGCTGGCATTGCTGGCATTGGACAGCGGAAAACTGCCTGCCAGTTCGCGCTTGGCCTCGTCCAACTCTTGCTGGCTCGGGCCAGTCTTGAGGTAATCGGCAAGGATATCCTGGACCAGCTTGAGGGTGCCCTCGCTGAGCTCGGCGCGGGTCTGCAGGTTGATCATGAACGGGCCACGTACCTGCATCGGACTGAACACAGAGTATACGCCGTAGGTCAGGCCGCGTTTCTCACGCACTTCGCTCATCAGACGAGTGCCAAAGGCGCCGCCACCCAGAATCTGGTTACCCAGCGACAGTGCAGCGTAGTCCGGGTCGTTGCGGTCGATGCCCAGCTGCGCCAGCATCAGATGCGTCTGGTTGGACGGAAAGTCGATATGTATAGTGCCTGGCTTTGGCTCCACAGGCTGCGTCAGCTTGGCCAGCGCCGGGCCCTTGGGCAGGGCTGCCGAAACCTGGGAGGCAATGGCTTCGGCTTCGCTGCGGCTGAGGTCGCCAACCAGGGCGATGACGGCATTGCCCGCGGCGTAGGCCTTGGCATGGAATGCGCGTAGCTGCTCCAGGGTGATCGGGGTAATGCTCTTGGCGGTGCCATCGCTTGGATGAGCATATGGGTGGTTGCCATACAGGTGCTCGAACAGGGCAATGCTGGCCAGCTTGCCTGGGTTCTGCTTCTGGTACTCGAAGCCGGCCTGCAGCTGGTTCTTGATCCGCTCAAGGGCATCTTGGGGGAACGTAGGTTTGCCGACAACTTCAGCGAACAGCTTCAGCGCCGGTTCACGCTTGTCTACCGCGCTCAGGCTGCGCAACGAGGCCACGGCCATGTCGCGATAGGCGCCGTTGCCGAAGTCTGCACCCAGCCCTTCGAAACCTTCGGCAATGGCGGTAACGTCCTTGCCGGAGATACCCTCATTGAGCATCGCGTTAGTCAGGGTGGCCAGGCCCGGCGCGTCACCATCCTGGCTGCTGCCGGCAGCGAAGGTCAGGCGCAGGTCGAACATTGGCAGTTCGCGTGCTTCGACGAACAGCACCTTGGCACCTTCGGCAGTGTTCCAGGTCTGGATGTTCAACTGGCGGCGGCTGGGTGCCTTGCCATCGAGCTCTGCCAGTGTCTGCAAAGTATTGGTTGGCTTGGCTGCTGCGCTGTTGGCAGGCTGCGCGGCATTGTCCGATTGGGCCGGCTTGGCCAGGAAGAACGCCGAAGCGCCTACCAGTACCAGGATGCCCAGGCCGATCAGGGTGTAACGGGGTGCGCTACGTTCACTCATGAGCGTTCTCCTCGGGCAGTACATGGGCAACGCTCAGGCGTTCACGGGTGAAGTAGGTGCGCGCGGCATTCTGAATGTCGGCCGGGGTTACGTTCTTGAGTTCATCGAGTTCGCTGTCAATCAGCTTCCAGGACAGGCCGACGGTCTCCAGCATGCCGATGGATGTGGCCTGGCTGCTGATAGAGTCGCGATCGTAGACCAGTCCGGCGATAACCTGGGCGCGTACGCGCTCAAGCTCTTCGGCTGACGGCGGGGTGTTTTTAAGCTCGTCGAGTAGCGTCCAGATACCGCTCTCGACTTCGGCGAGGGTTTTTTTCTTCTGCTGATTCGGCGTGGCCGAGATCAGGAACAGGCTGTCGCCACGGGTAAATGGGTTGTAACTGGATGACGCTCCGGAGACTAACTCCTGGCCACGCTCCAGGCGACTTGGCAGGCGCGCACTGTAGCCTCCATCCAGCAATGCCGAGATCAGGCGCAGGGCATGCACGGTACGCGGGTCCTTGGCGGTTGCCAGGCCGGGGGCGTTGAAGCCGTAAATCAGGCTCGGCAGCTGGGTACGCACATGCAGGGTGGTTTCGCGCAAGCCAGGTTCGGCCAGTTCCAACGGCAGTTTGGTCGGTGGAATGGCACGTTTTGGGATGGCGCCGAAGAAGCGCTGGGCCAAACCTTTGACCTCATCGACGGTAACGTCGCCGACGATTACCAGCGTGGCGTTGTTCGGGGTATACCAGGACTCGTACCAATGGCGTAGTTCTTCGACCTTCATGCGGTCCAGGTCTGCCATCCAGCCGATGGTGGGCGTGCGATAGCTGCTGGCTGGGAAGGCCATGGCGCTGAACAGCTCGAAGGCTTTCGCGTTGGGCTGATCGTCGGTGCGCAGGCGACGTTCCTCTTTGATTACCTCGATTTCGCGACTGAACTCGTCAGCAGGCAAGCGCAGACTACTCATGCGGTCGGCTTCCAGCTCCAGGGCTACCGGCAGGCGGTCGCGGGCCAAGACCTGATAGTAGGCGGTGTAGTCGTCGCTGGTGAAAGCGTTTTCTTCGGCACCCAGATCGCGCAGGATCCGTGAGGCTTCGCCAGGTCCCAGCTTCTCGCTGCCTTTGAACATCATGTGTTCCAAAGCATGGGAAAGGCCGGTCTGGCCAGGGGATTCATAGGTAGAGCCCACCTTGTACCAGATCTGCGAGACCACCACCGGTGCGCGGTGGTCTTCGCGCACGACCACTTTAAGGCCGTTGTCGAGAATGAACTCATGGGTGGGTTGCGGATCGGCGGCAAAGGCCGCGAACGGCAGACAAACTGTGCTGAGCAACAGGCCAGCGGCGCGGCGGGCTAGAGCATTCATACGTTGTTTAACCTGTAGGACTGCCCGCATGGTCTTAGCGTCAGCGGGCTAGGAGGTGCTAGGATACTGATCCGGTTGCCCGTCGACCATGCCTGTCGTGGATCTGACCTGCAGGCCACAAGACAAAATGCTGCGCATGAACGAGCCGGAATAAAAGTAGTCTGTTCTGCGTAAAAAGAATTCTCGAAGCGCCACAGTGGCGCTTCGCTACCCTGAGATAGCCGTCTTCCATGTTTGGTTCCAACGACGACAAAAAGACGCCGGCCGCGGCTGGTGAAAAAAAAGGCCTGTTCGGCTGGCTGCGCAAAAAGCCCCAGCAACCTGTTGCCGAACAGCCACAACCCCCCGCACCGATTGAGCCGGAGCAGGTGGCAACGCCGACTGTCGAAGTTGCTTCGACCCCGGCTGCGGCACCTGATCCTGCTCATGTTGTGCCCGTCGAAGCCCCGCAGGCACCGTCCGTCGGGCTGGTTCTGCCGGTTCCTGAAGAGCCGGTAGCACTGGTCGCCGACCTGGAGCCGCACGAGCCTCCACCCATCCCTGAACGTCCGGTTCAGGTGGCAGCGGCCCAGCCCGAGCCGGAAGCTGAGCCCGAGCCCGAGCCCGAGCCGCTGGCGGTTGAGCCCGTGCTCGTGGTTACAGCGCCAGAACCTGTTGCGCCACCGGTAGTCCTGGCCGAGCCTGCGCCTGTAGCGCCTGTAGCGCCTGTTGCAGAGCCTGCGCCTGTCCAAGACGTAGTCCCCGTTAGTACCGAGGAAAACAAGGGCGGTTTCTTCGCTCGCCTCAAGCAAGGGTTGTCCAAGACCAGCGCCAGCATTGGCGAGGGCATGGCCAGCCTGTTCCTGGGCAAAAAAGCGATCGATGATGATCTGCTCGACGAAATCGAAACTCGCCTGCTGACCGCAGATGTGGGTGTTGAAGCCACTTCGACAATTGTCCAGAGCCTGACCCAGAAGGTTGCTCGCAAGCAGTTGGCCGACAGTGACGCCCTGTACAAGTCGCTGCAAGGCGAGCTGGCTGACATGCTCAAGCCTGTCGAGCAGCCGCTGCGTATCCAGTCCCAAACCAAGCCTTTCGTAATTTTGGTCGTGGGTGTCAACGGTGCCGGTAAAACCACCACCATTGGCAAACTGGCGAAAAAGCTTCAGCTTGAAGGCAAGAAAGTCATGCTGGCTGCCGGTGACACTTTCCGTGCCGCAGCGGTCGAGCAATTGCAGGTGTGGGGTGAACGTAACAATATTCCGGTCATTGCCCAGCACACCGGCGCCGATTCCGCTTCTGTGATCTTCGATGCGGTCCAGGCTGCGAAGGCGCGTGGTGTTGATGTATTGATCGCCGACACCGCCGGTCGACTGCATACCAAAGACAACCTGATGGAAGAGTTGAAGAAGGTCCGTCGGGTTATTGGCAAGCTCGATGCCGACGCGCCTCACGAAGTCTTGCTGGTGCTCGATGCAGGCACCGGGCAAAACGCCATCAACCAGGCCAAGCACTTCAACCAGAGCGTCGAACTTACAGGCTTGGCCCTGACCAAGCTCGACGGCACCGCCAAGGGTGGGGTGATCTTTGCCCTGGCCAAGCAGTTTGGCCTACCGATCCGCTATATTGGCGTGGGTGAAGGTATTGACGATCTGCGCACCTTCGAAGCCGAACCCTTCGTGAAAGCACTGTTTGCCGAGCGGGAGCACCCATGATTCGATTCGAACAGGTCGCCAAGCGCTACCCCAATGGTCACGTAGGCCTGCATGAGTTGAGTTTTCGAGTGCGCCGCGGCGAGTTCCTGTTCGTCACCGGTCATTCCGGTGCGGGCAAAAGTACGTTGCTGCGCCTGTTGCTGGCTATGGAGCGTCCTACCAGCGGCAAACTGTTACTGGCTGGACAAGACCTTGGGCAGATCAGCAATGCCCAGATTCCCTTTCTGCGTCGGCAGATTGGCGTAGTGTTCCAGAATCACCAGTTGCTGTTCGACCGTACCGTGTTCAACAACGTTGCCTTGCCGCTACAAATCCTCGGACTGTCCAAGGTCGAAGTGGCCAAGCGCGTCGATTCGGCGCTTGAGCGCGTCGCGCTTTCGGACAAAGCCGAGCTGTATCCTGGCGATTTGTCCACAGGGCAACAGCAGCGTGTTGGTATTGCTCGGGCCATTGTCCATCGCCCGGCCTTGCTGCTGGCGGATGAGCCCACCGGTAACCTCGACCCGCGCCTGGCGGCAGAGATCATGGGTGTATTTGAAGATATCAACCGCTTGGGCACCAGCGTGCTGATCGCCAGTCACGACCTGGCGCTGATTGCGCGTATGCGCCATCGCATGCTGACACTACAACGCGGTCGCTTGATCGGCGACGGGGAGGCCGGGCAATGAGTGCGACACGCAGTCCCAAGGTTTCCGAGCGCGTGGCGCCCAAGGCCGCTGATCCGCAGCCTGAAAAAAACAAACGCAGCAGCCATGACGACGATGGTCCAGACTTCCGCACCCTTCTGCACGCCTGGCTGGAAAGCCATCGCTCCAGTCTGCTCGATAGTTTACGTCGCCTGGGCAAGCAGCCAATTGGCAGCTTTTTCACCTGCCTGGTAATGGCTGTGGCCCTGAGCTTACCCATGGGGCTGTCGTTGCTCCTGAGCAACGTCGAGCGTCTGGGAGGATCGTGGCAGCGAGCGGCACAGATTTCCCTGTACCTCAAACTGGATGCCAGCAGCCGTGATGGCGAAGCGCTGCGTGAGCAGATCAAGGGAATGCCTGGCGTTGCCGAGGCCGAATACGTTAGTCGTGAAAAAGCCCTGGAAGAATTCCAGCAGCAATCCGGTCTGGGGGATGCCCTGCGTGAACTGCCGGAGAACCCACTTCCGGGTGTCGTCGTCGTAACACCGGCGGAAGTCGACAAGCCAGCGCTGGAAGCCTTGCGCCAGCGCCTTGCAGAGCTTCCCAAGGTGGATGTGGCGCAGTTGGATCTGGTTTGGGTCGAGCGCCTGGCGGCAATTTTGAAGTTGGGTGATCGTTTTGTTTTTGGTCTGACGGTCCTGCTGGTGTCGGCGCTGCTTTTGGTAATTGGTAACACAATTCGCCTGCACATCGAGAACCGCCGTACCGAAATTGAAGTCATCAAGCTGGTAGGCGGCACTGACAGCTATGTGCGCCGGCCTTTCCTGTACATGGGCGCGTTATATGGCCTGGGCGCAGGAGTTTTGGCTTGGGGCGTACTGGCATTCGGCCTGAATTGGCTGAATGACGCGGTTATCGGGCTTTCTGGTCTTTATGGCAGTAATTTCGCATTGGCAGGGGTTCCGTCTGCCGATGGTCTGTCGCTCTTGCTTGGAGCGGTGTTGTTAGGGTATATCGGTGCTTGGATTGCGGTCGCCCGCCACTTGCGAGAGCTTGCACCGCGATAGTGTCTTTTTGCTGCTATTGACTCTTTTCATATTCAAGGGAACTTGTTTCGCGGTTCCCGGTCAATGTTGGCAGTGCCTGAGGGCACGAGTTCAGTGAGTCGGAGGTTTTTTCGTATGACCACTTCGTTGCAACCTGCCTATGCCCTGGTTCCCGGTGCAAACCTGGAAGCCTACGTGCACACAGTCAACAGCATTCCATTGCTGTCGCCTGAGCAGGAGCGTGAACTGGCCGAGAGTCTCTACTATGAGCAAAATCTAGAGGCAGCTCGGCAGATGGTGCTCGCGCACCTGCGCTTTGTCGTACATATCGCTCGCAGCTATTCGGGCTACGGGCTGGCCCAGGCTGACCTGATTCAGGAAGGCAACGTTGGCCTGATGAAAGCGGTCAAGCGTTTCAACCCTGAAATGGGTGTGCGTCTGGTGTCCTTTGCCGTGCACTGGATCAAAGCCGAGATTCACGAGTTCATCCTGCGTAACTGGCGTATCGTCAAGGTCGCTACCACCAAGGCCCAGCGCAAACTGTTCTTCAACCTGCGCAGCCAGAAAAAACGCCTGGCCTGGCTGAACAACGATGAAGTTCATCGCGTTGCTGAAAGCCTGGGCGTCGAGCCACGTGAAGTGCGCGAGATGGAGAGCCGCCTGACTGGTCAGGACATGGCCTTTGACCCAGCGTCCGAAGCCGATGACGACAGTGCTTTCCAGTCGCCGGCCAATTACCTGGAAGACCATCGCTACGACCCGGCTCGTCAGTTGGAAGATGCCGACTGGAGCGACAACTCCACCAGCAATCTGCATGAAGCACTGCAGGGCCTGGATGATCGTAGCCGTGACATTCTCTATCAGCGCTGGCTGGCAGAAGAGAAAGCCACGCTGCACGACCTGGCCGAGAAATACAGCGTGTCTGCCGAGCGTATTCGGCAGCTGGAAAAGAATGCGATGAACAAGGTTAAAGCCTTGATCGCAATCTAAGTCGCGATACGCCACAAACAAAAAGCCCCGACGTGTCGGGGCTTTTTTTAGGCATCACGGATTTTTGTGGGTAGATGGGGCAGGGCTGGGTTGTGCACTGCAAATGAGTGCTTATCCCGTTACGGCATCATCAAGAGTTACGGCCGCCTCCCGTTCGGTACGCCCCCCCCCGGTCAGACAATTAATCGATGTTGCAGGTGAGCTGCAGGATATGGTCGTGTTCGTGAATGGTTCTGTTAGCGAGCACTTCAATCGCCGCCACCTGTTCGCTGGTCAGGTTGTATCCTTCATCCCCTCGCTGGGACGCTATCCACCCCATGATTGCCGCTAGCTGTGTATCGCATCCGTCCGGCAGCGCGATTTCATAAGCTAGTTGTTCGGTCTCTTTATCGAATGCTTCAATGATGTATTTCAAGGTTCCACCTCGCGTGCATTGCCCGAAAGTCCTTGGGCCACTTCATATAGGCGCGGAGAGATTGTCATACCGAACCGGCAATCCGTGAAAACCCTTTTTTATGGTGCCGGGCCATTCACGCGACAACGCCGGTCTATAATCGCGCCACGTTGGCCCCGCCACTCTTTCCGCCACCCATGTCGAGACTGTTATGACCATTTCCTTGTATGCCGCTTCTGTTCCTGTTTTCAAGCAAATGCTCAACGCCTTGAGTGAGGTTCTGAACAAGGCCGAAGCTCACGCTACGGCTAAAAACATTGATCCGAGCGTCTTCCTGCAGGCTCGCCTTTATCCGGATATGTTTCCACTGGTTCGCCAAGTGCAGATCGCGGTTGATTTCGCCAAGGGTGTATCGGCACGCCTGGCTGAGGTCGAGTTGCCGAAATACGATGACAGCGAAACCACCTTTGCTGAGCTGCAAGCACTGATCAGTAAGGTTCTGGCTTTCTTGGACGGCGTTGCGCCAGCGCAGATCGATGGCAAGGAAGGTATTGAAATCGTGACCCGTCCGGGTACGCCGAAAGAGAAGCGCTTCACTGGCCAGGCTTATTTGCTGACCTACGGCCTGCCGCAGTTCTTCTTCCATGTCACCACCACTTACGCAATCCTGCGTCACAATGGTGTGGAAGTGGGCAAGCGTGATTACATGGGCGCGTTCTAAGGCATTTACCCCGTAATCGGCAAATAACGAAAACCCGGCAAAGTGTGCGCTTTACCGGGTTTTTTATTGGTTCCAGGGCGCCTTGCGCGGGCTGTCCAATTGCGCGAGGTAGTCGCTGCCACCCAATTGGCGCATCTGTTGGCGAATCCAGCCCGCACGCCGTGCCACGTAGCTGCTGGGGCGGCTAGCGCTCCATCTGAGCGGGCTGGGTAGCACGGCGGCCAGTAGGCTGGCCTGTTGGCGGTTCAAGCGGCTGGCGTCGACGCCAAAGTGATGTTGGGCCGCAGCCTGGGCACCGAACACACCTTCGCCCCATTCGGCGCTGTTGAGGTAAACCTCCAGAATCCGCTCCTTGGACCAGAGCAGTTCGATCAGGGCGGTGAACCAGGCCTCAAGGCCCTTGCGTAGCCAACTGCGTCCTGACCAGAGAAACTGGTTTTTCGCCACTTGCTGGCTGAGGGTGCTGGCGCCGCGGATGCTGCCACCGCGCTCGTTGTGCGCCAGTGCAGCCTGGATGGCGATGAAGTCGAAGCCCCAATGGTTGGCGAATTTCTGGTCTTCGCCGGCAATGACCGCCACTTTGAGTTCGTCCGAAATGCGCTCCCAGGGTTCCCAGTCGCGCTGCAGGTCAATCGGTTGGCCGTTGAACCATGATTCGATCTTGCGTTCGACCATCAACGCCGTGCCTGGGGGAGGGATCCAGCGCAGCACCAGCACCAATAAAGCACTGCCGGCGGCGAACCAGAGCAGGGCGCGGGTAAGACGGCGGATTATGGAGGACAACATAGAGATGGCTTGGCCGAACCGAATGAGCGGGCCATTATACAGACCCTGTGATGACTAGGAGTCGCCCCATGTTGCGTAGTTTTCTTTTGCTCGCCGCGTTTTTCGGCTTCACCGGTGTCGCCTTGGGTGCATTTGCCGCTCACGGGTTGAAGGGACGCTTGAGCAGTGAGTACCTGGCGATCTTCCAGACAGGTGTAACGTATCAATTGGTCCATGCCCTGGCGTTGTTTGGGGTTGCCGTATTGGCTACGCAGTTGCCGGGTCGCCTGGTGGGTTGGGCTGGTGGCTTGTTTACCCTGGGCATCGTGCTTTTCTCTGGCAGCCTTTATCTGTTGACCCTCAGCGGGATTGGCAAACTGGGCATAATCACTCCAATCGGCGGCATGGCCTTCCTCGGCGGCTGGTTGTGCCTGGGCCTGGCTGCCTGGCGCCTGGGTTGACTTGGCGGTCCGAATCGAGACGAATGGCGATGCTTGGCCTTGGTCGCAGCACCTGATCAGGGCTAGAATGCGGGCCCCTAAAAATAATGGTGGCCGTGCGCATGCGCATTCAATTGAACGGTGAACCCTTCGAGTTGCCCGATGGCGAAAGCGTCGAGGCCCTGCTGACCCGCCTGGACCTTGTCGGGCGCCGTGTCGCGGTAGAGCTCAACCTGGACATCGTGCCACGTAGCCAGCACGCAGCCACAGCGCTGCGTGAAGGCGACCAGGTCGAAGTCGTGCATGCCATCGGCGGCGGCTAGAGGCCCAGGATTACCTTGCAAGTCCCTCAACCATTCAGAGGATTTCCGATGAGCAACCTTCGCAGCGACAAGCCCTTCACTCTGGCCGGCCGTACCTTTCAGTCGCGTCTGCTGGTCGGCACTGGCAAGTACCGTGACCTTGAAGAAACCCGCCTGGCCATTGAAGCCTCGGGTGCCGAAATCGTCACCGTCGCCGTGCGCCGGACCAATATCGGCCAGAACCCGGGCGAACCGAACCTGCTCGATGTGCTGCCGCCGGATCGCTACACTATTTTGCCCAATACAGCGGGTTGCTATGACGCAGTCGAGGCGGTGCGCACCTGCCGCCTGGCCCGTGAGCTGCTTGACGGCCACAACCTGGTCAAGTTGGAAGTACTGGCCGACCAGAAAACCCTGTTCCCCAACGTCATTGAAACTATCAAGGCCGCCGAAGTGCTGGTCAAGGATGGTTTCGACGTGATGGTCTACACCAGCGACGATCCAATCATCGCCCGTCAGTTGGCTGAAATAGGTTGTATCGCCGTCATGCCATTGGCGGGTCTGATTGGTACCGGCTTGGGCATCTGCAACCCGTACAATCTGCAGATCATCCTTGAAGAATCAAAAGTACCGGTGCTGGTAGATGCCGGCGTCGGTACTGCTTCGGACGCTACAATCGCCATGGAAATGGGGTGCGAGGCGGTGCTGATGAACTCGGCCATTGCCAATGCCCAGCAACCTATCATGATGGCCGAAGCCATGAAGCACGCCATTGTCGCCGGTCGCCTGGCTTATCTGGCCGGTCGTATGCCGAAGAAACTCTATGCCAGCGCCTCGTCGCCGCTGGATGGTCTGATCAAGTAAGAGCACCTGATGACTGAATCGCAAGAAACGCCGATCTCCACTGACGGCGAAGAGCGCCAACACCGGCGCATCAAAAGTTTCGTGATGCGCGCCGGGCGTATGACTGAAGGCCAGCAACGTGGTCTGGAGCAGGGTGGTCCACTGTTCATCCTGCCGTTGGCCGATAGCCCGGTCGATTACGACCAGGTATTTGGCCGTTCGGCTCCGCGTACCCTGGAGATTGGTTTCGGCATGGGCCATTCCCTGCTGGAAATGGCTGCTGCGGCACCGGATCAAGACTTCATCGGTGTCGAAGTACACCGCCCAGGCGTAGGTGCGCTGCTCAATGGCGTGCTGACCCAGGGTCTGAAGAACCTGCGGGTGTATGACTGCGATGCTATCGAGGTGCTGAACAAGTGCGTGGCTGACAACAGCCTCGATAGGCTGATGCTGTTTTTCCCTGATCCGTGGCACAAGAGCCGTCACCACAAGCGTCGTATCGTTCAGCCCGAGTTTGCCGAGCTGGTGCGCAGCAAGCTCAAGGTGGGCGGCGTATTCCATATGGCTACCGACTGGGAACCCTATGCTGAATACATGCTGGAAGTGATGAATGTTGCGCCGGGTTACCGCAACCTGGCCGCAGACGGCAAATGCGTAGAGCGTCCGGCCGAGCGCCCGATCACCAAGTTCGAACGCCGTGGCGAGCGACTTGGGCATGGGGTCTGGGATCTGAAGTTCGAAAAGCTGGCGTAAGCCAGTTGCGGGGCAAGGCGATGCGTCGCCTTGCCCCGCGATGCATTCAGCGTCGGTCAGCAACCACACCAATCAATACCAGCACAACCAGCAACACGGGCGCCAATGCATAGTTGTTGAACTGCGCCAGTCCGCGTACTACCCACGGCGTTGCGTAGATTAGCGCGGCACCACTGCCGATCATCACCAACAAAGCCATGAAAGGCACGCGCAATGCGCCTGCCAGGCCGCCCAGGCGTTGTTCCACCCAGCCTTTGATGTCCGTGCCGAACAGCACCAGCAAACAGCCTACAAGCGCCAGTGCGATTTCCGATAGATTGCTGCGACTCCAGCGGGAAACTGTCGAGAGCAGGTCGAGTACCAAGTCCATTCGCAATCCTTAGGTCAAGAAATACTGCAGCAGGTCATTGAGGAACAACTGGCCCCGAGGCGTGGCGACCAGTCGCGTCGTTTCGACCTGCAAAAGGCCTTTTTGTTCGGCTTCGCGCCGTGCAGCAGTAAGTTGTTCCAGAGCCAGTCCAGTGCGTTGGCTGAACAGTTCGGCGTCGACTCCCTGGGTCAGGCGCAGGGCATTCATCAGGAACTCGAAGGGCAACTCGTCTATCGGCAGCAACTTCTCACCAGCCTTGAAGGCTTTTGCCGGGTTCAGATAGTCCTTGGGCAGGCGGGTTTTCCAGGTGCGCAGGATGCGCCCGTCAGGGTGGCTGAGCTTGCCGTGGGCGCCGGCACCGATGCCGATGAAGTCGCCAAAGCTCCAGTAATTGAGGTTGTGGCGCGCGGCGCGACCGGCCTGGGCATAGGCCGACACTTCGTACTGGCTGTAGCCGTGGCTGGCCAGTAGGGCTTGGCCGGCTTCCTGGATGTCCCAGAGAATATCGTCCTCGGGCAGCATTGGCGGCTGGTTCCAGAACACGGTGTTCGGTTCCAGGGTCAATTGGTACCAGGACAGGTGCGTAGGTTGCAGCGCGATAGCCTGGCGCAGGTCAGCCAAGGCGTCGTCCAGCGACTGATCAGGCAGGCCGTGCATCAAGTCCAGGTTGAAATTGTCGAAGCCGGCATTGCGCGCCATATCGGCAGCGCGGATGGCTTCGTCACCGTTGTGGATGCGGCCCAGGGCTTCAAGCTTGGCCTGTTGAAAGCTCTGGATGCCAATCGACAGGCGATTGATGCCCAGTTGCCGGTAGGCTTTGAACTTTTCCTGCTCGAAGGTACCGGGGTTGGCCTCCAGGGTGATCTCAATATCACTGGCAAAGGGGATGCGTTGCTCTACCCCCGCCAGCAAACGGCCCAGCGCACGAGCACTGAACAGGCTCGGGGTGCCGCCGCCGAAGAAGATCGAACTGATCGGCCGTCCATAGACTGCGCCCAGCTCCTGGTCCAGGTCGGCCAGCAAGGCATTGACATAAGCCTCTTCCGGCAGCTCGGGGGTAGCGGCGTGGGAGTTGAAATCGCAGTACGGGCATTTGCGCACGCACCAGGGAATGTGAATGTACAGCGCCAGGGGAGGCAGTTGTGTCAGTGCCGCCCGTGGTGTTTGGGACGTAAAGCCAGCCTCGCCCAGATGCAGTGGCTGTGCCGGCGAATGATCGATCATGCCAGGCCCAGACGTTGACGCAACAGGCGCATGGCACGGGCACGGTGGCTGATCTGGTTCTTGTCGGCGGGACTCAGTTCGGCGCTGGAGCAGTCGCGCTCCGGTACCCAGAACAGCGGGTCATAGCCAAAACCGTACTCGCCGCTGGCTTGTGTGAGGATGCGGCCGTGCCAGAGTCCTTCGCAGAGGATCGGCAACGGATCGTCGGCGTGGCGTACCAACGCCAGGACACAGACGAATTGGGCGCCGCGTTGCTCTTGCGGTACATCCTTGAGAACGTCGAGGAGCTTGGCGTTGTTGGCTGCGTCACCCTTGCCGTCGGCATAGCGTGCCGAGTAGATACCAGGGGCGCCGCCAAGGAAGTCGACGGCCAGGCCGGAATCGTCGGCCAGCGCCGGCATGCCCGAAATGCGCGCGGCATTGCGCGCCTTGAGGATGGCATTCTCGACAAACGACAGCCCGGTCTCTTCCGGCTCGATGTTGCTGAACTCGCCGATTGAACGCAGTTGCACGGTATCACCGAGCATGGCCTGCAGTTCCTTGAGTTTGCCGGCGTTATGGCTGGCCAATACGATTTGCTGAAAATTCATCATTCGCCTGGGAAAAGCTCTTGGTTAAAACTGATGGTTTCGGTTTTGCCGCCAGTATCAACGTTGATGGTGAAAGTACGGGTTTCCTGTTGGTTCACAGGGTACTGGGCGATGTAATAGATCGCGCCTTGTTCGTTGATCTGTTTGAACTTCAGCGGGATCGAATTGCTGGTGAGATCCTTGACGCTGCCGCTAACCTGGGTAACAACCGGTTTGCCGGCCTTGATCACCGAGACGTTGATCACGCCCTGGTTTTTGCTGCGAACCAGTTCAGCGGCCTTGGCGATGTCCGGCTGCAGGAAGGTCGAGATGAAGGTGCTGTAGTGCACCGTGGTATCTCCAAAGACTTCCTGGCGTTCGCCCTTGATGGCGTCGGCAGCAACTGCGGTGACGCTCAAGCAGGCAGTCAGAATAAAGCTCAACAAGCGACCCATGATCGTTCTCCTCCAGTGTGCGGGTTAAACCGCGACCTTGTGTTGGGTAAGGCCGGGGCTGCTGACACGGTAAATGCCGATCTCCCCTAAAAGATTAGGCCATAGCTTGCTTGCCCACCCGTGGCGGTGCAAATGGTCAACGGCCAGCCGGTCGAGAACTTGTGCGCGACGTTCGCTGCACAGCGCCTCGAAATCTTCAAAGGTGCAGAAGTGAATGTTCGGCGTGTTGTACCAGGTATACGGCATGAAGTCCGAGACCGGCATGCGACCTTTGGTCGCCAGGTACCAGCGGCAGCGCCAGTGGCCGAAATTGGGGAAGGTAATGATGCACTGGCGGCCTACGCGCAGCATTTCATCGAGGATCCGATCGGGGTACTCCACGGCCTGCAGGGCCTGGGTCATGACCACGACGTCGAAACTGTTGCTGGCAAAATTGCCCAGCCCTTTGTCGAGGTCCTGCTCGATGACGTTTACGCCTTTGGCGACGCACTGAGCGATGTTGTCCGGGTCGATTTCCAGGCCATAACCGCTGACCTGCTTGTTGTCACGCAGTGAAGCCAGCAGTTCACCAGTGCCGCAACCGAGGTCGAGTACCCGGCTGCCGGCGGGGATCCAGTCTTGGATGATTTCCAGGTCGGCTCTCATAGGGTCCTCAGCAGACGATGCGGTTCATGTAGTTCGTGAATCCCGTGATGTAGCGCGGGGTCGGGATCAGGAAGGCATCGTGGCCATAGGGCGAGTCGATATCCAGGTAGCAGACGTTCTTGCGTGCAGCGATCAGCGCGTCGACGATCTCTCGCGAACGAGCAGGCGAAAAGCGCCAATCGGTAGTGAAGGACATCACACAGTACTGCGCAGTGACGTTGGCCAGGGCTGCCACCAGGTCGCCGCCATGGGCAGCGGCTGGATCGAAGTAGTCCAGTGCCTTGGTCATCAGCAAGTAAGTGTTGGCATCGAAGCGGCCAGAGAATTCTTCACCCTGATAACGCAGGTAGCTTTCGACCTGGAACTCGACACTGTGGAAGTCGTAGTTGAGCTTGTCGCTTTTGAGCTCGCGTCCGAATTTTTCACCCATGGAGTCATCGGACAGGTAAGTGATGTGCCCGACCATGCGTGCGAGCATCAAGCCGCGCTTGGGGATCACGCCGTGGTCCTGGAACGAGCCACCGTGGAACTCGGGGTCGGTAAGAATGGCCTGGCGGGCGACCTCGTTGAAGGCGATGTTCTGTGCCGAAAGCTTCGGTGCCGAAGCGATGTCCAGGCAATGACGTACGCGATCAGGGTAAGTGATGGTCCACTGCAGGGCCTGCATGCCGCCCAGGCTGCCGCCGATCACGGCTGCCCACTGGGTGATGCCCAGGCGGTCGGCCAGTCGAGCCTGACTGTGAACCCAGTCTTCTACCGTCAGCACTGGGAAATCGGCGCCATAAGGCTTGCCGGTGGCCGGGTTGGTGCTGCTTGGGCCGGTGCTGCCGTTGCAGCCGCCCAGGTTGTTCAGGCTGACGACGAAGAAGCGGTTGGTGTCGATCGGCTTGCCGGGGCCGATGCAACTGTCCCACCAGCCCGGCTTGCGATCGTCGGGGCTATGGTAGCCCGCCGCGTGGTGGTGACCGGACAACGCATGGCAGATCAGCACGGCGTTGCTGGCCGAGCTATTGAGCGTGCCGTAGGTTTCGTAGATCAGTTCATAGGAGTTCAGCGAGCGGCCGCAGGCCAGGGCCAAAGGCTCGTTGAACTGCGCCAGTTGCGGTGTTACCAGACCGACCGAATCTTCGGGAAAGACAGTGGACATCGACCCTGCTCACGCTTAAATGAGGCGTAAGTCTAAAGACCACTGATGTGTGCGGCAAGAAAGGAAAGCATCGCGGGGCAAGGCCGTTCCCAGCCAGTGGGACAGGGCTTGCCCCGCGGTAGCGTTGAATCAAACCAGCAGGCGCAGAATTTCCGGCATGCCGGTCATGGCGGCGAGGTTGTTGATGACCAGCATGTCGATCAACTTGAGCGCCATGAACGCCAGGATTGGCGAGATGTCCAGGCCACCCAGGTTCGGCAGCAGGCGGCGAAACGGAGCCAGGAACGGATCGCAGATCTGATTGATCAGCTCGGCACCTGGGTTGTGGCTACCGGGGGCGACCCAGGAAAGAATTACGCTGATGATCAGGGCGAAGAAGAAAATCTTCAAGAACAGGGCGGTGATGCCAATGATCGACCAGATCAGCAGTTGCAGCGGATTACCGGTGGTGCTGTAGGCCAGCAACAGGGTCAGGCCCATGACCAGCATTTGCACAATGATTGCCAGCAACAGCGACGACATATCCAGGCCGAACAGGCTCGGGATGATCCGGCGCATTGGCTTTAGCAACGGCTGGGTGGCGCGCACCGCAAATTGGCTCAGTGGGTTGTAGAAGTCGGCCCGAACCAGCTGCAGAATGAAGCGCAGCATGATGATCAGCAGGTAGAGACTACCCAGGGTTTGTACGACGTAAATGGCAGCGTTGTTCAATCCGATCATATTCGGCTCCTTAGTTGCCCAGTTGTTCGGCCATTTCGGCCGAGCGATGCGCCGCAGCGCCCAGCGCTTTTTCAACCAGCGCTTCGAATCCATCGGCCTGGAACGACTTGATTGCCGCTTCAGTTGTGCCGGCAGGGGAAGTTACCCGACGACGCAGTTCGGCGGCGTCTACATCGCTGCTGACGGCCATGTGTGCGGCGCCCAGGGCAGTTTGCAGGGTCAGCTTGGCTGCGGTTTCGCGAGGCAGTCCGAGTTTTTCGCCGGCAGCAGTCATGGCCTCGATCAGTAGGAAGAAATACGCAGGACCACTACCGGAAACGGCAGTGACAGCGTCAAGTTGTTGCTCGGTGTCCAGCCACAGGGCAATACCCACCGCCGACAACAGTTGTTCGGCTTGCTGACGTTGCGCCGCCGTCACTTCGTGGGTGGCGTACAGGCCGCTGACACCTTGGCGCAACAGCGCCGGCGTGTTGGGCATGCAACGTACGATTGGCTGTGCACCGAGCCAGTTGTTCATGCTGGCGCAGGTGATTCCAGCGGCAATGGACACGACCAGTTGTTCGGGCTTGAGGTTGGGCTTGAGCGCTTCACAGACGGCTTTCATGGCCTGCGGCTTGACGGCCAGCACCACCACGTCGGCCCCTTCAATGGCCTGGGCGTTATCGGCGAACATTTCGATGCCGTGCTCGGCGTGAACTTTGGCGCGCTGCTCGGCGCCCGGGTCACTGGCGCGGATCTGCGAGGCGTCCAGGCCCTGGGCGCGCAGGCCGCCGATCAGGCTGGCGGCCATGTTGCCGGCGCCGATAAAGGCAATACGAGTCTTGCTCATGTCAGGTCCTTTAGGAAATAAGTTGAAAAGGCATAGGTCAGGGCTGGCTGTAATCGCGGGCGCCGAATAATGCGGTGCCAATACGTACCCACGTCGCGCCCTGAGCGATAGCCGCTTCCAGGTCGTGGCTCATGCCCATGGAGAGCGTGTCCAGATTCAGCCCGAGTCTGTCTTGTAGTTCGCGAACCCGTGCAAAAGCTGCTTCCTGAGCTGCGCGGTCGTCGGTGGGCTCGGGAATCGCCATCAGCCCGCGCAGTCGCAGGCGCGGCAACGCGGCAATGGCGGTGGCCAGTGCAGGCAGTTCTTCTGGCGAACACCCTGATTTGCTCGCTTCGCCACTCACATTCACTTGCAGGCAAATGTTCAGCGGAGCAAGGCCGTCGGGGCGTTGCTCTGACAGGCGTTGAGCAATTTTCAAGCGGTCCACGGAATGTACCCAGTCAAAATGCTCGGCGATTGCGCGAGTCTTGTTCGACTGAATGGGGCCGATGAAGTGCCAGGTCAAGGGCAAGTCGGTCAATTCGCCTTGCTTGTTGAGGGCTTCCTGCAAGTAGTTCTCACCGACATCGCGAACCCCGGCGGCAAAGGCTTCACGCACGGCGGCAGCGGGTTTGGTCTTGCTCACCGCCAGCAGGCGGATGTCGGAAGGTGCGCGTCCAGCGGCCTCGGCAGCAGCGCTGATGCGTGCGGCGAGCGTGGAAAGGTTGTCTGCTATGGTGGACATTGATAGATGCCAGCGGCTCTTTGGGTCTGCGGCATTCTACCTGCTTGGCAGTCTTTGGGGAGTCTCATGGATGTGACTGAACTGTTGGCCGTGGCGACAAGGGCTGGAGCCTCGGATATTCACCTGGCGGCAGCAGAGGTACCGGCGCTTCGTGTTGATGGGCGAGTGCGCCGACTGCAACTGCCCGTATTGAGCACTGAACAAATGCTCGGGATGCTGGCGCAGTTGATGACCAAAGCGCAGAAAAAGGATTTCGAAACGCTTCTGGATATCGATTTTTCTGTCGCTTTACCCGACCTGGCGCGTTTTCGCGTCAATGCGTTCACGCAGAGCAGAGGGCCCGCAGCAGTACTGAGGGTGATTCCGAATGCCGTGAGCAGTCTCGCCGACCTGGGACTGGGCAGGGTCTTTCAGCAAATCGCCGAGCTGCCTGCAGGACTGGTGCTGATCACCGGTCCTACTGGGTCGGGCAAGTCGACTACATTGGCCGCTTTGCTTGATCACCTCAACCGCCAGCGGCAGTTGCACATCATCACCCTGGAAGACCCTATCGAATTTATTCACAGCCCTCGGCGCAGCCTGATCAGTCAGCGCGAAATCGGCAGGCATAGCCATGGCTTTGATCAAGCCTTTCGTGCCGCCCTGCGTCAGGATCCGGATGTGATAATGCTTGGTGAACTACGCGATGCGCGGACCATACGCCTGGCCTTGAGCGCCGCGGAAACAGGCCATCTGGTGCTGGCAACAGTGCATGCAAGCTCTGCTGCGAGAACCATTGATCGACTGGTAGACGTCTTTGCAGCGGATGAAAAGCAATTGGTGCGGGTGATGTTGGCGCAAGCACTACAGGCTGTGGTGTCACAGGTGCTGGTCGAAAAGGTAGGGGGCGGGCGAGTGGTCGCGCATGAGGTGTTGCTGGCCACCCCCGCAGTGCGCAACCTGGTGCGTGAGGGGAAGGTGGCGCAGTTGTATTCAACCATGCAAATGGGCGGGGCGTTGGGTATGCAGACGCTAGACAGTTGCCTTGAAGGTCTGCTTGCGCGCGGATTGATCAGTGCTGAGAGCGCCCGCGCAGGGGCGCATCAAGGTTTTTAGCGCTTGGCCAGGGCCAATTCCTGGCTTTTCGGCAGAACGCGTTTGGCAACCACGTAGCGGCTGCGCCAGTAAGGCTTGTTCAGCGTGTCGATGCTCACCCGCTTACCTGTGCGTGGGGCGTGGATGAAGCGGTCATTGCCCAGGTAAATGGCAACATGATTGACCCGCCGACTCTTGATGTTGAAGAAAATCAGATCGCCTGGCTTGAGGTCTTTGCGATCGACTTTAACGCCGTGGCCCTGAGCCATGGCATTGGAGGTGCGGGGCAGGTCGACTTCATCGATTTCGTGAAAGGCGTACTTGACCAGGCCGCTGCAATCGAAACCTTTACTTGGGCTGCTGCCGCCCCAACGATAAGGGGTGCCCAGTACATTGACGGCGCGGCTGAGCACATCGCTGCTCTGTTGCGGCGACATTGATGCAACCGGCAGGCTTGGCTTGCTGGAGCGGGTGCTGTGCTGCACCTTGCTGCTGACGTGCTTGGTGGAACGCACGGCGGCGGAATTTGAGGAGTACCCGGAAAAGCCGTTGGGTAGACGTTGCTCACGGTTGGTGGCGTGGGCTGCCAGTGGCAATAATAGGCAAAGGGTCAGCCATGTCTTGAAAAAAGGACGCATGGGCAGGGCTCTTGGTGGTTAGCGCGCAACTTTATAACAGCTTTTTGATCATTTTCTGATCCGTTGGTCGATTGGCGCAGTGCCATACGTCGCCCTGAAACGAAAAAGTCACATTTTTTCTTAGAAAATTTATCGATAACCCACAGAGGCTATGAATGAACAGTTATCAGCAGGACGGGCAGTTACACGACACGCACAGCAAGGTAATTGGTTACCTGTTGTGGATTTTCGGTTTCACCGGCGCCCACCGTTTTTATTACGGCAAACCGGTTACCGGTACTATTTGGTTCTTTACCCTGGGCTTGCTGGGTATTGGCTGGCTGATCGACCTGTTTCTGATCCCGGCGATGGATCGCGAGGCAGATCTGCGCTTTCACGCCGGCCCTCTGGACTACAGCCTGAGCTGGATCCTGCTGACCTTCCTGGGTGTGTTCGGCGTGCACCGCATGTATCAGGGCAAGTGGATTACCGGGATCATCTACCTGTTCACCGGTGGGCTGTTCCTGGTGGGGGTCTTGTACGATTTCTGGACGTTGAACACCCAAGTATCGCTGGCCAACGCTCAGCGGCGTTGAAGGCAGCGGCCTTGTCGGTGTGTCGACAAGGCCGCTGGCAGGACTTACTGGCGGGTCTGGCGCTGCTGCAGCAGCAAGTTGCTGAAGCCGCTGCCAGCCAATTGTTTCTGCGCTACGGTCAGTTGTTCACGGTTGCTGAACGGCCCGACCAGCACCCGGTACCAGGTTTCTTCCTTGACGGTACCGGACTCTACCTTGACCGCCTGGCCGAGCAGAATGATCTGCGCCCGGACCTTGTCGGCGTCAGCCTGTTTGCGGAACGACCCGGCCTGCAGAAAGAACTGGGTCGTTGCTGCAGGCTTGATTACCGGCGGCGCGGGTGGTGGCGTTTGCCCCATCAGGGCCGCCTGTGCTCGCGCAGTATCGATTTTCGCCGCTTCCGCCGGGGTTACCGGAGGTTGCGCAGGCACCGGCGGGGTTTTCTCCGGAACGGCTTCAGGCGGCACGATCACTTCCGACTCGGGCAGCAAGGTGTAGAAGTCGTACTTGGGCTTTACCGGTTGTTGCGGGCTCGGCGCTGTCTTGTTGGCTTCGGCGGCTCTTTCGGCTTTTTGCTGTTCAGGCTTGGTCCGCTTCACTTCTTGGTTGCCTGGCTCAAGCTTCATCAGAAAAACGATGAAGGCGCCAACCGTCAGGCCAATTGCCAGCCACAACCAGCCCGGAATCGGCTGTTTGGCAGGTGCCTGGTTGCGACTGGCGCCGCGCTTTGGTGCAGGTTTTTTCTTGGCAGCCAACTTACATACGCTCCAGGGTTTCCAGGCCGAGCAGCTCCAGACCTTGCTTGAGGGTGCGGCCAGTCAGGGCAGCCAGGCGCAGGCGGCTCTGCTGTTGTTCAGGGGTCTCGGCAGCGAGGATCGGGCAGTTCTCGTAGAAGCTGGAGAACAGGCCGGCCACGTCGTACAGGTAGGCGCAGAGTACGTGCGGTGTGCCTTTTTCGGCGACGTTGTTCAGGATTTCGCCGAAT
Source organism: Pseudomonas arcuscaelestis (assembly GCF_016881005.1). GTDB lineage: Bacteria > Pseudomonadota > Gammaproteobacteria > Pseudomonadales > Pseudomonadaceae > Aquipseudomonas > Aquipseudomonas arcuscaelestis. Next base: position 72,597 of record NZ_JACOPV010000001.1, on the reverse strand, counting down.
TGAGCCAGGCGCGCAGCCAGGTCTTGTTCCTGGGCCGCCTGCAGAACGATCTGCCCGTCTGCCTCATCGAAGCTCTTGTTCAGCTTGCGGAATACGCCGGCGACGCGCGTGTAGGCATACAGCAGGTACGGAGCAGTGTTGCCCTCGAAATTGAGCATCAACTCGAAGTTGAAGCTGTAGTCGCTGGTGCGGTGCTTGGACAGGTCGGCGTATTTTACCGCATCAATGCCCACCACTTGGCCGATAGCGCGCAGTTCAGCCTCGGGCAGCTCGGGGTTCTTCTCCTTGACCAGGGTGTAGGCACGCTCTTTGGCTTCGGTGAGCAGATCGATAAGTTTTACCGTGCCGCCGTCGCGGGTCTTGAACGGGCGGCCATCAGCGCCGTTCATGGTGCCGAAGCCCATGTGCTCCATTTGCATGGGGTGACCGACGAAGCCGGCCAGGCGAGCTACTTCAAATACCTGATTGAAGTGCAGGGCCTGACGCTGGTCGACAAAGTACAGGGCGCGATCGGCCTTGAGCACGTTGCTGCGATAGCGCACGGCAGCCAAGTCGGTAGTGGCATACAGGTAGCCGCCATCGGCTTTCTGCACGATCACCGGCAGCGGTTCGCCCTCGGCGGTCTTGAACTCGTCGAGGAACACGCACTGGGCGCCCTTGCTCTCGACCAGAAGGCCTTTGGCCTTGAGGTCGTTGACGACATTGGCCAGGTCGTCGTTATAGGCGCTTTCGCCCATTACGTCGGCCATGGTCAGCTTGACGTTGAGCAGTTCGTAGGTTTTCTGGCAGTGCGACAGCGAGATGTCTTTGAAGCGAGTCCACAGCTTCAGGCATTCCTCGTCACCCGCTTGCAGTTTGACCACCAGGCCACGGGCACGGTCGGCGAACTCTTCGGATTCGTCGAAACGTTTCTTCGCGGCGCGGTAGAAGTTTTCCAGGTCCGACAGCTCGTCGCTGGTGATCGGGTTTTCCTGGAGGTAAGCCATCAGCATGCCGAACTGAGTGCCCCAGTCGCCCACGTGGTTCTGGCGAATCACGGTGTCGCCAAGAAACTCCAGTACGCGCGACACGGCGTCGCCGATGATAGTCGAACGCAGGTGACCTACATGCATCTCTTTGGCGAGGTTCGGTGCCGACAGGTCAACCACAACCTTCTGTTGAGGACCGGCCTTGCGCACGCCGAGCTTGGCGTCGGCGAGTGCGGCATCAAGGCGGGCAGCCAGAGCCTGGGTGTTTTGGAAGAAGTTCAGAAAGCCTGGGCCGGCAATCTCGACCTTGCTGATCTGCTCGTCGGCAGGCAGCGCGGCAATGATCTTTTCTGCCAGGTCACGAGGCTTCATGCCGGCAGGCTTGGCCAGCATCATCGCGATATTGCTGGCGAAGTCGCCGTGCGTCTTGTCCCGGGCGTTTTCCACCTGGATCGCCGGCGTCAGCCCTTCAGGCAACACACCGTCGGTGACGAGTTGGGTGAGGGCTTGCTGGATTAGCTGGCGAATGGTGTCTTTCATGGGCTTCTCTTTCGACCGCAAGCGCGGCGGCGCTTCGATGCGCAGGTGGAAAAACTGGACATTATCCGTTGCCGGGGCGTGGTTGCCAACCTTTGAGGGTATATCGCGGGGCAAGCCCGCTCCCATTGCGACCCTGGTCAGTACAGATCTACAGGGTCAACATCTAAAGACCAGCGCACTTGGCGCCCGGACGGCATCTGTTCCAACAGTAGCAACCAGGCGCTGATCAGTCGATGCAAAGGCGCCCGTGCATTGGCCTGGAGCAATAGTTGTGCTCGAAAACGGCCCGCGCGTCGTTCCATCGGTGCGGGTACCGGGCCAAGCAGCTCGATACCTTGAAGGTTGTGTTCGATCAGCAACTGCTCAGCAGCGCTGCATGCTTCGTCGAGAAACCCTTCGGCCTGCCCTGGTTTGTGCGCTTCAGCTCGCAGCAGGGCCAGGTGGGCAAACGGTGGCAGGCCAGCCGCACGTCGCTCGCTCAGGGCTTGCTCGGCAAAGGCGAAGTAACCTTGTTCGGTCAGTTGCACCAATAACGGATGGTCGGCCAGGTGCGTCTGGATGATGACCTTGCCAGGTTCCTCGGCGCGTCCTGCACGCCCAGCAACCTGGACGATCAGTTGGGCCATGCGCTCGCTGGCGCGAAAGTCTCCGGAGAACAATCCGCCGTCTGCGTCGAGAATTGCCACCAAGGTTACGCGTGGGAAGTGGTGCCCTTTGGCAAGCATTTGGGTACCGACCAGAATACAGGGCTGGCCACGCTGGATCGTGGCGAACAACTGGTTCATGGCGTCCTTGCGCGAGGTGCTGTCGCGGTCCACACGCAAAACCGGGAAGTCAGGGAACAGAATGCTCAGGCGCTCTTCCGCTCGCTCGGTGCCAGCACCCACGGGGCGCAGGTCAACCTTGTTGCATTGCGGGCACTGGCGTGGCACACGCTCATCGTAACCACAGTGATGGCAGCGCAATTCATTGGAGCGCTGATGAACGGTCATGCGCGCATCGCAGCGCGGACACTCGGACATCCAGCCACAATCGTGGCAGAGCAAAGTAGGTGCAAAGCCGCGGCGATTGAGGAATACCAGCACCTGTTGGCCGGCTGCCAGGGTCTGGCCGATCGCCTGCTGCATCGGTCCGCTGATACCGCTGTCCAGCGGCCGGCTCTTGACGTCCAGGCGCAGGAAGCGCGGTTGCTGTGCGCCGCCAGCGCGCTGATTGAGGCGCAGTAGGCCGTAGCGCCCGCTGTGCGCGTTGTGCAGGCTTTCCAGTGACGGTGTCGCCGAGCCGAGCAGGATCGGAATGTTCTCTTGGCGCGCGCGTACCAGGGCGAGGTCGCGGGCGTGATAACGCAAACCCTCCTGCTGTTTATAGGAACCGTCATGCTCCTCGTCGATGATGATCAAGCCGGGATGCTTCATCGGGGTGAACAGGGCCGAGCGCGTTCCGATGATGATGTCGGCCTCGCCGTCGCGGGCTGCCAACCAGGCATCCAGGCGTTCGCGGTCATTGACTGCGGAGTGCAGCAAGGCGATGCGGGCGTTGAAACGCTGCTCGAAGCGCGCCAGAGTCTGTGGCCCCAGGTTGATTTCCGGAATCAGGATCAACGCCTGTTTGCCGGCTTCAAGGGTTTCGCGTATCAGTTGCAGGTACACCTCGGTCTTGCCGCTGCCGGTGACCCCGGCGAGCAGAAAGGCATGAAAGCTGTCGAATCCCGAACGTACGGCATTGAACGCGGCGCGCTGTTCGTCGTTCAGTGGCAGTTCGGGCTGGGCCAGCCAGTGTTCATGACGCTCCTGTGGCAAGTGGCGGCGTACTTCAACCTGTACCAACTCCTTGGCCAGCAGCAGGTCGAGGCTTTCTTTGCTCAGCATCAGTTTGCTCAGCAGCGTGTGTGCGACGCCGTGAGGGTGCTGGGCCAGTGTCGCCAAGGCTTCGCGCTGGCGAGGGGCGCGGGCGATACGAGGGTCATCCTGGCGCGCCCCTGGGGCCACCTGCCAGAAACGTTCCTGGCGTGCCTCGGCGGGTTCACCCTGGCGCAATAGCACGGGCAAGGCCCAGCTCAGGGTGTCGCCAAGGCTGTGTTGATAGTACTGGGCTGTCCATAGGCACAGTTTGAACAGCGCCGGGGGCAGTGGTGAGACAGGGTCGAGCAGGGCGATTGCCGGTTTCAGCTTGTCGGCCGGTACTTCGCTCTTGTCGGTGACTTCGATCAGGATGCCGATCATTTCTCGGCGCCCGAAGGGCACGCGGATACGCATGCCGGGGGTTAGCGTGTGGCGCGCCATGCTCGCTGTGGCCCTGTAGTCGAACAGTCGCCGTAGCGGCGAGGGTAGGGCAAGGCGCAGAATGACGTCGGACACGCAGTAAGTTCTCTGAAGGGGTTCCAAGACCTGGCGAGCCTAGCAGACGACGGCCGGTGCAAGCGACAACTTGCGTTGACAGCATGCTCTGGTATTATTCGCCGCCTAATTACGTGCGGTATTCAACAATGGTGTTGGGTGGCGGCACGCAGTCGAGGAAGTGACCATGAAGCCAGAAATTCACCCGAATTACGAAGTAATCGCAGTCACCTGCAGCTGCGGTAACAAGTTTGAAACTCGTTCGACCCTGTGCTCCCCGCTGGGTACCGACGTTTGCAACGAGTGCCACCCGTTCTACACCGGTAAGCAGAAGACTCTGGATACCGGCGGCCGCGTCAAGCGCTTCGAAGATCGCTTCGCTGCGTTCGGCAAGAAGTAAGATTGCGCGTCGCTGGCCCGATGGGCTTGGCAACGTTGCTGAAAAAGGCGTCCCTTGTGGGCGCCTTTTTTGTGGGCGCAACTTGGCAAATGACGGCGCTGGCTTTCTGTCCGATGCCCGTCGATCCACAATGGGTTAGCGTACGTCAGGTGGTCGACGGCGATACCTTGCGTCTGAAAGATGGTCGAAGCGTGCGCTTGATCGGTATCAATGCGCCGGAGATCGGACGCAAGGGGCATACCAGTGAAGCCTTTGCCGAAGCCGCACGCCAGCGCCTACAGGCGCTGGTAGAGGCCAGTGACGACCGGGTGAACATGGTCCCCGGTGTCGAGGCCCGCGACAAATACGGTCGCACACTGGCGCACGTCTATGGTCGCTCTGGCGACAATTTTGAGGCACAACTGCTCAGTGAGGGCCTCGGCTACCGCGTGGCGGTGGCGCCCAACGTCTCGCTGAGCGACTGTCAGCAGCAGGCGGAACAGGCTGCTCGTCGGGCTGGCAAAGGTCTGTGGCGGCAGTCACCGGTAACCTCGTCGAGCCAGATCCGTAAGTCGGGCTTCGCGCTGATCAGCGGTAAGGTGGGCAGTATTGAGCGCAATCGCGGCGGCATCTGGATCGAAATTGACGATTCACTGGTACTACAGGTGCCTTCGCGTTTGCAGCGTAACTTCCCGTCATCCTTTCTGACTGATCTAAAAGGACGATCCGTCGAAGCTCGCGGTTGGGTGATGGATCGTTCCCGCAAAGGTGGCTTGAAGCCCGGACAGAGACGCTGGATGTTGCCATTGACCGATCCAACGATGCTGGAAAGGGTCGAAAGATAAAAAATTGTCTACATTTTTTATTTCGATTGTACACATCGAAACCCTTGCAGGCTGCGGCTCTTGGCGGAAAGTCGTAGGTTAAAGGCCTTGACACAAGTGACCGACCAGTCTTGTCGGGCCTTGGCTCTTTGCGTATCCTCGGCGGTCCGTCAGAACAGTAAATAGCGGAATGCCCACCATGTCAGACCTGAAAACTGCCGCTCTCGAATATCATGCTCAGCCTCGTCCGGGGAAATTGAGCGTAGAGCTCACCAAACCTACCGCGACTGCTCGCGACCTGGCGCTGGCCTACAGCCCTGGCGTGGCCGAGCCGGTGCGCGAAATCGCTCGCGACCCGGAGCTGGCCTACAAGTACACCGGCAAGGGTAACCTGGTAGCAGTCATTTCCGACGGTACTGCCATTCTTGGCCTGGGTAACCTCGGCCCGCTGGCGTCCAAGCCGGTCATGGAAGGCAAGGGTGTTCTGTTCAAGCGTTTCGCTGGCATCGACGTATTCGACATCGAAGTCGACTCCGAAAGCCCGCAAGCCTTCATCGACACCGTCAAGCGCATCTCCATCACTTTCGGTGGCATCAACCTGGAAGATATCAAGGCACCTGAGTGCTTCGAAATCGAGCGCGCCCTGATCGAACAGTGCGACATCCCGGTGTTCCACGATGACCAGCACGGCACCGCTATCGTCACCGCGGCCGGCATGATCAATGCTCTGGAAATCGCTGGTAAAACTCTGGCTGATGCCAAGATCGTCTGCCTGGGCGCTGGTGCTGCTGCCATCTCTTGCATGAAGCTGCTGGTCAGCATGGGTGCGCAGATCGAGAACATCTTCATGGTTGACCGTACTGGCGTGATCCACGCTGGTCGTGACGACCTGAACCAGTACAAGGCGGTCTTCGCTCACGCTACCGACAAGCGTACCCTGGCTGATGCCCTTGACGGCGCTGATGTGTTCGTTGGCCTGTCCGGTCCGAATCTGCTGAGCGCTGAAGGCCTGAAGTCGATGGCGCCAAACCCAATCGTCTTCGCTTGCTCCAACCCTGATCCGGAAATTTCGCCGGAGCTGGCTCACGCTACCCGTAGCGACGTGATCATGGCCACCGGTCGTTCCGACTACCCGAACCAGGTCAACAACGTACTGGGCTTCCCGTTCATCTTCCGTGGTGCCCTGGACGTTCGCGCCAAGCGCATCAACGAAGAAATGAAAATCGCCGCGGCCAACGCCCTGAAAGACCTGGCCAAGCTGCCGGTTCCAAAGGAAGTTTGTGCAGCCTACGGCGTTGATGCCTTGGAATTCGGTCGTGAGTACATTATTCCGAAGCCAATGGATGCACGCCTGATCACCGTCGTTTCCGATGCCGTAGCCAAGGCTGCGCTGGAGACTGGTGTGGCAACCCTGCCGTATCCGGCTAACTACCCGCTGAAAAGCGTGGATGACGTGTTCAACGGCTAAGCCGTTGTAGCGTTGTAACAAAAAGCCCCGGCTCGCAAGAGTCGGGGCTTTTTGTTGGCTGTTTTCTGTGTATCCCATCGTGGGGCAAGTTCGCTTCCTAGGCTGGCCGTGCACGACCAGTGGCAGCGGGCTTGCCCCGCGATCGCTTAGAACAGGTCTATCGGCGCCGCTTCATCAGCCGGCAGCGGACTGCCTGGGGCTGAGCCGCCCAGCTCGTTCACCGACGGTGGCGTGTCTTCTGCCTTGAACAGCTCAAAGTAGGCATTTGGCGTGCTAGGTGTTGCTGCTCGGCCACTGACTGGATCGATCCGCAGGCTGAGGATGCCTTCTGGTTCGGCCGGCGCGTGGTTGGGCTTGTCCTTGAGGGCGGCGCCCATGAAGTTCATCCAGATCGGCAGCGCCACAGTGCCACCATACTCACGGCGGCCCAGGGTTTCCGGTTGATCGAAGCCGCTCCACACCGTGGTTACCAGGTCGGCGTTGTAGCCGGAGAACCAGGCATCCTTGGATTCGTTGGTGGTGCCGGTCTTGCCCGCAAGGTCGGTGCGGCCCAAGGCCAGGGCGCGGCGTCCGGTACCACGCTTGATTACATCCTGGAGCATGCTGGTAAGGATGTAGGTGGTGCGACCATCGACAATGCGTTCAGCAACGGCTGGAGGCTGGGCAGTCGCCGGCTCATTGCCTGCAGGTGCTGGCGTCGCTTCACCGGGCAACTGGGTATTGATGGGGGCTTCTGGTGCAGCAATGCCTGCTGCGATCTGATCGGCTTGTGGCACCCGTGGCGGGTTGGCAGTAAACAGGGTTTCACCGTTGCGGCTTTCGATGCGGTCGATCAGGTATGGGGTGATTTTGTAGCCGCCATTGGCAAAGGTGCTCCAGCCGGTGGCAATTTCCATCGGCGTCAGCGTCGCGGTGCCCAGGGCCAGGGACAAGTTGGGTGGCAGGTCCTGCTTGTTGAAGCCGAACTTGCTGATGTAGTCGATAGTGCGGCCAACACCCATAGCTTGCAGCAGTCGGATCGACACCAGGTTGCGCGACTTGTACAGCGCTTCACGCATGCGGATCGGGCCGAGGAAGGTATTGGTGTCGTTCTTTGGTCGCCAGACTTTATCCAGGTACTCGTCGACGAACACGATAGGCGCGTCGTTGACCAGACTGGCTGCTGTGTAGCCGTTGTCCAGTGCAGCGCTGTAGACAAAGGGCTTGAAGCTCGAGCCGGGTTGGCGCTTAGCCTGCATGGCGCGGTTGTAGTTGCTCTGCTCGAAGGAGAAACCGCCGACCAGGGCGCGGATGGCGCCGGTGTTGGGGTCCAGCGAAACCAACGCGCTTTGGGCATTGGGTACCTGGCTGAACTTCAGCGTGCCGTCGTCCAGACGCTGGACGCGGATCAGGTCGCCAACTTGAGCAACGTCAGAAGGCTGTTGCGGTGCTCGACCCTGGCTATTGGTATTGAGGAATGGGCGTGCCCACTTCATGGTTTCCCAAGCCACGGTTTCCACTGTGTCGCTGCGTGTCAGTACTTGCAGACCGGTCTTGTCGACGTGTGTGACGATGACTGGCTCCAGGCCACCCAGCGGGCGCTGTTTGCTCAGCTCCTGTACCCAATCAGCATGGGTCTTGCCTGCAAAACGTGCTTCGGGGCCGCGATAGCCATGGCGCTCGTCATAAGCACTGAGGCCATCCAGGACCGCCTTGTTGGCAATTTCCTGCAGGTCGCTCGGTACGGTAGTGGTAACCCGGAAACCCTCGGTGTAGGCATCGCTGCCGTAACGGCCAACCATCTCGGCGCGTGCCATTTCGGCGATATAAGGGGCGCTGACTTCAGGTGTAGGTACGTGGTAGCTGGCGTTGATTGGCTCGGCCAGCGCGGCTTGATAGCTGGCCTGGTCGATTTTGCCCAGTTTGTACATGCGCCCAAGAATCCAGTCGCGACGCTCCTTGGCGCGCACCGGGTTGGCAAGCGGGTTGAAGCGCGACGGTGCCTTGGGCAGCCCGGCGATCATGGCCATCTGCGCCAAGCTGATGTCGCGGATCGATTTGCCATAGTAAACCTGCGCTGCAGCTTCGATGCCGTAAGCGCGGTTACCCAGGTAGATCTTGTTGACGTACAGCTCGAGAATCTCGTCCTTGGTCAGCTCGCGCTCAATCTGCAAGGCCAGGAGAATTTCGGTGGTCTTGCGCGAAAAGCTGCGCTCACTGCTGAGGAAGAAGTTCTTCGCCACCTGCATGGTGATGGTGCTACCGCCGGTTTGAATGTGTCCGGACTTCAGCAATTGTGTTGCAGCACGCATCAAGCTAGCCGGGTCGACCCCGTAGTGATTGGCGAAATTGTCGTCTTCTGCCGAGAGCAAAGCCTGGATGAAATGAGGCGGAATGTCGGCGAAACGTATTGGAGAACGCCGCATCTCGCCGAACTCGGCGATGAGTTTTCCGTCGCTGCTATAGACCCGCAAAGGGATCTGCAACTGGATGCTTCTGAGGGCCTCTACCGAGGGCAAGCTGGGGCTAAGATACAGAAACGCACCGCTCAGACCGAGCACGAGGGCGCAAATGACTGCGACGAAAGACCACCAGAAGAACTTCAGCAGGCGTATCAAGGCTTTTGGGCGTCCAGGTAAAAGAGTGGGTTGCGCGCAGGGCCAGCGGACAAGGAAAAACGCTGGGCATTATAAGCATTTTTCGCGCAGACGCGTTATTGGTGCGACCGTCAGGGAGTCAGCTGGTTGTTGAGGGTTGGCCTCAATACGCCTGTATAGATCAGGGAAAAACCGATGTTTGGACGCATGGGCAGGGATGCCAGTTCACTTTTGGGGGTAGAAATTACCCCTCCGTTCATCAGGCTGGTGCGCTTGTGCCGGCGTCGAGGTCGTTATCAGCTACAGGGCTGGGCGCTCGAACCGTTGCCGAAAAGCGCAATGCACAATGGCTGGATTGCCGAGCCGGAGCAGGTCGGTGCCGTGTTGCGTGAAGCCGTCGTGCGCTGCACCGGACAAGGCCAGCGTGGGGCTGTGGCGCTACCAGGCGGGTTGCTCATCGAGAAAATCCTTTCACTGCCTGGCGATCTTGAAGATCGCCTTATCGATGAGCGTCTATCCCGTGACGTCGGTGAGTTTGTTCCCTTTGCCCTCGAAGATGCGGCAATCGAATTCCAGTCTATTGGACCGAGCCCAGGCAACCCGCTGCACCAGCTCGTTGTTGTCGCCGTCTGCCATCTGGCCTTGCTGGATGCTCTACAGGCCAGCGCCGAATGCGCGGGTCTGTTTATTTGTGCTGTAGAACCTGACGCTCACGCCTTGCGCCGTGCAGTGCAGGCGGGTGGGGTACAGGAGGCCATGCTGCTACAACTGGAGGCAGGCGCCCTCGTTATTCACGAGTTTGCAGCAGAGCCTGTAGCGCCGCGCCGCGAAGTGCTTCTGTATGAGTGCCAGGGAATTGTGCAAGAGGTCGTCACCGCTGTGGATAACTATTTGCTATCGAGCCCCGGCAGGGCGCTCCCTGGGCAAGTACTTCTTGCCGGCGGTGGTGCGCACGATCAGAGCTTCGCCGCGCAGCTTGAGCAGCGCCTTGGCATTGAGGTGCGGCATGTCGACCCCTTCCAGTCCCTGATCCCAGCCCCTGGCCTTGATAAGCTGCCCTCCATGGAGCAGGCCAAATACCTTGCGGTTGCTTGCGGCCTGGCCATGCGTGAGGGGGGTCGATGCTTGAACTGAATCTACTGCCTTGGCGCGAGCAGCGACGCCAGGCTGCAATTCGACGCCTGCAAGTACTACTGCTAGGGGTGGGGCTGACGGCAGTACTGGCGACCTGGGTAATGGACTTCCTGGGTCGAGGCGAACAACACGGCCAAGCGCTTGAGCAGGCTTCAATTCACCAAGCCATTGAGCACTTCGATACCCAGCTGGCGCAAATGGCACAGTACAAAGATATGCGTGAACAGATTCACAGTTACCAGCAAGTGCTGGACACCCTGCACGATCAGCGTTTGCTACTGGTCGATCTTTTTCAGCAACTGGAGCGTGCAGTTCCACTCGGTGTGCAGCTCACCACGGTGAGCCGACAAGGTTCGCGCATGCAGATTTCCGGGGTTGCGCAATCGGCGCCATTGGTTGCACAGCTGTTGCGCAACTTGTCCGACGCTTACCGGGATACTCATGTGCATCAGGTCAAGGCGGTCGATGAGGGCGAAGCATTCGAAATGAGCGTCGCTCTGGGGGCCGAGACTTGAGTGTGTCGATGATGTTTCGATGGCAACAGCTGGCGAGTGCCTCTCCCATCAGGCAAGTGTTTTTTCTGTTGTGCTGTCTGGTGCTGCTGCTCGGGCTGGCTTACGCGTTGCAATTGCGAGCGCTGTTTTCAGGGGTTGAAGCCGCCCATGAGCAGACTCGGCGCATGAATATCGAACGCATCGATAGGGCCAGTCGAACGCAGGAGCTTGCATCTGCACAAGCGCAACTGGCTGCAGCCCATGAAAGCCTGAATGTCTCGCGCTGGCGCTTGGCGGCAGGCGGTGAGGTGGCTGATCTGCTTGAAGTGGTTGCGCTTCGAGGGCATGCGGATGGGGTGCTTGTCGAGTACTTGGAGGTGCTGCCGCAGGTGCTGCATGACCAGCACATTGAGCTGCCCGTGCAGCTTCACTTGCGTGGCTCTTACTCTGGGCTGGTGGCTTTTTTCCATGGCTTGGCCCAGTTGCCTCGGCTGTATGTCGCGCAGGACTTTACCCTGTTGACGGGTGAGGAGCATGCGCCGAGTGAGCTGCGTATGCAGGTAGGCGTCAGCGCTTACCAAAGCCGAGAGGCGAGCGCATGGTCTGTAGTGGCGGCTGCCGAACCTGAGCAGGTGCGGCCTGTGCCAGTTTCTTTGCGCAACCCTTTTCAGTTGCCGCCGCCGATGCTGCCGCGTGAGTACCTGCAGACTTTGCCGCTCGAGCAGTTCGAAATGGTCGGCAGTCTTGCGCGCAATCAGGTTCGTTTTGCGTTGCTGCGGGTTGCAGGCTTCGTGCATCGCCTGCAATTGGGCGATCGGCTGGGGCGGAATAACGGCCGGGTCGTACGTATCGATGAACACGAGGTGGACATTACCGAAGAAGTTTTCCTGGAGGGCGAAGGCTGGGTCCAGAGAACTCGAACGCTTGGCCTGAAATTGCCGGCAACCACCGGATAGGGGTGCGAACCAGGGAGGTCGCAGGTGAAGACAAAGTGGAGCAGGGCAGCAATCGTCTGGCTGGTTGCGGGGTGGCTAGCGATCCCGATGGCAGCTGGTAGCGTCGAGCGTGGCCAAGCGTTGTCGTTGAATTTTCAGGATGTTGAGGTGCGCGCGGTACTGCAGGTGTTGGCCGACTTCAGTGGGGTAAACCTGGTCGCCAGTGATGCCGTGCAGGGTCGGGTTACTTTACGCTTGCAGGAGGTGCCCTGGGAACAGGCGCTAGATCTGGTACTACGCAGCAAGGGCCTGGAAAAGCGTGTCGAAGGCAATGTCCTGCTGGTAGCGCCGATCGCGGAGTTTGCGGGGTACGAAAAACAGCTGCTTGAAGGGCGTCAGCGGGTGGCTGGGCTGGCGCCGATGCGCCACGAGTTGCTGCCGATCCATTACGCCCAAGCAAAGGATATTGCCGCAGTATTTCAGGCGCTTGCGCCGAACGATCCATTGGCATCCGGGCAGGAGGCGCTGAGTGTCGATGAGCGGACCAACACCCTGATCGCTCGCCAGACCCCCGAGCGGCTCGGAGAGCTAAAGGAAATGATCACTCGCCTGGATGTGCCGGTGCGCCAGGTGATGATCGAGGCGCGAATTGTCGAAGCCAATGTCGATTTCGAGAGAAGTCTTGGTGTGCGCTGGGGCGCGCAAGCAAGTTTGGGCGGCGGCCTTGGCTCCGCGGCTGGCGACACCTTTGTCGATTTGGGCGTGGAGCGGGCCACCTCGGCCATTGGCCTGGGCCTGGTGCGAGACAATATGCTGCTGGACTTGCAGCTCAGTGCCATGGAGAAGTCCGGCAACGGTGAAATCATCTCCCAGCCCAAGGTGGTCACGGCCGACAAGGAGACTGCCCGGATTCTCAAGGGCACCGAAGTGCCCTACCAGGAAACCAGTGGCAGCGGCGCTACTTCGGTGACTTTTCGCGAAGCCTCGCTATCGCTGGAAGTGACCCCGCAGATCACCCCGGATAACCGGGTGATCATGGCGGTGAAGGTGACCAAGGACGAACCGGACTACCTCAATGCCCTGGCCCATGTGCCGGCCATCCGCAAAAACGAGGTCAATGCCAAGGTTCGCGTAAGCGACGGGGAAACCATCGTGATTGGTGGTGTGTACTCAACAGTGCAAAGTAAAGTTGTCGACAAGGTGCCATTTTTAGGCGATGTGCCGTATGTTGGGCGGCTGTTTCGTCGCGATGTTCTACAAGAGAAAAAATCCGAGCTGCTGGTCTTCCTGACTCCGCGTATCATGAGTGACCAGGCGATTGCTGTGAGTCGTTGATTCTGTGCGAAATTTGATACTTGTGGGGCCCATGGGTGCTGGTAAAAGCACCATCGGTCGCCTGTTAGCTAAAGAGCTGCGCCTGCCGTTCAAGGATTCCGACAAGGAAATTGAACTGCGTACCGGCGCCAATATCCCGTGGATCTTCGATAAGGAAGGCGAGCCGGGCTTTCGAGACCGTGAGCAGGCGATGATCGCCGAGCTATGCGCGTTCGATGGCGTGGTTCTGGCTACCGGCGGAGGCGCGGTGATGCGCGATGCCAATCGTCAGGCCCTGCACGCCGGAGGGCGTGTGGTGTATCTGCATGCCTCGGTAGAACAGCAGGTTGGGCGCACTTCGCGTGATCGCAACCGACCGCTGTTGCGCACGGCCAACCCGGAGGCGACGTTGCGTGCCTTGCTGGAGATCCGTGATCCGCTCTATCGCGAGATTGCCGATCTGATAGTAGAAACCGACGAACGGCCTCCACGGATGGTCGTGCAGGATATTCTCGAACGCTTGCAGAAGTTGCCGCCCCGTTAAGCCAGGCTTATCCTCGGCGACCAGTCATGCCGTGACAGGGCACACCGTTTATTGCGCGGATCGAGTTATCGAGGCCGCGCCTTGTTCATTGTGGGGATACATGCAGACACTTAAGGTCGAATTGGGCGAGCGTAGCTACCCGATCTACATTGGCGAAGGCCTGCTGGATCAGGCTGAACTGCTGGCGCCGCATATCGCTGGCAGACAAGTCGCTATCGTATCCAATGAGACTGTCGCGCCCCTGTATCTCGAGCGTCTGAGCAAGACCCTGGGTGCCTATTCAGTGTTGCCGGTGGTCTTGCCTGATGGTGAGTCCTACAAGAACTGGGAAACCCTGCAACTGATTTTCGATGCTTTGCTGACTGCGCGTCACGACCGGCGGACCACTGTGGTTGCCTTGGGTGGTGGCGTCATCGGCGACATGGCAGGCTTTGCCGCTGCCTGTTATCAGCGCGGCGTAGATTTTATCCAGGTGCCTACCACCTTGCTGTCCCAGGTCGATTCGTCGGTGGGCGGCAAGACCGGCATCAATCATCCGCTGGGCAAGAACATGGTCGGCGCCTTCTATCAGCCCAACGCTGTACTGATCGACACTGCCAGTCTCAACTCCCTGCCACCGCGTGAGTTGTCGGCAGGCCTTGCCGAAGTGATCAAGTACGGTCTGATTTGTGACGAAGCGTTCCTGGGATGGCTCGAAGCGAATGTGGATGCGATGCGCAACCTGGATCAGGTTGCCCTGACGGAGGCGATTCGTCGCTCTTGTGCAGCCAAGGCTGCAGTTGTCGGCGCCGATGAGCGCGAGTCTGGCGTGCGTGCCACCCTCAATCTCGGCCATACCTTCGGCCACGCTATCGAAACCCAAATGGGTTACGGTGTCTGGCTGCACGGTGAAGCGGTCGCGGCGGGTACGGTCATGGCCCTGGAGATGTCCATGCGCCTGGGCTGGATCAGCCAGCAGGATCGCGATCGTGGCATTCGCTTGTTGCAGAGCGCCGGCTTGCCGGTGGTGCCGCCGCAGGACATGACGCCAGCCCAGTTCATGGAACACATGGCAGTAGATAAAAAGGTACTCGACGGTCGTTTGCGTCTGGTCCTGCTCAGCCGTATGGGCGAGGCAGTGATCACCGACGACTATCCGAAAGAGATTCTCCAGGCCACCCTGGCCGCGGATTACCGCGCGATAGTGGCCCAGCTTTGAGGTTGATGAGCGTCCGATGACTAGTTTGCATGCCGACGAGGCCTTTCTCGGCCATTACCAGTTGAACCACGATCCCTTCGCTGCACGGGTGCCTGGATTCAAGTTTTTCCCGGCCCAGCGCAAGCCAGTGCTTGGTCAGTTGCATCACCTGGCACGTTACAGCCAGTTGCTGCTGGTTGTGACCGGGCCACAGGGCAGCGGCAAGACGCTGCTGCGCCAGGCCCTGGTTGCCAGCACCAACAAGCAGTCAGTGCAAAGCGTGGTGGTTTCCGCCCGTAGCGCGCCTGACGCTGCCAGTGTGCTCGGCCAGGTCGCCCAGGCCCTGGGTGTCGCTCAGCCCGAAGTGCCCGAAGTGCTGGCCCAGGTCGTGCAACTGGCACTGACCGGGCAAGAGGTCTACCTATTGGTGGACGATGCGGAACAACTTGACGAGTCGGCACTCCAAGCCTTGCTGGAACTGGCGGCGGGCACACCGGAAGGACGCCCGCACGTGTTCCTGTTCGGCGAACCGTCATTGATCGCGGGGCTGGAAGAATTCAATGCTGACCTGGAGCGCTTCCATGTCATCGAGCTTGCACCCTATAGCGAAGAAGAAACCCGGGAGTACCTCGAACAGCGCCTGGAAGGTGCAGGACGAGGTGTCGAGGTTTTCACCAATGATCAGATCGCCGATATTCACCAAAACTCGGACGGCTGGCCTGGGAACATCAACCAGGTCGCCCGCGATACCTTGATCGAAGCCATGATCGCCAGCCGAACCACGGCGAAGCGACCATCAATGGGGTTCAATATGCCTAAAAAACACGTGCTGGCGCTGTCTGCTGTCGTAGTGGTCGCTGTGGCTGCGGCCGTGCTGATGCCAAAGAAAAGCGATCAAGCGCCAAGCGCTCCGGCAGAGCAGGCGCAGTTGCCCCTGGGCCAGGGTCAGCCGGGTGATGCGCAATCCAATAATGGCAGCCCGGCGATCGAATTTGCCGGTAACTCGCAGCCAATGCCATTGCCGCTGGTAGGGCAGTCGCAGCCAGTCATGCGCGGCCCTCTGGCAGAATCCACCGGTATGGGTGACGGCGAAGACGGTGGCCCGGCCGGCGATACCGCCCTGCAGCCACCTACCGTTACCACCATTGCCCCGCCTGCCGGTGTTGCTGCAGGTCCTGCCCCAGCCCCTGCCCAACCTGTTGGTCAGGCCCAGCCGGCGGCTGTGCCGCAACCGGTTGCACCTGTTGCCAGTAAGCCGGTAGCGCCTGCGGCCAAGCCTGCGCCGACTCAGGTTGCAAGCGCCAAGCCCGCACCGAAGCCAGCTGAGAAGCCGGCCGCCAAGCCCGCTGCAGGCGGTAGCTGGTACGCTGGGCAGAAACCAGGCAACTACGTTGTGCAAATCTTGGGTACCAGCTCCGAAGCGTCTGCCCAGGCATACGTGAAAGCCCAGGGTGGCGACTATCGCTACTTCAAGAAAACCTTGCAGGGCAAGCCGCTGTACGTCATCACTTACGGTAGCTTCTCTAGCCGTGATGCAGCCCTGGCTGCAATCAAAGCCTTGCCAGCCAAGGTCCAGGCTGGTAAACCTTGGCCTCGTACCGTCGCCAGCGTTCAACAAGAACTCGCTGCGACCCGCTGATATAGCTTGGTGGCACTACCCCCGCCACCTGCTGAGCGACTCCTGATCTACGGTCAAGCCTGCTGCGTGATGCGCGGCAGGCTTTTCTGTCCCAGACTGCCGGCCACAAGCCCATCTTGCAGTCCAGGCTGAAACGCTTCAGACTCAAGCCATGCCGTTACCACGGCGCACGCTTAAAAACATTCAAAAATGCGACATGGGCTTACGGCTAGTCGTCGTAAATTTGTGGGCTTCCCTGTCGCTGTGCAACAATGGCTCCTCTATTGCCCCCGCAAAGCTGGCATTCGTTCGGCGTGGATGGTAAGTGGTTGTACTAAAAAGAGATTTGCCTTGGTGAGAGGCGAACCTGGTGAGAAAGTGTCTATGAAAACAGGTCTGTACCATCCCGAAGAATTCAAGGATAACTGTGGTTTCGGCCTGATCGCCCATATGACGGGTGAACCCAGCCACCACCTTCTGCAAACAGCCGTTCAGGCGCTTACTTGCATGACCCACCGCGGTGGTATCAACGCCGATGGCAAGACCGGTGACGGTTGTGGTCTGTTAATGCAAAAGCCGGATCAGTTCCTGCGGGCTGTCGCCCTGGAGCATTTCGGCGCCGAGCTGCCCAAGCAATATGCCGTCGGCATGGTGTTCTTCAATCAGGACGCCGCCAAGGCTGAAGCTGCGCGCGAAAACATGAATCGCGAGATTCTCGCTGCGGGCCTGCAACTGGTGGGCTGGCGCAAAGTGCCGATCGACACCAGTGTTCTGGGTCGACTGGCCCTGGAGCGCCTGCCGCAGATCGAGCAAGTATTCATCGGTGCTGAAGGCCTGAGCGACCAAGACTTCGCCATCAAGCTGTTCAGCGCTCGTCGTCGCTCGTCGGTGGCCAACGCTGCCGACACCGACCATTACATCTGCAGTTTTTCGCACAAGACCATCATCTATAAAGGCCTGATGATGCCGGCGGATCTCGTCGCCTTCTATCCAGACTTGGGTGATGAGCGCCTGCAAACCGCGATCTGCGTGTTCCACCAGCGTTTCTCCACCAATACCTTGCCGAAATGGCCGCTGGCGCAGCCGTTCCGCTTCCTCGCCCACAACGGCGAGATCAACACCATCACCGGTAACCGCAACTGGGCCCAGGCTCGGCGGACCAAGTTCGAAAACGAACTGATCCCTGATCTGGAAGAGCTTGGCCCACTGGTGAACCGCGTTGGCTCCGACTCCTCAAGCATGGACAACATGCTCGAGCTGATGGTTACCGGCGGCATCGACCTGTTCCGTGGCGTGCGCATGATCATTCCGCCAGCGTGGCAGAACGTCGAGACCATGGACGCCGACCTGCGTGCCTTCTACGAATACAACTCCATGCACATGGAAGCGTGGGACGGCCCGGCGGGCGTGGTACTGACCGAGGGTCGCCATGCAGTCTGCCTGCTCGACCGCAACGGCCTGCGTCCGGCGCGCTGGGTCACCACCAAGAACGGCTATATCACCCTGGCGTCGGAAATCGGCGTGTGGGACTACAAGCCTGAAGACGTGATCGCCAAAGGCCGGGTCGGCCCCGGCCAGATCTTTGCCGTGGATACCGAAACCGGTCAGATCCTCGACACTGACGCCATCGACAACCGTCTCAAGTCGCGCCATCCATACAAGCGCTGGCTGCGCCAGAACGCCTTGCGTATCCAGGCTGACTTGAGCGACGACCAGGGCGTGGCCAGCTACGACACTGACCAGCTCAAGCAATACATGAAAATGTTCCAGGTCACCTTCGAAGAGCGTGACCAGGTGCTGCGTCCGCTTGGCGAACAAGGCCAGGAAGCAGTCGGATCGATGGGCGACGATACGCCGATGGCGATTTTGTCCCAGCGCGTGCGCTCGACCTACGACTATTTCCGCCAGCAGTTCGCGCAGGTGACCAACCCGCCGATCGACCCGCTGCGTGAAGCAATCGTCATGTCGCTGGAAATCTGCCTCGGTGCCGAACGCAACATTTTCCAGGAATCCCCTGAGCATGCCTCACGGGTGATTCTCAGCTCGCCGGTGATTTCGCCCGCCAAGTGGCGATCGCTGATGAACCTTGATCGCCCAGGTTTCGAGCGTCAGCTGATCGACCTCAACTACGAGGAAGGTATTGGCCTGGAAGCTGCGGTGCGCAACATCGCCGATCAGGCGGAAGAAGCGGTGCGCAGCGGCAAGACCCAACTGGTGCTGAGTGACCGTCATATCGCTCCGGGCAAGCTGCCGGCGCATGCCTCACTGGCCGTGGGCGCTGTACACCATCGCCTGACCGAGCTGGGCCTGCGTTGCGACAGCAATATCCTGGTTGAAACGGCAACCGCCCGCGACCCGCATCACTTCGCGGTGCTGCTCGGTTTCGGCGCCTCGGCGGTTTACCCGTACCTGGCCTACGAAGTGCTGGCAGACTTGATCCGTACCGGCGAAGTACTCGGCGACCTCGACGAAGTGTTCAAGTACTACCGCAAGGGCATCTCCAAAGGGCTGTTGAAGATTCTCTCGAAGATGGGGATCTCGACCATTGGCTCCTACCGCGGCGCCCAATTGTTCGAAGCCGTCGGCCTGTCCGAAGAGGTGGTTGGCTTGAGCTTCAAGGGCGTTGCCAGCCGTCTCAAGGGTGCACGCTTCGTTGACATCGAGAACGAGCAGAAGCTGCTTGCTGCCGAAGCCTGGAGTGCGCGCAAGCCGATCCAGCAGGGCGGCCTGCTGAAATTTGTTCACGGCGGCGAATACCACGCCTACAACCCAGATGTGGTCAATACGCTGCAAGCGGCTGTGCAGCAGGGCGACTACGCCAAATTCAAGGAATACACCGCGCTGGTCGACACCCGTCCGGTATCGATGATCCGTGACCTGCTCAAGGTCAAGGTCGCCGACCAGCCGCTGGCCCTGGAAGAAGTCGAGCCGCTGGACGCGATTCTCAAGCGCTTCGACTCCGCCGGCATCTCCCTCGGTGCGTTGTCGCCTGAGGCGCATGAAGCACTGGCCGAGGCCATGAACCGCCTGGGCGCACGCTCCAACTCAGGTGAGGGCGGTGAAGATCCGGCACGCTACGGCACGATCCGCAGCTCCAAGATCAAGCAGGTTGCTACCGGTCGTTTCGGTGTTACGCCTGAATACCTGGTCAACGCCGAAGTGCTGCAGATCAAGGTTGCCCAGGGCGCCAAGCCCGGTGAGGGCGGCCAGCTGCCTGGCGGCAAGGTCAACGGCCTGATTGCCAAGCTGCGCTATGCCGTACCTGGCGTCACCCTGATTTCGCCACCACCGCATCACGACATCTATTCGATTGAAGACTTGTCGCAGCTGATTTTCGACCTCAAGCAGGTCAACCCGCAGGCGCTGGTATCGGTCAAGCTGGTGGCCGAGGCGGGTGTCGGCACAATTGCTGCCGGTGTGGCCAAGGCCTATGCAGACCTGATCACCATCTCCGGCTACGACGGTGGTACCGGTGCCTCGCCGCTGACCTCGATCAAGTACGCCGGTGCGCCGTGGGAGCTGGGCCTGGCTGAAACGCATCAGACCCTGCGTGGCAATGACCTGCGTGGCAAGGTCCGGGTACAGACCGACGGTGGCCTGAAAACCGGCCTGGACGTCATCAAGGCAGCCATTCTCGGCGCTGAAAGCTTTGGCTTCGGCACCGCGCCAATGATCGCCCTGGGCTGCAAATACCTACGTATCTGTCACCTGAACAACTGCGCCACCGGCGTCGCGACTCAGAACGACAAGCTGCGCAAGGATCACTACATCGGCACCGTCGACATGGTGGTGAATTTCTTCACCTACGTCGCCGAAGAGACCCGTGAGTGGCTGGCCAAGCTGGGTGTTCGCAGCCTCGGCGAGTTGATCGGGCGTACCGACCTGCTGGAAATGCTCCCCGGCGAAACCGAGAAGCAGAAACACCTGGACCTCAGCCCGCTGTTGGGCAGCCCGCACGTGTCGGCCGACAAACCGCAGTTCTGCGAAGTCGACCGTAACCCGCCCTTCGATAAGGGTGTGCTGGCCGAGAATATGGTGGAAATGGCCCTGCCGGCTATTCGCGACCTGGCCGGTGCCCAGTTTGAATTGGATATCTGTAACTGCGACCGTTCCATCGGTGCGCGGATCTCCGGTGAAATCGCCCGTCTGCACGGCAACCAGGGCATGGCCAAGGCGCCGATCACCTTCCGCTTCAAAGGAACTGCTGGTCAGAGCTTTGGTGTGTGGAACGCAGGTGGCTTGAACATGTACCTCGAAGGTGATGCCAACGACTACGTCGGTAAAGGCATGACCGGTGGCAAGCTGGTTATCGTGCCGCCTGCAGGCAGCCCATTCGCCACCCAGCACAGTGCCATTGTCGGCAACACCTGCCTGTACGGCGCCACTGGCGGCAAGCTGTTTGCCGCTGGCACCGCGGGTGAGCGCTTTGCCGTGCGTAACTCCGGTGCCCACGCGATTGTCGAGGGTACAGGCGATCACTGCTGTGAATACATGACCGGTGGTTTTGTCTGCGTTCTGGGCAAGACCGGTTACAACTTCGGCTCTGGGATGACGGGCGGTTTCGCCTACGTACTGGACATGGACAACAGCTTCGTAGACAAGCTCAACCATGAACTGGTGGAAATCCAGCGCATCAGTGGCGAAGCGATGGAGGCTTACCGCAGCCACCTTTCGCGCGTGCTGGGCGAGTACGTCGAAGAAACCGGCAGCGAATGGGGGCGCGAGCTCTGGGAAAACCTGGACGACTACGTGCGTCGCTTCTGGCTGGTCAAGCCGAAGGCGGCAAACCTGAAGAACCTGCTGTCCAGCACCCGCGCCAATCCACAGTAAATGCCAGCTGCAAGTGGCAAGCTTCAAGCTGCAAGTGAGCGCAGCAGGAAGTTTGCCCGGCTTAAGTGATCGTCTTGCAGCTTGCGGCTTGATGCTTGCAACTGCGGTAATGAGGTTTTGAACATGGCTGAACGTCTGAGTAATGACTTCCAGTTCATCGAGGTCGGGCGCAAGGATCCGAAGAAGAAACTGTTGCGTCAACGCAAGAAGGAGTTCGTGGAAATCTACGAGCCCTTCAAACCCCAGCAGTCGGCCGAACAGGCACACCGCTGCCTGGGCTGTGGCAACCCGTACTGCGAGTGGAAGTGCCCGGTGCACAACTTCATCCCCAACTGGTTGAAGCTGGTCTCTGAAGGCAACATTCTCGCTGCTGCGGAGCTTTCGCACCAAACCAACACCTTGCCGGAAGTGTGCGGCCGGGTGTGCCCACAGGATCGTCTGTGCGAGGGTGCGTGCACCCTCAATGACGGTTTTGGTGCGGTGACTATCGGTTCGGTGGAGAAGTACATCACCGACACCGCCTTCGCCATGGGCTGGCGCCCTGACATGTCCAAGGTCAAACCGACCGGTAAACGTGTCGCCATCATCGGTGCCGGCCCTGCGGGTCTTGGCTGTGCCGATGTATTGGTGCGCGGCGGTGTGACCCCGGTGGTGTTCGATCGCAACCCGGAAATCGGTGGCCTGCTGACCTTCGGGATTCCCGAGTTCAAGCTGGAAAAGACCGTGTTGAGTAATCGTCGCGAAGTCTTCACTGGCATGGGTATCGAGTTCCGCCTCAACACCGAGGTGGGCAAGGACATCAGCATGGAACAACTGCTCGAAGAGTACGATGCAGTGTTCATGGGCATGGGCACCTACACCTACATGAAGGGCGGCTTCCCGGGTGAAGACCTGCCGGGTGTCCACGATGCCCTGGATTTCCTGGTGGCCAACGTCAACCGCAACCTGGGCTTCGAAAAATCGCCGGAAGACTTCGTCGATATGAAGGGTAAGAAGGTTGTGGTGCTTGGCGGCGGTGATACCGCGATGGATTGCAACCGCACCTCCATTCGCCAGGGTGCCAAGGCGGTGACCTGTGCCTACCGTCGTGACGAAGCCAACATGCCCGGCTCGCGCAAAGAGGTGAAGAACGCCAAGGAAGAGGGTGTGAAGTTCCTCTACAACCGCCAGCCAATTGCCATCGTCGGTGAAGACAAGGTTGAAGGCGTCAAGGTTGTCGAGACTCGTCTCGGTGAACCGGATGCCCGCGGCCGTCGCAGCCCTGAGCCGATTCCGGGTTCCGAAGAAATCATCCCGGCTGACGCGGTAGTCATCGCTTTCGGTTTCCGCCCGAGCCCGGCACCGTGGTTCGAGCAGTTCGACATTCAGACCGACAGCCAGGGCCGTGTCGTGGCACCGGAGAAGAACACCTTCAAACACCAGACCAGTAACCCGAAGATCTTCGCCGGTGGCGATATGGTTCGCGGCTCCGACCTGGTGGTGACGGCGATCTTCGAAGGGCGCAATGCGGCCGAAGGCATCCTGGATTACCTGGAAGTCTGAAGCGCCTGATTGCGGGGCACGCCCGCTCCCGGCCAATGGGAGCGGGCTAAACTCGCGATGAATGCAAAAAATCTATTGATCTGTCACAAGTCGATAGACAAAAGGCACGGTACTTACCGTGCCTTTTCCGTTGGTGTCTGAGAAAATGCCCGTACTTTTTTTCCGGATGCCGACATGACTGTCTTGAAGAACGATCGTTTTCTGCGCGCCCTGCTCAAGCAACCTGTAGACGTCACCCCAGTGTGGATGATGCGCCAGGCCGGCCGCTACCTGCCGGAGTACCGCGCCAGCCGCGCCAAGGCTGGTGACTTCATGAGCCTGTGCATGAACCCGCAGTTTGCCTGCGAGGTCACCATGCAGCCGCTGGACCGCTACCCGCTGGACGCGGCGATCCTGTTCTCGGACATCCTTACCATTCCCGATGCCATGGGTCAGGGCCTGTATTTTGAAACCGGCGAAGGCCCGCGTTTCAAGAAGGTCGTCAGCACCCTGGCTGATATCGAAGCCCTGCCGATACCTGATCCACAGAAAGACCTCGGCTATGTAATGGACGCTGTCAGCACCATTCGCCGCGAGCTCAATGGCCGCGTACCGCTGATTGGTTTTTCCGGCAGCCCGTGGACCCTGGCGACCTACATGGTCGAAGGCGGCTCGTCGAAAGACTTCCGCAAGACCAAAGCCATGCTCTACGACAACCCGCAGGCCATGCACCTGCTGCTCGATAAGCTGGCCCAGTCGGTTATCAGCTACCTCAATGGTCAGATCATGGCCGGTGCACAAGCGGTGCAGATCTTCGACACCTGGGGCGGTAACCTCTCGGCGGCGGCCTATCAGGAGTTCTCGCTGGCCTACATGCGCAAAATTGTTAGCGGCCTGATCCGCGAACACGAAGGTCGCAAGGTGCCGGTCATCCTCTTCACCAAGAACGGCGGCCTGTGGTTGGAAAGCATCGCCGACGCGGGCGCCGATGCGCTGGGCCTGGACTGGACGTGCGATATCGGTGAAGCCCGCCAGCGCGTGGGCAGCAAGGTTGCCCTGCAAGGCAACATGGACCCGACGGTGCTGTACGCCAAGCCCGAGGCCATCCGCGCCGAAGTCGGCCGTATCCTCGCCAGCTACGGTCATGGCACAGGTCACGTATTCAACCTTGGCCATGGGATTACCCCGGAAGTTGATCCGGAGCATGCCGGTGCGTTCATCCACGCCGTGCACGAGCTGTCGGCGCAGTACCACCAGTAATTCTGGCGACTCCCTCCGTGTTTTAAGCTTGAATTCAGCCTGTCTGGGTAATCTGTCTCCATCGAAACCCAGACAGGATCTGAACCATGAAAACTCGTTATCTCGCTCTGCTGCTTGCTCCACTGTTCAGCACCGCTGCTCTGGCCGCCGGCTATACCGGTCCAGGCGCACAGCCGGTGACCACGGTTGCCGCAGCCAATGATGCCGCTGACGACACCCCAGTGGTCCTGCAGGGCTTTGTGATCAAGAAGCTGAACAACGACGATAAGTTCGAATTCAAGGACAACACAGGCACCATCACTGTCGAGATCGACAATGAAGACATGCCGGCAGTGCCTTTCAACGACAAGACCAAGGTCAAGCTGACCGGTGAAGTCGAGAAGAAACTGATGAGCCGTGAAATTGATGTCGATCTGGTTGAAGTGATCAACTGATTGCCAGGGGCTGCCCCACAGCCCCTTGCCGACAAGGCCGCCATCCACAGTAATGTGGGGGTGGCCTTGACTGCATTCAGGCCTTGGCTGGCAACTTGCTCAGATGCAACGCCACCAGCAGCGCCACCACCAGCAAGCTGGCAATGAACAGGCCGATCCCATTCCATCCTGCTTCGTGCCAGAACACACCACCGGCCGTCCCCGCCACACTTGACCCCGCGTAGTAACTGAACAGGTATAGCGACGACGCCTGGCCTTTGGCTTTGGTCGCACGCCGTCCAATCCAGCTGCTGGCTACCGAGTGCGCGCCGAAGAAGCCGAAGGTGAACACCAGCATACCGATGATCACCAGTAGCAAGGGGCTGAACAAGGTCAGCAGCAGGCCGCCAAGCATCAGCACGATAGTTCCCCAGAACACCCTGCGCCGACCCAGCTTGTCGGCCAGGGCGCCAATTTGCGCTGAGCTGTAGATGCCAGACAAGTACACCACCGAGAGCAAGCCGACCAGCGCCTGGCTCATGTGGTATGGCTCTGCAAGCAAGCGGTAGCCGATGTAGTTGAACAGCGTAACGAACGCGCCCATCAGCAGGAACGCCTCAAGGAACAGCCAGGGCAGCCCGGCATCGCGAAATTGCAGAGTGAAGCCTTCGAGCAGGCTGCGCGGGCCCAACGAGCGCGGGCGGAAGTTACGGGACTCGGGAAGAATCTTCCAGAATACGACCGCTGCAATCAATGCCAGGCTACCAATGACCAGCAGTGCTGTGTGCCAGCTTACAAAGTCGATCAGTACGCCAGTGATCAGGCGACCGCTCATGCCACCGATAGCGTTACCGCCGATGTACAACCCCATGGCCAGGCCAATGTGCTGGGGGTGGATCTCTTCACTCAGGTAAGTCATCGCCACTGCTGCCAGGCCGCTCAGTGACAGCCCTAGTAGTGCGCGGCTCAACAACACGCCTTGCCAGCTTGGCATCAGGGCACTGACGATGGTGCACAACGCTGCGCAGAACAATGCAAAGACCATCACGGGCTTGCGCCCGAAGCGGTCGGAGATCGGTCCGGTGATTAGCAGGCCGATCGCCAGGGTCGCCGTCGATACCGAGAGAATCAGGCTGCTTTGTGCTGCGCTGATGGAAAACTCCCGGGACAACAGCGGCATCATGGGCTGTACGCAATAGAGCAGGGCGAAAGTGGCAAAGCCACCGCAGAACAGCGCCAGCACCGTACGCAGAAAGGCCGGCGTGCCCTTTTCAATCCAGTTTTCGTTGAGGTTGGCGACGATGTCGCTGAGCGGAGCAGGGGATAGTTCGTGGGCAGGTGAAGCAACAGCAGTTTTCACGGGTGACCTCGGGGGCGCTACGGCCTGTCAGGCAGTGAAAAAAGCATATAGCTGGCTAATGATCATTTCCAATATATTGTTCGACCTGTTTAAGAGGTTAAACGACCTATTGAGGTGTTCATGGAATTGCGCCACCTGCGCTACTTCATTGCCGTTGCCCAAGAACTGCATTTTGGCCGGGCAGCGCAGAATCTGGGGATCTCCCAGCCGCCGCTGAGCCAGCAGATTCAAGCCTTGGAGCTAGAGCTGGGAGCGCGCCTGTTTGAACGTACCAATCGTCGGGTTGCGCTTAGCGAGGCGGGACGACTGTTTCTTGAAGAGGCGCGCCTGGTCTTGGCACAGGTCGACAAAGCCGCGGATGTTGCCCGTCGCGCGCAGTTGGGCGAACTGGGTGAGATGAAAATCGGCTTCACTTCGTCGGCACCGTTCAACTCCAGCATTCCCAAGGCCATTTACGCCTTTCGCCAGCGTTTTCCGGCGGTGCACTTGAATCTCAGTGAAATGAGCAGTCAGGCGGTAGCCGACGCCTTGCTCGACGAGTCCATAGAAGTCGGATTGATGCGCCCACTGTCCCTGCCCGAGAGCCTGGTTGCAAAGGAGCTGTTTCGCGAACCACTGGTAGCGGTAATCAATGCCGCTCATCCGCTGGCCCAAGGCAACGAAGCCGGCGTGCATCTGGCGGCGCTGGCCGATGAGCCGTTTGTATTTTTCCCGCGCAGCTATGGCAGTGGCTTGTACGCGCAGTTGCTCAATCTGGCACGTCAGGCGGGTTTCAGTCCGCACTTTGCCCAGGAGGCAAGTGAGGTGATGACGATCATCGGATTGGTGTCGGCGGGGCTGGGCGTGTCGGTGTTGCCGGCTTCGTTCCAGCGCATGCGTATCGATGGCGTGGTGTACCGCCAGCTCCTGGATGAAGGTGCGGACACGGCGGTCTGGCTGGTACAGCGGCGAACCTCGTCGACGGCCATGGCCGACACCTTTGCGAGCCTTTTGTGCGACGAGCAACTTCATTGATTTGAAGGGCTGGATGGTGCTGGCTAAACCGACGCTGCGCCGACATACTCGGTCATTCCCAGATACACGGAGGTCTTTCCATGCGGCGCGTGGTGTTCAATCAGAAAGGTGGTGTGGGCAAATCGAGCATCGCTTGCAACCTTGCGGCGGTGAGTGCCAATGAAGGCTATCGAACCTTGCTGATCGACCTGGATGCTCAGGCTAACTCGACCCAGTACCTCACCGGTTTGACCGGCGAGGACATTCCCATGGGCATTGCCGACTTCTTCAAGCAAACCCTGTCGTCCGGGCCGTTTGCCAAGAAGAACAAGGTCGATATCTACGAGACACCCTTCGACAACCTGCATGTGGTGACCGCCACTGCCGAGCTGGCTGATCTGCAGCCCAAGCTTGAGGCCAAACACAAGATCAACAAGCTGCGCAAATTGCTCGATGAGCTGGATGAGGATTACGACCGGATCTATCTGGATACCCCGCCGGCCCTCAACTTTTATGCTGTTTCTGCGTTGATCGCTGCTGACCGCGTGTTGATCCCCTTCGATTGCGATAGCTTTTCACGCCAAGCGCTGTACGGGCTCCTGGCCGAAATTGAAGAACTCAAGGAAGACCACAACGAAGACCTGCAGGTTGAAGGCATCGTGGTCAATCAGTTCCAGGCGCGCGCCAGCCTGCCCCAGCAGATGCTTGATGAACTGCTGGCCGAGGGGCTGCCGGTACTTCCGGTGTACCTTAATAGCTCGGTGAAAATGCGCGAGTCTCACCAGGCCAGCTTGCCTTTGATCCATTTGGAACCGCGGCACAAGCTGACCCAGCAGTTTGTCGAACTGCACTCGCTGCTCGAAGAAAACGCCTAGATTCCCTGGCTGCGCAGCCACTCCAGCAATTGCTGGAGTGGGAACGCGCCGCTCTGACGCGACACTTCCCGGCCATTTTTGAACAGAATCAGGCTGGGGATCGAGCGAATCGACAATTGTCCCGCCAATTGCTGGTTGGCCTCGCTGTCGAGCTTGGCTAGGCGGCAGCGCCCGCTCAGCTGACTGGCTGCCTGCTCGAAAATCGGCGCAAAGGACTTGCAGGGCCCACACCAATCGGCCCAGACGTCGATCAACAGCGGCAGGTCGCCCTTGATTTGGCTGGCAAAGTCGCCCTGCTTGAGCTCAAAGGGTTTGCTCAGCAGGACCGGGCTTTTGCAGCGACCGCACTTGGGCGTATCGCCCAGGCGGTCGGCAGGAATGCGGTTCAGGCCATTGCAGTGGGGGCAGGGGATCAGCAACGGGTCAGTCATCGATACTCCAGGAATCAGTCATAGGGTTCTGTAGGGTCAAGACGAGCAACTGATCTCCAGGTGCTTGCCCCACTCCGGAGGTCGTTCGGCGTAGGCCTGCATGCCCGGCTGTTCTTCAAACGGTTTGGTCAGCACCTGATGCAGTCGCCTCACTTCGGTGTAGTCGCCACCCTCAGCTGCCTCGATGGCCCGTTGCGCTAGATAATTACGCAAGATGTACAGCGGATTGACGGCGTGCATGCGCTCTCGGCGTCCGTCAGCGTTGTCGGGTTCGCGCTGCAGGCGTGCAAGGTAGTCTTCGGCCCAGCGGTCGAAACCGGCGAGGTCGATAAAGTCGTCGCGCACAACGCGCACCGCTGTTTCAGCAGGCTGCTCGCCCAGTTTGCGGAAGAATAGGGTGTAGTCGACCGCGCCTGGTTGCATCAATTGCAGCAGGCGTTCGATCAGGGCTTTGTCGCCGTCTTCGGCCTGCTGCAAACCCAGGCGTCGGCGCATCAGGTGCAGGTAGTGTGCTTCGTACAGTGGCAGGAACAAGGTCAGGGTGTCCTGCAATGCCTCGACACTGATGAACGGGGTCAGCGCCTGCGCCAGGGCGCTTAGGTTCCAGTGGGCAATGGGTACTTGATTGCTATAGCTGTAGCGGCCTTGATCGTCTGAATGGTTACAGATGAAATTGGCGTCGAAGTCATCCAGGAATGCGAACGGACCGAAGTCGAAGGTGATGCCCAGAATCGACATGTTGTCGGTGTTCATCACCCCGTGACAGAAGCCATAGGCCTGCCACAGCGCTATCAGTTCGGCGTTGCGCTCGACGATGTTGCGAAACATCGCCAGGTATGGCTCAGGCTCGGTCTGGCACTCCGGAAAGTGCAGGCTCAGCACGTGCTCGGCCAGAACGCGTTGCTGCTCGGGCTGGCGCGTGTAGTAGAAGTACTCGAAATGCCCGAAGCGAACATGGCTGGGTGCCAGGCGTAGCAGCATTGCCGTGCGTTCCTGGGTTTCGCGCCACACCGGCGTACTCGAACCAATAACGCACAGGGCTCGGCTGCTGGGAATACCCAAGGCATGCAGGGCTTCGCTGGCGAGAAACTCGCGGATCGAGGAGCGCAGCACCGCTCGGCCGTCGCCCATGCGCGAGTAGGGCGTTAGGCCCGCACCCTTGAGGTGCAGGTCCCAATGCTCGCCAGCGTCGTTGTACACCTCGCCCAGTAGCAGGCCGCGTCCGTCTCCCAGACGCGGGCTGTAGCCACCGAACTGATGGCCGGAATAGACCATCGCCCGAGGCTCGGCTTCGCTCCACAATTTGTGGCCGCTGAAGAGTTCGGCAAATACCGGAGAATGCGCTTCGGTAGGCTCCAGATCCAGCAGGGCCATGGCGGCATCGCTCGCCACCACCAAGCGCGGCTCGGCAATCGGTTCGGGCAGCACCGAGGTTGAGAAGGCATCGCCCAGGCGGGCAAAGCGGTTATCGAAGTTCAGTTCGTCGAGGGCTTTCAACGGCCATCTCCTGCAGAATATCCGATCATTCTGCAAGGGTATGGCCGTCGGCGTCCAGTCAGGTCGGTTTACCGGGGGGCTCGTTGTCCGGCTTTTTGTCGAGGTCCAGCGGCGTGTTCACCGATACGGTCTTGTCCCTGCTCTCTACGGGGACCATTTTGTATTCCTGGCCCTGCATGTTCTTCAGGTAGACCTCCATCTGGCGGAACGAGATATTGATCTTCTGCCTCTTGAATTCCTTGTTGATGAAGCGGTTGATCTCGTCCAGCACCGGGTTGCGGTCACCCAGGTCACGTACATGCATGCGCAATTCGTGGTCCAGGGTGCTCTCGCCGAAGTTCAGGAAGTAGACAATCGGTTCGGGCTCTTTGAGTACCCGCGGGTTCTCGCTGGCAGCCTTGAGCAACAGGGTGCGTACCAGGTCCAGATCCGAACCGTAGTCGACACCAAGCTTGAGCGTCACTCGGGTGATGGTGTCGGTCAGCGACCAGTTGATCAGTTGCCCGGTAATGAAGGTTTTGTTCGGGACAATGATGTCCTTGCGATCGAAGTCGGTAATGGTTGTGGCGCGGATACGGATTTTACTGACCGTGCCAGACAGGTTGCCGATGGTGATGGTGTCACCGATACGCACGGGACGCTCGAACAGGATCATGATGCCGGAGATGAAGTTGGCGAAAATCTCCTGCATGCCGAAGCCCAGGCCCACCGACAACGCCGCCACCAGCCACTGTAATTTGTCCCAGCTGACGCCCAGGGCGGAAAGGGTCGAGACAAAGCCTACGCCAGCAATCACGTAGGACAACAGCGTAGTGGTGGCGTAGGCACTGCCTTGCGCCAGGTTCAAGCGCGACAACACCAGCACTTCAAGCAGGCCTGGCAGGTTGCCAGCCAGGGCGATGGTAATACCGATGATCACCAGGGCGCCAAGCAGGTCGCTGAGGCTGATTGGCACCATGCTCATGGTCGCGCCGGTGCCGCTGGTGTATTCGTAAAGGGTGATGTTATCGAGATAGGCAACCACGCTGATCAAATCGGACCAGACCCAGTACAGCGCACCAATGAAGCCACCCAGTAGGGCCAGGCGGATGAGGCGCAAGGACTGCTGGTTGACCTGTTCGATGTCCAGGGTGGGTTCTTCGACAATCACTTCGCCGTCGAGGCCTTCCTTGGTGGTTTGCTGGCGTTTGCTCAATGCCCGCTGGTAGGCCAGGCGTCGCGCCGCCACCGCCAGGCCACGCACGAAGGCCGCCTCGATCACCAGCCAGAACATCAGCAGGTAGAGGGTATCGATGAGGCGATCGGTAAGCTTCAGCGCGGTGTAGTA
This sequence comes from Pseudomonas arcuscaelestis, assembly GCF_016881005.1. GTDB lineage: Bacteria > Pseudomonadota > Gammaproteobacteria > Pseudomonadales > Pseudomonadaceae > Aquipseudomonas > Aquipseudomonas arcuscaelestis. The sequence continues at coordinate 41,783 of NZ_JACOPV010000001.1, read as the reverse complement.
GTAGCCGAAGCAAACGGCGATGAACAAGGCAATCGGCAGGGCGGTGAAAGCCACCCCTACGGCCTGGCGAAACAGCGATGTGTTGCGGTGTGCGGGGCTGCTGAGCAGCAGGCGGCTAAGCAACCATGCCATCAGGGCATAACAGGTCAAGACCACGCCGATACCCAGCACATCGTCGGCCAGCGCCGAAGGTTGGTGCTCGGCCACTGCCACGACACCGACCAAGGCCAGGACCACGGCGCCAAGGCGGCGAATCCAGCGACGCAGGAACTCCACTTGCGACTTGTCCCAACGGAAGTGCAACTCGGCCACGCCGCCCGGGGCAAGTACTCGGTACGCGGTGTAGAACACCAGCCAGGCCTGGGCAATTTGCCACAGCGCCGCGCCAAGGTTGGCGTTCTGACCTCGAGCGTCGATCTGCAGGGCAAAGCCGCACAACGCCAGGCCAAGGCTCACCGGCAAGGCCAACAGAATGTTGATCAGAATCGCCTGCGGCGTGTGCCATTGACTGTCGCGCTTGAAGTGACCGACGTCCTGGTGAACTTTGTTGAGGCGCTGATACAGGTATTTACGTCGCCACAGCAAGGCACCAATCAACAGCAATAACGGCAGGAATAGCAGTGGGCGCTGGGTCAGGCCATCGCCCAATTCCTTGAGCCCGGAGCCCCAAGGCAAGCTTACCAGTTGCTTGTGCAAGCGTTCGGGGACGGTCTGCAGCCACTCAAGGTCGAGGGGTTTATTGCTCGGAATCCAGAACATTTGCTCGTCGAGCGTGGTGCGCAAGCTCTGGGAAGTGCTGAGCAACTGCTTTTCGTTCAATTGCAGAGTGATGGACTCATTGAGCAGGGCACTCAATTCGCGATTGAGGCGTTCCAGCAGGTCGCTGCGCGTAATCACCACTTCCAGCAAGGCTTTACGCAGTTGGGGGGTAACGTTTTCGTTGGGCTGGTTGACGAGCAATTTGTCGACATAGCTGCTCGGACTGGTGATCTGTTCGCGCTGTTGGTTGATTTCAAACTGATAGAGACGAATATCGGCGATCTGGTCAGCCAGGTTGCGGTCGACTTTCAGGTGCGGCAGTGCCTGCTTTTGCTTGTAGAGAATCTTCGACAGCAACAGGCTGCCCTTGAGTACGCTGATCTGTTCTTCCAGGGCCTGGTCGGCCTGGGTCAGGCTGTCCAGTTGTTGCTTGGTCCTGAGATTCTGCTGGGTCAGCTCGTTCAGGCGGTCGGTGCTGCGCAGCAAGTAATCCGAGAGTTTGAGGTTGGCTGCGCTTTCAGTGGCAAGCAGGGTGCTGCCGCCGGCTTTCTGGGCTTCCAGGGACTGTTCGGTAACCGTTTGTTGGGACTGCGCCAGACGCTTCTGATTGACTAGCGTCTGCAGGTCCTGGATCTCCTGTTCAAGGCGTGCGGCACGCTCGATCAGCAGGTCATGCTGGCTGTTGCCCAAGTCTTGCAGCAGGCTGTTGCCGGCCAACTCCTGACGACGCAACAAGGTTACGGCATTGAGTGCGGCCAGCTCGGCATTGAGCTGGTTGCGCAGGTCGGCCGTCAGCGGTTTACCGCCATCCTTGCCGAGTTTAAGGATGTTGTTGATCTGCTGGGAGCGGGTCTGGTTGGCACTGATTTCTGCCTGTGAGCGCTCCGGTCGGGTCTGCGAGGTGATTGTCAGGCTGTTGGCTTCAGACAACGCCTTTTGCAGCTCCCCCTGCTCGGTGGTGCGCTCGGCCAGCAGCTGTTCCAGTTGCGGCAACGTCTGCGAGGCATAGCGTTGGGCGGCGGGAACTACCTTGCTTTCATTGAGTTTGGCCAGCTCCCGTTGGTTTTCGCTGGTACGCCGAGGCGCTTCACTCAGTTGTTGTTTGAGTGCCTGGAGCTTTTTCTCGCTGTCTTCCTTGGTGCTGAGGAAGGCCAGGGTGTTCTCGAGCACCTGCTGCAAAGCCTTCTGCTCGGCTTCGGGCAGTTTTCGCTCGGCGATCTTGTCCAGGCTGTGTTGAATGGACGCACGGGTTGGTGGCTCTGCGGCCCAGGCGAAGGAGAGTGACAGGCACAGCCCGAGCAGGGCTGCGCATAGGGAAGTGCGCAGGGACATAGGCAGAAAATTCTTACAACCAGGGGCGAAGTTTGAGTTTAAAGGAACAACCCGGGGCCGGGTCGAGTACCTTCGGGGAATTTGACGCCCACTTTGAGGATCTTGTTCCCCTCCATCACCGCCACTGTCCATAGTGTGTTGTTCCATTCGATCTGGTCGCCGACCACGGGTGCACCGCCAACCTTCTGGGCAATGAAGCGGCTGAGCGGCATATGCGGGTCCTGTCCGTCGAGTTGCAAACCGTACAACGTCGCTACAGCCCCCAGTTCTGCGTCACCTTCGAGAACGAAGTCACCGAAGAAGCGCAAATCGAGACCGCGTTGTGGAGCCTGGCTGAACAGCTTGCCGAGGGCCGGCAGGTTGTGTTCGTGGCCGATTACGCAGAGTAGATCGTCGGTTTCCAGGGTGGTACTTCCCGACGGATGGAGCAGTTGCTGGCCGCGAAAAAGGGCAGCGATACGCGTTCCTTCAGGCATTTTCAGCTCGCGCAGGGCTGCACCGATGCACCATTTTTCCGCACTGAGGCGGTAGACGAACAGCTCCCACTCGCTGGTGATGTGCACCTCCAGGGCTGAGCGGGAGATCGGCGCCGGGTCTGGCGGCACAGTCACCTTGAGCAGCTTGGCCATCCAAGGCAGGCTTGTGCCTTGTACCAGCAGCGAGACCAGCACGATAAAGAACGCCAGGTTGAAGAAAAGCTGAGCGTCGGGCAGGCCGGCCATCAGCGGGAACACTGCAAGAATGATCGGCACCGCGCCGCGCAGGCCCACCCAGGAAATAAAGGCTTTTTCGCGATCGTGGAAGGCCTTGAACGGCAACAGGCTGACAACCACCGACAAGGGCCGGGCGAATATGATCATCCAAAGCGCCAGGCCCAAGGCGGGTAGCGCGATAGGCAGTAAGTCGTGGGGGGTGACCAGCAGGCCGAGGACCAGGAACATGCCGATCTGTGCGAGCCAGGCCATACCATCAAGCATGTGCAGAATGCCGTGGCGGCTACGAATCGGCCGATTGCCCAACACCAGGCCACACAGGTAAACGGCGAGGAAGCCACTGCCGTGCAGGGCGTTGGTCAGGGAAAACACTACCAGGCCGCCGGCCACTACCAGGATCGGGTACAGGCCACCGGCCAGATTGATGCGGTTGACCATCTGCAGCATCAGCCAGCCTCCGCCAAGACCCAGCAGGCCACCAATACCGAACTCGCGCAGCAGGTGAGTGAGCAGGCTCCAGTGCAGGCCGGTTTGGCCGCTGGCGATCATGTCGATAAGCGTGACGGTAAGAAACACCGCCATCGGGTCATTACTGCCCGATTCGATTTCCAGTGTCGCTGTTACCCGCTCGTTCAGACCCTTGCCGCCAAGCAGCGAGAACACAGCTGCGGCGTCGGTGGAGCCTACGATAGCGCCAATCAACAGGCCCTGAATCAGGCTCAGGTCGAACAGCCACGCGGCAACCATACCCGTCAGCCCGGTGGTGATGAGCACGCCGACGGTGGCCAGAGACAGTGCCGGCCACAGTGCCACGCGGAAACTTGCCACTCGCGTGCGCAAACCACCGTCGAGGAGGATCACCGCCAATGCCAGGTTGCCCACCAGATAGGCGGTCGGGTAGTTGTTGAAGATGATGCCACCGCCATCCACACCTGCGGCCATGCCGACCGCGAGAATGATGACCAGAATTGGGATGCCCAACCGAGATGACAGTGAGCTGACCAGAATACTTGCACCTACCAGCAATGCGCCGATCAAGAACAGGCTATTGATGGTGGACGCATCCAAAGGCAGTACTCCAGGGTAAAGCAGGCGGGAAGGGTGGTGCTGTACACGCAGGTTGCATGGGCTCTGATTCTAACCCGAGGCTGGCGCGGGCTGTAAAGTGTTACCACATTCAGGGGCTTGTCATGAGTTGAAGTAGCGCTTTATTCACCCCTGAAAGGCAGCAGGTTTTGACTACACCCATCGATGAATCCCTTGAACACATTGCCCGGCGATATGTTGGGCAGTTTCCTGACTTGCAGGGTTTGGCCCGTCAGGCTGCAGGCCATGTTCTGCGCCGCCATTTGGGCTATTGGCTAGATCCCGACAGCGTCTATTGGCACGAATTCGAGTCGGAGGCTTCCAGCTCGTTGAGCTACACCGGGTGGCGGCATTCTCGGCCGCCGCACCGTTCACTGACTTTCACCGAACTTGTCATGCAGCGCTTCAGCCCGGCGCAGCAGAGTGATACTGATGCACTGTCGGTCTATGGTGGCTTCTACCGGGTCGATAGCAGCCATGGGGTGTATGACGAACGCAATGAGTTGCGTCTTGCTCCGCAGTCGGTGCTTGAGTGTCTCTGGGATCTGGACTTTTCCGGACAATACACACGCTTGCTGGGGAAATTTCGCAGCGAACGTGGCGAAGATTTCTGCACGCTGGCGCGAGCTCGATTTCTTGCGGCGCTCGCGCCTGCGCCACTGACCGAGGCTGAGCGAGAGCAGGTATTGGCCACTCTGCTGGCGGACCCGCAACTGCCGTTGACAGTATCTGCACTGCGGGCTTCAGGAGAGGGTTCGCTGCAAGGCGGTTGGGGCGCATTGACCATCGGCGGCATCGCTGCGCGCACCCTCTTTGTGCTGCCGCTGAAGACGGGCAGGCGTTGCCTCTATCGTGCAGATGATCGCAGCGCCCTGGTTGTGCTTGAGCGTCAACGAGACCTTCAGGCGTGGCTGCAGGATCAGATCACTTCGCAGGAAGGTCGCGAGCGGATGATGCTGCACTTTGTCGGTGACGATGTACTGGCGCAGGCCTTGCGCGCGCAATTGAACAAATACTTCCAGGTAGCGGTTTCTGAGCCGAATTACGTACGCATCGGATCTCAGAAAATTTCTGGTGATCTAATCGTGCACCTGCGCGAGCAGGTCATGAATGAGCTGGTCAGTAATGCACATGAACGGCTGACGACCAACGCCGAGCTGCGCAAGGCCTCCTGGCTGTCCAGTCTGCAGGCAACCGCGTTGATTATCGCGCCGATGACGCCATTGGGTTGGCCGCTGGCACTAACATCGCTGGGCATCGGCGTAAGCATGCTGGCGCTTCACCTGGACATGGCGATCAACGGCAAGGCGGCTTGGCGAGCGACCGCTTGGTGGGCTGTGCTGATGGATATGCTGTTCATTCTGCTCGACGCCGCCATGATCCGTACCAGCGAGCTGTTTGCACGGTTTCCTGTGCCCACTCGTGTCGCTGAGCAGGTGGGTGCCGCGAGTGGTCCGCAGTGGGCGCTGTACATGCGCCAGGCGGCGGACGAACTGCTGGCCTCTTCGGATCGGGCAGTTGCCCGGCAGGAGTCTCTGCTGGCTGCAGTGCCCTTGGCCGATGCCGAGGCGCTAGGTGCAGCCGGAGAATACCTTGATGCATTCAGCGAGCCTCTGGCGGTGTACCGCGATGAGCTTGGCTTCGGAGCGCCTGCGATCTATGAATACAGCCACTCCCCGGCGCGTTTCAACAACCTATGGCGTGGATTGCCGCTGGAGGATGATCTGGTCGACAGCATTCAGCGCAGTCACCGCTTGGCGGAGGCGTTGGAGCAGGTCGGGGTGTACAACCCTGTACGGATGTACCGAGCGGCGTCGAGCATACGAGGAACCGGAACCATGGCTTTTCGCGAAGGCAGGCTGGGAGTAGGTGATGTGCTGGTCACCACGGACTTTTGCTCGTTCACCGAAAACCCTTATGCCCTCTGGGAAGTTTTCAACAACCCTTTAGCGCAGGTCAGTGCTGCAGAGGTATTCGATGACAGTGCGGTGATATATAGCCTGGAACCAGGCGAATCACTGCAGGTGACGCCAGTGGCACCGTTCTCCACCAGACCGGATGAAGTGGAGTCGCTGATGATGCCTGGGCGATATCTGCAGATCGAGCAGGTGACAGCTGTGCAAGGGAACGCTTATCGCTTCATGGAGGTGCGGCTCAAAGCGTTGGCCGAAGCGCCCGACAGCGCAGTCGTGTACGACATGCACAGCGGCGAGCAGTTCGATCGCATGGCAATGATGCAGCGCTTGGGGGCTGCTGGCGATGACTCGCTGATGAGACGATTTTTTCCGCTGCCGACATGAGCTACTGACGGTAAGCGGGTGTTAGCAAAAAGGCACTCTCACGAGTGCCTTTTTGTGTAAACGCAGTCGTTAAGCCTGTTTCACTTCGCGCATCGGCTTGCCTTTGACTGGTGCCTCGTTGGCCACGTAGTACTTGGCTGTGCTGCGCGGCAACGATTGGCGGCCACGGATCTTGTCGGAGATTTTCTCGGCGATCATGATCGTGGTGGCGTTGAGGTTGCCGGTAATGATGATCGGCATGATCGAGGCATCCACTACACGCAGGCCCTGCATGCCGTGTACGCGACCCTGTCCATCTACCACTGCCATTTCGTCGATCCCCATCTTGCACGAGCAGGAAGGGTGGAACGCGGTTTCCGCGTGCTCACGGATAAACGTGTCAAGTTCCTCGTCGGTCTGCACGTCGGCGCCAGGGCTGATCTCACGTCCACGGTAAGGATCCAACGCAGGCTGGGCCATGATTTCCCGGGTCAGGCGAATGCCGTCACGGAATTCCTGCCAGTCCTGCTCGGTGGCCATGTAGTTGAACAGAATGCTTGGATGCTGGCGTGGGTCTTTTGACTTGGCCTGGATACGGCCGCGGCTTGGCGAGCGCATCGAGCCCATGTGCGCCTGGAAACCATGTTCCTGTACACCGTTGCTGCCGTTGTAGTTAATCGCAACCGGCAGGAAGTGGTACTGGATGTTCGGCCATTTGAACTCTTCGCGGGTACGGATGAAACCGCCTGCTTCGAACTGGTTGCTGGCGCCGATACCGGTACCGTTGAACAGCCACTCGGCACCAATGGCCGGCTGGTTATACCAGAGCAGCGAAGGGTACAAGGACACAGGTTGGGTACACGCGTATTGCAGGTACAGTTCCAGGTGGTCCTGCAGGTTTTCACCGACACCCGGCAGGTCATGGACCACTGGGATGTCGAGGCTTTTCAGGAGTTCAGCCGGGCCGACGCCGGAACGTTGCAGCAACTGTGGCGACGCGATGGCGCCGCTGCAAACGATGACTTCCTTGCGGGCACGGGCTTCAACGCGTTCTTCGCCAGCGCCGACCAGGTAGGTCACGCCCACGGCGCGCTTGCCGTCGAACAGGATTCGATCGGTCAGGGCGTGGGTGACGATGGTCAGGGTCGAACGCTTCTTGGCGGTGTCAAGGTAACCGCGGGCGGTGCTGGAGCGACGGCCCTTCGGCGTTACGGTGCGGTCCATAGGGCCGAAACCTTCCTGCTGATAGCCGTTGAGGTCTTCGGTGCGCGGGTAACCGGCCTGTACACCGGCTTCGACCATGGCATGGAACAGGGGATTATTGCCGGCTTTGGGCGTGGTCACGCTGACCGGGCCTTCGCCACCGTGGTAGTCGTTCGGACCAATGTCACGGGTTTCCGCCTTGCGGAAGTACGGCAGGCAGTCCAGGTAGGTCCAGTCTTCCAGGCCTGGCAATTCTGCCCAGCCGTCGAAGTCCATGGCGTTGCCGCGGATGTAGCACATGCCGTTGATCAGCGAGGAGCCACCGAGGCCTTTGCCGCGACCGCATTCCATCCGGCGGCCGTCCATATGCGGCTCTGGATCAGTCTCGTAGGCCCAGTTGTAGCGACGACCTTGCAGCGGGAAGGCCAGGGCTGCTGGCATCTGGGTACGAAAATCCAGGCGGTAGTCAGGGCCGCCGGCCTCGAGCAGCAGGACAGTAACGTCTTTGTCTTCGGTCAGGCGAGTCGCCAGGGTGTTACCGGCCGAGCCAGCACCGACGATGATGTAGTCAAATTCCATGGCTTTCTCCGAAAGCAGCTGCAAGCCTCAAGCTTCAATCCGCCAAAAACAGCGGTTGCGCGAGGCTCGCAAATTAGTGGGAGTTGCAAGTACGCGTCGGCTCAGCGCGCGCCGCCTTGTACTTGCAACTTGCCGCTTGAAGCTGTTGCTTCAGAGGCGTGTCGCCTCAGAAAACCGAGGTGTACCCACCCAGTTCAACCTGTACCGACTTGATCCGAGTGTACTGAGCCAGCGAGCTCACGCCGTTTTCGCGGCCGACACCGGACTGCTTGTAGCCGCCAACCGGCATTTCAGCAGGCGACTCACCCCAGGCGTTGATCCAGCAGATACCGGCTTCCAGTTGATGGATGATGCGGTGGGCGCGGCTGATGTCGTTGGTGCAGACACCTGCGGCCAGGCCGTATTCGGTATCGTTGGCACGGCGAATGACTTCTTCTTCGCTCTCGTAGGAGAGGATGCTCATCACTGGGCCAAAGATTTCTTCTTTGACGATAGTCATGTCGTCACGGCAATCGGTAAACACGGTTGGGGCAACGAAAGCGCCTTTGGCGAACTCGCCAGCGGTCAGGCGTTCGCCGCCGCACAGTACGCGCGCGCCTTCTTCCTTGCCCTTGGCGATGTAGCCCAACACGCTTTCCATGTGAGCGAAGCTGACCAGTGGACCGAAGTTGGTGTTTTCGTCTTCTGGATTGCCAACACGGATACGCGCAACGCGCTCGGCAATCTTGGCTTCGAAAGCTGCTTTCATCGAAGCAGGAACGAATACGCGAGTGCCGTTGGTGCAGACCTGACCCGAGCTGTAGAAGTTGGCCATCATGGCGATATCAGCGGCCCGATCGAGATCAGCGTCTTCGCAGATGATCAGTGGCGACTTGCCGCCCAGTTCCATGGTGACTTCCTTGAGCGTGGAGCTCGAGGCGCTGGCCATGACCTTCTTGCCGGTCGTGGTGCCGCCGGTGAAGGAGATTTTCTCGATGCGCGGGTGCTCGGTCAGCCAGGTGCCAACTTCGCGGCCGCTACCGGTCAGAACGTTGAACACGCCGTCCGGAAGACCAGCTTCGGTGTAGATTTCGGCCAGTTTCAAGGTGGTCAGCGAGGTAACTTCGCTTGGCTTGAAGATCATCGCATTGCCAGCGGCCAGGGCCGGGGCGGATTTCCACAGCGCGATCTGGATCGGGTAGTTCCAGGCGCCGATACCCACAGTCACACCCAGCGGCTCACGGCGGGTGTAGACGAACGAGCTGTCACGCAGCGGGATCTGCTCGCCTTCAATGGCCGGAACCAGACCTGCGTAGTATTCCAGTACGTCGGCGCCGGTGACGATGTCGACGTAGCGGGTTTCGGAGTACGACTTGCCGGTGTCCAGGGTTTCCAGGGCGGCCAGTTCATCGTTGCGCTCACGCAGGATGTCGACAGCGCGACGCAGGATGCGCGAACGCTGCATGGCGGTCATGGCCGCCCAGACTTTCTGGCCGCGCTCGGCGCTTTCCACTGCGCGCTCGACGTCTGCTTCGGTGGCACGTTGCACCTGGGCGAGGACTTCGCCGTTGGCCGGATTGATGGCTTCAAAGGTAGCGTCGCTGGAAGCGTCGACATAACCACCATCAATGTAGAGTTTTTGCAGTTCGAAACGGGCCATAGTGTCCTCGCAAGTGCATTGTGTTTTTGGCTATCCGAGCGACGCTCCTGCCTGTTTGGCAATTGCGCAGCGTAGTGGTTCAGAGGTTCGGGTTTGTGTGTCCGGACTCGTCTGCTTCGCCAGTTGTAGATCCATGTATTCGTAAGCGATTTGTTTCGCCTGGTCGGTGTCGAAAGATTCTCCGGACAGCGCACCGCGCAGCCACAGACCATCGATCAACGCTGCCAGTCCACGCGCCGCGGTGCGTGCTTCAGGCAGCGGCAGGACGCGACGGAACTGGCAGCACAGGTTGGAATACAAGCGGTGATCGTTGATCCGCTGCAACCTGTGCAAAGACGGCTGGTGCATGCTGGAGGCCCAGAAGGCCAACCAGGTTTTCATTGCCGGGCCGTTGACCTGACTGGCGTCGAAGTTGCCCTCGATGATCACCTGCAGGTGGGCACGCGGGCTGTTGTCCTTGAGCGCCTGCCGGTTGGCGACGACGTTCTCGCTCAGCACGCTCATCAAGTACTGCATGGTCGCTGCGATCAGGCCGTTCTTGTCCTGAAAGTAGTGACTGATGATGCCATTCGACACACCGGCCAAACGGGCGATCAGCGCAATGCTGGCATCCCCCATACCAACCTGGTCGATAGCCAGCAATGTGGCTTCGATTAATTGCTGGCGGCGGATGGGTTGCATACCGACCTTGGGCATCTTGCAAATCTCCTCAGGCCTGCGAGCAGACGACGAGCGGCTGCCTCGGCGAAGGCCAGTCTATTTTGTTTTGATTGAACGTTCAATCAACAAAGAATAAGCTCTGCGACAATCTGTGCCATTGACAGGGATTTCACACTGTTCAGCGACACAAATTGGCACCCCAAAAAAGACGTGTAACTCCCGTAATGCAAGGTGTTGGCGGGCGCAAGCGGCGCGTTGGACAGATCTGCCGAGCGGTAACTCATCGTGCGGCAGCACCCTCGAAGCGGGGTTCGATTCTGTTTTTTCAACGCAATCGATTCGGGATCACGGTTTTTCAAGGTGCTTTTATAACACCTGACGCAGTGGGGCTATTGCACCATTTGCTCAGGCAAAGGTCGTTTCGTTTCTCTCGCACTGCCCGGAGCCTACGTGCAATGAGTTCCTCACTTATCAAGACCCCTGCCGAGAGGGTCCGGGTCAATAGCGTGGTGTTCTACACCTCGACGCTGCTGATCCTGCTTTTGACTGCCTTGCTTATTGCGGTTCCCGAAACAGCTGGCCGCGTGCTCGGTCAGGCCCAGGCCTGGTTGTCGCGCAGCTTTGGCTGGTACTACATGCTGGTGATTGGCGGCTATCTGCTGTTCGTCATCGTTCTGGCCTTTTCCAACTTCGGCAAGCTCAAGCTTGGCGGCAAGGACGACAAGCCTGACTTCAGCTACGGTGCCTGGGCTGGCATGCTGTTTTCTTCCGGTATCGGTATCTCGCTGTTGTACTTCGGTGCTTCCGAGCCTCTGGACCACTACTTCAATCCGCCGCAAGGCTCCCCGGCCAGCCTCCAGGCTGCCCGTGAAGGGTTGCAGTTGACCTTCCTGCACTGGGGCCTGCACGGCTGGGCAATCTATGCCCTGGTTGGTCTGGCCGTGGCCTACTTCGCTTATCGGCATAACCAGCCGTTGGCGTTGCGTTCGGCGCTCTATCCGCTGGTCGGCGAACGTTGGGTCAAGGGTGCTGCGGGCCACACCGTGGACATCTTCGGCATGTTCGTGACCCTGCTGGGCCTTGTGACCAACCTTGGTATCGGCTCGATGCAGGTGTCCTCGGGTCTGGAATACTTGTTTGGCATGGATCACAGCAAAACCAACCTGCTGATCGTGATTCTGGTGATGAGCACCGTGGCGACCATTGCTGCGGTGTCGGGTGTGGAAAACGGCATTCGTCGCTTGTCCAACCTGAACATCATCCTATTCAGCGGCCTGTTGCTGTTCGTGTTGCTCAATGGTCCAACCCTGCATTTACTCAATAGCTTCGTGCAGAACATCGGTGACTACCTCAATGGCGCGGTGCTCAAGACCTTTGATCTTTATGTCTATGAAGGCGACGGCGCCAAGTCCGAACGCTGGTTGGGCTTGTGGACCGTGTTCTATTGGGCCTGGTGGATTTCCTGGGGTCCATTTGTCGGTATGTTCATTGCCCGCATCTCTCGTGGCCGTACTGTTCGTGAACTGGTCGCTGGTGTGCTGCTGATTCCGTTGGGCTTTACCCTGGCCTGGCTTTCGATCTTCGGTAACACGGCACTGGACCTGGTGATCAACCAGGGCGCGGTAGAGCTGGGGCGAACAGCGCTGGAACAGCCCTCGATGTCGATCTACCAACTTCTTGAACACTTCCCGGCAGCCAAGATCGTTGTAGGCGTGGCCATCTTCGTTGGCTTCGTGTTGTTTCTGACTCCGGCTGACTCCGGTGCGGTAATGATGGCCAACCTGTCGTGCAAGGGTGGCAACGTTGATGAGGATGCACCGCATTGGCTGCGTATTCTGTGGTCGGCAATCATCACCGTAGTCACAGTAGGTTTGCTGTTCGCGGGTAACTTCGAGGCCATGCAAACCATGGTGGTGCTGGCTGGTCTGCCGTTCTCGGTGGTATTGGTGTTGTTCATGTTCGGCTTGTACAAGGCCATGAAGCAGGATAGCCAGATCGAGCAGGAGCAAGCGGAGCTGGCAGCTCGTGGTCGTCGCGGCTTCAGCGAGCGTCTTAGCCAGTTGGATCTGCAGCCAACCCAGGCGATGGTCCAGCGCTTCATGGATAAGCAGATCAGCCCTGCCTTGAAGGACGCTGCAGTACAGTTGCAGAACTTAGGCGTGGAGGTAGAAACCCGCATCGGCCAGTCGCGTTCGACCATAGGTCTGCGAGTGATGATGGAAGAGGGCAATCCTTTCGTTTATGAAGTAAGCCTGGACGGCTACCTTGCTGCTCCGAGCGAAGCGCCGGTCGAAGGTGAGAGTGAGGTGCGTCAGCGCTTCTACCGAGCCGAGGTGTACCTGCATAACGGTAGCCAGGAGTATGACCTGATGGGCTTTACCCCTGATCAGATCACCCGTGATGTGCTTGATCAGTTCGAGAGCCATCGCCAGTTGCTGGGACGTGTGTACAGCTAACAAGTTATAGAGGTCCGACAAAGGCCCGGTTCGCGAGAATCGGGCCTTTGTCGTTCTGGCAGCCTTTGCTCAGTGCTGTAATTGGCCAGCCATATGTACCGCAGGCGCAAGGTGACGCCGAAATACCCTGCGATGCTCTTGCCCACAGGAGCTATCCCCATGCCCAGCAATTCAACTCTTTCAGCGGACTTTTCTTCTGCCGTGGCCGCCGAGTTCGCTGATCGTCCCACCTTACGCCAGTTGGCCGGGCACAAGGCCCTGGAAATTCTGGCGACGCATTACCCGGTCGTTGCCGCGGCCCAGCTGCCTGATGGCGGGCCGTTGGTGCTGCAGATCCCGGACGACAACTCACACATGGCCACGCCCTATCAATCCTGGACACCGCGTTCGTTGGTAGATGTGCTCCTTGAGGCAATGCTTGCGAGCCGAAGCCTGCAATCAATGGCAGCGGAAGGGGGCGAATTTCTGGTGTCGGTAACGGCACCCCATTATCTGCACGACGCTGAGGGGAACAAGCTGGAGCACGCTACGGTGTCGGTGAATAAGGCGCTCGGTGAGCTCGACGAGCTGCGCCAACTGCTGGCCGAGTTTTTTTGCCAGGCGCAACTTGATTACTGGGCTGCCGTCGGCAGCCAAGGCGTGAGCCGTGATCGTTGGCTGCAGCAGGTGCTCAAGTCGACGCTGTTGCAAAACCTGCCTCTGCAAGGTCTCGACGCCCAGGAGCGGTTTTGCATTCAGGGGTTGCTCAAGGGAGGGAAGGAGCAGCCACAGGTGTTTGTGGTACAGGTTCAGCTCGAGCGCTATGGCCTATCGTTCGCTCAGACGCTGTCGAACCTGCTTATATCGGCCGAACTGGACGAACGGCAATTGGTGGTGTGGGTTGCACCGTCAGGTGTGGTCCGTGCATTCGAATCGCTTGATGATTTTACGCTTGCACTGCGCGAAACACTGGGCGCGATGTTGTCCTTCGACTCGATGACGTGGCATCGCTACGAGGTGGAGGGAGATATTTTCGCCCATCAAACTGCATTGTTGGTCGATGCAATGTTCCAGCCCTTCGTTCGCGCAGATTACCAGCGCTGCGTCGATGTGGCAGCGATGGAGCAGCTTTTCGCAGCGCTAAGTGATCCATCGGCCTGGTTTATAAAAGGCTATGTGCCGATCGCTGATTCGAGTGTGCAAATTCCACCAGGGTTGGTGCGTACGGGGTCCAATGACAGCTTCGCTTTTCAGTGCGGTCTATTCGATCTTGCATTGGCGCAGCTCGAGTCCGCTGGCGTGGCGGCACTGGATGACGTGGCTGATCTACACAGCTACACCCGCAACCGTTTGAGAGCGCAGTTACTGAGTGACTATCCAACAGAGGCAAACTACTTTCCCGACGATTTGAATCTGACGCTGACAACGGTTGCTGGCGCTGCCGGGGGCGCAGGTGCCGGGGTGGGCGATTCAAGCATCGAAACGCGCACTGAAACCCTGAGCGATTTCGCCATAGGCAATTTGAGTTCGCTAGGCGGTGCCACGGTTACGGCGATCACTCACCGTGAAGCGCAGTTGATCATGCCGTGGATGACGCCCGCCTATGTTCAGTCCCTGGTGCAGCGTGTCGACATCGGTGGCAGCTATCCGGCTTACGTGGCCCGAATGCTCGATGATCCGAGCACCAAGCCCCAGCGGGTGACTCGTTTTGCCAGGGAGTGGCGGTGTTCGCTGTTGTTCAGTGCGCTTAGAGCAAGGTTGAACGAAACGCTAAGCGAGGCTGGATTACAGGTCGTCGCGAGCTATTGTCGATATCAGCTGGATGAAATGCAGCCAAGCGTGCAATTGATGCCATTGGCTTTCACGCCTGATGCACAAGGCAGTGATTATGATCTGGTTCGAGGCATGTATGTTCTGTTCTCGGCGCAGCCTGCGACAGTGATCCTCTTCCGCCCTTTGTACCCCACCCAGGCAGTACTGGAGTTCGCCAGTATCGAAGCAATGTTGGCTTCGATTCGTGCCTCTGAGTCGCTGCAACAGAGCATTCTTGAATGGATGTTGCCGCAGGCCCGCCCCATCTATGACTTGGGTGGCTTCAGCGAACCGCATTGGAACAGGCCAATTATTGATACTGGATTATTGCCTGAAGCGCCCAAGCCACCGACTATCGCCCCGCGGTTCTGGAGGACAGATGTCGATCTGAAACTCTACGAGTCAAACCGTGATCTGCTTGTCGAGCTCGCGGATCGTGAGTCGGTTTCCAACCAGGAAAGTCGCTGGGCCATTCTAAGTGAGGGTGCTTGGCTGCTCTTTCAGGTGGTTTCACTTCCACTCAAAGGCCCGGTTGCCGTATTCGCCTGGATGGTTCAGCTTCTGACCTCACTTAGCAATGACATCAAAGCGTTGCAAAAGGGATCGCGAAGTGAGCGTAGCGCAGCTGCGGTGGACCTGATTCTCAATACTGCGATGCTGCTTTTGCATGCAAGGGTGCCTGCGAAGATCATTCCCGATGTCGTCCCGCTACCTCATCCGACTACATTCGATGGCTTGCCTGTGCAGGCGCCGCAGGGGAGCAATTCAACAACCGTTGTACGCCAGGGAGAAACGTTCCTCCCAAGTGCGCTTGCCGCGCAGGGCCAACTGCAGCTGGATCTGTCCTGGCGTGGAGGGCAAGGTTTCAACATGCTCACCGCCAAGCAGCGGGAGACGTTACTGGCCATGCGCACCGACGTCTCCGTAAATGGGCACGAGCCGTTGGCGACTGGGGACACACAAGGACTTTATCTGATAGCCGGTCATCATTACGTCAGCCTGGCGGGGGATGTGTACCCACTATCGCTTGCCGATGGTCACGTGCGCATAACTGACCCGTCAGGGCGTCCCGGCCCATGGATTGTTAGAAAGTATGGCGTCTGGCGCATCGATGATGGGCTTCGACTGCGTGGCGGAATGCCCAAGAGCCGTGTGCAGCGGCTGCGGGAGGAGAACCAGAAGCGAATCTTGGCACTCAGGGCAGAAGAAGCGCAGATCATCAGCAAGAGCGAGCCTATCCGGGAGACGTTCACTCGGCATCGCGATCAATTGATCGAAAATCAGCTGCAGATTGAAGCATTACAGGCACTGCCGGAGCCCAACGACGTAGAGAAAGACAAGCTCAACTTGCTCTTGGGCTTGCAAAGACGGATCAATGAGCGGGTCGTTGCCGAGCTGAAGCAGGTTATCGACAACAATCTTGAGCACGACAACATTCTGAGCGCATTGAACCAGATGAGTTTTATGGAGCCGGGCTTTGTCGATGTGCTTACACAGCAACGGAGTTACGTGCGCCAGAGTTTCCTGGAGTACGCAGAGGCCTACTTCAATGAGGTGGCGAAAATACTCAACGAGGAAAATGTCGACAAGCTCAAGGATCGAATTGCGGTTCTACCAGAGACCGAGGCCGAGAAGCAGGAGTACAAGCATTTCGTCGCCATATTGGAGAAGGTCCAGGGATGGGGGGCAAATCTTATTGAAGTGTCGAGCCATATGGATAATCTGCTCGAAGATACGCTCAAGGATCAGTCGATTTTCTTCAAGGATGAGCGCGGTGAGAAGGTAAACCGTGATTCAGTACTGAAGAAGATGATCAAGCTGAGGCAACTCAACGCGGTCGATCTGGAATTCCACTTGCTTGAGGACCTTGCCGAACTCAGCCTGGATCGGCTGCAGGGCACCGACGAACAGGTGCTGCAAGAGTACGAAGGGTATCTAGACGGTCCTGCGTTGAGGAGCGCCGGCGCTGCCCATGGTGAACTGGCCGGAAGTGAGCTGACCCTGGCGGAACGTATCGAAATTCTCAACGGCGTGCTGGATTCGTACGAAGAGGCAGCCTGTATGGCTGATTATCTGGCAAGTCTGGGCGGACCTGTTATCCGGAGCGAGAAACTCAAGCTTTACCGGGCTTCGCTGAAAAAGCTCCAGGACTCGGCGAGAAAGGAAATGACGTCGGCGGTACGAGAGCAGGAGCTTGCCGAACCGCGTCAAGTTCGCACGTACTCGCAGCACTCACGTGGCGGTAAGCGGCGCGTGGTTCTGACGCAAAAGGGCAGGAGCGTACTGGGTGAAGAGTTGGAGGTCGATGGCGCTTCGGTCATCCAACAGAAGGACAGTCAGGGTAATGTTCTGAAAACCTTCGATCCACAGGGGGTTGAAGAGGTTGCACCGGTCCGCGAACCACTCACCCCGACCTTGCCTTCGACCCCAGACAAAACCAGCAGTGTCAGAAAGCGTGCGCGTAAATTACTCGATGAGATCAGCTCGGTGGTTGATCTTGCGCGGCGCTACAGCAACTCCAAGGAGCCGCTGGGGTTGACGACGGTCATGGAGCAGCACACGCAGAAGCTACAAGAAGTCATGGCTGGCATACCGCGGACTTCACTGGACGCTGCGTTGTACGAAGAGTTGCGCAGCGGCATTCAACGCCTGGAGTTGAACCAGCGAGATCTGCTCAAGTCGTTGTATTTGACCACCAGCCATCCCTCGGCAAATGGCTTGAAATATCTGTTCCAGCAAAGACAGGTATCGATAGCTCGTAGTGTGTCGCGCAGGAAATTGGCAGCCCAAGACTATTTGGATGTTTATGAAATCAGACGGTTTCCCGAGTTGGGGCAAGACCGGGGAATGGGCCTATGGGAGGCGCACTTCCACTACCCCAGCGAGGACGCCGATGACCGTAGCTTTATCCAGGGGCATCTGAAAATCTGGGCACAACGCAAACTTGGGCGGGAGGCGCAAATGCGCGCGGCCCAAAACAACGACGTGCTGGATATCTATCGGGGCAAACTGCGCCTGGCTGATGTGGAGGGCATTATCCCGTTCGAGTGACAAGCTAGCGGTTCTGGTACAGGCCGTGCTTGCCATGGGCTGGCATGGCCAGGTTGCCACGCTGGGCAATCATCTGGCCGATGGTGATCCACTCGATGCCCTGGCTTTTGAGTCGGGGCAGTTCTCGTTCGAGCACCTCAAGGGTCTGCGGGTAGGGGTGGCCGATCAGCACCGCCGACCCCTGCTTGCGCGCCAGGTCGATCCCTTGTTGCAATTGCGCGGTAATGGCTTCAGGGGTACGTACATCGTCGAGGAACACATCACGGGACACATGCGCCAGGTCGAGTTCCTGGGCCTTGGCCGCAGCCACGGTAGCCGCGCTAGTGCGACTGTCGATGAAGAACAGGTGGCGGCGTTGCAATTCGCCCATCAGCCATGCCATCGGCTCGGCTTGGGACGTCATGCGACTGCCCATGTGATTGTTGATCCCCGCGGCATAAGGCACTTTGGCCAAGGCCGCATCCAGGCGCTGCGCCAGTTCTGGCAGTGGCGTGCCGGGATGCCAGGCATAGGGACCGGTTGCCGGGTCCATGGGCATATGCAGGATCACCGTCTTTCCAGCCTTGTGGGCCTGGCGGGCGAAGTCTGTGGCATGAGGGGTGTCGGGCATGATCGCCAGGGTCACCGGGCCGGGCAGGGCCAGGGTACGGCTATCGCGGGCGCTGTTCTGGCCTAGGTCATCGATGATCAGGCTCAGGTAGGCTTTGCCCTGCTGGGCAGGCGCCGCAAAAGTGGCGCTGCTCAACAGGGACAGCAGGGTACACAGCAGGTAGCGCATGCAGAGCGTCACTTGCTGTGGGTGATGCTCAAGCCCTTGAGCAGGCTCAGGGCCTGGCTGAGCTGGAAGTCGTTGTCTTGAGGTCGCTCTTTGCGCTTGGCGTTGCTGGTTGGCCGGTCGGCACCACCGTTACCGTTGCCCAAATGGCCTTGCAGGTCGGCTTCTTTGAAGTTCTCGGTGTCTTGCTCGGCGGTCAGTTTCGCCTGGCGCACCTCGATGTCCGGAACAATGCCCTGGGCCTGAATCGAACGGCCGTTGGGGGTGTAATACAGCGCAGTGGTGAGCTTGAGCGCACGATCATTGTTCAATGGCAATACGGTTTGCACCGAGCCCTTGCCGAAGCTGTCGGTCCCCATCAGCACGCCGCGTTTCTGGTCTTGCAGTGCGCCAGCGACAATCTCCGACGCCGAGGCGCTGCCACCGTTAATCAGTACCACAAGCGGTACCGCTTCACTGGCGTCGGCCGGATCGGCGGAGAAACGCAGTTCGGAGTTGGCGATGCGTCCCTTGGTGTAGACGATCAAGCCTTTGGTCAAGAAGTGGTCTGCCACTTCAACCGCCGATTGCAGTACACCCCCCGGGTTGTTGCGCAGGTCCAGGACCAGGCCGCGCAGCTTCTTACCGTTGTCCTTGCGCAGCTTGGCCAGGGCCTTGCCGACTTCTTCACCGGTCTTGACCTGGAACTGGGTAATACGGATATAGCCGTAGCCGTCTTCAAGCAACTGGCTCTTCACGCTCTTGACCTGAATGACCGCGCGGGCAAGCGTTACATCGAATGGCGTGCCGCCGTCGCGCACCAGCGTCAGCGTGATTTTCTCACCGATCTTGCCGCGCATCTTGTCGACCGCTTCCGTCATGGTCTGGCCGCGGGTTGGCTGGCCATTGATCTTGACGATCAGGTCGCCGGCTTCGATTCCTGCACGCGAGGCGGGGGTGTCGTCAATCGGCGATACCACTTTGACGAAGCCATCCTCCATGCCGACTTCGATACCCAGGCCACCGAATTCGCCGCTGGTGCTTTCCTGCAGCTCCTGGAAGTCTTCCGGACCCAGGTAGGCGGAGTGCGGATCAAGGTTGCTGAGCATGCCTTTAATGGCGTTTTCCAGCAGGGTCTTGTCGTCTACAGGTTCGACATAAGCGGCCTTTATACGGTCCATGACCTCGGCAAAGGTGCGTAGCTCGTCCAGTGGCAGCGGTGCCTTGGCAGAAGCGGCAGCCGATACAGTCGTGGCCGGCACCGCGGTGGGCTTGGTCGGCTCGGCCGCGCGGGCCAGGGGCGCGCCAAGGACCATGGCGATGGTCAGGGCCAGCGAGGTGAGGCGAGGCGAATGCAGCATGTCGAACGAACTCCTGATCCTGGTAGCGCTCCGGCTGGAGCTGCGGCACAGCGTGATTTCACGCCAGGCCGTTAAATTAGGGGTGGGCCTATCCTTGGGCACGGCACCATTGTGCGGGGTCGCTGGGGCGACCTTGCTGGCGGATGGCGAAATACAGACCCGAGCTGTTTTGGCCACCGCTGTCGCCGACGGTGGAAATGGCCTCACCGGCCTTGACCACGTCTCCGGCACTCTTGAGCAGGCTTTGGTTGTGGCCGTAGAGGCTCAGGTAACCATTACCATGGTCGAGAATGACCAGAAGTCCAGCGCCGCGCAACCAGTCGGCAAACACTACTCGACCGCCATGCACGGCACGTACTTGACTGCCGGCAGAGGCGCTGATCATTACCCCGTCCCATTTTGCCCGTGAGTCACCGCCACGGGTTTCGCCAAAACGCGCGAGCAATCGACCATTGACCGGCCATGGAAGTTTTCCCCGGGCCGAAGAAAAAGCGCCGCCGAAGGTTTCGCCGTTGCTGGAAACCAAGGGTCCCGCAAGGGCCTTGGGCTTGCTTGGCGTCGTGGTGCTACTTGCTGCCAGAGCGTCGCGCTGACGCTGCTTTTCCGCTTCCTGGGCCGCGAGCAGCGCCTTTTGACGGGCTGCTTCAGCTTCACGGGCCTGGCGGGCCAGGGTTTCTTCAATGGTTTTGAGAACTTTGCTCAGGTCGGCCTGGTCTTGCTCACGAGCCTGCAGCTTTTGGTCGCGGGCTTTGACGTCGCTATTGAGCTTGGCCAGTACCTGCTGGCGTTCGCTGCGTACTTTTTCCAGCTCCTGGCGCTGAGCGTCCAGGTTGCCTTGCTGGGCCAGTAGCTGGGCTTGCTGCAGGCTGATGTCTTGTTCGACGTTGGCCAGCTGGCGCAAGGTCTCATTGAAACTGCGCAACTGCGCCATACGCGCCTGGCTGAGGTAGTCGTAATAGGTCAGGGTGCGAGCAAATTTTTCCGGGTTCTGCTGGTTGAGCAGCAGCTTGAGGTATTCCTCGCGGCCGTTCTGGTAAGCCGAACGGACCTGAATGGCAATCAGCCGTTGTTGTTCAACGCGGGCGCTCTGGAGTTTTTTTTTCTCGTGATCAAGGCGCTCCAGCTCGCCCTCGGTCTTTTTTAGTTCCTGTTGCAGGGCCTCCACCTGCTTTTCCAGCTTACCGATATCGGTTTCGGTACTGCGCAGGTCTTTCTGCACACCGGATTTTTCCTGCTGCAACTGGCCAAGCATTTTTTTCAGCTCGGCAATGTCCTGACGCGTGGCGTCCAGTTGCTGCTGGGTTTGCGCGCGCTCATCGGCAAAGGCCGGGCTGAGCAAGCAAGACATGGCTAGAACGATCAGGACGCGGAACATGGAGTGAGCGACACCAGGGATGGAGACTGGCCTAGTATGCCCGCCGCAGGCCGCAAAAAAAACGCCTCAAGGCAACTGCGTTGAGGCGTTGGTCGGCTAAAGCTGCAAGTTGCAAGCTTCAAGCGGCAAGAAGATAGCGCGCGGTTGCGCTTTTTCTCGCCGTTTGGCGCTGATGGCTTGTAGCTTCAGCCCTCTACGAGAATCGATTCGCCGGTCATTTCTGCTGGTTTTTCAAGGCCCAGCAGTTTGAGCATGGTTGGCGCGACGTCAGCCAGAACACCGCCTTCGCGGACCTTGACGTTGCGTTTGCCAACATAGATGAAAGGTACCGGCTCGGTGGTGTGCGCGGTGTGCGCCTGACCAGTACAGGCATCTTCCATTTGCTCGACGTTGCCATGGTCAGCCGTGATCAGGGCTTCGCCGCCAACCTTGTCGAGAGCCTCGACAATGCGCCCTACACACAGGTCCAGTGCTTCAACCGCTTTTACCGCCGCTTCGAATACACCGCTATGGCCGACCATATCGCCGTTGGCATAGTTGACCACGATCACGTCGTAACGCTGCTGCTCGATGGCTTCTACGATGCGGTCGGTCACTTCCGGGGCGCTCATTTCCGGCTGCAGGTCATAGGTGGCGACCTTTGGCGATGGAATCAGGATGCGCTCTTCGCCTTCGAACGGTTCTTCACGACCGCCGGAGAAGAAGAAGGTGACGTGAGCGTACTTCTCGGTCTCGGCAATCCGTAGCTGGGTCTTGCCATTCTTGGCCAGGTACTCGCCCAGCACGTTATTCAAGCTACCTGGGGCAAAAGCGGCAGGGGCCGGAATTTTTGCCGAGTACTGGGTCAGGCCGATATAGGCCGCCAATTTCGGCAGGCGTGCTCGTGGGAATTCGTTGAAATCGGCTGCGACGAACACGCGCGACAGTTCGCGGGCACGGTCGGCGCGAAAATTCATGAAGATTACCGTATCACCGTCCTCTACCTTGACTGCTTCGCCAATGCGCGTGGCCTTGACGAACTCGTCGCTCTCACCACGGGCGTAAGCGGCTTCGAGGCCAGCCTGGGCATTGCTGGCGGTGAACTCGGCGGCGCTGTCGACGATGAGGTTGTAGGCAGCAGCTACACGGTCCCAGCGATTATCACGGTCCATGGCGTAGTAGCGACCGATCAGGCTCGCGATACGGCCCTTGCCTAGCTTGGCAAAAGTGGCGTCGAGCAGTTCGATGGAGGACTGTGCGCTTTTGGGTGGCGTGTCACGGCCGTCAAGGAAGGCGTGCAGGTAGATCTTCTCGGCGCCACGCTGTGCGGCCAGTTCGGCCATGGCGATCAGGTGGTCCTGGTGGCTGTGCACGCCACCATCGGAAAGCAGACCAAGAATGTGGACGGCCTTGCCGGCTGATGCGGCTTTGTCGACTGCGCCGCACAGCACGGCATTTTCGAAGAAGTCGCCGTCTTTGATGGATTTGGTTACCCGAGTGAAGTCCTGGTAAACCACGCGGCCAGCGCCAAGGTTCATGTGACCCACTTCGGAGTTGCCCATCTGTCCGTCAGGCAGGCCGACGTCCATGCCCGATCCCGAGATCAAGCCATGCGGTTGGGTAGCGCGCAGGCGATCGTAGACCGGCGTGTTGGCCGAGTAGATGGCGTTGTATTCATGGCTTTCGCTATGACCGAAACCATCCAGGATGATCAGGACCAAAGGTTTTGGCGTGCTCGTCATCAATCGCACTCACGGTTGTTCAGATGATAAAGACACGCATTTTAGGGCAAATTGGCCACGGATGACGAATTTACCTTGCCCGCCGCCCAGCGCTGGCCGACGGACAGTAGGTGCAGATGAGAATTACTGGCAATTAGCCGCTCTGGCGGGCTTTGGCCGACCTTAGGTGCTGTGTATACTGACCAACATTTTTAATGGCCTGGAACACCCTCTGATGGTTGCTCACCTGATTGAATTCGCAACAAAACACTATCTGCTGGTTGGTATCTTCGTCGTTCTGCTGATTCTGCTGATCGTTTACGAAGCCCGCAAAGGTGGTCGTAGCCTGAGCACCGGCGAGCTGACGGCACTGGTCAACAGCGACAAAGGCCTGGTTATCGACATCCGTTCGACCAAAGATTACGCGGCTGGCCACATCGTTGGCGCCCTGAATATTCCACAGGACAAGTTCGCTGCCCGTATCGGCGAGCTGGAAAAGCACAAGGCCAAAACCCTGATCGTGGTCGATGCGATGGGCCAGCATGCCGGTACCACCGCCCGTGAACTGCTCAAGGCCGGTTTCACCGCTGCCAAGCTGTCCGGAGGCGTGTCGAGCTGGAAAGCCGACAACCTGCCGCTGGTGAAGTGATATGAACAACGTCATCGTCTATTCCAGCGACTACTGCCCTTACTGCTCGCGGGCCAAACACCTGCTGCAGAGCAAAGGTGTGGCTTTCGAAGAGATCAAGGTCGATGGCAAGCCGCAGGTGCGTGCTGAAATGGTCCAGAAGGCCGGCCGTACCTCGGTACCGCAGATCTGGATCGGCAGCACCCACGTCGGCGGTTGCGACGACCTGTATGCCCTTGAGCGCTCCGGCAAGCTCGATGGTTTGCTCAAGGCTTGACCAAGAACCCCTATTAAAGACCCTGCAAAGAAGGATCTGTCATGACTGATCAACAGAACAACGAAGCAGCCGCTGCTGACGAAAGCGCTCCACAATTCTCCCTGCAACGCATCTATGTGCGTGACCTGTCGTTCGAAGCGCCAAAAAGCCCGGCGATCTTCCGTCAGCAGTGGG
Source organism: Pseudomonas arcuscaelestis (assembly GCF_016881005.1). Classification (GTDB taxonomy): domain Bacteria; phylum Pseudomonadota; class Gammaproteobacteria; order Pseudomonadales; family Pseudomonadaceae; genus Aquipseudomonas; species Aquipseudomonas arcuscaelestis. The sequence continues at coordinate 17,966 of NZ_JACOPV010000001.1, read as the reverse complement.
AACCTAGTGTTGCCCTGGACCTGAACACCAAGCAGAAAGGTCTGGAAGGTGACTTCCACGAAGTCGTGTTGACCCTGTCGGTTACCGTCAAGAACGGTGACGAAGTGGCCTTCATCGCTGAAGTTCAACAGGCCGGTATCTTCCTGATCAAGAACCTGGACCCGGCTTCGATGAGCCACACTCTGGGTGCGTTCTGTCCGAACATCCTGTTCCCGTATGCGCGTGAAGCGCTGGACAGCCTGGTGACCCGCGGTTCGTTCCCGGCCCTGATGCTGTCGCCAGTCAACTTCGATGCGCTGTACGCACAGGAAATGCAACGCATGCAGGAAGCTGGCGAAGCACCTTCGCTGCAGTAAGCCTGTTGCGATGTGCCGAAAAAGCGCCCTGATGGGCGCTTTTTTCATGGGGCTGTTGAGTAACTAGGCGATAACCGTCAGACAAAACCCTGCTGACGCCAAGCCTCATAGACTGTCACTGCCACCGTATTGGAAAGGTTCAGGCTCCGGCAACCCGGCCGCATGGGTAACCGCAGGCGCTGCTGCGCAGGCAGGCTGTCGAGTACCTCGGCAGGTAGACCCCGGCTTTCTGGGCCGAACAAGAAGGCATCCCCCGGCTGGAAAGATGTTTCGTGGTAGGGATGCGAGGCCTTGGTCGTGAAAGCGAACAGTCGTGGCTGACCGAGGCTTTCCAGGCAACTGGACAAATCGGCATGACGTTTGAGGGTGGCATACTCGTGGTAGTCCAGTCCGGCGCGGCGCAGACGTTTGTCGTCCAGTTCGAAGCCAATGGGCTCGATCAGGTGCAAGTGGCAGCCGCTGTTGGCGCACAGCCTGATAATGTTGCCGGTATTCGGCGGAATCTCTGGTTGAAAGAGGATGACGTGAAACATGCACGGCTCCGAACATAAAGATAGCGAGCATTCTACCCCTGAACCGGACCCGCGTTCCCAGCAATGGCCGCGGGTGCTATTTTCGCTGGCAATTGTCGGCATGCTGGTCGGGCTGATGATCGGTCGCCTGACCACTCCCGAGCCTCGGGAGTTGCAACAGGTACAGATAGTCGAAGGCGGTTTGGACCTGTGGTTCAACGAGGAGCCCAAGCTCCATGGCGAAGAAGTCGATGGGACTGTCGCCTTGCTGTTCGAGGCGCAGGGCAAGGCGGCGCGAGGCCAACTTGAGCAGCAGGGCAAGCCAGTCAGCTGGCGGATTCAGAAGAGCGATGGCGGGTTGCTGGTAACCCTGATCGCGGCCCGACCGCTGCACGGCAACTGGGCCGGAGCGGAGCAAGAAGGGCGCTGGCGTGTGCAGGTTCGCCTGCACGAATAAAAGAGGGGAATCCCCGGCCTGCCTGTACCAAGGCCCCCAAAACTGGAAGTACTGATACTAATGCAGGGTGTGTGCCAGTTTTGTTTCAACCCGTAAATTAGCGGGTTTTGGCGTCTAGATCGGGCTTTTCCCGGGGATTTCTGCTTTGCTGCGGTGCATCGAGCACCGGTTCGGTGCAAGCAGAGCAACTGCCGCCAGGCGGCAGGTCGCGAGACAAGCCGCACCTACCCCCTGATGTGCAGTCATTGATGAATCAGGTTTCGTCGTCGCCTTCCTCTTCACCGCCGGCCACCTTCATGCCCAGTTCCTTGATTTTGCGCGTCAGGGTGTTGCGTCCCCAGCCGAGCAATACGGCAGCATCGCGACGCCGCCCTGCAGTGTGCTTGAGGGCTGTCTCGATCATGATGCGTTCGAAGCTTGGTACGGCGCTGTCGAGTAGGCTGGATTGGCCGCGGGACAAGGCCTGGTCTGCCCATTGACGCAGTGCCTGCTCCCAATTGGTCACCGGAGCCGTGTCCTGAGGCAAGTTGAGCAACTCAGGAGGCAAGTCGCCAACATGCACTTCCCGACCCGACGCCATCACCGTGATCCAGCGGCAAGTGTTTTCCAATTGGCGGACGTTGCCTGGCCACGGCAGGTTGCGCATGAACTCTTCGGTTTCCGGCTTGAGCAGCTTGGGCTCGACCGCGAGCTCCTGGGCGGCCCGGCCGAGAAAGTGGCGAGCCAGTGTCGGGATGTCCTCTCGACGATCGGCCAGGCGCGGAATATGAATCCGAATAACGTTCAAGCGATGGAACAAGTCTTCGCGGAACTTGCCGGCTTGCACCAGGGTTTCCAGGTTTTGGTGAGTCGCGGCAATGATCCGCACATCGACTTTGACCGGTACATGACCGCCTACCCGATAGAACTCGCCATCAGCCAGTACACGCAGCAGTCGGGTCTGGGTATCGGCCGGCATGTCGCCGATCTCGTCGAGGAACAGTGTGCCGCCGTCGGCCTGCTCGAATCGACCGCGGCGCAGGTTGGCCGCGCCGGTAAATGCGCCTTTCTCGTGACCGAACAGCTCGGACTCCATCAGGTCCTTGGGAATGGCTGCCATGTTCAAGGCGATGAACGGTGAAGCAGCACGCGGGCTGTGGCGGTGCAGGGCATGGGCGACCAGCTCTTTGCCGGTGCCCGACTCGCCGTTGATGAGCACGGTGATGTTGGAGTGGCTCAGGCGACCGATGGCGCGGAAGACCTCCTGCATCGCCGGCGCTTCGCCGATGATTTCCGGGGTGCGGGTCAGGGTTGGGGCGGCATCCAGGCCTTGCTGCTCCTGAGCGTGCTGGTTAGCCCGTTTGACCAGCGACACTGCCTCATCGACGTCGAACGGTTTGGGCAGGTATTCGAAGGCGCCACCTTGATAGGAGGCCACCGCGCTGTCGAGGTCCGAATGGGCGGTCATGATGATCACTGGCAGCCGCGGGTGCTGTTCGCGAATTTGTGCGAGCAGGTCCAGGCCGCTGGCGCCGGGCATGCGGATATCGGAGATGATCACATCCGGCTGCTGGCGGGCCAGGCGACTCATGACCCCGTCGGCACTGTCGAAGCTCTGGGTGGTCATGCCTTCCTGTTGCAGGGCTTTTTCCAAGACCCAGCGGATGGAACGATCATCGTCGACGATCCAGACGGTTTCACTTCGGCTCATGAGGCGTTGGCTCCTTGTTCCAGCGGCAGAAAGATCGAAAAGATGGTGTGGCCTGGATGGCTGTCACACTCGATCAGGCCCTGGTGCTGGCTGATGATGTTCTGGGTAATGGCCAAGCCCAGCCCGGTACCGTCCGGACGGCCGCTGACCATTGGATAAAAAATGGTTTCTTGCAGTTCGGCCGGAACACCTGGGCCGTTATCGATAATCTCGACCTTGGCCACCAGGCGATGGCGTGTGTGGCCGATGGTGAACTGGCGCATGGCCCGGGTGCGCAGGCTGATTCGCCCCAGGCGAAGTTCGTTCTGGCCACTGATGGCTTGCATGGCATTACGCACGATGTTGAGTACGGCCTGGATCATCTGCTCGCGGTCGATCAGCACGTCCGGCAGGCTCGGGTCGTAGTCGCGCACCAGGGTAATACCGCCCTGGGTTTCGGCCTCGACGAGGCTGCATACACGTTCGAGGACTTCATGAATATTGGTCATCGCCAACGACGGCAGTTTGTTCGAGCCCAGCATGCGGTCGACCAGATTGCGCAGGCGGTCGGCCTCCTCAATGATCACATTGGTGTAATCCTTGAGGCCCTCCTCGGGCAACTCCCTGGAGAGCAGTTGTGCGGCACCACGAATACCACCTAGCGGGTTCTTGATCTCATGGGCCAGGCCACGCACCAGCAACTTGGTGGTCTCCTGCTTGGACAGTTGGGCCTCCTCCTTGGTGATCCGCAGCAGTCGGTCGCGGGGGTGTACTTCAAGCAGCAACAAGGTTCGGCCGCCACTCAGAATGGGCGTTACCGCATAGTCGACAGTCTGGGTTTGCCCGGTCAGCGAGGTCAGCAGGGCCTCGCGCTTGGTGAATGGATGCGCGTGCTCGACCGCCTGGCGCAATGAATTGAGCGCTTCAGGTGATTCGGTGAACAACTCACTGATGAATTGTCCATGGCTGCGCTGGCCACTGATGGCCAGAAGCATTTCAGCCGCCGGGTTCATGTACTCAAGGCGCAAATCGGCATTGAGCAATATGGTGGCGGTTGTCAGGTTGTCCAGTAGCAGTCGGTGCAGGGCATCGCTGATGGTCATGGGTGTCGTTGACCTCTTTTGGCTCATGACGACCTCGGTTGTGCCGGGGTCGCGGGCGCTGGTTGTCTGCTGGTAACAAGAAAATGCAAAAAACAAACCAAGGCTCCGAAAAGAAGCGGATCTGCCGGATAAAGTCCTGAATTTGCGCTAAATATGGCTGTAAAGCCCTGGGTTAGCGGTTTGCTTGACCCAAAATGGGCTAGTTCGCTCTCGGCAACGGACTTGAGTGCACCAATATAGAGCATAGGGGAGGTTTCATATTGCTGGACACAAATGGGCGGTGGCACGAATCAGCGCCAGGGAGCGTTCCGAGCTCTTTTTCCGCTTTTCTATGGCTTGAGCCAATGCAGACGTGCAGGGCTCGGGTCGATGACGATCAAATTCGGCCAGTTCCTCGAGCAAGACTTCCTGCAGGCGATCCAGTTGTGGACGCAGTTGCTTTGCCAGGTCGATGCGTTGCGTCTGAGGAGCACTACCTGCTGCATGCCAGCGCGATAATGCGTGGTACTGGAGCAGTTTGTTGGCTTCGATCTGATCGGAAAAAAATAAACCTGCGCGCTGAGCATCGATGCCGAAGCGGGTTGCCTGGGACTGCGCTTGGTTAATGACCTGGCGTTCGCGCTCAGGTGCCTGGACCGGCTGGCGGGAATCCCACTTGCTCAAGGCCACTTGTTCGGAAACGTCCAGGCGTTGCTCCACACTGTCCAGAAGCCGGCTCAGGGGAGTGTCTGCTGGCGCTGCCGATGGGCAACCTTGGATAATCAGCAGTGGGGCTGTCAGTGCAACAAGCAGAGATGTGCGCATGGTGGGCTGGCCTTGTGAGAAAAAGTCAGTGTGCCCTTATCCGGTTCTACTACCTGTCAGTTGATTCGTATAACTACGTCAGAAAAAGGAAAGGCCTCCCAAAGGAGGCCTTTCTTTAACGCGTTACTGGATTAGCAGCTGTAGTACAGCTCGTATTCCAGTGGGTGTACGAAGGTGCGGACTTTGATTTCTTCTTCGCTTTTCAAGGCGATGTAGGCATCGATGAAGTCGTCGGAGAACACGCCACCTTTGGTCAGGAACGCACGGCCCTTGTCCAGCTCTTCCAGGGCTTCTTTCAGGCTGCCGCAAACTTGTGGGATCTCTTTCGCCTCTTCAGGCGGCAGGTCGTACAGGTTTTTGTCAGCGGCATCGCCTGGGTGGATCTTGTTCTGGATACCGTCCAGTCCGGCCATCATCAGTGCAGCGAAGCACAGGTATGGGTTGGCAGCCGGGTCCGGGAAGCGAGCTTCGATACGACGGGCTTTCGGGCTCGAAACGTACGGAATACGGATCGATGCCGAACGGTTACGAGCGGAGTAGGCCAGCATTACCGGCGCTTCGAAGCCTGGTACCAGACGCTTGTAGGAGTTGGTAGCCGGGTTGGTGAAGCCGTTCAGTGCCTTGCCGTGCTTGATGATGCCGCCGATGAAGTACAGGGCAGTATCGGACAGGCCGGCATAGCCTTCGCCGGAGAAAGTGTTCTTGCCCTCTTTGGAGATGGACATGTGTACGTGCATACCCGAGCCGTTGTCGCCGTACAGCGGCTTAGGCATGAAGGTAGCGGTGCGACCGTAAGCGTCGGCAACGTTGTGTACGCAGTACTTCAGGGTCTGAACTTCGTCAGCCTTCTTCACCAGGGTGTTGAACTGCACGCCGATTTCGTTCTGGCCGGCAGTTGCCACTTCGTGGTGGTGAACTTCGATGACCAGGCCCATTTCTTCCATGGCGTTGCACATGGCAGTACGGATTTCGTGGTCGTGGTCGAACGGAGGCACAGGGAAGTAGCCACCTTTGACGCCTGGACGGTGACCTTTGTTGCCGCCTTCCACGTCCTGGTCGGACATCCACGAGCCTTGCTCGGAGTAGATTTTGAACATCGAGCCGGAGATGTCGGACTTGAACTTCACTTCGTCGAAGATGAAGAACTCAGGCTCTGGGCCGACGAATACGGTGTCACCGATACCGGTGGTCTTCAGGTACTCTTCAGCGCGGCGGGCAATGGCGCGTGGGTCGCGGTCATAGCCTTGCATGGTCGAAGGTTCGATGATGTCGCAGACCAGAATCAGGGTCGGCTCTTCGGTGAACGGGTCGAGTACGGCGGAGGAGTCGTCCGGCATCAGGATCATGTCGGAAGCTTCGATGCCTTTCCAGCCAGCGATGGAGGAACCGTCGAACATCTTGCCGGCTTCGAAGAAATCTTCGTCCAGTGCGTCACGCGATGGCATGGTGACGTGATGTTGAATGCCTTTGGTATCAGTGAAGCGCAGATCAATCCATTTAACGTCATGATCTTTGATGAGTTGAACCGACTTCGACATAGTGTCCTCCGGGTGGGGTAGAGCTTGCCTGTGCAGCCCTTGAATTTGGGTGATGCCGGGCGCGAATAGTCGGCCAAGGCAACCTGCCTCACAAGGGAGCAAATTGCATGCCAGTGCCCCGGTTTGGATGGTTTGCCCCATTCCCAAGCGTTTCCGGGTATTTGCAGTAAAATGCGAGGCGGTTTACGCACTGTAACAGGGCGCAATTTCTACGGGGTGATCCATTTTGGTGCACGAAAAACCTTCTGCACATTAATTGGTTAAACCTTGAGCAATTTCCGCTATAATCCGCGCCCCACTTTTTTAGTCGGTAGCTCGCGCGCAGTTTTCATGAAACTAATCGTAAAAGTCTTCCCAGAGATCACCATCAAGAGCCGCCCGGTTCGCAAGCGTTTCATCCGTCAACTGGGCCGCAACATCCGCACCGTGCTCAAGGACCTCGATCCTGCGCTCGCGGTTAACGGTGTCTGGGACAACCTCGAAGTGATCACTCACGTCGAGGACGAAAAGGTTCTGCGCGAGATGACCGAGCGCCTCACGTGCATGCCGGGCATTGCCCATTTCCTGCAGGTTGACGAGTACCCGTTGGGTGACTTCGACGACATCGTCGCCAAGTGCAAGGCGCACTTCGGTCACCTGCTGGCGGGCAAGCATTTCGCCGTGCGTTGCAAGCGTGGTGGTCACCACGATTTCACCTCGATGGACGTTGATCGTTATGTTGGCAGCCAATTGCGCCAGCAGTGCGGTGCTGCAGGTATCGACCTGCGCAACCCCGAGGTCGAAGTGCGCATCGAGGTGCGTGACAAGCGTTTGTATGTGATCCATAACCAGCACAAAGGCATTGGCGGCTACCCGCTGGGCGCCCTGGAGCAGACCCTGGTACTGATGTCCGGCGGTTTCGACTCCACCGTTGCGGCTTACCAGATGATGCGTCGCGGCCTGATGACTCACTTCTGCTTCTTCAACCTGGGTGGCCGTGCCCACGAGCTGGGGGTGATGGAAGTCGCTCACTTCCTGTGGAAAAAATACGGTAGCAGCCAGCGCGTGCTGTTTATCAGCGTGCCGTTCGAAGAAGTGGTCGGTGAGATCCTCGGCAAGGTCGACAACAGTTACATGGGCGTCACGCTCAAGCGCATGATGCTGCGCGCGGCGGCGCACATGGCTGATCGTCTGGAAATCGACGCGCTGGTTACCGGCGAGGCGATTTCCCAGGTTTCCAGCCAAACCCTGCCGAACCTGGCAATCATCGATTCGGCGACCGACAAGCTGGTGCTACGCCCGCTGCTGGCCAGCCACAAGCAGGACATCATCGACCAGGCCAACGAAATCGGCACCGCTGACTTCGCCAAGCATATGCCTGAGTATTGCGGCGTGATCTCGGTGAACCCGACCACTCATGCCAAGCGTCACCGCATGGAACATGAAGAGAAACAGTTCGATATGGCTGTGCTGGAGCATGCCTTGGAGCGCGCCCGCCTGATTTCCATCGACAATGTGATCGATGAACTGAGTCAGGATATCCAGATCGAGGAAGTCGAGCAGGCGCTGGCTGGTCAAGTCGTCATCGACATTCGTCATCCGGATGCCCAAGAAGATGAACCGCTGCAACTGGATGGCATCGAAGTCAAAGTGATGCCGTTTTATGCGATCAACAGCCGCTTCAAGGACCTGGACCCTACGCGCCAGTACTTGCTGTATTGCGACAAGGGCGTGATGAGTCGGCTGCATGCCCATCACCTGCTGAGCGAGGGACATGCCAATGTGCGTGTTTATCGCCCGGCATAAGACGCCGGGGTTGTATGGCGGCAGTATCCGCCATCGCCCTCCCGACCGCCGGGCAGTCTGAGCGCCGTTCATTCATATTCGCCACTTAAAATAGTGGCAACCCGAATCCTCTGATCGAGATACACAAGTGATCGAAAATCTACGTAACATCGCCATCATCGCCCACGTTGACCATGGTAAAACCACTCTGGTCGACAAACTCCTGCGTCAGTCCGGCACCCTGGAGCGTAACGAGCTCAACGACGAGCGCGTCATGGACTCCAACGACCAGGAAAAAGAGCGCGGTATTACCATTCTGGCGAAAAACACCGCCATCAACTGGAACGGCTACCACATCAACATCGTCGACACCCCAGGCCACGCCGACTTCGGTGGCGAGGTTGAGCGTGTAATGTCGATGGTTGACTCGGTGCTGCTGCTGGTCGACGCCCAAGACGGCCCTATGCCGCAAACTCGTTTCGTGACCAAGAAGGCTTTCGAAGCCGGCCTGCGTCCAATCGTGGTTATCAACAAGGTTGACCGTCCGGGCGCGCGTCCTGACTGGGTTCTGGACCAGATCTTCGATCTGTTCGACAACCTCGGTGCTACCGAAGAACAGCTGGACTTCAAAGTCGTCTACGCCTCGGCCCTGAACGGCATTGCCGGTCTGGACCACACCGAAATGGCCGAAGACATGACCCCGCTGTACCAGTCGATCATCGACAACGTACCGGCTCCTACTGTTGACCGTGACGGTCCGTTCCAGATGCAAATCTCGGCACTGGACTACAACAGCTTCCTGGGTGTTATCGGTGTTGGCCGTATCGCTCGTGGTCGCGTCAAGCCGAACACCCCGGTTGTCGCTATCGACGTCGATGGCAAGAAGCGTAACGGTCGCATCCTGAAGCTGATGGGTCACCACGGTCTGCACCGTGTTGACGTTGAAGAAGCGCTGGCTGGCGACATCGTTTGCGTCAGCGGCTTCGACGAGCTGTTCATCTCCGACACCCTGTGCTCCCCGGACGCAGTAGAGGCGATGAAGCCACTGACCGTTGACGAGCCAACCGTTTCGATGACCTTCCAGGTCAACGACTCGCCGTTCTGCGGTAAAGAAGGCAAGTTCGTCACCAGCCGTAACATTAAAGAGCGTCTGGACAAAGAGCTGCTGTACAACGTTGCACTGCGCGTTGAAGAAGGCGACTCGGCTGACAAGTTCAAGGTGTCCGGCCGTGGTGAGCTGCACCTTTCGGTACTGATCGAAACCATGCGTCGCGAAGGCTTCGAAATGGGTGTTGGTCGTCCGGAAGTAATCATCCGTGAAGTCGACGGCGTGAAGAACGAGCCGTTCGAAAACGTCACCATCGACATCCCTGAAGATTCGCAGGGCAAGGTCATGGAAGAAATGGGTCTGCGTAAAGGCGACCTGACCAATATGGTTCCGGATGGCAAGGGCCGTGTACGCCTGGAATACAACATTCCAGCCCGTGGTCTGATCGGTTTCCGTAACCAGTTCCTGACCCTGACCAACGGTGCAGGCATCCTGACCTCGATCTTCGATCGCTACGCCCCGATGAAGTCCGGCCACATGTCCGGCCGTCAGAACGGCGTACTGGTTTCGGTTGAAACCGGCAAGGCTCTGACCTACTCCCTGGAAACCCTGCAGGCTCGCGGCAAGCTGTTCGTAGAGCACGGTCAGGAGATCTACAACGGTCAGATCGTTGGTCTGAACAGCCGTGACAACGACCTGGGCGTCAACCCTACCAAGGGCAAGAAGCTCGACAACATGCGTGCTTCGGGTAAAGACGAAACCATCGCTCTGGTTCCACCTGTTCGCTTCACCCTGGAACAGGCTCTGGAATTCATCCAGGACGACGAGCTGTGCGAAGTAACCCCTAAGTCGATCCGTCTGCGTAAGAAGATCCTCGACGAAGGCGAGCGTACTCGTGCTGCCAAGAAAGCCAAAGCTAACTAAGTTAGGCTGAAACGAAAACGCCCCCGGTCGAAAGGCCGGGGGCGTTTTTGTTTGTCTGCAGCAACCGTACTGTTGGAGCGGGCTTACCCTGCGAAGCCGTCTCGCAGCTACAGCACTTCGCAGGAAAACCGATGTCCTGCGGCTTAGCGCCGCGCAGCAGGCTTGGGAATGTAGGCGCAATAGCCCGGACGCGGCCCGACGCGCGGATGGTTGCGGCAGGTGTCCGGGCGCTTGTCATAAATGGTGCACAGACGGCTCTTGCGATCCAGGTACAAGCAGTCGTCGTTACTCATTTGCGCCAGGGTGAAAATCCCCGACTTCTGATTGAAGCGATCAACGATGCCTTCTTTCTGCAAGCGCTTGGCGATCGACTTTGGCGGTTCGCCTTGCTCGAACTCATCCACCACGCCAATGCGGATCAGGTCTTTCAACTTCACTTCCACTGGCAATTGGCAGCAGGTGGAATTGCAGCCTCCGCACATATGGCTGACATATTTTTGCCAGGTATCCAGCCGGTCAACTTCGGCGGCGGCAATCAAGGTTGGTTTCATCAGGCTCAGGTTTTAGATGTTCTAGTAAGGCGCGCGATCATACCGGAGTTGGTCAAAATGTGAACAACCATTTGCCGGTTCTTGCCTCTGCGGCGCGAGCTTTTGCACAGAAACCCAAGAACCAGTGCCAACGCTCTGTGTCGAACGGTCTAGGCTGAGAAATCTCCATCCGCATTCGTCAACTTGCCCGAGGACGTCGCATGTCTCAGGAACCACTCGCTCGTGACGCAGAGGTGGCTGCTTTTCGCACCGCTGTACTGGATAAATTGACCTATTCGGTCGGTAAGGACCCGGAGCATGCTTTTGATCATGACTGGTTCGAAGCCATTGCCCTGGCAGCCCGTGATCACATGGTCGATCACTGGATGGACCATACGCGGCAAATCTATCGCAAAAGCCAGAAGCGCGTTTACTACTTGTCCCTGGAGTTCCTTATCGGCCGTTTGCTGTACGACAGCTTGAGCAATCTGGGGTTGCTGGACATCGCCCGTGAGGCGCTCGAGGGTCTCGATGTCGATTTGGAACGCATTCGCCTATTGGAGCCAGATGCGGCGCTCGGCAATGGTGGCCTTGGGCGCCTGGCCGCGTGCTTCATGGAAAGTATGTCGACCCTGGGCATCGCTGCCCACGGTTATGGCATTCGTTACGAGCACGGTTTGTTTCGCCAGGCAGTGGTCGATGGTTGGCAGCAGGAGCAAACCGAGAACTGGCTGGACTTCGGCAACCCCTGGGAGTTCGAGCGCGCCGAGGTGATCTATCCGATCAGCTTCGGTGGCAGCGTCGAGACAGTACATGACTCTGATGGCCAACAGCGCCAGGTGTGGTGGCCGGGCGAAACGGTAAGGGCGGTGGCCTATGACACGCCAGTGGTTGGCTGGCGCGGTTCTAGCGTCAATACCTTGCGCCTATGGCGTGCGCGAGCCCTGGAAGAGCTGCACCTGGAGCGATTCAATGCCGGGGATCACTTGGGCGCCGTGGCCGAAGTGGCTCGCGCCGAAAGTATTTCGCGGGTGCTTTACCCAGCCGACAGTACCGAGGCCGGGCAGGAGTTGCGCCTGCGTCAGGAGTACTTTTTCGTCAGCGCCTCGCTGCAGGATCTGTTGCGCCGCCACCTGAACATGCACGACAGCCTGCTCAACCTGCATGAGTCGGCAGCGATCCAGCTCAATGACACCCACCCCTCGATTGCCGTGGCCGAATTGATGCGCCTGCTGGTCGATCAACATGAGGTGCCGTGGGACACCGCCTGGCAACTGACCGTCGATACGCTTGCATACACCAACCACACACTGTTGCCTGAAGCGCTGGAAACCTGGCCAGTCGGCCTGATGGAGCGCATGTTGCCGCGGCACATGCAGATCATCTACCTGATCAACGCCTTTCACATCGATGCGCTGCGGGCCAAGGGCATTCATGACTTTGACGTGTTGCGCGCGGTGTCGCTGATCGAGGAAGACAATGGTCGGCGCGTGAGAATGGGTAACCTGGCTTTCCTTGGTTCGCACAGCGTCAATGGCGTATCTGCGTTGCACACCAAGTTGATGCGCAGCACAGTATTTGCCGAGCTGCACAAGCTTTACCCCGAGCGGATCAACAACAAGACCAACGGCATTACTTTCCGTAGATGGTTATACCAGGCCAATCCACAGTTGACCGACATGCTGGTTGAAGCCTTGGGCGATGGCTTGCTTGACGATCCGCAGGGTCGCTTGCGCGATCTTGAACCCTTTGCCGATAAGGCAGCATTTCGCAAACAGTTTGCCGAGCAGCGTTTGCACAGCAAGAGGGCACTGGCCGCGTTGATCCAGGAGCGCTTGGGCATTTCGGTTAATCCGCAAGCGATGTTCGATGTACAGGTAAAGCGCATCCACGAGTACAAGCGCCAGTTACTCAACCTTCTGCACACTGTGGCCCTGTACCAGGCGATACGCTCGGAGCCGGGAGCGGGGTGGGCGCCGCGGGTAAAAATCTTCGCTGGCAAGGCGGCTGCCAGTTACCACCAAGCCAAGCTGATCATCAAATTGAGCAACGACATCGCGCGGGTAGTGAACAACGACCCCACGGTTCGCGGCCTGCTTAAAGTGGTGTTCTTGCCCAACTACAACGTTAGTTTGGCTGAAAGCATCATCCCCGCGGCCGATCTTTCCGAGCAGATATCCACTGCCGGCTATGAGGCTTCCGGTACCAGTAACATGAAGTTCGGGCTCAACGGTGCCTTGACTATCGGCACCTTGGACGGCGCCAACGTCGAGATGTGTGAGGAAGTGGGCTCGGAAAACATGTTTATCTTCGGCTTGACCGCGCAACAGGTCGAGGCACGCAAGCGCAGTGGTGAATTCGGTGCCAATGCGGCGATAGGCGCCTCTCATCGGCTCAATGATGTGCTCCAGGCCATTCGCAGTGGGGTGTTCTCTCCTGATGATCCTGCGCGTTATGTGGGTTTGGTGGACTCATTGGTTGCTCATGATCGCTTTTTGGTGTGTGCCGATTTCGATGCCTACTGGGACGCCCAGATGCGCGTTGAAGCGCTCTGGCACGACCCCAAGCAGTGGTGGCGCACAGCTGTGCTCAACACCGCGCGAATGGGCTGGTTTTCCTCGGACCGGACAATTCGCGAGTACGCCACGCAAATCTGGAAAGCCCTCGACTAAGCTGTGCAGGACGGTCCGGGAGGGGTGAACTCTCGGGCCAAAGTGCCGTCTGATCGGGCAAGCGTGTCGGATAGCTCGCTAGCGCTTCACTCTCCCTGTAAACTGCGTGGGTTTTTACTACCCCCTTCTTCGGAGCCTTACATGTCCCGCGTTACCCTGAGTCGCTATTTGATTGAGCAGACCCGCAGCAACAGTACTCCTGCCGATCTGCGCTTCCTGATCGAAGTGGTGGCGCGTGCGTGCAAGGAGATCAGCCACAACGTTTCCAAGGGCGCCCTGGGCGGTGTTCTGGGCAGCATGGGTACCGAAAACGTGCAGGGCGAAGTCCAGAAGAAACTGGACGTGATTTCCAACGATATCCTCCTCGAAGCCAACGAGTGGGGCGGTCACCTGGCCGGCATGGCGTCCGAAGAAATGGACAATGCCTATCAGATTCCGGGCAAATACCCGAAAGGCGCCTACCTGCTGGTATTCGACCCGCTGGACGGTTCGTCGAACATCGACGTCAACGTTTCGGTCGGTACCATCTTCTCGGTACTGCGTTGCCCCAACGAGTACCTGAGCCAGAACGAAAGCCTCAACGAACAGGCTTTCCTGCAGCCAGGCACCGAACAAGTAGCTGCCGGTTACGCGATCTATGGCCCACAGACCATGCTGATCCTGACCCTGGGCAATGGCGTTAAAGGCTTCACCCTGGATCGTGAACTGGGCAGCTTCGTACTGACTCACGAAAACATTCAGGTGCCGGAAACTACCGCCGAGTTCGCCATCAACATGTCCAACCAGCGTCACTGGGAAGAGCCTGTGACCCGCTATGTGGGCGAGCTGCTGGCAGGTGAGACCGGCCCGCTGAAAAAGAACTACAACATGCGCTGGATCGCCTCGATGGTTGCCGATGTGCATCGCATCCTCACCCGCGGCGGCCTGTTCATGTATCCGCGTGACGCACGCGAGCCTTCCAAGCCTGGCAAGCTGCGCCTGATGTACGAAGCGAATCCGATGTCGTTCATTATCGAACAGGCTGGCGGTGCATCCACCGACGGCAAACAGCGCATCCTCGACATCCAGCCCGAGAGCCTGCACCAGCGTGTGGCAGTGTTCCTCGGCTCCAAGCAGGAAGTCGAGCGCGTTACCGGTTATCACCAGGAGTAAGTCATGCTCGCACCTTGGCAGCCGTTACTGGAGTGGTGGTTCGGATGGGGCACCAGTCCCAAGGACGTCGCTGACGAGAAGAGCACGCTGTGGTTTGGCAAGCACCACGACGCCGAAGCGCAAGAGCACTTCGGCGATCTGGTCGAGCAAGCCCTGGCGGGAGGTCTGGATGAGTGGCTGCAAAGCCCGCAGGGCTGGCTTGGCCTGGTGCTGTTGCTCGATCAGCTCCCGCGCATGATCCACCGTGACACCCCGCGAGCCTTCGATGGCGACCGGCGTGCGCAGGTGCTGGTGATGCAGGGGCTGGGCAAGCATTGGGATTACCAATTGCTGCCGATCCAGCGGGTGTTCATCCTGCTGGTGTTGGAGCATGCCGAAGTGCTGGATTGGCAGAACGTCAGCGTCGAGCGTTATCAACTGTTGCTCGATGCCCAGCCGGAAAACGATCGACGCTTGTTCGAAGGTTTTCTCGATTACGCCGAACAGCACCAGCGCGTCATTGCCCGTTTTGGCCGCTTCCCGCACCGTAATCTGACACTGAATCGGCCGAGTACTGACGAAGAGATGGATTTTCTGCTGGAACCGGGCTCAAGGTTCTAAGTTGGTCTCAATCGCGGGGCAAGCCCGTTCCCACCGAAGCAGGTGGGGGCGGGCTTGCCCCTCGACAGTTTTACCTCAGATCCTGAAGCTTCCTACCAGATGCTTCAGGCGACTGGCCTGATTTTCCAGGTCTTTGCAGGCACGCAAGGTCGCTTGCAGGTTTTCCACACCTTCCTGATTCAGCGTATTGATTTCGGTGATGTCGACATTGATCGACTCGACCACCGCTGTCTGCTCTTCGGTAGCGGTGGCTACTGACTGGTTCATGCCGTCGATTTCACCAATGCGCTGGGTGACACTACCCAGTCGTTCACCTGCCTGGTTGGCGATACCAACGCTGTGCTGACTCTGGCTCTGGCTTTCGGTCATGGTGCTGACCGCCACCTGCGCGCCAGCCTGCAATTCTTCAATAATTCGTTGTACCTGTTGCGCCGAATCCTGGGTGCGGTGGGCAAGGTTGCGCACCTCGTCAGCGACGACGGCGAACCCACGGCCCGCTTCACCTGCTCGTGCTGCCTCAATGGCCGCATTGAGCGCCAGCAGGTTGGTTTGCTGGGAAATGCCGCTGATCACTTCGAGAATCTGGCCGATGTTTACCGTGTTGGCGTTCAAGGTCTCGATGTTGCTGCAGGAGTCACTGATCTTTGCCGACAGCTGATTCATAACGTCGATGGTTTGATCGACCACTTGCTGACCTTCTTCGGCCAGGTTGCGCGCATCGCTGGAGTGCTGCGACGCGAGCGCGGCGTTCTGGGCGATTTCCTGCGCTGCAGCACCGAGTTGATTGATCGCGGCAGCAACGCTGCTGGTGCGGCTCGATTGCTGGTCAGCATTATGAATCGAGGCATTCGAGGCGCTGACTACGCGCAGGGCCACTTCGTTGACCTGGCCGGTAGCCGAGGAAACTTCACGGATCGACTCGTGAATCCGTTCGACAAAGCGGTTGAACGACTGACCGAGGCTACCGAACTCGTCCTGGCCGTGGATGCGCAGTCGGCGGGTGAGGTCACCTTCGCCCTCGGCGATGTCGTGCATTGCCCGGCCCATGACGTGCAGGGGCTCCATCAATACACGGATCAGCAGGCCAAGCAGGGCAATGATGATCAGCACGGCAATGACCGTGGCAAAAATCGCTGACGTGCGCAGTTCACTGAGCATGGCGAAGGCGAAGTCCTGATCGAGCACCATGGCCACGTACCAATCGGCCGAAGGCACGCCATTGACCTTGGTGAAGGTGATGAACTGCTTGTGCTCGCCTTGTTCGAGCTCTTTCAGGCCACTGCCGATCTGTGGGGTGTTCTGCGGGTAAGCGTCGTTTAGGCTTTTCAGGGCCAGCTTGGCGTCGGGGTGCACCAGAATCTTGCCGTCGCCGTTGACGATAAACGCGTGGCCATGACCGTCGAAGTCCAAGGCGTTGATGATCGAGCTGATGCTGTCCAGATCGGTGTCTGCACCATTGACGCCGATCAGGCGTCCTTGATGCAGGACCGGCGTGGCCAGGGTGATTACCAGTTTGTTCATCGATGCCGAAATGTACGGTTCGGTGACGATGGTCTGGCCGGCACTGGTGGCGGCTTTATACCAACCGCGAACACGTGGGTCGTAATCGGCAGCGCGGCTGCCTTGTGGAACCGACTGCATGTAGCCGTCCTGGCCACCGAAGTAGGTCAGGGCGAAGTTGCTGCTGTACACCGGCAGGTTGAGGCTGCGGGTCAGGCTCTCCTTGTCGGCGCCATCGACGGCTACCTGCTGAGACAACGAGTGCAGAATCTGTATGCGGCTTTGCAGCCAGGTCTGGATGTTGCTGCTGGTGAGGCTGCCAAGCTCCTGCATCGAAGCTTCAGTATTGCTGCGCAGCGTCTGGCGCTGGCGATAGTCGTTGAACAGGACAAAACAGGTAAAGGCGACTGCAACCACCAAGGCGGCGGCGAGCAGTATCTTGTGGCTGAACTTCAGGTTTTTTGTCATTGCGAGGTCTGTCTGCACACGGCGGGTCAACGGGGAGGGCGCGGCAATACGTCGCAGCGCGTATCTGTGTCGTCTGCACAAAGAAAAAGATGAGTCCAGAAGCGGTCTATACGACCAAAGGCAGTGAAATGGCGCCAGTAATACGCGGTAGCTCGGGAACCAGAGGTGGTTTTTCCCTTCTAAGCTGTCGGTAGGCCATCGCGCCTGCATCCCCATGTCCAGGAGTGACCTTTCATGTCGTTGCGTTCTCTCGCCCTGCTGTCCTTGTGCGTGTTTCTAACCGCGTGCAACAAGATCAATCAGGAAAACTATTCGAAGCTTCAAGCGGGCATGACCAAGGTCGAGGTCGAAAAACTGTTGGGCGCGCCCAAGGACTGCTCCGGCGCACTGGGCATGTCCAGTTGCACCTGGGGTGACGATAAGAGCTTTATCAGTGTGCAGTACGCCGCCGACAAGGTACTGATGTACTCCGGACAGGGACTCAAATGAAACGCTTACACCTGCTGTTTGCACTGTGTGCCGGCCTGATCCTGGGCGGCTGCGCTCACTCGGGTGCGGGGCCGATCCCGCCGAAGACGGTCGAGAGTGTCGACCTCAAGCGCTATCAGGGCAAATGGTTCGAACTGGCGCGCTTGCCGATGTTTTTTCAACGCGACTGCGCCCAGTCGGAGGCCCATTACAACGTGAGGCCCGATGGTACGGTCGGCGTGCTCAATCGCTGCCAGACCCTTGAAGGTGAATGGCAGGAAGCCAGCGGCACCGCCTCGCCACAGGTCGCCGGCAAGACCGACAAGCTCTGGGTTGTCTTCGATAACTGGTTCTCGAAAGTGCTGCCGGGGCTGGCCAAGGGTGAGTACTGGGTGCTGTAC